>NZ_JBSFTG010000009.1:0-261397 GCF_053590715.1 Nocardia sp. NPDC003183
CATCCCGGCGAGAACGCCACACCGGGCTAGGTCCTGATCGACGAAGGAGCGATTCCGCGGCGCCTGACCGGCGGCCCCTCAGGGCCGCGGACACGCGCGCGCCAGCGCGCCAACAAACACAGCGTCAAACCGTCTGGGACTACCTATCCCCTGTCATCCCCAACCCCTGTCATCCCCACCCCTGTCATCCCCACCCCTACCACCCCGCACGCCTACCACCCCGCAGCCAGGCGATCACACCCGCAACCACAACCGCACCAACCTGCACAGCCCCCGACATCCGCACCGCACGCCGCAGATCCGCAGCAGTGGGCGCCGGCCCGTCACCCAGCGTCGGCCGAAGTTCGGTCCCGTGCCGATACTGCGTGCGTCCACCCAACCCGATACCAAGCGCACCCGCCATAGACGCCTCGACAACCCCCGCATTGGGACTCGGATGCCCGGCAGCATCACGCCGCCACGCGCGCAACGCACCCGAAGGTCTCCCGCCGACCAACGGAGCGAGGGCCGCCGTGAGCAGCCCGGTGACCCGGGCAGGAACAAGATTGGCAACATCGTCGGTACGAGCAGCAGCCCAGCCGAACCGCTCGTACCGCTCGTTCCGGTATCCGACCATCGCGTCGAGTGTGTTGACCGCGCGGTACCCCAGCACCCCCGGCACACCCGCGACCGCGCCCCACAGCAACGGCGCGACCGCCGCATCCGAGGTGTTCTCGGCGATGGATTCGAGCGCGGCGCGCGCAAGCCCCTCGGCATCGAGCACCGACGGGTCCCGCCCACACAGCGAAGGCAACAGTTCGCGGGCACCGACGAGATCGCCGGCGTCGAGACGATCGGCCATAGCGTGTCCAGCACGCACGAGGCTGCGACCGCCCAACGCGGTCCACGTAGCCACCGCGGTCAGCAGCACAGCACCACCCGCGCCTCTCCGGCGGATAGCGAGCGCACCGATCCCGACCACCGACCCGACCGCGATCACCTCGTGCAACACCCCCGCACGTCGATCGTCGGCATAGGTCTCGGCTTCCAATGCCACTGCCGCCGAACCGAACCCGGCTACCGGATGCCACCGCCGTGGATCGCCGAAGACCCGGTCGAGCACAAATCCCAGCACCAGCCCGACCGCCGTCGGTGTCCCGTTCCGCACCGGCCGAGGGTAACCCTCGACCGGAATGTCACACCCGCGACCACTGCTTCGTCATCACTGTGACGGCACTTCTAGACTCGCCGGGACCGAGCAAGATCAACCGAACGGGCGCACACCATGACCGCACCGCAGCCTCTCGATCAGGCCGAACTGGCCCGCCGCTTCGAGGAACACCGCCCGTACCTGCGGCGTCTCGCGTACAGCACGCTCGGCAGCATCAGCGACGCCGAAGACGTGGTGCAGGACGCGTGGCTGCGCCTGCAACGGCAGTTCGACGCGGGCAAGGCGGACGAGATCGACAACCTGCGTGCCTGGCTCACCACCGTCATCGGCCGCCTCGCTCTGGATCAGCTCGGGTCCGCGCGCGCTCGCCGCGAACAGTACGTCGGCGAGTGGCTGCCCGAACCCGAGGTCACTTCCTGGGACGATCCGGCCGACCGCATCTCCCAGGACGAACGCGTCACGACCGCGCTGCTGGTCGTGCTCGAGTCGCTCTCGCCCGCCGAACGCACCGCGTTCGTGCTGCAAGACGTGTTCGGCATGACCGGCCCCGAGGTCGCCGAGGTGGTCGGGCGTACGCCTGCCGCGGTCCGGCAGCTCGCCTCCCGTGCCCGCAAGCACGTCGAGAACGGCACTCCACGTTTTCCCGCTTCGCCCGCCGAACAGGAGAAGGTCGTCTCGGCGTTCTCGCTGGCCTGGCGCTCGGGTGATCTGAGTTCGCTGCTCGGCATTCTCGACGAGAACGTGGTCCTCACCGCCGACGGCGGCGGCAAGGTGCCCGCCATCCGCCAGCCGGTGCGCGGCGCGGAGCTCATCGCGAAGATGCTGCTCGGCTGGTACACCGCCGCGAACGGCTGGGGTCGTGCGGTGCTGGTCAACGGCATGCCGGGCTTGGTCGTCTTCGACGGCACCAATATGGGCGTCTTCTCGTTCGTCATCGACGCCGGTCGCGTCGTCGCCATCAATGTGGTGCGCAATCCCGACAAGCTGCGCGACCTGCCCATCGACGGCGACCCGGACTGGTACCTGGGCGGCGGCCGGTAGCCGCGACGCGGCCCGGTTACGCGCCGAGGGAATATCCGTGCGCGGCCGCGACTTCGGCGGACAGCAGCTTGCCGTCGACGGCCGTGAGTCCAGCGGCCAGGCCGGGGTCGGCGGCGCAGGCTCCGCGCCAGCCCTTGTCGGCGATCACCGAGGCGAACGGCAGGGTGGCGTTGGTGAGCGCCACCGTCGAGGTGTGCGGCACCGCGCCCGGCATGTTCGCCACGCAGTAGAACAGGGAATCGGCCACGGCGAAGGTCGGATTCGCGTGGGTGGTCGGCCGGGTCGAGGCGAAGCAACCGCCCTGGTCGACGGCGATATCGACGAGCACCGAGCCGGGCCGCATCCTCGCGACGAGTTCGTCGGACACGAGTTTCGGCGCTTTTGCCCCCGGCACCAGTACCGACCCGATCACCAGATCCGCGGCGACAACGGCCTTTTCGATCTCGAGCGCATGCGAGGCGAGGGTGCCGACCCGACCGGCGAAGCGAGCGTCGAGCTCACGCAGGCGCGCCAGGTTCGTATCGAGCACGCTCACCACGGCACCCATCCCGACCGCGATACTCGCGGCGTTCGTCCCCGCGACACCGCCGCCGAGCACCACCACATCGGCCGGTCGCACCCCGGGCACACCGCCGAGCAGCACGCCACCGCCCCCCATCGGCGCCATCAGGTGGTAGGCCCCGACTTGCGCGCTGAGCTTGCCCGCCACCTCACTCATCGGTGCGAGCAACGGCAGCGACCCGTCGGGCCCGCGCACCGTCTCGTACGCGATGGCGACAACTCCCGCGGACAGGATCGCGTCGGTGCACTCCTTCGATGCCGCCAGGTGCAAGAAGGTGAACAGCACCTGATCGCGGCGCATCAGTGAGTATTCCCGCGCGATAGGCTCTTTCACCTTCACCACCAGATCCGCTCGTGCCCAGACCTGATCGGCGTCGGCCACGATCCACGCACCCGTGGCGCGGTAGTCGTCGTCAGCGAAGCCGGACCCGGCACCCGAACCGGCCTGCACGAGCACCTCGTGCCCGTGCGCGACCAGTTCGGCGGCGCCCGCCGGGGTGAGCGCCACCCGGAACTCCTGCGGCTTGACCTCCGTCGGCACCCCGACGACTACGCCCGTTCGCGTCATCGGGCAAGCCTAGGACCTGGGCCGGAGCTCAGCCGTCGGCTCGATCGCGTGTCGCGGCAGCGCCGATTACGCCGGGGCTGGAACCGGCGGGCTGGACGTCGTTTCCGGGGCGGTCGCCGGAACGGTGGTGGTGGTCGGCGGCGCTGTTGTCTGCGTGGTCGTCACCGCGGGTGGCGTGGTGGTCGGGGCGAGGGTCGTCGTGACCGGCGGGACCGTTTCACCACACTCGTTGTGGCCGCAGGAGTCTGTTCCGCAATCCGGGCCGGGCACACAGTTGTACCCGGGCGGGATACCGCATTCGTTGTGACCGCAGGAGTCCGTTCCACACTCAGGCCCCGGTACACAAGTGTACCCGGGCGGAATCTCGCCTTGTGCGGGCGACCCCGGCGCGGCCTGCGTGGGTGAGTGGTAATACGACGACTCCGGCGTCGATCCACCACCAGAACCTCCCGGAACAGTGGATGCCGCGGGCGAACTCGTCGGCGGCACCGACGGCGTCGCGGTGACCGACGTCTTCGATACCGAAGTCGATCCGGAATCACCGGAGTCACCACCGTCCGACGAACAGGCACCGACAGCGAACACCACCACAGCCATCAGCACACCGAGCGCAATCCGGAACAGGTTGCCCCTCAGTAACTTCCGCACCATGTCTTCTCCTCAGCCCACGGACCCGCACCTGGCAGGAGCAGGTGCGGGTCGCACGAAAGATGTTAGATAGCAGAACTATTCGTTGAATCGCCGCTCACACGGAAAACATTTCACCTCGCACCGGCACGATCAGCTGATGCGCGCGATCGGCGTAGGCGAAGGTGCGCTCGAGATAGTCCAGCGACTCACTGAAGTGACCCCATCCCTCCGCGTGCACGGCGACGATCACGGCGTCGCCGAGCGCCGCGGCGGCCGCGACGGCGGTACGGGCGTTCAACGTGACGTCACTGTCGCCGAACCGCCCCACATTGGCCCCGCCGATGTTCAGCACCGCGGCATCGATGTGCCCGACCCGCTCGACGATCCGCTCCACCAACTCCACCGAGGCGTTGTCGCCGGACACGTACACCGTGGGCTCGCCCGGCGCGCGCAGCACGAATCCGGTGACCACACCGCTGAGCGGCTCGCATCCCGGCGGCCCGTGCAGTGCGGGCACCGCGGTGACCTCCACCGCGCCGACGGTCACCGCCTCCCACGGCGCCAGGCCGCGCACACCCTCGATCCGGCTCGCGGCATCCGGTGTCGAGAGGACCGTGTCGACCTCGGCGAGTAGCGCACGGCCCGCGGTGTCGAGGTTGTCGGCGTGCTGGTCGTGCGAGAGGAGCACGATGTCGATCGTCCCGATCTCCTCGACCGGTACGGCCGGGCCGCTGAGTTTGTGCAGGGTGATCGGACCCGGGTAGTCGCCGGGTTCGTCGAACGTCGGATCGGTGAGCCAGGTCAGTCCGCCGTAGCGGAAACGCAGGGTCGGGCCGCCGATGTGCAGGGCGGCTGCCAGGGCGGGGCGGGTGATCATCTCGGTCATGCCGATAACTTTCGCCGAGCGGGCCACCGCCCGACAGTGGCCTGCAGGCCGTACAACGCTAAGATCGGGCCATGACCTCGGTGGCCGTGATCGCGTTCGACGGAATCAGCCCGTTCCACCTGTCGGTGCCGAGCCTGGTGTTCGGCCGATCCGGTACCGGCGTCGACGACACGTCGCCCTATGACGTGCGGGTCTGCGCCGAGGAACCCGGAACACTGTCCACCGCAGCCGGTTTCGACATCACCGTCCGATACGGCCTCGATACCGTGCGCACCGCCGACCTGGTGGTCTTTCCCGGATGGGTCCGTGACCAAGGGATTTCGCCCGCGCTGAACGAGGCGGTCCACACCGCCCACGCCCACGGCGCCCGGCTGGTCGGCCTGTGCCTCGGCTCCTGGGCGATCGCGGCGACCGGGCTCGCCGACGGCCGCGAGGTGACCACCCACTGGGCCGCCGCCGACGCACTGGCTCTGGCCTACCCCGACGTCCACGTGCGCGCCGACACCCTGTGGAGCGACCTGGGCGACGTGATCACCTCCGCGGGCGTCGCCGCCGCGCTGGACTGCTGCCTGCACATCGTCCGCACCGACCTCGGCGTCCGCGCTGCCACTGAATTGGCACGATCATTGGTCACCGCCCCGCACCGCCACGGCTCGCAGGCGCAGTACATCCCGATCGCGGTGCCCGACGACGATCCCGACGACCCGATCGAATGCGCGATGGCCTGGGCTCGCGCCCGCCTCGACACCGCCGTCGACCTCGACCACTGGTCACGAGAGGCGCTGATGTCGCGGCGTACCTTCACCCGCCGCTTCCGCGATCGCACCGGCACCAGTCCCCAGCAGTGGCTCCTGCAGCAGCGCATCGACCATGCCCGGCTGCTGCTGGAATCGACCGACGACACTGTCGACCGGGTCGCCCGCGACACCGGCTTCGGCAGCACGGTGAGCCTGCGCCACCACTTCCACCGGGTGCTCGGCACGTCTCCGGCGGCCCACCGCGCGCAGTTCCGCGGTGCGGCGCAATAATGACGTTCATGATCATCAAGGTGAGCGGGTTCACTCCCGAGATCGACGACACTGCCTGGATCGCGCCGAACGCGACCGTGATCGGGCGGGTGCGTCTGGGCGCCGAGGTCGGCGTCTGGTACTCGGCGGTGCTGCGCGGCGACCTCGAACAGATCAGCATTGGCGCGCGCACCAATATCCAGGACGGCTGCGTGCTGCACGCCGACCCCGGTTTCGCGCTCACCGTCGGCACCGGGGTCTCGGTGGGACACAACGCGATTCTGCACGGCTGCACCATCGGCGACGATGTTCTCGTCGGCATGGGCGCGACCGTGCTCAACGGCGCGGTGATCGGCGCGGGCAGCCTGATCGCGGCCAATGCCCTGATTCCCGAGGGCGCGCAGATTCCGCCCGGCTCACTCGTGGCAGGAGTGCCGGGCAAGGTGCGCCGCGAACTCACCCCGGCACAGCAGGACGGCATCAAGCTGAACGCGGCGGTGTATCTACACAATCTGACCAACCATCGTGACGCCGAGGTGTTGTGACCCGTCACACTGAGCAAGTGACCAGTAGGGAACCCTGATAGCATTTGTCCTGCGTATTGCGTCCGATCATAAGAGTGGCGATCGGCACCGGATACGCGAGGCAGGAGGTATCACGGTGGCTTACGTGCATTCCGGTGTGCGCCGAGCGGCGGGACGGCTCAGCGTGGCCGATATCGCGGCCCAGCCCGGCGGGGTCGAGGCACTCCAATCCCGTGTTCACGAACTCCGTTCTCGCGGAGTACATTTCGCGGCCAATGCGATCGAGCAGGAGATGGCCGCCTTGGATCTGCCGCCGCGGGGATAATGGGGTAATGCCTACCGTTACGTCGATCCTCGCGCGGATACTCGAAAAGCCTGTCACCGACGGGGAGAAGCTGCTCGACAGCGCGCTGTCGGCATTTCTGGACTTCGGGATCAAGCGCACGAGCATGGGCGAGATCGCGCGGCGGGCCGGCATCAGCCCGGCCACCCTCTATCGGCGGTACGAATCCAAGAACGAGCTGGTCGAAGCCGTCGGCGTGCGCGAGGCGCAGCGCTATGTGGCCGAGATCGACGAGCGGGTGCGCGCGGTGACCGAACCCGGCGAGCAGCTCGTCGAGATCTTCGTCGCCTTCGTCACCACCATCGCCGGCAATGAACTGCTACGCCGGTTGCTCAGCACCGAGCCGGAGATCATCCTGCCCCGGCTCACCACCGACGCCGGGCCCATCCTCGCCGTCGGGCGCGCGTATCTGGCCGAGAAGCTGCGCGAGCTCCAGGTCAGCGCGCCGGTGCCCGAATTCGATCCCGATCTGGTCGCCGAGATCATGGCGCGACTCGCGCTGTCGCTGGCGCTGACCCCCGACGGACTCATTCCACTCGACGACGCCGAAGCCGGGCGGGAGTTCGCGCGGCGCACGCTGCTACCGATGGTCGGCCTGCGCGACATCCACTGAGACGCCGAAGGCCGCCGCCACCACCTCGTCGATACCCGAATCAGCCACCGGTACACCGTCTTCCAGCAGGGCGCGCACCCTTCGCACGACCTCACCCGCCGCCGGACAGCCAGGATCGGGCACCGGCAGTCGCGCCACGTACTGGGTGATCCAGCGGCGCCTGCCCGAGTACAGCCGGTTGCCACAGACGGCGTCGTAGAACCGCAGTCCCAGTGCCGAATTCGCCACGCCCATCAGCAGGTACGCCAGATCGATGGCCGCGCGGCCCGCACCGAGATCGGTGAGCGAGATCCAGTAGCAGTCACCGTTGACCACCGCACCCGATCGGTCGAGGGCGAATCGCGGACGTTCGCTGATGTCGGGAAACACCAATTTCGGTGCGCCCCAGAGATGCGGGCGCTGTGGAACCCAGATCTCGAACCACTTCCGGCCGCCGTCGAGTACGTAACGTCTGCCCGACAGAGCTTGTTCGTGTGATTGTAAATATGCTGCCGCACAAGGGAATTCGGAAAGGTCGATCGGGGTGCGGCGCGGCTGCAGCAGATCGTAGGGATAGAGCACCTTCGTGCCGCGTGCCATCGCGACTCGCCAGGGTTGCAGATCATGGTGAGTGATCAACTCCCGCAGCAGTTCCGGCTCCGGCGTCGGGTCCATCTGATCCCAGCGGTCGGAGATGAACACCCGATCGGCCGTCGTCTTGATCCCCACCCGGATCCGCGCGGCCTCCCCGAACGAGCGCCAGGTGCGATCGGCGATCCGGCCGAGCCAGTGATCGACAGCGGGGCGCGACATGCGCCACGCGGCGTCACCGTGACGGCCGGATCGGATCCCGCCTCGCGGGGCGAGCAGCCCTGCCGGCTCCGCACCCGCCGTCGGCGGGGCCGTCACCGTGGCCGACGGCTGCGGCGACCGCACGTCTGTCGCAGGCGCACGGGCCACCACGTCGCCGGTCGCCAGCACGCCGACCTCCACCGCGAACACCCGCCCCCCGGCGCCGACGCGGCAGGCATCGTCGCCCGCCAGTGCGTCGAAAAGCTCGGTGGTGCAGTCGGGTTCGATCCCTGATTCCTCATAGACCGAGACATAGCGGCAGTCGGGTGGTCCGGTGGCACGCAGGGCGACGGTGATCGCGGGCAGCACCGCGGCGGCGAAGAGTTTGGTGTCACCGAGGTCGTAGAGCTCCACCGGGGTCAGTTCATCGGTGAGAATTCGGCGCAGGTTCGATCCGGCCCGCGTGGTGAGAAAGCGGTTGGCACAGAGCAATCCGAGCACGCCCCCGGCAGTCAGCAGCCGCGGCGCCACGGCCACGAAGGGGTGGGTGAGGTCGATCCGCCCGCGCAGGCCGAACTGTTTGCTCAGCAGCTGAGCGGTCGCTCCGCCCAGCTGCTGGGTCCGGACGTAGGGCGGATTGCTGATGATCAAATCGAAGGAGCCGTCGGCCAGTTGAGCGGAGGCTGCCAGGAAATCACCTGCACGACAGTCTATTTCGACGCCGAGCGCGTCGGCCCGCCCAGTGGTTTCGGCGACCGCCTGTCGATCCAGGTCATATCCGGTGAGGTGAACCGTCACATCCGGTGCGTTCGAAGCGATTTCCCGATGCACCGCCAGCAGCAGCTCGCCATCCCCGCAGGCCGGGTCGAGCACACGCAACGTCGTGGCGCGTGGCGCGTGGCGCAGCGCCCGTCGCGCCAGGAACCGCGCGAGTTCCGGTGGCGTGTAGTGCCTGCCGTGCCGTTTGCGCTCCTGCGCGTCGCGGGCCTGCGAAGCCATGCGGTCGATTGTGCCCCGGAACTGCCCCGATTCGCCGCAGGCGCGAGCCGCCCCCGAGCGCAACGTCCTCACCTGCCCAAACGTGACCGATGTTTTCAAACGGTGGGCTGCACCACTTCAGCAGGGGTGGAGCGACCACCGAGCGATCGGTAACGTCTGTCCGGTTTCACCCCGCGACACCGAATCTAGGACGATGCCGAGAATCAGCACGCTGACCGCCGCACTCACCGCAGTAGCCCTCACCGTGCTGCCCGCATCGTTACCGGCCATGGCGCAGGCCGACCCCGCACAATACGCGCCGACCATGCTCATCCTCGATGCTTCCGGCTCGATGGAACGGCCCGATCAGGGCGGCACCATGATGGACTCCGCGAAGCGGGCCGTCCGCTCGTTCGTCGCCTCCGCACCCACCGAATCCTCGGTCGGACTCACGACCTACGGCACCGGCACGAGCAATTCCGAGGCGGACAAGGCGGCCGGTTGCCGCGACGTCCAAGTGCTGCAGCAGCCGAAGATCATCGACAAGCCCGCCCTCACCACCGCTGTCGACAGCATCCACGCGCGCGGCTGGACCCCGATGGGCACCGCGCTGCGCCGAGCCGCCGACGCACTGCCCGATTCCGGTCCGCGCTCGATCGTGCTCGTCTCCGACGGTGACGACACCTGTTCCCCGCCCGACCCGTGTGAGGTCGCCAAGGAGTTGAAGCAGCAGGGCGTCGACCTGATCGTGCATTCGATCGGCTTCGCCGTCGACGACAAGGCGCGCGCCCAGCTCACCTGTACGGCGCAGGCCACCGGCGGCACCTACAGCGACGCGGCCGACGGCGCCGCGCTGGAACGCATTCTGCCGCGGGTGAGTACGGCCGCACTGCGCGATTACCAGGCCACCGGCACGCCCATCACCGGCACCGGCAGCATCGGCACCGCACCGGTCGCGAAGCCCGGCCAGTACCTCGACACCCTCGGCCAGCGGGAGAAGCGGTACTACGCGGTCGACGTACCCGAGGGCGCCACGGCCTACTTCACCGGGATCGTCTCGTTCCCCCGCGGGCGAAGCACCTCGGCGACCGAAGACATGAACGCACTCGACCTTCGCCTCTTCGGACGCGAGAGCGTGGAGTGCGGCATTCGCGAGCGTGAACTCGAGACCAGATCGAGCGACGGCGCCACCCTCACCATCGCCAAGGCCTTCGACGGCGCGGCCAAACCGCTGTTCGAGTCCGACAAGTGCACCGGCGCCGGTCGCTACACCTTCGAGCTGACCTGGGATCTGGTGTCGGAGGGCTCCTCCGATCGGTTGCCCGTGGAGATTCTCGTCGGCATCGAACCCGGCGTCACCGACCCCGGCCCGGCGGCCTCGACCACCAAGACCGCGTTCGCCGAACCGACGTCGCCTGCCCGGCCGGTCGGCGGCAGTGGCTCGTTCACGACCGCCGCCACGCTGCCCGGCGGCGGCAGCTACACCGACACCGTGCAGTCGGGCGAGTACGTCTTCTACCGTGTTCGGCTCGAGTGGGGACAGGGCCTGGCCTACCGGGTGCGTTTCGCCGAGACCGGCGGCGCCAATCGCATCGCGGCCTCGAACGTGACGACCACGCTGTACTCCCCGCTCGGCACCGAAATCGGCTCCGACACCAACGCCTATACCGGCCGATCGGGCGCCGAACTTCGCCTGGCATCGGTGCCGGTCCGCTACGCCAACCGCGACAGCTACGACGTTCGCGCGCAGTCGGTGGCAGGTTGGTATTACCTCGCGGTGAAGGTCGGCATCCCGACCGGCGCCGACGCTCTGCCGCCGACGCCGGTACAGCTCGACGTCACCGTGGCTGGTGCGGCGGAGCCCGGCCCGACCTATATCGGTGCCAGTGCGCAGCAGGCAGCGGAACAGCCTGTCGCCGTGAGCGGTCCGGCGACGATCGCCCGGCCGTGGGCCTGGTACGTCCTGATCGGGGCGGGTGTAGCGCTGGTCGCCGGCATCGGTATCGCGATCCTGGTCGTCGGCCGCCGACGCGGCTGATCCGCGCCCGCCGGCACCCGAACTCGTGGTGCCGGCGGGTTCCGCGGCAGCGGCGGAACTGCTAGATTCAGTCTCGAAATGAGACCAGTTCTCCGTACCCGAGGGAGCCACGCGATGGCGCAGACCGACCACGACAGCAGCGATTTCGCCACCCTCCAGCGGCTGGCCGACGAACGCTGGAGCTGCCGTCAGTTCACCGCCGAACAGGTCGACCGCGCGACCATCGAACAGCTGCTGACCCTCGCCCAGCGCACGCCGTCGTGGTGCAATACCCAGCCCTGGCAGGTCGTGGTCACCGCGGGCGAGGGCACCCAGCGATTCCGCAAGGAACTCCTCGACCACATCCAAACCGCAGGCAGCACACCCGATTTCGAGTTCCCCGCCGCCTACGAGGGCATCTACCGGGACCGTCGCCGGGCCTGCGGGTTCCAGCTCTACGACAGCGTCGGCATCGTCAAGGGCGACCACGAGAAGACCATGCGCCAGATGGTGCGCAACTTCGAGTTCTTCGACGCCCCGCACGTCGCCATCGTCACCTCCGAAGCCGACCTGGGCATCTACGGCGCCGTCGACTGCGGCCTCTGGCTCGAGAACTTCCTCCTCGGCGCCCAAGCTCTCGGCCTCGGCGCCGCCCCCCAAGCCGCCCTGGCCTCCTACGCCCCCTTCATCCGCGACTACTTCGCCATCCCCGACACCCGCAAGGTCGTCTTCGGCATCTCCTTCGGCCACCCCGACACCACCCACCCGATCAACGCCTTCCGCACCGCCCGCGCCCCCCTCGACGACCAGGTCACCTGGCACACCTCCTGACCCACCCCGCGGATCAAGATCACCACGCGCTGGTGGCGGCCGGCTCTCGACCGATGCTCGCGTCAGAGCGTGGTGATCAATTGTCCAGCGTGCGCGCGATCATTCCGGGGCCCGCTTCGGGCTCGATGTCGCGGGCGGTGACGTCGGCCGCGCAGGTGTCGCAGGTCAGGTGGGTGTGGGCTTCGCCGGCGCACCCTCGGTGCCGGTATTCCACCGGTGGTCCGTCTGGTGCCATGTATGTGTCGCCCCAGTCGCGGACAGCCATCAGGATCGGATAGATGGCGTGGCCTTTCTCGGTGAGGCGGTATTCCTCGTAGACGCCGTCATCGGCCGGACGTTTCACCAGGATCTCGTGTTCGACCAGACGATCGAGGCGGTCACGCAGCCGGCTTCGCGAAATACCGAGCGCGCTCTGGAACGCATTGAAACGGCGCACACCGGCGAAGCTGTACTTCAGGATCAGCAAGGTCCAGCGATCACCGAAGATCACCAGCGGCCGCGTGATCGAGCACGGGACATCTGCGAGTTCCTCATAGCGCACCCTGCCATTATCCCCCGAACGAGCACGACAGCGGCGCGGTAGACCAGGTTCGTCCCCGCACCGACTGCCCGACCCAGCACGACTTCGGGCCCCGGGATCGATCTCCCAGGGCCCGAAATTGCTGTGTCAGTTCAGATCACAGGGGGATGTTCTTGTGGTGGCTCTTGCGGGCCGGAGCCGCCGCGAGGGCCGCGGCGATGATGCTGCGGGTCTTGGCGGGGTCGATGACCTCGTCGACGACGCCGATGGCGACGGCGCGTTCGACACCGCCCGCGAGCTGCTCGTGTTCGGCGGTGAGGCGCTCGTGGAGGGCTTCGCGCTCGGATTCGGGAGCGGCGGCGAGTGCCTTCTTGTGCAGGATGCCGACGGCGGCCTTGGCGCCCATGACGGCGACTTCGGAGCCGGGCCAGGCGTAGACGGCGGTGGCGCCGAGGGCGCGGGCGTTCATCGCGATATAGGCGCCGCCGTAGATCTTGCGGGTCACCAGGGTGACACGGGGAACGCGGGCTTCGGCGAAAGCGTGCAGCAGCTTCGCGCCGCGACGAACCACGCCCTCGAGTTCCTGGCCGACACCGGGAAGGTAGCCGGGAACGTCGGTGACCACGACCAGCGGGATGCCGAACGCGTCGCACAGTCGCACGAAACGTGAAGCCTTCTCGGCACTTTCGGAGTTGAGGCAGCCGCCGAGGCGCAGCGGGTTGTTGGCCAGGACGCCGACGGTGCGACCGCCGAGACGACCGAGACCGGTGACCATGCTGCGGGCGTAACCACCCTGGAGTTCCTCGAAGGAGGACTCACCGTCGACGTTGTCGAGCAGCTCGTGCACGATCGGCTTCACGTCGTAGGCGCGCTTGGCCGACTCCGGCAGCATCGCCTTGAGATCGACATCGCCGTGCTCGGCCGCGACCAGGTCGAACTCGCCCTGCTCGGCGAACATCGACACCAGCCGGCGCGCGCGGTGCATGGCGTCGGCCTCGTCATCGGCGGCGATATGGCAGACGCCGGACTTCTTGAAGTGTGTGGTGGGACCACCGAGGGTCGCCATGTCGACGTTCTCGCCGGTCACCGAGCGCACCACGTCGGGTCCGGTGACGAACACGCGGCCCTCCGGCGCCATGATCACCACATCGGTCAGCGCGGGACCATAGGCGGCACCACCGGCGGCGAAGCCGAGGACCACCGAAATCTGGGGAACGAGACCGGACGCGCGAACCATGGCCTCGAAGACCAGGCCTACCGCGTGCAGCGCCTCGACACCCTCGGCCAGGCGGGCACCACCGGAGTGCCACAGCCCGACGACGGGGATGGAGGATTCGATCGCGGTGTCGATCGCGTCGACGATGTGCTTGCAGCCCTCGACGCCCATCGCGCCGCCCATGACGGTCGCGTCGGAGCAATAGGCCACGGTGCGGACCCCGTCGACCTCGCCGATCGCGGCGAGCACGCCGGAGCGGTCACGCGGATGCAGCGGCAGGACGGTGCCGGGGTCGAAGAAGCGCTGGAGCCGACCCAGTGGGTCGCGCGGATCGGTGGTGGTGTCTTGAAACGCGGGAGCAATGATGGTCATCGCGCTCACTCCTTCGTAAAGATTGCCGCGGCGGCGGCTGCTGTGGCGAACCGCCGGTGGGAGTCGAACCATTCAGTTGGCACGACCCCCACCGGGGATCGGAATGCAGTCGGCGGCTTATGCCCGACCGAAGGCGAGCGCGACGTTGTGCCCACCGAAACCGAAGGAATTGTTGATCGCGTACTCGATTTCCTGGCGACGGGCTTCCCCGTGCACCACATCGAGATCGATCTCCGGATCCTGGTTGTCCAGGTTCAGTGTCGGCGGAACAATGCCGTCCCGGATCGCGAGCACGGTGAGGATCGACTCCAGGGCGCCCACGGCGCCGATCGAGTGACCCAGTGCCGACTTCGGCGCGTACACCGAAGCGTGCTTACCGATCGCCTTGTGGATCGCGTTCGCCTCGGCGGAGTCACCGATGGGCGTCGCGGTCGCGTGGGCGTTGATGTGGGTGATGTCGCTCTTGGTCAGACCAGCGGTCTGCATCGCGCGAGTCATCGCCCTGGCCGCACCGGTGCCCTCGGGATCGGGAGCGACCAGGTGGAACCCGTCGGAGGTGATACCGGCACCCAGCAGACGAGCGTGGATGGTGGCACCGCGCGCCTTGGCGTGCTCTTCGGTCTCGATGACCATGAGCGCGCCGGCCTCACCGAAGACGAAACCGTCGCGATCCTTGTCGAAGGGACGCGAAGCACCCTTCGGATCGTCGTTGCGGGTACTCATCGCGCGCATCATGGAGAACGCCGCGATCGGCACCGAGTCGATGAAGCCCTCGACACCACCGGTGACGACGATGTCGGCGTCACCCATCACGATCATCCGCCACGCGTTGGCGATGGCCTCCGAACCCGACGAGCACGCCGAGACCGGAGTGACCACTCCCGCCCTGGCCTTCAGCTCGAGACCGACGACCGCCGACGGACCGTTCGGCATGACCATCTGAACAGCCAGCGGCGAGATCTTGCGATAGCCGCCGTTCTTCAGCTTGTCGACCGAGTCGATCAGGGCGTCGCCGCCGCCGAGTCCGGTGCCGATCGCGACGCCGAGACGGTCGTTGTCGACCTCCGGGCTGCCCGCGTTCTTCCACACCTCACGACCGAGAACGGTCGCCAGGCGCTCGACATACGCCATACGGCGGATCTCGACCCGGCTCAACAGGGTGTCGGGGCTGACCTTCAGGTGACCGCCGATTCGCACCGGCAGGTCGTATTCCTCGATGAAGGAATCCTCGAGAACGTCGATTCCGCTCTCACCGTTGAGGAGTCCCTTCCACGTCGCATCGACATCACCAGCGATCGACGTGGTCGCCGCCATCGACGTGACGACGACGTTGGGGAAGTTCCCGTTCAAAGTACTGGGAGCAGGAGTGGTCAAAGTTCGGCCCTACTCGCCGGCGCTGTCGAACTTGGCCTTGAGCTCGGCGGCGACGTCGGCGTTCTCGGCCTCGAGCTTCTGGACGTAAGCGACGGAGTCACCGACAGTCTTCAGGCTGGCCAGATCCTCATCGGGGATCTTGACGCCGTACTTGTCTTCCATCTGCACAGCGATCTCGACCATGGACAGCGAGTCGATGTCCAGGTCGTCGACGAAGGACTTCTCGAGGGTCACCTCGGAGGGTTCGATACCCGTAACCTCTTCGATGATCTTGCCGAGTTCTTCGACGATCTGTTCCTGGGTCAGAGCGGCCACTTTGGTGGCTCCCTTCTTGTTGCTATTTGTAGGGTTCGTGAACGGCCTGCACTTCGCTGTGCACAACCGCCGGGGGAAAGCTAGCCCGAGGTGGTCAGTTCGGCCAACGCGGGGAGGTCTTCCGGGGTCTTCAGGGCCAGATTGGGCGTGCCCTTCAGTTCCCGTTTGGCGATGCCGACCAGCGTGCCCGCCGGCGGCAACTCGACCACGGCCGAGACGGCCGCGGCGCGAATGGTCTCGTTGCACAGGTCCCAGCGCACCGGGCGAGTGACCTGAGCGGCAAGTTTTTCGATCGCGTCGGCGCCCGAGGTGACCGGTTGTCCGTCGAAGTTCGACAGCAGCGTCCGGATCGGGTCGCTCGGCGAGATCTGGGCGATGGCATCGGCGACAGCTTCCTGTGCCGGGGCCATGAAGACGGTGTGGAACGCACCGGCGACGGGCAACGCGCGGACCCGTGCCTTCTCCGGCGGGTTCGCGGCGAGCTCCGCCAGAGCTTCCAGGCGGCCCGCTGCGACGATCTGGCCTACCGCGTTGCGGTTGGCCGGGACGAGATCGAGTTCGGCGAGCCGTGCGAGCACGGTGGCCTCATCGCCACCGAGCACTGCGGACATGCCGGTCGGCTCCAGCGCACAGGCCTTGGCCATCTCCCGGCCGCGGATGGCGGCGAGGGCGACTGCCTCGTCGGCGGTGATGACACCGGCGACAGCGGCTGCGGCGAATTCGCCGACCGAGTGTCCGGCGACGACTGTATCCGCCGGAATCGACCCGGGGGCGATTTCGGCGAACGCGAGGAGGGCGGCGGCGACCACGAGCGGCTGCGTCACCGCGGTGTCGACGATCTCCTCGGCCGTCGCGGTGGTACCGAGACGGACCAGATCGAGGCCTGCGGCCTTCGACCAGAGCTCGAGGCGATCAGTCGCACCGGGAAGTGCGAGCCACGGCGTGAGCATGCCGGGTGTCTGGGACCCCTGTCCAGGGGTGAGCAACGCGATCACCCCCTAAGACAACACTGTGACCCCCGCCGCATGAGATGTCGGCGCGAATGAAGCTTTCCGATCGCTTTTGTAGGGGTCCCACAAAATCCGAGGTGGGGTGTCGGGATCGACCGATTCCCCGATCCCGTTACAGGGGGTCGTGAGCCAATGGGGCAGACGGGGTTTCCGTGACAGAAGGAGACGATTCGTTATGCGTTCGTGTCAAACGGCCCACTGTTGCTGCGATTCGGAGCACATAGGCGTCCCGGGGATTCATCGGATCGCGGCCGGTGACCTCGCCGATTCGTTTGAGTCGGTACCGAACGGTATTTGGATGGACGTACAGCTGCCGAGCGCAAGTTTCTACTGCTCCGCCACAATCCAGGTAGGCGTCGAGTGTGTCGGATAACGAAGATCCGGCAGCAGCCAACGGGAGCACAAGATACTCGTTCAACGCCTCTATCGCAGCTCTATCGCCCAGCAACGCGCGCTCGGGCAACAACTCCGTGGCGTGAACGGGCCTTGGCGCCGCGCGCCAGCCCACCACGGCCTCCATTCCCGCCAGCGCCTCGATCGCCGACGCGTGCGCCGCCCCGAGGGTGCGCATCGTCGGACCGATCACCACCGGGCCGTCGGAGAACACCTCGGCCAGCAGATCGGTGAGGAACGGCGAGCCCATGCCCGACTCCCCCAGGTGCCCGCTGACCACCATCACCAGCCGCGCACCCTGCACCACCGCCAGCGCGGCCCTGCCGTGTTTGGTCGCGATGGTGTGCACCGCGCCGACCGTCGACACGCCCTGGTCCAGCGGCGGTGTGCCGACCAGCACCGTGGCGGGCGCCGTGGCGTCCCAGTTCAACGTGGCGGCCCGGGAAAGCATGTCGGGACCCGTGTCGCCGCGGACCACCGCGTCGACCACCAGGGCCTCCAGGCGGGTATCCCACGCACCACGCGACTCGGCGGCGCTGGCGTACACCGAGGCGGCCGCGAAGCCGAGCTCACGCCCGTACCGCAGCACCGCCTCGGTGAGCGCCACCAGCTGCCGATCGTTGCGCGCCAGCGCGGGCAGCCACTGCTCGAAGAAGTCCATGGCCACCCGCACCATGTCCACGGTCTGGCGCAGCGTGAGCCGCCGCGCCAGATCCTGTGGAATCACCTGGAACGCGTCCAGGCTGAAGCGGATATCGGAATCGGGATCCTGCAACCACTCCAGGAAGTTCACGACCGCCGTCTGCACCAGCATCTGCACGCCCGCTCGCTGCGCGGCGTCCAGATCGGCGAAGAACGGCAGCCGATCCTGCATCGACCCCACCGCCTCGGTGGACAGCCGGCCCGAGAACTGCTTGACCCGCTTGAGCAGCGTGTCGGGCAGCGGATCACGGGTCTGCCGATTCGGGGACAGAGCCCCCGTCGGCAGATAGACCTCGTGTTCGCTGGTGCCCTCGGTGATCCGACGGGGCCGCGGCGGTTTGCGCTCCACAGTCCAATAGTCCGCTACGCGAGTTCCTCTGCCGCGTCCGCACTCGGCTTCGGCGCGGCGGCCACGCTGTCGATGCCGTATTTCGCGGCCGCTTCCACCGCCTTGGCCTTGTCGAACGTGCCGTCCCGGACGAGACCCTCGAGCACAGCGACCACGATCGACTGCGCGTCGACGTTGAACACCCGGCGCGCGGCCGTGCGGGTGTCGGAGAAGCCGAACCCGTCGGTGCCGAGGGTGATGTAGTCGCCGGGCACCCACTGCCGGATCTGATCGGGCACCGCGCGCATCCAATCCGTCGCGGCGACCACCGGTCCCCGCGCGGCCGAGAGCGCCTGGGTGACATACGGCGAGCCCGAATCCGCATCGGGGTGCTTGAGCGCCGCGATCTCCTTGTCGAGCGCCTCCCGGCGGAGCTCGCCGAACGAGGTCACCGACCACACGTCCGCGGCCACACCCCACTCCTGCGCCAGGATCTCCTGCGCGCGCAACCCGTCGGGCACGGTCACGCCGGAGACGAGGATCTGGGCGCGAACCTCGCTCTCACCGCCGCCCTGGTACAGATACAGACCTTTGAGCAGACCCGCGACGTCGAGGTCGTCGGGCTCGGCCGGCTGCTGATAGGGCTCGTTGTACAAGGTGATGTAGTAGAAGATGTTCTCCCCGCCGAACGTGCCGACCGCGGGCACCTCGGTGCCGGGCAGCTGACTGGCCGGGGCCTCGCCGCCGCCGTACATCCGGCGCAGACCGTCGCGCACGATGTGCGCGATCTCGAACGAGAACGCCGGATCGTAGGTCACCACGGCGGGATTCGACGATGCCAGCAGCAGCGACTGCCCGTCGTTGTGCTGCAGACCCTCACCGGTGAGGGTGGTGCGGCCCGCGGTGGCGCCGAGGACGAATCCGCGCGCGAGCTGGTCGGCCGCGGCCCAGAAGCTGTCGCCGGTGCGCTGGAATCCGAACATCGAATAGAAGATGTAGAGCGGGATCATCGGCTCGCCGTGGGTGGCGTAGGAAGTGGCGACCGCGGTGAACGAGGCGGTGGAACCGGCTTCGTTGATGCCCTCGTGCAGGATCTGGCCGACCGCGCTCTCCTTGTAGGCGAGCATCAGTTCCGCGTCGACCGAGGTGTAGAGCTGGCCGTTGCGGTTGTAGATCTTCAGCGTCGGGAACCACGAGTCCATACCGAAGGTCCGGGCCTCGTCGGGGATGATCGGCACGATGCGCTTGCCGATCTCCTTGTCGCGCAACAGTTCCTTGACCAGGCGCACCAGCGCCATCGTCGTGGCGACCTTCTGCTTGCCCGAACCCTTGCGCACCGAGCGGTAGGCCTCGTCGCCCGGCAGCTTCAGCGCCTTGGCGGGCGAGCGACGCTCCGGCACGAAACCGCCGAGCGACGTGCGCCGGGCCAGCATGTACTCGATGGCCGGATCGTCCATGCCGGGGTGGTAGTACGGCGGCAGGTACGGGTCCTTCTCCAGCTCGGCGTCGCTGATCGGGATGCGCTGCAGATCGCGGAAGTCCTTGAGGTCCTGCAGCGCCAGCTTCTTCATCTGGTGGGTGGCGTTGCGGCCCTCGAAGTGCTTGCCGAGGGTGTAGCCCTTGATCGTCTTGGCCAGGATCACCGTCGGCTGGCCCTTGTGCGCCATCGCCGCCGAATACGCCGCGTAGACCTTGCGGTAGTCGTGTCCGCCGCGCTTGAGATTCCAGATCTCGCTGTCGGACATGTTCTGCACCAGCGCTTTGGTGCGCGGGTCGCGGCCGAAGAAGTGGTCGCGCACGTACGCGCCGTCATTGGCCTTGTAGGTCTGGTAGTCACCGTCGGGGGTGGAGTTCATCAGGTTCACGAGTGCGCCGTCGCGGTCGGCGCCGAGCAGCGCGTCCCACTCGCGACCCCAGACCACCTTGATCACGTTCCAGCCCGCGCCACGGAAGAACGACTCCAGTTCCTGGATGATCTTGCCGTTGCCGCGCACCGGGCCGTCGAGCCGCTGCAGGTTGCAGTTGATCACGAAGGTCAGGTTGTCGAGCGCCTCGTTGGCGGCCACCTGGATCAGGCCGCGCGACTCGGGCTCGTCCATCTCGCCGTCGCCGAGGAACGCCCACACGTGCTGGTCGGAGGTGTCCTTGATGCCGCGATCGGTGAGGTAGTGGTCGAACCTGGCCTGGTAGATCGCGTTCATCGGGCCCAGGCCCATCGAGACCGTCGGGAACTCCCAGAAGTCCGGCATCAGCCGCGGATGCGGGTAGGACGGCAGGCCCTTGCCCAGGCCGCCGTGGCTGTATTCCTGACGGAATCCGTCGAGCCGGTCCGTGCTGAGGCGGCCCTCGAGGAAACCGCGCGCGTAGATGCCCGGCGAGGCGTGACCCTGGATGTAGACGTGGTCGCCGCCGCCGGGGTGATCCTTGCCGCGGAAGAAGTGGTTGAAGCCCACCTCATAGAGCGCCGCCGAGGACGCGTAGGTCGAAATATGGCCGCCGACACCGATTCCGGGGCGCTGCGCGCGATGCACCATGATCGCGGCGTTCCACCGGATCCAGGCGCGGAAGCGGCGCTCGACTTCCTCGTCACCGGGGAACCACGGTTCGTTCTCGGTGGGAATGGTGTTGACGTAATCGGTGGAGGTGAGCGCCGGAATCGAGACACGGCGTTCGCCCGCTCGCTCGAGCAGGCGCAACATCAGGTAGCGGGCGCGACCCGGACCTTCCCGGTCGAGCATGTCGTCGAAGGATTCCAGCCATTCACTGGTCTCTTCGGGGTCGATATCCGGTAGATACGACGCCACTCCTTCGCGGATGACCCGTACCCGTTCACCGGTGGGTTTGGTGGTGGATTCACCGCCCCCGGTGGAGGTCGCTACTGGATCGTTGGAAGCTGCAGAGTGGATCAGGTCGGTCAAATCTGCTCCTCGTGATGGGGGCTGAACTGCTTGGTCGGCGTCGCTATCCCCGGGCCTGCCCGCTTGGTGTGCGGACCACCCGTTGCGAAAGGTTCGGGTGCACCCCCCATCCTTACCGAAACGGCTGCCGAGGTCATCACCTCAGCGCGAATACCATTAGGTAGGTTCTGCGGGGAAATACGAGTCACGCACGTGAGTGAGAGGGAACGCCGGACGATGAGGGAGCTGCACGCGCGCCGACTGGGGCTGATCTGTGCCTTTGTCGCCGTGACCGCGGGTTCGGTGGTGGCGGGTTGTGCCGAGCAGATCCCCGGCACACCGACGACCGACGCGGCCGAAGTGGCCGCCTACAAGACCACCGCCGCGGCGTCGTCCTCGGCCGCCGCGTCCTCGCGCGCCGCGGCCGCGCGAGAGCGCGCGATCACCGACAACTGCGGCCAGTTCGCCACCACCACCGGCGCCGGCGTCACCGCGTACAACGACTTCGTCTCCGCCCACGACACCAACGCTCCCGACTACGCCGCCAAGCGCGAGTCCGCGGCCACCACCCTCGACAACGCGGCGACCAAAGTGGAGTCCGGCGTCGTCGCCGCGGCGGGCGCGTTGCCGACCGAACTGGCCGACAAATTCACCGCGTATGTCGTCGCGGCACGCGAGCTGGCCGTGCAGACCAGAAAGATGACCTACAACTCACCTGTCGGCAAGCTCAACGAGGCCAGCCGCACCATCAACCAGGCACGCACCGCCGTCCACGACGCCTGTTGAGACGGCCGATTTCGCCCTCCCGACACGCGGCATACGGTCCCAATTCATCCGATCAGCTTGCGCTGCGGCCGATAACCATGTTCGCTTGCACCTATCTTACTGTCGGAAGTTTAGGGAGGACACCACCGTGGTCGCCGCGGCGGACGCGCAGAACTACGCTCAGAAGCTTGGCATTTCTCACGGCTTGGTTGTTCAGGAATTGGGCTGGGACGAGGACACCGACGACGCATTGCGCGCCGAGATCGAGGAGGTCAGCGGCGGCGAAATGGTCGACGAAGACTCCGATGAGGTCGTTGACGCCGTCCTGCTGTGGTGGCGAGAAGGTGACGGCGATCTGGCCGACGAGCTGATGGATGCCATCAGCCCGCTGGCCGATGAAGGCTTCATCTGGGTCCTCACCCCCAAAACCGGTCAACAAGGCCATGTCGATCCGAGCGAGATCGCCGAAGCCGCACCCACGGCCGGCCTGACCCAGACATCCACCATCAGCCTCGGCAGTTGGACGGGCTCACGCCTCGTTCAGCCGAAGGCACCGTCCAAACAGCGCTGAATCCGCCGTTCGCTAGGGTCTCAGTTGGGCTCGCATGCCCGGCTGGGACCCGACACGACGGAGGATTCGTAGTATGCCGCTAGAGGTTGGCACTCTCGCGCCGGATTTCACGCTCAAGGACCAGAACAACCAGCCCGTCACCCTGTCGGATTTCCGCGGCAAGAAGAACGTGCTGCTGGTGTTCTATCCGCTCGCCTTCACCGGCATCTGCCAAGGCGAGCTGTGCAAGGTCCGCGACGAGCTGCCCAAATTCCAGAACGACGACGCAGAGATCATCGCGATCTCCGTCGGACCGCCACCCACCCACAAGATCTGGGCCGCGGAACAGGGCTACCTGTTCCCCCTGCTGTCGGACTTCTGGCCGCACGGCGCCGTCACCCAGTCCTACGACGTCTTCAACGAGAAATCCGGCTACCCCAACCGCGGAACCTTCGTCGTCGACAAGTCCGGCTACATCACTTTCGCGGAGATGAACGGCCCCGGACAGGCCCGTGACCAGGCGGCTTGGGAGAAAGCCCTCGCCGCGCTAGATTCATAACCCGACACCGCCGGTACTCCCCGGCGGTGCCAGGGCGTATAGCTCAGCGGTAGAGCACTGGTTTTACACACCAGCGGTCGGGGGTTCGATCCCCTCTGCGCCCACATTTCACGTTGCAGGTGGAAGGCAATCGCCCTTGCACCCCTGCTGCCCCAGGATTCGGGGGCGGTTGGAATCTGTTGATCGACCGTACGATTCCGGCATGACTCTCACCAGTCGGGCATTGCGCACCGGCGCCGCGGCCCTCGCCATCACCGCCGGACTGGTCACCGCCGCCGGGCCCGCCACTGCGGAAGCCCCGCTGGGTTCGGGGAGCGACTCGTCGGGCACCGGCTCTTCCTCCCTGGTGCAGTCCGTGCTCACCGCGATCGGATGTGCCGTCGGTGCCAACTCCTGCGGGCCCATCGTCATCCCCCTGTAGATCGGCGAGATCACCGCGTAGCGGCAAGGGGCCTTCTCGTCGAGTGATGACGGGACACGGCCTTGTCAGGCTTCGGCGGCGGGGATTTCGGCCGGTGCAGACCTAGTGCTCGCAGTCGTTGTGGATCGGCGGGCAGTAGATGGTCGTGGCGCAGGCCAGGCAGGTGTGCGTTCGGTGGTGTCCGCCGATCCGGACACAGGGCAACACGCTGACGAGCGACCGGCCTGCCCCGAGCCGGTGTCCGTTGGGGCAGAAGCGCGGCGCAGGTTCCGTCCAGCGTCCATTGCGCAGGTAGAGCCGAATCGAGTCGCACATACGTTCGATTATGCACTTCGTCGGCTGGACGACACGACTGGGCACACCACCGCCGAGCGAGTCCCGATCAGGCCCGAACGTGGCGGTCAGTAGTCGAGGGCGTGCTCCGGCTGACAGACGTACAGGGGCGATGGCAGGTAGCGGACGACGGCGTCCAGGAGTGGGGCGATGTCATCGCGTGCGAGGGGTGTGGCGCACAGAATGGGCACGATGTCGCCGTTGCGGGTGCGGCGGCGGATGCGGGTGTGCAGGTCTCCAACGGTGAGCGAGTCCGCGTGGTGTTCGGTCAGGATCGCCCTGAGTACGCCATACCACCGCTCAGCGAGTTGCCTTCGGCTTCCCAGGGTTTCGGCTGCCGCATGTTCGAGGGCCGGTAGCGAGACCAAGTCGATGACGTCGAAGCCGACACCGGCACCGACGGGGACCTGGAGGGCCAACGGCACCGCCCCGCGAGCGTCGGCGATCGTGCGGACACAGCGGTCGAAGTCGGCGGTGGGTTGATCGAGGCCGCCGACCAAGCACAGGCGGGCGACCTGATGATCGTCGGCGACGCGCAACATGGTTTCGAGTCGCGGGGTGGCGTGCGCGGCGGCGTTCACGACCACGATGACCCCGTCGGCGACGCGAATGGATCGCTCCAAGTCGGCGATGAGCGCGTCGCTCGACAGTTCGGTGACGCGAATCGTGTGCTCGATGCTGTTCATCGACCAGTAGACCGTGTTCTCGGTGTCGCCGAAACATCGGCGCAGGCGATGAACCACTCGCGCCGTCTCCTCGGCATCGCCGATGATCGTGACGTTGCGGATCGACTGCGGGTCAATAGCTTTGGTGCCCATCGCGCGGTACTCCAGATCGATGTCATCGCATCCTCGATCCGCTCACCGTACCCGCGCCCGAGCAGCGCTGGAACGGAATTCCGCCCCAAAGTAGAACGTGTTCCTATACCGTCGGCCACGTGCAGAAAGAACAACGCCCCGCCGTGGCTGACTGGTTCACTGCGGACGACGGCCAGGTACGCCTCAAAGGAACTCGCTGCAACGACTGCGGCACGCCGTACTTCCCGAAGAACACACTCGCCTGCCGCAACCCCCAGTGCACAGGTACCCACGACGGCTCCGAGCTCGTCGAGTACCTGTTCTCCACGCGCGGCCGGATCTGGTCGTACGCGGACGCCCGGTACAAGCCGCCCGCGCCTTACGTCTCGGCCGATCCCTTCGTGCCCTATGTCGTCGCGGCCGTGGAGCTCGAGGTCGAGCAGATGGTGATTCTCGGGCAGGTCGTGCGCGGTCTCACCGTCGATGATCTGGCCGTCGGCATGCCGGTCGAATTGACCGTCGGGACGCTGTACGAGGACGAAGACGCAGAACACACGGTGTGGATGTGGAGGCCGGTCAATGACTGACACGAATGATCGCGACATCGCCGTCCTCGGCGCGGGCATGCACCCGTGGGGCAAGTGGGGGCGCAACTTCGTCGAATACGGTCTGGTGGCCGCGCGTGCGGCGCTGGCCGACGCCGGGCTGAACCACCGCGACGTCGGCTACATCGCCGGCGCCGACACCATCCGCAACGGCTATCCCGGCTTCGTCTCGGGCGCGACTTTCGCGCAGGCGCTCGGCTGGTCGGGTGCGCAGATCTCGAGCAGCTACGCCGCCTGCGCCTCCGGTGCGCAGGCCATCGCCAACGCGCGCGCCCAGATCCTGGCCGGGCTGTGCGAGGTGGCGCTGGTGGTCGGCGCGGATACCACGCCGAAGGGCTTCTTCCAGCCGGTCGGTGGCGAGCGCCGCGACGACCCCGACTGGTTGCGCTTCCATCTGCTCGGCGCCACCAACCCGATCTATTTCGCGCTCTACGCCCGCCGCCGCATGGCGTTGCACGGCGCCACTCTCGACGACTTCGCCGCGGTGAAGGTGAAGAACTCCCGGCACGGCCTGAACAACCCGAATGCCCGATACCGCAAGGAGGTCTCGGTCGAGGAGATCTCCGCTTCGGCGATCGTGTCGGATCCGTTGCGGCTGCTCGACATCTGCGCGACCAGCGACGGCGGGGCCGCGCTGGTGCTGACGTCGATGGACTACGCACGCCGCCACGGCATCGCCGATCCGGTGCGCATCTCCGCGCTGTCGACGGTGACGCCGACGTTCCCGAAGACCGTGCTCGATCTGCCGGATTTCTCGACGGATTCCGCCGTGGCCGTCGAGCCTCCGTCACGCACCTTCCGGTCCGCCATCGCGCACGCCGCCTACGAAGAGGCCGGAATCGGTCCCGCCGACCTGTCCTTCGCGGAAGTCTACGACCTCTCCACCGCGCTGGAACTGGACTGGTACGAGGACATCGGGCTCTGCGAGACGGGTGCAGCGGAGGCTCTGCTGCGCAGTGGCGCAACGACATTGGGCGGACGGGTACCGGTGAACCCCAGCGGCGGACTCGCCTGCTTCGGCGAGGCCATCCCCGCACAGGCCATCTCCCAGGTCTGCGAGCTCACCTGGCAGTTGCGCGGCCGGGCCGACGGCCGCCAGGTGGACAACGCCCGCGCGGGCATCGCGGTGAATCAAGGCCTCTTCGGCCATGGTTCGGCGATCATCGCCACTCGCTGACCCCTGAATCACTCAGGTCGGCTACCGAAACCCCGGGCCATGTCCGGGGTTTCGGCGTCATAGCCGCTGCTCAGCCCGCCATATCGACAACTTCACGCTCGAGAGTCAGGTCGGCTACCCGGTCGCGGGCGCGTTCGAGGGACCGTTGGAGGCGCTCCCCGCCGAATTCGTCGTTGCCGGTGTACACGAACTCGACCTCGTCGATGCCGATGAAACCCAGAGCCGTGCGCAGGTACGGCTCCACGTGATTCATGCTCGCCAGCGGACCGCCCGTCTCGTAGCCGGCGTCGCCGGTGCCGACGATGACGAAGGCGCGCTTTTCGGAGGTGAGTGGTGTGTACGGAGCCGCGGCCTCGGGATCGAAGGAGAAGGTGCGCCCGACCCGGACGATCTGGTCGATGTAGGCCTTCAGCATGGCCGGTACCCCGAAGTTGTACATGGGGACTCCGAGTACCAGCACGTCGGAGGCGAACAGCTCGTCCACCAGCTGGTCGCTGTAGGCGAGGGTGTCGCGCATCTGCGGGGTGCGCGCCTCCGGTGGGGTGAAGGCGGCGGCGATCCACTCCTCGGTGAGGTGCGGAGGCGGTTCGTGGCCGAGGTCGCGGCGGATCACCGTGTCACCAGGCCTGCCCTCGCTCCAGCGCGCGACGAACTCCCCGACCAGCGTGCGGGTGTGGGAGCGCGATCGGCGCGGGCTGGCATCGAGCTGAAGTAGCTGGGCCATCTCTGAAACTCCTGTCGGGACCGAATCTGCTTGCTGGATCGAGCCTGCCCGACGGGGAATATCCGCGTAAGAACGCACATTTCTGTTACCCAGTACCCTTTTTCATACCTTTGCCGGTGAGACGAGGATGTGTATGGCCAAACGTAAGCAGGATCTCGATTTCGACTGCCCGGTCGAGGTCACCCTCGATGTGATCGGCGGCAAATGGAAGGGCATGATCGTCTTCCAGCTGAGCGAGGGTACGGCCCGGTTCACCGAGATGCGCCGCGCCATGACGCACGTGACCCAGCGAATGCTGACCGCGCAGCTGCGCGAACTCGAGCGCGACGGCGTGCTCACCCGCACCGTGTATCCGGAGGTCCCGCCCCGGGTCGAGTACGAGCTGACCGAGTTCGGCCGCGGTCTCGTCCCGATCATCGAGCTGATGGAGACCTGGGGCGAGCAGTACCGGGAGCAGCTGCGTCCGGCCGGGTAGACACCTGGCGCGGCTGAGCGCTCGACCGCGACCCGCGCGCGGGGTATCGGTGTAGCGCGGAATTCGGGATACTGTTCGTTACCCCGCAGACCGGGCGCTTCGACATATCGGAGGACTGCCGTGGCCACAGTGTTGAGCGATCCGTCGACGATCCTGGCCGCCCCGGGCACCGAGGGTGGTGGCGCTGCCCTCGATCAGGTGGCGCTGATGACAGGAGCTGCCGCGGTGGTCGGCGCGGTGCTGCTGTGGGTGGCCTACCTGCACCGGACGCGACGCATCACCTGGCTGCAACGGCTGGCCGACTTCAGCGGCCGCCTCATGAACCGTCCCGGCTGGGTGGCGCTGCCGATCGCGATGTTCCTCGCGACCATCCTGACCGCGTTTCTCGGCTTCATCTGGGACGTGAGCCTGCATGTCGGCAAGGGCCGCGACGACGGGCCGCTGGCCAACCCGGCGCACTATTTCATCCTCGTCGGCCTGTTCTTCCTCTTCATGGCGGGCATGCTCGCGATCATCCTGCCGCTCGACGAGAAGCCGGGCAGGGCCGCGGTGAAGATCACCCGCGACTGGTACGCCCCCGTGGGCGGCATCTTGATCGCCGGTGCCGGTCTGTACGCGCTGATCGGTTTCCCGCTCGACGACATCTGGCACCGGCTGTTCGGCCAGGACGTCACGCTGTGGGGACCCACCCACCTCATGCTCATCGGCGGCGCCGGTCTGTCGCTGATCGGGGTGCTCCTGCTCGAACTCGAGGGCCGCTACAACCGGCCCGACCCCGAACGGACCGACGGGCGGATGCTGTGGGCGATCCAGGCCTTCGCGTTCGGCGGCCTGGTGATCGGGCTGTCGGTGTTCCAGGTGGAGTTCGACTTCGGCGTCGAACAGTTCCGGCTGGTGCTGCAACCGATGTTGATCGTCTTCGCCGCCACGATCGCGCTGATCTCGGCGCGGTTGACGCTCGGCCCACTCAGCACACTGCTGCTCGTGGCCTTCGCCTTCTGCGTGCGGTCCATCGTGGCGGTCCTCGTCGGCACCGGATTCGAGGCGCCACGCAATGTGTTCCCGCTCTACCTCGGTGCCGCGATCGTGGTCGAACTGCTCGCCCTTGTTCCGCTGATTCGCCGACCGCTCTGGTGGGGTGCGCTCACCGGGCTCGGTGTGGCGACGGTGGGCATCTGGCTCGAATCGCTGTGGATCGAGCGGATGTTCGTCAATCCCTGGGTCGGCGGGATGTGGCTGGAACTGCTCGCGATGGCGGTGCCGGTCGGTGTGGCGGGCGGTGTGATCGGCGCGATGCTCGGCACCGTCTTGCGCGGCGAGGCACTGCCCAGACCTGCGGTGCGGCGTGGACTCGTGGTCGCCGCGGTGGTGATCGCGGCAGCGGCGACCGCGAACGGGCTGATCATCCGGGTACCGGAGAACGCGTCGGCGACAGTCGCGCTGACCGACGCCGCTCCCGAGCAGGGTGGGCGGATGGTCACCGCCGACATCCGGCTCTCCCCCGGCGATCTCATCGGTTCCGATCCGGAGTGGGTGGAGATCCTGGCCTGGCAGGGCGGTACCGGCGACGACAGCCCCGGCCACGGCCTAGTCGTGGACAAGCTGCGTCGCGTCGCCGACGACCACTTCGTCTCCACCCGGCCCGTACCCGTGCACGGCACCTGGAAGACACTGCTGCGCCTGCAGGACGGGCGCATGCAATCCGCGCTCCCGATCTTCATGCCGCTCGATCGCGGCATCGGCGCCGCGGAGGTGCCCGCGCCCGCGAGCTTCACGCGGCCGTTCGTCGAGGAGATCTCGGTCCTGCAACGCGAGCGGTCCTTCGATCATCCGTCCTGGCTGATCGGGTTGGCGGGCCTGGTGGTGCTGGCGTGCAGCCTGGCCTTGATCGCGGCGATGGCGTGGGGTGCGGCCCGCGTCAACGACCGGTATCTGGCGGCGGGCAGCACACCGGACCAGCGGGCGACGGTCGGACCATGATCGGCCAGGAGCACGTCGACATCCTCGCCGACCACTCCCTCCTGCTGGCGATCCCGGCCTTCCTGCCCGCGGTGGCACTGGTCGGCCTGGTGCTGTTCATCGCGATGCGTGACCGGCGCGCGGAGAAGCGCGAAAACGAGGACGCACGAGCACAATCCGTGCCGATCGACCGCACCGAGGAGAATCCGTGACCCCTCGTCGGCTCCGGTACGGCTTTGTCACGGTCGCCGCGGGTTCGCTGCTGGTGGGCTGCTCATCGGGTGCGGAGTCCGAGCCGGCCGGCGAGCCCGCGAGCACGGCCCGCATCATCGACATCCGGATCGCGAACGGCGCGGTGTCCCCGGCCAATACGCGCACCGAAGCCACGGCCGGGCAACGCATCGTGCTGCGGGTCGACAGTGACGCCACCGACGAACTGCATGTCCACTCAGCCCCCGCGCACACCTTTCCCGTCGCCGCGGCGTCGGGCCAGCGGTTCGACTTCACCGTGACGGTGCCGGGCCGGGTGGAGATCGAGCTGCACCACCTCGGACGGACGGTGACGACGCTGCTGGTCCGGCAGTGAATTCCCTCGCCCACGGCCTCAACGGCGCCGCTGACCTGCCGATTCCGCTCACCTACGCGTTGATCGGCGCGGCGTGGGCGCTCACCTTCTCGTTCGCCCTGTTGTTCCTCGCCTGGCGTCGACCCCGGCTCGACCCCGACTCACCGGGATTCCCGCTGCCCATGCCGGTTCGCCGGATGATCGACGCCCGCGCGACGCGGACGGTCATCGCCGTGGCGAGCGTGGTGGTCACCGGCTGCGTGCTCGTCATCGCGGTGTTCGGCTCCTCGGATCCGGCCCTGAATCCGGTGACGGGAGTGCTGTACATCGGCGTCTGGGTCGGGGTGATGGTGGCGTCCCTGCTGATCGGACCGGTCTGGAAGGTCGCTTCGCCGGTCCGGGCGATCCATCGATTCGGCTGCCTCCTGCTGCGGCGCCCGCCGGAGCAGGGACTTCTCCGCTATCGCGAGGAGTGGGGCTACCTCCCGGCCGCCGCGGGCCTGTTCTCCTTCGTGTGGCTGGAATTGGCTTGGCGCGCACCGGGGTCGGTGAGCTCGGTGCTCACCTGGCTGCTCGGCTATCTGGTCGTGACCACGATCGGTCTCACGCTGTTCGGCACCGTCTGGGCAGAGCGGGCCGATCCGCTCGAGGTGTACAGCACGCTGCTGGCGCACCTGAGCGCCTACGGCCGCGACCACGCCGGGCAGCCGGTGTTGCGGATGCCGCTGAACAATCTCGCGGGGACTCCCGGACTCGCCGGATCTGTCACGGTCGCGGCGACGCTGCTCGGATCCACCGCCTTCGACAGCTTCTCCGCTTTTCCGCGGTGGCGCGAACTGGTCGACGATCTGGCCCCGGTCGTCGACGCGACACTGGTGCGCACGGCCGGACTGCTGGTCTTCATCGGGGTGGTGGGCGGGTTGTTCTCCGTCGCCGCGCGCGCCACCGGCGGCCTCTCCCACGCCGATCGAGCGCTGCTGCCGCGGCGGCTGGCACTCAGTCTCACCCCGATCGTGGCGGGCTATCTGATCGCCCATTACCTCACGTTCCTCCTCGAGAAGGGGCAGGCGACAGTACTGCTGTTCGCGGACCCACTCGACCGTGGATGGAACATCGCGGGCCTGGCCGATCGAGACGTCGCCTACGTGCTGTCGAGTCATCCGAGTGTGCTCGCCACCTGCAAAGTGCTCGCTGTCCTGATCGGCCACATCCTCGGTGTCGCCGCCGCGCACGATCGCTGCCTAGTTCTTCTCCCACCGCGTCACCGGCTGACCGGCCAGCTGGCATTGATGCTGACCATGGTCGGCTTCACGTTCACCGGGCTGTATCTGCTGTTCGGGGGATAGCCGAGTCAGGGGCACAGGGCGCGGGTCAGGATCGCCATCATGTCCGGCTGTTCGCTGGGCGGCTCGGTCCAGACGATCGTGGCGGCCCGCCCGTCGGTGGTGGCGCCCGCGAAGGTGGCGTACCCGGTGATTCCGCCGGTGTGCCCGATATAGCGGGTGCCGCAGGACAGTTCGGCCGACATCACGCCGAGACCGTATTCGGGCATGCTGTCCACGCCGGTCGGCAAGGTGGCGAGCATCTGCTGAAGTTCCGGTTCCGCCACCACCTTTCCCGCCACCAGGTCGAGGAAGTATCGGTTGAGGTCCTCGCCGGTGGAGACCAGGGCGCCTGCCGCCCACGGTACCGAGGGCTCGATCCGGGTCACATCGGTGCGGGTGCCGTCGATCGGCGCGTAGCCGTGCGGGTGCGGACCGCGGATATCGTGCTCGCCGGTAGCGGGCAGGTAGGTTCCGGTCAAACCCAGCGGGCGAATGATCCTGTCCTGCAAGGCATCCGCATAGGGGCGTCCGGTGACGCGCTCGACGAGCATCGCGGCAACCAGATAGTTCGTGTTCGTATAGGTGAAGCGGGCACCCGGTGCGAACTTCGCCGGCCGCCGCAAGGCGATGGCGAGCTGTTCGGCGGGTGTGAACGTCCGATGGTCGAGAGCGGCGCGGTATTCGTCGATCTCCGGTGCGTCGGCGAACTCCGGTAACCCGCTGCGGTGCTGCAGGATCTGACGCACCGTGATGGCCCGTCCGTCGACGCCGTCACCGACGATCGAGCCGGGCAGATAGGTATCGATCGGCTCGTCGAGTTGTATTCGCCCCTCGGCCACGAGTTGCAGCACGATCGCCGCGACAAAGGATTTCGACACGCTGCCGACCCGAACCCGCTGCGGCGGCTCGACCGGAATCGGCACCCCGGTGGCCTGATCGCCGACACCGGCGGCCAACGTGGTGGTCTTGCCGTTCTCGGTGAGTGTCGCGATCACCCCCGACACCCCCGAGGCCACTGCCGCGTCGATGTCGTCGCGCACCCGCTGCACCCGCCCGGAGGATTCCGCGCGGTTCTCGGAGGGCGAGACCTCGGGACCGTCCGCCGGACTCGCACACCCCACCAAGGAGACGACAACCGCCATCGCGGCAACGATCGAGAATCTGCGCATCATCCGACCCTAGGAATCCCCCACCGTCCACACATCCGGAACAACCCTGGACCACACCCGGAGATCACACGGAAGCCGCGCTCGGTCCGGACAGCGGGTTCGCACCCTCGGTTCAATTGCGGCGCTGGGGATTCACTGCCATTGAAAATGAGGTGAGAAGGGTCGGGTCCGCCCCGCAGAATGACTCATGCTCACCGATCACTGGCCGCTGTTCGGACTGCGACTGGCCACACCCCGCCTGGAACTGCGCTTGCCCTCGGATGCCGAGCTCGCCGAGCTGGCCGAGCTCGCGGCCGACGGCGTCCACGACCCTGACCGCATGCCGTTCGCCGTCCCGTGGACCGACCTTCCTCCCCGCGAACGAGCACGCTCGGTGGTCCAATACCACTGGCTCCGACTCGGCAACTGGTCCCCCGGCAACTGGACGCTGAACCTCGCGGTCTTCGAGCACGGCCGAATCGTCGGACAGCAGGCGATCGCCGCCCGCGACTACGCGACGTTGCGTGAGGTCGACACCGGCTCCTGGATCGGCCTTCGACATCAAGGGCGAGGCATCGGCACCGAAATGCGCGCAGCGGTCCTCCACCTGGCCTTCGCAGGGCTCGAAGCCACCGACGCAACATCCGGCGCCTTCGCCGACAACTCGCCATCGTTGCGAGTCTCCGAGAAGCTCGGCTACGAGCCGGACGGGATCCGGCGCCTCACTGTGCGCGGAAAGGCCATCGTCCAGCGCCGAGTTCGTCTCTCGCGCGCGAAATGGGAGAGCCTGCAGCGAACAACCGTCGAGATCGACGGACTCGCACCGTGCCTGCCCCTGCTCGGCGCGGCGTGAGCTGCTTCGAGCGGTCGGCCGGATCGGCGACCGCTCGAAGCCGTCAGCTCCTAGGAAGCGACTCGGTGGGTGTCGCTGACGGTCAGCGTGCACTGGCCGCCGTCGCAGGAGCGCTGGAGCCGACCCCGCGAGAGGGTCTGCATCAGTCCGATCGCCCAGCACGTCGGACACCCGCGCAGTGCGATCAAACCCACGGGCAGCAGCAACAAGCTGATCGGCCCGACCACCGGGATCAGCGCCACCGACCCGATCAGCGCGCCGAACCCTACCCCGCCGCGCACCAGGTGCTCGACCATGGACTTACTCGCGAAATCATCGCTCATCATTTCCTCCGGCAGCCTCATCAGGCGTGGCCTGTAGCGCGTGTTGAACTGTCGCCCGGGCCCGGTGCAGCCGTGACTTCATCGCCGCCGTACTGAGCCCGAGCGCATCGGCGACCATCCGCCCGCTGTAGCCCTGGATGTCGCGCATGATCAGCACGCTGCGTTGGTCGGCGGGCAGATCGGCGACCGCGGCCGCCACCCTGCCCGCTTCCAGACGTCGCAGTACTTCGTCCTCGGCCGAAGCAGCCGCGACGGTGTCCTGCACGAGGGCTCGTCCCGGCAGACCCGTCCGCGCCCGACGCAGGCACTCGTTGCGAACGATCCGGAACATCCACGACGCCAGCGCACCCGAGGCCCGCAACATCCCGATCTTGCGATACAGGATGATCAGCGCCTCCTGCGCCGCATCCTCGGCGTCTTCCGGTGTGGCGCACAGGGAATGGGCGAAGCGCTGGATATGTGGATGCGAACCCGCCACCAGCGCCGCGATCGAATCCACGTCACCACCCTGCGCGGCGGCGATCAATCGCTCATCGGGCCACCGCGACTCACCCACGCCCAGCTCGTTTGCGCTTCACGACCACCATGCACGTGCAGAGCAACACCAGACCGACGACAACACCGATACCGATGACCACAACAAACCTCCGTGTCCTGTCCCGACGTCCGTCGCGACACACATAAGAGGCACCGGCGCCCCGAAAGGATTCACCCGCCCCAAACTCGTCGGCAACCGATACGCACCTCGGTATCGTTCGAATTTCGTGCTGTCCGGCTCCTTCCTCGGGCTGCGGTTCGTCTGTCGCCGCTGCGGCCGCCGCAGACCTGCGAGCAAGGATCCCCGAAGGCCCTCTCAAGGACGACGAGCGGTGATGAGCCACGAGCGTGCGTCGAAATACACACCGGTTTCTGTCTCATGGTCGGCCAGGATCTCGCGCAACCGTGTGCGGGCTCGGTCGGCTTTCGTGGGCTCGAGCGCGGTGAGGAAGGCTGTGAAACCTGTCAGGCGGAGGAGGTTGTCGTAGGCGGCCGCGCTGTCGGGACCGTAGTAGACGGGGTCGTCGATCTCGGTGAAGTCGATGTCGGTGAAACCCGCTGTCGTCAGCATGGATTCGGTCGCGGTCCGGTCGGCAAGCGAGAAGGGTCCGCGGCCGGGCGTGGCGATCGATGCGGCGAGGACGTCGCTGAACACCGTCGCCCATTCGTTGCGGTCGTGGCCTTGCCAGACCAGCCACGCGAGACGACCGCCCGGACGCAATGCGCGTGCGATGTTGGTGAACGCGGCGACCGGATCGGCGAAGAACATCACCCCGAACCTGCTGATACAGAGGTCGAAGTACAGGGGCGGAAAGGTGTTCTCCTGCGCATCGGCCAGCTCGAAACTGACATTCGACGGCCCTTCGTCGGCGCTGATGCGACGGGCCTGTTCGAGCATCACCTCCGAGATGTCGACGCCCACCGCACTCCCGTCGACGGCCGCGCGAGCCGCCTCGCGCGTGGTCTGCCCTGTGCCACAGCCGATGTCGAGCACACGATCACCGGCTCCGACGCTCGCGGCCGCGAAGAAGTGAGCAGTGTGCAGACGTAGTTCGGCGTCGTAGTCGAACAGATCCATCGTCGTCCTCCGGAAGCTGTGTCATCGGTACGGGCCTCGGCGGGCGGCACGCACTCGGTCCATCTCACCATCACCTTCCTCCGCGCACCCGGTCGTCGCGTCCGTCATTCGAATCGACGTGACACCGACCCGGCGACCCGCCAGGATGGGTCGATGTCGACACGAGAACTCGTCGTCCTCGGCACAGCCGGGGCTGTGCCCACCCGCCGTCGCAACCACAACGGCTACCTGCTGCGCTGGGACGGGCAGGGTGTGCTGTTCGATCCCGGCGAAGGCACGCAACGTCAGATGGCGCACGCGGGCGCCTCCGCGACCGAACTGAATTGGTTGTGTATCACCCATTTTCACGGTGACCACTCGCTGGGCGTTCCAGGCATCGTGCAGCGGCTCGGACGCGACGGGGTGCCCCACGGGGTGCACGCCGTCTACCCCGGCGAGAACGCCGAGTACTGGGACCGGTTGCGGTACGCGACGAGCTACTACGGCTCTCCCACGCTGATCGAGCACCCGGTGAGCGGTCCCGGCGAAACATTGCAGGGCAACGGTTTCACCCTCACCGCGCTTTCCCTCGCCCACAGCATCCCCACGTACGGCTATCGCCTCGCCGAACCGGACAGCCGAACGTTTCTGCCCGAGAAGTTGCGTGAGCACGGCATTTCCGGCGCCGCGATCCGCGAGCTGTCCGGACCGATGCTGGAGGAATGCTCGGCGCCGAGGCCGGGCCAGAAGGTCGCGTTCGTCATGGATACGCGCCTGTGCGACAACGTCTTCGAGCTCGCTGATGGCGTCGACATGCTGATCATCGAGTCCACCTTCCTCGACTCGGAGACGGATCAGGCGCACGAACGCGGCCATCTCACGGCGCGTCAGGCGGGCGAGGTCGCGCGTTCCTGCGGTGTGAAAACCCTTGTTCTGACGCATTTCTCAGAGCGCTACACCGAAAGCGAGGACCACCTGTTCATCGAGCAGGCAGACTTCCCCGGCGCCGTCCTCGCCCACGATCTCGACCGTGTCGCCCTCCCGCCGCGACGCACAGGCGAGTGAGGACAGCCGCGGCACACCGGCCGCGGCTGTCAGCGAACCTAGAAGCCGAAACTTCCGGTCGAGGGCGTCGCGGCCGGTACGGTGACCGTGACCAACTCGGAGAACGCGAACTCGGCGCCGTTGACGCAGCCACCGCGGGCGGTGATCGTGGTGCCGGGCTCGAGACCGTCGAGCGAGGTCACGACCGTCTTGCCGGGGTCGGCCAGCGATTCCGGGGCGCTGTCACCGAAGAACACGTGGTTGTTCTCGGGACCGACGCCCGCTTCGGCCCAGCACTGCCCCCGGTCGTTCGGGTTGCGCAGGGTGGCGGTGACGGTGCCCGCCGCGGTACCGGCGAAGCTGATCTCGGGCGCTACGAACGGGGTCGCCGCGCTTGCGGGCGCGCCGGGACCGAAGGCGACAGCCGCGGCTGACGCGGCGAGGATGGCTCCAGAAATTCGTCTGTTCATCACATGTTTGATGCTGCACCACAGAGGATTTCGAAACAAGGACGGCGGTGCCCCAGCAATCGGGGGCTGGCGCCTCAGCGCGAAGCTCGGCGCGCTTCGAGCCCATCCAGGATCAGATCCAGACCGAAACCGAACTCGCTCGAGTAGTCGTACCCCGGTCGCAGTGCGTGGTCGACGATCATCTCGGTGAGATACGGCAACTCGCCTGCCGGAAGGTTCGCGAGGATGCCGCCCGCGACTTCCTCGACGTCGGCAGGCACAGACACGGGCAGGTTCGCCTCCTGCAGGACGAACCCGCCGACGTAGCTGTCGATCAGCGAGACCGCGTGCGCGGCCATCGGCAGCGAGAACCCGGCCTCGCGAAGAACTCCGAGAACAGCGTCGTGATGACGCAGCGTCGCCGATCCGGGATTCCGGCGGGAATCCATCAGCCCGAGCGCCCAGCTGTGTCGCGCCAGTACCGAACGCGCCGAACAGGCCCTGTCGCGGATCGCCTCCCGCCACTGCGCACTGTCCGCCTTCGGCAACTCGATCGCCGCGAACACCGCGTCGACGACCCCGTCGAGCATCGCGTCCTTGTTCGGCACGTGGTTGTAGAGCGACATCGCCTCCACGCCCAGCTCCTGCGCCACCCGCCGCATCGTGATGGCCTCCACTCCCCCACGATCGGCGACCCGAATCGCGGCCTCCAGCACACGATCGCGGCTGAGCGGTTGCCGTACGGGCATGGGACCTCCTCGGTGACGAAGTGTTGACAACCTTACAGGCGTAAGTCAGCCTTACAGGTGTAAGTCACCGGCCCGAACAAGGGAGCACCTCATGCCTATGCCGATTTGGTGGGGCCACATCAACAAGCGCGTCTTCAACCCCCGCGCTGTCGCAGGCGGAAAATGGCCGGTCCTCACCCACACCGGCCGCTCCTCGGGAAAGACCTACCGCACCCCACTCGACGCCCACCCCGTCGACGGCGGCTACCTGTTCGTCCTCGTCTACGGATCAGCCTCGGACTGGGTGCAGAACATCCTGGCCGCAGGCACCGCGCAACTCCGCACGGACGGCCGGGAAGTAGCCCTCACCGCACCCCGCGTCGTCGGCAGAGACGAAGCGTTCCAGGCACTTCCCCCGGAAATCCCCCGCCCACCGAAACTCCTCCGCATCACCGAGTTCCTCCGCATGGACCTCGCCGACTGACCTCGACCGGCCGGTCACGATGAACGCCGCGGCGCACGGTTCAGGGTTCAGCCCACATCCCGTCGCAGCCAGGTGACTTCCGCGCCGACGTTGTCGGTCCCTTGACGGAATGCCTCGAGATCCTCGTCCCAGGGTGCGCCCAGTGCTCGGTCGAGTTCTGTGGAGAGGTCGAAGGTTCCGTGGACGTCCAGTTCTTTGGCGGCTTGGAGTAAGGCGCGTAATCGCATCTCGCCCAGCATCACGTCACCGTTGGCGCCGGTGGATCCGTGCCAGAGGCCGAGGGCGGGGACGAAGCTGTAGCGTTCGCCGTCGACGCCTTCGCTGGGGTCCTCGGTGACTTCGAAACGGAGTACAGGCCAGGTGCGCAATGATTGGGCTATCCGGGCCGCGGTGCCGACGGGGCCGACCCAGTCGCTGCTGGCGCGGAGTTGTCCGTCGGCCGGTTGGGTGTTCCAGCGCAATTTCGCGGGGGACGACAGCGCGGTGGACAGCGCCCATTCCACGTGAGGGCACAACGCGGCGGGCGATGAGTGGATGTAGACCACACCCGCCGTCGCGTCAGCGAACTGACTCGATGCGCGCACTTACCAACACCTCCAGCCTCGACAAGGAACGTCTTCCCCAACGGCCCGTCGCGGTCTGGCGTGGCACGAGTGTACTGAAGTGTGCGGTGTTGCGCGTGTTACTTTACTGCGTGTTATGTGTCTCTGCGATAACGGAATCGCTGAATTTCGGCCACGCCGCTCTGGCCCAGTCCCCGAAATTCTCGTCGCTCAACGCGATTGTCGCCACTCCGATTTCCGGATCGACCCAGAGGAACGTGCCGGACTGCCCGAAGTGCCCGTAGGTGCGGGCGGAATTGGTTGCCCCCGTCCAATGCGGGGTTTTCCCGTCGCGGATTTCGAATCCCAATCCCCAGTCGTTGGGGCGCTGGGAGCCGTATCCGGGCAGGACTCCGTTGCGGTCGGGGAATTGCACCGAGGTCGCGTCGTCCAGAGTTTGCTGAGATATCAATTGAGGTGTCAGCAACTCGGCGGCGAATAGCGTGAGGTCGGCGAGGGAGGCACTGCCCGCATGGCCGGCGGAACCGTCGAGGACCGCCGTGCGCATACCGAGCGGCTCGAAAACCGCCTCGCGCAGATACTGCGGGAATTCGATCCCGGTGTGCTCGGTGAGGAAATCGGCGAGCAGTTCGAAGCCCGCGCTCGAGTAGATACGCCGGGCCCCTGGTGCGGCGAGAACTTCGGGAGTGGCGAACGCGACGCCCGAGGTGTGGGCCAGCAGATGCCGCACGGTCGAACCGGGCGGACCCGCCGGTTGGTCGAGTTCGACCGCGCCTTCCTCGAGCGCCACGAGGGTGGCATAGGCGACGAGCGGTTTGGTGACCGAGGCCAGCCGGAACACCCGTTCGGTGTCGCCGATGCTCGACACCGTGCCTGCGGTGACGACGGCGGCGGCGGCGTTCTCGACCGGCCAGTGCTGAACCTGCTGCAACGATCGCATATCGGCAGCGTACGAGACGCGGCTACGATCGTGGACACCATGAGTCCCGCACCATCGATCCACGGCGACGTGGCGGCCGGTTTCGGCCCCGTCGCCGACGCCTTCCGCCGCAACTTCACCGAGCACGGCGAGATCGGCGCCGCCGTCGCCGTCTACTCCGGTGACCAACCCCTGGTCGACCTGTGGGCAGGCCATCGCGACCGCAAGCGCGAGGTGGCCTGGGAGCGCGACACGATCGTGCCGGTGTTCTCCTCGTCGAAGGGAATGTCGGCGTTCACCCTCGCGGCGGCGGTATCGCGGGGGCTGCTCGACTACGAGGCGCCGGTGGCGAAGTACTGGCCGGAGTTCGCCGCGCACGGCAAGGAGCGCATCACGGTGCGTCAGCTGATCGACCATCAGGCCGGGCTGTCGGGACTGGACCGGATCGTGAAACTGCGCGAACTGGTCGACCGCGACGCCCTCGGCGAGCTGCTGGCCGCGCAGAAGCCGGCCTGGGAGCCGGGCACTCGGCACGGTTATCACGCGCTCACGCTGGGGCTGTATCAGAGCGAACTGCTGCGGCGGGTGGATCCGGCGGGCCGAAGTCTCGGGCGATTCTTCGCCGAGGAGATCGCCGCCCCGGTCGGCGCCGATCTGTTCATCGGACTGCCCGAGACCGAGTCGATGGACCGGGTCGCCCAGCTCTCGGCGACCAAGGGCTGGGACATCTGGCGCTACGAGTGGCGCGATCTGCCGCTGCGCATCGGCGGTGAGGTCTATGCCAAGCGCGGATACTCCTACGCGGCCCTGACCAATCCGCGCCCCGGCGCTCCCGCCCGCGCCGCGCGACGGGAGTTCCTAGAAATCGAATGGCCCGGCATGAACGGCGTCGGTAATGCCCGCGCGCTGGCGAAGGTCTACGGCGCCGCCGCGGGCCGCACCGGTGTGCTGCCGATCAGCGAGGACGTTCTCGACCTGCTGGCCGCCGCCGACACCGCCGACGATGTGCCCGCCGACGATCTGGTGCTGCACACCAAGAGCCGCTACCACCTCGGTTTCCGCAAGTCGCGCGGCACGTTCCGCTTCGGCTCGGACAAGCGCGCGTACGGCACCACCGGTTTGGGCGGCTCCTTCGGATTCGCCGACCCGGCAACCGGAGTGGGCTTCGGCTACAGCATGAATCGCCTCGGGATGGCGATTCTCGACGATGTGCGCAGCCGCAACCTGCGCGAGGTCGTCGTGCGGTGCGCCGCCTGAGTCCACGATCCGAACCGACGAGCACCACGCTCGCCCGGTGTCCCCGAAACGAACACGGGCGAGCGTGGTGACCTCGATCAGTGCGCGGTGACGCCGGTCAGCTCGTTCGGCGTGGCGGCCAGAGTGGTGCTGGCGGTGATGTTTCCGGCGGCCAGGTCGACACGGTGCACCTGCTTGGACGCGGGGTCGCTCACGTAGGCGACGCCGTCGCGAACGAACAGGTTCGGGCGGGCGACCTGCCAGTCGAGCGGCTCCTGCCAGCTGCCGATCACGGGAATGGTGCGAACCACCGCGCCCGCGACGGGGTCGATGACGTGGATCTTGCCGTCGGTGCCCAGCACCAGCGCCTCACCCTGCGGGCCGCGGGCCAGCGAACGGAAGGTGTAGCTGGTGCCGATGTCGACCAGTCGCAGCGTGCCGTCGACGGTGTTCACCAGCGAAATCTGCTGCGGGCGTTCGAGTTCGGCGTCTTTGTCCTGCTTGTAGTCGCCGAGCACGATCGGCGACGCGTCGGTGCCGGACATGTTGCCGATCCGCCCGTAGGTGGTGGGGCTGGTGACCTTGGTGATCTTGCCGTCGCGGTAGACGAGGGCGCCGGTCTGGCAGCCGATCACGACCGCCTCGCCCTGGGCCGCCGCTTCGCCGTGTACGCCGGGGCAGTCCTCGTTGCGGGTGAGCTCCTTGCGGTCCTTGTCGAGCGCGACGACGCCGACCCGCTTGTCCTCGGTGCCGAGGGTGAGCACCATGTTCCCGTTGCTCAACTCGATCGCGACACCGTGGTGCGGGGCGGCGGCCCTGTAGACCTCCGTCGGCTTACCGCTGTCGACCTGCGCGGTGTCGAGGACGGTGACCTCACCGGAGCCGTCGGCGAACAGCACCGTCTTACCCGCGTGCCGGACGACGTGGCCCGGCTTGGCGGCCGGGAACTGGGTTCCGGTGAACGCGGCCTCATAGGCGTCGAAGACGCGGAAGCCGTCCTTGGTCGACACCATCAGATGATCGTCGTCCCCGACCGGGTTGAGCCGGTTGTAGCCGTCGATCTTCACCTCGCCCCGCTGGGCCAGTGACGCGCCGTCGAGGACGTAGATTCCGCCGTCATAGGTGAGGGCGATCGGTTCGGCACCGGGCGTGTGCGGGTGGTCGTGACCGGAATCCGCTGTGCCGCAACCGCTCAGCGCCATCGCCGAGGCGAGTGCCGCGGACAGGGCCACCATGGTGGTGGTCCGTGACCTGTTCATGTAGTGCTCCATCTCTTGTGCGTGCATTACGTGCTTGGCCCGGATAGACCACGGGCGATGGCCTCGGTGTTGGCGCGAGCCATCTCCAGATAGGTGGCCGCGCCGTCACCGGGCGCGGTGAGCGACTCGGTGTGCAGGGCGATCACCTGCACCTGTAGCCCGGTGTGTTCGGCGAGGACGCGCGACAGCCGATCGGGCTGTGCGGAGTCGGCGAAGATCGCGCGCACACCCGCGGTCCTGATCGCGGTCGCGAGGTCGTCGAGATCGGAGGCGCTCGGCGAGGCCAGGGTGGTGCCGCTGGGGATCACCGCGCCGATCACCCGGAATCCGAATCGCTGTGCGAGATACCCGAAGACGTGATGGTCGGTCACCAGCTGCCTGCGCTCGGCCGGGACGGCGGCGAACCGATCGGTCATCCACCGGTCCAGCTCGTCGACCTCGCCGAGGTAGCGCTGCGTGTTCGCCCGCACCGCGTCGGCGTCGATGCCGTCGACCCGGGCGAGCACCTCGGTACTGATCACCTCGACAGCCGTGCGCACCCGGCGCGGATCGGTCCAGAAGTGCGGATCTGGTTGTCCCGCTGACTCATCGGAGGTGTAGGTGATCGGATCCACCCGCTCGGCCACGGCGAGGGTGGGAACCCCGGCACCGGCGGCAGCCCCCACGTGCCGGGCCACACCTTCCTCGAGCCCGAGCCCGTTGTGCACCACCAGCGCCGCTCGCTCGATCTCGGCTGCTTGACGTGCGGAAATACCGAACGAATGCGGATCGGCCCCCGCCTGCATCAGCACCGTCACCGGCACCGTGTCACCGACGACGGCCCGGGTCAGATCGCCGAGGATGTTGGTGGTCACCACGATCCCGGACCGCTCGGCTCCGCTGCTGCACGCACTCACCAGCGGCACGAGCAGGGCAGCCGCGAACAGGAGCGGGACTGCGCGGCGGATCGTCTCCGTAATTCGACGAATGTCGTAGCGGTGCAACGGTATCGATGACACGGCAGTTGCCCGCCGTCGGCTCGAGGGGACCACGTGAGAGATGTGCGCGCGCTTCACAGGCCGGTCTCCACCATCAGCGAGGGCGCGATGTCCAGCGAGAACGTGCGCGCGACGCGAAGATTGTCGTTGTAGGCGATCTCGTGGACGGTGCGCGCCCGAGAGTCGTTGATGTAGGCGCGCTCCGGGTCGACACTGATCACCGGGTCTCCTTCGACGGGTCCGGCGAGGAGCGCGGTCCGCGTCGTCTCCGTGCCGGTGCCGGGGTCGATGCCGTGCAGCACGCCATCGCGGGTGAGCACCAGCAGCGGCGATCCCTCACCGGCGGTGTTCACCGCGACCGCGCCGGAGATCGCGACACGAGCCCAGGTCTTCTTCCTGATGTCGAGCGTCCACACACCATCGCGGCCCGCGAGCGCGGTCAGGGTGGTGCTGCCGGGGCGGTGGGTGAAGGCGCTCGCCCGGTCCGAGGTCTGGGCCGGATAGGGAATCTTCTCGGCGACGACCTCGCCCTCGCGCTGTGCCACCACGACCGCGCCGTCGGCACAGCCGAAAACTACTCCGCGCCTGGTTACGGCCTGCCCTCTCGGCTGCGGACACGTGGCAGCCTGCACTCGCCCGGCCGCGCCGTCACGCCCGCGCACCTCGACTCGACCCGAGCTGTCAGCCACCACGATCCGCTCGGCATACGGCACCGCGATGCCCTCGATGCGGCGTTGCGTCTGGACGACGCCGCCGTCCAGCGCCGGACGGTCGAACAAGATCGACGCGCCGGAGTCCAGCACCACCGACGCGACGGCAGCATCGCTGTACGCCCCGACAACCCCGCGGACGCCTTCCGGTGCGGGAGAAACACTTGCGGCGCCAGGCCCGGTAGTCGCACCACTGTCGGTCGCGGCAATCGCACCGATCTCCCGCACGGGGGCCTTGTAGTAGTGCCGGTGGTCGACGTGGTCGACGGTCCACGCTCCGCTGTCCACGACCTGGATAGACCCACCTGAACTCAGGTACGCGAAACGCCCGTCCCCCACCGCTCCCACGGTCGACACCTTCTGGTCGCCACTGCTCGGTGACGGCGCAGCACCACCTGGTGCGCTCGAATGCGGTTGCGCTCGAACACTTTCCGGCGAACCGGCGGCGACTGTCGTGACCTCCCCACTCGACAGATCGATCACCCGCACAGCCCCGGCCCCGTCGGCGACAACCACGCGTGTCTGAGCCTCGCTCATCTCCTCCGCGCCCGCGACGAACCCGTGCGGCGCCGTCTCCTCGACGACCGGCACCTCCGTTGCCCCGCAGCCGACCAACGGCACCGCGGCGAGCGCGACCACGCCCACCCGGCCGACCCGTTCCCGCACCGCGGAAACGAGCGCGGACACGAAGAACGCGCCGACGGCCACCGCCGCGATGGTGGCCCCCGCCGCGGTCCCCGCGTGCCACGAAATGACCAGTCCCCCCACGGTGGACAGCCCACCGATCAACGCGGCAACCGCCATCACCACCGGCACCCGGTTCGACCAGAACACCGCGGCGGCGGGCGGTGCGATCAGCAATCCGAAGACCAGCAGCGTCCCCACGACATGAAACGACGCCACGATCGCCAGGGTCACCAACCCCACCAGCGCCGCGTGCGCCGGCTTCGGGCGCAGGCCGAGGGTGTGTGCCTTGCGTGCATCGAAGGTGAGCGCCACGAACGCGCGATGCCCGAGCACCGCCACCACCAGCGCGACGACAAGGGCCGCAACGAGATACCACAGGTCGATAGCGCGCACGGCGAGCACATCACCGAACAGGAACCCGGTCAGATCCACCGCGAAGGACTGCGACCGCGACACGATGATCACCCCGGTCGCGAGCATCCCGACGAACAACAGCCCGATCGCGGTATCCGGCGCGAACCGCTTGCCACGGCTCAGCAGCGACACTCCGGCGGCCATCGCGGTGCAACTGATCGCGGCGCCGATCATCAGGTTCCCGCCGAGCAAGGCGGCGACCGCGACGCCGGGCAGCATCCCGTGCGCCATCGCGTCGCCGAGAAATGCCATGCCGCGCACCACCACCCAGGTCCCGGCGAGGGCACATACGCACGACACGAGCAGCCCACCCCACAGCGCGCGTTGCACGAAAGCCACCTCGAACGGGGCGAACAGCCAATCCATAGCGCGAGACGATATACTGAAAATGATTATCGTTTCAATTGAGGTGAGATGCAGCACACAGATGACGCAGCAATCCGGATCGAGCGGCTGACCGCCGGTTACGCCCGGCGGCCCGTACTCCACGAGGTGACGGCCACGATCCCGCGGGGGCAGGTGACCGCGATCGTCGGACCCAACGGCTCGGGGAAATCGACCCTGCTCGGCGTTCTCGCCGGCACCGTGGCGGCACAGGAGGGGACGGTGCACCGGTCCACCACCCGGCGACCCGCCTTCGTGGTGCAACACACGGCGATTCCGCAGACGCTGCCGATCACGGTGCGAGAAGTGGTCGCGATGGGGCGCTGGGCGCACCGCGGACCGTGGCGGCGTCTGACTCGTGTGGATCGCGAGATAACGCGCACCTGCCTGGAACGAATGGAGCTCGCCGACCTGGCGACCCGGCGGCTCGACACCCTCTCGGGCGGTCAACGCCAACGTGCACTGCTCGCACAGGCTTTGGCGCAGGAGTCCGATCTACTGCTGCTGGACGAGCCGGCGGCGGGCTTGGACGAGGCGTCTCAGACCGAGATCTCCCGGGTTCTGGCGCAGATCAGCACGGAAGGCGTGACTGTCGTCCAGGCCACCCACGACCTGGACGAGGCGAGCCGGGCAGACCACTGTCTGCTGCTGCGGGACGGGCGACTGAAGGCCGCGGGTCATCCGGAGAAAGTGCTGGTCAGAGCCTAGAGTCGAGGACATGACCGAGAAACCCGACTCCGTCGACGCCTATCTGGCGGCCCAACCGCCGTCGGAGCGCGCTGTCCTGCAGCGGATCCGCGAAACGATCCACCGCGCGGTGCCCGACACGGGCGAAAAGATCAGCTACGCCATCCCGGCCGCCACCATCGACGGCCGGGTGTTCATCTTCTTCGCGGGCTGGAAGTCCCACGTGAGCGTGTACCCCGTCCCCGAGGGGGACGAGGCGCTCGAGAAAGCCGTCGAGCCCTACAACTCGGGCCGTGGCACCTTGAAATTCCCACTCGGCGAACCGATTCCGTACGACCTGATCGCCCAGGTCGCGGTCCGCCTCGCCGAGCGGGCGGGCAAGAGCTGACTACCAGTCGGCTTCGGTGAAGCGGATGATGCCGCGGATGTTCTTGCCGTCCAGCATGTCCTGGTAGCCCTGGTTGATCTCTTCGAGCGAGTAGGTGCGCGTGACCATGTCGTCGAGATTGAGCTGACCCGCCTTGTAGAGCGAGAGCAGGCGCGGCGCGTCCTGGCGAGCGTTGCCGCCGCCGAAGATCGTGCCCTTCACCGTCTTCTGCAACATCGACAGCAGGAAGCTGTTCATCTTGACGTCGCCGGCGTCCATGCGCCCCATCGAGGTGACGACGAGAGTGCCCGCCTTGCCGGTGAGGATCAGGCCCTCTTCGACGTAGTCGCCGTGCATCTCACCCATGGTGAGGATGACCTTCTCGGCCATCCGCCCCTCGGTGGCCTCGATCATCGGCATGATCGCGGCGGCCATGCTCTCGTAGGTGTGGGTGGCGCCGAACTTCTGCGCCTGTTCGCGCTTCCACGGATTCGGGTCGATGGCGATGACCTTCGACGCACCGGAGAGCACAGCCCCTTGCAGCGCGCTCATGCCGACGCCGCCGATACCCGCGATCACCACGGTCTCACCCGGCTGCACCTGTGCCACATGGGTCGACGATCCGAACCCGGTCGGCACGCCGCAGCCGACGAGGCACGCCACCTCGAACGGGATGGTGGGATCGATCTTCACCACGGACGTGTGGTGCACCGTCATGTACGGGGAGAACGTGCCGAGCAGGCACATCGGGATGACATTCTCGCCACGCGCCTGGATGCGGTACGTGCCGTCCGAAATGGCCTGCCCCATCAGCAGTCCGGCGCCCAGGTCGCACAGCGCCATGTTGCCGGCGACGCACGAGGGACAGCGGCCGCACGCGGGGATGAACGACAGGATGACGTGGTCACCCACGGCCAGGTCGGCCGGACAGTTCGGGCCGAGCTTGGTGATCACACCCGCGCCCTCGTGCCCACCCATCACCGGGTAGGCCGGCATCGGCGTCGCGCCGGTGACGATGTGATGGTCGGAGTGGCACATGCCCGCCGTTTCCATCCGGATCTGCACTTCACCGGCGACGGGGTCGCCGACCTCGATCTCCTCGACCGACCATTCCTGGTCGGTGCCCCACAGGATCGCGCCCTTCGTCTTCATGCCGGTAGACCTCTCGCCAAGCTCGTGCCTCGTTGTGACTGCACTCACCCTAGCCACAAATCACCGGTTTCTGAAACACGTTCTAGAAAATATTCGAGAGATTTCTATCCGCGCACGTCATGGACGTGGTGCATGACGTCGTGCACGAAGTACCGGCCCAGCGAGGTGACCGTGAACAGCGAACCGTCACTGCGCGCGCCCCGCAGATCGAGGCGATCGGCGGGCACCGCGCCGAACGCGGCAGCCACCCGATCGGCGGCGAGCGCCAGCTCCCGGGCGACTACGGCGGGGTCCTGCCGGTCGTAGCGATCGGCGACGGCGGTCGCGTCCTGATCCCAGTTCTCGAACCGCGGCGCCTCGACCCCGTCACCGTCGAGCATCAGCGCGAGCCTGGTATCGAAGATCCGGCACACGTCGCGCACGTGAGCGCCGTATTCGAGGACCGACCAGGTCAGCTCGTCGGGACGCACTCGCGCGTCGTCGCGTTCGAGCGCCGCACCGATGCGGGTGGCACTGTCGAGCACGAGCTCGGGGACGGCCGAGTATGCGGTGGCCTCGGCATCGAATCCACACTCGGAGCAGGCGCGTTCGAGGACCCAGGTCCAGTTCTTGGTGTCGGGGACGATCATGGAAGTCAGCCTAAATTGTCCTCTTTTTATGCTCCATCAATATTCAGCCAACTATCGGCGAGATCCGGCATCATTCGGCGAGCTGATTCGCTTGCTCGAAGAGTTCCAGCGTCACCGCGTGCAGGAAGTCGCCGACCGGCTTGGGCGCCTTGCCCGCGAAGGCCCGCGCGTACGTGCCCTCGAGGACGATGCCCAGCTTGAAGCAGGCCAGCACGGTGTACCAGGTGACGGCACTGAGATCGCGATCGGAGAACTTGCCGTAGTGCTCGATCATCTCCGCCTCGGTCGGCAGACCGCCGACGGTGCCGAGGGTGCCCATCAGACCCGCCCCGACGGTGCCGGGCTCGGGCCTGGTCGCCAGCTGCCAGCCCAGGTCGAGCAGCGGATCGCCGATCGTCGACATCTCCCAGTCGACCATCGCCGCCACCTCGGGGCCGTCGTAGTCGAACATCATGTTCGCCAGGTGACAGTCGCCGTGCATGATGCCGGGCAGCCAGTCCGCCGGCCGGTGCCGCTCGAGCCAGTCGCCGATCCGCTCGAGACCGGGGATCTGCGGGCCGGGGTAGCCCTCGTTGGCGTTGTAGGAGTCGAGTTCGCGCAGCCAGCGCGGGACCTGCCGCTCGAGGAAACCCGCGGGACGTCCGTAGTCGTCGAGGCCGAGCGCCTGATAGTCGAGGGAGCCGAGCCGGGCGATGGCCTCGACCGCGGACAGACCCATCTGGCGCCGGACCTCGGGATCACCGGCGTGCAGTTCGGGCAGTTCCGTCTGCGGATTGAAGCCGCGGATGGGCTCCATCAGATAGAACACCGCACCGATCACCGACTCGTCGTCGCAGGCCGCGATCACCCGGGGCGAGCGCACCTCGGTGCCGGCGATCGCGCGCAGCAGTCGTGATTCCCGGCCGATCACCTCATTGCTCTTGGCACGCAGATGCTTGGGCCCGCGCCGCAGCACGTACTCGCGCCCGCCCCGGGTGAAGCGCAGCATCACGTTCTGCGTGCCGCCGCCCAGAGCGGTGACCGCATCGAATTCCGTCCCGGGCAAGCCCTGTTCGTCCATCCACCGCCCGATCGCCGCGAAATCGGCGATCGCCGGGTCAACATCGACAGGTTGAGAAACAGCCATGCCGCACATTGTGCCCGGAGATCGGCGGGGACTGCGCGGGAATGCGCACGCGCACGCCCGGCGTAATGTTTCTGCCACGATGCGCACGCTCTTGATCGACAACTACGACTCGTTCACCTACAACCTCTATCAGCTGATCAGCGAGGTCAACGGGAGCGAGCCGACCGTCGTGCGCAACGACGAGGCCGACAGCTCCCTCGACCTCGATCAGTTCGACAATGTGGTGATCTCGCCCGGACCCGGCCGCCCGGACCGCGCCCGCGACATGGGGGCGTCGACAGCGCTGATCGCGCAGACCGATCTGCCGCTGCTGGGCGTATGCCTGGGCCATCAGGGAATCGTGCTCGGCGCGGGCGGAACGGTGGAGCGCGCGCCACAGGCCAGGCACGGTTTCCTCGATCGGGTGACCCACGACGATCGGGATCTGTTCGCCGGTCTGCCGCAGGGCTTCACCGTGGTGCGCTACCACTCGCTCGCGGCGCGGGAGCCGCTGCCCGCCTCGCTCGAGGTGACCGCGTCGACCAGCGATGGGGTGATCATGGGGGTGCGCCATCGCGAGCGGCCACAGTGGGGTGTGCAGTTCCACCCCGAGTCGGTGTCGAGCGAATTCGGCGCCGCGCTGCTGCGCAACTTCGCCGATCTCACCAAAGCGCGCACACGGGTAGCCGCACCGGTGGTCGTGCGCGGACCCAGTGTCGTGGCGCCCGTTTCCCATGAACGCTCATTCAGCCTGCAGCACAAGGTGATCGAACGCGCGATCGACACCGAAGCGATCTTCCTGCGCCGTTGCGCCGATGCTCCGAACGCGTTCTGGCTCGACAGCGAGCACGTCGAACCCGGCCTGGACCGGTTCTCCTTCCTCGGCGACGCGAGCGGGCCGCATGCCGAAATCGTCGGCTATCGGGTCGGCGACGCCCGCGTCACCGTGACGGACATCGAAGGCACCCGTACCGTCGCGGGCACGGTCCTGGACTATCTCGATCGCGAACTCCGGGCTCGGCACTGCGAAACTCCGCCGCTGCCTTTCGATTTCGCGGGCGGCTACGTCGGCTATCTCGGTTACGAGGTGAAGGCCGACTGTGGTGCGAACATCGCGCACCGCTCCCCCACCCCCGATGCCCAGTGGATCTTCGCCGACCGGCTGATCGTCGTCGACCACGAGGCCGGGCGAACCCACCTGCTCGCCCTGTGCGAACCCGCCACCGAGAGCGGCGCCGAGCAGTGGCTGCGCGAGACTTCCGACTCCCTCGACGATCTCCCCACCTGGGTCAATCCCGCCGACCTGCCCGTGGCCGCCGATCCCGGCGCCGTGCAGGCGCATCTGGTGCGTGGCCGCGACCGCTACCTCGCCGACATCGCGGTGTGTCAGGACCGGCTGCACGCGGGCGAGTCCTACGAGATCTGCCTGACCGACGCGGTCGCCGTCGCCGCGGCGCCCGGGGACGGATTCGCCTTCTACCGGCGCCTACGCCGCTGCAATCCGGCACCGTACGCCGCCTACCTGCGCTTCGACGGTCTGGACGTGGCGTGTTCCTCGCCGGAACGGTTCCTGAAGATCGACCGGGATCGGGTGGTCGAGAGCAAGCCGATCAAGGGCACCGCCCCGCGCGGACGGACCGCCGACGAGGACGAGCGCCTGCGTCGCGCACTGGCCGACGACCCGAAGACCCGGGCCGAGAACCTGATGATCGTCGATCTGCTGCGCAACGACCTCGGCCGCGTCTGCGAAGTGGGTTCGGTGCACGTCCCGAAGCTGATGGACACCGAAACCTACTCCACCCTGCACCAATTGGTGTCGACCGTGCGTGGCACGCTGCTCCCCGACGCCGGGGTGATCGACTGCCTGCGTGCCTGCTTCCCCGGCGGTTCGATGACCGGCGCGCCGAAGCTGCGGACCATGGAAATCCTCGACGAACTGGAAACCCAAGCGCGCGGCATCTATTCGGGCACCATCGGTTTCCTCGGCCTGAACGGCACCGCCGACCTCAACATCGTCATCCGCACGGCCGTCCGCTACGACGACGAGTGGCGGATCGGCGCGGGCGGCGCGATCGTCCTCGATTCCGATCCCGAGGACGAGTACGCGGAGATGGTACTCAAGGCGGCGGCGACATTCCGGGCGCTGACTCCCGAAAGGTGAGTTCGACGCGCACGCGGCAACACCGGTCGGGCCACCTCGCCGCCGGAGCGGACGGCGTTCGAGGAATCAGCGCCGCCGACGGCCGCGCTTGTCCGGCTCCGGTTCCGGTGCGGGTTCCTCGCCCCCACGCCCCGTGATCCGCCCGAGCAATCCGACACCGGGCAGCTTCGCCACCGCGCCGAACACGTCCTCGCCCAGGGAGATCATCGCCTCGAGCCGCGGCAGCAGCCGGTCATAGGTCGCGAACACCGGATCGGCCAGCGCCAACGTCCGATCGAGCCGATCGATCGTGCTGTTGAGCCGATCGACCGCGATCGACAGGTTCTCCACCAGATCCGGCAACTGCGCGGCCAGCTGCGCCGACGCGGGCGGCAACCGAACCGCCGCATCGAAGGCGTACCCCGCAGTCTGCTGAGCAGCATCGATAGCCTGTCCCGCCGCAGTCTGCGCCGCCCCCACCGCCGCCTGAGCCGCCGACAGCAGTTCCGCCCCCGGCACCTTCCGCGCCTGCGCCGGAGCAGGTTCCTCCGCGCGCCCCCGCTTCCTCGGGTTCGTCATGACACCACTGTGCCGCAACCACGCCGCCTACGCAGGGAACCGCACCCTCGCTCACCTCCGTGTCCGGCGACCGAACACTCCCAGCCCCGCACGACCCGACCTCGAGGAGGGTCCGCCGCGCAGCGGCGGTTCGCGGCCGTCCCGCTGTTCAGGTGCCGTTGCGTAGGCGACGAAGGAGCAAGCAACGGCACCTGAACAGCGGGACCGGCGGGGCCGCGAACTCGAGCGCGCCAGCGCTCAAAAAAACCCTGTCGGACCCTCATGACATCATGCGAGCACCATGGAACTACGCAAGGGTGCGCACGCGCCGGTACCGACATCGCTTCTCGCCGTGGTCGTTTCATGGCGGTCGGCGCATACCGTAGACGCGCACGCCCTGCTGGTCACTGAATCGGGCCTGGTCCGCGCCGACCGGGATTTCGTCTTTTTCAACGCACCCCGGCACGCCTCCCAGGCGGTGACCCTCGACCAGGAGCCCGCCCCCGGCACCGCGCGACTGAGCATCTCACTGCCTCGCACCGAACCCGAGGTGGCGCGCATCGTCATCAGCGCGTCCCTCGACGACGCCACCTTCGACCAACTCCTCGACCTCACGCTGACCGTGCACGCCGCCGACGGCCCGGTCGCCCAGTTCACCATCGACGGTATCGAAGACGTCCAGGCGATGATGTTCGGCGAGTTCTACCGCCGCGACGGCCAGTGGCGGTTCCGTGCGATCGGCCAGGGTTGGTCGGGCGGGCTGGCCGGACTCGCCGGTGAATTCGGGGTCACGGTCGACGAGCCCACCACCGGACGTCCCAGCATCACTCCCGACGACAGCTCGCGGGTGCCCGCGCGACCGCATGGGGCAGCCGCCGACGCCGCGCGCTCCGCCGATCGCGCACGATTCGCGAGTGTGCCGTCACGGCACGACGCGTCGACGTCTACTGCCGATCTGCCCGGCGCCGACCACCGGGCGAACCGCTCGTCCCCCGAGTCTGCGAATCCAGCCGCAGCGCGATACGACGGACCGGCGTCGACGCGCCCACCGGCCCTGTCCCGCCGGGTCATCGACGTGCCGCCCCCGCCACCAGTCGACCCGGAGATCGCCGACTGGCACCCCGACCCGAAAACCCCCGATCAACTCCGCTGGTGGGACGGCGACGAGTGGACCTCGAGCGTCCGCCCGCACATCCACGATCACCGCACCCGCTGTACCCGCTGTGGTAGCCCACTGCGGCGCAAGCTGTTCGGTGGCCACGGACCGTGCAAGAACTGTGCCGCCGAAATCGAGGAGTTCCTCACGCACTGGCGCAACCGAGCCAGGCGCGTCCTCGCGGGTCCCGGCACGATGTCGGTGGAATGGACCGAGGTGTGGGCCGCTCTGCGCTTCCAGCGCATCGACGAGGAGCGCGGCCGAACACTGCTGCGCGAGGCGGGTCTGACCCAGGTCGAGCGGATGGTCGCCTTCGCCTTCGCCGACGGTGAGGTGTTCGCCGAGGAACTGGACGCTTTCGAACACGTGGTCAGCGAGTTGGCGCTGTCGGGCGGCATCGTCGACGATCTGCGTCGCCGAATGCATCGCGGCCGCACCCTGTCCCGCTTGCGCGCCGGCGAACTGCCCACCGTCAACACCCCCGGTCTGCATCTGGATCCCGACGAACGCGTGCACCTCGATCTGCCCGCCGTCCACATCCGCATGCTCGCGCGCGGCCCACGCAATACCGAGGGCCGCCTGATCGGCAGTTCCAAGAAGCTGCGTTTCGTCGGCGACGGCACCGGCATCGAGCTGCCGTGGAACCGGGTGGTGTCGGTGCATCCCGAGCACGGCACCGTCGTGCTCGCGGCAACCTCGGCGCGCGGCGGCGCTACCTTCGGCGTCACCGACCCCGACTATGTGGCGGCAGCGTTGGAAGGTGCACTGCGCGTATCGAAACGCCTGGTCCTGACGCCGGGACAGCTCGACAGCCGCAGCATCCCCCAGGACGTGAAAGCCCAGGTGTGGCAGCGCGACGGCGGCGCGTGCGTCGAGTGCGGCGACGGCCACTACCTGGAGTTCGACCACATCATCCCGCTCAGCCGCGGTGGTGCGACGAGCGTGACGAACCTGCAGATCCTGTGCCGGGCCTGCAATCGCGCCAAGGGCGCGCGGATCTAACCGAGAATCGCGTTCATGATGGTGCCGCCGCTGGTGGCGACGACGCCGCCGATCATCGCGCCCGCGATCATCTTCGGCGACTCCATGGAGCTACCGGTCCACTTCTCCCAGGCGAACTTTCCGCCGGCGACGGTGATGGCGAGCACACCCGACAGGATCATGAACCAGGTCAGGTACTGAACCATTTTCATGATCTTGTCCGACAGCGGAGGCGCTTCCGGCGACGGGTTGCCGATCTGCGCGTACGTGGTGATGGTGTCGGCCATCGACGTCAGAATGATGCTCATAGCCTGCTCCCCTATCGCGTGACGCGAACTGCGTTCCAGCCCTGCCGTATTCGATCGTGGTCCAGGATACGGGCGCGAACCCCCCGCACACCAACAAAACCGATCGGTTCGATCGAGATGGGCGCCGACACGGTGACACATGACCGGATACCATCAGTGCAGAGTTCATCGTCGTCCCGTTCCTCCGAGATACCGAGTGAGACCCCATGCTCCTGGCCGCCGTCACCGATACCTTGGCGCAGATCGGCAATCCGACCCCCGAAGCACCGCCACTGGCGGACAAGATCATGCAGCTGGTCAGGTACCTGACCTGGTTCATCTTGTTGTCCGGCATCATCGCCATCACTGTCGCGGGCGGAAAGTTCGCCTGGGAGAAGTGGACAGGCAGCTCTATGGAGTCGCCGAAGATGGTCGCGGGCGCGATGATCGGCGGCGTCGTCGCCACCAGCGCGGGCACCATCATGAACGCGATGCTCTAGGTTCCTGCTCCGCTCGGGACGGTCCGGGATCAGCCCGGGCCGACTCGACCGGCTAGGAACACACCGACCCGAGTTCTGTTGGGGTTCAACAGAACTCGGGCTTACCGGATTGTCGAGTGTCGGCGCACGGCATCTACCTCCTGTCGTTCGGCGGGTCGGGTCGGCTACGTGTAGAGCCGGTCCACGAAGGCGTTCAGGTTTTCCACCACGCGGTGGGCCTTCTCCTCCGGCGTCAGATCCTCGCGATACCGGCTGCCCATCGACGGCCGCTTCTTGTTGCGCGCATACAGCGAGCAGGCCAGATCGGTGCACATGTAGCTACCGACCGTGTTGCCTTTACGCCCCGACTCGCCCGTCTTGCTCGCGGTCATCAGCGAAACGCCGCCGCCGGAGTGCGTGGTGAGGCAGATCGTGCACATCTGCGTCTTGCCCGACCCGCCGGTCTCGTGCCGCAACGCGACGCTGACCAGCCCGTCCGCCCGCGGCACCGAGATATAACAGCGCCCCGCGTACGAGGGGTCGGTCCAGCCGAGGAAGTCGAGATCCTCCCAGGGGCGTTCACCCAGGTCACGCGGCACATTCAAGCGCTTGGCGTCGCCCTTCGAACAGTTGACGAACGACGACCTGATGTCGCGTTCGGTAATGGGTTCCATGCGTTTATCCTTCCAGTCTGCGAACTGCAAACGGTAGACACGCTAACGATCCCCACCTGCGGAGACAACCTGTTTTCCGGCCACCGGTGACGAGCATCCCCGCCGATGGACGACTGTCAGCGAAGGATCCCCGCGGCCCGCGCGGCGCGCAGCCAGTCGGGGAACTCACCGAGCAGCCTGCCGTACAGCTCCGCGTCGCTGATCCGGTCGATGTCGTCGAGGGCGAAGAAGCCCGCGTTGTCCACGACGCGGCCGTCGAGTTCGTCGAGGGTGCGCAGGACACCGAAGTTGGCTGTGCCGAGGCCGATGAACTGCCAGAAGGCGGGCAGGTGGGCGGCCTCGCGCATCAGCGCCGCGATCTCACGCTTCTTCGCGAAGCCACCGTCGGTGAAGAACAGGACGAGGGTGGGCTCGGTGAGGGTGTCGATGACCGCGCGCATGATCGGTAGTTCGTCGTTGCGGCCGCCGATGGCGTTGTAGTCGACGCCCTGGTGCGTGCCCTTGAGATGGAGGTAGGTGTGCGCCCACTGCTCCCCGCCCTCGACGGTGATATCGGGCAGTTTCACGTAGCTGAGCGCGTAGAGGTAGGCCTCGAGCACGCCGTCGTCATCGAGTTGCGTGGCGACTGGGATCATGCGCTCGACGACCCGATGCACCGTGCCGGCGCGATACATCTTCTCCATGCTGCCGGTCTTGTCGATCACCAGCACCACCCGCGCCCTGGCTCCGAACGCGCTCTTGTCGATCAGCACCTTCGCGACTTCGCGCTTGCGCATGTCCAGCTTCTGGCGCTTGTCGAACGACAGCGCCGCCTCGCCGGGAACCGTCCGAACTTCCGCGACCACTTCCGGCTCGTCGTCGACGCTCACCCCGTGATCGGTGACCAGGTCGGCGAATCCGCCGGCGTAGCCCTGTCCGACGGCACGGACTTTCCACTGGTCACCCCGGCGATACAGCTCGAGCGCGATCACCACCGACTCGCGATCGAGTCCGTCGATCACATACTCGTGCAGCACATTTCCCGCACTGTCGGCGACCGAAGCCACCGGCGACGTGGCGCCGCCGAACGTATCCCCTTCTGCCGCGACAGTGATCACGGCGCGAATCTGCGCGATCTCGACCGGCACGGCACCGAGTGACACCTCGAGCGCGGCACCCTGGAGCCGAACACCCGGCGCCTGCGGCTGATTGAAGAAGACGAAATCCGCGTCCGAACGCACCTTCCCCGCGTCGGTCACCAGCAGTGCCGAGAGGTCGGCGGCCACGCCGCCGCGCACCGACAGCACCACCTCCCCCGAAGCCAAGCCCGCGTTCTGTCCTTTGACCAGCGCAGCAGCCATCGCCATCCCTCTCATCGCACCGTAACGCCCCACACCCTAGGCGAATACGGGCTAGATCCAGCCCTTCTCGCGTGCTTTGAGGGCGGCTTCGTAGCGATTGGACACCCCGAGCTTGGTCATCGCCGAAGACAGATAGTTGCGGGTGGTACCCGGGGACAGGTGTGCGCGTTTGGCGATGTCCTCCACGGAGGCGCCGTCGGCGGCGAATTCGAGGACGTCGGCCTCGCGGGCGGTGAGGACGGTGTCGCCCGCGCTGATGGCTTCGGCCGCGAGCTCGGGATCGACGTATCGGCCACCGTTGTGCACCGACCGGATCACCTCGGCCAGCGTCGCCGCGGAGGTCGTCTTGGGCAGGAATCCGCGCACACCGGCCGCGAGTGCGCGCTTGAGATACCCGGGCCTGCCATGGCTGGTGACGATCAAAGTGCCGGCACCAGGGGTGATCCGGAGCAGTTCGACGGCGGTGTCGATGCCATCGATGCCCGGCATCTGCAGATCGATGACCGCGACGGCGCCCGGCTCGCCGTCCTCGGCCCTGCGGCGCCACGCGGCGACGAGTTCCGCACCGGAGCCGACGTGGGCCACGACCTCGAGATCGGGCTCCAGGCCGAGCATCGTCGCCATGGCAGCGCGGATGAGGGTCTCGTCGTCGGCGAGGAATACGGGAATCACTGCTTCTCCCAATGGATTTCGAGGGCGAATTCGTCGCCGGAGGTGGCGATGTCGAGGGTCGCGCCGACAGCGGCGAGTCGTTCGCCGAGGCCGCGCAGCCCGGATCGTTCACCGATCGCGCCCTGCGGGCGGTCGTTGCGCAGTGACATGCCGGACCCGCCGAGTGCGAGGGTCGCGGTGGTCGCGGCCGAGTGTTCGACGATATTGGTTGTGCCTTCCCGGACCACCCAGGCCGCGACTTCATGAAATGTCGCGGGCACCTTGGCCGCGTCACCCTCCACGACGAGTGCGCATCCCGCCGCCGACAGCAGTGATCGCGCCCCGGCCACTTCCCCGCGCAGGTCGATATTGCGGTAGCCGCGCACCAGGGTGCGCATCTGCCCCATCGATTCGACCGCCAGTGTTCTGACCTCGTCCATTTCCGCGGTCGCTCGATCGAGGTCGCCTGCCCGTGACAGTGCCGCCGCCAGTTCGCTTTTCACCGCGATGGCCGAGAAGCCGCGTCCGACGACATCGTGGAGGTCGCGCGAGAAGCGCAACCGTTCCTCGGCGACCTGCAGTTGCGCCTCGACACCTTTGGTTCGCTCCAACTCGTCGATGATGCCCAGCCCCCACACGGTGAGCCGGGTCAACACGATCGCGAAGACCCCGGTGAACAGGAAAGCCGCCGCACCCTGCAGGCCCGCGCCCAGTGGCGTACCGAAGACCACCAGCGGAGTGGCCACGCTGAGAACGACCAGAATCCACCACTTGTGGCGAGTGAACGGGATGACGGAGAAGATCGCCATGAACACCGCGGACACGCCCACCGTGCGCGCGCTGAGGACCGTCGCCTCGTCGGTGGCCAGGCGGGCGACGATCCCGCTGATCGCCCACAGCGCGACCAGCATCACGATGGCGACGGGCAACATCCGCGGCCGCGCCACCACACCGGGAACGGTGGCGAACGCGGGTTGTGCCTCCAACGCGAACCCGGCCGCGATGCCACCGGCGACGATCCCGAGCACCGATGGCACCGACTCGGCACTGATCGCCAGCACGACGACGAGCACGGCGATCACCGCCTGGAACGAGAGCCGGGTGTAGAGCCGGAACTTGGCGGCTCCCGACAGCTCGTGCCACCAGGCGGTCGCGCGCATCACCCGCGGTCGTCCCAGCGGAAGCTCTTGCGGGTCAGCACGAGCGCCAGCACGGTCCATAACGCCAGTGTCGCAAACGGCCGGCCGGATTCGGTGACGGTATCGGCGAAGCCGAGCGCGGCGTCGGATTCGGCGAACGCCGACAGCGTGCCCGACGTGCCGAGGGAGAGGAGGTCGGAGACGGCGGCGAAGGGGGTCCAGTCGGCCAGTTGCGCCAGCCGATCGGGCAGTACGCCGCGGATCGAGGACATGCCGAGCATCGCGATGATCATCACCGGCAGCGAGGTGATCTGCGCGGCCTCGGCGTTCTTGGTGTACGCGCTGGTGGCCAGGGCGAGCAGCGAGAACAGCACTGTTCCGCCGACGAGTGCTACCACGATCGCCAGTGGGTTGACGGGCGCGGGGACGCCGGTGGCGTAGACCACCACGGCGATGACGGCGGTGCACGCGAGCGTCATGATGGCACCTGGGATGGCCGGAGCGAGCTGGATCTGCCAGTCGGCGGCCTCGCCCGTGCGCAATCGTTTCAGGACGCCTTCGCTACGGCGGGTGGTCACCATCGACAGCACCGAGTAGTACTGCACGAACAGCAGGGCGAGCAGTGCCAGCAATTCGAAGGTCACCGCCGCCATCGCCGCTGTGGGCTCGGCGTCTTTGCGGGCGATGAAGTAGGTGGCCAACGGAATTCCGATCGGGAAGACCGTCGCCATGTAGACGAGAGTCTTGTTGCGCCGGAACTGCAGCCACTCCGCTGTGGCGAGCGCGGCGAGTGGTCGACGGCGAAATCCGCCGGCGGGCAGGGTGGTGGTCATCGTGCTCCGATCAGGGTGGGAGTGGTTGCCTCGGCGATATCGAGAAAGACCGATTCCAGGGATGCGGCGCGCGCTTCGAGTCCGGTCAGGCGCACACCTGCTTCGCCGGCCCAGCCGAGCAGTTCGAACAGGTGGCCTTGTAAGTCGTTGGTGCTGATGGTGACTCGCGCTCGCGAGTCGACGCGGGCGCCGCGGAACTGCGGCACGGGCAGGCCGGGATGATCGAAGGCGATCCGCGCCGGATGGTCGTCGACGATGTCGCGCAGCGTGCCCCTGCGGGCGATCGCGCCCTTGTGCATGATCGCGATCTGATCGGCGAGCGCTTCGGCCTCGTCCAGGTAGTGCGTGGTGAGGACCATCGTCACCCCCGACGCTTTGAGGTCGGCGAGCAATTGCCATGTCCCACGCCGGCTTTCCGGATCGAGGCCGGTGGTCGGTTCGTCGAGGAACAGCAGGCGCGGCTGCCCGAGCAGGGCGCAGGCCAGGTCGACGCGGCGCTGCTCACCACCCGACAGTGAGCCGACCCGCACCCCGGATCGGTCGGTCAGGCCCACCTGCGCCAAGACTGCCTCGGCGGTGGTCGGCGCGGTGCACGTTCCACGCCACATGTCGAGCGTCTCGCCGACGGTCAGCTCGGCGGGCAACCCGCCCGACTGCAACATGATGCCGACCCGCGGACGGACCTGGTCGCGGTGCCGGAGCGGGTCGAGGCCGAAGACTTCGACCTCGCCTGCCGAGGGGGCGATGAGCCCCTCCAGCATGTCGAGGGTGGAAGTCTTTCCCGCGCCGTTGGTTCCGAGCAGGGCGAACACCTGCCCTTCGTGCACCTCCAGGTCCACGCCTTTGACGGCTTCGAACGCGTCGTCGCCGCGGCCGTAGGTTCGGCGCAGCCCGCGCGCGGTGATGACGTCTGTGTTTCTCATGCCTTCTACGGTGGTCGACGCGGGGCGTCGCCAGTAGTAAGCGCAGTCACCGATCCCCGATGGGATTCACATGGTCAAGCCATGACATAAGTCATCGGGCTGCGGCTGTGCGCAGGAGCGCTACGCCGTAGGCGATGAACCAGGCCGACCACAGCAGCCAGCCGGACAGGCCGATGAGACCGAGCGGGCCGTCGTGGTCGATGATCAGGGGCGTGAGGGTCGCCGCGGTGAATTGCAGTGCGGCGGCGAGGAATCCGATGGTCGCATGCCATGGCTTGACGAGCCCGCCGAGCCGGCCCGCGACCGTCAGTCCGACCAGTGCCGTCGCGAGGAAGGTGCCGTTCAGCGCGAGCAGGGCATCGTGCAGCGCCCACAGTGCGCCGCCTTCCCCGCTCGAAGCGCCGAGGGCATAACGAATTCCGACGATCACTGTGAAAGTCGCGTTCTGCAACAGCAATCCGGCGAAGCCGACCAGCGACCACCCGGTCCCCGCCGTCCGCTCGGCCGGTCGCAGGGCCGCCAGTGCACCGGCACCGAACAGCACGGCACAGAACCAGCCCAGCGGTACCGGCGCCAGCGCCAGCGCCACGAGGTCGCGGTGGTCGACGAAGAACGCGACGGCTGTGCGCGAGTCGGTACCGGGCTTCGGCAACCCGGCGGGTGCCAAGATCAGATTGGCCCCCAGGATGACCAGCGCGAACCCGATACCGGCGATCCCCGCGACCCGCTGAAACCGCGCGCCGCTCGACAGATTAGATTTATCGATCATATTTTGAATATAGGTACCATAAAACGAAAGAGGAACCCCCTTTGGCCACCGACTCACCTCGCCGCCGCTACGACTCCCTTCGCCGCACCCTGCAAGCCCAGGCGACCAGCATCGAGATCGCCCAGGCCGCCCGCAGGCTGTTCGTGGAGCAGGGCTGGGCCGCCACCACGGTCCGCGACGTGGCCCGCGAAGCCGGCGTCTCCGTTCCCACCGTCTATTCCGCCTACGGCAACAAAACCGGGCTCATCCAGGCAATAGTCGATGCCGCCGATCTCTCCGCCGACGCCCCGCAGATGCTCGACACCCTGGAAGCCGCGGCAGGCGACCCCCGAGCTCAGCTGGCCGCCATGGCCGGCTACGACCGTCGCCTCTACGAACGCGCCGCCGACGTCATCGCCCTGATCCGCGAAGCGGGCCGCACCGAACCCGCCCTGGCCACCACCTACGTCGACGCCCGTCACCGCGCCGACCGAACCCGCATCGAGGTCTTCACCTCCTGGCCTCCCGGCACCCTTCGCGAAGACCTCCCCACCTCGGTCGACATCTACGCCGCCCTGTGCACCATCGACGTCTACACCACCCTCACCACCGAACGAGGCTGGTCGCCCGACCGAGTCGAAACCTGGTGGACCGCCACCCTCGCCCGCGAACTCCTCGCTTGACGATTCCCCCTCGGCCGACCGGGAATTTGTCTACTATCGTCCGTAGTAGAACGAACACTGGAGGGGCAGTGAGTGATCCGAACAAGACCGGTACCGGTCATCGCGCCACGAGGTCGTCGATGGCACGACTGGTGGAATCGTGCTCTCAATTCATGAACAAGCGCGGCATCTACCTGGGCCGCCGATCGACGAAACTCCATGTGGCCCTGTACCGCCGAACCAACGGCAGGCTCGGCGGCCACATGCCCGCCTGGCCCGACGCCCGAATCCTGCTGCTCGACCACGTCGGCGCCAGAACCGGCACCCGCCGAACCTCACCCTTGATGTTCCACGCCGACGGCGACATCATCGCCCTTGCCGCGTCCAAAGCCGGCCAACCAACCCACCCCGCCTGGTTCCACAACCTGAAAGCCAACCCGGACAGCACGATCCAGATCGGCGCCCGGTCGCACCCCGTCCGGGCCCGCGTAGCCACCGACGCGGAACGAAAACTGCTGTGGCCGAAGTTCGTCGAGCTCTTCCCGAGCTACGACTTCTACCAACGTCATGCGGGCAACCGCACGATCCCGATCGTGATCCTCACCCCGCGCACCTAGATGCCATCCGACCAGCATCGTCGATCGGCCCCTTCCGCTGCCGTACGCCGATCCGACCGTCGGGGACTTCGACTGGCGCACAGGTAATTTCCCAGCCATTTGCTGAATCCGCAACGCTGTCGACAGGCATCATCAAGGCATGAGTTTTACGGTGGCCTATCTGCAGTACGCCGGATCGGGTCCGATGCGGCACGAGGAGAAGCTCCTCACCGAGGGACTCGCAAGACTCGGCGTCCCCGTCCGCCACTACAGCCTGAAGCGTATTCAACGCAGGCAGTTGACGTTGGGACCCGGCATCTTCATCGCCGGGGATATGGCTGCGATGCACGGCGCGATGCGCCAATTGGGCATCCCGCTACCGCAACCCGACGACTATCCCGACGTGCTTCGCGGCTTCCTCGGGCGGAAGGTGTGGGCGTCGACCCTGGGCGAGATCGAGCGCTCGATGGATGGCGGCTCCTCCCCACCGGTTTTCGTCAAACCCGCGGACCGCCGCAAGGCCTTCACGGGCTCGGTCTGCTACTCGGAACACGATTTCGCCGCATGGGGGAATACCAGTCGGCGCCAGCGCGTCTGGTGCTCCGAGGTCGTCACCTGGGTGTCGGAATACCGCGTCTATGTCATCGGCAGGCAGATCGTGGCCGTGGACCACTACGAGGGTGACAACTCCGTGCCACTGAACAGGGAAACAGTCGAGTCAGCGGTCAGTGCCTACTACCGTTCCGGAACCGCCCCCGCTGCCTACGCCATCGATTTCGGCGTACTGGCCAACGGGGAAACGACGCTCGTCGAGACCAACGACGGCTACGCCCTCGGCGCCTACGACATCACCGCCGACCAGTACACCGCGCTGCTGATGAACCGATGGCGCGATCTACTCACGTCCGAGGCGCGGCCGGCACGAGCCACGAGCTTCTGACGTCGACTCATCGACGACGCAGGGACGCGTCCAGCAGAGATGGTGGGGTGTCGTGTTTTTCGTGGGGGGCGAGGTCGGTACCCGGGGCCACGATGGCATCGACGGCGTCGAGGATCTCGGGCGACAGGACGGTGTCGGCGGCGGCCAGCTGGGCGTGCAGGTGGTTCATGGTGCGGGGGCCGATGATGGCGCTGGTGACGGCGGGATGGGCCGTGACGAAACCCAGGGCGAGTTGGATCAGGGTCAGGCCCGCCTGGTCTGCCAGTGCCGCGAGTTGCTCGACGGCGGCCATCTTGGCGTGGTTGGCCGGGATGGTGGTGTCGAACCGGTCGGGCATGAATGCCGAACGGCTGGTGGATATCTCGCGGTCGGCGCGGATGGCGCCCGAGAGCCATCCCGAGGCCAGCGGGCTCCAGGCGAGCACGCCGAGACCGTATTCCCCGGTGACCGGCAGGACGTGAGTTTCGATGCCGCGCTGCAGGATCGAATAGCTGGGCTGTTCGGTGACATAGCGGCTCAGGTGGCGTTCGTCGGCCGCCCACTGCGCCTGCACGATGCGGTACGCGGGGAATGTCGAGGATCCGAAGTAGCGGATCTTGCCCGCACGCTGTAGATCCGTGAGCGCCGAAAGGGTTTCCTCATCGCTGGTTTCGGGGTCCCAGCGGTGGATCTGATAGAGATCGACGTGGTCGACGCCTAGTCGGCGCAGGCTGTCGTCGAGCGCGGTCATGAGCCAGCGGCGTGAACCGCCGCGATGATTGCGCTCCTCGCCCATCGGCATCGTCGCCTTCGTGGCCAGCACGAGGTTGTCGCGGCGACCCGCGACGGCCTTGCCGACCAGCTCCTCCGATTCGCCCTGGCCGTACATGTCGGCGGTGTCGATGAGGTTGACGCCGCCGTCGATGGCGACATCGATCATGGCGGTGACCTCGTCCTGGGTGGAATTTCCCAGCTTGCCGAAGTTCATCGCGCCGAGCACGAGCGTGCTGACCTGAACGCCGGTACGGCCCAGAGTGCGGTACTGCATGGCGGTTCCTCCCAGATGGGCTTGGTTCGGCTCGCCGGTTCTGGCATCCTCGACCAAGCGGAACGATGTTCCGCTAATCAACATACGGAACACTGTTCCGTTTAACAAGAGGGAGGTCTCGTGGCCGACAATCCGACCGAGGCGCCGCGCCGACGCGCCGACGCGCGGCGCAACCAGCAGGCCCTGCTCGACGCAGCCGCGGCCGCCTTCATCGCCTCGGGCGTCGATGTCCCCGTCCGCGAGATCGCCGCCCGAGCAGGCGTCGGCGTGGGCACCATCTACCGCCACTTCCCCACCCGGGCCGACCTCATCGTCGCCGTCTACCGCCACCAGGTCGAAGCGTGCGCCGAAGCGGGCCCCACACTCCTGGCTGCCCTCGGTTCCCCCCACGCCGCACTCGGCGAATGGATGACCCTTTTCGTCGACTTCCTCACCACCAAACACGGCCTGGCAGAAGCACTTCACTCCGACGCGACCACCTTCGAAACCCTCCACACCTACTTCCTCGACCGCCTGGTCCCCACCTGCGAAGCTCTCCTCACCGCCGCCGTCACCGCAGGCGAAATCCCCGCCGGCACCGACCCCTACGAACTCCTGCGCGCCGTCGGCAACCTTTGCATCGGCGGCCGAACCCCCCGCTACCACCCCCGCCGAATGGTCGCCGTCCTCATCGCAGGGCTGACCGTAAAGTAGCCGACCAGAGCGCAGGCCGAGGACACTCTCGCGCTGACATACCCGAGCGGCGGTGAGCAGGTGGTTGTCGTCGGCACCAATACGCAGAAGGGCCGAGCGATGCCGACAGCAGCCGCCGAGATCGGGGTGGAGCAGCGTGTCGCGTTCATCCAGGCGGACCCGCGCCTGGTAGCCGAGAAGTGGCCGGTCATCCTCGACCTGTCCGGCCCTGGCGGCGACCCGTCCCGAATCCGCTGGGAGAAACCGCAGTTCAGGAGGGGAAGTGGGGCGGGTGGGGCTCGAACCCACGACCAGCGGATTATGAGTCCGCGGCTCTAACCGACTGAGCTACCGCCCCTCGCCGCGGGGGTCTCCGCGGGCGAGTCGCATGGTACCCGGCGAAGTGCGGGGTTGACCACTCGACGCGGCGGTCGTGTCGGACCGGCGGGTACGAGAACGGCGACCGGAGTCGCGGCTTCCGAGAAAGACGCGGCGACCGATCGCCGTGGTGGTGCTGCACCCGGGGGTAGGGTTTACGAGCGTTCAGCTCGCTGGCCTCCCCGCGCTCGTACATCGCGTTCGCGACGTTCGATGTTGCCCCCTGGGTTGCTGGCCAACTTGATGACTCCAACTACCAACAACAGAACCGCAGCTATCACTGCGATGATTATCAGTCCCTGCACGGAACATAACTTAACGTGTATTCCGTTGCAGCGCACAATAAGTTACAATGACGCGCCGACCGTCAACAAGGTACGACCGAGGGCGGAGCGGCTCTCGATCGCGGAGTGAGCCTGCCGCACCTGATCGATCGGGAAGGTTTGCCCGATCACGACTTCCAGCACACCCTCGGCGACCGCTTCCTGCGCGCGGGCGGTGATGCCCACCCAGTCCACGTCCGTGCCGACGATATCGAACAGACCGAGCACCGTGACTCCGCGCGCACCAGCGGCATCGGCGTCACCCGTCGCGAAATCACCTGCGGCGGAGCCATATCCGAGAAAGAGACCGGTGTCGGCGGCGGCGGTCAGGGCCGCGCCACCGATGTCGCCACCCGCACCGTCGAACACGACCGCCGCTCCCCCGCCGGTGATCTCCCGCGCTCGGTCCGCCCAGCCGTCGACGGCGTAGTCGACGACCGCGGTGGCGCCCAATCGCGTTGCGAGCGCGAGCTTTTCCGGTCCGCCCGCCGCGGCGACAACCCGCGCGCCCGCCGCGATCGACAGCTGGATGAGCAACGTGCCGAGGCCGCCCGCGGCGGCGGTGATCAACACCCACGAATTCGGTTGCACGGCAGCCCTGTCGAAGACCGCGAGCGCGGTGCGACCGTCGTGGGCCAGGCCTACGGCCTGCTCGGTGGTGAGCCCGGCGGGGATCTCGGTCAGCGTGGCGGCCTTGGCGAGGGACTTCTCGGCGTAACCGCCGGTGGGCAGGCCGCCACCGATGCCGCTGGCGGCGGTCTGGGTGACAACGCGCTTGCCGAGCCAGCGGGGGTCGACCTCGGCGCCGACCGCGCTCACCACGCCGCCGATCGCGCCACCGGGGACGTAGGGCAGGCTCAGCGGGAAGTAGTCCTGACCCCACCCGCTGCGCAGCCGGGTATCGAGGAACATCACGTCGGCGACCTCGACGTCGACGACCACTTCGACCGAATCCGGTTGCGGTGTGGGAACTTCCACCAGGTTCAGGACCTCGGGCCCACCGAATTCTTTGACCTGCACTGCGCGCATCGCGACTCCTTCGTGGTGTTGACCGAACGAGTCAAGGATGAAACCTGAAGTCGAGTTCAGGTCAAGCGCACTGGGACGTAGGTCACACGATCAGGACCCGCCGCCACAGCTGCTACTGCTGCCACCTCCACAGCTGCTGCTACTCCCACCGGAACAACTGCTGCTGCTTCCACCGCTACAGCTACTACTGCTCCCGCCGCCGCAGCCGCTCGCCCCGCCGCAACCGCTGTTCGAGCCACCGCCACACCCGGACGGGCTGCCCGGATCCCACGGCTGCCCCGAGGTCCCGTCGACATACCCGGTGATCCCGGCCGACCCGGCCACCCATCGCCGATCCAGCGGGCGCGCGTTCTGCGGTTGACTCGACTTCTGGATCAGCCACACGACGGTCGTCACCACCGCGCCGAGACACACCGCGACGAAACCGAGCACGATTACGAGCGTCAACACCATGTTCGCAGGCTAACGCCAGAACCCGGCCACAGCACCCCCACCGTCAGTGGCCTTACAGTGAATTGTGGCGTTCTCTTTCTCCCGGACCGGCAGACGGCAAGTCGACCTTCCCACCGTCGACCGCACCGTCGCCGCCCTGGTCTTCCCCGAAGCGATCTTCAAAACCTCGCCCTGGCAGCCTCGCGAACTCGTGGAAACCGGTCTGCGCCAATGGTTACGGTGCTGCGGTGCCGCCCTTCGCGACGACCAGGTGATCGGTATGCCCTCGCACGCGGTCGACGAGGCGTGGCACGGTTTCATCCTCTGCACCCAGCTCTACGCGACATTCTGCGAGCAGGCTTACGGGCGTTTCCTGCATCACTTCCCCGAGGGCGCCGGGGAGAGTACGCAGAATCACGGCACCATGGTCGAACAGCTGGGCCGCACCGTGGTCGCCTGGTCGCTGGTGGCGCAACCCGGCGAAGAGTGCGTGCTGTGGGACCTCGACCGCAAGGTCGGCGTCGAGAACCCGTGGGGCGTGGACGCCCGGCACGTTGCCGCCGTGGAGGAGCAACTGCGCCGGGCGTAGCCGACCTAGACCAGCTTCATCCGGCGCGCGGCGAACCGCACCGCGCCGGGTGCGATCCGGTTGATCCGGTACTGCACCCACGACTCCGGCGTCACCGGCACGATGTCGCGCCCGGTCCGCACGGCCTTCACGATCTGCGCGGCCACCCGGTCCGGGGTGTAGCCGCGTCGCTCGTACAGCTTGTCGAACTTCTGCTGCGCGGCGGCCTCCTCGGCGGCGGAGACGCCCGAGATGCGGGTGGTGGCAACGATATTCGTGTGCACGATGCCCGGACACACGGTCGACACCGAAATGCCACGGTCGGCCAGTTCGGCACGCAGGCAATCGGAGAACATGAAGACCGCCGACTTGCTGGTGGCGTAGGCCGCCATGTCGCGCTGCGGACTGTAGGCGGCCATGCTGGACAGGTTCACGATGTGCCCGCCGAGCCCGCGATCGGCCATCGCCGCGCCGAAGGCCCGGCAGCCGTTGACGACACCGCCGAGGTTGATCCGCAGTACGCGGTCGAACTCCTCCGACGGAGTATCGAGGAATCCGCCCGCCTGGCCGACACCGGCGTTGTTCACCAGCACATCGGGCACGCCGTGCGCGGCGATCACCGTGTCGGCGTGCGCGCGCACCGCGTCCTCGTTCGACACATCGAGTGGATAGGAGTGCGCCACCCCACCTTCCGATGCGACGAGCTCCGCGGTGGCCTTGGCGGCGAGCTCGTTGACATCGGAGACCACCACTTCGGCGCCGAGGCGCGCGAAAGCCAGCGCGGTCTCCCGGCCGATGCCGCTGCCCGCACCGGTGACGACCACCAGTTTGTGTTCGAATTCCCTTCGCGCAGTGCCTACTTCGGCCCTGGCGAGGCCGCGCGAGACGCCGGCGCCGTCGAGTGCGTCGATGAGCTCGGTGGTCGCGGTCGCGAGGAGTTCCGGATGCGAGAACGGCATCCAGTGCCCGGCGGGGACGTCGCGACGCCACAGCCGGTCGGTCCACTTGCCCGAATCGTCGTAGCCCGCGGGCCGCACGGCGACATCGCGTCCTGCCACGATCAACTGCACCGGCACCTCGGTGCGACGCTCACGCGGGGAGAGCATGCGCGCCACGATGTTCGCGCGATAGATGAGCAGCCCGTCGACCATGTCGCGACGGAAGGTGGGGCCGAGCTTCACATTGGCGGCGGGGGTGTCGTTCATGATCGACACCGCACGCTGCCACAGCTTTTCGGTGCCGATGGCGTTGAATGTGGCGCGCGGCAGACCGGGAGTCATGAAGAAGAAGGTGTAGGCCGAGGAAGCCAGCTGGGTCATCGGCTGCCACACATTGCGCAGGGTGGGCCGGGAGAGGCGGTCACGCACCCAGGCGGACAGGTGGTCGAGGTTGGGGCCCGAGACCGAGGTGAACGAGGCGACGCGCTCGGTGGCCCGCGGTTCACACACCGCCTCCCACACCTGCACCGAACCCCAGTCGTGGGCGAGCACGTGCACGGGACGATCGGGGCTCACCACGTCGATCACGGCGTAGAAATCGCGTGCGAGTTCGTCGAGGCGGAAATCATCGGTGCGCTGGGTGCGAGTGGACTCGCCGTGGCCACGGGTGTCGTAGGCGACCACGTGGAAGCGCTCGGTGAGCAGCGGAATCACCCTGTCCCACAGATGGTGGGTGTCGGGCCAGCCGTGCACGAGCACGACGGTGTCGGCGGCCGGGTCGCCGTATTCGAACACGGCGATGTCGAAATCACCGCTGCGGACGGTGCGCTGGTTCGCGGGCTGCGGGCTGTCGTTCGTCATGATCTTTCGGACTCCTTGTCCAGCGGAGAAATCACAGGTCGAGCACCAATCGCTCACCGCGAGAACGGGATACGCAGGCCAGCATGGCACCCTCGGCGTGGTCGGCAGCCGACAGCGTGGTCTCGCGATGGTCGGGTTCGCCCGAGCGAACCCGCACCACGCAGGTGCCACAGAAGCCTTGCCTGCACGAGTAGGGCTGGTCGGGACGGGAATCGAGGATCGTGTCCAGCACGGTGCGGTCGGCATCGACCGTCACCACCGCACCACTGGACGCGAATTCGATCTCGAACGGGGTGCCGTCGACGATCGGCGGCGGCGAGAACCGCTCGAAATGCAGTTCCACGTCGGCCATCTCGCGCACCGCGGCGACGATCGCCGAGGTCATCGGGGTCGGGCCACACGCGTAGACCGCGGTGCCCGGCCCGACGTCGGGCAGCAGGTCCACCGCGGCAGGTAGACCGTGCTCGTCATCGGTGCGCACCACGACGTTCGCGCCGAAGCCTTCGATCTCGTCCAGGAACGGGATGGTGTCGCGACTGCGTCCGCTGTAGACCAGTGTCCACGGCACGCCGAGCCGGTGCGCGAGCCTGGCCATCGGCAGGATCGGGGTGATGCCGATCCCGCCGGCCACGAAATGCAGTCGCTGCGAAGGTGATCCGTGGCCCGGCACGGCGAACGGGAAGGCATTGCGCGGGCCGCGCACCACCAACCCGGAGCCGACGGGCAAGGCGTCGTGCACCTCGATCGAGCCGCCGCCGCCACCGGGGATGCGTCGCACGGCGATGCGGTACGCGCGCTCGTCGGCGGGATCGCCACACAGCGAATACTGGCGCAGCCGACCCGACGGTAGTTCCAGGTCCAGGTGCGCCCCTGGCCGCCAGCGGGGTAGCACGCGCCCATCGGGTGCTTCGAGGCGAAGACTCACCACGTCCTGGTCGTGCGCTTCGATCCGGCGTTCGGTCACCACCACGGCCAGGCGGCGATCGTCGACGCGTGGGCGCAGATCACCGCGGTTGACCAGCGCGCTCCAGCGCAACCGGGTGGCCGCGATGGCGTCGATGACCTTCATCGCCGGATCGTGGCGGTACTTGCCGTAGAGATCGGCGGGGATGTCGCGCGTGGTCACGACGCTGCCGCGCGGGCGCCGGGCGAGGCCGCCAGATACGCGATCGCCTGCGCCGTCGAGCCGACCGACTGCGGGTTGTAGCCGGGCTGGAAGGTCGACAGCGCACTGGCCAGCAGCGACGGCACGCCGGGCAGCGCACCACGCCACATCGCGCCGAACACACCGGCGAGCAGCCGTGCGTAGCCCCGATCCGGCAGTTGCGGATCCTGCTGGACGAGGAACCGCGCACCGCGCACCAGCACGATGAGGAAGATCGGGAACACCAGCGTCATCGACGCGCAGCGCCGGACGTAGCCGACCCCGAAGTACTCGGCGACGTCGTGGGCGACATTGCGGTGTTCGACCTCTTCGGCACCGTGCCAACGGAACAGGTCGGCCATCCGCGGGTCGGCGCCGAACTTCTCGAGGTCTGCGTTGAGCACCCAGTCCCCGAGCCAGGCGAAGAAATGCTCGAGACAGGCGATGAAGGCGAGCCGCTCGACCAGCATCTGGCGGCCGGCGCGATCGTCGCCGCCGCGCGGGCCGAGCGAGATGCGGAACAGGTATTCCATCTGCGCCAGATAGGGACTCGCGTCGACGCCGTGGGCGGTGAAGACGTCGTCGAGCACCTTCCCGTGGGTCTGCGCGTGCATGGCCTCCTGCCCGATGAAGCCGAGCATGTCCTCGCGCAGCTTCTCGTCCTTGACGTAGGGCAAAGCCTCGCGGTAGGTCTCGATGAACATGCGCTCGCCCTCGGGCAGCAGCATGTTCAGCGCGCTGATCAGGTGACCGGCGATCGGTTCCGCCGACATCCACTGGAGGTCGACACCCGACCAGTCGAAGCTGACATTGCGCGCGTGCAATGCCACAACGCCCGGATCGATCTCCGGGCTTTCTCTTCCCCAAGGAAATAGCTTCATCGGTACTCCTCGATCAACCGCGCACGGACCTCCGTGCCCCAGGTCGCGACGTTGCGTCCTGCTCGGTAGTTCCGATGATACAACTATCCATAACTGTACGTAACACCTAAATGTGTCAGTTGGCCGCGCCGAAGATCGCCAGCGCGACCGGCGCCGCCACCAGCAACCCGCACATCACGGCGTTGATCGCCTTGTGTTCGGCCAGAATCCCGACGTATTCGCGCAGGACAGCGCTGGGCAGGTAGTAGCGCGCGGTCGGCGCGCCGACCGCCTGGGCGTCGATCCCGACCGAACGGGCGAGCAACGCGGTCCGCAGCACATGGAAATTGCTCGTGACCAGCAGAATGCGGCTGTTTATCCCCTGCCTGGCGAGCAGTTCCCGACTGAACAGCAGGTTCTCGCGGGTGCTCGTCGAGCGATCCTCCCGCAGGATCTCGTCGTCGCGCACGCCGTGTTCGACGAGGTAGGCGGCCATCGCCGTGCTCTCGGCAACCTTCTCGTCGGAGCCCTTGCCGCCGCTGGTCACCAACAGCGGCGCGGGGCCGTGCGCGCGGTCGGTACGCCAGATCTGCAGCGCGCGGTCGAGTCTGCTCGCCAGCAGCGGCGGGACCCGGTCTCCGAGCAGGCCGGAGCCGTGCACCACGATCGCGACGGCGTCGTCGGTGCGGGTCACCCCGCCGTAGACGACCGAATAGAGCAGAAACGCGACCAGCACGAAGCCGAGGTAGGCGGCGACGAGCACCACCGCGAGCAGCACCACCCCGAGCACCACCCACTCGGCGATCACCGCCATCACCAGCAGCGCGTACGGAACCAGCAGCGCGACGCCGAGACCGAAGGAGAGCAGGTTCGCCGGACGCACGCCCTCGCGGCGCAGCATCACCACACCGTTGAGCATCAGCAGTCCGGCCAGGACCAGCACGAGCAGCGGCGACAGCGCCAGGGCGAAGAAGACCAGCATTTCGGGCCCTGATCCTTCGGCGCCCGAACCGATCAGCGCGGCGCCGACGCACAGGACTCCGAGCAGCAGCAACACCGCGTTGCTGAACCGGCGCCGCTCCTGACGGAAACACAGCGCGAACACCCCGAGCAGAACCACACCTATCGCCAGCAAGATCACCGGGCCACCCTAACCGCAGCACCGGCGAATCGGATTGCCGAGCTATTGCTCAAACCTGCTGGGCAACCTCGATACATGCGGATGAAAACTTGTTCACCAGCATTTTTATCAGAATGATGCCCCTCTATTTGCAACAGCTGATCGGTAACTGATAAGGGCGAAGGGAAGGCGGTGAGCGATCATGATCATCGATTACTTCCAGTGGTGGGCCAGGATGATCGTCGAATTCTTCTTCTGATCCGAAGACACGATTCGCGCAGGCGCGGGCTCGGATCCCAGTCGCGGGCCCGCCCTCGCGTCAGCGGATAGCACGCGAAGCCGATCAACGCCGCACCCGCGTGGCCCACATCGGTGAACGTGCGGTCCAGGAATACCGGTGGCACACAGACCGCCAGCACACCGAGCACGTACAGCACCCGCCACGGCAGCGACACACGGTAGGCGAGGACGGCGGCGACTCCGGCCAGCCCGTAGCTGACTCCCACATCGAGCGCGAACGCCGCACGCTCCGGGGCTCTGTCGTGGCGAATCGCCCAGAGCAGCACGCCCTGGCTGAGATACGTGGCGCCGACATGCGCGAGGACGACCACCACCAGCCAGCGCAGCGTCCCGAGCCACCGTTCGGCGTTGGCGTGCACGAGGCTGAACAGCACCGCGTAGACCAGCCACCCGCCGCCGTCGGTCCAGAACGCGCTGCCGACCAGCACCCGGATCGGGTCGTCGCCGAGACGATCGAGATTGGTCGAGCGGTGCCCGAGCCAGACTCTGGCTTCCTCCGGCGTGAGCCGCAGCTGGATCGCGGTGGTCACACCCAGCGCCGCCAGCCACACATAGGTGCCGGGAGCGCTGCGAATCCACCGCCACGCCGAGGCGGCGGCCGCCCGCACGCTGCCCGAGGCGCTCACCACGCCAGTGTGCCAGTCCTCGATCACGGTTCCGGTCATCCTCGCCGGGCGGTTGTTTCCCCGGCCGATCCCCGGGTAGGCGGCAACCAGAGCCGTCCACCGACCGGAACGGAGCACGTGATGCCTCAGCAAGCCTGGAGTGACAAGCGCGAACGGCAGTACGAAGACATCAAGAAGTCCGAGCGCGAGCGCGGCCGCAGCGAGAGCAGGGCCGAGGAGATCGCCGCGCGAACGGTCAACAAGACGCGCGCCCAGCACGGCGAGACCAAGGGCTCGAGCAAATCGTCGCGATCGCGCGGTTCCTCGCAGCGCAGCGGCCAGCGGGCGCAGGGCGGCGGCAAGACCCGCGATCAGCTCTACGACGAGGCCCGCCGCCGCAATATCGACGGCCGTTCCAAGATGAACAAGCAGGAACTGGCCAACGCCCTCGGCCGTAGCTGACCCCCAGCGAAAGGTTCGCCATGCAGCTCGGATTCAAACTGGCGGCCGAGGCTTTCGGCCCGAAAGAGCTTGTTCGACAGGCAGTGCGGGCCGAATCGGCCGGTTTCGATTTCGTCGAGATGAGCGACCACTTCCACCCGTGGCTCGACGAGCAGGGCCACTCGCCCTTCGCCTGGACGGTCCTGGGCACGATCGCGGCGAGCACCACCGACATCGGGCTCGCCACCGGCGTGACCTGTCCGACCATCCGCTATCACCCCGCTGTCATCGCCCAGGCCGCCGCCACCACCGCCCTGGTCTCGGATGGGCGGTTCACCCTGGGCATCGGTTCGGGCGAGCGACTCAACGAGCACGTCATCGGCCACGAGTTCCCGCCGGTGCTGATCCGTCAGCGGATGTTGCGCGAGGCGCTCGAGATCATCCGATTGCTGTGGCGCGGCGGCTATCGCAACTATTACGGCGAGTTCCTGGAGCTGTCGGACGCGCGGGTGTTCGATCTGCCGCAGACACCGCCGGTGATCGCGGTGGCCGCGGGCGGGCCGAGCGCCGCGGCGATCGCCGCCGAACTCGGCGACGGACTGTTCGCCACCGAACCCGATCCCGAACTCGTGCAGACCTTTCACGACAAGGGCGGATCCGGTCCGCGCTACGTCGAAGTGGGGGTCGCCTTCGCCGAGGACGATCGCGCGGGCGCCGAAGCGGCACTGTCGACCAACCGGTGGTCGACCGGTGGCTGGAAGGTGATGAGCGAGCTGCCCAATCCGGCGAACTTCGCCGCCGCGTCGAGCACCGTGCGAGTGGACGACATGCTCGAATCCTTTGTCTGTGGCAATGATCCGAAGCGCTACGTCGAGGCGGTGCGCAAGGCCACCGACGCGGGTTTCGACCGTGTGGTGCTGATGAACGCGGGACCCGACATGGACGCGTTCCTCGACTTCTACAGCAGCGAACTCGCGCCCCTGCTCCGCTCGGAGATCTGACAGCGCTGCGGAGGGAGGCCGAAATGCCCATGTACGTCGGCACTTCCGGCTGGCAGTACCGCGACTGGCGGGGTGTGCTGTACCCGCCGGGGCTGCCCGTCCGGCAGTGGCTCGAGCACTATGCGCGGGCGTTCGCGACGGTGGAGTCGAACAACGCGTTCTATCGATTGCCGAGCAGGGAGAACTTCGCCGGTTGGCGGGAGCGCACGCCCGCGGGCTTCGTGATGGCGGTGAAGGCGAGTCGCTACCTGACCCATATCAAGCGATTGCGCGACCCCGCCGAACCTGTGCAGCGCCTGCTCGACCGGACCGCGGGACTGGGTGATCGGCTCGGACCGATCCTGCTCCAGCTGCCGCCGACCCTGCGCGCGGACCCCGATCTGCTCGACAACTGTCTGCGCTGCTTCCCCGACACGGTGCGAGTGGCGGTGGAACCGCGCCACGATTCGTGGTGGACAGACGAGATCGGTGACGTCCTGCGATCCCGTGGCGCGGCATTGACCTGGGCGGACCGTGATTCGCACCCGATCACGCCGCTGTGGCGCACCACCGACTGGGCCTATCTACGCCTGCACGCCGGCCGCGCCGCTCCCCGGCCGTCCTACGGCAAGCAGGCATTGCGCGGCTGGGCGCATCGACTACTCGACGCCTGGTCCCCCGACGCCGACAGCTACGTCTATTTCAACAACGATCACGGTGGTGCGGCGGTCCGCGACGCGGTCACCTTCGCCCACCTCGCGGCGGCCGCGGGCGCGGACGCGACGCGAGTACCCGATGTGCACGCGACCGCGGGCTGATCAGCGAGCCGATGGGGACAGGATCAGGCCGAACCCGGTCTCGACAAGACGGCGAACCCCGCCCCCGATGTCGCGCGATCGATGATCGGCGCGAGATCGCAGGCGGGGTGAACCAGTGCTCACCAGCCGGGATCGGTGTCCAGGGGGACGTTGATCCAGCTCGGGCGGGACGGGTCGAGCTCGAGGTGCTGGGTGCGCAGGCCGCTTTCGTTCAGCAACGGCCGCAGCGGGATTCCGCTGGGGAAGTTGCCGGCGAAGACGTCGACGCGCAGGCGGTGACCCGGCAGCAGGACACCGTCGGTGGCGCGGATGCCGATCTCGATCGTCGTCGGCTCGCCGGGCACGATCGGCTGACGGGTATCCAGGGTGAGGTACGGATACGGGTCGGTGTAGTCGCCGTTCGGCGAGCGGGTCGCCTTGCCCTCGTCGATCGTGCGCAGGGATGCCATCAGCTGCCCCTGGGACCAGACCGTCGACGTGCCGTCGGGCGCGACATCGTTCACCGTCACCGTCCAGTAGCCGTCGGTGGCGTCGAGCACGGTGTTCAGGTGGGCGGCGATCGGACCGGAGATCCGCGTCGGCGCGGCCACCGGAGCCGTGGTGAAGGTGAGCGCGGCGCCCTCGCTGATCCGGGCGTCCTTGGCACAGATATCGGGCAGCGGGACCAGGCCGGCCGTGCCCTGCGCGGCATCACGCGAGCAGATGGTCGTCAGGCTCGGATCCACCGAAACGCGTTGCGCGGCACCGGGAGCAGTGCGCAGGCTGCCGTCGTGGCGGGCGCCCGGCGCGGTGCCGGAGGCGGCGGCGTCGAGATACATCCGCCGGTACTGCATGCCCGGCCGCGGGAAGGCGACGTCGGCGGTCCACTGCCCACTGCCCTGCTGCCACAACGTGACCGGGTCGTAGCGGTCGATACCGTTGTCGATTCCCTTGAGCCACTTGTCGAACCATGCGCGCTGCAACGAATCCGCCGGCGCGGGCGCACCCGGCTGGCCGAGTCCCGAGGTCACCGTCACGTGGTAGACGTCGTCCATGACGAGCTTCTTCTGCTCGGCGGGCACGTTCACCGCGTTGTAGATGCGCGGGGTGGAGTAGGTGAAGATATCGTGCCAGCCGCCGTAGAGGAAGGTCGGCACCCGCACCTGATCGGGCGAGCCCACCCAGGCGGTCCGCAGCGCGCTCTCGTCGTCGAGGATCGACGCCATCTCCGGCGGGATCTGCTCCACGTTCGGAGTGGTCAGCGCGGCGATGAGCACGTTGAAGAAGGTGAACGGGTCGGTCACCCGGTCGCGCAGCCAGACCCAGTCGAATTTGCCGTTCAGCATCGACATCAGGTCGGGCAGCAGCTTCGCGCCGTCGACGGCGAGCAGCCAGGCCGGGATGAACCCGATCCCGAGCGCGCCACCGGGGGCGGCGACGTCGCGGATCAGGTCGCTACCGGGCACGATCGGGAAGATCGCCTTGAGCGCCTCGGGGTGCCGCTGCGCGGTCTGCAGCTGGTTGATCGCCGAGTAGGAGATGCCGCTCATCCCGATCTTGCCGTCGGACCAGCCCTGTTTCGCGGCCCAGTCGACGATTTCCACACCGTCGAGTTGCTCGCGTTCTCCGAAGACCTGCCAGGTGCCCTGGGAGAAGCCGGTGCCGCGCACGTCGACGACCACCTGGGTGTACCCGCCGCGGATCAGATTCCGGTCGACGCCGAAGGTGCGGGCCGCGCCGCCGGGCAGCGCGTTCATCATGTCGCTGAGGCTGCTGAAACCGAAGGGCGAGAAGTCCAGGTTCTGCAGCACCGGCATCAGCAGGTCCGACAGGCCGGGAACCGCGAGCGCCGAGTCGGCGACGTTGGTGACCAGCTTGGTGTAGGGCGTCATATTGACGATCGTGGGCGTCGGCTCGGCGACGGGCTGACCGTCCGCACCGGCCGGGTGATAGACGTTCGCTTTCAATACGGTGCCGTCACTCATGGTGATCGGCACATCCCACTCGATGAAGACGTTGGGGTACTGCTGCGGCCCGTTATGGGTGGCGACGAACTGCGCGTCGAGACCCTCGGCATTCGGCGATGCTTGTCCGACCGGTGCGGATGCGACGGCGCCTGCCATTACGACGACGGATGCGACCAGCGCAGCCAGCCGCCCACGATGTGTGATCATGCTTCGGTTCAGCCCTCCACCATCGGGAACTCCGACGTTCCCGTACCGGGAAGTAACGTAGCGTGGGTCACGTCCGATCGCAAGAACATGTTCTGGGCAATCCACGATCAGCGCCCGCGCGCGTCCCACCGCGGTCACCTGACAGAATTGGCGTTGTGACAGCGTCCGAACTCGATGACGGCCGCCGGTACCGCGGGGCCGCCCCTGGGCAACGTCAGCAGGACCGCCGCACCCGGTTACTCGAGGCGGCCACGGACGCCTTCGGCATCGACGGCTACCGCAACACCACAGTCACCACGATCTGCGCGGCGGCCGGGGTCGGCAAACGCTACTTCTACGAGTCCTTCACCGACAGTGAGGATCTGCTGCTCGAGGTGTACCGCGAGACGGCCGCCAGGATGATCGAGGCGATCCATACCGGCCTGCGCGAGGCCGAGGCCGTCGACGCTCAGGTGCGGGTCGGCCTGACCGCGTACTTCCAGCTCATCCTCGACGACCCCCGGGTTCCCCGGATCGCCTTCTTCGAGATCCTCGGCGTGAGCCCCGCGGTCGACCGGGCCTATCACGACGTTCTCGACGCGTTGGTCGATATCTGTATGGCCCTGATCACCCCGCATGTCGACCTGGAAACCCACCCTGCCGTCAGCGTGCGCACGGTGCTGTTCGGCCTGGTCGGCGCCATCGTGATCATCGCCCAGAAGTGGGTGCTCGACGCCTACCGCCAGCCGATGGCCGATGTGGTGGACAGCGCGTGCCTGGTGGTCAACGCGGTGCTGGCGCGGATCGGACCGGACGGCGACCGACGGTGACGCCGGAACTGCGGCACCTGCGCTATCTGGCCGCTGTCGCCGAGCACGGGAACTTCACCCGGGCCGCGGAGCAGCTACACCTGTCGCAGCCGACGCTGTCGCACCAGATCAAGCAGCTCGAGCGCGCCGTCGGGGCGGTGTTGCTCGACCGGACCGGGCGCAGCGTGCGGCTCACCGACGCGGGGGCGGCCTATCTGGCGCATGCCCGCCGAGCTGTCGACGAGGTCGCCGCGGCGCAGCGGGCCGTGCACGACGTCACCGATCTCAGTCGCGGCCTGCTCCGCTTCGCCACCACTCCCACCTTCACGCCCTATCTGGTCGGCCCGCTGATCGCGGCGTTCCGTGCCCGGTATCCGGGGGTCACCGTCGAGTTCGGCGAGGTGTCCCAGGACGCCATGGAGTCCGAGCTGCTCGACGACCGCCTCGACCTCGGCATCGCGTTCGCTCCACCGCGCCTGCCCGGCATCACGGCCGAAGCGCTGTACGAGGAGACCCTGGCCGCCGTAGCCGGAATCGCCGCGCGCCCCGCGCTACCAGAGTCCGTGACACCCGACGATCTGGGCGGCCGCGATCTCGCTCTGCTCAATTCGACGTTCGCGACCCGCCACCACATCGACAGCTACCTCCACGACCACGGCGTTTCGCCACGAATCGCGGTGGAGGTCAATTCGATTCAGGCACTGCTGGAGGTGGTATCCACCTCGGACCTGATGACGATCCTGCCCGAGTCGGTCACCGACACCCATCCCCCACTCGCCCGGATTCCACTGCGGCCCAGCATGTCCCGGCGAACCGTCACGTTGCTGTCCGCGGCCGAGGGGCACCGCAGCGCCGCCGCGACAGCTTTCGCCGAATCGGTCCGCGAACAGACGCGGTGAGCGCATCGGCGCGCCCGCTCAGCGCAGCAGTGCGACGATCGCGTCCTGGTGGAGGCGTTCGGCGTTCTGTAGCGCGGTGCGGCCTTCGGCATCGCGGATCTGCGGGTCGGCGCCCGCGGCGAGCAGCGCGGTGACGGTTTCCTGGTAGCGCTGCGAGCCGTCGCCGTAGACGACCGCCTCCTGCAGTGCCGTCCACCGCGGCTTGTTCACATGGTTGACGTCGACGCCCGCGGCGATCAGCATCCGCACGGTGCTCACATGCGCGTGCTCGCTCGCCGGGATGAGTGCCGTACCGCCGTAACGGTTCACACTGCGCAGGTCCGCGCCGTGGCGCAGGGTCGCCGCGAGGATCTCGTCGAGGCCCTCGGCTCCGGCGTACAGGTAGGCGGAGTCCTGGAGGTCGTCCGCGGCGTTCACGTCGGCGCCCGCCTCGATCAAGGCCGATGCGGCCGCGGTCGCCGTGTTCTTGGTGGCGGCGACCAGTGGTGTGCGCCCGTTGTCGCCACGCGTCTCCATATCGGCGCCGCGGGCGATCAGGTCGCGGACCCGGGCGGCATCGTCGGCGACCGCCGCGTCGTAGAGGTCGGCGTCCAGAGCGTGGTCGAGCTGCCTGGTCTGCGGGGTGGCAGCGGAAGTCGTGGCCGACGTCTCGGGCGTCGCCGAGGCGGCGGATTCCGGCGTGCCCGGGTCGGCGGAGCAGGCGCCCACCGCGAGCACCGCGAGCGCGAGCACGGCCGCGCGGGGGCCACGAACTGCCGGGCGAGCCGGATTCATAGAAATCTCCTCTGGTCAGGTCATGCTCCACCGTGCCCACCCCGTCCCCCCACGTCCAGGACGCAGCGCCGATCGCCACCATCGACACCGTCTATGCGCAGCCGCGAGGACGCGATCCGGGGAGCTGGGGCATCTCTGGTTTCGACGAAAAGTAGGCACCGACCCGTTGATCGACGGTGTCGCCGGGTACCCCCGGAATATGACTATTCACGAGAACCGCCAACTCGACGAGGTCATCGAGCGGTTGATCATCCGGTACCCGACCATCGCACCCGCTGAGCTCGCCGACATCGTGCACAACGTCTACGACGCGTTCGGGAAGGTACACATCCGCAACTATGTTCCGTTGCTCGTCGAACACCATGTGCGAGAAGAACTCGGCAGTCCGACAGGTGAGATCCCACCCATCCCGCATTGACCGGGCGGGCGGCCCCGCTAGCGTTGACGTAGACCCACGCCAACCATGAGGAGGTCCGCATGCCAGACACCGTCCGCGGAGTCATCGCCCGCGCGAAGGATGCGCCGGTCGAAACCGTCGACATCGTGATTCCCGACCCGGGACCGCACGATGTCGTCGTCCGCGTCCAGGCCTGCGGGGTGTGCCACACCGACCTGCACTATCGCGACGGCGGGATCAACGACGAGTTCCCGTTCCTGCTAGGGCACGAAGCCGCCGGTGTGGTCGAGTCCGTCGGCGCGGCGGTGACCCATGTGGCCGCGGGCGATTTCGTCGTCCTCAACTGGCGCGCGGTGTGTGGCGAATGCCGAGCGTGTCGGCGCGGGCGCCCCTGGTACTGCTTCGACACCCACAACGCCAGCGTCCCGATGACGCTCACCGACGGCACCCCGCTCACCCCGGCCCTAGGCGTCGGCGCTTTCGCCGACAAGACCCTCGTGCACGAAAAGCAGTGCACCAAGGTCGATTCCGAGACCGATCCCGCCGTCGCCGGCCTGCTCGGCTGTGGCGTGATGGCCGGGATCGGCGCCGCCGTGAACACCGGCAACGTCTCACGCGGTGACAGCGTCGCGGTGATCGGCTGCGGCGGCGTCGGTGACGCCGCCATCGCCGGTGCGCGCCTCGCCGGTGCGGGCACGATCATCGCGATCGATCGTGATCAGCAAAAACTGGACTGGGCCAAGGACTTCGGCGCCACCCACACCATCGACGCGACCAGCGAGGACGTGGTCGAGCGGATCAAGGAACTCACCGGCGGTTTCGGTGCCGATGTGGTGATCGACGCGGTCGGCCGCCCGGAGACCTGGCAGCAGGCGTTCTACGGGCGCGACCTGGCGGGCACGGTCGTTCTCGTCGGCGTCCCGACACCCGACATGACATTGGAGATGCCGCTGATCGACTTCTTCTCGCACGGCGGTGCGCTGAAATCCTCCTGGTACGGCGACTGCCTGCCCGAGCGCGACTTCCCGATGCTCATCGACCTCTACCGGCAGGGCCGATTGCCGCTGGACCGGTTCGTCACCGAGCGGATCGGCATCGACGGGGTCGAGCAGGCGTTCGCCGCGATGGCGCAGGGCCGGGTGCTGCGTTCGGTGGTGGTGTGGTGACTCGCATCGAAAGAGTCGTCACCTCGGGCACTTTCGCGCTCGACGGCGGCACCTGGGATGTCGACAACAATGTGTGGCTCGTCGGTGACGACACCGAGGTGCTCGTCATCGACGCCGCCCACGACGCCGATGCCATCGCCGCCGCGGTCGGCGACCGGCACGTCACCGCGATCCTGTGCACACACGGCCACAACGACCACGTCACCGTCGCGCCAGAACTCGCGCAGCGCCTCGATGCCCCCGTCCTGCTGCATCCCGGCGACGAGCCCCTCTGGCGCATGACCCACCCGAGGGCCGACTACCACTCGCTGGCGGATACCACCCGGATCACGGTGGCGGGCACCGATATCGACATCCTGCACACCCCCGGCCACTCCCCCGGCTCGGTCTCGCTGCACCTGCCCGACCTCGCGGCCCTGTTCACCGGTGACACCCTGTTCGCGGGAGGCCCGGGCGCCACCGGCCGCTCGTTCTCCGATTTCGACACGATCATCGACTCGATCCGAGATCGATTGCTCACACTCCCCGAGCAGACCACGGTCCACACCGGCCACGGCGACACCACCACCATCGGCGCGGAGCGGCCCGCGCTCGCGGACTGGATCGCCCGCGGCCACTGACCGCGTGCCCACCGCCGATCAGCGGTGGGCACGCAAGTAGGCGCGGTACCGAGCGCGACGAACGATCCGTGAGCCTCAGTCGCGAAGATCGGCGACGGACTCCTGGTAGGCCACGGCCGCCCGGGCGAAGTAGTCGAAGAGCACTTCGCGCTGCTCGGGGGTGTAGCTCGCGATGATCTCGCCGATCCGGCGCCGCGCCGGGGCGAGCACCTTGTCGAGCTCGGCGGGCTGGTCGATCGGCTCGACGATGACCTTGCGCCGGTCGCCGGGGTCGGCGCCGCGACGCACGTACCCCGCCTGTTCGAGGCGGTCGACCAGACGGGTGGTCGGACCGGTGGTGAGGCCGGTGCGAGTGCCGAGCTCACCCGGCGTCATCGCGCCGCTCAGCGCGAGGATGTTCAGCGCGTACAGGTCGGTCGCGTGCAGATCGACAGCCTTCGCACCTGCCTGCGCGTGCAGCACCACCGAACTCAGGTACCGGCGAAAGATCGCGCTCGGGTCGTCGTCAGGTACCGACATGCTCGCCACTCACTTCCTCCGCGCAGACACTTCGTCGCCAATGATAGATCGGAGTCCACTCCGTTGTGATCGCGCTGCGCGCAACCCGTGAATCCGGCATCTCCCTGCGCGATCGTGGAAGCATGACTTCCACCGCCGCGCCATCGACCACCGATTCCGAGCTGGACGCCATCTTCGCCCCGATCTTCGACCGGATCGCCGCGGGCGCGGTGGAACGGGAGGTCGATCGGCGGCTGCCGTTCGACGAGGTGGGCTGGTTGAAGGAGGCCAAGTTCGGGGCGTTGCGGGTGCCGGTCGAGTTCGGCGGGTACGGCGTGAGTGTGCGACAGCTGTTCCGGTTGCTCATCGACCTGGCGGCGGCCGAGTCGAATCTGCCGCAGGCACTGCGGGTGCACTGGTCGTTCGTCGAGGATCAGCGCCTGGCCGAGGCGGGCCCGGAGCAGGAGCGGTGGTTGCGGGCGGTCGCGGCGGGGACCCTGGTCGGCAATGCGATCACCGAACCGGGGGTCGGCGCGGTCGACCGGTATCGCACCCGGCTGACCCGCGACGGTGACCGAGTGCTGCTCAACGGCGTGAAGTACTACAGCACCGGATCGCTGTTCGCCGATCACATCCTCGTCGCGGCCGACAGTGACGGCGAGCGGCTCGGCGTGCTGGTCGACGCGGACGCCGAAGGTGTTGTGCAACACGATGACTGGGACGGCTTCGGGCAGCGGCTCACTGCGAGCGGCACCACCGAGTTCACCGATGTCGTGGTGGCCGAGGACCGCGTCCTCGGACCCGGCTACGGTGTCGCGGGGCCCACCTACGGCACCGCCTACCTGCAACTGGTGCAGCTGGCGGTGCTCGCGGGGATCGCCGCCCGCGCCGAACGCGACGCCAGGGAATGGGTGAGCGCGCGCACCCGCACCTACACCCATGCCCCCGCCGATCTGCCGCGCGAGGACCCCCTCGTCCAGCAGGTGATCGGCAAGCTGTCGGCGGCGGCGTTCACCGCGCGTGCGGCGGTACTCGCGGTGGCCGATGTGCTCGACCGGGTGCTCGACGCCGGGGCGACGGACGAGAAGGATCTCGTGGCCGCCGAATTGGCCGCCGCGCAAGCACAACTCGGGGTGATCGACATCGTGCTCGGCGCCACGACCCAATTGTTCGAGCTCGGCGGAGCCTCGATCGTGTCCGAACAGCTGCGCCTGGATCGCCATTGGCGCAACGCCCGCACCATCTCGGTGCACAATCCCGCCCTCTTCAAAGCTCGCGCGGTCGGCGACTACCTGCTCAACGGCACCGACCTGCCGTTCGGCTGGAGCGCGGGCGAGCGGAACACCGGCACAACAGCTTCCGCGAGTCCGGAGCCCGAGGATGCGAGCACCGTGGCGGCACCGCGATGAGCAGGCCGATCCGGTTCAACGCCTTCGACATGAACTGCGTCGCCCACCAATCCCCTGGCCTGTGGCGTCATCCCGAGGACCAGTCGCACCGCTACACCGATATCGGCTACTGGACCGAGCTGGCGACACTGCTCGAACGCGGACGGTTCGACGGGATCTTCATCGCCGACGTCCTCGGCACCTACGACGTGTACGGCGGCAACGACATCGCCGCGCTGCGCCAGGGCGCGCAGACGCCGGTCGCCGATCCGCTGCTGCTGGTGTCGGCGATGGCGGCGGTGACCGAGCACCTCGGTTTCGGGATCACGACCGGCACCGGCTTCGAACACCCGTTTCCGTTCGCGCGCCGCCTGTCCACCCTCGACCACCTCACGAACGGGCGGCTCGGCTGGAACGTGGTGACCGGCTATCTGGCTTCCGCGGCAAGGAATTTCGGCGCCGAGGATCAACTCGACCACGACGAACGGTACAACCAGGCCGACGAATACCTCGAGGTGCTCTACAAGCTCTGGGAGGGTTCGTGGGAGGACGACGCGGTAGTGCGCGATGCCGAACGCGGCATCTACACCGATCCGTCGAAGGTGCACCACATCGGCCACCACGGCAAGCACTACACCGTGCCGGGGATCCACGTCTGCGAACCGTCGCCGCAGCGGACGCCGGTGATCTATCAGGCGGGCGCCTCCCCGCGCGGTGTGCGGTTCGCGGCCGAGAACGCCGAGGCGATCTTCATCGCCGGACCCTCGAAACGAATCCTGGCGCAGACAGTTTCGCGTGTCCGGGACGCGCTCGAGGCCGCAGGCCGTGACCGGTACGCGGCCAGGATCTACGCGCTGGCCACCATCATCACCGACGAGACCGACACCGCCGCACAGGCAAAGCGCGAGGAGTACCTGTCCTACGCGAGCATCGAAGGCGGACTGGTGTTCATGTCCGGCTGGATGGGAATCGACCTGTCGCAGTACGACCTCGACGACCCGATCGGCGAGGTGCAGAGCAACGCCATCCAGTCCGCGGTCGCGGCGTTCCAGGAATTCGACGACGACGGCCGCGAATGGACAGTGCGCGATATCGGCCGCTGGGCGGGCATCGGCGGCATGGGCCCGGTGTTCACCGGCTCCGGCGAAACAGTTGCCGACCTGTTGCAGGAGTGGGTCGCCGACACCGACCTGGACGGATTCAACCTCGCCTACGCGATCACGCCGGGGACATTCGAAGACATTGTGCGCCAAGTTGTTCCGGTCTTGACCGAGCGCGGCGTCTACCGGACCGACTACGAGCCGGGCACCTTGCGCAATGCCCTGTTCGGTGCCGGTGATCGGCTCCCGCCCGAGCATCGCGGCGCCGGGTATCGCGTCGGCGGTCCGCGGTCCACCGTGTTGCCACCCGAGCAGTCGCGTCCCGAACCGGTGGAGGCACTCGCCCGTCCGTAGCGTGGCGTGTGTCGCCGATCAGCGCCAGGACGTACTCGGCCTGGCGCCGATCGGCGTGCCCCATAGCTATATCCGCTGGGGTGCAAGGTATTCGGATCGATTCCCGCTGATCGCAACACTCATCATCGGGCGAAGGTGAGCGCACCATTCCGGTATGACATCGCAGACACCCGTTTCCCGTTCCCCTCGTTCGGCCGCGGTAATCGGCGCCGGCCAAACCGGCGTCACTGCGGCGCTAGGTCTTCTCGACGCCGGTTTCACCGTGACCCTCTACAGCGACCGAGATCAACGCTCACTCCGTGACGACGTCCCCGCCACCGGCACCGCCCTCGAATTCGGCGAGACCCAGCAGGCCGAGGCGGCGCTCGGGCTCGACAGCTACACCGGGCGCGCGCCCCGCCACACCGGGCTCAGCGTGCGCATCGCCGGACCCGAGAACGCCGAACTGATCGCCTTCGACGGCACCTTCGACGGTTATGTCGGCGTCGCCGTCGACACCCGGCTCAAGGCCGATGAGCGCCTCACGGCCTTCCTCGAACGCGGCGGCGATTTCGTCGTCGAACCGGTGACTCCCGAATCCCTCGACGCCATCGCCGCCGCCAACGACCTCACCCTGGTCGCCACCGGCCGCGGCGGGCTGGCCGACCTGTTCCCGATCGACGAGGAACGCACTGTCTACGACAAGCCGCAGCGCTCGCTGCTCACGGTCACCGTGACCGGCCTGGACTTCGACCCTGGCGTCTTCGCGCACCGCAGCCCGGCAGGCGGGGCGCACAGCCTGTTCTCCATTCTCGCCGAACAGGGCGAGGCGTGGTGGGGTCCGTACCTGCACAAGGACGCGGGTCCGAGCTGGGCGTTCCTGGGCTGGGCCCGACCCGGCAGCGACTGGGAAACCCGTTTCGCCGCAGCCGATTCCGCCGAATCGGCGTTGCAGATCGTGAAGGATCTCTACCGCGACTACATCGACTGGGACCTGCCGGAAGTGCAGGCCACCCAGGTGATTGCCGAGGACCCGCACTCCTGGCTCAAGGGCGCGGTCCGGCCGGTCGTGCGGGCCGGGGTGGGACACACCGCGGGCGGCCATCCGGTCGCCGCCCTCGGTGACACCGCGGTCGCCTACGACCCCGTCGCGGGCCAAGGCGCGCAGAGCGGGCTGATCCAGGCGCAGCGCCTGGTCGCGGCCGCCGCCGTACACGACGGACCGTTCGACGAACAGTGGATCACCGACCAGTACGCCACGTTCCTCGCTGCCCGCAGCGACGCCGCCGCCAAGGTGACCCGCCTGTTCCTCAGCGACCCCGAATTCGGCGACATCGGCGGCCAGTTCTTCGCCACGGCCGCCGTGAACCCGAAGTTCGCTTCGGCATTGGTCGGCCTGCTGCACCGTCCGCAGCCGTTCCTGCCGATCGACTCCCCCACCGACGCCGCCGCCTACATCACCGAGGTCACCGGCACGGACGCGGCCGAATTGCTGGCGGAGTTCGCCCCCGCGGGCCGCTTCGAACGCTCGACGTTCGCCCCGGCCGCCGTCGGGTAAGAGGTGGATCCGGGCGGCCGCAGACACCTGCGGCCGCCCGCTCCGGTTCGTCCCGCCGGCTATACCGAAGCCCCGGGGCCGGTGCACTCCCAGGCCGCCTCGATCATCCGGAAGATCTCGTCCACCGCGGCTTCCGGATCGGCGGCCTCCCGGCCCAGCGAGTAGGCGTCGATCACGAACCTCGCGATCGCCGCGCTCTCCGTCGTGGTCCGCGCCAACGCGGGATCGGCGGCGACGGCCGCTGCCAGCGCCTGCGCATGGCGCACCCGCATCGACTCCCCGTACCTGCGCAACGCGGGGGATTCGTCGATCATGTGCCAGATCGGGGCGGCGCCGTCCGCCGAGCAATGTCGCACCATGGCATGGATTTCGCGCCGCAGCGCGGGGATGAGCGGTTCGTCGGCCGCCCGGTCGGTGACCGCCCGCACGAGTCCCTGTTCGAAGTCCTCATCCCGCTCGAACACCAGGGCCTCTTTGGCGGCGAAGTGGGCGAACAGTGTCGTGACGGCAACGTCGGCCTCAGCGGCGACTTCGCGGATGCCCACCTCGTCGTACCCGCGTTCCAGGAAGAGCCGCAGGGCGGTATCGGCGATCTTCTGGCGGGTCGCGGCCTTCTTGCGCTCACGACGTCCGGTCGGCACGGTCATGCCAGGAGGCTACCAGTTAGGAATCTGTATCAGTTATGAATTCATACCTGTTTCAAAACACTAACCGTTAGTGTTACGTTCGAGGCATGAGGAAAGTGAGCTTCGCCGAGTTCGGCGGTCCCGACGTCCTGCAACTCATCGATGCCGAGGAGCCCCACGCGGGACCCGGCCGGATTCGCATCGCGGTGCGCGCGGCGGGCGTCAACCCTGTCGACTGGCGGCTGCGCGAAGGCCAGATCCTCGGGGCGCATCCGATCGCCTTGCCCGCCGGTGTCGGGCTGGACGCGGCCGGGGTGGTGGACGAGGTCGGCGCGAGCGTCGACGGAGTCGAGGTCGGCGACCCGGTGTTCGGCGAAGGCTCGAGCACCTATGCCGAGTTCGCCGTGCTGACGGCCTGGGCCCGCATGCCGGCGGGCCTGACGTTCGAGGAAGCCGCTGGGTATCCCTCCGTGGTGGAGACCGCGCTGCGCGTCATCGGCGAGGTCGGTGTGCGGGCCGGGCAGACACTGCTGGTCAGCGGCGCGTCGGGGGGTGTCGGATCGGCGGTGTTGCAGATCGCGCGCGAGCGTGGCATCACGGTGATCGGCACCGCGGGGGCCGCGAACCAGGACTATCTCCGGAGCCTCGGCGCCCTCCCCACGACGTACGGCGAGGGTTGGGTCGAGCGGGTGCGCCGGTTCGGGCCGGTCGACGCGGCCCTCGATCTGGCGGGCTCGGGGGTGATCAGCGAGCTCGTCGAGCTGACCGGGAATCCACAGCGGGTGCTCACCATCGCCGATCTCGGTGCACCCGCCCTCGGGGTCCGATTCTCCGGCGTGGCGGGGAGCGTGCCGGATGCGCTCGCCGAGGCCGCCGCCCTCATCTCGCAGGGCACACTGCGTATCCCGGTCGAGAAGTCGTACTCGCTGTCCGACGCCGCCGCGGCGCACGTCGACAGCCAGGCCGGTCACTCACGCGGACGCCGGGTCATCGTCATCTGAGTCGTGCGCGCGATCGCGGCGAGGCCACGGCGGCCCACACCCAGGGGTGGACAGCGGCCACCCCTGGGTTCGCCGGGTGATACCTGCGGGCACTATCCGGACCGGCACAGAGAGCGGATAGTCATAGTCAGTCCCTATGACTTTCTCCCCGGTGAAGGAAAGGCCACATGCAGCCCAGCTACGTGCACCACGTCAGGCAGCAGGTTCGCGTCTACGGCGAGACCCGCTCCTATATCTACCTGCGTGAGGCGGGGCGCGAGCTCGTCGAGGAGGTCGTCACCTACCGCGATCTCGATCGCGATGCCAGGGCGCTCGCCGCGTGGCTGGCCGATCGCCCGGAATCGACCGAACCCGTCGTTCTGCTCTACCACGACGGCATGGCTTTCCTGCGGGCCTTCCTCGGCTGCCTCTACGCGGGCGTCATCGCGGTGCCCGCGCCCCTGCCGCACGACGAGCGCAGCACGCGGCGCGTAGCGGGCATCATCGCCGACTCCGGCGCCCGCCTGGTTCTGACCACCGCCAACTTCCAGCCGATGGTCGCCGCGGCCACCACCGCGGCCGTGGTGGCCACCGACGAACAGCTCGGTGACCCCGACGCGTGGCGCCTGCCCGACATCGACACCGGGACCATCGCGTTCCTGCAGTACACGTCCGGCTCGACCGGCACCCCGAAGGGTGTCGTCGTCACCCACGGCAACCTCCTGCACAACGAAGCCGCGATCGCCGCCGCGATCGGGAGCGACGACACCTCGACCGGCGTCACCTGGATCCCGCAATTTCACGACATGGGCCTGATCGGCTCGCTGCTCGCCTCGATCTACGCCGGCGCGAACCTGGTGTTCATGTCGCCCACCACCTTCCTCAAACGCCCCGTGCGCTGGCTACAGGCGATCGACAAGTACCGCGCCACCTGCACCGCCGCCCCGAACTTCGCCTATGAACTGATCACCAAGCGCGTCACCGACGAGCAATTGGCCACCCTCGACCTGTCCACCCTCGAGGTGGCGTTGTGCGGCGCCGAGCCGGTCCGCGAACGCACCATCGCCGCGATGCGCGAACGGTTCGCACCCGCGGGGTGGCGACCGACCGCGCTGCTGCCCGCCTACGGTCTGGCCGAGGCGACGCTGCTCGTCACGGCCGGCCCGGTCGACGCACCGCCAGTCGTCACCGACGGACCCGACAGCCTGCTGGTCGGTTGCGGACAACCGGCGCGCGGTCTCACCGTCCGCGTCGTCGACCCGCACACCGGGCAGCAGGCCGTCGACGACACCGTCGGCGAGATCTGGGTTCGCAGCGACAGCGTGGCAGCCGGCTATTGGAATCGGCCCGAGGAGACCAGGCACACCTTCGACGCGTATCTCGGCGGCGAAGGACCCTTCCTGCGCACCGGCGACCTCGGAATGCTGCGCGACGGCGAACTGTTCGTCACCGGGCGGCTCAAGGACCTGCTCATCATCAACGGCCGCAACCTCTACCCGCAGGATGTCGAGGAACTGGTGGAGGAGTTGCATCCCGCGCTCACCACCGGCGTGGCCGTCTCCGTCGAAGCAGGTGGCCGGGAACGACTCGTCGTCGTGCAGGGCATCAAGACAGCGCTGCTGCGCGGTACCACCCTCGCCGAGCTGACCTCGACGATCAAGATCGCGGTCGCCCGCGGTTTCGATGTCCCCGCACCGAGCGTCGTCCTCATCGAGAGCCGCTCCGTGCACCGCACCACCAGCGGCAAAGTCCAACGGGCCTCGATGCGCGAGGCCTTCGTCGACAACAGCATCTCGACCGTCCTGCACGAAGACCTCGAACCGGCCCTGAGCCGATCCTCGACCGCGACCCACTGAGGAGCCGAAACATGTTCGCCACCATCACCACTCACTCCACGACCACCCAGGACTGGCTCATCGAGCGCGTCGCCGACTACACCGAACGCGCACCGCACCAGGTGGACCCGACGATCCCGCTCGCCGAACTCGGCATGGACTCGGTGTCGGCAGTGGCCCTGTGCGGCGAGATCGAAGACCGGTGGATGCTCGACATCGACCCGACCCTGGTCTTCGAATACCCCACCATCGCGGCCATCGCCACCTACCTCACCGCCGAAATCGCCGTCGCGGCATGACCGATATCGCTGTCGTCGGCCTCGACTGCCGTTTCCCGCACGCCGCCGACCCGGCGCGGTTGTGGCAGTTGCTGATCGACGGCCGCGACGCGATCTCCGACGTCCCGTCGAGCCGCTGGAACGCCGACGACTTCCACGACCCGGCCGGCGCACCCGGCACCATCAACACCCGCAGCGGCGGATTCATCGACGACGCCGACGCGTTCGACGCCGAATTCTTCGGCATCACCGCACACGAGGCCGAATCGATGGACCCGCAACAACGACTGCTGTTGCAGGCCACCTGGCGAGCCTTCGAGGACGCCGCGCTCGACCCCCGGGCGCAGGCTGGCTCACGGACCGGGGTCTATGTCGGCGTGATGGCCAACGAGTGGGCCAATCTGCAGATGAGCGACTACGCCGCGATCACGCCGCAGCACGGATCCGGCAACGGATACTTCATGACCGCGAACCGGCTGTCCTACCAGTTCGACCTGGAAGGGCCGAGCATCGCGGTCGACACGGCATGCTCGTCGTCGCTGGTCGCGGTCCACCTCGCGTGCAATGCCCTGGCAGCGGGCGATTGCGACCAAGCCGTCGCGGGGGGCGTCAATCTCGTGCTGACCCCGGCCGTCGGCGTGTTCTACACCCAGGCGGGTCTGTCGGCGCCGGACGCGCGGTGTAAACCGTTCAGCGGCAACGCCGACGGGATCGTGCGCGGTGAAGGCGTGGCAGTGCTCGTCCTGCGCCGCCTGGCGGATGCCGAGGCCGCGGGGCTGCCGATCTACGCGGTGATCAAAGGCAGCGCCGTCAACTCCGACGGGCGCAGCAACGGCATCACCGCGCCGAACCGATGGGCGCAACAGAAGGTGATCGGCGAAGCCTACCGGCGAGCGGGCGTGCGGCCCGACGACATCGACTTCATCGAGGCACACGGCACCGGAACGGTTCTCGGCGACATGATCGAGGTCAAGGCGCTCGGCAAGCTGCACGGGAGCAACCGGGTGCGGCCCTGCGGGATCGGGTCGATCAAGGGCAACCTCGGCCACACCGAGGGCGCCGCGGGCGTGGCCGGGCTCATCAAAGCCGTCCTCAGCCTGCACCACGGGGTGGTCCCGCCGTCCAGGTTCGCCGACCAGGAGAATCCGCGCCTGCAGATGGCCCGGCACGGCCTGCGCCTGCTCGACGATCCGATGCCGCTCGACGGACCCGCGCACGGTGGGGTGAGCAGCTTCGGGCTCGGCGGTACGAATGTGCACATGGTGTTGGCGAGCGCCACCGCATCGCCCGTGACATCCGAGGTTCCCGCCACGTCGGCAGTGTCCGGGGCACCTGGAGCAGCCGGAGCGAGGGTGATCACCCTCTCGTCGGACAGCGAGGATGGGCTGCGGCGCAACGCGATCCGGATGTCGGAGGCGTTGACATCGGTCACGGAGGACCACTTCGCCCAGTTCTGCTGGACGAGCAATCAGGTCAAGTCGTCGGGTCGGCACCGGCTCGCCGTCGTCGCCCACCACCGCGACGAGGCAATCGCGCAGTTGCACCCCGTTGACGGCGCAGGCGAAGACGTGAGCCGGCGGCACGGTCTCGCGCAGCCGGTGCGTGCCGGCTGGATGTTCACCGGTCAGGGCTCGCAATTCTGCGGTATGGGTCGAGCTCTGCACGAGACGAGCCCGGGGTTCCGGCGCGCACTCGAACTCGTCGACACCGCCATGGCCGCCCACCTCGGCCGATCGATCCGAGACCTGCTGCTCGACGAACACGCCGACCTCGATCCCACCGCCCTCGCGCAACCGGCGATCTTCGCCATGGAATACGCCATCGCCAAGACGCTCGCCGACCTCGGCATCCGACCGGCCTGGCTGATCGGGCACAGCATCGGCGAATTCGCGGCCGCGGCCGTGGCGGGTGTCTTCGATCTCGACGACGCCTGCAAGCTGGTCACCGCACGGGGACGGCTGATGCAACGACTGCCGACCGGTGGCGCGATGCTGGCCGTACGCGCCGCCACCGAGCAGATCGCCGACCTGCTCACCGACGAACCGGCCGTGGTGGTCGCCGCCGTCAACGGCCCGGAGGATCTCGTCCTCTCCGGCGACGCCGAGGCGCTGCACCGTATCGCCTCGGCGCTGCGCACCCGGTCGGTGATCGCGAAACCACTCACCGTGTCGCACGCGTTCCACAGTCCGCTGATGGCGCCGATGCTCGCCGAGTTCGACACCATCGCCAGTACCTGCGCCTACCGCGCCGCCGCACTGCCGATCTACTCGACCGTGCACGGCAGGCTGCTCGATCCCGAGGAGGTGATGGACGCCGAGTACTGGACCGAACACGTCCGCGCCACAGTCCGTTTCGGCGACGCCGTCCACGCCGCGCTCGGCACCGACCCGACGCACCTCATCGAGGTCGGCCCCCGGCGCGTACTCGCCGCGGCGGTGCGCAGGATCGATCCCGGGCTCGGTGCACGCTGCCTGTCCCCGAGTCCCGGCCCCGGCGCGACCGGCGACGACCTCGCCGCCACCGTCGCCGCGCTCTACCGCGACGGTCTCGACCCCCTGTGGAACGAACTCTACGAACCCGCGCAGCGCGTCCGTCACCGCCTGCCGGTGTACGAGTTCTCTGGCGCGCACCGGTTCTGGGTGGAGCCACCCACCGTCGGCGACGTCGGCGCATCGGCACCCACACCCCACTCCGCACCTACCGAGGAAACGACGATGGACTCACTGATCGCGCTCTTCCGTGAACAGAACGCGGTACTGGCGGGCCTGCTGGCGGCGCCCGGCCAGGCACCCGGCACACCCCTCGACACCGGCTCCGGCTCCGTGCGCCACGATCACGCCCCGGACGCCGCCGCGATCGTCCGCGCGGAGGTGGCCAGGGTGAGCGGATTTCCCGCCGACCGGCTGGCGGACAGCCGAACACTCGGCGACAGCCTGGGCTTCGACTCGCTCATGCTCACCGACCTGTTCACCGGTCTGACCCGCAAGATCCCCGGCACGACCGTCGACCCGGCCCTGGTCACGGGGACAACGACGCTCGGCGATGTCATCGCCCACTTCACCGGTCGACGCACCGATTCCCCTGCCGCGCCGAACACGTCGGTCGAGACATCCGAAACCACCTCCACCGCAGCCGAAGCCAGGCAGGCAGGCGTCGCCCCCGAGTACCGGATCTCCGACTTCGCCGAGGTGCGAGCCATCACCGATCGGCTCGCGGGCGGCGAAGCACTGGGCCTGGACAACCCCTACTTCCTGATCAACGACGGCGTCACCCGAGACACCTCGTTCATCGGTGGCACCCAGGTGGTCAACTTCTCCAGCTACAACTATCTGGGGATGTCGGGTCACCCCGCCGTCGTCGCCGCCGTGCAAGACGCCGTGGCCCGCTACGGCAGTTCGGTCTCGGCCAGCCGGCTGCTCTCCGGCGAGAAGCCGATCCATCGTGAACTCGAGGCCGAACTGGCCGCCCTGCTCGGTACCGAGGACGCGATCGCACTGGTGGGCGGTCATTCGACGAACGTGACGATCATCGGACATCTGGTCGGCCCCGAGGATCTGGTGATCCACGACAGCCTGGCGCACGACTCCATCCTGCAGGGCTGCCGACTGTCCGGTGCCACCCGCAGACCGTTCCCGCACAACGACCACGCCGCCCTCGACGCGTTGCTGACCGAGATCAGGCACCAGTACCGCCGGGTCCTCATCCTCATCGAAGGCGTCTACAGCCAGGACGGTGACATCCCCGATCTGCCCGCGATCATCGAGATCAAGAAGAAGCACCGGGCCCTGCTGATGATCGACGAGGCGCACAGCGTCGGCGTACTCGGCGAGAACGGCGGCGGCATCGGCGAATACTTCGATGTCGACCGCCGTGATGTCGAGCTGTGGTCCGGCACGATGTCGAAGGCGCTCGCGGGCTGCGGTGGCTATGTGGCGGGCAGCGCGGAGCTGGTCCAATTCCTGAAATACACCACTCCGGGCTTCGTCTACAGCGTCGGCATGACACCGATGAACGCGGCCGCGTCCTTGGCCGCGATGCGGTTGCTACGGACCGACCACACGCCGCTCGACCGCCTTCGACACAATGCCGAACTGTTCCTTCGCCTCGCCCGCGAGGCGGGCATCAACACCGGCGACAGCCACAACACTCCGATCATCCCGTGCATCGTCGGCGACTCGATGAAGACGCTGAAACTGTCCACCGCGCTGCTGCATCGCGCGATCAACGTCAACCCGATCATCTATCCCGCCGTGCCGGAAGACCTGGCCCGGCTCCGCTTCTTCGTCACCTCCTGCCACACCGAAGACCAGATCCGCGACACCGTCGCCGCCCTCGCCGAAGAACTCGCCCGGATTTCCGCCGACGACCTCGTCGACCACTAGCCCTGGCGGTCAGCCGGCCCAGTCGACCCCCTCTCGCCCCGCCACCGACGCACCGGGCCACTGTCGCGAGGAGTCATCCTTTTCGGGTGAGCCGAGCTCACGGCCGATGTGTGACCATCGGCGAATGCCCGCCCGGACAGCACGCCCACGCCGCCTGCGAGCCGGTCTGGCCCAGCTCGCCTTCATGCTCGCCGGGCTCGGCGCGGGCCTGGCCGCCCCGAGGATCGCCTGGGGACCACGCGCGCCGAGCGCCCCGGTGACCGACGCGCTGCTCTCGATCGGCATCGGCCTGCTCGGTGCGGTGGCCTTGATCTTCTCGCTGCTTTTCCTGGTGGTGCAGTGGGTGATGTCCACGTTCACGCCACGGTTGATGCTGTTCCGCGACGACCCCTTCATCTGGCGGACCTTCGGGTTCGCCCTCGGGTTGGTCGTGTTCTGTGTGACCGCGGCCCTCGCCATCGGCAGAAGTCCCGAGGTTTCGGCGGTCGTGCCGGTCCTCGCGATGCTGGCGCTGTTCGTGCTGCTCGTGCTGTTGCGGGCATTGCTGTTGCGGGCCTTCGCCGCCATTCAGTTGGTGCCCGCGCTCAGTACGATCGCCGATCACGGGCGGACGGTGCTCACCGCCCTGTACGCCGCACCCCGCCTCGACTCGCCACAGCTGCCGCCCGTGCGGACGACGGTTGTCTGGAAGCAGCCGCCCGCAGTGCTGCAACGGGTCGAGACGGCCGACCTGATCGACGCCGCGACGGCCGCGAACGTGACCATCGTCTTACGTGAGAATCCTGGCGCCACACTGCATCACGGCTGTCACGTGGCAGATGTGCACGGCGGCGAACTGCCGGAAGACGCTGTGCTGGGCGGTCTCGTCGTCGGCACCGAACGAACCTTCGAGCAGGACCCGCTGCTCGCGCTTCGGCTGCTGGCCGATATCGCGCTGCGCGCGTTGTCCAGCGCCGTGAACGATCCGGCGACTGCCGTACAGGCCATCGACGAGTTGGAGGATCTTCTCGGATGGGTGGCCGAAGCACGTCTCGAACCGCTGCGGGTCACCGACAACGCCGGTGTCGACAGGCTGGTCGTTCACCTGCCGGGATGGGAGGAATTCGTCCGGACCGGGGTCGACGACATCGCCTTCGCCGCCCGCTCCCCGATGGTCGTCACAGGTCTGCGAGACTCCCTGCGTCGAGTACGCGACCGGGCGACCCCCGAGCATGTCGAACTGATCGACAGATGGCTGGCCCGGCTCGACGACCAGCTGGCCCAGCTATGAGCTCGGACGAGCCCAGCGCGCCGTCTGCCACAGTCGTGCCCAGTCGAAGGCCGCGGCGGCGGGACGCACTCCCGGTCTGGTTCTGGGTACCAGCACGCGCAGCGCCCCCGGCTGGATGGTGCACCGGACGGGTGTAGCGAGCAACAGGGATTCGCCGTCTATGCCTGCCGGGATCTCGGGGGCGTCGGCGTCGACGATCAACTCGATCGCTGTCTCCTGCGACAGGCCGCGAAGTCGGGTTCGGCGCAGCAGACCGACCGCCTCCCTGGTGCTGGTGACCGACAGCGTGACCGCGCCGAGAACACCGCGATCGAGGCGAATACGACGGCTCAGGCCCGCTAGATCATTGCTGCCGTACGGGTTGTTGCTCACCAGGATCGCCTGTGGTCCCTCCACCGCCATCGCACCGATCCGGGCGACCAGTTTCGGGCCGCTGTGTCCAGTGAGCAGGTCGGGAAGCAGCGCCAGCACCGTCGCGGTCTTGTCGTCGCGATATTCCGGACTGCGCACGATCTCCGCGTAGACCCCGAACGAGGCGTTGTTGACGAAGGGCCGTCCGTTGACGGTGCCCAGATCGACGCGCAACTCCACACCGTCGCGCAGGGCGTCGAGTGACCGGGTGGGATCCGCGCGATCGAGCCCGAGATCCATGGCGAAGTGATTGCGGGTGCCGGCGCTGATCACCAGGAACGGCAGATCGTGTTCGACCGCCACAGCCGCGACGAGGGCCTGGGTCCCGTCGCCGCCGGCGACCCCGAGCAGATCGGCGCCCTCCGCGACTGCCTGGTGAGCCAGTGCGGTGACGTCGATTTCCTCGGGTCCTTCGAGCAACGCCACGCGGGCACCGAGTTCTTCGGCTTTGCGCACCAGGTCGAACTTCGTCACCTTCCCGCCACCGGAGCGCGGATTCATGATCAGGAAGGGGCGCTGCGGAGGTGGGACCGGAAATTCCGGCATCTTCGCGTCCGAACCGCTGCCGCGCAGGGCGGCGCGGGCGGCGCCGAGGGTCACCAGCGCGAGCGCACCCCACACCAGGACCACCCACAGCAGATTCGCCCGCACGAACGACACCACCACGACGACCGGCGCGAGCAGCGCCACCCCCAGTGCGATCCACCGCAGGATGCCGAACCGGGTGATGAACGAGTAGAGCGCCGCCACAGCGACCACGACGCCGCCGGTGCCGACGATCAGCAACGCCAACGCGCCGAACACCCCGGCGGCGAGCACGGGCACCACCACAGCGGCGGCAGCGGCGACGAACGCCAGTCGCGCCCACCAGCGTCGAGCGCGGCTACCGGCAGTGTCCGGCGAGTTCATGGAGGCGGTTCACTTGGCGGTGGTCTTGCGCGACCGGGGACGGCGCACCGCCTTGGCCGGTGCCGGTTTCGACGCCGATTTCGTGGCCGGTCTCGGTTTCGGAGCCGGTTTCGGAGCCGGGGCCGGGGCCGGTTTCGCGTCGGACCTCGTCTCGGCGGCGGGATCGTCGTGCCACTTGATCTCGATTTCGATTTCGGTCTCGTCGCCGTCGACTTCGATCTCGAATTCCCACTGGAGGCGGTCGGCGACGACGATCTCGATCGAGTCGTCACCGGTCTTCAGTTCCACTTCGGAGCCGTGGGCGAGGGCCCGTCCGATCATGATGAGCCGCTCGCCTACCTCTGTGCGGGAGAGCTCTGTTTTCCTCTTGATCTCCAACTTCGGCACGGCAACTCCTGACTGGATTCAGCGTGGACGTTCCTCCACCGTAGCCACCGCGGCGAGCTGAACGGATCACCCTTTTCGGATGAGCTGCACCTGCCGCCGGGCTTTCGAAACCCCAGCTCAGCCTGCACGGTCCAGGCGGGAGATGCAGTAGCCGTTCGCGGCGTGCTCGAGGGTGAGCTCGACCGCTGATGTCGCACCGTCCGCACTGCTCACCGGCGCGTTGATGGTGACGACGGTGCCCGTCGAGCTACGGACCGTGAGTGCCTTGTCCTCGAATCGCCGCACCCCGGACAGGGCGGTGCCCGGCTGGGTGCCGTTGCACAGCAGTGGGTAGTCCGGTTCCACGTCGGCCGGGTTCACGGGGTCGCCGACCACCCGGCTCAGATAGCGCTCGACGGTGTAGCGAGCCTGCTCCTCGGTGAGCCCGGTCGACGATCGGTCACTGACGATCGGACAGCCGTACACGGACCGTAACTCGCTGGGGCGCAGGCTGACCTGTAGCGCGTCGTTCTGCCAATACGGTCCGAACTGGCCCAGGCTGCCGGGTCGGCGCACCGCATCGGCGATCTGCTCGACATCGCCGTACATCCCGGGGATCTCGGCGGGCGACTGGGTCCAGCACTTGCGGATCAGGGCGCTCATGTCACCGGCGAGGACATCGTCGAGCCAGGGGCGCAGGACCGCCGCCGCCTTCGGGCTGTTCGGGACGGCGCCGATCCGCGCGGTCTGCGTCGTGGCAGGCGCGTCCGAAGCGCCCCTGTTCGCGGCGGTCAGCACGGCGAACGCGGTCACCGCGGCCACCACCGCCGCGCCACCGACACCGAGCAGGACTTTCCTGGTCAGCGACCTGCCAGGAGCCTGCGGCGTATCCCGCCGCAGCACAGCGGTCTCCCCCACCACCGGCGCGCCGGTGAGAGCGGAGATCGCCGCGTCGGCGAGCTCACCGCAGCTGGCGTATCGGTCGTCCGGATTCTTCGCCATCGCCCGCGCGATCACCCCGTCCAGGGCAGGCGGCAGCCCCGGATGTCCGGCCGACGGACGCGGCGGCGGCTCGATCAGATGCGCGCTGATCAACGCGGCCGGACTCTCCCGCTGGAACGGCACGAACCCGGTGAGCAGCTCGTAGAGGGTGCCGCCGAGGGCGTACACGTCGGTGCGCACATCCAGCGGTTGCCCCTCGAGCTGTTCGGGCGCCGCGTACGCGAGCGTGCCGAGCACCGATCCCGCGGAGGTGAGACTCGTCGTCTCCCCCATGCTCCGAGCGATCCCGAAGTCGGTGACCATCACCTCGTCGGTGCCGTCGTCGGCACGGGCGATCAGCAGGTTCGCCGGTTTGATGTCGCGATGCAGCAAGCCTTGCCGATGCGCGTAGTCCAGTCCCTTCGCCGCCTCGGCGACAATGCGTACCGCCCGCTGGGGCGTGAGCACCGACAGCCCCTGGCGCAGCAGCTGTGCCGCGTCGAGCCCGTCCACGAACTGCATCGCGATCCACAACCGATCGCCGTCGACGCCCCGATCGAAGATCTGCACGACATTCGGATGACGCAGCCGCGCGGCCAGATCGGCCTCACGCTCGAACCGGGCCCGAAACGTCGGCTCCACCGCGAGCCGCCCATCGAGCACCTTCACGGCGTCGCGGCGCGGCAGCCGAGGATGCTGGGCCAGATACACCGTCCCCATTCCCCCGCCACCGAGCCTGCGCTCGATGCGGTATCCCGCAAGGATCGCCTCCGGCCCGAACTCCATCACCACTCCTTCGCACGACCACCCACGTGACTGCGCTCAGGTTATCCGGCACGGGCCACCCCTGCCGCAACTCGGATTCGGCTGCACGGGTTCAGCTCTCCGCGCGCTCGCCCCATTTCGCCATCCAGCTCGCGTTCTCCAGCGAGATGGTGTTCTCGCAGTCCGTGACGAATTCCGCCCACCGCACCCGATCGGTGGGTGATCCGTCGGCGCGCCACCGATCGAGCCGCCGTCGCAGGCGATCCGCGGTGGCGAGATAGGTCATCACCAGGAAGTCGTACCGCTTGCCCGCGAGGTAGGCCAGCAACGATCCGCTCAGCGTGGTCATGACCGCGACCCACGGAGCGATCCGGCCCGACGATTCCGCGCCGACGCCGGTGTTGATCGCGGCGACGATCGTGGCCGCGAGGCCGAGTCCGACGGCCGCGCGGCGCAACCTGGTCGCGCGGGCGCCGTAGCAGCGGGCCGTCGGCAGGTAGTAGCCGTCGATCTGGGCCCGTACCCGGTCACGGACGTACTCGTCGGGCCGCATCGATCGCGGCGCCTGGACGGCATCGTCGCCGGGCGCGAGCAGCGGCAGCAGGTCCTCTGCGGCCTGTTCGATGCCTTCGATCTCGGCCTGCAATCGCTCGGTCTGTTGTGCGTCGCCGATGGCGCGGAAGGTGAGAATTCTCTGCTTGATGCCTTCGGAGACGGCCCGTGCCCGGGTCCAGCGGCGGGTCGATTCCGCGGTGAGGTACTGGGCGGTGAGGAACGTCGCCACCGCCAGCGCCACCGCACCCGACAGCGCCACGACGCGGGTCGTGGTGCCGGCCGAGCGCAGGATCGTCGTGGTCGAGGCCGTGGCGATCGCACCCCAGCTGCCGAGGAACAGGACGGTGAGCCGCACTCGATCCAACCGGCGCTTCATCCGGGTAGCGGTGGCCGACCAGCGAGTTCGCCGCTGCCAGAGAGTGTCCAGGAGATCGTCGTCGGACATCGGCTACTCCTCCTCGCCGGCGATCGGAAGTCCCGGGCAGAGCTCGATGTAGCCGATCTCCGAGGAGACCCGGCCCCGCCACATCTCCCGGCTCATGTTGTGCGTCATCTTGGCGCACAGTTGCTCGGGCGAGGCGGTCGGCACGGGCCACATCCGGATGGTCTCGTCGATGCTCGCCGAGATGATCCCCGAACCGTCGGGCAGGAAATCGACAGCGGTGACGAGAGCGCCGTGACCGACCAGGGCCGGTCCGATCTGGCGGTGTGTTCCCACATCCCACAGCCGCAACACGTTGTCGGTACCGACGGTGACCAGTGTGCGGCCGTCCCGAGAGAATTGGACTCTGGTGGCGGGGCCGTCCTGCACCATGGGTTCGCCGATTTCCTGGCCGGTATCGGTGTTCCAGATGCGAATCGTCTTGTCTTCGTAACCGACGGCGAGCAGGCGGCCGTCCGGGCTGAAGCTGGTGCTCTTGACCCACCCGTCCCCGACCATCGGGTCGCCGACCGGATTGCCGGTGTCGGCGTCCCACAACCGGACCGCGTAGTCGGTGGCGCCGGTGGCGACGCGCCGTCCGGCGTCGTCGATCGACACCATCTGCACGAAACCGTCGTCGTGGCGCAGTTCCGGTCCGACCGGCCGCATACTCGCCATGTCTCGAATCTGGGCCTTTCCGTCGCCGGCGATCACGATCCTGCGCCGACCAGGATCGTGTGCGAAAACAGCCGTTTCGGGCGGCAGCGGGATCGGCGGCCCGACCGCAGCGCCCGATGCGGCATCCCAGAACCGAATTTCGGGCCAGGTGAGGGATTCGGGGCTGAACCCGGCGGCCTCCAGCTGTGTGCCTTCTGCTGTGTACTCCGCGAGCTGGAAAAGGCCTTCGTCGCCGCGGATCAAGGGACCGACCTGCGCACCGGTGCCGGTATCCCACTGCCGAATGGTGCCGTCCGCACCGCCGGAGACGATATGTCTGCCGTCCGGGCTCACGTCCGCGCCCAGCACTCTCGCGCCGAGGTGGATGGTTCGCCCGCCACCCACATCCCACTCGCGGACGGTGGAATCCATACTGCCGGAGAGGATTCGACCGGAGTCGGGATGGAAGGCGACACTGGACACCACCAGCTCGTGTCCCTCCAGTGGCTCTCCGATGGGCCTGCCCGTCGCGGCATCCCACAGCCGGATCGTCTTGTCATCGCCTGCCGAAGCGATCTGCGTGCTGTCGCCGCTGTAGACGACTTGTTCTACCGCGGCGGTGTGCCCGCGAAGCAGCTCCCCGATCGGGCGGCGGGTCCTGGTATCCCATTGCTGGAGATCGAATCCCGCGACCACCAGCCGGTCGCCATTGCGGTCGAAGGCAAGGCTGTTCACCGCGCTGCCGGTGTGCGCGGTCAGCGGATCCCCGGAGGGCCGTTGGGACCGAGCGTCCCACAGTTGGACGGTGCCGCCGACGTCACCCGAGGCGATCAACCCGTTCTCGCCGAACGCCACCGAGGTCACCGGCGTGGTGTGCCCGGTCATCTCGCCGATCTGCTGATGCGTCTCGGCATCCCAGAGCCGGACGGATTCATCCAAGCTCGCCGACACGATGTGGTGGCCGTCCGGGCTGAACGCGACGCCGACGACCACACCGGTGTGGCCGCGCATTTCGGACCCGATCTGCTTCTGGGACTCGACATCCCAGAGCCGAACAGTTCGATCTCGACCTGCGGACACCAGCCGGGCACCGTCCGGACTGAACGCGATGCGAGTGACTTCGGACGCGTGACCTGACAGCAGAGCGCCGATCGGGGTCCAGGTTGCGGCATCGAGGAGCTGGATCGCGTTCCCACGCGTGGCAGCGATCTGTTTCCCATTCGGGCTATAGGTGACGCTGGAGACGTCGGCCTCGTCCATGTCGGCGATCTTGCGGATTTTGCCCTGCTGGTGGATCGCGTTGAGCAGGGCGAACTCCCGCCCGGTCCCCTCGCCGAGACGGTACGCGGCGATAGCCATCTGCATACCCAGGATGTCGTCGCTCTTTCCCGGCCACCGGCCCGAGAGCATGAGTTGCGAGTTCGCCGACAATGCCAGTGCTGTCGCGCGACGGCTCTCGGCGACGGCACGTTCTTGCGCCCGATCCGCGCGCACCCACAGCAAACCCGCGACCAGCGCGGCCACCACGGTCACCGCCAGCGCCGCCCGCAGAATCCGCGACCGCCGGTGCAACGCCCTGGCGCTGCGCTGCGCGTCCTCCTTCGCCCGGCTCTCCGTGGCCGCCAACGTTTCCGCCGCCTGCTGGCGTTCCCTGGCGGCCCGCAGCTCGTCCTCCCGGTGCCGACGTTCCTCGGCGATGCGCTCGTCCTCGACCTGCCGTGAGGCCAGCAGCAATCCCCGGGCAGGGTTGAGCCGCTCGCGGAATCCTGGTGCGGTGGCCAGTGATTCGGCATCGGTGAGCCGTGACCCCGACAGCAGCCATTCCTCGCGCCGCCCGTTCTGCTCCCACGCCTGCGCGGCCCGCTCGAGGTTGTCGGCGGCCTCCAGCTCGCCGGCCTGCACCCGCAGCCAGTCGGCGAGGGTATCCCATTGGCGCAGCAGGCTTTCCAACGCGACCTCGACGACAACGGCGCCGTCTCGCTCGTCTTTGACCAACAGCCTGCGTGCGACGAACTCCTCGAGCAGTGGATGACTCTCCGGCGGCAGATCGAACCAGCGGGCCGGGCGGCGCATCGGCTGGTCGTTGCCGGAATTGATCGTCGCCAGCCACGGCACGAAGGCCCGCCGCAGGATCGCCAACTGCCCGGCCCGGACCTCGGGATCGGCGTCGAGGAGCTCGTCGACCTCCCGCTGTACCACTCGCCGCAATCCACCGAGGGATTCGTAGTGCGCGAGGGTGATCTCCCCGTCCCCGTAGTCCCGGTACAGCCGGGCGAGGGTGAGCGAGAGCAGCGGCAGGGTGTCGGCGCCGCGGGACCAGTCGTCGAGCAGACGTTCCACCAGGTCCGGGGCGAACGACAACTCGGCGCCGGCTTCTCTCGCCCGCCGCGCGGGCCCGACGATGACCTCCTTGAACTGGGCCTGCGGCATCGGTTTCAGATCGTCGAACGGGCGCACCGCGACCGACGCCAGCATGGGTGCGGTCTGGAGCGGTTCGTAGCGGTCCGAGCGGATAGTGGCGACCGCGATCATCGCGATCCCACGCTCGCGGTCGAGCAGTCCGCCGAGGAGAGTGAGCAGCACGCCCGCCTGCTCCCCCGCCTCGGGGCCGAACAGCTCCTCGGCCTGGTCGATCGGCAGAATCAGCGTCGGCGCCGGGTCGTCGCCGGAGTCCACAACGCGATCGCGCGCGGCCTGCTGTGCTTCGATCAGCCAGGCCCGCACCTGTTCGATGTCGCGGACGCCGTCCTCGATCTCGGTGAGGCAGGGCCGGCGCAGCCCGACGCCGACGCGCAACGCGTGAATCGACCGCGCGAATCCGGCATCGCCGGTGAGCGCCCTGCGGTGCGGCCGCACGATGTCCATGGTGCGGAAGTGGCGGTCGTCGCGGGCCAGCCGAGGCAGCAACCCGGCGCGCACGAACGACGACTTGCCGACGCCGGAGGGACCGAGGACGACGAACAGGTGGCCACCACCGAGGCCACGCAGGCCGCGCACGGTGTCCATCGCTCGCCCGATCTGCGCGTCGCGGCCGAAATATACTGCGGCATCGACAGATTCGAGCGGTTCCCACCCGCGGTACGGTGCGCGTCCCGGGTCGCCGGGCGGTGGCCAGCCGAAGGTGTCGGCGCCGATACCGGCCGCCCGCAGACCGTGACGTAGTCGCTGCAACCCCTCGGTCAGGAACTCGACCTTCTCCCCGTCCACCAGGATCGTGGTCTTCGGTCCGTCCCCGAACAGGTCGCAGCGCTGCCACTCGCTGGTCATGTCGCGCCCGGTCAGCGGTTCGAGCCGGACCGTGAAGATCGGCTTGTTCAGGGACTCGGCATGGCGGTATTCGACCTTGCACTCATGAGAACTGTCCCAGTTGTCCGACAGCAGACAGATGACCGCCTCGCAGCGGTCGCCTGCCCGGCGCAACGCGTCCTTCCAGCGCACGCCTGCCGGAATCCCGGTGTCCGGGTCGAGATCGAGGAAGATCTCACCCGCCAGACCGGGTTCCGCCTCGATCAGCCAGGCCCGCAGTGCGACCGCTTCGCGGCTGTCCCGGCTCGAATGGCTGAGGAACAGCCTGGCCTTCATGGCAGTTACACCCGCGAACGGTCGATACCCGCTTCGACCAGCGCCGAGCGCGCCACGTCCTTCGCGCAGGCGGTGAGCGCGCCGAACGCGCTGATCCGGCTGAACGTCTGTCCGGTGTGGACGACGTTGTCGTTTTCGTCGTCGCCGTCCACGATCGGCACAGCACCCGCCAGCAGCCATGTGCGAACATCGGCGACCGACGGCATCGTCCCGGCCACCCGCAGATGGAATTGCTGAATCAGCAGCACGATGCCGGCGACCACGGGCGTGGCCTGACTGGTGCCGTGCTGGATCGACTCGCCGCTGTCGTTGCGGATCCCCGACGAGGTCGTCGGCGCGCCGGGCGCGAAGATGTCGGTCGCGCAGGCGCCACCCACACTCGAGTGCAGGCGCTGCGAGAACGGGGTGATCCGATCCGGAGCCGTCGAGAGGGCGGTCGCCCCGGAGCCGTAGCTGAACGAGCCCTCGTCGGCGTCGTAGACCGCGCCGACACTGATCGTCTGGCGGAAGATCGCCGGGTAGCTCATGCCTTGCCCACTGTTGTGGGCGAAGTAGTCGTTACCCGCCGCGACACAGCAGGCGACGCCGGCGTCGGTGAGTTTCCGCATCACCTCGCCGATGCCGTCGCCCGCGAAATCCGCGTCCGAGGTGTTGTTGTCCGATGCGCCGAGCGACATACACACGGCGGAGATACCCAGCGATGCCCGATTGGCCAGCACCCAGTGCAGTGCGTCACGGATCGCCTCGAAGCTCCCGCCGCCGGAGTTGCCGAGGACCTTGACGGGCACGATATTCGCGCGCGGCGCCATCCCGGTGTGCACCCCGCCGGCACAGATGATCCCCGCGACGTTGGTGCCGTGACCCTGTCCGTCGCTCGGATCGGTGGGCGAACCGTTGTTGTCGGCCGTGAAGTTCCGGCCTGCCCGAACCCGGCCCGCGAAATCGACGTGGGTCGTGCGGAGCCCGGTATCGAGGACGGCGACCGTCATGCCGGATCCGTCGACGTTGAACTTGGCGCGCGCCTCCGCCGCGCGCACCAGCAGATCCACCTCGAGCAGTTCGGGCATCACCGTCAGGTCGGTCTGCAACGGCTTCTCCACGGGGACAACGAACTCGTAGGCGACGTCGGCTACCGATTCGGCAGAGATGGTGTCGGACATGATGATTCCTTTCCTACACAGCCGAGTACGCGACGACGAAGTCGTAGACGTCGCGGGTCATCCGCCGTCCGAACCTGGGCTTGCTGTTGTCGCCGATCGCGCCGGCGGCACCGCGCAGCACGCCCACGACACAGGGCCATCCGTCGATGCCGTACACGTAGAGACATCGCGGTGCAGGACGATGTGCGCCGTTCACCTCCGCCCGGAGCAGCTCGACGAACGAAGTGGTCGGCGCGGGGTACACCGAGTTCGGTGAGACCTTCGCGTCGCCGATCAGAGTCGGTGGTCGGCCTTGGGGCGATGTCAGCGTGGTGATTGCGGTAGACATCCGTACTCCTCGACACTCGCGCGGCGCAGATGTCCCAAACGCCGACGTCAGCCGCAGATTTTCAGGCTGATCTGAACGTACGAGGATGTGTCCGAACCCACACGAGTACCCGGCTACCCCAATTTCCTTGCAGGTACTACCCGCGCCGAACTACCGAGAAGCGAGAGCGAGCACCGCTAGCTCTGGTCCGGGTCTTCGACCGCGGCCAGGAAGGTCGGCAGATGGTTGCCGGGGACCGGCTCGGCGGGCTCCGCACTCGCGTCGCCGAGATGCTGGGCGCTGAACAACGACACCGGTGCGGCGCCGGCGGCGTTCAGATGCGGATCGGTCATGGGGTCCCCCGTATATCGGTGTGACTGAGGTGGAATTTCGCGGAGCCTGCGCGTCAGGAGGATTCGACGGTTGGACGCTCGTCCGCGCGCGCCGACAGAACTCGGTTCAGCGACGCAGCTGGTTGTGTGGAATCAAGACCGTGGTGCGCTCGTCGATCGGCTCCATCGGCTCGAGCTTCGGCTGCGTGCTCAACTTGTCCGACAGCTTCTGCCGGCTCACCGACACCAGCTTCCTCGTCACCGGACTACCCGCGACCGCTCGCGAGGCCGCAGTGATCTGTTCGTAGCGTGCCCGACCGGCCTTCGTACCCAGCACATAACCGGCCGCCACGCCGATGATCAACCGCAGCATCTCCTGGAGCTCCTCCCACGTCTGTGTGCGGGCTCCATCCTGCCCCAGCCGCCCCACCCCTGTCGATCCGGCCACCGTTCGACAGCACATCGTTATACGCCGCATGTCCGCAGGTAGCGCCCCGATTTGGGTTCCCGCGACACGATGCGCTAAAGTTTCATCTCGGTCAGCCCGCCAAGGCAGACCACCTGAGTCTAACCACCCAGGACAATCCCCTATAGCTCAATTGGCAGAGCAGCCGACTGTTAATCGGCAGGTTTCTGGTTCGAGTCCAGATGGGGGAGCACGTCAAAAAGAGGTTCTGACCTGCGAATATTCGCATGTGTCGGTATCTCTTTTTTGTGTTGCACTAAGGGTGCAACGCTGTCACCTGGCCTTTGTGTAACTCGACCCGCCTGTCGCTCGGTTTCGAGGTCAAGTCTGATTGCGCTCGGGAAACTGCCCTCTGATCTGCGGAATCGCTCCGACGTGAGAGGTCTTCTGAGAAGGACGACACGGAATCAACACGTTTGGATGGCGTGTTGCCGCTCTCAGCATCAGCAGGAGCGCCCGTGACGTTCCTGCACTGGTCGACCGCAACCCTGGTGGCCGCGTCTCGATCCGGATCGTCGAGCACAGGTTCGCGGGCGTCCCGCTTGTTGCTACTCCTGTTCCGGGGACTTCCTCTGCCAGGCCACAATTCGGGTGGGTCGGACTCGATTCGGTCGGCATGGTCGAACGCTGCCACGATGGCATCCCGGTGTGTCTCAAACACGGCGAGCAGATCGTTGTTGCTGATGTTGCCCACGGCTACGACCAGAAGGCGGCGGGCTGGCCGTGTAGTTGGTGTGAGATCCGGAAGTCGGCGTCCTTGGAGACCACTACACGGTTCTCAGTGTTTGCGACCTTGGCTACCCGTCATCGGCGGTGCGGTTTCCTGCGGGCAACTGCGTTGTGCGGCGCGCGTCGTGCCCAGCGTCGTGCAGGAACCGTGCGAGCCGTGCCGGGAGTTGCGCGTCGACAAGGAACTTCACGCCGCGCTACTCGTGACGCCGGCATTTCGAGCTCGCTGGCAACCTCGCCTCGGAGAGTGTTGCTGTGCACCTCGAACACTGCGGCGGCGAGTTTCTCTAGTCGCCGCTTGTCGCATCGAGCGCTGCGTAGACGCCTTGGTTCGCGGTCCATAGATCGACGACCGCGCCGTTCATCCACAGGATCGTCACCTGGCTGTCGTCGTGTGGGTCTCCGACTGCAATTCGGGCGTGGCTACGCCAGTAGGAGATCCCTGGTCCGGCCTGGCCGATGTCGCTGACTGGTGTGCTGACTGTTGTCTCGACTTCTACTTCGTCCCAATCGATTTCGACGGTCACAGTCAGGACGCTGCAAAGAGCGAAGCGCTGCTACCTAGCTTTCGGTGTGCCCAGCACAGGCACGTGACGCTTGCCCCGAATACCGCCTGCGATTGGCCGGCGTGGGCTGAACGTGTCTCGACGCCAGCCTCGGACGAGCGGTCGAGGACCTGGGAGCGGCGTTGGCGCTACGACCCCGCACCCGATTTGCTCGTGGTCCAGTGTTGATCGTCGAGGTCGGAGAACAGCTGATCCCGCAGTCCACTTGGTTGGCACCTCGGTTGTTGCGCTTCAAACTCTGTCGTGACTAGGCTGGGCCCGTTGTCTTGATCAGGGGGGCTCGCGTGCCAAGTGATAACGGTACGCCCGGAACAGATTTCGCGATGGTTCCAGGCGAGGTGACTGATGCCGGTGTCTACATCCAGCAAGTCGCGGATTCTCTGATCAACGGACTGAATTCGCTTGACCGCGAGGTATCGAGCGTCCTTGATAATTGGAGTGGCGCTGCGGCAGATGCATTCGGGGACGGCTGGACTGAAACCAAGAAGGGCGCCGCCGACGTGTTGAACGCCCTCAACACCATAGGTGGACTCTTGGGTGTCGCAAGCAAGACCATCGCCAACCAAGACATCTCGAATTCCATCAACCTGAGTTCGCTCGACCTACCGGAACTGAACATGTGATGGTCGACAACTCCCGCGACTTCACGTTCGACATCGATGAGTTGGACCAGCTCGTCACCCGCGCCAATGGATTCATCGGGTTCCTCACCGAAAGTCTCGACGGACTCAACCACCGAATCGCGACCATCCAACAAAACTGGCAGGGAGCCACTGCCACCGCACAGGAGGAAGCCTACCGCGAATGGGCAACCGGGGCAGCCGCAGTGGTTGAAGGAATCACTGAGATGTACAACGCCGCCGTCACCGCCCGCGATGCCTATAGTGCGGCAGCGGAGATTAATTTGAGAATGAGCGGTGGCTGAACTCAGTGGGCTCAATCTCCCCGCAGTCCTATGAGAGCGCAGCCAAGGAATGCTACGACCTGTCGGAGAAATTCCAAACCGTCTACAACTCACTGCAAACCGTCCTTTTAGAAACCAGCGCGATGGCCGGCGGCTACCAGGCAGTCAAGACGTGGTCGAAAGCCCACGACGACCGCGCCGCCGCAGTGACGCTGGTAGCGACCAGCTTCGCGCAGGCACTGCAACACTTCGGGGACATACTGACTGCGGCTGGCTACAACTGGAAGTGCGGGGAGTACAAAGCCAACCGCGACCCCAACAAGGGTGACCCACCATCGTTGCCTGGCGGTTTCCCCTCGGAACTACCCTACGGCCCGGGCACAGTTACCGGCGTCGCGTCATCGGGGACTTACAGTCGGGGACTCGAGACGGACTGGACCGAACTGCAAGACAAGGTGACCGCGCTTGTCACTGGTGGCGAAGTCCCCGACGGGGATACCGACAAGCTCGCGCGCGCCGCGACCGCATGGAAGACCTTCGCCCAGTCAGACCCTGTATACGGCGGCAAGGCACGACTGTTGATGGTCGCCTCCGGACTGGAGCGTGGCTACGGATCCGACGTCCCGGACGACATCCCGAACCTCACAGTTCACCTTCGCACGCTGGCTACCAGCGTCGGCGACATCGAAGCCGCTGCCCGCGACATCGCGGCCGCAGTCGACGCCCACAAGGTCGCTTTGACAACGATGCGCTCGGACATGAACACCCAGTTCGCCATGGTGGTGGTTGTCACCGCCATTCAGATCGGGACTTCGAGGGTGCGGGTCAAAGAGCCACCAACGAAGCAAAAGACACCGAGCAAGCAACAGACACCCAGCGAACGCCAAGACGACATCGACTTCCTGAACCAGGCCGCCGGAGCCTTGGCTGGTCCCGCCAACACATTCCTCACCGCGCTCAACGGCTTCACCTTTACTACGGCTGTCCTCACTACGGGCGGACTGCCAACGATTATCGGACTCCCGATACTGACCACTGATCCTGAGCAAGGCAGAGTTCCTACGAAGGAAGGCAAGTCGGAGATCCCGCCCAAGGACCGGTACTCCGGCGGTCTGGTGAAGGTCAACAAGCCCGACCCTGACGCCGACAAATTAGCCGAACGTATCGGCGGCGAGTCCCGAGTGAAGTATAAGAACGACCCAAGCGGGCGCGAGTTCGATGCGGTGAGTGACGAGTACGTCGCGCAGGCCAAGCCTGCTAACTTTGCCGGTAACAAGAAATTTCGTTCTCAGGCTCGCGCCACCTTCGAAGCCGCCCAGGCCAATGACAAGAAGGTGTACTACCATTTTGATGGCCCGCCTAGTGATGATGTTATCCGAACGTTGAGGCGCTACTCGGATGAGTATAATGTAGAAGTCGTTATCGACACCGATCCGCTTTAGTTATGAAAGGGAATTGTGTTCGAATATCATGGTTGGATCAGCATACAGTCTTCTGCTGGTGACGAGACCGATGTTGAATTGGAAGCTGCGTATCGCGCTGCTCAGGATGCTGTCGCAGAACTACGACGCGGCGCGGGGCTGATCGACACCCGAATGGTGAATGGGGCCGCTCAGCTCAGCCTGTCGGGGCTGTTGAATCATCGGGGAGATGAGGGACGGCAGGTTATCGACTGCTTTGTGCGCGTCGGCCGCGTTGCAGCTGGATCGTACGGGCTTCTTTATATCAGGGATGACGAGGATTCGACAGGGCAGGACAATGAATTTCAAGTAATGGTGATGAAACGCGGAAAGGTTACGACCACACGCGATACAAACCTGTCTCCTTGCATCCCGATGATCGAGGATGATATTTAGCCCAAAAATTCCTTTGGTCTAGCATTCTGGCCTGGCGGGTCTGAACTTGCCTGTTCACGGCCGTTCCGGCGGTGTAACCGTGTGACGGGATGGCCCGGTCAGCGGGCTCGCTGGCGGGTTCCACGGACCCGCGCGGCCGTCGGCGAAATCTTGCTCGAAGCATCGATCACCATACCTAAGGGGTAGAACTCGCCACGTTGGGTCGGCTGCTCTCCTGCCAGGATCAGCGCGGTGTCAAGTAGGCCGTCCATAAGTCTTGGACCGGTTGGGCTGTGATGTCCCGCCAGGAAATCGGTGATCTCACCTCGGTTGGTCGGTCGCGGCTACCGCTGACTTGACCCCGACTTCACGGAGACTTTGGAGCGGCTGAAACGATGAAAGTGTGACGTTTCCGCGCTGTGGTCTTGGTGCGCGGTTGGCGGATCAGACCCTTACCTTTGAGGCGAACGATGGTCCCGGCGAAAGTGATTCGCGGGGGCTGTGATTCAAGGTCGACGTCGGACCAGCGCAGCGCCAGGGTTTCGCCCGAACGTGGACCGGTACCGAGTTCGACGTCGACGACATCGAGGACTCGTTGGTTGCGCTTGGGACCGTACGTATAGGCCGCCGATCCGTCGAGTAAAGCGCCATTGACCCAATCGGTGAGCTGAGCCCGCAATTGGGCAAGAGTCGCCATGCCTGCGGAACAGGGCTTGGAGTGTTTGCGCGGCAGGTCGGCGACCTCACGGACGGGGTTGCGGTCGATCGCATCATGCCTGACGGCCATCCCCAGCATTTCTGACAGGATGACTCGCTGACACCGTGCCTTCTCGCGGTGGCCGTTGAGCCCGATGCGCTTGATATAGGCATCCAGCCGCGAGGTCGAGGCTTCCCAGATACGCAGACCACCTAGCGCTGATTTGATCTTGATGGCGTCGGGGTTGGCGCGTCAGCAACGATCCCGAGTTCGCCACCAAAGATGGCCCGGATCCTCGATCTCTGCCTTCGGCCCTGAGCGGACACCGCGCCGCTCTCGCCTGGTCAGCCGCCGGGAGCGGCGCTCAGGCTGGGAAATCATGAACAACCGACTGGAGCCCTCGCGGGGATCGACTGTGAACGGATCGCTGCAGTTCCTCTCATCGGCCGGGTATCGACGCCGGGTAGTTCGGGGCAGTACTGTCCCAGGACAGCCCCTGGCCTCAACGGCGACTCGTCCACTCTGGCAACTGAGGTGGCCGTGGTAGTTTCGGTCGTCTTCACAACTCCGAAAGTTGATCCGGTCACCGATCCAGCGCAACGGAACATACTGGGGCTCTTCGACTTACGGCCGTAGCACAAGGAGGGGTCCGGATTCCATGACGGCCGATGATGGAGGGCCGGAGCTTTGGGGGTGGTTCCGACGGAGGTTTCCGATGCGGGGAAGTTCGTTCAGACGGTGACAGAGACGTTGGTGACTGGTTTGCACTCGTTGGATACGGATGTGGAACGGGCGTTGGAGTCGTGGCAGGTGGCCGGGCGGATTCGTATCGGGAGGGGTGGGATGAAACAAGGCAGAGGCTATGAAAGTGCTTGCGTCACTAGCGAAGATGGCGGAAATGTGGGGTGTGACAAGCGCTACCTATGTCGCCACTGACACTGACAACGCACAGCAGACCAGTTCATTGGATCTTCCCTGAGCTTCGAAACGCGGTGTATGGGTATGGTCTGTGACCAATCGGGAGGGCGAGCACATGGATGACTATCGGGTTAATCTCGATGAGCTGGAACAGATTACGGCGCGGATGCAGGGGTTTTCGGGCTTCCTCGTTGATACGGTGCAGGGTTTACAGCTGCGAATGACCGCCCTGCATCAGACTTGGTCTGGTGATGCGGCTACCGCGCAGAGTGAAGCGTTCACGCAGTGGATGACGGCTGCGGGTCAGGTCGCCGAGGGGGTAGCGGCGATGCGTGATGCATCCGCGGAGCTCTAAGCGCAAGAGGCGACAGTTCACTCCGGAACAGTTGGCCAGATTCGCGAAGCTAAGCAATGACTCCCGGCAACTTCTCGAGCGGTTCGCGGACCGCCTTCGGCCCGAAACGCTGGCTGATTTCCGATCTTTCAGCGACGTTGGCGAGTGGACCTTGTTGGTCGATAATCTTTGCGCCACTCTTGTAAAGCATAAAATTTTGGTCAGCCCGGCCGAACGTAATTCCTTGGCCGAGCTGCTGGCATTGTTCGGGGACCCAAAAGACAATATGGATATGTTTTATATAGATGACTATCAGCGGGTACTGAGGGAGCTGAACGTATTCCCAAATATTGACGTTGATGGTGAACACCTATGACTCAGTCGGCAAGTTTTTGTGTGACTGATCAGGCATTGCGGTCGGTGCTTCGGTCTTCTCGTTAGGTCGCCCGTTGATGAGGAAGCTCTGTCCGACGGTCCACATCGTGGTGCCTGTACGACGCACGAGGTCACGGTCGATCGACCGGCCGGTCGCAGGCAGCGGACTACGCAGCCGCCCCGGAATCAGCCCGACCGAACCGATTCGCCTCTTTTAGCGCGTTGCTATCGGACTGCTGGCTCGTCCTCGGCAGACCCCCGCCAGCGCGTTGAGGTCGGCCTGCCGTGCAAGCGGACCTGGAGACGACCTATGCGAAGCCTGCGCCACTAGCCTCGGCCAGTCGGCGAGGCTGATGCCGTTGTAATCACGGTCGGCGGCGTGAGCGAGTGATCGTGGTGAGCCAGGAAGGTAACGGTTCGCGGGCCGCGAGCCACGTCTGGGGTACTCCGATTTCGGTAGCGGTGCCGGTGTAGGCCGCGACGATGCCCCCGGTGATCGCGCAGGTGGTGTCGATATCGCCGTCTGCTTCGATGCAGGCAGCGACGGCTGCCGGGTAGTCGTCGAGATATGTTGCGGCGGCCCATAACGCGAATGGCACGGTGTCTTGGGCCTTCACCCTGGATCCGTTGCCCAACTCGTGTGCGGCCTCAGCGACGGTTGTACCGAGCAGGGCGCGAGCGCGACGGACGCCGTGCGTTGTCTCACCGGGTTCGAGATGGCCCAGGACGGAGGTGAGGAATTCCGTTGGCGTGGGCACATTTTGGGTGCCGCGGGCGTTAGCGGCCTGTCCCGCGGCGACCGCTACCGCGACGGTGCCGGTCACTCCTTCGGGGTTCATGTGGGTGACTTGTGCCGACCGGACGGCTTCGGCGACGACCCGTTGCGGATCGTCGGCGTAGTACGCCCCGAGCGGGGCGACCCGCATGGCAGCACCGTTGCCGCAGGAACCCTGGCCCTCGAATGCCGCGCCTGCTACCGCTTTCCAAGGTTTGCCGTCGCGGATTCGCCGAAGCGTCGTGACCGTTGCATGCCCGTAGTCGCGCTCTGGTGAGAACCGGCGCGCGAAACCCGCGGCGAGTCGATCCTGGTCGATCTGCTGGTGCCGGTGGAGTTCGGCGACCACGCTACAGGCCATCTCGGTGTCATCAGTCCAGTCCCACGGTCCCTGCGGAGGATTGCCGGACCGAAGACTGGGGAGCGATCGTCCCATGATGAAGAACTGTGCACCGAGCGCATCGCCGACGGACAGCCCGTCGAGCGAATCGAGCATCAGTCCGACACGGTCAATGGCGGGGGACGAACGCCACTTCCATCTCGTCACGATGTCGAGTGCCTTTCGCGTGCGGTACGGCCCGTACCCCGCCGCTGCAGCAAACCGCACGGTGGTTGGGTGCGCCATGTGTCGTCAGGAGTTGATCGGGTTGCCGATGGGGTCGAGTACCCGACGCCCATCAGGGGCGAGCCAGTAGCCATCGCGGTCGCGGAGGTAGACCAGCGCACCGTTCTCGTCGCGCCATTCACGTCCGTCGGGAGAGATCGTCCAACCCTCCTGGTCGCTGCCGGACAGTCCATCGTCTTTGATGTGGGTGACGTTGCGTGGGCTGTGGGATCCATGGCCCGGAGGCCTACACCAGCGCGCATCTCCTCGAAGGCGGCCAGTTGTCGCGCCGCGCGCTCGTATTCTTCGTCGTGGGGGGTCGTCATGACTACGGCTACCTCTCGACCATCTGGACCACGACGCGGCCCGTCGCGGGGTCATAGAACTTGTTGTGCACCATGAATTGAGTGTTCGACGGGAACAGTACTTCGTCGTCGGTGCCGAACGGCATGCCCGTGTCGGGGTCGGAATAGGTCCGGCGGTTCTTGGACACAATCTGCATGTCGACGTTCCGGTTGTTCGCGAAGACATCGGAGACGCCATAGGGCTTGTTCGACGTCGACATGAACCCGGCGTCGGCCCATGGCTTGTCCGGTTCGAGCTCCGCGAGCTGCTGCGGGGACATATTGACGTGTCGAACGACGGGGCCCTCGTGTTTAGGGAGCTTTTCCAGCGCTTTGTTCAGGGCCCTCTACCAGCGCAAAGCAGGTGAAGGGCTTTTCTGTTGTTCGGGGAAATTTCCCAGATCGACTACTTTCCGACTACAAATGACGAACTACCTCGGGGCAGTGCGGCAGGCAGGCGTTGACGAGGTTCGCACGCTCATCCACCCGCCGCCTCGGTTTCTCGGGACTGACCGGACCCAACAGCGAAACCGTCTCCGCAACGATACACCGCCAGTCACTTTCACAGAGAGGCGGCGGATTTCGCTGGATACAGTCGAGAGCGGTGCCACCCACCGCGAATCCCAGTGAAGGACAGCAAAACAATGCCTGACAGTAACGAACCCGCTGTGCGCTACTTCGCGTTGATCGATGACGAGAGAGGCTGGCCCGAGGGCTGGCGCGCCCGTCGAATCACCGGGCTTGTGCGCCGGACCGACACCCGGCCTCTACCGACCGACGAAGCGCTCGGCAGGGACTTCACCTGGGGTCCTACCGAGTACCTCCAGCGCTATCGGCCGGGAGTGGACGAACCTCACGAGGAGATCTCCGCCGAGTCAGCCGAGCGATTCATCGCGAGTTGGCGTGCCTCGAGGGCGAGCAGCGAGGCCGAACGCACGCGCCCCGCATCGAACCCACCTATCGACGACACCCAAGCCTGATCGGTTCTGCGCGGCAAGCAGGTCGTGGGGTTCCGGTGCTTCGACCGGCTCGCCGACCTCTTGTTTCGTGCTGAAAGTTGGGATCGGTAGGCGGCGAGCGTGGCATGTACTTGCCGCATGACATCTTCTCAGCTTCCCTCGAACCAACCGCAATCCGCCGGCCTGGACAAGAAGACCAGTGCGATCCTGTCCTACGCGCTGGGCTGGCTCACCGGAATCATCTTCCTCTTTGTGGGAAAGAACGATCCCGATGTGAAATTCCATGCTGCGCAATCGATCATCTTCTTCGCCGGGGTCTCGGTGCTCAATATTGTTCTGAGCATCGTAGGCTCGCTCCTCGGCGCCCTGGGGATCATCTTCAGCCTCGCCGGACTCGCCCTCGGGATCTTTGCGGTCGTCGTCTGGATCATGGCCATGGTCCAGGCGAACAACAGCGGCGGTGTCCGTGCGGAGCTTCCCCTGGTCGGAAAGTTCGTTGCCCCGTTCGCCGATCAGCTGGCCGGTTCGGTCAAGTAGCGACGTACCCGAAATCCCCGCACGGCGACCACGCCCAATACTCCGAAGATCAACGGCCCGAGACTGTCTCGGGCCGTTGACGCACGCCCGGACCGTCGCGCCCCGCAGGCTTCCTGACCGATTTTGACGAATGGACTTCGGTTCACGCTGTGAACAGCGCTACTACGGGCAGTGCTGTCAGGACTACCAGAAGTGTCGCCACGATCTTGGCCAGTCGAATCCGGCTCGAGCCGGGTTCGACGACAAACGGCGCGGCGGCTGCGAGGACCGCCGCGGCGGGTAGGGCGAGCACGGTGCCGATGAGGAGTTCGTAGCCATGGGGATCTGTCAGCGGATCGGTTGACAGTCTGGAGTGGAGCACGATGTACACGCACCGTAGCCAGAAAAGTCCTGCTGTACAGGCAACGAGAAAGGCCGACGCGGCGACCGGTACGCGCCATCGGGTGCCGGCCGCCTTGTTCGGTCTCACCACTGCCTCTCCACGACTTCGGTGGCCGACCTGGGGTCCGCCTCCGATCAGCATGCCTGGGCGGTCTGGTCGGGGTCACCGCCGGCGGCTAACTCTTTCTCACCCGCGCCGGTCATGCGGGCTACGAGCGCGGAACGCAGGCGCCAGATACCGTCCGGTTGCGTCGGGTCGAGCCCGGTGATCTCGGCGATCTTGTTCAGTCGGTAGTCGACAGTGTTGGGGTGTACGTGCAGCGCACGCGCGGTGCGCAGACGGGTGGAGTGGGTCGCGAGGTGCGCTGTCAACGTCTCCAGCAGGACTGGATGGTCCTCGAGCGGGTCCAGTAGCGCGGCCAGATGCCTTCCTGCTGTGCCCGGCCGGGACAGCTGATACTCCAGCGACAGGTCGTCGAAGCGCTCGAGCCCGACTCGGCGCAGGCGGCGCATGATGTCGAGCACCGCGTGCGCGCGCTCGACCCCTTCGGAGATGCCGCCTGCCCCTGCCACCACGAACGCGGCGCGAACCTGCGTCTGCGCCGCGCCGGCGATCTGCTCGACGAACCGTTCGGCGGCGCCGGGATCGAAATGGTCTTGCGGAATCAGCAGGGTAGCTGTGTCGGTGCCCATCTGCATCAGCGCGTTGCCATCGCAGTGGTGCAGCACCTCGGCCCTGATTCGCCGAATTGTCCGGTGCGCGAGGATATGACGATCCGGGCGCGGCTCGTCCGCTCCATGGCGTGGCACGAACCCGACCGCGAAGACGAAATAGCTCTCGGCCAACCGGACCCCGCAGGCGCGCGCCAGGGCCGGTGTCGCATTCCCGGCGATCAGCGCGGCGGCCACGGTATCCGCTGCGTCACTACCCGCCACCTGCCTTTCACGCAGGTACGCCTGTGAGATCGCGATGGCGAGCTCGCGGGAGAGGTGGCCGAACATGCGCGCTGTTTCGATCAGTGCCACATGATCCTCGTCGACCCTCGCGCGTGCGGTGAGATGGTCGAACACCGCTTGCGTGCCTACCCACACGGCCTTGTGCATCGTGTCGATCGTGACGCCCTCGCGTGCCCATTCCATGACGTCGGCGCGCACCTCGGCCAGCGGTTCGGCAGTGTCGCCGCCGGTCAACATTCTGGCGGTGAGCTCGAGGCACGCGTTCACCAGTGCGGCGACATCGCGACGTAGGGCCGCCATGGGTACTCGGGCGGGTAGTTCACTGCCGACGATGAACAGACTCATGATCTTGCCCGAAATCGTTGACGCTGCGGGGAGCCGGTCGAGAATCGGCCGACCTACCGTCGTCGCGGTCCGGGCCGACAGGATGCTGTCGGGCATGCGCACATTTCCTACTTTCCGCTGTTTGCGCTTTATCGTGCGGCCTCACCACCCCGCGTTCCAATGGTGCTTCGCACCCCGATAAAACCATCGTTGTGCACTATGCACCACCGGGCATGCGCCGGACGCTTCACCCGTACACCCAAACAGGGTACGGAAGCAGGATTCGCGGCTACAGCCGACACGGTTCCGCCCGGCGAATGCACGGTCTCCGTGCTTGCCAAATGTCGAGTACGGACCTTCTCAGCTGTAGAAATGCTGCCCGTGCCCGCAATGACGGCGAGTGAGCCGGACCCGGTGCGGAGCGCGATGGTCCCAGGATTCACCGTCGGCAGGCATCCGCTACGCCGGTCGAATTCGAGTGAACGCATGTGTACTATTTTGCCGTGAACAGCTCGGGCGCACAGCCGCTACAGGGTTCGACCAGCCACGCTACTCCGCCAGGGTTGCTCCGATGACCACAGTCACGATCACCGTGCTCGCGATCGTCGCCGCCGGTGAAGCCGTCGGCATACTCATCCTGTCGATCTTGCTGGTCCGGAGTCGGCGCAAGCGCCGGGCACCACGTCGGTCGACGGCGGGGCAGCGGTTGGTGGTGAGCGGTCGCGAAGCGGTACGAACCGCCTGGCAGGCCGCTGATCTGGTGCGTGCCAAAGGTTTTCGTGCCGCCGTGCTCACCTCCATCGAAGACCTCGCGGGCTGGGCACGGGTCGAACGTCCCGACCTGGCCAGACTGGCGCCCGACGGCAACGTCGTCATCATGTTCTCCGACATCGAGCAATCGACCGCTCTCAACGAACAGCTGGGCGACCGTGCGTGGGTCAAGCTGCTCGACCGCCACCACCGCCTGGTGGATCGCTGCGTGCACAACCACGGCGGCCATGTGGTCAAGAACCAGGGCGACGGGTACATGATCGCCTTCGCCGCTGCCGACCGGGCGGTCCGATGCGGCCTGGCCATCCAGGCGGCACTGAGCAAGGACGCCGAAGCATCCCGGGGCGAGGCCGATTTCCGGGTCCGGATCGGTATCCACATGGGAAGTTCCGTCCGCCGGGGTGACGATTTGTTCGGACGCAACGTCGCCATGGCCGCGCGGGTCACCGCGCAGGCAGAGGGTGGCGAAGTCCTCCTCAGCGAGCCGGTGCTGGAGGCGATCGGAAGCAGTACCGATCTCACGATCGGAACCGGACGGGAAGCGACCCTCAAGGGCCTGCGGGGCACGCACCGCCTCACTCCGGTCTGCGCGCGGCGGTAATCAGAATTGGCTCAACTGGGCCGGGGGGTGTTCTGCCGCCAGTACAACGCGTCCAATGCGACCGCGACATGTACGCCGTTCTCCGCCAGTGGACGTGGCAGCAACTCGTCCGCGCGGGCGATCCTGCGCAAGATCGTGTTCCGGTGGGTGAACAGGCGCGCCGCAGCGCGCGTGGCATTGCATTGCTCGTTGATGTAGACGAGGACCGATTCGCGTAGTTCGCTGTCGGCGTGTTCCAGATCGCCGAGGGTGTACTTGATGAATCGGTCGGCCTGAGCGCCGTTTTCGGTGATCAGCGAGGTCAGTTGCACCTCGCCGAAGGTGACCAGGCGTCGGGTGCTGTGCGGGCGGGCGAGGATTCGGTGCGCGGCCTGCGCGTCGAGGTGACTGGTCCGGAACCCGGCGAGGTCTCGGCCGGTGGAGCCGATGGCGATCCGCACGCCGGGGATATGGTCCAGCGCTTCGGTCAGTGCCACGGTGTCGGGAGGGGTGGGGCCGGGCACCCACACCCACAGGGTGGCCGCGCTGGCGAGCACGCTCAACGCCGTGGCCGCCCCGGCGGCCTGTGTGAGGGCCCTGGTCACCCGATGCGGTTCGTCGAGTTCGGCACCGGGAATGTCACTCCAGGCGATGGCCGCGGTGTGGGTGGCGTCGAGCCGGTAGCCGAGGCGGGTCGACGCACGCTCGATGTTGGTCGGTTCCCCCTCGAGAATGAGCGAAATGACTTCGCGGCGTTCGGCATACGAGCCGCGGGCGAGTTCGTCGCGCTCCTGACCGATGACCTCGGTGATCGCCTCGATGGTGCCGTCCACGAATGCGGCGATCGAGGCGGCGGTGACCTCCAAGACCTCCTGCAGCTCGAACGGGTCCGGCGTGAGAATGAAGATGATGGTCATCCACCGTCGCCAGACGACATTTTGCCCGACGCGATAGGCCTGCAAAGCGGCCTCGTTCATGCCACGCCGGACCAGGTCGCGAACGGTGGCGATCTGGTCCGCACCGAGGTTGATCGGCACCGGCATTCCCGGATCGGCCACGTTGGCCGAGGCCCAGTGCAGCAGGTTGCCACGGTTGACGCGCCGGACCGCCTCGGCCAGCAGCGGATCCCCCGCGACAGCGCGCAGGCTGGTTGTCAGGAGAGTGGCGTCATAGAGTTCGTCGAGCCATTCCTCCGGCGCGTTCAGCGCGATCTCGGCACCTTGGCGGATTACTTCTCGCGCGCGGTCGGACAGGCGTCGATCGAACAGACCATCACCGGAGTGCACCGTGTCATTATGCAACCTCCGATCCGAATTCATCTGCGCCGAACTGCCCGTCGCCGGCCCGCGTACTTCGTCAACGACACCCGCGACCAGGCCGCGGCGTTCGTCCGCGAACAGCTCAGCCGGTAGCCGCGAAACTGAGAGGTGTCGCCGGGCGGTCGCTGGCATAGTGATTTCGCATGGGACGGACGTTCGAGGATTTGATCGCCGAGGCGGCATCGGCGCCGGTGGAGGGATGGGACTTCTCCTGGCTCGACGGGCGGGCCAGTGAGGCGCGTCCTTCGTGGGGTTATCAGCGGCTGATGAGTGATCGGCTGAAGACCGCTTCCGCTGCTCTGGATATTCAGACCGGTGGTGGCGAAGTTCTGGCCGAGGCGCAGGTGTTCCCGCAGACCATGGTCGCCACCGAGTCGTGGCCGCCGAACGTCGCCAAGGCGACCGCGTTGCTGCATCCTCGCGGCGTCGTTGTCGTCGCCGCGCCCGACGAGCCGCCGTTGCCGTTCGCCGACGCGGCGTTCGATCTGGTCACCAGCCGACATCCGGCGACGATCTGGTGGGCGGAGATCGCGCGCGTTCTGCGTTCGGGGGGAACGTATTTCGCACAGCACGTCGGACCGGCGAGTGTGTTCGAGCTGGTGGAGTATTTCCTCGGTCCGCAACCGGAAGCCCGTCGAGGGCGCCATCCCGACGACGAGGCCGCCGCCGCGCGAGCCGCCGGACTGACGATCACCGACCAGCGGACCGAGCGGCTACGCATCGAGTTCCACGACATCGGTGCCGTCGTGTACTTCCTGCGCAAGGTGATCTGGATGGTGCCCGGGTTCACCGTCGAGGCCTACCTCGACCAGTTGCGTCGGCTCCACGATCGAATCCGGCAGGAGGGGCCGTTCGTGGCGTACTCCAGCCGTACTCTCACCGAAGCCACCAAACCGTGACGCACGGGTGGTGTCAGGCGCCGGCCGCGTAGCCCTCGTTGCCCATCGCCTGAGCCGCGAGGCTCTTGCGGTACTGCTCCAGCGCCACCAGGTCGCCGAACAGCGTCATGTAGGTGTCGGGCTCCTCGCTGGCCGACAGCCGCTGCAGCCTCGACTTGAGCTCGGCGATCTGGCGGCCCACCCAGGCTTCCTGGACTCGCGCGAGGATGCCCGTGATGAAGCGGGGGGTGTCGTTCTGGGTGCGCACCGGGAGCTGCTCATTGGCCAGTTCGGAGACCAGGGCGCGGATCATCAGGTCGTCGGTATGGTCGGCGACGGCGGCGACCCATTCCGCACCGCTGAGCCCGGCAGCCGTGCCGCCGGCCTGGGCGATCATGATGCGCACGGCCACATAGGCGGGGTGGGTGAAGGCGGCGGCGTCGATGGCGTCGAAGGACACGCCCGCGATGCCCGGGTATTGCAGTGCGGCGCTGAGGGTTTGGCGCTGCGCGTACAGCACCGGGTCGTTCGGTGCGGGCCGCACCGAGGAGCTCTCCTCGACGCGAGGCGCGGGGATCGCCGCGGCGCCGGACTTCAGATCGGGCGTGGTGCCGCCCATCCGGTTCTTCTTCGCCTCTTCACCGACCCGGCGCACGACGAGCTGGATGTCGTCCCAGCCCACCCAGCCCGCCAGTTTGGTGGCATACCCCTTGCGGGTGGCGTTGTCCTTGATCTGGGCCACCACGGGCACCGTACGGCGCAGTGCCTCGACACGACCCTCGACATCGTCGAGATTGTGTTCGGCCAGCAGTCCGCGAATCACGAACTCGTACAGCGGGGTCCGCCGCGCCACCAGGTCACGCACGGCGCTGTCGCCGGAGTGCTGACGCAACTCGCACGGATCCTGCCCGTCGGGCGCCACCGCGATGTAGGTCTGTCCCGCCAGCCGCTGATCACCGCTGAACGCCTTCAGCGCCGCGGCCTGCCCGGCCGCGTCACCGTCGAAGGTGTAGATGATCTCGCCGCGCCAGAAGTTGTCGTCCATCAGCAGTCTGCGCAGTACCTGCAGGTGTTCTTCGCCGAACGCGGTGCCGCAGGACGCCACCGCGGTTTTCACCCCGGCCAGATGCATGGCCATGACGTCGGTGTAGCCCTCGACGACCACGGCCTGATGACCCTTGGAGATGTCGCGCTTGGCGTGGTCGAGACCGAACAGCACCTGAGACTTCTTGTACAGCAACGTTTCCGGCGTGTTCACGTACTTGCCGGGCATGGTGTCGTCGTCGAACAGCTTGCGCGCGCCGAAACCGATCACCTCGCCGCCGAGATTGCGGATCGGCCACAGCAGGCGACGATGGAACCGGTCGATCGGACCGCGCTTGCCCTGCTTGGACAATCCGGCAGCTTCCAGTTCCTTGAACTCGAAACCCAAGCGCTGCAGGTGCTTGGTCAGCCCGTCCCAGCCCGCGGGGGCGTAACCGCAGCCGAACTGCGCCCAGGATGCCTTGTCGAAGTTGCGGTCGGTCAGATACTTGCGCGCGGCCTCGGCCTCGGGTTCGTGCAGCAGGCCCATGTAGTACTCGTGCGCGGCGGCATTGGCGGCGACCAGGCGCGAGCGGGTGCCGCGGTCGCGCTGCACCGAGGTGCCGCCACCCTCGTAGTTGATCTGGTAGCCGATGCGATCGGCCATCTGCTCGACGGCCTCGACGAAACCGATGTGTTCCATCTGCTGCAGGAACTTGTAGACATCGCCGCCCTCACCACAGCCGAAGCAGTGGAACAGCCCGTGGTTGGGGCGCACATGGAACGACGGCGACTTCTCGTCGTGGAACGGGCACAGACCTTTGATCGAGTCGGCGCCCGCGCGCTTGAGCGCCACGTACTCACCGACTACATCTTCGATCCGGACACGTTCACGGATCGCCGCGATATCGCGATCTGGGATTCGTCCGGCCACGATGAGCGAGTCTAGTCGGGTCTGCTCAGCGGCAGTCCAGCGAGGCGGCGACGCGTTCGAAGCGGCTCTCGGTGTAGGACGCGATCTGGTCGATCACCACGCGCACGCGGGCGGCCTCGGTGGTGGCGGCGTTGAACCAGGGCAGCATCTGATCGTCGAGGTGGGCGGGCGCGGTGGTGAGCAGGCGATCGGCGACGGCCTGCACGCGGTCGCGCTGGGTCTGCTGACGGGCGAGGTGGCCGGGGTCGGAGCGCACGTACCGCAACGCCACGGTCTTGAGGACGGCCACCTCGGCGGCCACGATCGGGGGCACGATCAGGTCGGCCTCGTAGCGGCTGAGCGGGCCTTCGCCGTAGCGCTCGTGGGTGGCCGAGATCGCGGCGGTGGCGAAGCGGCCGACCAGTTCACTGGTGAGCCGTTTCAGGGCCACCGAGGCGCCGAAGCTGCCGTCGTAGTTCGCGGCGTCGGCCACGATGTCGAGCTCGGAGAGCCGCTGCGCGGCGGCGGCGAGTGCCTCGATCGACTGATCGGGATGCTGGCCGTGGCCCTGCTCGGCCAGCGCCGCCTGTTCGGCCGGGTCGGCGAGGGCGCGCAGGTCGATGCGGCCGACGATCACGCCGTCCTCCACGTCGTGCACCGAGTAGGCGACGTCGTCGGACCAGTCCATGATCTGGCATTCCAGGCTCTGTTTGCGGTCGGGCGCGTCTTTGCGCACCCAGGCCAGGCGCTCGAGGTCGTCGTCGTAGGCGCCGAACTTGGTGCCGGAACCGCTTCTGCCCCACGGGTATTTGAGGGTCGCGTCCAGGGCCGCCCGAGTGAGGTTGAGCCCGAAGCTCTCTGCGTCGGCGTCGGCGTCGGCGTCGAGGACCTTGGGTTCGAGGCGGGTCAGGATGCGCAGGTTCTGCGCGTTGCCTTCGAAACCGCCGTAGCGGTCGGCGAATTCGTCGAGCGCGCGTTCACCGTTGTGACCGTAGGGCGGGTGGCCGATGTCGTGGGCCAGGCCGGCCAGGTCGACGAGGTCGGGGTCGGCGCCGACACCGTCGGCGATGCTGCGCCCGATCTGGGCCACTTCGAGCGAGTGGGTCAGCCGGGTGCGCGGGGTGTCGCCCTCGCGCGGGCCCATGACCTGGGTCTTGTCGGCGAGGCGCCGCAGCGCGGCGGAGTGCAGCACGCGGGCACGATCGCGGGAGAACTCACTGCGATGCCCCTTGCCCGCGGCGCCGGGCCACGCGGTCTTACCGGGCTCGTGGACCATGCGTTCCTGGTCGTGCGGAGTATAGGTCCCTGTCATCTCACTGTCCCGCCTCGTAAGGAAAATCTGCCGAGAAATGAGTGAGCTGGTACCAGAGCAGCGCGCCGGTTTCGCGGGCGATGCCGTGGAATTGCGACTCCCTCGTGTAGACGGCGGGCCCGGTACGGGTGGGTGCGGTCCACGCTTCCAGGCCTGCGTCGCGAGCCATCGTCCTGGTTCGCAGTGAATGCCACGGATCGCTCACGAGTACGGCCGATGACATATCGCGCTCCCCCATCGCCGACGCCACCGCCTCGATGCTGCGCAGTGTGTCGGAACCGGTTTCGACGGCCACGATGTTCTCGCTGGGGACGCCCTTGTCCTCCAGATACCGTTTGCCCGAGGCGGCTTCGGTATACAGGTCGCCCTCCTGTTTGCCGCCGACAGTGATCACGGTGGGCGCCACCCCGGCCTCGTAGAGTCGCCACGCCTGATACAGCCGCGCCTCGAAAACCGACGACGGCGTTCCCGAATACTGGGCCGCGCCGAGCACCACGATCGCGTTCGCGGGGGTGTAGTCGTCGATCCGCGCGACCTGCCAGACCCGGACCGCTGTCCCGGCGACCAGCACCAACCCCATCAGCACCGCGCCGGCGATCAACCGGACGAACCACACCGAGACCGTCGACACCAGCCCGCGCGGATGCCTGACATCCGGGGCGGGCGTGACCGTTCGCGAGAAACCCGATTTCACCTTCGTCAGTCTGCCAGGTCGCTCCGACGCCCCGCGGGGTCAGCGGTCACCACCGGATTCCGTTCCGGTGAACGGCCGACCGCCGAGCCCGCAGACACCCAGGGGATCGTCGCGGCGATGTCGACGAACGAGCGGATCAGCGGGCTGTGTGCCGCGCTGGTCCAGGCCAGCACGAGGCTGCTCGGCGGCTTGTCGGCGAGCGGGACCACCACGAGACCCTCCGGGACCGGGTGGCCGAGCGGCGTGAGGCCGACGGTGCCGTTCCACAGGACGGTTTGCTGACATTCGTGGACGGTGCGCACCACCGGGCCGGTGTCCGGATCGGTCGGGTGCGACCAGTAGCTCCGCCAGATCGGATCGGTGTCGGCGGGCAGCTGGAACCACTGTCGATCGGCCAGTTCGCGCAGGTGCAGACTCGCGCGATCGGCCAGGGGATCGTCGACGCGAAGGACGACACCCACCGGGTCGGTGCGCAAAACCTGTGTGGTGATGCCGGTTTCGTCGAAGGGCGTGCGGGTGAGGGCGATGTCGACGCGTCCGGCGCGCAACCCGGCTGTCGGGTCGGCGAAGTCGCCTTCTCTGATGTGCACCTGGACGTCGGGATGCGCGGCCCGGTACGCCGCGGCCAGTCGGCTCCCTGCCGCTTCGGCGAAGGTGCCGATCGTGACGGCGGACGCCCCGGCGGCGACCGCGACCCTGGTGCGCACCCGATCGGCCTGGGCCAGCAGCGCGAGGGCCTCGTCGTAGAGGGCGGACCCGGCAGGGGTGAGAGTCACACCCGTCGGTGACCGACGCAGGAGTTCGTAGCCGAGGTCGTCTTCGAGCTGTTTGATCGCCCTGCTCAGGGGCGGCTGGGTCATGTACAGCCGGGCGGCGGCGCGACCGAAGTGGAGTTCCTCGGCCACCGCCGTGAAGTATCGCAGCAGACGGAGGTCCATGAGCTGCGACGATACCCGCTCGGTATCGGGTCCGCAGAGATCGGTCTTGGACGCGACCGGTCTCGCGATGATCAGGTGGAAGTCATGAGCGTCATGGTCCTGATCGGACGAATCCTGTTCTCCGCGTTGTTCATCGGCGCGGCTATCGGCCATCTGAGCGCGGCGAAGGACACCGCGCGCTACGCCGCGAGCCGTGGGGTGCCGTCGCCGTTGTTCGCGGTGTACGCCTCGGGCGCCGCCGTGCTCGTCGCGGGAACGAGCGTGCTGCTCGGCGCCTGGGGCGACCTCGGATCGCTTGTCCTGGTGACGTTCCTGGTGCCGACGGCCTTCCTGATGCATGCCTTCTGGAAGGAGACCGACGCCGAGACCAAGCAACACGAGATGGTCCACTTCAACAAGGATCTCGCCCTGGCCGGTGCGGCACTGGTGTTCTTCGCGGTCTTCGCCTACACCGCCGACCTGGGGCTCACCCTCACCGCACCAGCCTTCACGCTGCGCTGACCGGACCGGAGATCACCAACCCCGCGCCCGCCATTCGGGCAGATTCGCGCGGTCGGCGCCGAGGGTGGTGTCGTCGCCGTGACCCGGGTAGACGACGGTGTCGTCGGGGTAGCGGTCGAAGAGTTTGGTGGTGACGTCGGTGAGGAGGGTGTCGAAGTCGGCGGGACTATGAGTTTTCCCCACTCCACCTGGGAAGAGGGAGTCGCCGGTGAAGAGGTGGGTGTGGCCCGCGTTGTCGGTGAGGGCGAGGGCGACCGAGCCGGGGGTGTGGCCGCGCAGGTGGATGACGTGGAGGATGAGGTCGCCCACTTCGATGGTGTCGCCGTCTTCGAGCAGGCGGTCGGGGCGGACCGGGAGGTGGTCGGCGTCGAGGGTGTGGGCGGCGGTGGGGACGTCGAGGGACTTGGTGACCTCGGTCAGTGCCTGCCAGTGATCGGGGTGGCGGTGGGTGGTGACGAGCAGTTCGATCTGGCCGGGTGTCTCGAGCGCGGTCAGTTCGATGATGCGCTCGGCGTCGTTGGCGGCGTCGATCAGCACCGCGGCGCCGGTGGTGGCGCTCTGGATCAGGTAGGTGTTGTTGTCCATCGGACCGACGGACATCTTCACGATGCGGGCGCCGGGGACGTCGCGCTGCTGGGCGTCCCCGCCCGCGGTGACGTGACCTGTGTACTGGCGAGCGACTGTGACCATGCACCCGATCGTAGAAGCCACGCGCCGCGCTGTCGTGCCGGTGTCGGTGTCGACCGTTAGATTCGACACATGCCGCTGTCGAGTTCGGCCCCACGATCGGTTTCCGCACTCTGCGCGGTGTTCGCCGTGTTGAGTCTGCTGTGCGCGCCGAGCGCGGTCGGCGAACCGCCCGCGCGCATGGGTCCGCAGGTGGTCGATACCGCGAATGTGCTCAGTGCGGGCGACGAAGCACGCGTGCTCGACGCGGTCGACGCCCTCTACCGCGATCACCAGGTGAAGCTGTGGGTGAACTATGTGCGCACCTTCGGGTCGATGGCGCCCCGCGACTGGGCTGCCCGCACGTCCGACCTCTCCGGTTTCAGCGATCATGATCTGCTGCTGGCGGTGGCCGTCGACGACCGCGGCTACTGGCTCGACGGCACCCTTCCCGAGAGTGTGAGCGACTCCGAACTGGACTCGCTGCTCGCGGGCTCGGTGGAACCCGATCTGCGCGACCAGAAGTGGGCACAGGCCGCGGTCGACACCGCCGAGGGAATCGGTTCGGCGATGCGGGGCGGCGGGGTGCCGTGGGGTGTGCTGATCCTCATCGGGCTGGCCGTGATCGTGGTGGCCGGCGGTTTGATGTTGTTCTCGCGAAAGCGCCGTGGCGACCGGGATCGTGCCGAGCTGACCACCGCGCGCGAGGTGGATCCGACCGATTCCGCGGCGCTGGCGCGATTGTCGCTGCCGACCTTGCACGCGCTCTCCCGCGAGCGACTGGTCGAGATCGACGATGCCGTGCGGACCAGCGCCGAGGAATTGACCTTGGCCACCAGCGAATTCGGTGACACCGCGGTGACGCCGTTTCGCTCCGCGCTCGATGCCGCCCGCGCCGCCACCGCGAAGGCGTTCACGATTCGTCAGCAACTCGACGACGCGATTCCGGAGACGCCGGACCAGCAGCGCGCCATGCTCATCGAGCTGATCGCCACGGCGGGCACGGCCGATCGCGAACTCGACTCGCAGGTCGCCGATTTCGACGCCATGCGCGATCTGCTCATCGACGCGCCCGCTCGGCTGGACACGCTCACCCGCGACATCGTCGAGCTGACCGCGCGCATGCCGGGCTCCGAAGCCGAACTCACCCGCTTGGGCTCGACCTATCCACCCTCGGTCATCGCACCGATCCACGACAACGTGCGGATGGCGCAGGAGCGAATCACCTTCGCCGAGAACAACATCGACTCCTCTCGAACCGCTCTCACCCAGCCCGTCGGGCAGCAGGGTGGTGCGGTCGCGGCGATCCGCGCGGCCGAAGGCGCGATCGGGCAGGCAAGGACGCTGCTCGATGCCGTAGACCAGGCCGCGACGAATATCCAGCAAGCGCGCGACGGTCTTGCGGCCGCCCTCGACGAACTGCGCGCCGACCTGAGCTCGGCCACGAGCCTCACCGAGTTCGGCGGCGCCGATCTGGCCGCCGCGGTCTCGTCCGCCACCGCGGCCCTGAATGCCCCGAACGCCGACAGCGATCCCCTCGGTACCTTCCACACCGCGGTCACCGCTGATGCCGAACTGGACCGTGCGATCGCGGCGGCCTCGGATCGCAAACTGGCCGTGGAGGATCTGCGACGCCGGCTCGATCGCACCCTCACCGACGCATCCGCCCGCATCGATGCGGCGTCGTCGTTCATCACCACCCGGCGTGGCGGCGTCGATGCGCAGGCCCGCACCCGGCTCTCCGAAGCGCAACGCCACCTCGCTGAGGCACACGGACTCGCGGGCACTGACCCCGAACGCGCACTCGTCAGCGCACAGACCGCCGCCGACCTCGGCGGCCGGGCCATGCAGCAGGCGCAGGCCAGCGTGCAGGCGTGGGAGACGCGTCAGCCGATGTCGGGCGGCGGCGGCTCCCAGACCGGCGCGGTGCTGGGCGGAATCCTGCTCAACGAGCTGCTGCGGGGCGCGATGAGTGGCGGTTCGCGACGCGGAGGCGGCGGCTATGGCGGAGGCGGCGGCTACCGTCCGGGCTCGTACGGCGGCTCGTCGGGATCGCGTCGAGTCAGCCGGGGCGGCAGATTCTGATCCCGGCCAGCGCGAGGGTCGACCGCGCCGGGCGCAGTGCCGGACGCGCCTGATCGCGGCGCGGCGAGGTCGACAGGTTCGCCCTTGACTCTCTCACCGTGTGAGGCCGTACACCGGAAGGCGTCATGTTCAGTATCGGAGATTTCGCCAGGCACGGTCAGGTGTCGGTGCGCATGCTGCGCCACTACGACGCGGTGGGTTTGTTGGCGCCCGCCAGAGTCGACGCGGCCACCGGGTACCGCTTCTATACGGCGGCGCAGCTGGCCCGGCTCAATCGGCTCATCGCATTGAAAGAGCTCGGGTTCACGCTGGAACAGGTGGGCAGAATGCTCGAGCCGGGGCCCGACGCGGCAGAACTGCGCGGCATGCTCACCTTGCGCCGAGCCGAGTTGGAACAGCGGATCGCGGCCGACCGTTCGCGGTTGACCGAAGTCGAAGCGAGACTCCGAATCATCGAAAAGGAGGGCGTCATGCCCGATCAGGATGTGGTGATCAAATCGGTGCCCGCAGTCAGAGTGGCCGAATCGTCCAGCTGGGCTTCGGGATTCGAACCCCAGGCGATCAGCCCGGTGATCGGGCCGCTGTTCAGCGAACTGTCCGACCGGCTGGCCGCGGCCGGGATCACGATCGCCGGTCCCGCGATCGCCTACTACGACGCGCGTGACGACGGGACGGTCGGCGTGCACGCGTGTGTGCCGGTGAATGTGGAACCCGCTGCGGCACCGGACTTCTCGATCGTCGATCTGCCCGCGCTCGAACGCGCCGCGACCACCGTCCATCGCGGGAACGTGAGCGGGATCGGCGCGGCGTGGCAGGCGCTCGGTCGCTGGGTGGAGGACAACGGGCACCGCACCGGCGCGCCCGTCCGCGAAGTCACCCTGGAGTGGACGCCCGATCCCGATGGCTGGGTCACCGAGCTGCAGGAGCCTCTCGCACCGCGCTGAGGCGAGGCCGGCCCGTGCGATCCGCAGGCGAGATCCGTGCACCCAGCCTCCAGCGGTCGTGGCCGGCTGAATTCCCATCGACTGCGCCACTTGCGGCGGGGTGCCGCTCTGCGGAGCCGGGCCGTGCCGTCGGATTCAGGCGGTCGCGGCTTTCTGATCCGCGGATGACCAGGACAATTCCGCGGCGACGGCATCCAGCAGATGGGCGGCGAGCGGGCCGCCACCCAATCGGCCGATGGTCAGTCGACCGAGATAGGTGTAGACGAGGAAGGTGACCGCCGCGGACGCCCCCGTCGACGGGCGGGGGTGTGCGGAGAGGTAGACGATCTCGTAGTCGTCGAGAATCAGCCCGGCGGGGGCGCGGAACGGGGGCACCGTCCCGGTGTTGGTGAGCGCGATGTGCCCTGCGGTGGAGTGGATTCGATCGGGACCGAAGAAGTCGGGGAAGTGCAGAACGGACTGTTCGATCACCCCGTCGGCCAGGTCGTTGTGCAGGCTGGTGCCGATCCGGCGAGCGAGCACGACGAGGTCCGCGGTGTCGGCGGCATCGGTGGCGAACGCGGCCAGGCCGGACAGGTTGGTGCCGGCTTCCGCGGCGACCGCAGGGTCGAGGCGCCTGCGCAGGTCGACCGGATACATACACGAGACGTGGTCCGCGCCCGAGAGATCGCCGTACGCCCGCAACACCGCGGCGGTGACCAACCCGTTGACGCTCACCGCGTGCGCGCGAGCGAGCTCGAGCACCCGTGCGGTCGCGACGGTATCCAGCTGAATCCGCGCGGGCCGGGCCAACGTGGCCGGTGCGGCCTCCGCCCGCTCGATCCCACTCACCGAATCTGTGACGACGAGCGGACGCGCTACCGTCTCGAGTCCCGACCGCCGTCCACGCCGGATCCCCCGCTGCGCCAGCAGCACCTCGAGCGACGCCGGATACTCCCGCGTCGCACCGGCCGCGGTCTCCGACTCGGCGACCACGGTCGCCGTGTCCGCGATCTTCCCGGTCTCCACATAGTCGGTGTAGAAGCCCCACAGCCGCGCGAACAGTTCGACACAATGCCCCGCGTCGGCCACGCTGTGGTGCACGAACAACGTGACCCGAGCCCGATCCTCTTCGGCGAGAACCACATCCAGATAGGCCAATTGGGCCCCGGGATCCATGGACTCGGCCGGAATCCGCACCTCGTCGGGATCGCCGAAACTCACCCACGCGCCGACGGCCTCGATATCCCCCGGACGCAACAGGATTCCGTTCTCGTCGGCATCCTCGACGATCCGGCACACCAGAATCGGGAACCGCCGCTGCAACGCCGCGAAGGCCGCGCCGAGCCCGGCCGCGTCCAGTTCCCCGAGCACCGTGACCGACCGTCCGGTGAAGGTCGCGTGCCGCACGAATCGTTGTTCCGACGGGTCGAGCGCCCGCACCACGTCTTCCGGTTCCCACAGCACAACGAAGATCGTGAGGCAAGCGCCCACCCAACGCAAACCGTCAGCTACGCAGTGTGATCAACCGCCCAGTGCGCGGACGTGAAAGAGCCCGCACCGAGCTAGCGGTGCGGGCTCCGTCGACCTGACGGATCAGGCGCCGATCAGTCGTGCTGCCAGGTAGGACTCGACCTTGTCCAGGGCGATGCGCTCCTGGGCCATCGAGTCGCGCTCGCGGATCGTCACCGCGTGGTCGTCGATGGTGTCGAAGTCGACCGTGATGCAGAACGGGGTACCGATCTCGTCCTGACGACGGTAACGACGGCCGATGGCACCCGCGTCGTCGAAGTCGACGTTCCAGTTGCGGCGCAGCTGGGCGGCGAGGTCCTTGGCCTTCGGGGTCAGGTCGGCGTTGCGCGAGAGCGGCAGCACCGCGGCCTTGACCGGCGCGAGGCGAGGATCCAGACGCAGGCTGATCCGCTCTTCGGTCGTGCCCTTCGCGGTGGGCACCTGGTCGACGGTGTAGGCGTCGACCAGGAAGGCCATCAGCGAACGGGTCAGACCGGCGGCCGGCTCGATGACGTACGGCGTGTAGCGCTCACCGCTGGCCTGATCGCGGTAGCTCAGGTCGACGTTCGAGTGCTCCGAGTGCGTCTTGAGGTCGTAGTCGGTGCGGTTGGCGATGCCCTCGAGCTCGCCCCATTCGCTGCCCTGGAAGCGGAAGCGGTACTCGATGTCGGTGGTGCCCGCCGAGTAGTGCGACAGCTTTTCCTTCGGGTGCTCGAACAGGCGCAGGTTCTCCGGGTCGATGCCGAGGTCGGTGTACCAGGACAGACGGGTGTCGATCCAGTACTTGTGCCACTCCACGTCCTCGCCCGGCTTGACGAAGAACTCCATCTCCATCTGCTCGAACTCACGCGTGCGGAAGATGAAGTTGCCCGGCGTGATCTCGTTGCGGAAGCTCTTGCCGATCTGGGCGATGCCGAACGGCGGCTTCTTGCGCGCGGTCTCCTGGACGTTCTTGAAGTTGACGAAGATGCCCTGCGCCGTCTCGGGACGCAGATAGTGCATGCCCTCTTCGTCGTCGACCGGGCCGAGGAAGGTCTTGAGCAGGCCGGAGAAGTTACGCGGCTCGGTCCACTTGCCGGGCTGGCCGGTGTCGGGATCGTTGATGTCGGCCAGGCCGTTGGCGGGCGGGTGGCCGTGCTTGGCCTCGTAGGCCTCGATGAGATGGTCGGCGCGGTAACGCTTGTGCGTGTGCAGCGACTCGACCAGCGGATCGGAGAAGGTGGCCACGTGGCCCGAGGCCTCCCAGACCTGGCGCGGCAGGATCACCGAGGAGTCGAGACCGACGACATCGTCGCGGCTGGTGACCATGGTCCGCCACCACTGCCGCTTGATGTTGTCCTTCAGTTCGACGCCGAGCGGACCGTAGTCCCACGCCGACTTGGTGCCTCCGTAGATCTCACCGCACGGGTAGACCAGACCCCGGCGCTTGGCGAGGTTGGCAACGGTGTCCACCTTCGACTTGGGTGCCACGCGAGATTTCTCCATCCACTGCGAGTCGGAATTGTTCGGCATGCCGTACCGGTGTTCGATGCGGCCTACCGTACGTAAGTGGGTCCAGCGTATCGGGACGCGTCCAGTGGGTTTGCAGCAGCCGAGGTGTCCGCGCGGCGCGTCATTTGACATGCGCAATTGTGCATATCAAAATGGAATCTGTTTCCATTAAGGAGTTGGTTGATGACCACCGAGGCCGTGCCCGCGCACCCGCACAACCCGTACCACTCCCCCGCCCCCGCCGCCGTGCCGTCGCGCACGGTCCTGGAGGACGCGGGCGAGCTGCTGCGGGCACTGGCCGCGCCGGTACGCATCGCCATCGTGCTCCAGCTGCGTGAGTCGCCGCGCTGCGTGCACGAGCTGGTCGACGCGCTCGGCGTCACCCAGCCGCTGGTCAGCCAGCATCTGCGCATTCTCAAATCGGCGGGCGTGGTGCACGGCGAACGCTCGGGCCGCGAGGTGCTCTACGAACTCGTCGACGACCATCTGGCGCATATCGTGGTCGATGCCGTCGCCCATGCCGAGGAAGGGTAATCCGTTGGCAGACAACACCTCCGCGAAGCAGGTCGGGGTCCGCAGCACCCGCCAGCGCAGTGCCATCTCGGCCCTGCTCGACAATATCGACGAGTTCCGCTCGGCGCAGGAATTGCACGACGAGCTGCGCAAACGCGGCGAGGGCATCGGCCTGACCACCGTCTACCGGACTCTCCAGTCCCTGGCCGACGCGGGCATGGTCGACGTGCTGCGCACCGACACCGGCGAATCCGTCTACCGCCAGTGTTCGAGCGGCCACCATCACCACCTGGTGTGCCGCCAGTGCGGGCGCACCGTCGAGGTCGAGGGCCCGACGGTCGAGGCATGGGCCGAGACCATCGCGAGCGAACACGGCTTCACCGAGGTGAGCCACACACTCGAGATCTTCGGCACCTGCCGCGAGTGCGTGCGCAGCCGAACCGATGCGGCGAGAGACGAACCCGCATCCGTGTGACTCACATCACATGATGGAACCTTCGCTTCGCGAGCCCCGTCCAACCTTCACGAAGGGACCGGCCCGCACGGGCGCGCAGTCCTCTCGGCAGCGAAGGAGGGGGCATCGTGAGCGGGACCCTGGGCGTCGAGCCCGATCAGTTGACGACGATGGCGACGACCTGGCGTCGGGAGGCGGCCGAAGTCGACGCGCTGAGCTGGACGGCCGCGAGCGAGGCGACCGGCGACGGCAATGACGTGCTCGCCGCCGTACGCGGACTGTCCGACCCGGCTTCGCAGGCCATGGACTCGATCGCGACCCGGTACACGACGCTGGCCGACCTCGTCGACAAGTTCTCCGCCGATATCCAGGCAAGAGACGCCGAGACCGCGGGCGAAATCGGAAAGCTCGGTACCCGCTGATGCGGCCGACCATCCCCCAACTCGACACCTGGAATCTCGAGGGCCTGCACCGCGCCGGGGAAGCCGCCCGCGCCAACGCCGACATCCTCTCGACCTCGGTCGACGACTGCTCGCGCGCGATCTCGGCCGCGGGTAGCTGGTACGGACAGACCAAAGACGCGGCCTCGCGGCGCATCGATGAGGAAGTCGATCACGGCTACGAGGTGCGCACCGTGCTGCTCCGTGTGGCCGACGACGCCGAAGACGCCTATCAGGGCCTGAAACACGCCAAAACCTATGTGCTGGAACAGAAGAACCTCGCCGTCGGGCAAGGTTTCGTGGTCGCGCCCGACGGCCGGGTGACCCATTCCGATCCGAAAGAGGAGGGCGCCGCAGGAGTTTTCCAGCTCAACCTGCTCAGTGGGCTGGACGAGCTCGAACGCCTCGACAACCTGTTCGGCGCCAGGCTGCGGGAATCGATGGGCGACCTCGGGGCGATGCGCGACGGGCAGCCCGACATCACCCTCGCCGACGGTTCGATGCGGGATCCGGACGCGGTCGCGATCCAGCTGGCGTCGATGTCGCCGGACGATCGGGCGACCTTCCTGGCCGGGTTGAGTCCCGAAGCGCAACGTCAGCTGGTGATCGCGGCGCCGGAGAAGCTGGGCAATCTGAACGGCGTGCCGTTCGTGATGCGGATCGAGGCCAACGAGATCAATGTCCGCAACGCGCTGACGTCGGAGAAGGCCAAGCCGAATCGAGACGAATCGCGGGTGAAGCAGCTGGAAGCAATGCTCGCGCCCATCCCGAATCCCGAAGGTGCGGGCACGCTCGACACCACCGCCGCCGCGACCGGCGAAACAGCGACACCGCAGCTGGGCATGGTCGACCGCAAGTTCGTCATGTTCAGCACCGAGGGCAACGGGCGGATGATCGAGATGGTCGGCGAGATGAAGTCGGGCGCGCCCGGTGTGGGGGTGTATGTGCCCGGCACCAGTACGAATCTCAACGGCTCCGGGTCGAATCACGTGGCCGCATGGAATCTCGCCGATCAGACGGGCAGCCCGATTTTCCTGTACATGGAGGGCGACTTCCCGCAGAGTCTGACCAGCCTTTCCGACGGGGCGCCGAGCCCGAAATTCGCCGCGGACATGGCGCCTCGGCTTGTCGACTTCGGCCGCGAAATCGACCGGGAAGTCGGTGCGACCGCGCCGGGAACGCCGGTTTCCTATGTGGGACATTCCTACGGCGGTTCGATCGTCGGCTCGGCCGAGCAGTTGGGTCTGCGCGCTGACCGCATCCTGCACGCTTCTTCGGCGGGCACCGGCGTTTTCGACACGGGCTGGAACAACCCGAACCCGAGTGTCCAGCGGTATTCGATGACGGCGCCCGGCGACCTGATCGGGGTGGTGCAGTCCTATCCCGAAGGCGGACTCAGCATTCCGGGCGCATTCACGATTCCCGGAAACCCCCACGCGTCCGCCGAATTGGGCGGTGATCCCGACGAGGTACCCGGCGTAACACGACTCGATACCGGCTTCTACAGCGACACCTCCCGAAACCACCCCACCGAGGTCGTCTTCGGTACCGACGGGCACGGGAAGTACTGGGACGACCCGAGATCGACAGCGTTTCAGAACATCGTCGGCGTTATCGAAGGATCGACCGCGACCGCGTATGTCGAACGAGGAATCGAAACACCGTACGTCGACATCGGTTTGGGAGACAACGGCGACGGCGGCAAGGAGGGGTTCGACGCAGCGAAGGCAGCTGCTGCCGCTCGCCTCGCAGCAGCCCTCGGCAATCCCGACCTCGACCCGTACGCCGACCCCCGCATCACCGACAATGCCGATCCCGGCCGAACGATCGACATCAAATGACGAAAACAACGATCGTGGCCTGCATCCTGATGATCACTGCGGGCGTCACGGGATGCAGTGGTTTCATCCACGAAGGTCCGACCAACCAGCGGATCAAAGACACCACGGGGCTGACCGTCGCCGAGGCAGGCGCGATTGTCGAGCGCAATTTCGAGCTCATCTGGCCGCAGAAGGGCCCCGTCGAGATCGCGAATCTGACCTTGCCGGGCACGGGCTGCCGAACGAACCCGAACTCTCTGATGTCCGAGGGTCCGCCGTGGCGGCCCCGGTACACGATGGAGGAAGTGAACCCGCCCCAGGAGTTCATCGACCGAGCGATGGCGAATCTCGAAGCGATGACCACACGCGGCTTCACCCTCGTACCGAGCCAGCGGCCCGACAACGACCCGGTGAACCGGCTCTACCGCGACTCGACCGGCTACACCGTCGCATCGTTCCGGGATACCTCCGTTGGGCCGAGGAACGAGGTGCGGTTCTCGATGACCGCGTCCTCACCTTGCGCGGCGGAGTAGGCGTGACCTTTCGCGATGCGTATCAGCGTGACTACGATCTTCGGAGCGGGGACGTCATGAACGGGCACCGGTTCTGCGGGAGGGACGAAGACATGGCAGTTCGAGGTGCGGCGGCGAGGGTGTTCGGCGTTGTCGCGGTGGCGGGGTTGGCTGTCGTGGGGTGCGGTGAGGGGGAGCAGGGAACGGCTACTCCGCAGACGAGCGGTGTGAGTGTGGCGGCGAGTCCTACTTCGGTGGATGCCGAGGCGAAGGTGTGGGATCCGTGTTCGTTGCCGGATTCGGCTGTCGGCGGAGCCGGCCTGAACGTCGGCAGCCGGAAGAACGAGGTTGCCGGGGTCGACTTCACAGGATGGAAGACATGCAGCTGGCAGGACTCCGCGAAGCAGTACACGTTCTCGGTCCTGTCGTCGGAGCACGCACTCGCCGAATCCCGAGCACGAACAGACTTCACGGACTTCACCGAGACAACCGTGGGATCGCACAAGGCAATTCAGCTTCGAACGACAGGGTCGACACATGACCTGGGTTGTACTGTCGCCGTGGAGATCCCGAACGGGTCGGTCCTTTTCAGGCTCCTGAACCGCGTCAGCGCGTCTTCGCCGCCTGCGCCATGCCCGGAGGTACACAGACTCACCGACAGCTTCGCGCAGTACCTTCCCGAGAGCTAGTGGGTGACCAATGCTTTTGAGCATCGACCCCGGCGAGTGGAGCCAACTCTTGGTCCAGGCAGAAGCCGGTCAACTCTCACTCGACCCCGAAGTCGGCAAGGATCTGGACAAGGTGTGCGACGACCACTTGGATCGGCTGGAAGAGGTTTACGCCCAGGTCGACCAGGTCCGCAATATCTCCGGCTTCGGATCGTTCAACTCGAGCCAGACGCTGGAGCGGAAATTCTCATTGACCGCGTCCGGAGGTGACCGCCCACTGGACGAAGTCCTCAAGAAGCACATCGAGGCGGTGCAAACGGCCAAAGAGGTTGTGGCCAAAGCGATTGCGAACTTCGTTGCCCAAGACGAAGCGACCGGTGCCGAGATCTCCGCGACAGGAGAACACCTGTGACCTACGAGGACTACAAGAGCAAGGTGATCGCAGCTCAGGAGCAGTGGAATACCGAGCGGGCCAAGATCTACGACCGCCAGCTCGCCGGCAACTACGCCACGATCTTCGGCGGTGACATCCAACCCCCGCACATCACCACCCCTGACAACTACGACAGCATGACGCTAGAGCAGATGCAGGCGGCGGTCGCGGCGATGAAACCACAGCTGGTCGATGACGCGGTCACCGCGTGGGCGAATATCGGTGGCGCGCTGATGGGCACCTTCACCGGGTTCAACCAGCAGTTCGCCCGCACCGTCACCGGCGCGGGCGGCCACGGCGGATGGACGGGCGCGGCAGCTTCCGCCGCCGTCGCGGCCGTGAACAACTATGCGCAGCAATCGATTCCACTCTCTCAGGCCGCGACTGCGATCAGCCTCAAACTGACCGAGATGCGCACCGGGATCGAGCAGACCCAAGCGTTGATGCCCGGCCTCACCGAGCGCACCAACGTCACCGGCAAGTCGTTGCCCGCCGACGGTGTGATGAAGGTCGACGATCACAACCGTGACGAAGCCACCCAGGAGGGCAGGCGGATCTTGCGCTCCGTGTACAGCCAGGTCGCCGGCCAAACCGACAACGGCGTTCCCTTCTTGCCGACCGCGCCGACCATCGCCGACGACGGTGGACCGGGCAGCAACAGCGAGACGAATGCCGTGGACAGTCAAGGTGGTTCGACCGCAGCTGGCAACGAAACCGAAGACCCGGCAGCGGGAACGAACGGTGACAGCGCGACACCCGAGGGTGCCGCTACCGAACCGCCTTCCACCACAACCTCTTCGACAGACGCGGGCTCGACCACACCCCAGAGCGCCACCACCACACCGCAATCCACCACCCCCACCACAACAGCTCCGAACACCACCGCGCCGATCAACGCTGGTGCAACTACGCCAGGCGTCGGCACACCCGGTGTCGGCGCCCCGAGCACCGGCGCCCCCGGTTCCGGCAGACCCACCGGCAGCGGGCCCGGCGGATCTGGCACCCCGCTGGGCAGCGGCACCCCGACCAGCGCCACTCCCGGCCGAAGCACCCCCGGCACCCCGTCCCCCGCTGCCGCGGCAGCAACCGGAACCCGCGCGGGAACCACCTCCGCCACCGGTCGCAGCGCAGCGGGCGTGGGCGGCATGGGCGCACCGGGCACAGGTCGCGGCACCTCCGACGACGAACGAACCAAGGACATCCCCGACTACCTGATCACCCAGGAGAACGGTGACCTCCTGCTCGGCGCGGACCAGATCAGGACCGTGCCCCCGGTGATCGGCGGAGACGACGACAGTGCACCGCGCTGAATTCACCGGCATCGAATTCGAGATCCTGTGGTCCGGCTACGGCCGTGACCGCCTCCCCTATCCTCTCCAATACCGCACCGACATCGCCGAATTCGACGAGCTGAAGCAGCACCGGGAAGCCGCGGTGGACGCCCTCCTCCGCAAATACGACCCGGCGGTGGAACGCGCCCTCGCCGTCCTGCTCGACCCCGATGCCAGGGTCGAATCCAAAGGCTATGTGGGACAGGACAACACGAACATCATCCGCTTCCACGGCGCGATCCGCGGCGCGGTCGGCGCCACCCTGCAACAGGCGCCGGGCGCCGCGGAGGACACCGGCGCCGACGTCACCCTCACCTACTGCACCCCCAGCCAGGTGGCAGCACTGACGGTCGCTGCTCTCCCCCGCACGAAGCCGGGTAAGAAGGCGCCGGTCGAGGTCCGCCGAGACCAGCTGTCCGTCGAAGAAGACCACTTCGAATACCGCGCGGGCCGCCTCAGCTCGGCCGACCAACTCAACCGCATGTTCCACCGCCCCCGCCGAGCCTTCGGCGAGATCTCGGCCCTGTCCGGCCCCGCCCTCGACTCGCGCCCCACCCCCGCCCGCACCTTCTGGTGGATGGACTACCCCGACGGCCGCTACTACGTGAAAACCGGCGACCCCATCGTCGCCGAACCCCTCCCCACCGACCGCATGATCGCCGGCATCTACCGCATGCTCACCCGAGCCCAGCGCTACCACCAAGAATTCGGCACCGACGACTACCGCACCGGGTAACCGCACAGCGCACGATGCAGCGATTACCCGTCTATTCGCTTCAAATTATGCAGCGAATAGACGGTAATATCGCTGCATGACGAACCGTGGGTACATCTGGGAGGCGACGAACTGGCCTCGCTTCACCTACGACGCCGTTCTGCTCGCCAAACCGACGGCAGAGGTCGCGCTCGCCCAGGGGCGCCTGCACGGTCGACTCACCCACGCCGACGACGCCACACAGGAACGCGCGGGGCTGGAAGCGCTGACCACTGACGTCGTGCAGTCGAGCGCCATCGAAGGCGAGTTACTCGATGCGGCGTCGGTCCGGTCGTCCATCGCTCGCAGGCTCGGTGTCGATATCGGCGCGACAACGCCCACCGACCGCCGGGTCGACGGTGTCGTCGATATGGTCCTCGACGCCACCCGCCATCACGACCAACCGGTGACGGCGGAGCGCCTGTTCGGCTGGCACGCAGGACTCTTTCCCACGGGCTACTCCGGCATCTCACGAATCCGGGTGGGCGGCTGGCGAACCGATGAGACCGGACCGATGGAGGTGATCTCCGGACCATACGGTCGGCAGCGAGTCCACTTCGAAGCCCCACCCGCCTCCCGCCTCGACGACGACATGCACCGCTTCCTGATGTGGCTCGACGCGGAAACCCCCGAACCCGCGGTGCTGAAAGCCGGCCTGGCACACCTATGGTTCGTGACGATTCATCCCTTCGATGACGGAAACGGCAGAATCGCACGCGCGATAGGCGATCTCGCCTTGGCCCGTTCCGAACACAGCCCTCGCCGGTTCTACAGCCTGTCCGCCCAGATCCAGCGCGATCGCAAAAACTACTACGCCATCCTCGAAAGCACCCAACGCGGCGACCTCGATGTCACCGCCTGGCTGCTCTGGTTCCTCGATGCGCTACTCCAGTCCATCAACAACGCCGACCGAACCATCGACGCAGCGCTCGCGAAAGCCCGCTTCTGGCGCACGTGGCACACCACGGCGATGAACCCCCGTCAGACCGAAATGCTCAACCGAATCCTGGACGGTTTCAACGGAAACCTGACAACCCGCAAATGGGCGATCATCACCAAAACGTCCCAGGCCTCCGCCCTCCGCGACATCAACGAACTCATCGAGCTCGGCGCCTTGCGACGCTCCGACTCGAGCGGCCGAAGCACATCCTACGAACTGACGGAAATCGCCGAGCCGAACACGGAGTAGCTGCCGAATCTCCGCAGCCACAGGCTCCGTTCGACGTCAGAGCCAAAACGCTCCGCACGAGAGTTGGTCGTGCGGAGCGTTTTCGCGGGGCGGGTCAGGCGGGTACTGCCACCGGTTCGGGAGATGCGGTCGGCGTGGCCAGCTGGCGGGAGCGGAGGGCGCCGAGGCCGAGGAGGGCGACTCCGCCCGCGGCCCAGGCGAGTAGGACGGTGAGGGGGGCGAGGGCGCCGGCACCGTCGAAGTAGGCGACCGAGCGGAGCAGGGCGGCGGCGGCGCCCGGGGGGAGCAACTGGCCGATGGTGCCCCAGGGCTGGGGCAGGAGTTCGGGGGCCGAGGTAGCGGCGGAGAACGGGTTGCCCACCAGCAGCATGGTGAGGGCGCCCAGGCCGATGCCGGGGCGGCCGATCGCGGCGGCCAGGCCGACGATGACGGCGGCGACGGTAAAGGAGGCCAGGCCCGCGATGGCGGCCAGTTCGAGGTAGGAGCCGGGCAGGATCGAGAGCCAGGTGTGAAAGATCAGGGTGCTCAGGAGCCCGCCCGCGATACCGAAGGCGGCCAGGCCGGCGAGCCGGGACCCGTAGGCGGGGACCAGCAGGGTGAGCAGGATGCCCGCTGCCATACCGGACATGACCAGCGGCAGGACCATCGAGCCGAAGCCCGCGCCGCGCTGGTCGTCGGGATCGACGGCGATCACGTCCTCGACCGGAGCGACGGGGATACCGCTGAGTTGTTGTGCCACGGCGGTGAGCTGCTGGGCGACGGCGGGCGAGGCGGCGGAGGCGACCAGGACCTGCGGCGCGCCGTTGCCGGTGACGACAGCGCCGTAGATCTCGTTGTCGGCCATCGCGTTTCGCGCCTGCTGCGCGTCGGCGACGGTGATGATCTCGAAGGCCTCGGGATCGCGCTGCCGCAGTTGCTGGGCGACCTGGACGGAGCCAGGACCCGCGACGGCGATCGGCAGATCACGCGGGCCGATATTGACGGCGGGCCAGGCGAAAGCGATGAGCATCAGGGCCTGGATCGCGGTGGCCGCGAGGCCGAGAGCTACTGCTCGGCGGGTGATCGTCATGCGATTTCTCCCATTAAAGCGAATGTTCGTTCTTTTTGATGTTCCTACCGTGACACCGCCCACCTCGCTTGTCAAGAACGGACATTCGTTTTACTTTTGACCCATGCCCCGAGTCAGCGAAGAACACCTGGAACGCCGCAGGCAGCAGATCCTCGACGCCGCGCAGCTGTGCTTCGCCAGGAAGGGCTTCCACGAGACCTCGATGCAGGACGTATTCGCCGAATCGCAGATGTCGGCGGGCGCGGTCTACCGGTACTTCGCCAGCAAGAACGAGATCATCGCCGCGCTCGTGCAACGCACGATGGGGCCGCTGCGCGAGCGGCTCGCCGAGATCATCCGCACCGAGACCGCGCCTCCCCCGGCGGAGGTCATCCGACTGCTGACCACCGAGATCGTCAAACGCAGTGGGCCAGAGGGACCGCTGCGGCTCGCCCCACAGGCGTGGGCGCTCGCGCTGGTCTCGGACGAGGCGGCCGTCCCGGTACGCGCGGCCATCGCGTCGATGCGCGCGTTGTGGTTCGAGTACGCGGACCGATTGTGCGAGTCCGGCTGGCTGCCACCGGGCACCGATTCCGACGCGATCGCCAAAACGCTCATCGGGCTGCTGCCCGGCTTCATCCTGCAGCACCTCCTGCTCGCCGACGTCGACCCGGAGGATTTCGCCCGCGGTCTCGAGGTCATGCTGCCGGGACCTCCGCACCATCCCCGGTGAGCAAGGCCACTGTTGCCACCGCCGCCGAACGGGTAGGTTCGGGTGCGGCACCGGAGGGGGTCCCGAGCGCCGGACATCGTTGAATACCGATCCGACCAGGGAGTTTCCTGTGACTTTGCACCGTCGAACCCTTCGATCACGCGGCCTGACCGCGCTGGCAGCCGTGACCGTCGTGGCCGCGCTGCCCGCGGCGATGGCCGGCACCGCGCAGGCCAGGATGATCGGCGGATTCGAGGTGGGCGGCGCGATCGAGACCGAATACGACCAGGCGGGCGGCCCGGCGCTGGGCGAGCCCACCTCCCCGGAAGCCGACGCGGCGGCCGGCGGCAAGTACCAGACCTTCGCCAACAACGCGGCCATCTACTGGCATCCCGACACCAACGCCAACACCGTCTCGGGTCAGATCCGGGACAAGTTCGCCGAGACGGGCAACGAGTCGGGCAAGCTCGGCTACCCGACCACCCGCGAGGAGTCCACCCCGTCGGGCGGCGGTCGCTTCAACCACTTCCAGAAGGGCTCGATCTACTGGTCCGTCGGCACCGGCGCACACCAGATCAGCGGCCCGATCCGCGACAAGTGGGCGGCGCTGGGCTGGGAGTCGAGCCCGCTGGGCTTCCCGCTCACCGACGTGTCCGCGGCGGGCAAGGGCGACGGCCAGTTCACCATGTTCCCGACCGGCGCCATCTACTGGACGTCGAAGACCGGCGCGCACGCGGTGTGGGGCAGCATCCAGGCCGACTGGATCCGCGCGGGCGGCGAAAACGGCCGCTACGGCTATCCCACCAGCGACGAGTACGACTACCAGGGCGGCAAGGCCCAGGATTTCACGGGCGGCAAGATCACCTGGAAGCCCGAGCGCTGAGCTACAACCAGCCCTGACGCTGCGCCGCCAGAATCGCCTCCGCGCGGTTGCGGGTGCCGGTCTTGCCGATGGCGGCCGAAAGATGGTTGCGCACAGTCCCTTCCGAGAGGTGTAAGCGCTCGGCGATGGCCCCGGCCGCTGAACCGTCGGCGGCCGCGGCGAGCACTTGACGTTCCCTGGCCGTGAGCGGAGACGTTCCGGCAGTGAGGGTCTCGGTCGCCAGCGCCGGGTCGACGACGCGTAGTCCCAGGTGTACCCGGCGGACCGCGTCGGCCAATTCCCGTGCGGGAGTGTCCTTCACGACGAACCCGCTCGCGCCCGCATCGATGGCGCGGCGTAGGTAGCCGGGGCGCCCGAACGTGGTGACCATGAGGATTCGCACGCGCGGGTGTTCGGCGTGCACGCGGGCGGCGACCTCGATGCCGTCCAGGCCGGGCATGTCGATGTCGAGCAGTGCCACGTCGGGGCTGGTGCGGGTCACCGCGGCCAGGACTTCGTCGCCGCGGCCGACTTCGGCGACCACCTCGAGGTCGGATTCCAGACCGAGCAGGGCGGCGAGCGCGCCGCGCACCAGTGCCTGGTCGTCGGCGAGCAGCAGCCGGATCATCGGACACTCCCTTCCGCGGGCACCGTCGCCAGCAGGCCGACGCCGCCGCCTGATGGCGTCGACATGGTCAGCGTGCCACCGGCCGCGCGCAGTCGCTCGGCCAGCCCACGCAAACCCGAACCGGACGGTGCGGTGACGTCGCAGCCACGGCCGTCGTCGGTGATCTCGATGCTGTTCTCGGTAACGACCACGGTGCAGTGCTGGGCCGCACTGTGGCGCACGACGTTGGTCACCGCCTCGCGCAGTACCCAGCCGAACAGCTCACTGTGCCGAGTGTCCACCATCGTCGAATCGGGCAGTACAGCAACGATCTCGGCTGCGGTCAGCGCGGTGTGCGCGGTGGCGAGTTCTCGGCGCAAGCTCACCTCACGCAGACCACCTACGGTGTCGCGCACCCCGGCGAGCGCCTCGCGGGCCAAGCGTTCCACATCGGCGAGCTCGGTCTTGGCGCGCGCCACGTCGACATCGATAAGACGTTGCGCGAGTTCGGTTTTGATGGTGATCACCGTGAGGGAATGGCCGAGGATGTCGTGCACATCGCGGGCGACCCGATTGCGCTCGGCCTCGATCGCCAGGTCGGCGCGCTGACGGCGGGTGATCGCCTGTAGTCGCCTGCCGCGCAAGCCGATCTCTCTGGCGAGCCAGATCACCGGTGGAATCACCGCCAGCACCAGCGCCGTGCCACCGAGCCACCGACCCGGCGCGAACACGGGCATCGCCACCATCGTCGCCGATACCGCCACCACCACGACCAACGAGAGCCGGGTGGGCAGCGAGAAGATCGCGACCGCGGCGATGTAGAGCACGGTCGGGAGCGCGGCCGCGCCGAGCAGCGCCATCATCACCACCGACAACGCGGCCATGCCTGCGAGCAACGGCCAGATCCGCGGATCGACAGACCGCGGATCGTCCTGCTCGTCCCAGTCGAGTCGGCGGAAGACGACGAACGCCGTCACGATCAGCCCGCCGAACGCCAGCACGGCTGCCGTCGCACCGACCGACCGCACCGTGCCGTGCTCGACCCAGCTGTCGTAGATCTGCGGTACCAGGTACAGCAACCATCCCGCCGCGAGCGCGGCACCGAACCACCCGCGGCGCATGCCGCTGGTATCGGTCGCCCCGGTGCCGAACACCCGGTCGACGAAGTCACCCGAACTCACGAGCAATCCCTTCTCACAGCACTTGCGCAACCACGCGGGCCGACCCGGCGAGTACCGACGGTACCCACGAATCGGCCCGGGTGATCGTTCGTTCAACGAGCGGTGTCCCGGCGGAACAGCGCGGCCGCGCCCACCACGAACACCGCGGTCCACGCGACGACATTCACCACGGCCAGCGCGACGGTGCCCGCACCGGTGTCACCGAACGGGGTACGCACCAGGGTGGCGACCCCGTAGGTCGGCAGCACCTTCGACACCGCGGCGAACCACCCGTGGATCGGGAAGAACAGCCCGCCCGCGAACGACAGCATCGCCAGTCCGGGGCCCAGCAGTTGCATGACGTTCTCGGAGGGCAACAGGTAGCCCATGAGCAGACCGAAGGCCGCGAACACCAGCGAGCACACCCAGGCGAGCAGGAAGCAGGCCACCCAGGCCACCGGCGTCAGGCTCGCACCGCAGAACGCGCCGACGACGAACACCGTCGCCACCGCCACCAGCCCCAGCGACATCGCGACCGCGATCTTCGTCGCCACGTAGGCCACCGGCCGCAGCGGTGTCAGCCGCAGCTGGCGGGTCCAGCCGTGGGCACGTTCGACCGCCACCATCGCGCCGCCGCTGGTAGTCGCGAGCAGGGCGCCGTAGAGCGCCATCGACACCATGATGTAGCCGGTGACGTTGCCCGAACCGAAGGACTCGTCCCGGTTTCCACCCTGGAGACCGAAGATCACGAAGAACACCGGCGGCATGATCAGGGTGAAGATCAGGGTGCGCCGGTTGCGGAGCATGCGGCGAAGTTCGAGCGAGAGAAAAGCCGGGCTGAAGCCGCCGAGGCGAGGTGTGCGCATCGGTTTCGTCGCGGTGCGGGTTGTCTCGATCATGTCAGCGCTCGCCTTCGGGTGCGGAGGTCAGCGCGAGGAACGCCGATTCCAGGTTGTGGGTGGTGATTTCGATGTCGTGGGCCGCGGTGTGGGTGAGCAGGAAACGGGCGATGTCATCGGAGTCTCTGGCCTGCACCAGGATTCGATCACCGCGCAGCTCCACCTGCTCGACACCCGGCAGCGCGGACAGGTGGGCCGGGTCGGCACCGGGCAGGGTGGCCGCCACGGTCCGGCCGACGGTCAGGTTCTTGATCTGGGCGGCGCTGCCGTCGGCGACGATACGACCGGCACGCACCAGCACGATCCGGTCGGCGTAGGCGTCGGCTTCGTCGAGATAGTGGGTGGCGAACAGCACGGTGCGGCCACTCACGGCGTCTTCGCGCATGGCCGCCCAGAAATCGCGTCTGCCCGACACGTCCATGCCGGTGGTGGGTTCGTCCAGCACGATCAGGTCCGGGTCGGGCAGCAGTGCCAGCGCGAACCGCAGCCGCTGCTGCTGGCCACCCGAGCACTTTCCGACGAGGCGGTCGGCGATATCGGCGATGCCCGCCCGCTCGAGGACTTCCGGCGCCGGCCGCGGCCGGGCGTGCAGGGCGGCGACCAAGCGAACGGTTTCGCCGACGGTGAGGTCGGGCAGCAGCCCACCCGACTGCAGCACCGCGGCCACCCGCCCGGCCCGCACGGCATCCTCCGGCGCTTGGCCGAAGACCGCGACCGTGCCCGAATCGGGAGCGGTCAGGCCGAGGAGCAGGTCGATCGTGGTCGACTTACCCGCGCCGTTGGGGCCGAGGAAGGCGACGATCTCGCCCGGCGCCACGGTCAGGTCGAGACCGTCGACGGCGCGGACCGGACCCGTGGTTCCGGGAAAGGATTTGCGCAGGTCGCGCAGCTCGATGGCCGCGCTGGTTGTTCGTGGTGAAGGCATGGTTCAAGATTCGCGCGGACGAGGCCGCGAAACCTGAGCCGACTGTCACCATTCGCCCATGACAGGTGTCACGGGTTACGGCGCGAGCAACCCCTGCCGGGCTCGGCTCGCACCGGACAGCGCGAGCAGCAGCATGGTGGTGAGTGCCCCGTCGTCCAGGCCTTCGGCGGGGAAGGTGTAGCGCAGAATGACGTCGCCCAGCTGGCCACGAGCGATCAGCGTGACCGACCCGAACTGGATCTCGTTGTTGCGTTCGGCGACGCGCTTGTGCAGGGCCGCCTTGAGCGGACGATCCCAGGCCAGCACGCTGGTCAGCGACAGCACAGTGAGGCCGGGCGCGAGGGTGACGGCGCGGATCGAGCACAGGGCGCCGTCGTATTCGAAGCCCAGCGACCCGTCCGCGTCCACCCGGACATCGACGTCCTGCATCTGCAGGCACGCGCCGGTGCGCGCCTGCAGGTCGATTTCGGGTGAGACCGTGGTATCCATCTCGGCTCCGTCGTCACTCATTTGGCGCCACCGAAGCGGCGATCGCGCTTGGCGTATTCCAGGCACGCGTCCCACAGGTTACGCCGGTCGAAGTCGGGGAAAAGCGTGTCCTGGTACACGAATTCGGCGTAGGCCGCCTGCCAGATCAGGAAGTTCGAGCTGCGGAACTCGCCGGAGGGGCGAAGGAACAGATCGACATCGGGCATATCGGGTTCGTCGAGGTACTTCGCGACGGTGGCCTCGTCGACCTTCTCCGGGTCGATCTCGCCCGCAGCCACCCGGCGCGCGATTTCCCTTGCGGCGTCAGCGATTTCGGCACGACCACCGTAGTTGACGCACATGGTCAGCGTCATCACGTCGTTGTCCTTGGTGAGCTCTTCGGCCACCTCGAGTTCCTTGATCACGCTGCGCCACAGGCGGGGCCGGCGCCCGGCCCAGCGCACCCGCACACCCATCTCGTGCATCTCGTCGCGGCGGCGGCGGATCACGTCGCGGTTGAAGCCCATCAAAAAACGCACCTCGTCGGGGCTGCGTCGCCAGTTCTCGGTGGAGAAGGCGTAGGCCGAGAGCCACTTCACGCCGATCTCGATGCACCCTTCGACGGAGTCCATCAGCACGGCCTCGCCGCGTTCGTGTCCGGCGGTGCGCGGCAGGCCACGCTCCTGGGCCCAGCGGCCGTTGCCGTCCATCACCAGCGCGACGTGGTTGGGGACGAGCTCGGGCGGGATCGCGGGCGGACGCGCGCCGGAGGGATGCTGGGACGGCGGCCGCACGGTGCGGGTGCCGTCCTTGCTCGCGGGAGAGGAGTCACGACGCAGGATCACGGCATCCATCCTGCCTGATCGCCGGGTACGGGCTGCACGGGCTCCGGCTTCGCGCCGTTTGCTCAGCCGACCCGGCCCACGACTGCGGCGTCGGGCCGGTCCGCGGGTTCGATGCGGGATCGCTCGATCAGCGGCAACGTGCGCAACTGGCGCTCCAGATGCCACTGCAGGTGGGCGGCGACGAGACCGCTGGCCTGGCGGCGGACATTGTCGGGAACGCTGTCGATGTAGGCCCACTCCCCCTTCAACAGGGCGACGAGCAGATCGAGCACCCCGGTGATGGGCGTGCTCGCGCCCGGCGGACGACAGTGCACACAGACCGCGCCGCCCGCTGCCACATGGAAGGCGCGGTGCGGGCCGGGGGTCGCGCAGCGGGCGCATTCGTCGAGCGCGGGCGCCCACCCGGCGAAACCCATGGCGCGCAACAGGTACGCGTCCAGGATCAGTTCGTGGGGTCGCTGTTTGGCGGCGATCGCGCGCAGGGCACCCGCGGTGAGTACGTGCAGTTTCGGGGCGGGTGCGCGTTCTTCACCCGCGAGACGCTCGGCGGTTTCGAGGATCGCGCACGCGGTGGTGTAGCGGCCGTAGTCGTCGATGATGTCGGCGGCGAACGCCTCCACGGTGATGACCTGGGTGACGATGTCGAGCGTGTGCCCGGGGTGCAACTGCACATCGATGTAGGAGAACGGCTCGAGCCGCGCCCCGAACTTCGATTTGGTGCGCCGCACCCCCTTCGCCACCGCCCGGACGAGCCCGTGTTGCCTGGTCAGGAGCGTGACGATGCGATCGGCCTCGCCCAGCTTGTGCTGGCGAACCACTACCGCCTCATCCCGATACAACCGCACGCGCCCAGTCTTCCATGTGCGCCCGACACCGCGGTCACGGACACGGATCAGGACTGGAGCAGACCGGCGATGAGGAGCAGCAGCGATTGCTGGGTTTCGATGCGAGCACGGTCGGGGTCATCGGCGTGGGCGACGATGAGCGAGGCTTCGGTGATGGCGCTGAGCAGGAGTTGCGCGAGTACCGGAACGGGGGCGACCGGGATCAGGCCCGCGTCGGTGGCACGTTGCAGTTCGTCGGTGATGAGGCCGAGTCCGTGGCGAGCTTCGAATTCGCGGAAAGCGGGCCAGCCGAGGACGGTCGGGGCGTCCATCAACACGATGCGCAGCATTTCCGGGCGGGCGCAGATGTCGAGAAAACGCGCCAGCCCCGCGGTCATGCCACCGATGATGTCGGCGCGGTCGACAGCGGCGACAGCGCTCGCGATCTCCTCGGTGGCCTCGGTCTCGACCTGTTCGAGGACCGCGAGGAACAGTCCGCGCTTGTCGCCGTAGTGGTGGTGCAGGGCGCCGCGGGTGACACCGGCGGCGGCCACCAACTGCTCGGCCGACGTACCGGCGAAGCCGCGCTCGGCGAACAGGCGACGGCCTGCCTGCTCGAGCGCGGCTCGGGTGACCCGGGAGCGATCCTCCTGACTACGGCGCTGCATGCAGCCGAGTGAACTCCACGATCAGTTCGGTGAGCAACTCCGGCCGGTCCTCGGGGATGAAAGTGTAGGAATTGTCGAGGGTGCGCAGGCTCGCCCGCGGGAGATCGGCGACCAGCCGTTCGGCCAGCGCCATCGGGAACAGTTTGTCCTCGGTCGACCAGACCACCAGCACCGGCACATCGACCGTGCCGAAGCGTTCGGCGGCGGCCACGGTGCATCGATTGTCGACACCGGCGGCGAAGCGGCGCAGATCATCGCGGATGGCGGCGTTGCGCCGGGCAGACCCTAAGTAGGACTGCGCGATCTCTTGCGGCAGGGCATGTTTGGTGACCAGCCCGAATCCGAGTGGCAGGCGCTGCATGAACCCGAAGCGCATCGGCGCCAGCAGCGGCCGGATCACGCCGGGAATCTTCGCCACCTTCAGCAAGCCCGCGAAAGGCTGCGGCGGGAACACTTCGTAGCAGTCGACGGCGGCCAGGACGACGCGGCCGATCCGTTCCGGTCGGCGGGTCATCAGGATCTGGGTGAGCGCACCACCGGTGTCGTTGGCGACGATCGTGACATCGGTGAGGTCGAGCGCGTCGAGGAACTCGGCGATCAGGTCCGCGATGCCGGTGGGACTGAGATCGGCGTCGGGCATCGGGATGGTGTGGGATCCGAGCGGCCAGTCGGGCGTCAGGCAGCGGTGGCCTGCGGTGGCCAGACCGGGCACGACCCCGCGCCAGATATCGGCGTTGACGAGCAGTCCGTGGACGAAGACGACCGGCGATCCGGAGCCGGTGTCGTGATAGCGGATGCGGCCGGATGACAGGGCGATCTCGCGTGCCGGGCCGAGTGCTGAGCTGATTCCCATGGGGTCCTCCCCTGGTCGAATACTGGGCACGTCCACTGTTACATACATACCGTATGTATGTCTATACCCACCCTAGGGGATGTGGACGGGTGACCAGGTTCGCGTTACGGTCGAGCCACGCACCTGCAGAGACGGAGCTCACATGTCCGCGCCCGACCACATCGCGCCGAATTCCTCGGCCGATCTCGGCCTCACCGAGCTGTCCTCGGCCGTGGCCGACGGCAGTATTTCCTCGGTCGTCGCCGTCGCCGACGCGCTCGACCGGATCGAGGCGTCGCAGCCGTCGCTCAACGCGTTCCGGGTCGTCCGTCGCGACGCCGCGCTGAAGGAGGCGGCCGAGGCGGACGCGCGGTTGGCGGCGGGTGTGCGGCTGCCGCTGCTGGGTGTGCCGATCGCGGTCAAGGACGACACCGACATCAGCGGCGAAGTCACCGCCTTCGGGTGTGGTGGGGAGTTCACGCCGAAATCCGCCGACGCCGAATCGGTCCGCCGGTTGCGCGCGGCGGGTGCGGTGATCGTCGGCAAGGCCAATACCTGCGAGCTGGGACAGCTGCCCTTCACCAGCGGTGACGCGTTCGGCCACACCCGCAATCCGTGGGATCGCACGCGCACGCCGGGTGGGTCATCGGGCGGGTCCGCGGCGGCGGTCGCGGCCGGATTGGTCCCCGCCGCGCTGGGTTCCGACGGCGCGGGGTCGGTGCGTATCCCGGCCTCGTGGACCAACCTGATCGGGATCAAGCCGCAGCGAGGGCGCATCTCCACCTGGCCGCTGGCGGAGGCGTTCAACGGGCTCACCGTCAACGGACCGCTCGCGCGCACTGTGCGGGACGCGGCGCTGCTGCTCGACATCGCCGCCGGACCGCACGAGGGCGACCGGCACAAGCCCGCGCCCATCGAGGCGAGCGCGGCCGTCGGGCGCGATCCCGGCAAGCTCAGAATCGCGCTCTCCCTGAGCATTCCGTACACCGCGACCACCACCGCGCTCGATCCGCAGATCGCGGCCGCCGTGCACGCGCTGGCCGCCACCCTGCGCACGCTCGGCCATACCGTCACCGTGACAGACCTGCACTACGGGTTGATGATCGGCGCGTCCTTCCTGCCACGATCACTGGCGGGGATCAGCCGGGTGCACCGGGATATGCCGGGCGCGGTCGTCGACCCGAGGACCACCACCAATGCGCGCATCGGACGCGTGCTCAGCGGACCCGCACTCACCGCCGCGCGTCTCGCGGAACCCCTGCTGCACAAGCGCATCGGCTCGTTCTTCGACGACTACGACCTGGTGCTGGCGCCGACCACCGCGACCCCTCCCCCGCAGGTGGAGGAGATCGATGGCATCGGCTTCGGTGCGACGAACAATCTGATCACCGCCGCGTGCCCGTACACCTGGCCGTGGAACGTGCTCGGCTGGCCGAGCGTGAACGTGCCCGCCGGCTTCGCCGACGCCGGACTGCCGATCGGTGCGCAACTGATGGGCACCGCCGACAGCGAACCACTGCTGATCTCGCTGGCGGCCCAGCTGGAATCGGAACTGCACTGGGAACGTCACCGCCCCGCGCAGTGGTGGTGACCGTTCCTATCGGCCCGGTTCCGTCCACCCTTCGAGGTCGCTCTTGGTACCCGACGGACAACCGTCCTGGCCGGTCTGCCGGGGAAACATCATCAGGCAGCGCTGTGGTCCCGCGCCGCCGACCGCGGTGGTGACCAGCACCGCGATCGACGAGCCGTCGGCGACACGGCTGGTCGAGAAACCGAGAGTGCCGGTGACGCCGCGATAGTCGGACTCGCGCAGCTGGACCGCGATGGCGGTTCGGTTCGGCGGGAGGTCGGCCAGCACGCCACGGCTGTTGCGCACCGCTTGAACGAACAGGCCGCTCACGTCGAAGGCCAGACCGGTACGGTCACCCGCCCAGGTGGGCCGGTAGTCGGTGAGGTCGGGATAGCCACGGAGGTCCCCGATCAACCCCGCCAGTTCGGTACACAGCTGCTCGTGTTCGAACGGCACCGGCTGGTCGCCGAGCTTGCCGATGCCGCCGACACAATCGGCGCCGCCGAGCATGACCGGCGAGGCCTTGGACACATAGCGCACGGTGAGGTTGGCGGGAAGCGCGGCGGTGGCCTTCGGATCGGTGATCAGCCTGGTCACCGCGTCGTTGCCGAGGATCGCCGGGCCCGCGCCGCTGAGGCAGCCGCGACTCACCGATTTGGCGAAGGTCGGGAAGTCGTCGTTGCGGCCCGCGAAGAACAGCAGGGTGCGACGGTCGAATCCGGCGGTCTCGCACGGTGCGGGGAAACGGTAGAGCTGCTGCTGTTCGCGCCAGCTCATACTCTGTTGGGCCACACCGCGTTTGGTGAGCTCCTTCTGCAGATCTTCCACCAGGGTGGTCACGTACAGATCACCGGCGGCCTCGGGGTGATAGATCGCCACCTTGTCGTAGCGCGATGCGCCGTTGAGGTCACGCGCACCCTGCACATAGTCGGCGACCAGACGGGCCTGCACGGTATTGCTCGGTGCCGCTTGGAAATACAGCGGCGATGCCTGCTCCAGACCATCGGCGGACAGGGTCGTGGCCACCGCGGGCACCCCGAGTTCACCGAGACGCGTGATGGCCTTGCGGGTTTCGTCGTTGCTGCGATCGATTCCCACCACCCCGAGCACGCTGGGATCATCGGCCACGAGCTCGCGCAGCGGATTGTCGACCACCCACCCGGCCTGGCGCATATCGGAGCCGCCGTTGGCGATGATGATGCGCAGCAACGGTTCCGATTCATCGGAGGCCAGCAATGCGCGACGCTGCTGCACCGCCAGTCCGGCCAGCTCCTCGACCTGGGCGTGCGGGTAGCGCACATTGGTGTCGACGTAGCTGAGGCCGGCGAAGTACACCAGCGAGATCAAGGGTCTGTTCGGGTTGTTCGCGCGCGCGTCGGCCGCGGCGACATTGAGCCGGAACACTTCTCGCTGCATCGCCGACAGCTCGGGGTCATCGGCGAAGGTCTGGCGGGGGTTGTCGCTGTAGCCGACGCATTCACCGTCGCGCAAACTCACCGAGACACCGTCGGTCCACGGCCAGTGCGAGCATTCGGCGCCACGCAGCGGTGGGAAGTAGACCAGGGTCGCGGCCACGGCCAGCACGATCGGGATCAGCACACACAGACCGACGAACCAGCTGCGCGCGGCGAGCGGCGGCGCCGGCGGCAGTGCGAGACCGCGAAATCGGCCATCGCTGACGCGCGGGGTCGTGTCGGGCGGCAGGATCGCGCGCAACGGGAGGAACCAGGCGTCGGCCTGACGATGGGTGCGCCGGTTGTCGATCTCGCGCACCCACTCCTGCAGTGGATCGGGCGGTTGCGGGGTCGGCGCGTCGGCGAGACTTTCCAGGGTGCGCAGCGGGCGGAGGTCGCTGATGTGCGAGAGCTCGCCGACCTCACGGCTGGGCCCTTCGTCGCGCAGCGCCACCACGACCAGCGGATCGAAAAGGCCGGTCTCGTTCCTGATTTCGTTGATCCAGGTGAGGATGCGCGCACCGTCGCTGCCCTCGGCCAGACCACCGAGCAACGCCACCGGATACGCGGTGCGCCGCCAGCTCGACGGTCGCCAGATCCGGCGCCGGTAAGCGTCGCGCAGGTCCTCGAGAAACGCGTGCACGAGGAGCTTGGCAACCTGCTCCTCGTTCTCGTCGACCCGATGTGACGCGGTGAGCCGGGACGCGAAACCGAGGAAGCTGCCCGACAATTCAGGCGCCAGGTAGCGCTGATGCAGGAACCACCGCGTCACCTTCGACATGCCGGGAATGCGCCCCGACACCCACAGCCACAACCGCAGCACCGGCCACAGCGCCAGCACACCGAAGACCACTCGCGAAATCGTGTCGCCCGCAACACCTTCGGCGGTGTCGGAACGGCTCGTCGGTGAGCCGCTACGCAGCAGTTTGGGCAGTCTGCGACGCAGCTCGTCGGGTGCCTCGGATTCGTCGGAAGTCACCCGCTGGCGGGTCAGCCAGTCGGCGGTGCGGTAGCGCGGGAACTTGATCGCGCCCATCGCGGTGTCGTCGGCGGCGAAACCCGCCACCAGCTGCTGGACGATCGGCAGGCAGTGGCCGGGGATCTCCTGGTCATTGGCGTGCGGACCCGCGTCGATCGCGTTGAGGTCGGGGGTGAGCAGCGTGCGCGGCAGGTCGGGCGCGTGCAGGTCGATCTTGACGCGCGGCGTCGCCCGCCTGCCCCCGGATTCGCTGAGCCAACTGTAGATTTCGCCGACCAGCGCGGTGTGCCCGGCAACGCCGACGACTTCGATGATCGGCCGCGGCAGCGCGCGCCGCCCGTGAACCAATGTGCGCAGCACGCGCGGGCGGGCGTCGGGAATCTCGAGCGCCCGCAGCAGCTCCAGCAGCTTGCCGACATCATTGGCATCGGGCACTTCCACGGCCTCCCCGGACGATCAGCGACACACGCCGAACGAACCGGCGTGTTCGCCGAACGATACCCCGAACCGCCGACAGTCAAACGGTCAAAAGCCCAGCTTCCCCAGCTGTTTCGGATCGCGCTGCCAATCCTTGGCGACCTTCACGTGCAGGTTCAGGTAGATGCGGGTGCCCAGAATGTGCTCGATCTGCTTGCGGGCATTGGTGCCGACCTCCTTGAGGCGGGCACCGTTCTTACCGATGATGATCGCCTTCTGACTCGGCCGTTCGACGTACAGCAGGGCATGCACTTCGAGCATGTCCTCGTTCGCCTCGTACGGCTCGATGTCCTCGATCACCACGGCCAGCGAGTGCGGTAGTTCGTCGCGCACGCCTTCCAGAGCGGCCTCGCGGATCAGCTCGGCCATGAGGGTTTCCTCCGGCTCGTCGGTGATCTCCCCGTCGGGATAGAACGCCGGACCCTCTTGCATCTGCGAGGCGATCACGTCGACGAGCACCTCGACCTGTTCGCCCTTCACGGCCGAGACCGGAACGACCTCGGCTTCGGGGCCGAGCAGCTTCGACAGCGCCATCAGCTGGTGCGCGATCTCGTCGCGACCCACCTTGTCGATCTTGGTGACCACGCCGAGGATCTTGGTCTTGGGCGCCATCATCCTGATCTGCTCGACGATCCAGCGGTCACCGGGGCCGATCTTCTCGTCGGCCGGGATGCACAACGCGATCAGGTCGACCTCGGAATAGGTGTCGCGGACCAGGTCGTTGAGACGCTGGCCGAGCAGGGTGCGCGGACGGTGCAGGCCGGGGGTGTCGACCAGGATCAGCTGGGCGTTCTCGCGGTGCACGATGCCGCGGATGGTGTGGCGGGTGGTCTGCGGGCGCGAGGAGGTGATCGCGATCTTGGTGCCGACCAGGGCGTTGGTGAGCGTCGACTTACCGGTGTTGGGGCGGCCGACGAAACAGACGAAGCCGGAACGGAATTCCTTGCCGGAGTCAGCCACCGTGCACCTCGCTCAGCACGGCGCCGGTGCGGTCGGTGCGGATCACCGAAGCCGACGGCGAGACCTCGCGCACGGCGTCGATGCCCGCGTCCTCGGCGTCACCCCCGACGACGACCGCCGCCTCGAACCCCTCGGCGCCGCTCGAGATCGCGGCGGCCACGGCGGCCTGCAACGCGGTCAGGCGCAGTGCGGTCAGCCCGACCTCGCCCGCGGCGTAGGTGCGGCCATCGGTATCGCGCACCGCGGCGCCGCTCGCACCCCCGGTGCGGCCCAGCGCGCCACGCGCCAGTACCAGCAGTTTGTTGTCCTCTGCGTTCAGTTCACTCATGGTGCTCTCCGTTGTCGTCGGGCACGCGCACCGTGTCGGTGTCGGCGGTTGCCTCGTCGGTCGTGCCCTTGCGGGGCTTGTCGGTCTTCTTCTCCGCCTTGTCGGCCTTGTCCGCGGCCCGGCGCACCAGCACGGTGTTGACTCGCATGCGCCCGCGCGCGTCGGCGCCACCCTCGCCGCGCAGCACCAGCCCGTAGACGGTCACCTTGGAGCCGGGCAGCGGCACGCGGCCCAGCTCGTGAGCGAGCAGCCCGCCCACCGTGTCCACGTCGTCGTCCTCGATGTCGAGGCCGTACAGCTCCCCCAGGTCTTCCACCGACAGCCGCGACGAGACGCGGTAGCGCCCGTCGCCGAGGTCCTCCACAGGCGGGGTTTCGTCGGTGTCGTATTCGTCGGCGATCTCACCGACGATCTCCTCGAGCACGTCCTCGATGGTCACCAGGCCCGCGATACCGCCGTACTCGTCGACCAGCAGCGCCATGTGATTGCGGCGGCGCTGCATCTCGTCGAGCAGTTCGTCGAGCGGCTTGGAATCGGGGACGAAGTTCGCGGGCCGCATGACATCGCCCACCGACACCTTGCGAGCGCGATCGGCGTAGGGCACAAGGTCTTTCAGGTAGACCACGCCGCGGATGTCGTCGACGTTCTCGCCGATCACCGGAATCCGGGAATGGCCCGATCGCACCGCCAGCGACATCGCCTGGGCGGCGGTCTTGTCGTCCTCGATCCACACCATCTCGGTGCGCGGCACCATCACCGCGCGAGCCGGAGTGTCGCCGAGCTCGAAGACCGACTGGATCATCCGGCGTTCATCGTCGGCCACCACGCCGCGCTCGCGGGCCATGTCGACCACCTCGCGCAGCTCGATCTCGGAAGCGAAGGGGCCGTTGCGAAAGCCCTTACCGGGGGTGATCGCGTTGCCGAGCAGAATCAGCAGGCGGCTGACCGGGCTGAGCACCGCGCCGATGATCTGCAGCGGCACGGCGGCGGCCAACGCGATCGAGTAGGCGTGCTGACGGCCGAGGGTACGCGGACCGACGCCGATCACGACATAGGAGACAACAACCATCAGCGCGGCGGTGACCAGCAGCGCCGTGCTCTCGTTCCACAGGTCCAGCGTCGCCGCCGCCAGCAGCACCGTGGCAGTGATCTCGCACAGGATACGCAGCAGTACAACGAGATTCACATAGCGCGGACGGTCGTCGACGATCTTGCGCAGTCGCGCGGCGCCGGGGCGCTCCTCGCGGACCATGTCGTCGAGCCTGGCCCGTGACACCGTGTTCAGTGCCGAGTCCACGCCCGCGAACACCCCGCCGATACCGATCAACACGATTGCCAGCGGGATCAGGGTCAGTGCTGTCACGCGGGGCCTTCACCGGGTGCGGTGAAACCTGCCTTGCCGAGTAGACGGTCGTCACGCTCGGCCAGCTCGGCGCGGCGCTGCTCCTCGCGCAAGCTCACGTACCACTCCTCGAGCAGCTGGGCCTGCAGCGCGAACATCTCCTTCTCCTCCTCCGGCTCGGCATGGTCGTAGCCGAGCAGGTGGAGCACGCCGTGCACGGTGAGCAGGGCCAGCTCGTGATCGAGCGAATGGTCTGCCTTCTGCGCCTGACCCATCGCGAACTCCGGGCACAGCACGATGTCACCGAGCATCGACGGGCCGGGCTCCGGGCTGTCGGGACGACCGCCGGGCTCGAGTTCGTCCATCGGGAACGACATCACGTCGGTGGGGCCTGGCAGGTCCATCCAGCGCACGTGCAGGTCGGCCATGGTGTCGAGATCGACGAGCACCATCGACAGTTCGGCGGCAGGATGGACGTCCATCCGGCCGATCACGAAACGCGCGACGCTGACCAGGTCTTCTTCGGGAACGTCCATGCCCGATTCGTTGGCGATCTCGATGCTCACCTGTTCAGGGTACGGTGCTGGCCCGACGCCGCCGGGAGCGGCATCGGGCCAGCGTGGCGCACCTCAGCGCCGGTCGCTGCGACCCGCGGCCCTGCGCTGGGCGCGATTGCCCGGGTAGTGCGGGCCCGGCACCGCGCGGGTCTCGGATTCGAAGCGGTCGTAGGCGTCGACGATGTCGGAGACCAGCCGGTGACGGACCACGTCGGCGCTGGTGAGCTCCGAGAAGTGGATGTCGTCGATATCGGTGAGGATCTCCGCGGCCGCACGCAGGCCCGAGCGCTGACCGTTGGGCAGGTCGACCTGCGAGATGTCGCCGGTGACCACCATCCGCGAACCGAAGCCGAGGCGGGTGAGGAACATCTTCATCTGCTCGGCCGTGGTGTTCTGCGCCTCGTCGAGAATGATGAACGAATCGTTGAGGCTGCGACCACGCATGTACGCCAGCGGCGCGACCTCGATGACACCGGAGGCCATCAGCTTCGGAATGGCTTCGGGGTCCATCATGTCGTGCAGGGCGTCGTAGAGCGGGCGCAGGTACGGGTCGATCTTGTCGTTGAGGGTGCCGGGCAGGAAGCCGAGCCGTTCACCCGCCTCGACCGCGGGCCTGGTCAGGATGATGCGGGTGACCTGCTTGGACTGCAGGGCCTGCACCGCCTTGGCCATGGCCAGGTAGGTCTTACCGGTGCCCGCGGGGCCGATGCCGAACACGATCGTGTTGTCATCGATCGCGTCGACATAGCGCTTCTGGTTCAGCGTCTTGGGGCGGATGATCTTGCCGCGCCGCGACAGGATATCCAGGCTCAGCACCTCGGCGGGCGATTCGGACACGCCCTCGTCGGTGAGCATCGAGATGGTGTGGCGAACCGCCTCGGGCGTGATCACCCGGTTGCGGCCGGTCAGTGCCACGAGCTGCTCGATGACCCGCTCGGCCAGCGCCACATCGCCTGCCTTACCGGTGATGGTGACGGTGTTGCCGCGGACATGGATGTCGGCCGGGAGAAGTTTCTCCAGCTGCCGCAGGTTCTGGTCGGCCGAGCCGAGGAAACCGAAAACCGACTCCGGGGCGAGCTCGATGCTGGAACGCACGGTCCGCGCGGCGGGACCAGCATTGTTACCGCCTGCGCCGATGTCTGATACGGGGTTGGTGGGGTTGCCGATCTCGCCTGAGTTCTTCAAAAGTGGCTACAGCCTGCTTCCGGTTTCGACCTGGTGTTCGATGAGATCAGTTTACCGCCGAGCACTGACACCGCACAGTGGATAAAAATGCGCCCGTGGTATGCCGTTCGCATCCCTTTGAAATACCCGGTTCCGGACGGTCCACTCCTGCCTCACCAGCGCGAGGTCAACGCCCCCAGCGCGCCGAGCGCGACGGCCGCCGCGGTGGAGGTACGCAGCACGGTCGGGCCGAGGAGCACGATGTCGGCTCCCGCCTCCGCGAGCGCGGCCAGCTCGGCGTCGTCGAGGCCGCCTTCGGGGCCGACGATCAGCACCACTTCGCTCGCCTGGGCCAACGGCAGTTCGGTGAATCTACCCGCGCCGGATTCGTGCAGGGCCGCGACGATCGCGCCGTCCGCCTTGGCTTTTCGCACCAGTTCCACCAGGTCGCGGGTGCGGTGCAGGGCGGCGATCTCGGGAATGTAGGCGCGACGGGATTGGCGGGCCGCGGACTTCGCCGCCGCACGCCACTTCTCGATGCCCTTGGCGGCCTTGGCTTCCCAGTTCGCGACGCAGCGCGCGGCCTGCCACGGGACGATCAGGTCCGCGCCGGCCTCGGTCATCAATTCCACGGCCAGCTCGGAGCGATCCGACTTGGGCAGTGCCTGCACCACGGTCACCGCCGGAGTGGGCGGCGCGGCGATCCGACGGTCACGGACCGCCAGTTCGAGCCGGTCCTTCTGGGCCGCAACGACTTCCGAGTCGGCCAGCACACCGTGCCCATCGGACAGGGTGATCGGTTCGCCGACCTTGATCCGGCGCACGGTCGCGGCATGGCGGCCTTCGGGGCCGTCCAGCACCGCGACAGCGCCCGGCTCGGGGACCTCGTCGAGGTAGAAGACCGTTGCGGCCACGGGCTCAGCGCCCGCTGAACGACGCGCGCAGCCGGGCGAACAGACCGCTGTTGTGCTCGGACTGGGTCGACATCACCTCGGCGCGATCCTTGTCCCGCATGCCCTTGAACTTGCGCAACAGATCGGTCTGCCTGCCGTCGAGCTTGTTCGGCACGACGATGTCGAGGTGGGCGAGCAGGTCGCCGCGCGCACCCGAACGCAGGCGCGGCATGCCGTGCGCCCGCAGCTGGATGACCTCGCCGGGCTGAGTGCCCGCCGCGATGGTGAGTTCGGTGGGGCCGTCGAGGATGGTGTCGACGACCACGGTGGTCCCGAGGATCGCGTCGACCATCGGCACCCGGACGGTGCAGTGCAGGTCGTCGCCGTCGCGCACGAAGGTGTCGTGCGGCTGCTCGACCACCTCGACGTAGAGGTCACCGGCATGGCCGCCGCCGGGGCCCACCTCGCCCTGCGCCGCGAGGCGAACCCGCATGCCGCTGGCGACACCGGCCGGGATGGGCGCCGCGATCTCGCGACGGGCGCGCACACGACCGTCGCCACCGCACTTGTTGCAGGGGTCGGGGATGGTCTCGCCCGCGCCACGACAGGTGGGGCAGGGCCGCGAGGTGAGCACCTGGCCGAGGAACGAGCGCTGCACCGACTGCACCTCGCCCGCGCCGTCGCAGGTCTCACAGCGCACCGGCTTGGAGTTGCCGTTGGTGCCAGAGCCCACGCAGACATCGCAGAGGATCGCGGTGTCGACGGTCAGATGCTTGGTGACGCCGACCGCGCATTCGGCCAGGCTCAGCCGAGTGCGGATCAGCGAGTCGGCGCCGGGCTGCACGCGGCCGCGCGGCTTACGCTGGCCACCGCCCTGGCCGCTCATCCCGCCGAAGAACGCCTCGAAGACGTCGCCGAGGCCGCCGAAGCCCGCACCGTTGAATCCTGCTCCGCCGCCGCCGTTTTCGAGCGGGTCACCGCCGAGGTCGACGATCCGGCGCTTCTCGGGGTCGGTCAGCACCTCGTAGGCGGTGGAGACGTCCTTGAAGCGGGCCTGCGCGCCCTCGTCCGGGTTCACATCGGGGTGCAGTTCGCGGGCCAGCTTGCGGTAAGCGCGCTTGAGCTCCTGGTCGGTGGCGTTCTTGCCGACGCCGAGCAGTCCGTAGTAATCCCGTGCCACGTGAGTTCTCTAGTCCTTGGTCGGTGTGGGCCGGCCGAGCGCCGGGCGCATCCTTTAGTCGAATCCACTCAACTTTACCGGCCGAAGTATCGACCTTAACAGTCCGGTTGTCGTGGATCCCGAGCTGGCTTCACCTTTCGGCGAGCACCTCGCCGATGTAGCGGGCGACCGTCGCGACGGATGCCATGGTGCCGGGGTAGTCCATGCGGGTCGGGCCGAGCACACCCATACCGCCCAGCACGGCGCCCGCCGCACCGTAACCGGTGGAGACGACGGAGGTGCCGCGCATCTGCTCGACCTGGGTCTCCTCGCCGATCTGCACCATCACCTGGCCCGGCTGCTGGGCGGCGGCGAGCAATTTGAGCACGATGACCTGTTCTTCCAGGGCTTCCAGCACGGTGCGCAGGGAGCCGGGGAAGCCGAAATCGGCGACATTGCGGGTGAGATTGGCCGTGCCGCCGAGGACCAGGCGTTCTTCGGGGTGCTCGACCAGCGTCTCCACCAGGACGGTCGAGACCCGGACCAGCACGTCGCGGATCTTGGCCGGTGCGCGTTCGGGCACACCGGCTACCGACGCACTCGCCACCGACAGCAGCTTGCCGTCCATAGCCCCGCCGAGCAGGCCGCGCACGGCGGCCAGGTCCTCGTCGGAGATCACCGCGCCCAGGTCGACGATGCGCTGGTCGACGCGGCCGGTGTCGGTGATCACCACGAGTAACAGCCGGGCCGGGTTGAGCGCGACGACCTCGATGTGGCGCACGATCGAGGCCGAGACGGTGGGGTACTGCACCACAGCGACCTGGCGGGTGAGCTGGGCCAGCAGGCGCACGCCGCGGCGCAGAACGTCGTCGAGGTCGACCCCGGATTCGAGGAATTCCATGATCGCCCGGCGTTCGGCGCCCGAGAGGGGTTTCACCTCGGCGATCCGGTCGACGAACTCGCGATAGCCCTTGTCGGTGGGGATGCGGCCCGAGCTCGTGTGCGGCTGCGTGATGTAGCCCTCGGCCTCCAGCACCGCCATGTCGTTGCGGATGGTGGCGCTGGAAACGCCGAGGTGATGCCGTTCCACGAGGGACTTGGAGCCGATCGGTTCCTTGGTGGCGACGTAGTCCGCGACGATCGCTCGCAGGACCTCGAAACGTCGATCCTCGGTACTCGACGCCATCGACCCCACCTTCCTCGCTCGTGCCTGGTACGTCACGCCTACCCGTGCTGCGTTCGCACAGGGTCGCACGCCGACGCTCGCAGCGTCTTGTTGTCCAGTCTAATTGTCTTGTTGCCGATCCCTGGATCGCACGGCGGTCCGGCATCGAACCGTCATGCGGGGATATCCGGCGTCGGGGGCGGTGTTCGGTTTGTCGGCTCGGTCGAGCCCCACGCCAGGGTTATCCACAGACCCGAGTTATCCACAGTTGCGGTTTCGCGGGTTGCCGGGCTCGGGCAGCGGGCGTAGATTTCGGACTGAATCAGGGGGCCTACCAGCTGTTTTCAGCTGACTACAGAGTGCACGGGGAGGGAACTGTGGTGTATCCGGGTGGGGTCGGCGAAGCGGGGCAAGTCGGTTCGAGCGCGGTCGCGGTGCGGCCGGCGGAGTTCGCCCGGATCGACGGTGCGTGCGTGGAATTTCTCCGCGCGATCGCGCGGATACGGGCACTTGCCGTGGAAATCGGCGATCAGGAGCGCTGGGGGCTCGGCGAGGGAGAAGCGCGGTTGGTATCCGGTCGCACATTGGTCGCGCGATTGCGTTCCCTCGCGGCGGCGAACGAGAACAGCGTCACTGCCGTATTGGACGCGCATTCACAGATCGTGGCCGATATTCGGCAATCTTTCCGGGCTGCGCGCGATCTGATGGTGGTTGCTGACGAAGCGTGGGCTGATCGACTTCGGATGCCGGAACCCTCTGCGGGACAACATATTTCTTCGGTGTCAGCGTGACAGGCCCCGAGCCGAGCGGTATTCGCGGCGAGAACACATATCCGGACTATTCGAGCGACGTCACGAAATCGGGTGTTCCCGGCGGCGGGGAGAACACGCATTGTTGGCGACATCGGGAGATCGTCGCGGCATTCGGGGCACTCGAGGTGACCGACGCGTTGGCGCAAGCGGACAGGTTCGAGCAGATCGCGCGGTGGTGGGACGAGGGTCTACGCGCATTCCGGCACGCAGTGGATGGGTCGCTGGCGTCGGCTTGGTCGGGCGTGGGTGCCGCCGCGGCCGGATCCGCGGTCGACGACTATGTCGCCCGAGCGCACGATCTGACTGTCGCGCTGGAGGATTTGCCGGACGTGGTTCGAGCGGCTGCCGAGGCGATCGTGGCGACCAAGTACGCGGTCGGGTCACCCGTTGCCGAGGAGATCGGCAACGCGGCGTGGTCGGCAAGTGGGGCGGTACACGTCATGGGCTCAGCATCGGCGCACGGTGCGGCTTCGGCCGCGGAGGAGGATGCGCGGGCGGCGATGCGGCAGCGATACGTGTTGCCGATCGCGGAGTTGGTCGCTCGCATTCCGGTGCTGCCCATGCCACTTCGGTCGTTCGACTCCGGCGAGCTGAGCGATCGGCAATTACTGATCGGCACCGTGGGGCAATCGCGAGGCGAGCGGCACAAGCTGTCGCCGGTCGAGGTTTCCGCAGTTGGCGGGCAGAACTTGTCCGCCGCGTCCGGGGAGAGTTCGGCCCAGCAGGTGGCGATCGGCCACTCGGAGAAGGTGAGGAGTGATGGGCGCGGCACAGGAATGCCGATCGACGGTCACGAACTGGTCGACGGCAGATCGGTGGAATCCGATGACCGATCGGCACGCCCAGGCAACGCTACGACGGTGACCTCGGCGTCGTCGGGTGTCACTGGCGCGGCACCGCCGAGCGGTGCGGCTACGTTGACGGCACCTGTCGGCGCAGGGTTGCTCACAGCGCCCGCGGGGACTTCCGCGGCGGCTGTCGACCCCGGGGTGGTTTCGGCGGGCCGTGTTCCCGCTGCAGGCTCAGCGGCTGGGCGTATGGGTCCGAGCGTCAGCACGAGCGGAGGCGATGACCGGACATGGGGTAGGGCACCGCGGTATCGACCGCCCGGCCAGCACGATGTGTCGAGGCCGGGTATCGGGCACAGCGTTCCCGGATCGACAGGCCCGGCTATCGGCGTCAACCCGCCGTCGGGGCACGCCACAACCAGGTCGGTCGATCGCTACTTCCATTGCGGAGGAGGACCGCCGACGGCGCCCGCGCCGGGCGTCGACGCCGTGCGCGGACTGCCGGAGTACTTGATCACGCTCGCGAACACCGCGGAACTACTCGGTGCGCCACGACCGGCGATAGCCGGTGGGGTGATCGGTGGTGGCGATGACTTCTCGCCGGTCGAGCAACGCTCAACGGCGACTCGGGGCTGACGGCGATGTCAGCGCGTCGGCGAAAGCGTCGGCAGTGGCCGCCCGATTCGGGCGGCCGGTGCCGGATCAGACTCGGGCAGCAGCGCCGCAGCGAGCGGCGGAGTCGGGGGCGCCGACCTGCTTGCCCGCGAGGGCGTCGAGACCCAACATCGCCAGCAGCGACGTGCAATCTTCGGCGTCGTTCGAGTGCGAAGCGACCGTCCGCGCGGCGACCGCGCATTGACGAGCGTTCTCCGCCTTCTCCGCGGAGCGCGCTTCAGCGAATTCGCTCTGCTCGTGGACGAGGGTGATGTGCCGTTCGGTGGACATATAACTCCCTAGGATCGAGCCGAAGCCTACGCCCCTAATCGTTATCTTCCACCCCGAACCCACCGAACATACCCTTAGAGCACCCCGCTGTTCGAGGCCTCTCGCCAGGTGTGCATTGGTGGATTACACCAGGATGACCGGGCAATCTTTGGATGCGATCCCAAGCCTGAGAAATCTCGAAATTCAGATCACGATGACATCACCACTCGCGCGATTCTTCGACTGGTTCAGCAGCCCGTCGATCAGCCGAGAACGGCTCCCGCGCCCCCTCGCGCGGTCAGATGAGGAGGTCGCGGACGATGCCGTCGGCGAGGAGGCGGCCACGGTCGGTGAGGACCAGATTGTCGCCGGTGACGTGGGCCAGGCCGTCGGCCAGAATGCGGTCGAGAGCCGTGCTTGCCGAGGGGGCTAGATCCGCGAGAGGCAAGCCGGTCCGGAGGCGGACGGTGAGCATGAGGTGTTCGGTGTAGCGCTCGTCGTCGGTGAGGGCCTCCCAGCCCGCGGCGGGGAGACCGCCCAGGGCGACACGGTCGGCGTAGCGGGCGGGGTGCTTGACGTTCCACCAGCGAACGCCGCCGACATGGCTGTGCGCGCCCGGGCCGGCGCCGAGCCAGTCGCCACCGTCCCAGTAGCCCAGGTTGTGCTGACAGCGGGCGGCATCGCTCGCGGCCCAATTGGAGACCTCGTACCACGTCAGACCGGCGTCGGCGAGGCGGGCATCGATGCGTTCGTAGCGGGCGGCGAGGACATCGTCGTCGGGTGCGGGCAGTTCACCACGGCGGACCTTGCGTGCCAGCGCGGTTCCGTCCTCGACGATCAGGGAGTAGGCGGAGACATGATCGACACCGGCGGCCAGCACCGCGTCCAGACTCAGATCCAGATCGGCATCGGTCTCGCCCGGGGTGCCGTAGATCAGATCGAGGTTCACGTGGTCGAACCCGGCCGCGCGCGCCTCTTTCGCCGCGGCGACCGCGCGGCCCGGCGTATGCGTGCGATCGAGCACCTTCAGCACGTGCTGTGCGGCGGACTGCATGCCGAGCGAGATCCGGGTGTAGCCCGCCACGCGGAGCCGCTCGAAGAACTCGGGCGAGGTGGATTCCGGGTTGGATTCGGTGGTCACCTCGGCGTCGGCGGCCAGGGTGAAGTTCGCCCGCACGGCATCGAGAACCGACGCCAGCCCGTCACCACCGAGCAGCGACGGTGTCCCGCCGCCGACGAAGATCGTCGACACCGCGGGCGTCGCGCTCGGCAGGGCACCGAACTCGGCCGCGGCGGTCGCGAGCTCGCCGCGCAACGCCTCCAGCCACGACTGCGGCGACGCCGAAGTACCCAGCTCCCCCGCCGTATAGGTGTTGAAGTCGCAGTACCCGCAGCGCGTGGCGCAGAAGGGCACGTGCACGTACACCCCGAACGCGCCGCTCCCGAAATCGCGCAGCACCGGTCGATCGGCATCGGCCGGTGTCACGCCGGGAACCCCGGAAGCAGCGCTGGTAGTCACCCCTCCAGTCTGCCGGGCCCTGGTAGCGCGCTCCGCCCGGCCCCTCGCACGTCAGTCCGTCACGACGGGCGTGTTCTGGTTGGCGGTGAGCACCCAGGCGCCGTCTTCCTTGGTCATCACGTACATCGGCGTGCCCTGCCCGGACAACTCGCCGTCGAGGGTGAAGTAGCTCTGGCGGATCTTGACGGCGGCGACATCGGGCCGCAGGAACAGCACGTGCTCGATCTCGTAGGTCGCGGTGCCGTGCGTCGTGGCCCCTGGCAGCACCTGCGCCGTGAACTCGGCGATGGCCGGGCGCCCGAACAGCCGCTTGCCGTGACCGGTGGTCCAGATCGCGTCCTCCCGGAAGACGGCGACGAACTCCTCGGCCAGTTCGTTGGCCTGGGCGTGCGCGATGGTGTCGACGACGGCGCGGATGGCCGCGAGGTCGGTGCCGAGATCGGCGGGGGTCTGACCGGCGGCGGTGGCGTCATTGCTCATGGCACTACTGTGCAACCTCGAGTGCGATCCAGGTCAACCGCGCTGTGCGGCACCGCACACATGCCCGCGCGGGGTATCACAGCCCGGTTCCGGGCGGCGGCCTATGACCCCCGTCACAGAACAGGACGGCCGTCCAGGGAATTTCCCCCAAAAGTGCGGGAAATATCTCCTTGCGGTCGGAACGACCAGGCTGACGTGGCACAATAGCCACATGCACGCAACTGGAGTACGACTCGTGGCCCGTCGCCACGTCGACTTCCAGCGTGTCTGCAGCGCCTGTTGTCGGCCCGGTTTCCACCGGTAGCGCAGCGGCGTCCACGCCCGGGTATCCCCCGGTGCCTTCGACTTTCATCGGCCCGCTGACTCCCCTGACGCGAGCCAGCCCCTCGCGCCTTCAGCACGGATGTCCCAACACCCCCGCAGGAGCGACCACCCATGACGTCGAGCACCGACGCCGGTTCGACCGAACAGTCGACGGCGCAGGCCCGCACTGAGCGTTCAGCTGCCCAGCGCCCGGCCCGCCCGAGCACCGATGCCCCGGTCGCACCGCGCGCCCGCACCGGCAAGCCGGTCCGCCGCCGGTCCGAAGGCCAGTGGGCCCTCGGCTACCGCGAGCCGCTGAACCCGAACGAGCAGTCCAAGAAGGACGATAATCCGCTCAACGTGCGTTCGCGCATCGAGAACATCTACGCCAAAGGCGGCTTCGACTCGATCGACAAAGCCGACCTGCGTGGCCGTTTCCGCTGGTGGGGTCTCTACACCCAGCGTGAAGAGGGCTACGACGGCACCTTCACCGACGACGACAACATCGACCTGCTCGAAGCCAAGTACTTCATGATGCGGGTGCGGTGCGACGGCGGTGCGCTTTCCGCTGCCCAGCTGCGCACGGTCGGCCAGATCTCCACCGAGTTCGGCCGCGACACCGCCGACCTGTCCGACCGCGAGAACGTCCAGTACCACTGGATCGAGGTCGAGAACGTCCCGGAGATCTGGCGCCGGCTCGAGTCGGTCGGTCTGCACACCACCGAGGCGTGCGGCGACTGCCCGCGCGTGGTCCTCGGTTCGCCGCTCGCGGGCGAGTCGCTCGACGAGATCATCGACCCCACCTGGGCGATCGACGAGATCGTCAAGCGCTACATCGGGAAGAAGGAGTACTCGAACCTTCCCCGCAAGTTCAAGACCGCGATCTCGGGCCAGCAGGACGTGGTGCACGAGATCAACGACATCGCCTTCGTCGGCGTGAACCACCCCGAGCACGGCCCCGGCCTCGATCTCTGGGTCGGCGGCGGTCTGTCCACCAACCCGATGCTGGCGCAGCGCGTCGGCGCTTTCGTGCCCCTCGAAGAGGTCCCCGACGTGTGGGAAGCGGTCGTCTCGCTCTACCGCGACTACGGCTACCGCCGCCTGCGCACCAAGGCCCGCCTGAAGTTCCTGATCAAGGACTGGGGCATCGAGAAGTTCCGTCAGGTACTCGAGGACGAGTACCTGAAGCGCAAGCTCATCGACGGTCCGGCACCCGTGCAGCCGGCCAAGCCCATCGACCACGTCGGTGTCCAGAAGCTGCGCAACGGCCTGAACTCCGTCGGCTTCTCCCCCATCGCCGGTCGCGTCTCGGGCACCATCCTGAGCAAGGTCGCCGACGCCGCCGAGAAGTACGGCTCGGATCGCATCCGCTTCACCCCGTACCAGAAGCTGATCGTCCTCGACATCCCCGACGACCAGGTCGACGCGCTGATCGACGAACTCGAACCGCTCGGCCTGCAGGCCCGCCCCTCGGTCTGGCGTCGAAACCTCCTCGCCTGCAGCGGCATCGAGTTCTGCAAGCTGTCCTTCGTCGAGACCCGCAAGCGTTCGCAGGTGCTCGCACCCGAACTCGAGCAGCGCCTGGCCGACATCAACGCCGAACTCGACGTGCCGATCACCATCAACATCAACGGGTGCCCGAACTCGTGCGGCCGGTCCCAGATCGCCGACATCGGCTTCAAGGGCCAGCTCGTCGACGACGGCACCGGGAATCAGGTGGAGGGTTTCCAGGTTCATCTCGGTGGCAGCCTCGGCCTGGACAGCGCGTTCGGCCGGAAGTTGCGTCAGCACAAGGTGACCAGCGTCGAGCTCGGTGACTACATCGATCGCGTCGTCCGCAACTTCGTCAAGAACCGGGAATCCGGGGAACGCTTCGCGGTGTGGGCTGTGCGCGCCGACGAGGCCGACCTCCGATAGTCGATGAGGAGATCCCCACTGTGACAACGAATCTCGCGGCCAAACTGTCCGAAGCCGAATTGCGCGCGCTCGCCGAGCAGGGTGCGGCGGAGCTGGGCCCCGACGCCTCGCCCGCCGACCTGATCGCCTGGACCGACCGCAACTTCGGGAACGGCTACATCGTCGCCTCGAACATGCAGGACGGTGTGCTGGTCCACCTGGCCGCGCAGACCCGTCCCGGTGTGGACGTGCTGTTCCTCGACACCGGCTACCACTTCGCCGAGACCATCGGCACCCGCGACGCGGTCGAGGCCGTGTACGGGGTGAATGTGGTGAACGTGCGCCCCGAGGCGAGCGTCACCGAGCAGGACGAACTGCTCGGCAAGGATCTGTTCGCCCGCGACGCCGCCGAATGCTGCCGGCTGCGCAAGGTGGTCCCGCTGAAGAAGTCGCTGAGCGGCTACAACGCGTGGATCACCGGCATCCGCCGCGTCGAGGCGCCCACCCGCGCCAACGCGCCACTGATCTCGTTCGACGAAGCCTTCGGCCTGGTGAAGATCAACCCGATCGCACCGTGGTCCGACGACGAGATGCAGGCCTACATCGAGGCCAACGGCATTCTCGTCAATCCCCTGGTGGAGGAGGGTTACCCGTCCATCGGCTGCGCGCCGTGCACGCGCAAGCCCGAGCCGGGGTCCGATCCGCGCAGCGGCCGCTGGGCCGGTATCGCCAAGACCGAATGCGGATTGCACCAATCATGACCATCACCACCACTGGGAGTGAGCCTGTGAGTACCAACACCACCGAACGCGAACTCGGCCTGTCCGAGTTCGACACCCTCGCGGCGCTGGAATCCGAGGCGATCCACATCTTCCGTGAGGTCGCGGGCGAATTCGAGCGTCCCGTGATCCTGTTCTCCGGCGGCAAGGACTCCACCGTCCTGCTGCACCTGGCGCTCAAGGCCTTCTGGCCCGCGCCGCTGCCGTTCACGCTGCTGCACGTGGACACCGGCCACAACCTCGACGAGGTGCTCGAGTTCCGCGACAAAGTGGTCGAGCGCTACGGCCTTCGCCTGCACGTGGCCTCGGTCGAGGAGTACCTGGCCGACGGCCGCCTGACCGAGCGTCCCGACGGTATCCGCAACCCGTTGCAGACCGTGCCGCTGCTCGACGCCATCACCGAGCACCGCTTCGACGCGGTCTTCGGCGGCGGTCGTCGCGACGAGGAGCGCTCGCGCGCCAAGGAGCGGATCTTCTCGCTGCGCAACGCCTTCGGGCAGTGGGATCCGAAGCGTCAGCGCCCCGAGCTGTGGAACCTCTACAACGGCAAGCACGCGCCGGGTGAGCACGTGCGCGTGTTCCCGCTGAGCAACTGGACCGAGCTCGATATCTGGCGCTACATCGCCCGCGAGGACATCGACCTGGCGTCGATCTACTACGCGCACGAGCGTCCGGTGTACTCCCGTGACGGCATGTGGATGACGCCCGGCGTGTGGGGCGGCCCGAACGAGAACGAGGTCCTCGAGACCCGTTCGGTGCGCTACCGCACCGTCGGCGACGGCTCCACCACCGGCGCCATCATCTCCGACGCCGCCGACAACCAGGCCATCCTGGCCGAGGTCGCGGCGTCACGACTGACCGAACGTGGCGCTACGCGTGGCGACGACCGTGTGTCCGAAGCCGCCATGGAAGACCGCAAGCGAGAGGGTTATTTCTGATGTCCGACCTATTGAGGCTGGCCACCGCCGGTTCTGTCGACGATGGCAAGTCCACGCTGGTCGGACGGCTGCTCTACGACACGAAGTCCGTGCTGGCCGATCAGATCGACGCGGTCACCCGCGCCTCGGTCGACCGTGGACTGTCCACGCCGGACCTGTCGCTGCTCGTCGACGGCCTGCGCGCCGAGCGTGAGCAGGGCATCACCATCGACGTGGCGTACCGCTACTTCGCCACGCCCAAGCGGTCTTTCGTGCTGGCCGATACGCCGGGGCACGTGCAGTACACCCGCAACACGGTGTCGGGCGCGTCCACGGCGCAGCTGGTGATCCTGCTGACCGACGCACGCAAGGGCGTCATCGAGCAGACCCGTCGCCATGCGGCCGTGCTGGCACTGCTCGGTGTGCCGCGTCTGGTGCTCGCGGTGAACAAGATCGACCTCGTCGACAACCCGGCCGAGGTGTTCGCCGAGATCTCCGCCGAGTTCAACGAGCTCACCTCGAAGCTGGGCTGGGCCACCGAGGACGTCATCGAGATCCCGGTCTCGGCGCTGCACGGCGACAACATCGCCAGCCGCTCCGAGAACACCCCGTACTACGACGGCCCGTCGCTGATCGAGCACCTGGAGTCCGTTCCGGTGGACGCTGATTCGACTGGTACGCACGCGCTGGGTCTGCGTTTCCCGGTGCAGTACGTGATCCGTCCGCGCACGGCCGAATACCCCGACTACCGGGGTTACGCGGGTCAGATCGCGGCCGGTTCGGTGTCACCCGGCGACGAGATCGTGGTGCTGCCCTCGGGTAAGAAGACCACCGTCGAGCGCATCGACACCCCGGACGGCGAACTGGCCGTGGCGCAGGTCGGGCGCAGCGTGACGCTGATCCTGGCCGACGAGGTCGACATCTCACGCGGCGACATCATCGCCTCGGTGCACGACGCGCCGGAGTCGATCGACACCTTCGACGCGACCGTGTGCTGGCTCGGCGACAAGGGTCTGCGTCCTGGCGCCCGGCTGCTGCTCAAGCACGGCGCCAAGACCACCCAGGCCATCGTCGGCGCGCTCGTGGAGCGGTTCGACGAGCAGACGCTCACCGCACAGGCGGGCCCGGAGTCGTTGGAGCTCAACGACATCGGTCGCGTCTCGCTGCGCTTGGCCGAGCCGATCCCGGCCGACGACTACCGCACCAACCGGCACACCGGGTCGTTCCTGCTGATCGACCCCGCCGGTGGCAACACGCTCGCGGCCGGCCTGGTCGGCGACGTGCTGACCTCGGTCGAGGTCGGTACCGCGGTCTGATGTATCGCCTGCCCGCTCCGCCGCGTGGTGCCGTTGCGGTGCCGCGCGGCGCGGGCGGGCCCGCGTTGATCGCGGTTGCCCATGGCAGCCGCGATCCGCGTTCGGCGGCGACCATGGCGGCCGTGGTCGCCGACGTTGCCGCTGCCCGGCCCGATATCCCGGTCCGGCTGGCTTTTCTGGATCTCAGCACGCCCTCGGTGGACGAGGTGGTCGACGACCTCGCCACCCAGGGGCACACCGACGTGATCGTCGTTCCGCTCCTGCTGGGCAACGCTTTTCACGCGCGGGTCGACCTTCCGGCGCTACTGGCCGAGGCAGGCCGCCGTCATCCCCGGCTGCAACTCACCCAGGCGGCGGTACTCGGCCCCGATCCGCTGCTCATCGCCGCGGTGGCCGACCGAGTCGCACTCTCGTGCCACCTCCCCCTGCTCCCCACCCTGGTCACACCGTTGGTCCCAGCCTTTCCGGGTGCGCTCGCTGCCACAACAGATCCGTTGAGTGATGCTCCGGTCGGAATCGCCGTCGCCGCGGTCGGTTCGCGCGACGCCGCGGCCAATCGGCGGACCGCGGTGGTATCTCGACGACTGGCGGCGGTGACCGGCTGCCCTACTGAAATGTGCTTCGCGACAGTCGAACCCAGTGTCGATCTGGTGGTGGATCAGCTGCGCGCCCGCGGCGCCGAACGCATCGTCGTCGCGCCGTGGTTTCTGGCGCCGGGGCTGCTCACCGACCGGCTGGTCGCGGCCGCGCCCGAGGTCGTGCATGCCGACGTGATCGGAGCACACTCCGCGCTGGTCGACGTGATCTGGGCTCGATACGACACTTCCGTCGCCACCGAGCTCGTACTCTCGGCCTGATCCGACCAGATCCGGGCCGCTTGGTCCCGCCCCGAACGGGGTAACCCGTCGCGCTGCCCTCGATTCGGCCCGAGCCCACTCCGACCGGTTCGGGACGCGAGCGCGAGGTTCGCGCTGCCCACATCCGCACCCGCGACGATCCGCGCCTTCACTTCGGATCGACGTCGCCGTCACCTCTACGGCCAGAAGTTCGCCTGTATCGCGTCTACTGGTGCGGCTCTCGGCACAACCGGACTCGGCATCCACGGTGGCGCAGCTCACACGCATTCCACTCTTTACGGCATACCCCCTAGGGGTATATGTTCGTATCAACGCACAGCGAACTGAGAGAGGCGAAACGATGACCACCAACGCCCACGCCGGACACACCGCACACGTCAACGCCGCGGCCCAGCCCGGCCGCGTCGAACAGAGCACCGCGCACGGCGGACACGCCGAACACGGCGGCGGTGCGCACGCCCCGCACAACGGTCACGCGCCGCAGGGTGGCGCCCATGAAGGACACGAGGCCCACTCCGAGCACGGCGGTGGCACTCACGCCGGACACGACACACACGCAGCCGGGCACGATGCGGGCCTGCCCGGGGGCCTGCGGATTACGCAGGACGGGTACACCCTCGACCTCGACACCACGATCGCCGAGCCCGGCAAGATCGACTTCCGATTCCGGATTCTCGGCCCGGACGGGTCGGCAGTGACCGAGTTCGACGCGATTCACGATCGCGAACTGCACCTGATCGTGGCGCGTCGCGAGCTGACCGGGTTCTGGCATGTACACCCGCGACGGGAAGCGGACGGCACCTGGGTGATCCAGCTGGACCTCCCCGAAGCCGGGGCTTATCGGGTGTTCACCGATATCGCACCGCGCGCACTCGGCCGCACCATCACCCTCGGCGCCGATCTGGCGATCGCGGGACACTATGCACCACAGCCGGTTCCGGTGGTGAACCGCACCACCGAGGTCGACGGCTATCAGGTGACAGTGGCCGGTGAGTTGCGCGCCGAGGGCGATCTACTGACGCTCACCGTGCGCAAAGACGGCGAGCCGGTGACAGATCTGCAGCCGTACCTGGCGGCTTTCGGCCACCTCGTCATCCTGCGCGCGGGAGACCTCGCGTACGTCCACGTCCACCCCAACGGCGAACCCGGCGACGGAATCACGCCTTCGGGTCCCGAAGTCACCTTCCACACGGCGGTTCCGGGCCCCGGGACCTACCGCCTGTTCCTGGACTTCCAGCACAACGATGTCGTCCGGACAGCCGCATTCACCCTCACCACTCTGGAGATCACGACTCCCTGACACGGCGACTGTTGCCGTGTCAGGGCAGAGCACATCCGCGAACTCGGTCGGCTACGTTCGACTCGGCGCGTCCGACAACAAGCGGGTCGCGATGGTGCGGGCCGCTTCCACACGAGCCGAATCACCGGTCTGGCGAGCGACATTGGCGGCGCTCACGATCGCGTCCAGTTCGAAGACCAGCAGATCGGGGTCGACGTCGACGAGTTCGCCCATGGCCTGAGCCTTCCGGACCTCACCGGCCAGGAAGGACAGCCAGTAGTCGTGGTCGGCGACGACGGCGTCGCGCACGGGACCGGGCTTGCTGCTGAATTCGGTGAGGGTGGCCACCCGGAAGCAGCCGCCGGGGAAGGGCGGATTCTCGATGTGCGCGAACCAGCCGTCGATCAGCGCGCGAACCCGGGTTCCACCGCGTGGCGCGCGCAGGCCGGGGGCGATGACTCGTTCGATGAAGATGTCACGGCCCGCCTGAACGGCGGCGAGTTGGAGCGCCTCTTTGGTACCGAAGAGGGTGGCGATGCCGCTCTTGCTGATGCCGAGGTCGGTGGCGAGCCGGCCGATGCTGAGGCCGTCGAGACCCTCGACAGAGGCGAGTTCGGCGGCGCGCCGGGCGATGGTGGCGCGCGCACGGGCGCCCTTGGCCAACCGCTGATCGCTCGGTTCCGACAACTGGGTCATGTGCATCATTGTTCCACTGCGGGGTTGCGAAGGCGAACGATCGGTCGTACTTTTATTTACGAACGATCGTACGTTCTTATTCTCCCCCTCGAAGGACTCCGCATGACCGACGTGACAGCTCGGCCCGAAGATCCGCTCAGCACAGCTACTCCCGACAGCAGCGCCGCGGGCCGCACCCTCGCCGTCGCCTCGGGCGCGGCATTCATCGCCTTCCTCGACCTCTCGGTCGTCAACATCGCGTTCCCGACGATCGCCCTGAGCTATCCCGGCACCCCCACCGGGACGCTGACCTGGATCGTCAGCGGCTACGCGATCGCGTTCGCGGCGCTGCTCACCCCGGCCGGGCGCATCGCCGACGCACTGGGTCGCCGTCGCCTGTTCGCGCTGGCACTGGCCGGATTCGCCATCACCTCGCTGCTGTGCGGGCTGGCGCCCGGCGCGGGCTGGCTCATCGCCGGACGGGTCCTGCAGGGCATCGCGGCGGCGTTCATGGTGCCCGCGGCACTCGGGCTGGTCCTGGAGGCCACGCCACGAGCGAAGATCGGCGCCGCCATCGGCGCCTGGTCGGCCGCCGGTGGTTTCGCGGCGGTGGTCGGCCCGGCGCTGGGTGGCGCGTTGGTCGAGGCGTTCGGCTGGCGCGCGGTGTTCCTGATCAATGTGCCGATCGCGTTGGCGCTGATCGTGCCGGGGCTGCGGCTGCCCGGCGGCGACCAGGGCTCCCGCGAGACGACGCTGCCCGATCCGCTCGGCACGCTCGCCGTCGCGATCGGGCTCGGTGCGATCGTCGCGGCCGTCACCGAAGGCCAGTCGTGGGGGTGGACCGCACCCGGCACACTCGTCGCCTTGCTCGGCGGTCTCGCGCTGACCACGTTCGCGCTGCTTCGCTCCCGTCGGCACGCCAATCCCGCTGTCGCCGTGTCACTGTGGCGTGATCGGCAATTCGCCGTGGCGAATGCGGGTTCGTTCCTGTTCGGCGCCTCGATGTTCGCCTGGCTGCTGGCCGGTCCGCTGTTCCTCGCTGCCATCTGGGGCTACTCCGTCCTCGAATCGGCGGCGGCGCTGACCGTCGGCGCGGTGGCCTCGATGGTGACCGCCGTTGTCACCGGGCGGATTACGACACCGGCAGGCCAGCGGTGGGTAGGTGTGCTCGGTGCGCTGATGTCGACAGCCGCGCTGGTCTGGATGAGCACCGACGCCTTCGGGCCCGAACCCGCGCTGTGGACAGCGTGGATTCCGGCGGGCGTGCTCGGCGGCGGCGGGATCGGCATCGTCGTCACGGTGTTCGGCACCGCGGCAGCGAGTTCTGTTCCACCGCAACAGTTCGCGGCGGGCATCGGAATGAACGTCACCGCCCGGCAGGTGGGCGGAGCACTCGGCATCGCCGTCCTGGCGGCCATCTTCTCGGCGACCTCCGACGACCCACTTCGCGGCTTCCACCTGCTGTTCGCCGTGTGCGCGGCCATCAACCTCGCTGTCGCCCTGCTGCTCGCCGCGCCGTCGCGGGCTCGTTCGACCGACTGAACCAGAGGAGATCGACATGTCTTCCAGCACACCGCTCTCCGTGCAGTTCTCCGCCGAGGCCGATGATCCACTGGTACTGGCACCGGAGCAGGCCGCCGCACTGCTCGCGGGGGCGCCGTGGCAGCGTTTCGCGGTGCTCGGCGATTCGATCGCCGCGGGGACGGGTGACCCCAGTCCCGGATACGCTCCCACCGGCTGGGCCGATCGGGTCGCGGCACACCTCACGTTGGTGAATTCCACACTGGCCTATCGCAATACGGGCCGGATCGGCGCGACCAGCGGTCAGGTCATCGACCGCCAGCTCGCCGAAATCCTGGAGTTCGCACCGGATCTCGTGCACCTCAGCTGCGGCGGCAACGACCTGTTCACCGCGGGCGGTGACATCGATCAACTGCGCACGAATCTGTCGACGATCCTCACCGCGCTGGCCGCCACCGGGGCACAGCTGTCGATTTTCACCGTGGCCGACGTGTGGTCGGTCGAGCGGATGGCCCCGATGCGAGCCATGCGGCCGCAGATGATCGCGTTCAACGAGGTGGTGCGGGCGGTGGCCGCCGAATTCGATGCGGTGCTCACCGAATTCTGGAACCATCCGCTGCGGTCGAGACCCGAGTTGATGAGCGCGGACCTCATCCACTTCACCACGAGTGGGCACGCGGTGGTGGCCGGTGAGGTGGTCAGGTCGCTGGCCTCGCTCATCGACAGGTCGTAGTGGCGGCGGGGCGGTCGCAGCAGGATCGCCCCGCACAGACCTCAGCCGGCAACGGCCTGTGCGCCGATGCGTCGCTCACCTGTTGTCGTGCACCAATCGAGTACCGAGTGCGACCAGTTCGGATCTCACCTCGGCAGGACCGACCACCTCCACGTCGCCGCCCCAGCCCGCCAGCTGCCGGGCGACCATGTTCGCGGTATCGGCGGAGATCTGTGCTCGTACCCGACCGTCGGGTGCCGGGCCGAGCAGAGTGCAGTTGCGGCCCTGCTGATCGGCCAGGATCGGGGCGAGCTCGGTGGAGACGAGAACCGTCGCGGAAACGGCGGCGCGCCGCCCCTCCATCTGCTCGACGATCTGCGCCCATTCCGCGGGGAGATCGAAATCCGCTGGTCGGTCGGCTGTTTCGTCGAGCGTGATGGCGTCGGCGATCCGGTCGAGGCGGAAGGTTCGCTGCCCGCGGTCGGTGCCCGCGATGAGATACCAGACCGTCTCCTTCTCGACCAGGCCCCACGGATCGATCGTGCGGACCGTGCGTTCCCCCTGGCGCAGGTATTCGATACGCACGCGGCGGCGATCCACCACCGAGCGGCGCAGCGTGTCGAGCACCGCGGGTGCTCGAGGATCGGGGCGACCCCACCGCGCCGGATCGACCACAACCGCATCGGCCGCGGCGGCCGCATCGGCGCGGAAAGTGTGCGGCAGGGCGCGGACCAGTTTGCGAAGGGCCGACTTCAGTTCGGGGGCGGCCTGGGCCGCCGGACCCGCGAGCAGGAACAGCGCCCTGGTCTCCCCCGCCGTCAGCCCTGACAGGTCTGTGCGGGCGCCGCCGATCAGCGACCAACCGCCCCCGCGACCCGATTGCGGATAGACCGGGATGCCCGCGGCCGACAAAGCCTCCAGGTCACGGCGGGCCGTCGCCACCGAGACTTCGAGCTCGGCCGCGACCTCCGCGGCCGTCACCCGCCCGCGTGCCTGCATCAACAACAGGGTGGCTACCAATCTGTCCGCTCGCACACTCGGCAATTCTGCCAGCCAAAGTGCTCATTCGGTGAGCACTTTGGCTGGCAAGGTCGTTGTCACACCGAAGCGACAACCGAATGGAGCAGACATGCTGCGCGGAATGGCCACCACCACCTACTACGCCGACGACCTCACCGCCGCCAAGGACTGGTACAGCGAATTCCTCGGCATCGCGCCGTATTACGAGGTACCCGGCGGGTACTACGAGTTTCGGCTCGGGCCGTTGCAAGCCGAGCTGGGCATCATCAACCGCGCGTATGCCCCGGCAGGCGCACGCAATGCACCGGGTGGAGGCGGAGTCGTGTTCTGGCAGGTGGACGACCTCGCGGCCACCTTCGCCCGGTTGCTCGAGCTCGGCGCCACCGAGTACGAGCCGATCACCGAACGCGGCGAAGGAGCCGGGTTCGCGACCGCGGCGGTGCTGGATCCGTTCGGCAATGTGCTCGGGATCATGGCGAACCCCCACTATGTGGCGATGACCGCGTCGATGCCGACCTAGGTCCCGCGTTCAGGCTGTGGCGCCGGTGGCGACAACCGCGGTGCTCAGGCGAACCAGCGCTCGAGGACGGTGGCCACTCCGTCCTCGCTGACGTCTCCGGTCACCTCGTCGGCGAGGGCGAGCACCGCGTCGGGCGAGCCTGCCATCGCTACCGAATGTGCCGCCCAGCGCAACATCTCCCGGTCGTTGAAACCGTCGCCGATGGCCAGAGTCGCATCGGCCTCTACGCCGAGGAGGAGCCGAAGTCGTTCCAGTGCCCAGCCTTTGGACACACCTCGCCGGGAGACCGTGAGCCACGGACCGTACTCGCCGTGCACCCAGGAGGCATCGGGCACATCGAATTCCTGTAGGAGGCGCAGCATTTCGTCGGGGCTGCCGTCGGGCCACCAGCCGTTGAGGCGCGGGGTCGGCACACTGCTCAGTGTGCGGTGGTCGACCAATCGGAAGTCGCCGATCGAGAACTCCCCCGGCCCGTGCCCCGTCGCCCAGGTACCGACGCCCACCTGTTCCGCGGCAAAGATCATCGCTGGGAACAGTGCGCGCAGCGCGAGTACGGCAGGTCCCGGATCGAACGACTGGACCGCGACCGGCTCGCCACGCGCCACATCGATGTGCACAGCACCGTTGGAACACAACGCATGCCCCTCGGCGAGCCCGAGCTCGCTCAGCACCGGACGTGTGGTGAGCACCGTTCGCCCGGTGGTCACCACCACATGCGCGCCGGCCGACACCGCCGCTCGCACCACCGCCCCCACCCGAGCGCTGATATCGACCCCCTTCGCCAGCAGGGTCCCATCCACATCGAGCGCAATCAGCTTCGGCGCTCCCCCAGCTAAACCCACCGCCCTATTGTGCCCGCACCCACCGACAACCCACCCCGGTTTCACTACCAGCGCTCCAACGACCGGCCGCGCGAACGCATCGCCGTGGCTGCGGACCGCGAGAGCGACTCTCGTGGCACACCCGTCCATGTCGCAGCGAGCCCCGCGACATGGACGTGATACCGCGGCCGGGCTACGCAGGCGCGTCAGCCGATCAGCAGCGAGAGCCGGAGCCGTCGGAGGAAGAGCTCGTCGGCGGTGGCGCGCTCGTGCACTGCGTGTTCGAGGACACTCAGCACTCCCGGGCGTTCTCCAGCGATGATGACGTCGAACTCTTCACGTGCGGAGTGCATTCGTCGATGTCGCCTACAACGTCGATGTCGCCTACAACGAAGCCCTAGAGTTCCCGTTCTCGCGCCCGACCTCGTTCGCCGATCGGATGTTCATCCCACCGGCGAGGCAAGGCCGACCTGTCAGTAGCAAGAACATTGATGCCGCGGCGGCTGCAACGGGCGTGACCCATGGTCAGCGGCGTGAGCCGCCACCGCCACCGCCGCCACCGCCGCCACCGGTGGAGCCACCTGCCGATGCGCCACCTTTGGAGCCTCCCGAGGAAGCGCCGCCGGAGGACGCACCCCCTGAAGACGCACCACCTGATGCCGCACCACCGGAGGACACACCGCTGTCGGATCCGCCGCCGGAGGACGCACCACCTGACACGCCACCGCCTGACGCACCACCACTGGACGCACCACCACCGGACGCGCCACCACCGCCTGACGCACCACCACCGGACGCACCGCCACCGGACGCACCACCGCCTGACGCGCCGCCACCGGACGCACCACCACCGGACGCACCACCGTCGGATCCACCACCACTGGACGCACCACCACCGGACGCACCACCGCCTGACGCGCCGCCGCCTGAGGCACCGCCACCGGACGCACCACCGTCGGATCCACCACCAGATGCACCACCACCGCCGGTGCCGCCGCCGTTCGATGCACCGCCATCAGACGCCCCGCCGCCGGTCGAGCCACCGGAAGTTCCTGTGCCGCTCGATGTTCCGCCACCGGTCGCGCCGCCTGTGGTATCCCCGTCGGTCGTACCGCCGGTCGGCGTTCCGCCCGAGGTGGTGCCACCGGTCCCGCCGGTCGAGGTGCCGGGGCTGGAAGGTGTTGTGCCGGTGCCGGTTCCACCGGCCGGGGTCGATCCCCCGACATCGACCGTCACGCCGCCCGTACTCGGCGTGGATGTGCCACCGGTCGGTGTGGACGTGCCGTCCGTCGGTGCCGTACCCGGCGACGGCGCGTTACCTACGGCGGGAACAGTGCCGGGCGAGGTCGGAGTGCCCGGCACCGCAGGAGTGCCAGGGCTCGAGACCGGGCCGCTGTGGGGAAGTTCGGGGGTGCCGGGGTTGGTCGGCGTGTTCTGGGGCTGGGCGGCCTGTTGGCCGAACGGTAAGGGGTTGATGAAGCGGGCCGGGTCACCGTAGGTGGTACGGGCGAGGACCGGCGACTTGCAGTCGTTGCTGACGTCCGGGCGGCCGGGGGCGCCGCGGTCGGCGCTGCCGCCGGGGCGTGATGTGCCGCCGGGCGCGGTCGCGGGGGCGATGAAGTTCTCGTAGGCGCTGCGGGCTGCGGCTATGCCCGCCACCCGGATGCGGCCGTTGAGCGGGTCGACATCGCTGACCAGACCTGCGGTTCGGGCGGCGAGGAGGTCGGCACTCATGTCGTAGAGCAACGCGTCGGCGGGAGCGCCCAGCACCGGGAACCGGTCGAGAACCGGCATCAGGCCGGGGTCGAAGGGGCTGCCGAACACGGTCATCGCCGACATGGCGAGCGCGGAAACGACTGCCGCGCTCGAGAACACCGCAACGTGCGGCACCGGGCCACCGGTTTGCTGCTCCGGCGCGAAGGTGCGAGCCGCCAAACCCGCCGCGCCCGAGGCGATCACCTGGCCGGGGTCGGCGACGGTGACGAGCGGAACGCCGAGTTCGGCGAGGGTGCGGGCGACTTCGGGCGGACGCGAGGCACCGCCGACAACGAGAATGCGCGACAGGTCCGCGAGCCGCAGCCCCGCCGCGGACACGCTCTTGCTGACCAGCGGGAAGGTGTCGCGGATGTGCTCGGCGCGCAGCGCGTCGATGTTCACCATGGAGGTGAGGGTCTGGGTCGCGCGGCCCGGACCCGGGTCGCCCGCGTAGCGAGCGACCATCTCGCCGAGCGGCTTGCCACCGAAATCGATGGACCGCGTGGGAGTCCCGACCATCGGGTGGTGCGGCCAGTCGGGACCGACACGCAGCACGGTGAGGTCGAGGCTGGTGGCGCCCAGGTCGTAGACGAGCACGAAGCCCGGCTCCAGTGGGCCGCGATCGACCTCGAGCCATTCCGCGGCGGCGACCGGTTCCGGCACCAACAGGACCTCACCGGCGCCCGCGAGATGCAGCGCCTGGCCGAGTAACGAGACCTGTTTGTCGGTATAGACCGCCGGATAGGTCAACACGATCCCGGCGGGCGGTTCGGCCAGCTCGATCAGACCGGTGACCACCGCGGCGATCAGGTTGGTCGCCGAGTAGAACCGTCCACCCATCACCATCGGCTCGGGCTCGCGCGTGAGATCCGCGAAATCCGTGATCGCCGAGGCGAATTCGTTGATCGCGCCGATACGGGGCCTGCCCGCGTCGTCGAATGTCAGTGCGGTGCGTCGTGTTCGCACCGCCGGTTTGGCCGGATCGTCGGCGACTACCGCCGAAATCGCATTGACCGCACCGATACTCAAGCCCAGACCTCTGGTCATGTTTTTGCTATCCCGTCAACGCACCGTGACCACGTCCAGCACGCGAGCGCACCATGTGGCCGCGGTCGTCTTCCAAACAGCTCGCCTAGATTAACTGGCACGTCCGCGAATTGCTGCCGGATTGATACGGAAACCGCAACCATGCGCCACCACAAGGCGATTCATGCAGGTGAGATCGTTGAAGCCAACATATCCACCCCCCTGAACGCCCTCCCCGCGATTCACAGACTCCGAGAAGCAGCTACCTGCGAGTAATCGGACAGAGCGCCCATTGAATACATTCTTCAAGTTTGTTATCCCGCACATTCAGCACACTTACCGACCGGTAACCAATTCATTTACTACCAACGCGATTTCACTGGCGGCGAATTACATTCCCTCATTTCGAAGTCGGCCCACTTTCAGTGACACGTCAATGCAGCGACCGAATCCCGCCAGCACGACCCTGCGCGCGCCGGTTGACTGAAAGGACGGAGAGACACCGACCCGATGTTCGAAAAACCAAGGGAAAGAAGGCACTACGCATGTCCACTCGATTCGCCGACCAGGTCGTACTCATCACCGGCGCCGGCTCCGGCATCGGCAAGGCGGTCGCACTGCGAGTCGCGTCCGAGGGAGCCGCCGTGGTTCTCGGCTCCCGCGGCAAGGACCAGGGCGAGCAGGTCGCCGAGCAGATCAGGGCGACGGGCGGCCGCGCGCTGTTCGTCGCGACCGATGTCACCGTCGATGCCGATGTCGAACGACTCACCCAGGCCGCGCTCACCGAGTACGGCCGCCTCGACGCGGCGTTCAACAACGCGGGCGCGGTGAACGCCTTCGGGCCGATCGCCGAGATCGATACCACGTCCTGGCGCGCCGACCTGGATCTGAACCTCGACGGCGTCTTCTACGGTCTGCGCCACCAGGTTCCGGCCATCACCGCCTCCGGCGGCGGCGCGATCCTGAACAACGCCTCCAACCTCGGAGTGGTCGGCATGGCGCACGTGGCGCCGTATGTGGCCGCCAAGCACGCCGTCGTCGGACTCACCCGGTCGGTGGCGCTCGAGACCGCGGCGACGGGTGTGCGGGTCAACGCGCTGATCTCCGGTGCGGTCGACACCCCGGCGTTCCGCGCCTCGATGGGCGCGACTCCCGAGGCAGAGGCCGCCATCGCGGCGCTGCACCCGATGGGCCGGATCTCCCAACCCGACGAGGTCGCCGCGGTGTGCGCCTTCCTGCTCAGCCGCGATGCGTCGTTCGTCACCGGTGCGGCCATCGCCGCGGACGGCGGCTTCACCGCGCAGTAGGCGCACACGAAAGGCCCGCAACGTCTCCCAGTGACGTTGCGGGCCTTCGCTTTTCGATCAGCTGCGAGCGAACAGCCGCTTCACCGAACGTTCCCGCTGCACCGCGGCCCCGCGGGCGACCGCCTGCGGGCGACGGGCGCGAACGAGTCGGTCGAACTCGGCCGCGTCACGGGTGGGCTCGCGCAACGTGCCGCCGTTGAAATCGTCGGCGAGCTGCTGCACGGTCTCCTGCGCACACGACTTGTTGGTCCCGATGAAACCGGTCGGGCCGCGCTTGATCCAGCCGGTCACATATGTACCGGGGAAGACCTCACCACCGGGTGCGGTGAGCACCCGGCCCGCGTCGTTCGGGATCACCGCGCGAGCGTCGTCGAACGGCAGATCCACAGTCGGCACCCCTCGGTAGCCGACCGAGGTGAGCACGACACCGGCCTCGAGCAGTGTCGTATCACCGGTCGGCGTGGCGGCCACGCGACCTTCGGCATCGGCGACGAGCTCGTTGCGCTCCACCCGTACCCCGGTCACCGTGTCGGTGCCGACGATCTCCACCGGCGAGGACAGGTAGCGGAACACGATGCGCTTACGCTCACCGAACGGGCGATTCGCGACGCTGTGCAGCAGGCGCAGCTTCTGCTCCACCTTGTAGGGCAGATCCGGCGTGATCGCGGGCAGCTCGCCGTCGATCGAGATGTCGATATCGGCGGCCAGCAGGCCGACGAACTCGGGCACCGTGAACGCCGACTCGGCCGGACCACGACGGCCCAGGATCACGACCTCTTCGATCTTGCTCTCGCGCAATGCCTTCAGCGCGTACGGCGCGATATCGGTGTCGGCGAGCAGCGCCGGATTCACGGTCAGGATGCGGGCGACGTCGAGCGCGACGTTGCCGTTGCCGACGATCACGACCCGTTTCTGGTTCAGGTCGAACCGGTCCTCGGCGTGGTCGGGGTGGCCGTTGTACCAGGCGACGAAGTCGGTGGCCGACACATTGCCCGCCAAGCCTTCGCCAGGAATGTCCAGCTTGCGATCCGAGGACGCGCCCACGGCGTAGATCACGCCGTGGAAGTGCTCGAGCAGCTCGGCATGGCTGATGTGCTTGCCGATCTCGACATCGAGGTAGGTACCGAAGTCGTCCTGCTTCGACATGATGTCGAACAGGTCGGCGACCTTACGGGTGTGCTTGTGATCGGGCGCGACGCCCAGGCGCGCCAGCCCGTAGGCCTGCGGCAGGCGGTCGAACATCGTGACCGCGACACCGGGCTGGGTGAGCAGTTCGTCGGCGGCGTACATCGCCGAGGGACCCGATCCCACGATGGCGACGCGCAGCGGGGAGCGCTGCGTGTCGATCGCGGGCGGCATCACCGGCGCAGCCAACGTCGGCCGATCCCGCTGCACGCGGTAGAAGTCGGCGTTGATCTCGATGAACGGCTTCTGCTCGTCGGTCAGCTTCTTCGACGAGGTGATGGCATCGACGGGGCATGCGGTGGCGCAGGCACCACAGTCCACGCAGGCCGCCGGATCGACGTAGAGCATCTCTGCGGTACGGAAATCCGGCTCATCCGGGGTGGGATGAATACAGTTGACCGGGCATGCGTAGACGCACGAGGCGTCACTACAGCATGACTGGGTAACGACATATGGCATATTGCTATCGTCTCAGGCGGCGTGCTTAGCGGAGCGCTTGGGCTCCGAGCGGTACCGGCTGGACGGGCCGTCGATGCCGAACATCTTCCACACCTTGCGGGCGACCGGGTTCATCAGACCGATCTCCTCGGCGAGCGCGCGCACGTCGATGAAGTAATCGGCGAAGACCTGCTTGGCCTCCTTGGAGCCGTAGAACAGCTCCTTGCGCACGTCGGCGGGCATGTCGAACTGCTTGAAGAAGGTCTTCGGCGGGGTCGCGATGGCCCGGCCGAGGATGAACATGATGGTCGGCATGGCCAGCGACAGCACGAACTTGTTGAACGAGCGCTGCGCGGGCACGTTCTTCTTCAGGAACTCGTGCGCGAAGGAGATGTGGCGAGCTTCCTCGGCCACGTGGATCGCCATCACGCCGCGCATGATCGGGTGAATGTCGTCACCCGAGCGCAGGATGTCCTTCTGGATGTGGTCGATCGGCTCTTCGCCGGCGAGTACGGCCATGAAGAACAGGTTCGGCATCAGCGCGCCGACCGGGGAGACCAGGTGGCGCAGCTGACGCACGAGCGGGTTCATGCCCGGCACGTCGGCGACGCGGTTCACCATCTCCTGGAACATCAGGGTGTGGTTGTGCTCTTCGATCATCTCGTGCGAGCAGTACCGGAATTCCGGGTCGTTGTTCTTCAGGTTGAAGATGTGCTGCATCATGCCGACGATCAGGATCGCCTCGAACTGCAGGCCGACCTTGGCCACGTTGGCCTGACGGACCTTGCCGATCTCGATCTTGGTGTCCAGCGGCAGCGCCTGGTACCAGGGGTGGCGACCGATGGGGTCGGCCGAGGTGACCAGGACCCAGCGCTCGGGCTTGCAGTTCGGATCGAAGTCGGGGGCGTCCCAGTCGATGTCCTCGAACGGGTCGAAGTGGCGATCGACCGATGCCTCGGACAGCATCAGCAACTTCTCGGCGTACGCCTGAGCCTCCGCGACTACAGGATCGACGTCAGGGGTGGTGGGCGCAGACATCGTCGTCACTGCCTCTCCTCTAGGGACGTTTACTGTTTCCAATGGTTACACCTACACCGAGTCACGTCAACTCCATGCCATGCCGAATTTCTCGTGTTCGGCGTGGCGAAAGCCCTGTTGAGGAAGCTACTCACCAGTAAAAATGCCTCTACCTGTGACACTGCGTCATGCACAGTCTTCGAGGGTCCGCGGTGAGACACGAAAAAAAGTTGTCCGGCGAGCGCGTCGAACCGGCTGACGGACCGCCGGTACCGGTTAACCTGCGCCGATCCCCATCAGTCGGACCGCGCACGGACCGCCGGCGAACCCCTCGACAACGCACCGGGGCCCCGCGACAGGTGTCGCGGGGCCCCGGTCGTTGCTGGAGGATCAGGCCAGGGGAAGGTCCGGGATCCGGGTGGCACGGGCGTACACCGTCTCGCCCTCGGTCAGGTGCAGCGCCGCGGCATCACCGCGGGTGACCTGGGCGGCGAACTGGTCACCGGTCGCGGCATTGCGCAGTTCCAGGCGCACCTCGAAACCGAGGCGCACGATCCGCTCCACCGTGGCCCTGGTGACGCCCGCCGATTCGGCGGTGCCCTCGTGTTCGGCCATCGCCATGCTCGGATCGCGCCCGACGCGGATGTCGTGCGGGCGGACCAGGTGGCCGTTGAGCCGGGCGACCGCGCCGAGGAACGACATCACGAACTCGTTGGCGGGCCGGTCGTAGACCTCCTCGGGCGAACCGACCTGCTCGATGCGGCCCTTGTTCATCACCGCGATCCGGTCGGCCACATCCAGGGCTTCCTCCTGGTCGTGGGTGACCAGCACGGTGGTCACGTGGACCTCGTCGTGCAGCCTGCGCAGCCACTGCCGCAGATCGGTGCGCACCTTCGCGTCGAGCGCGCCGAACGGCTCGTCCAGGAGCAGCACCTGCGGGTCGACGGCCAGTGCGCGGGCCAGTGCCATGCGCTGACGCTGACCGCCGGAGAGCTGCGCGGGATAGCGGTGCTGGAAACCGTCGAGTCCGACGATGCCGAGCAGCTCGTCGACGCGCTTGTCGATCTCCTTCTTCGGCCGCTTGCGGATGGTCAGGCCGAAGGCGACGTTGTCGCGCACGGTCATGTGCTTGAACGCGGCGTAGTGCTGGAACACGAAGCCGATATCGCGCTTCTGCGGCGCCACGTGGGTGACGTCGTTGCCCGCGATCACCACCACGCCCGAGTCGAGGGACTCGAGGCCGGCGATCGAGCGCAGCAGCGTCGACTTGCCCGAGCCCGACGGGCCGAGCAGGGCGGTGAGCTGGCCTGCGGGAATATCGATGCTGACATCGTCGAGGGCGGCGAAGGAACCGTAGTTCTTGCGCGCGTTGGTCACGGTGATCATTCGGTGCCCCGCTTGCGTTCGAGGAGAGTCATCAGGAGAAGGACGATCAGCGCCATACCCATGAGCAGGGTGGCCGCGCTGTAGGCGCCGAAGGTGTTGTGGTCGTTGATATAGCGGCCGTGCACCAGCAGGGTGAGTGTCTGGGACTTGCCGGGAAGCGCCGTGGAGACCATGATCACCGCGCCGAACTCGCCCAGCGCGCGGGCCACGGTGAGCACGACGCCGTAGGTCAGGCCCCAGCGGATGGCGGGCAGGGTGATGCGCCAGAACGTCTGCCAGCGCGAGGCACCGAGGGTGGCCGCGGCCTGCTCCTGATCGTCACCGATCTCGTGCAGCACCGGCTCCACCTCACGCACCACGAACGGCAGCGTGACGAAGATGGTCGCGATCACCATGCCGGGCAGGCTGAAGATCACCTTGAATCCGAGTGATTCCAGCCCGCCGAACCAGCCGCCCGCGCCCCACAGCAGGATCAGTGACACACCGACGACCACCGGCGACACCGCGAACGGCAGGTCGACGATGCCCTGCATCAGACTGCGGCCCGGGAACTTGCTCCGGACCAGCGCCAGCGCCGTGACCACACCGAACACCACGTTCAGCGGCACCACGATGACCACGATGATCATCGACAGCTGGAACGCCGAGATGGCCGCGGGCGTGGTGATCGACTCGATGAACGCGCCGATCCCCCGCTCGAACGTGCGCAGCAAAATGATCACCAACGGCAGCACCAGCAGGATCAGCAGGTAGCCCAGCGCGACCGTGCGCAGCGAGATCCTGGTGAACGCGGACAGTTTCATCGGGCCGCCTCTTCTTTGCGCGAGGTGCGTTCGGCCAGGATCCGCAGCACGAGCAGGCTGACGAACGAGATCACCAGCAGCGCCACCGACACCGCGGCCGCGTTGACCGGCCGGTCGACCTCGATCTGCTGCTGGATGTACTGCGAGGTCATCTGCGTCTCGCGCGGGATATTGCCGCCGATCAGCACCACCGACCCGTACTCACCGATCGCCCTGGCGAAGGCGAGGCCGCCGCCGGAGATGATCGCCGGCGCCAGGGTGGGTAGCACGATGCGCCGGAAGGTGATCCAGTTGCTCGCGCCCAGCGACAGCGACGCCTGCTCCACTTCCTTGTCGACCTCGATCAGCACCGGCTGCACCGAGCGCACCACGAACGGCAGCGTGACGAACGCCAGCGCCACCACCAGACCGGGCTGGGTGGCGTTGAGGTGGATGTCGACCGGGCTGTTCGGGCCGTAGAGCGAGAGCAACACGATCGAGGCGACGATCGTGGGCAGCGCGAACGGAAGGTCGATCAGCGCGTTGACGATGCCCTTGCCCGGGAACTCGTCACGAACCAGCACCCAGGCGATCAGCGTGCCCATCACGACATTGATCACGGCGACGATCACCGAGACGCCGATCGTCACCTTCAGCGAGTCGAGCGCCGAGGGCGCGGTGACCGCGTCCCAGAAGCCGGACCAGCCGTCTTCGAAGGAGCTGACGGTGAGCGCCGCCAGCGGCAGCAGCACGATGAGGCTGAGCCACAGCACGGCGACACCGATGCCGAACGGGCCCACCGACCCGGTGACGCGCAGCCAGGCCCAGCGAGGTCCGCGCGAGGTCGGCGGCTTTTTGTCCAGTTTCACGGCGCCGCCGGGATCGGAGGTCTCCCCGGTCCCGGCGGGCCCACTGCTGTCAGTCACAGTTGTCCAGTATCGCGTGTGAGCCGGGTCACGGCCTACTTGGTGGCCTTGTCGTAGATGACGGCGACCTTGCCGGTGCCCTGCGCGAACAGATCCTTGTCGACGGCCTTCCAGCCACCGAGGTCATCGATGGTCCACAGCTTGGCCGGGGTCGGGAAGTCCTTGGCGAACTCGGCCGCGACCTTCGGGTCGACCGGACGGAAGCCGGCCTTCGCCCACGCCTTCTGGCCATCAGCGGTGAACAGGAAGTCGCGGAACGCGGTGGCCTTGGCCAGGTTCTTCGAGTTCTTCAGCACCGCGACCGGGTTCTCGATCTTGAAGGTGGTGGGCGGGTTGATGTGCTCGATCGGGTCGCCGTTGCGCTCGGAGAAGATGGCCTCGTTCTCGTAGCTCAACAGCACGTCGCCGGTGCCCTGCAGGAAGGTCTCGGTGGCTTCACGGCCCGACTTGGGCTGCACCTTCACGTGCTCGGGCGAGACCAGCTGCGACAGGTAGTCCAGACCGGCCTGCTGGTTCTTGCCGCCGTCGCTCTTGGCGGCGTAGGGCGCGAGCAGGTTCCACTTGGCCGAGCCCGAGCTGAACGGGTTCGGGGTGACGACCTCGACACCCGGCTTCAGCAGGTCGTCCCAGTCCTTGATGCCCTTGGGGTTGCCCTTGCGCACCACCAGGGTGACGACCGAACCGAAGGGGATGCCCTTGGTGGCGTCGGCGTTCCAGGTGGACTCGACCAGACCGGCGTCGACCAGGCGGGTGATGTCGGGTTCGACGGAGAAGTTCACGACGTCGGCCTCTGCGCCGTCCTTGACCTTGCGCGACTGGTCGCCCGAGGCGCCGTACGAGGCCTGGACCTGCACACCCTTGCCCGCGTCGGTCTTGTTGAACTCGGGCACGACCTTGTCGAAGCCCGGCTTCGGGACCGCGTAGGCGTAGAGGTTGAGGGTGCCCCCGCTGCCGTCGGCCACGGTAGCGCCGCCGTCGGTCGAGTCGCTGGCGCCACCGCCGCAGGCGGTCAGGGCGACCGCGGCGACAGCAGTGAGAGCGATGGCGGCGGCGCGGCGGCGCGAGCCGATCCAGGTGTTGCGAGACATCGGGGTGTACCTTTCGGGAAAGGACCTGCAGCGCAACGATTTTCGTGGCGGCAGGGAAGATCGTGTCGATCGGTAGACCTGTCGTACGTGGATATACGACAGTTGGCGCGACTCGGGCCCAACGGCCCCCGGAGTGACGGACTACGACTGCGAAAGGAAAGCGCGCGCCAGTCTACTGGGCAAGAACGCGCAGCCGGATCCGGTGGCCGATCATCGACAGAGAATGTCTGCGACCGCGAGGTTGCCGACAGCGATCAACGCCAACTCATGGCGGATCTGCGGGGCGACACTCGACGACACAGGCAGACTGTAGCAGATTGCGCCATGATGATCGCAATCGACGAGAGTTCTCTAACCAGGGGGGATTTCATCCTATGACCATGGCTCCAGACCGGGTTCGCACGCGTTTTCCGGAGATCAGCACGCGCACTTGGGAACACCCGGCCGACCGCACCGCACTCGTGGCGCTGCGGTCGCTGAGCGGCTTCGACACGGTGCTGCGGGCGCTGTCGGGATTGTTGCGGGAGCGTCAGCACCGATTGATGTACCTGGCGACCGCCGTGCGGGTCGACGATCGGCAGTTCCGCACCCTGCACCAGTTGCGCGCGGACTGCGTCGGCGTGCTCGACGCGCAATCCACACCGGAGATGTTCGTACTCCAGGACCCCTCGGTGAACGCGTTCACCATCGGGATGGACAAGCCGTTCATCGTGCTCACCACCGGCCTGCTCGAACTGATGGACACCGAGGAACTGCGGTTCGTGGTCGGCCACGAACTCGGCCACGCACTGTCCGGGCACGCGGTGTATCGCACGATGCTCATGCACCTGATGCGGCTGTCGGCCTCGGTCGGGTGGATGCCGGTGGGCGGCTGGGCGTTGCGCGCGATCGTGGCAGCGCTGATGGAGTGGAGCCGCAAGTCGGAGCTGTCCGGCGACCGGGCGGGGCTGCTGTGCTGCCAGGACGTGGAGGCTTCGGTGCGCGTGCACATGAAGACCGCGGGCGGTGCGTGGCTGCACGAGATGAACCACGGCGCGTTCCTCGACCAGGCCGATGACTACCTGCGCTCGGGCGACCTGCGCGACGGCGTGCTCAAGCTGCTCAACCTGGAACTGCAGTCGCATCCGTTCTCGGTGCTGCGCGCGGCCGAGCTGCGCCGCTGGATCCAGTCCGGCGAGTACGAGCGGGTGCTCGGCGGCAGCTATCCGCGTCGCGAGCAGGACAAGAACGCGCGGATCAGCGAGGAGGTGAAGGAGGCGACCCGGCACTACCGCGAGTCGTTCGACCAGTCCGAGGACCTGCTGGTCCGCACAGTGCGCGACCTCGGCCGCGACGTGGGCTCGGCGGTGAACACGGTGGGTCAGGAAGTCGGCCGCACGGTATCCGACCTGGGCAAACGTTTCGACGACTGGCGCAAGAACTAGCCGCAGTGTCGGCGCGGGATGGTGCTCGCGCCGACTAGCGCGTGAAGAACCACGCGATGACGACCAGGACCAGTAGGGCGATGAGCGCGAGCTGGACGCGAGAACGTGGCATCAGCGGGCACCGCTGCCGACGGTCGGGCGTTCGGCGAGGGCGACCGGCATCGGCGGTTCGGTGCGATCGTCGCGGCGCAGCAGGCGGAAGGCCATACGCAGGCTTCGGTCGAGCAGGAAGGCGATGGCGAAGCTGATCGGGACCATGCCGACCAGCACCACGAGAAACTGCGGAATGAAGGGCAGCCCGGCTACCCAGAGTTCGAACCCGTCCCACCAACCTGCGATGCGTTGCACGCCGTCCAGCCTAGTCGGTCGCCGTGAACGCCCTCGCCGTCCGCATGGCCGCGGGCGAATTCCCGGCCGCGACCGGCCGATACGCCGAGATCGCCGCCCCCAGCGGTGGACGCGCGCCCACACCGCCGTGATGATGGGGTATGGAGTCTTCCAGCGCTGACAGCCTGCCGATTCTGAGTCCGGTGTCCTCCAGCGGCCGTCGCGGCGCGTTTCCCCCGATCGACGACTATGCCTTCCTGTCCGACTGTGAAACCAGCTGCCTGATCGCCAGCAGCGGTTCGGTGGAGTGGATGTGCGTGCCACGCCCGGACTCCCCCAGCATTTTCGGCGCGATACTCGACCGCAGCGCCGGGCATTTCCGGATCGGCCCCTACGGAACGAACGTGCCCGCGGCGCGGCGCTACCTGCCGGGCGGGATGATCCTGGAAACCACCTGGCAGACCGAAACCGGCTGGCTGATCGTGCGCGACACCCTGGTACTCGGCCCGTGGCACAACAACAACGCCCGGTCCAAGACCCACCGGCGCACCCCGATGGACTGGGACGCCGAACACATCCTGCTGCGCACGGTCAAGTGTGTGAGCGGCACCGTCGAACTCGAAATGAGCTGCCAGCCCTCGTTCGACTATCACCAGCGCGGAGCCAAATGGGAGTACACCGGCAAGGTCTACGAGCAGGCGACCGCGCGGGCGTCGAGCGATCCCGAGAGTGGGCCGTCGCTGATTCTCACCACCGATCTGCGCCTCGGCCTGGAGGGTAGGGAGGCACGCGCCCGCACCAGGATGGCCGAGGGCGACCAGGTGTTCGTCGCGCTCACCTGGTCGGAGCTACCCGCGCCCGCCACCTACGACGAGGCCGCGCAGAAGATGTGGGCGACCACCGAGTGCTGGCGGCGCTGGATCACCCAGGGTGATTTCCCCGACCATCCGTGGCGCAGCTACCTGCAGCGCAGCGCACTCACGCTCAAGGGGCTCACCTACGCGCCGACGGGTGCGCTCCTCGCCGCCGCCACCACCTCGCTTCCGGAAACCCCTGGCGGAGAACGTAACTGGGACTACCGCTACACCTGGGTGCGCGACGCGAGTTTCGCGCTGTGGGGCCTGTACACCCTCGGACTCGACCGCGAGGCCAACGACTTCTTCGCCTTCCTCGACGATGTCACCACCGGTGAGAACGGGGACGCGGTCCCCCTGCAGGTGCTCTACGGAATCGGCGGCGAACGGCAGATCACCGAATACGAGCTGCCGAATCTGTCCGGCTACGACGGCGCGCGCCCGGTCCGCGTCGGCAACGCCGCCTACGACCAGGACCAGCACGACATCTGGGGCACCATGCTCGACGCGGTGTACCTGCATGTGAAATCGCGCGGGCAGGTGCCGGAATCGCTGTGGCCGCTGCTCGAACGCACCGTGCACGCGGCGATCGCGAACTGGCGCAAACCCGATCGCGGGATCTGGGAGGTCCGCGGCGAACCGCAGGACTTCACCTCGTCGAAGGTGATGTGCTGGGTGGCACTGGATCGCGGCGCCCGGCTGGCGGAGTTGCACGGCCAACACGAGCGCGCGGCCGAGTGGTTCGAGATCGCCGAGGAGATCCGCGACGACGTCCTCGAATTCGGTGTCAGCCCGGAGGGCATCTTCACCCAGACCTATGGTGGCAACACGCTCGACGCCTCGCTGCTGCTGGTGGTGCTGACCCGATTCCTGCCGCCCGACGATCCGCGCATCCGCGCGACGGTGCTCGCCGTCGCCGACCGCCTCACCGTCAACGGACTGGTGCTGCGCTACCGCACCGAGACCACCGACGACGGCCTGGAAGGCGAGGAGGGCACCTTCACGATCTGTTCGTTCTGGCTGGTCTCGGCGCTGGTCGAGATCGGCGAACTCGAACGGGCCACCAATCTGTGTGAGCGGCTGCTCGGACTGGCCAGCCCGCTGCGCCTCTACGCCGAGGAGATCGACTCACGCACCGGGCGGCACCTGGGCAACTTCCCGCAGGCCTTCACCCACTTGGCGCTGATCAACGCCGTGACCCACGTGATCCGGGCCGAGGACCAGCGCAACGCGGGTCAGTTCCAGCCCGCGCACTCACCTTCGCACCGATCATGAGACCGGGGCGGCCGGCGCCTTCGCCCGGTGCCGGACACAGTGTTTCGCCCCACCGGGCGCCCGCTCAGTAGGCGAGGCGTTCGGCGCGGGCGCGTAGCCCCGCCACCGTGCGCAGGCCCGCGTCGATCTCGGTGATACGCAGTTCCCGATGGTCGCCGTAGCGCAGGCCTGTCTCCTCGGCGGCGCGCAGGGCCTCGTCGGCGGTACGGCCCACTTCGGCGGCGATCTCGGTGTAGTGGTCGCGCAGCACACGTTGCAGGGAGCGAAGGCGGTTGCGCGATTCCTTGCCCACCTGGAAGATCACGTCGTCGGCCAGCCGGGCGACGGCCACTTTGGCCTCTGCCTGCCTGCGATGCTTGCGGTGCTTGCGGTCGTCCCACAGCGCGTTCACACCGAGCAGCACACCCGCGCCGGCGGAATACCAGTTCACCAGCGACATCCCGAGCAGGCTGGTGGCCAGACCGACCATCAGGATGCCGCCGTAGGAGCCACGCAGCGCGGTGAGCAGCTGCTGTCCCACTCCGGCTTTGGCACTTTCGAGGGGTTCCAGCGGCTGCACCGGCTCGAGAACCTCGCCGGGGTTGGTCAGCCGCAGTTCGGGCAGCGGCGGGGTTCGGTTGTCGGGCGGGAACTTCGAGGCCACCTGCTCGGTGAGCTCGACGGCACGGTAGTGCGCCATCACGAAGTTCTCCTCGACCGCCTCACAGATCCGCGCGTCCAGTTCGGAGGCGAAATCGGACCACTTGCGGGCAGGGTCGGTGCGGGTGATCTCGGCCTCGGCCTCGCGAACCAGCGTGCGCAACCGGTGCCGCAGGTCGTGTTCGATGTCGGCGCTGAGCTCGGAGCTGCCGTCGACGAGGGTGACCTGCCAGGTGGCGGTGCGCTGTCGCAGCTGATCGGCGGTGGTGCGCGCCGCGGCGAGGCGCTGGGTGATCTCGGCGCGCCTGCGCGGGTCGCGCAGTGTGTCCGACTCGGCCCGCAGGGTGACGGTGAGCTGATCGGTGATCAGCGCGATATCGCGCACCGCGGCCGCCACGGCCACCGAATCGGCCTGGGCGACAACATATTCCCGCAGGTGATCGATGAGCTGGGGCACGCCCGACTCGGCATCACGCTGCTGGTCGCCGCGCTCGGCGGCCTCTCGGTGCAGCAGACCCGAGACGGGAGCCACCGCGAAGTTCAGCCCGGCACCGTCGAGCAGCGCGCGATTGCGTCGCTGGGTGAGCGACCAGTGCGGGTTGCGGTCGATCTTGGTGAGTACGCAGACCACCGACGGGCACACCTGCTCGACCCGGCGCAGGTAGTCCAGCTGCGCCTCGGTGAGCTCGGCGGCGGAGTCGGCGGCGTAGAGCACGACATCGGCGGCGGCGATCATCGACCAGGCGGCCGCCTCGTGCGCGGTCGAGCCGGGCGCGTCCATCACGACGAGCCCGTCGGCCAGCAGCCCACTCGGCTCGGCGAACTCGGCGCGCAACACACCGAGCGAGGTCAGGGCGGGAAGCGGATTCAGCGGATCGACGGGCACCCGTTCGACCCGGCCACCCGGCGCCGACTTCACCAGCGTCGCCTTCGGCGCCTGGCCGTATTCGACGATCACCGGAACGCTCGGCTTGCCCTCGGTGGCACTGACCGGCGACCCGACCATGCTGTTGACCAGCGTGCTCATCCCCGCCTGCGGTTCGCCGACGACGACGATCCGGACCCGCGGATCGCTGAGCCTGGCCCGCACCATGCCCAGCCGGGCATCGAGGTCGTTGCGGCCGCCCGAGCGGACCAGTTCCCGCAGTTCGTCGACCAGCGCGACAACGGGAGCCATCACATCCGGATGCTTCACCGTCGCGGTCTGCAGTCCGGCTGCGGCAGACACCTGTTCCTCACTCTCGTCGCATCGACACGGCCGAAATCGTCGTGTCAGACCACGAAGTCATACCCGTGGTGCTCGATGGGAAACGCGGCTGCGTGCAAATCACCGCCACCCAAGCCCGTATCGAACAATCCGGCCGAGACGCCATGGTAACCGCTGTCGTGCTGGTCGAACTCGGCGGCGATCGGCTTGGTCTCGATGACCGGGGGTTTTACCGGTGCGACGGTCGGCTGCACGGTGACCGGCGGCGGGGTGACCACCGTCGGCGGGTCGATGTCGACGGTGGGCTGCTTGGTCGGCGGATCGATGGTCGGCTGCTTGGTCGGCGCCGTCGGCTGCTGGGTGGGCACCGTCGCACTGGTGTGCGGGGTGGTCTGGCTGGGCACATCGACGGTCGGCGTACTCCCACCGGTCGAGGGGGTCGTCACGCCGCCGGTGCTGGTCCCCGGCTTGGTGGTGAGGTCGTCGTCGGGAGTGGTCGGCATGGTCGGAACGGTCGAGCCGGTGTGGCCGGTCGGCGGCACGGTGATCGGCACCTTGGTGACGTCGGGCGCGGTCGGCGCCGTGACCGTGGGCACCTTCACCGTCGTCGGGGTGTCGAGGTCGACCGTCGGGACCTTGGAGGGAACCGTCACCGGCACGGTCGTCGGGGTGTGGCCGCCACCGGAGACTTCGGGCAGCACAACGGGTTTCGTGGGGGTGGGTGGGGTGAACAGCGCGGGCACCGAGGCCGCGGGCGCGGTCAGCGGCGACACGGCTTGGTGACCGAACACATTCGCGATCGGGGTGGAGGCCGCGTCGGGCTGGATGGTGGTCTGCAACGGCGTGCTGACCACGGGGTTGACCGCCACCGGCGCGGGCGCTGCGGGGGCGACAGGCACGGGCGCGGGAGCGATCGGGGCCGGCGCGTGCGCGGGAGCCGCGGCGAACGGTGTCGCCGGGGCGGGTGCGGGAGCCGCGATGGCCGGCGCGGGTGCCGCGAGCGCCGGGGCGGGCGCGGCGGGTGCCGTCGTGCCGGGCAGGCCGATGCCCGACGAGGACGAACCGGGCAGGCCGGGAGCGCCCGACGACGAGTTGCCCAGACCGGTTCCGCCGGACGCGGAAGTGCCGAGGCCGGATCCGGCCGGCGTGGTGCCTGCCGTGTCGCCGGGGACCTTCAGTCCGTCACCGAGCCACTGGCCGTAGTCGTCGAGCTGATCGCCGACCTGGCCGACCTGCACGTCGACCTTCATCTGCGACGTGGCCCACACGCCGTCGAGCCCGACGTGGACGTCGACCTGCCAGTCGGTGGTCACCATCGCGCCGACACCGTCGAACATGCCACCGATACCGTCGAATGCGCCGTCGAGGTTGCCGATCCCGTCGAACATGCCGCCGGGCGCGTTGGCACCGGCCGAACCGCCACCGGGCAACCCGACGCTGTCGTAGCCGGGGAGGCCGAACCCGTTGCCGGGCAGACCGTCGTAGCCCGGAATGCCGATACCGCCGCCGGGCAGACCGTCGAAACCGGGCAGACCGTGGCCGGTGCCGGGTAGCTCGAAACCGGGAAGGTTGCCGTGGCCCGGAAGACCTTCGAAACCGGGCAGATCGAAGCCGGGGTCCGGGGTGGTGCCGGGCAGCGGGTTCGGGGTGTCGTGGTACCCCGGTCCGGCGGGCGTGTGCCCGTAGCCCGGTATGCCGATACCGCTGGACGGCTCGTCGCTGCCGGGGATCCGGAATTCACGATCACCGTCGGAGCCGGGAACCTCTGGGCGCCGGGGGGATTCGTCCGTCGCCGCGACCATCGACACGTCGGGCTTGGGCGGCGCGGCGAATGCCGTGTGCGGAATCACCGGGGCAGGCGGGGGCTCGACGGCCAGGTCGGGGAAGGTCACGATCGGACTCGGTGCGTCCGGGCTCGGATCGGTGGAAACGGTCTGCTGCGACCAGCCCGCGTACCTGCTGTCGGCATTGCTGGTGCCCGGCTCGCGCGTGGTCCCGTTGGCCGCGACCAACGCGCCACCGGTGACATAGGCGCCGGCCCTGGCCACCCGGGCTACGCCGTTGGCGATCCGGTAGGCCGTGTCCGACCCCTCCGACCCCTCTGCGCGCGCGGCACCGTCATCGAAAGGCAGATCACGCGTCATCAAAGCTCCAACACTCGCATCGCTGTGGTTCCCCACCACAAACAGCGGCGAAGTGAGGCCCATCCAACACTATTTCCCGGACATCGGCCTGTCATTTCGTGCAGGCCGGTTGGTACCCCGCTCACCTTATGGCGAGCAACATCTTTCGGCGAGCCCGGGGAATCAGGGGCGCGCACGATCCCAAGAGAACTCTAACGAATGCTCAACGGAGCGTGAAGATCGGAACCCTAGCGTCGGTGCGGTCCACCGAGAAGGTCGGTGAAACGCACAGTCAGGAGCCCGATCATGACCGCACTCTCCACCCGTCACCGCGTCAAGGCCGCCGCACTACTCGGCGGTGCCGCCGTGATCACCGCCACTGCGGCGGGCGTCGCGTCCGCCGATCCGGGCGAGCGCCCCGACGACGGCCGGGCAACCACGATCATCTGCACCGCGCCGGGCGGCGGGGACGCCCCCGGTCTCCCCCCGCTGCCCGCCGAGCCCGGAGTCCGTTTCGAACGCGTCGTTCCCGGTGTGCCCGGCCAGGAACCCGGCCGGATCCACATCGAGCGCGCGGCCCCGGGCACCCCCGCACCGTCGATGGACGGTCCCGTGGAATGTCAGCGGATCCACCCCGATGGCGAGCGCGCCATCGTCCCCGCGCGACCGTTCTGACCAGCATGAACAGCGGAAAACACTAGGGTGAGTGCATGACGGGACAGCAGATCTTGGTCGTCGACGACGAGGTCCGCGTGCTCGCGTCGCTGCGGCGCGGCCTCGAGCTCTCGGGCTTCGAGGTGATCACCGCGCCCGACGGCGCTCGCGCACTCTCCCTGGTGGGGACCGCTGCTCCCGACGCCATGGTGCTCGACGTGAACATGCCCGAACTCGACGGCGTCGGGGTGGTCACCGCCCTGCGTGCGATGGGCAACGACATCCCCATCTGTGTACTCAGCGCGCGCAGCGCGGTCACCGACCGGATCGCCGCGCTCGAGCGTGGTGCCGACGACTATCTGACCAAGCCGTTCGATCTGGGCGAGCTGGTCGCGCGGCTGCGCGCGCTGTTGCGACGCAGACCGGTCACCGCCGCCTCGCCGGCCGACACGATCCAGGTCGGCGAGGTGATGATCGATCTGACCGGGCATCGGGTGCACGCGGGGCCAGCCCTGGTCGACCTCACCAAACGGGAGTTCGAGCTGCTCGCGATGCTGGCGCGCAATGCCGGGATCGTGCTCGGGCGCGAGCAGATCCTGTCGACCGTCTGGGGGTACGACTTCAGCACCGACACCAATGTGGTCGATGTGTTCGTCTCGTATCTGCGGCGCAAACTGGAGGCCGAGGGTGTCGCGCGGGTGGTGCACACCGTGCGCGGGGTCGGGTTCGTGCTGCGGGATCAGCCGTGAGGGCCTCGTGGTCGTTGCGGGTCCGGGTCGCGTTGGTGTCGGCGGCGGTGGCCGCGCTGGTCGCGGTCACGCTCGGGCTGACCTACGCCGCGCTGCTGAAGGTGACGGGGACGAGCCAGCTCGATCAGACCGTGTCGAGCATGCGGGTACAGATCGCGCAGCGCTACGACGGCGTGCCCGGGGAACCACCCGAACTTCAGGCTCCCTCGGCCCCGGTTCCGTTGCCCACCAACGGGATAGCGCGTGAGCGCACCATCGTGGTCCCCGGCACCCCACCCGATGAGGCGCTCGCCCAGGTCCAGGGCGCCCCGGGGTTGCTGGTGCGGCTCGATCCCGATCGCGAACTCGTCGACGCCGCCATCACCCGCAGCCAGCTGATCGGTCTCGGCATCGGGGTGGCCGGGGTGATCGTCGCCGCCGTATTGGGTTGGGTGCTGGCCGGATTCGCCGCACGCCCGCTGCGCAGACTCGCCACCGCCACCCACGAGATCGACACACTCGACGAGTTGCCACCACTGTCGGGGCGCGGCGCCAAGGAGGCCGAGGAACTCTCCGACGCGATCAACCGGATGCTGGCACGCCTCGAGACCGCACACGGCGAGACCCGCCGGGCACTGGCCAGTGCCCGCGACTTCGCTGCCGTCTGCGCCCACGAGCTCCGCACTCCGCTCACCGCCATGCGCACCGACCTGCAGGTGCTGTCCGGCACCGAACTGCCCGCCGACCAGCGCGGCGCCGTCCTCGCCGATGTGCTGGCCGCCGAGGGTCAGATCGAGCGCACCCTCACCGATCTGGAACGCCTCGCCGTCGGCGATCTCACCGATCACGGTGCGTTCGAACCGTTCGAACTGTGCGAGACCCTCGACCGCGCGGTGCAGAACGCTCGCCGCGCGAATCCCGGCGTCGACATCTCGCTCACCGCCTGCGATCCGGTCCCGGTACACGGACTGCCCGGCGGGATCATGCTGATCGTGACCAACGCGGTCGCCAACGCGGTCCTGCACGGCCGGGCCACCGAGGTCGTCGTCGCCGCACGGTCCACCGGCAACGGCGCCGAGATCACCATCGACGACAACGGCACGGGCATACCGGAACATCTGTCCCCCACCGCTTTCGACCGCTTCGCCAAACGCCCCGGCTCTCCCGGCTCGGGTCTCGGCCTCGCACTGGTCCGCCAGCAGGCCGAGTTGCATTCCGGTACCGCCGAACTCGCCCACAGCCCGCTCGGCGGCGTGCGCCTGCGGGTGGAAATAGCTCAGGCGCCGGTGAGCACCGGCGCCTGAGCGGTCGTTCTGGGAGCTTGCCTACTTCTTGGGCTTGTCCGAATCCGAGGACAGCGCCGCCACGAAGGCTTCCTGAGGGACCTCCACGCGACCGATGGTCTTCATGCGCTTCTTGCCCTCCTTCTGCTTCTCGAGGAGCTTGCGCTTGCGGCTGATGTCGCCGCCGTAGCACTTGGCGAGGACGTCCTTGCGGATCGCCCGAATGTTCTCGCGGGCAATGATCTTCGCGCCGATCGCGGCCTGGATCGGCACCTCGAACTGCTGACGCGGGATCAGTTCGCGCAGCTTGGTCGTCATCTTGTGCCCGTAGCCCTGCGCGGCATCGCGGTGCACGATCGCGCTGAACGCGTCGACGGCCTCACCCTGGAGCAGGATGTCGACCTTCACCAGATCGGCTTCCTGCTCGCCCGCCTCTTCGTAGTCGAGGCTGGCGTAGCCGCGAGTGCGCGACTTCAGCAGGTCGAAGAAGTCGAAGATGATCTCGGCCATCGGCATGGTGTAGCGCAGCTCGACGCGGGTCTCGGACAGGTAGTCCATGCCGCCCAGTTCGCCGCGACGCTGCTGGCACAGCTCCATGATCGAGCCGATGAACTCACTCGGCGAGATGACGGTGCACTTCACGATGGGTTCGTACACGTGCCGCGACTTGCCCTCCGGCCAGTACGACGGGTTGGTGACGACGTGTTCGGTGCCGTCCTCCATCTCCACCCGGTACACCACGTTGGGTGCGGTGGAGATGAGCTCGAGACCGAACTCGCGCTGCAACCGCTCGCGGGTGATCTCCATGTGCAGCAGACCGAGGAAGCCACAGCGGAAGCCGAAGCCCAGCGCCACCGAGGTCTCCGGCTCGTAGGTGAGCGCGGCATCGTTGAGCTGCAGCTTGTCCAGCGCGTCACGCAGATCCGGATAGTCGGAGCCGTCGACCGGGTACAGACCGGAGTAGACCATCGGGCGCGGCTCGCGGTAGCCGGTGAGCGCTTCGGTGGCGCCGTTGCGGGCGCTGGTGACGGTATCGCCGACCTTCGACTGGCGCACGTCCTTCACGCCGGTGATCAGGTAACCGACCTCGCCGACGCCGAGTCCCTGGGTGGCCTTCGGCTCGGGTGAGACGATGCCGACTTCCAGCAGTTCGTGGGTCGCGCCGGTCGACATCATCTTGATCTTCTCGCGTGGGGAGATCTTGCCGTCGACCACGCGGATGTAGGTGACCACACCCCGGTAGGTGTCGTAGACCGAGTCGAAGATCATCGCGCGGGCCGGTGCGTCGGCGTCGCCCACGGGGGCGGGGACGGCCTCGATCACCTTGTCCAGCAGTTCGGTCACGCCGACGCCGGTCTTGCCCGAGACCCGCAGCACGTCGCCCGGCTCGCAGCCGACGATGTGGGCCAGCTCGGCGGCGTAGCGATCGGGATCCGCGGCGGGCAGGTCGATCTTGTTGAGCACCGGAATGATCGTGAGATCCTTCTCCAGCGCCAGATACAGGTTCGCGAGAGTCTGCGCCTCGATGCCCTGGGCGGCGTCGACCAGCAGGATCGCGCCCTCACAGGCCTCGAGCGCGCGAGAGACCTCGTAGGTGAAGTCGACGTGGCCCGGGGTGTCGATCAGGTGCAGGACGTAGTCGGTGCCGTCGACCTGCCACGGCAACCGCACGTTCTGCGCCTTGATCGTGATGCCGCGCTCACGCTCGATGTCCATCCTGTCCAGGTACTGGGCACGCATGGCCCGCTCCTCGACCACACCGGTCAGCTGCAACATCCGATCGGCCAGGGTCGACTTGCCATGGTCGATGTGGGCGATGATGCAGAAGTTCCGGATCCGGGACGGATCGGTGAACGTCGTATCGGCAAAACTGGAAGCCACTCCACTCCTCGCGGGGTATAGGCGAACTGCGCCCATCGTCCCATGCGCCCAGCTACTCCACTCGCACCGGTGCACCCGACCGCGTCATTCCTGCGAGCCCGGGCCCTGTCACCGGTGCACCGAAGTGCGAGTCGGCGTTATATTTCACAGATGGCCAGCAGTTGGAACAGTCTCGGCAAGCAGCTCGGCGTCATCGCCAAGGAGCAGGGGCCCAAAATCGTGCGCAAGCAGGGGCCACGACTGCTCGAGAAGCTGGTGGACGCACTGGCTACCAAGCAGGGACCCGCCGTCGCGGTGCGCCCGACGGCCTCGACCCCCGTACCGACGGCGCATCGCGCCCGCCAGATCGTCTACTGCCCGCAGCTCGACGGGCGCGCCGACCCCGGGGAGATCGTGTGGACCTGGGTGCCGTTCGAGGAAGACCCGACCAATGGCAAGGACCGGCCCGTGCTGGTGGTCGGGCGCGACCGCAAGACTCTGCTCGGACTGATGCTGTCGTCGAAGGCCGACCGCGCCCACGACCACAACTGGGTGGGCATCGGCACCGGCCCATGGGATCACGACGGCAGGCCGAGCTGGGTACGGCTGGACCGGGTACTCGACGTGCCGGAGGACGGCATCCGGCGCGAGGGCGCGATCGTCGAGCGCAAGACCTTCGATCTGGTCGCGCACCGGTTGGTAGCCGAATACAGCTGGAGCTGAACGACAATCGAACCCCGACCCGGAGACATCCGGATCGGGGTTCGACGGTTCGTAGCTAGGAGTGCACGTCCTTGGACCGGCCGAAGATCAGGCCGTAGAGCAGTGCGCCCAGCGCCCCGCCGATCAGCGGGAACACGATGAACGCCCATATCTGCCCCATCGCCCCGTCCTGATACGGCGCGACGCCCAGGCTGCGCGCCGGGTTCACCGAGGTGTTGTCGATCGGCAGCGAGACCAGGTAGATCACCGTGAGCGTGACGCCGATCGAGAGCCCGGCCAGCGGCACATCGGAGATCTGGTCGGTCGAGGCCAGCACCACGAACACCAGCAGCGCGGTGAGCATCACCTCGATGATGATGGTGGCCGCCAAGCCGTACCCGTTCTGCACCACCACATCACCGAGCGGACCGGTCACCGCCGACGGGCTGTGCGCACCCCAGCCGTTGGCGCCGAGACCGTCGACCGGCCGGTCGTAGGCGGGCAGATTGTTGGCCAACGCGAACACCACCAGTCCGGCGAGGAACGCGCCGACCACCTGGGCGATCACATAGCCGACCGCGCCGATCGCACTGATCCGCCCGAGCAACATGTGCCCGAGCGTGACAGCCGGGTTGACATGGCAGCCCGAGATCGGCCCGATCGCGTAGACCAGGAACAGCAGCGACAGTCCGAAGGCGAAGGCGACACCGAGCGGGCCCACCCGATCACCCGCCAGCACCATCGTGCCGACGCCACAGACCACGAGGACGAAGGTGCCGAGCGCCTCGGCCACCCACTTCTTCGGCTCCGGGACGACTTCGATTTCGACGAGTTCCTGTGCAGTGGGAGACATCGGCCGCCACCTCTCCGGGAGGAATAAACCCCGCGGCGAGCGGGGTCCGCACGAGCCTCTCGGACACTACGCGAGCCGGGTGACCTCCACAACGACCTCCAGGTCTGTCGAGCCGCCGCCGGAGAACACGCCTTTCAACGGCGGCACATCGGCGTAGTCACGACCGACGCCGACCGACACGTGCTGCTCGTTGACGGCGAGATTGTTGGTCGGGTCGTAGCCCCACCACTGCCCGGTCCACGCCTCGATCCACGCGTGCGACTGGCCCGCCACCGTTTCGCCGATCGCCGCACCCGGCTTCGGATGCAGGTACCCGGACACGTAGCGACTGGGAATTCCCATGCTGCGCAACAGCACCAGTGTCAGGTGGGCGTAGTCCTGGCATACGCCACGACGCTCGGCGAAGGCCTGCAGCGCCGAGGTGTGCACCGAGGTCGTGCCCGCGATGTAGTCCATCTCCTTGTGCACCCACTCGGCCGCGCGCACCACCGCCTTGGCCGGCTCCTCACCGCGCGAGAGCTGACGCGCCACCGTCGACAGTTTGCGATCGCGCGGCACATAGGCGGTGGGACTGAGCATTTCGTCGAACCGGTCGACGACCCGCCCGCCCTGCAGTTCGTCCCAGCTCAGTTCCTCGGTGGGTTCGGCGAACGGTTCGGTCTCGACCACCGAGGACCCGGTCACCTCGAGTTCGGTGTGCGGTGCGTGCAGGTCGAAGGCCGTGACGGCGGTGCCCCAGTAGTCGGTGTAGCGATAAGCCCTGGTGGCGGGCACGGTTTCGACGCGATTGAGGATCACGTTCTGCCTGCTGTCGGCGCGCGGGGTGAGCCTGGCCTCGTTGAACGAGCGCGTCACGGGCGCGTCGTAGACATAACCGGTGGTGTGCACCACCCTGATCCGCCAACTCATAGCTCTCCCTCTACCTGCACGCGGCTGTCCTGCTTGCTGCGCACGTCGGTCCACGCCACCCACGGGGCGGCATGGAAGTACTGGCGTGACACGGCTTCACTGAGCTCACGGCACGATTTCTGCAGGGCGAGCAGGCGGCTCTGCAGATCTTCCAACAACACTCCCGGCGGCAGGAACTCGAGTTCGCTGCGCGCGCGTCCGAGCACCCGTTGCGCCTCGTGCCGCGCGCCGACGCGACTGCCCGGCCGCTGATCCAGCTCGGTCAGGCAGGCCTCGGCGACGCGCAGCGTGTGGAACACCGAACGCGGGAACAGGCGGTCGATCAGGATGAACTCGGCGACTCTGGCCGCGTCGAGGGCGCCGCGATGGGTGCGCAGGTAGGTGTCGTGCGCGCCCGCCGAGCGCAGCACCGTCACCCAGGCGGGCGAGGAGGTCTTGTCACCGGCGCGCGAGAGCAGCAGGCGCACCATCATGTCCACGCGTTCGATGGAACGCCCGAGCAGCAGGAAGCGGTAGCCGTCGTCACGACTCAGGGTCGAGTCGGTCAGTCCGGTGAACATCGCCGACCTGCCCTTGATGTAGGAGAAGAACTCGTGCGGACCGAGGCCACGCGCCGCCCGCTCCGCCGCGGCCATGCCGTTGTAGGTGGCATTGAGGCACTCCCACATCTCACTCGAGGTGACTTCGCGTGCGCCGCGGGCGTTCTCGCGGGCTTTGGTGATGGAGTCACTGATCGAGACGCCGTGGTCGTGGCTGTAGGCGACGAGATCGGTGACCGACCACACGTCGAGGCGAAGGCCCTCGGGTGGTTCGATCCCGAGCACCTTCAGCAGCACGCGAGACGTGCGGTCCGCGTCGACAGTGGCGTCTTCGAGCAGTTGGTGCACCGCCACGTCCAGGATGCGCGCTGTGTCGTCGGCGCGCTCGACGTATCGGCCGATCCAGTAGAGGGATTCGGCGTTTCGAGCAAGCATGTCTCTATTCCCCGATCAACCGCTGTGTCTGCTGCTGTTGCTGCTGTTGCTGATTGGCCTGCGGGGTGCTGAGTTCGCGACCCAGCTCGAACGAATCCGCTTGCGGCGGTTCGCTGACGAGCTCGGGTCCGGCCAGTTCCCGGTCTTCGGTCCCCGAGCGCCCGGCCAGCACCCAGGTGTCCTTGCTGCCGCCGCCCTGACTCGAGTTCACCACCAGTGAGCCCTCCGGCAGCGCGACCCGGGTGAGACCGCCGGGCAGCACCCAGATGTCGTCCCCGTCGTTGACCGCGAACGGGCGCAGGTCCACGTGCCGGGGCGCGAGATCGTCACCGATCTTGGTCGGCACCGTCGAGAGCTGCACCACCGGCTGGGCGATCCAGCCACGCGGGTCGGCCTTGATCTTGCGCTTGATCGTCTCCAGCTCGCGCGGCGAGGCGTCGGGCCCGATCACGATGCCGTAGCCACCGGAACCCTCGACCGGTTTGACCACCAGTTCGCCGACCCGGTCGAGCACCTCCTCGCGTTCGTCGTCCAGCCAGCAGCGGAAGGTGTCGACATTGGGCAGGATCGGCTTCTCGCCGAGGTAGTACTCGATGATCTTGGGCACGTAGGTGTAGATGAGCTTGTCGTCGCCGACACCGTTGCCCACCGCGCTCGAGATCACCACATTGCCCGCGCGAGCGGCGTTGAGCACGCCGGCGACGCCGAGCACGGAATCGGGGCGGAAGTGCATCGGGTCGAGGAAGGTGTCGTCGATGCGCCGGTAGATCACGTCGACCTGACGCTCCCCCGCCGTCGTGCGCATGTAGACGACATTGTCGCGGCAGAACAGGTCGCGACCCTCCACCAGCTCCACACCCATCTGCCGGGCCAGCAGCGAATGCTCGAAGTAGGCGGAGTTGTGCACGCCCGGCGTGAGCACCACCACGGTCGGGTCGACCTCGTTGGGCGCCGCGGAGGCCCGCAGCGCGCGCAGCAGGTGGCCCGGATAGTCGCCCACCGCGCGCACCCGGTGCGAGGAGAACAGGTCGGGGAAGACCCGAGCCATCGTGCGCCGGTTCTCCATCACATAGGACACCCCCGACGGCGAGCGCAGATTGTCCTCCAGCACCCGGAAGTCGCCCTTTTCGTCGCGGACCAGGTCGATGCCCGAGACGTGGATGCGCACGCCGTTGGGCGGGACCAGCCCGGCGGCCTCGCGATGGAAGTGCTCGCACGAGGTGACCAGACGCTTCGGGATCACCTGATCACGCAGGATGTTCTGCTCGCCGTAGACATCGGCCAGGAACAGTTCCATCGCGGTCACCCGCTGTTTGATGCCGCGTTCGAGCTTGGCCCACTCCGCGGCGGCGATCACCCGCGGCACCAGATCCAGCGGGAACGGGCGCTCCTGGCCCGACAGCGAGAAGGTGATGCCCTGGTCGATGAACGCACGGTCCAGCGCGTCCGATCGTTTGGCCAGGTCATCGACATCATTGGCGGCCATCGCGGCGTGGATGCCCTTGTAGGGCGCCCGTACCTTCCCCGATGCGTCGAACATCTCGTCGAACGCGTCGGCGAAGCGGCCGGGGCCATATCCCTCGAACAATCCGGTGTGGGTGGCTGCCGGATGGCCGTTCGTTCTCACCATCGCCGGTGATGCAGATCGAGCCGTACTCGGCGCAGTGGTGGAGGTCATGACAAAAACTGTGCATCACCCGGCGGCAGGGTCGTGTGTGACACAGGTAAATTCTTTGCATCACCTGAAACGGGTGAAATCGGCGCCCGCTCGCCCGGCCGAGTGGATCGAGGGCCGATTTCGCCGGGGGATGCCGAGCTGGTAACCTCGATCTTCGGCGCGGTGTTACCCGTAGTTCAGCACCATCTGCTGCATCGTGGGCGCGCGCCCGACGAGCTTTCAAGGAATACCACCCAGCGACAGGAAACCAGAGGATACAGGCGTGGCCAACATCAAGTCCCAGATGAAGCGGATCCGTACCAACGAGGAAGCGCGCAAGCGCAACCAGTCGGTCAAGTCCGCGCTGCGCACCGCGATCCGCAACTTCCGTGAAGCTGCCTCCAGCGGTGACAAGGAAAAGGCTGCTGAGCAGCTGCAGTTCGCGAGCCGCAAGCTCGACAAGGCCGCGTCCAAGGGCGTCATCCACGCCAACCAGGCGGCCAACAAGAAGTCCGCGCTCGCGCTGGCTCTGAACAAGATCTGATCGACGGCGAGCCTGGTGCTCGCTGGCAATACTTCGCAAGACGCAGCCGCCGTGGCCTCGATGACCACGGCGGCTTTTGTCGTTCCCTTCCACCGGCTACCATTCGCGCCATGCTGACGGTGTACGCGAATCAGACGGTGGTACGAGGCGATGACCTGGCCGAGGTGATCCGCGCGGCGGAGATCCTGGGCCTCGGTCTCAAGGTCGAAAATGTGATGGTGCCCGACGAGGACGGTGGCTACGGCGCCGCGTGGATCGTCACCCGTGAGGACGAGGTTCCCCTCTACGACGAGTGGGAGGGACGCTACGACGACCTCGACGACGACGAGGATGTGGACGTCTCGCTGGTCGTCGCCGGCGAGTAGTCAGTTCACGCAGGGCACCTGACCCGAGGTGATGTCGCTGCGGACCGGCCTGCCCGCGTCGGGAGTCTGTGGCGCCGACGTGGTCGTGCTGGTCTGCCAAGCGCCCGCTGTCGACTCCGACGACCAGGCGGCAGGCGGTTCGGTGCGTTGTCCGGTGCGCCTGGCCGTGGTGGAGGCCGGGACCGGCATACCGAAGGCCGCGGCCATCTCGCGGCGGATCGCCGACCGGTCGACGATGTTCACGTCCTGGCCGTTGATCACGTCGTAGCGCAGCACCGGCAAGGTGCGGAACTCGACCTCGGGATCGTCGGCGGCGCCCAGGGTGCGGACGAATTCGGTCATGTTCCAGCCGTCCGACAGCACGATATTGCGATGCGCCACATCCATCAGTGCCGAGAGCTTGCGCGGGTCGGTGAGGGTGCCCGCGCTGCGAAGCTGGCGGGCCACCGAGGTCAGGAACGCCTGCTGGCGGTGGGTTCGGTCCAGATCGCCGTTCTCCAGCCCGTGCCGCTGCCGGACGAAAGCCAGCGCCTGTGCGGGATTCAGCTGCTGGCGGCCGGCGGGAAAATCGGCGCCGGAGAACTCGGAGTCCTGGACCGGCTTGTTGAAACACACTTCCACGCCGCCCAGCGCGGCGGCCAGCTCGTAGAAGCCCGCCAGGGTCACCTCGGCGAACCTGTCGATCGGCACGCCTGTCAGATCCCGGACCGCGGCCACGGTAGCGGCCCGCCCCGCCTCCCTGCCCGCCTGTTCCAGCTTCCGCTGATCGGTGATGCCCTGCGCGATCAGCCGGTCCTGCACGGCCGCCTTCTTCAACCCGTACGCCTCCTTGATCTTGGCGTGGGTGTAGCCCGGGATCCCGGTGACCGGCACATAGTCGTCGCGCGGTATCGACACCGCGACGATCTTGTCCATCGACGCCGGAATATGCACCAGGATCAGGGTATTGGCGTTGTATCCGCCTTCGTCACCGTCGCCGGCGTGCAGTTGCTCGAGGACCTCGGCCGGTAGCTCGTTGCCGTTCTGATCGCGGCGGGTATCCAACCCGATCAGCAGGATGTTGAGATCGCCCCCGAGTGAGTGCGGGGCGTCGTCACCGATCGCCCGCGACCGCAGGAACCCCGCATCGAAACTCCCCGCCGTCGACCACCCATATGCCGTGACCACCACCACCGTGGCCGACAACACCGCCGCGACCACCTGCACCACCCGCCGAGCTACCCGCCCCGCCGATCCCCGACCGCGTCGACCGCGCCCGCCTCGTCCATCCCGGCTACCACTCGGCTCAACCATCTCATGATCAACTGTGCCAGCCGCGAGAGCGACCGGACATCGCGATTGGATCCCGATTGGATGGCGGTGCGGCGCGCCTGCTCAGCCGCGCTGGTCAGCCAGTGGCGCGGAGGTCGAGGATGCGGGCGAGGGCGTGTTCCACCGCGTAGGTGGCGTCGGCGGCGCCGCCTTTGACGTCGGCATTGAGGGTGGCTACCACCTGTAGGGCGGTGCCGATGGTGGTGGGGTTCCAGCCGCGGGCTTGGGCTTGGGCTTTCTTGATCTTCCAGGGGGGCATACCCAGCTTCTGGGCGAGGGCGAACGGGTCGCCGCGGCCTGCCGAGCCGACTTTGGCGATGGTGTGGACCGAGTCGGCGAGGGCGTCGGCGAGCAAAACGTGGGGAACGCCGCGGTCGGTGGCCCAGCGCAGGGCTTCCATCGCGCCGGGACGGTCGCCGGCGACCGCGAGGTCGGCGACGTCGAAGCCGGTGACCTCGGCCCGGCCGGAGTAGTAGCGGCGGACCGCGTTCGCGTCGACCTTGCCACCGGTATCGGACACCAATTGTGAACAGGCGGCGGCCAATTCACGCAGCTCCGAACCGACCGATTCGAGCAAGGCTTGCACGACTTCGGTCGAGACCTTGACCCCGAGGGCCCGGAACTCGCCTCGCACGAACTCCACGCGCTCGGCGCCCTTGTTGAGTTTGGTGCACTCGTGGACCGTCGCGCCCTTCTTCTGCAGTGCGGGTGCCAGCGCTTTGGCCCGTCCGCCGCCCGAGTGCAGAACCATGAGCACCACACCGTCGGGCGGATCGGCCGCAGCCTCGGTGATCACCGCGACCGCGTCCTTGCCCGCTTCCGCTGCCGACTCGAGCACGATCACCCGGTCTTCGGCGAACAGCGAGGGGCTGAGCAACTCGGCCAGTTCCGCCGTGCTGGCGTCACCGGCGCGCAATCGGTCGACGGGTACCGAATCCGGATCGGGCGCACAGGCCCGCACCTGCGCGGTCACCATCGCAACCGCACGTTCGACCAGCAGTTCCTCGTCGCCGAGGACCAGATGCACCGAGGCAGGGCGTTCGCTCACCAGGCGATCCTACGTACGCCCACCGACATCCCTTGGCGCCGACCTCGGGCATGTTGCCGAGCACCGTCGTCCCGCTGCGCCCGGCCGAGTTCGACCAGCTCCCGAGGCGGCCGGACGCGACTCGACCACCGGGAATCGACGTGCTGCTCGTTCTTCACGGTGACCTTCGAGCATCGGTCCGAGACGTCAGTCGTGGCGGGTATCAACGTGCCCACCGACCGGATCGAGATCCTCGACGCCATCCAGGCGTGGGGCCGTGCCGCGTCTGCGGTGCTCGTCGACGAGACGTGACGGTCCGCAGATCGGCGGCGGTACCCACGATCACGACGTCACCCTCAAGGTCGGTCCGAGCGACGGTTGCGCCGAGCGCGGCGAGGGTCGAGGTCACCGTGGGGTGCGGATGCCCGAAGGTGTTGTCCGACCCGGCACTGACCAACGCCAGGCGTGGTCCGACGGCACGCAGGAATGCCGGTGTGGTGGTGCGTGATCCGTGATGGGGGACCTTGAGGACGTCCGCCCGGACATCCTCACCGCGCATGATCCGGGCCTGTGCCTCGGCCTCGATGTCGCCGGTGAACAGGATCGTTCCGGCCGGCGTACGTGCTCGCATCACCAGTGACCGATCGTTGGCCGCATCGGCCGACAGCGACGTCGGCAGGTCCCGGCTCGGTGCCAGCACACGCAATCCGACTGCGCCGAAGGTCATTTCGTGCCCCGCGTGCAGTTCCATCAGCGGAATATCAGCCGCACCAGCCAGTTCCGTCACCCGCTCCACTCCCTCGGTGTCGTCACCGTGGCCATGCGATTCTCGTTGGGAAACAGTCTGTTCCGCGGAACGGCGACCACTTTTCGCCGGCTTCTCCCCCGGCGTCCCACGCGGGCACACGAAATGATCGTCTCCCGTCTGCCGCACCGCGGTGACCACCGTCGACGCTCGCTCCATCGGATGTGAGGTTGCGGTCGGCTGCGGTCGCCCTGGGATGGTCGGCGTCGCCGAGCGCGACGACGGTCCGCCCGAGTCGTCCGGATGCAACGGTGGGACAGCCGAATCCACAGAGGGCACCCGCGCGGCGACTACCCCCTGCGCAGGTGGTGACGATTCCGCTGTTCGCGATGGGTATCTCTCGATTTCTGTGGGATGCGAGGGAGTTCCGGTCGATGGGGTGAGGTTCGGCGGCGTCGGCGCTGTGCCCGGTGTCGGGGCAGTGCTCGGCGTCGGCGCTGCGCTCGGCGTCGGCGCTGCGCTCGGCGTCGGCGCTGTGGTCGGTGTCGGCGCTGTGGTGCGGTCCGCGGCGGCACAGGTTTCGGCGATCGCTGAGCGGAGTTCGCCCGGGGCGGTAGCTATAGCGTCGACAGTGCGGCCTCGGAGAGCGCCGGCGAGTCCGTTGATGTGATCGGCATGGGGGTGAGTGAGGACCAGTAGCGGGATGTGGGTGATTTTCAGGCGATCCAGGCAGGCCCGGATCGGGCGTGGGTCCGGGCCGACGTCTACGACGACCGCGGCACCGGGAGCAACAGACAGAGCCAGGCCGTCGCCCTGCCCAACGTCACACATCGCGAGCACCCAGCCCGATGGTGGCCATCCTGGCTGCAAGAAGCGCACCGGGAGCAGCACAATCGACACTCCCAGCACCACCACCGCGAGGAGTCTGCGGGTGTGCGACCAGCGCAGTGCCGCCACGACCACGACGACGATCACCGCCGCGACCGATCCTGCGACCACGCCGCCAGGCACCGTGATCGTGGCGCCCGGCACCGCGGCCGCGCGATCGGCGACGCCGAGCAACCACCACATCGGTGGCCGCGCGCACCACAGCACCCATACTGCGGCATCACCCCATACGCAGGCCACGACCGCGCCCACCGCGCCGATCACCGTGATCAGCCCGACCACCGGTGCGACGAGCGCGTTGGCCACGATCGCCACCAGGCTCACCCGCCCCGACAGGGCAACCATCAGCGGCACGGTGACCACGAACGCGGCCACCGACACCGCGACGATCTCCGCGGGTGCGCGCCACCAACCATGCGCCCGCAACCAGTCCGCCCAGCTGGGCGCGAGCAAGATCAGCCCCGCGGTCGCGAGCACCGACAGCGCGAATCCCGCGCTCACCGCCAATTGCGGTGCAACGGCCAGCAATCCGATCACCGCCGCACACAACGCCGGCAGCGCCTGCTTGCGTCTGCCGGTGAGCAGGGCGAGCACTGTCACCGAGCCCATCGCTGCCGCGCGCAGCACACTCGGGTCGGGGCGGGCGATCACGACGAACAGCGCGACGGCCCCCGCCGCCGCGGCAGCACTGGTCCGCGGGCCGGCCGTGAGCAGGCGGGTGAGTGCCAACAGGGCCGTCAGCAGGATGGTGAAATTGGCTCCACTGACCACACAGAGGTGCTGCAATCCAGCAATTTCGAATGCGTCACGCACTTGTTCCGGCAGCGCGACAGTGTCACCGACAACGAGCGCGGGCAGCAACCCCGCCGCAGCAGGTGGCAGTGCCTCGGCGGACGCGTCCACCAGATCCGTGCGCACGCTCGCCGCGACCCGCTGCCACCACGGCGGCTCACCGATCCGCTTCGGTGCGTCGGCGGCGTGCAGGGTGGCAACCGTCAGATCGGCGCGGTTCGGCTCGCTGACCTCAGCCCGGAATCGCACCACTTGCCCAGGCGACAGCTCAGCCCACTCACTGCCCTGCGCGAGCACCACAATCGAACCGCCTGCCTGCGTCCATGTCGGGCCATGACCGAACTCGCGCAGACCCGCACGAACAATCCACCGCCGCTCACCGCCGAACCCACCGGCGCGCAGGGGCTTCGCGTCATCGGTGACCACCGCGAGCACGTTCACCGACCGGCCGAACGATTCTCGCAACGGATGTGCCTGGACATGGTGCTCCTGCCAAGCACCGGCCGCCGCGAACCCCGCACCGAGCAGCATCGTCGCCAACCCGGTCACCGCGACAACCCGCCACCGCTCCCGCCGATGCGCCATCGCCCACAGCAGCACCACCCACAACCCGATCGCGACCACGACCGACGCAGCAGCCAGCACCAATCCCGCGACCCACCCCACAGTCACCGCGACAATCGTCGCCACCCAGCACCCGAACGCCGCAGGAACCAACCGCATATCGAGTACCTTTAGCTCCGGTTCCCCCTTGCCCGTCACTCCTTGTTGTCCCACGCCAACCCGGCGTCCCGGCCCCCGCCCCGCCGACTCCCAGTGCTCTGCTGCTCGCGTCCACCGACGCGGACCCGACCTTTCCTGCAAAGCGCCCTCGCGTTCAACCGTTCCCAGCCGCCCACGCCGGTCCGAATCTCCCGGAATCGTTCCCCCGTGCTGTACGACTCTCGGTCGCCGGCGCGGTTCCTCCCGAACCGCTCCCTCGCCCGGCTCGTGTCTCATCCGCCTGCCGTGTCGTCAGGTCGGGGCGTACCGATGCCCAGGTCAACCACATCGTTCGCAGAACGAGGTTTTTCGCCTGATCCGAGTGGACATGCGAGGCGGCGGAGATCGCCTGATCCCGGCGCGCAGTCCTCCACTGTTTCGATGGGTTGAGCTGTGGCGGGTCCGGTACCGAGCCGTGCGCAGGGCCACATTGGGCAGGTCACGCGATCACCTCCGCGCGGGGTGTCTTCGCATGGATCATGCCGTCACCAGGTCGCGGAGTCGAGCCAGCCGGGCGGGACCGATGCCGTCTACCTCGCCGAGTTGAGCGACATCGGTGAAGCGTCCGTTGGTGGTGCGCCACGCGAGAATTGCCTTGGCGGTGACCGGTCCTACGCCGGGCAGTGCGTCCAACTCGGCTTCGGTCGCGGTGTTCAGATCGATGCGCGAATTGCCGGACGAGACACCGCCACTGAGGCCGGCGGTGCTCGAACCTCCTGGTTTCGAGCTCGCGGTGTTCGAGCCGCCGGTGCCGGGCGGGGTCACAGGTGCGCGACCAGCACCGATCGTGATGCTGCCGAGGCGTGGTTGACCGGTTTGAGGATCCGTGGCTCCGACTATGACCTGGTCCCCGTCCACCAGTCGTTGAGCCAGGTTCAGGCCTGCCAGGTCGGCACCGTCACGAATCCCTCCTGCCTTCTCCAAGGCGTCGGCGATCCGGGAACCGTCCGGCAATCGGTGCAGCCCGGCTCGTTCGACCAAACCGACCACGCTGACGACGACATCGGCACTCGAGGTCGGACCTGGACCGGACACGGCCGCGACCACCGTGGTCGGGCCGGGCTGTACCGCAACGCTTTCCGCCCGCAGTACAGGTACCGGCGGAACCGCCCGCGCCACCGGCTGATCGCGTAGCACCATCACACCGGTGAGCACCACAGCGATGACCCCGACCAGCCCGAGTACCAGCGCGCCGCGGCGGCCCGGATCCAGCCGTGCGTTTTGGAAGCGCGCCGGCACCAGGCGGTTTCGCCTGCCCGATCCACCATCGTCGAGCCACCCGGGTGTCCCCACTGGGCCTGGCGGTCCGGCCGACGGCGCGAGTTCGTCATCGTCCCACTGTCCTTCGCCGTCGTCAGGGCGCGCAGCACTGTTCCCGGCCTCCATCCCGGACGCGCGCAGCGGCTGACTACTCGGTCGCGCTCGCTCGCGGACCGCCAGCCCGCCCAGCCGCTGCCGTACTCGCTCGTGCTCTTCGTGTCGTGACATGGCAGCGACGCTAGGCCGACGCCGACCTGACGAACCCCCGCCGACCTGGGCTTCGAGGAAACCTGTGGATAACTCCGAACCTGTGGACAACTCACCGGTCAGCGTGGCTTCGCACCCGGAATCTCGTCTGCCCGAGTGGATACCGTGCGCTCATGGCCGATTCGACGTACCCAGGAACCCATGGAACTCGCACAACGATTCCGCGACTTCGCACTTCTCGAAGCGCGCGGAAATTCCCCGCTCTATCACCGGCGAGCGCTGGATATCAGCGTGGACGCGGAGGTACTGGCGCTGATCGCCCAATTGCCCACGGACAAACAGCAACCCAACCTGATCCTGGCCGCCGCGCGAGTGCACGGCGCGACCGCGGTTCCCTATCACGAGTTCCGCGACCAACTGCGCGAGAACTGGTCGGCGATCTCCGCGACCGCGCTGCGCAGACGTACACAGACGAACGAGGCGGGCCGGGCGGCCACCCTGCTGCCGGTGCTGGCCCGCCTGCCCGGACCCCTGTCGCTCATCGAGGTCGGAGCATCGGCCGGACTGTGCCTGTACCCGGACCGTTTCAGTTATCGCTACAACACCGCCGCGCTGGATCCGGCAGACGGTCCGTCATCGGTTGTGTTGACCTGCAAGACAACCGGAGCGGTGCCGATCCCGGACCGGCTCCCCCGGGTCGTCCATCGGGCCGGAGTAGATCTGAACCCACTCGATGCCGGCAACAGCGACGACCGGCAGTGGCTGTCCGCGCTGGTCTGGCCGGGACAGGACGAGCGGCTGTCGCGCTTGCGTTCGGCCTGCGCGATCGCGGCGGCGGAACCACCGGCCATCGTCACCGGCGACCTGAACGAGCAGGTCACCGAGCTGGTACTCGCGGCGCCACGCGCCAGCACCGTAGTGGTTTTCCACAGTGCTGTGCTGAGCTACCTCTCCCCTCAGGCGCGGGCAGACTTCCGGGCGACGGTGCGGGACCTGCCCTGCCACTGGGTGTCGCAAGAGGGCACCGGGGTTCTCAGCACGCTGGCCGACCGGTTGCCCCCGCGCGAGAGCACAGCGGCCCGATTGGTGCTCGCCCTCGACGACGAGCCGTTGGCTTTCGCCGGGCCGCACGGCCAGTCGCTGGACTGGTTCGGCCCGGCGTAGCGACCTCAGAGTCGGCGCATCACCGACACGACGCGGCCCAGGATGACGGCTTCGTCACCGTCGATCACGGAGTAGGCGGGGTTGCGCGGTTCGAGCTGCACGTGCCCGTTGCGGCGGCGGTACACCTTGACCGTGGCTTCCTCGCCGATCATCGCCGCGACGATATCGCCGGAGTTGGCCTCGCGCTGACTACGCACCACCACGAGGTCGCCGTCGCAGATCGCGGCATCGATCATGGAGTCGCCACGCACCCGCAAGCCGAAAACCTCACCACGGCCGACCAGTTCACGCGGGAGGGTCATGACGTCGTCGGGGTTGTGCTCGGCCAGGATCGGAGTGCCCGCCGCGATGTCGCCGACGACGGGCACCGACACCGAGGCGTCGGAGTCGGCGACGGACGCGCCACGCAGGAACAGGCGCACGTCGATGGGTCGGGTCATGGTGGCGGCACGGCGCAGGAACCCGTCCTCCTCCAACGCCTTCAGGTGTTGGGAGACCGTGGATGTGGAGCGCAGGCCCACCGCGTCGGCGATCTCCCGCGTGCTCGGCGCGTAGCCGTGGGCGAGCACCGAATCCCTGATCACGGCGAGGATGTGTTGTCTGCGGGGAGGCAGGCTCGCGGCGTCGAGGTGGTCGAAGTCGTCGTATCCGGTCATCGGGGAATCGTAGATCCCCCCGCGATCATCACTTCAGTCCAGGTTCCTCGCGAAACAGTTCGACTGCGGCAGGACGTGATACGGCGCGAACAGCGGAATCCGGTGATAGCCACTGCGCTCGTAGAAGCGCACCGCTTCCGGCTGCAGGTGCCCGGTCTGCAGGATCATCCGGGGCCGGCCGGCCGCGCGCACGGATGCTTCGGCGGCGTGCAACAGCGCGGTCGCGGTTCCGGTGCCACGGTAGGCGGGACGCACGAACATCCGCTTGAGTTCGAGGTCACCGGCGTTCCAGCGCACCGCGGCGTGCCCGACAGGCTCCGCGCCCACGTACGCGACGAACGTCTGGTGCACGGTCGCGTGATCGACCGCGATCGGCGAGGGACCGCGCAGGGCGAGCTCGAGGTGGGCGTAGCGGGGACGGACCTCGGCCGACATCTCCGCGCGCAGCGACTCGGCATCCGGGTCGTCCCAGTCGACCACGAGCACTCGTGGCGAAACGTCGGTCTGTGGGGAAGTGTGGCCAACCATGAGAACCACGGTAGGCACCGGATCATCGTCACCGGACTGTTTGCCCTCAGCGAGATTCTGAACCCGCAGCGATCAGACGCATCCGCCGGGCAACACCGCGACACCGAGTGCGCCGACACCGAGGTGCACACCGAGTGCGGGGCCGAACTCGGCAACGTAGAGCTCGTGCACCTCCGGCAGCTGCTCACGCAATTGCGCCGCGATGTTTTCGGCGGCCTCGGGGGCACCGAGATGCTGGATGCCGAGCGCCGCACCATCGGATGCGGCCGCCTCCACCGCGGCAGCCACCAGCTTGGCGTAGGCACGCGATCTGGTTCGCACCTTCTCACGCATTTCGAGCTTGCCCTCCACCAGCTGCAGCAGTGGTTTCGTCACCAGTTCACTGCCGAAGAACGCTGCGGCGCTGCTCAGCCTGCCACCCTTGCGGAGTTGCTCGGTGCGGTTGACCAGGATGAACGTGCGCGAACGGGTCGCGGCCGACACCGCGCGCTCATAGACATCGTTCAACGCCTCGCCTGCCCTCGCCTTACGCGCGGCGGCCAGCACGGGCAGACCGGTCGCCAGGCCGGCCCCGAGCGAATCGACAACGCGCACACGATCTTCGGCGCCCATGTCGCGCACCGCCTGACGGCCCGACTCCCACGTCGCCGACAATCGGCGCGACAGATGGACGGCCACCACACCGTCGCCGTCGCTGAGGCTCAGCGCTCGTTCGTAGGCTTCGCGCAGTTCTCCGGGCGAGGCGGCCGACGTGGTGACCGAGTCGGCGGTGTAGTCGATCTCGATCGGGTCGACGCCTTCCCGGATCTCGTGCTCACCGACGAGCACATGCAACGGCACCACTTCGATACCGAGCTCGGCGACGAGATCGGCGGACAACCCCGCCGCCGAATCGGTCACCACCACAACGGCCACGGACTACCGGACCTCCTGCAGCGCCTTCGTCATCGCCGTCGCCACCGCCGCGTGCCCGGCCCAGCCCCAGTGGATGCCATCCGGGTTCGCCGATCCCGACTCGATGTCGTCGCGCACGGCCTCGCCGAGGTCGACGAGCGGCACCGACGTACGGCCCGACCACGCCTGCAATGCCTTGACCGCCCGCGCCCTGCCCCGGTGGACCCGCCCGTAGGCGTCGCACTTGTGGACCGACGGCAGCACCGCCACGACAGGCAGCTCCGGACGCAGATGATTCAGCGCGGTCCGCGACTGCTCCAGGTAGTCCACGCTCACCTTGGGCGGAAGGGCAACCGGGCGACCGAGTTTCGACAGCTTCGGCTGCAGCCAGTTGTAGGACGCCCGCACGCCACGGCGCAGACGCGGCGGACGGATATAGCGAATCATCTCCCGCAGCGCGGTGGGCAGCGGGGACGGCAACGTGTCCATGCCGCCGACGGCGAATACGACCGCCCCGGCGCGCGGCACCGCGGCCCACACGCGCGGATCTCCGATCAGCGCCCAGTAGGCATCGCGACAGGTCCAGCCGATCCGAGCGATCAGTTCGACATCCCAATCCAGTTCCGCGGCAACCATATTCGGCCAGATCCGTGGATCATCGGCAGGCAGCCCGCCCTTCGGCCCGTAGTAGGCGAGCGAGTCGGCGATTACGAGCAGCACTGGACGCGGTGCTGCCGACTCGACCGGCCTGGGCGACACGGCTTCCTCGACGAGCAGCGAACCGGAGATCTCCGCAGCGCCCGATTCACCGGGCGAGACAGCAGGTTTCGCGGACACCTCGACCGCGGGATCCGCGACAGCGGTTGCCGAGGATGTCAGCAAGCTGTCCGCGATATCGAGGTCCACGTCCGGAAGTGCGGCGGGAGGATCGACCTGCGCATCAGCAGAACCGGTTTCGACGGCAGTCGCCACCTCAGCCGAAGAAACTTCGGACGAGGTAGCGGCATCGACCCGAACCGGATCGCTCGCCTCCGGCCGGAGTGGTTGCGGCGCAGCCGTATCCGTAGATCCGGCGGCATCCACGATCGACTCGGCGACTGCCGGGTCATCGACGGACGTCTCCGTGGACTTCTCACTGCCGGCAGCCGATACCGCATCCGCAGCAGCGGCGATATCCGCAGTGGACTGGGCGGTATCGGTCTGTGCAGCACCGGAATCCGCATCGCCGAGTTCGTCTGTCGAACCGTCATCTGCGACAACATCCACCGATGCCGTGGCACCGGAAGTCTCGCTGTCCGCTTCCTGCACAGCGGAACTGGATGCGACGTCGACAGCGCCGCGTGCGGCCTCGGCATCGTCACCGATCGAGGTCACCGCACTATCGCCGTCGACACTGCCGTCTGGGGAAACATCGGCGGTCGGGGACCCGGAATCCGCTGTCCCCGAGCCGGACTCGACGACGTCTGCCGCCGAGTCGACCGGCTCGGGATCTGCGACGACCGGCGGGGGCACCGGGCCGAACAGGGCATCGGGCAGCGATCGCGCGCTGCGTGCGGTGACCTGCTTGAAGAGCTCGTCCGGTACCGAACGGATCGGCTCCTCACGCTCTGCGCGCGCGGGCCGAGCGGGTGGCGGACCGAATAGCGCGTCCGGCAATTGCCGTCCGGCTTTGGCCGTCACCTGCTGGAACATCTCATCAGGTACTGATCGGTCGGGCTCTTCATTGGACATCGGGAGCTACCTTCGCCGCTGCGTTCCACACATCGAGGCGCCAGCCGGGTCGATCGATGTCCGGGCCGTGGCTGGAAAGCTGCACCCAGCTGGTATTGGCCAGCCCACCCAGGGCAGGCCAGTTCTCCGGTGGCAGTTCCAGCAACGCGGCCGTCAGAGCAGCGATCAGCCCGCCGTGCGCAACCAGGATGATAGTCCGACCGGGCCAATCCTGCCGCTCGTTGTACAGTTCGCGCACCACAGGCAGGGACCGGGCACCCACCTCGAGCTTGCTCTCGCCGCCGGGCGGTGTGTAGGTCGCGTCGAGACGCCACTGCACGCGCGCGCCGGGGTAATCGGCGTCGACTTCGAGGTGGGTCAGGCCTTCCCAGTCGCCCAGGTTGGTTTCGCGCAGTCGCGGATCGGTGATGACAGGCAGATCGCTGATGTCACCGAGTGCCTGGGCGGTTTCCTTGGCGCGACGCAGATCGGAGGCGTGGATCGCGATGGCGTTGCGTGAACCCAGTTCGCGCGCGGCCTCTTTGGCCTGCTGGCGACCGAGTTCGGTGAGATCGGTGTCGATCTGACCCTGCATCCGGTCGGCCGCGTTCCATTCGGTCTGCCCGTGCCGCAACAGGATCAGGTTGCGCACATGGGCGTACTTGCTCACTCGTTGATTCCCTCTACCTGCGCGTCGTCGTCCGCGGCCGGAGTCGGGAGTGCGGCGATGCCTTCGACGGGAACCGCCGGGCAGTCACGCCACAGGCGCTCGAGTGCGTAGAAGTTGCGCTCGTCGTTGTGCTGGACGTGCACGACGATATCGACGTAGTCGAGCAGCGCCCAGCGACCCTCACGGGTGCCTTCGCGACGGACCGGCTTGTGGCCGGCTTCGCGCAGCTTGTCTTCGATGTTGTCGACGATCGCGTTGACCTGGCGCTCGTTGGGCGCCGACGCGATGACGAAGCAGTCGGTGATCACCAGCTGCTCGGAGACGTCGAGGACGACGACATCGGTGGCCAGCTTGTCGTCGGCGGCGAGTGCGGCGACCGTGGCCATCTCGATCGCTTCGGTAGAGGCACTCATACGGTCTCCTCCTGCGGGGTCAGACCCTCGCTCATGTGGCTCAACGTCAGCTACCTTCCGTTCCTGCGGGCACGTAGAGGTGCCGCTTCGATATGTACTGCACCACGCCGTCGGGGACGAGGTACCAGACCGGCCGACCCTCCGCGGCGCGGCGGCGGCATTCGCTCGACGAGATGGCCAGCGCGGGGATCTCGACCATCGTCACGGCGTCGGCGGGAAGGTCCCGCAAATGCTCCTCGAGATGATCGGTGTTCAGTTCGTAACCCGGTCGGCTCACCCCGACGAACTTCGCCAGTTCGAACAGTTCGGTCCAATCCTGCCATGTCAGGATGTTGGCCAGCGCGTCCGCACCGGTGATGAAGTACAGCTCCGCGTCGGGATGCGCGTTTTGCATCTCGCGCAGGGTGTCCACCGTGTAGGTGACCTTGTTGCGTTCGATGTCGGCTCGGCTGACGGAAAACCTCGGGTTGGACGCGGTGGCGATAACCGTCATCAAATAGCGATCCTCGGCGGGGCTGACCTGCTTGTTGACCTTCTGCCACGGCTGGCCGGTCGGCACGAAGATCACTTCGTCGAGCTCGAACCGGTTCGCGACCTCGCTCGCCGCGACCAGGTGGCCGTGGTGGATCGGGTCGAAGGTGCCGCCCATGACGCCGAGCTTGCGGCGCGGCCGAGCTGTTTCGTGCATGAGGTCTGAGCTTAATCCGGCCCATGAGATCGGGGCGGACCGGACTACTCCGCGCCATCGCGACGCTCGCGAGGTCCCGACGCCTGGGCGCACATCTGCGCGAACTGGGCACGGGTGCGTTTCAGCTCCTCGACGAGGTGTGCGGCCGGCTCGGCGGCTACCCGGCGGTCCAGCTCGTTCAACAACACATCGATCGTTACCCACCAGGGCCCACGCACACGCCCCTGCGGTCCGCGCAGTTGCAACCAGGCGGCGGCACGCAGGCAGCGGGCCCGCGGCACGATCTTGTCCTGTTCGCCCCACAGGCCCGCGGCGCGCAGGTAGCCGCCGAGCGCCTCGGTCTCCTGTCCACAGCACTCCCGGGCGACCGCGGCCGACCAGACCAGATCGGCATGGCGGCGGCGCAACGAGGGCGTACCGCCGATCAGCCGTGCCGCCTCGGTGAACTGCCAGGCGGCCTGGCGGTAGCGACCGACGTGGTTCAGCGATTCGGCGAACTGGGCACGTACCAGCGCGAGCTCGGCAGGTGGGTAGCCGACGGGGCCGGTGAGCAGTGGGCGGTCGAAGGCGACCACCGCTTCGCCGTGCCGACCCGCACGATGCCAGGCACGACCCGCGACCAGCCACAGGTGGACCGAGTCCGCACACGAGATCGGCTGCCAGCAGGCAGCAGCCGAGGCCGCGGCGCGGGCTACGTCGCGGTCACGGCCCGGCTGGGCGGCGACCGCGGTCACCAGCTGCGTGCGCATCGCGGCTAGTTCGCGCCCGGCCAGCTCACCCGCACCGACAACCAGGGCCCGACGCAGTTGCTCCTCCGCTGCCGCGGGAGCGTCTGCCAGCCGAGCGGCGGCGATACCGGCCAGTCGCCGCGCCGCCCGCGCCCCTGAACCCGGCGCCAGCGGACCGGCATCCGCACCGAACGAACCTGCCGCGAGCGCCGTGGCCTGCCCTGCGCCGGCCGAACCCACCTCGCGGCCACCGGCAGGCGGAAGGTGAGGTTCTTCTTCTCGAAGCGAATCGTTCTCGTTCGCGAACGCATCGTTCACCGGGCGGAGCTCGACGACCGCGCGAGCGCACAGCCCGGCAGAACCACTACTGCATCCGATATCCGTCGATCGGATCGCTCGTCGTCGCGCGACGCCCCTGCCAGCATGGGCGTGATCTTGGTAGCCGTGCCATGTGAGCCGCTTAACGTCGGCTGAAGTACTCAGGCGGTGGGGCGCTTCGACTTCGGGAGCTTGGCGACGACCGCGTCGTAGGAGGCGTCGATCAGTTCGCGTAGTTCGTCGTCCGGCACCGCGCCGCCGACGCGGATGCTGTTCCAGCCGTAGCGGCCGATGTAGGCCGACACGGTGACGTCGTCGGGGTAGATGTCGACCAGCTCGTCGGCTTCGGTGCGGTCACGCCCGCACTTGAGCCCGATCGACGTGCCCGCGCCGAGGAACGCGAAGACTTTGTCGCCGACCTTGGCGACGGTGTCGCCCTCCCACGGCTCGTCCTCCCAGGCGCCCGGTTTGGCCAGGCAGTAAGCCAGGACGTCGACACTCATCGTCAGCTCCTTCAGACGGGCAACAGTCGGGAGACCACCTCGGTCAGCTGCCGAGCTGATCGGCATTCGTGCATCTCGATCACCGAACCGTAGTCGCGGGCCGCTGAATCGCCTGTCCCCCAAAGGTTCTGGGGTTCCGGATTCAGCCAGTGCGCGTGCCGGGCGGTGCCGACCAGTTCGCGCAGGGTGTCCAGCTGCGGGTTGCGGTAGTTGGTGCGGCCGTCGCCGAGAACCAGCAGCGAGCTGCGGCTGGTGACGGCCTCACCGAAGTTCTCGGCGAAGCTGGTCAGCGCGTAGCCGTAGTCGGAGTGCCCGTCGGCGTCGATGATGCGCGACTCGGTGAAGATCCGGGTCATCACATCGTCGAGACCCGCGTACGGCTCGAAGAAGCTCGTCACCTCGTCGGTGCGGTCGACGAACGCGAAGATCCGCACCCGGGAGAACTGCTCCCGCAGCGCGCTCACCAGCAGCAGTGTGAAGTTGCTGAACCCGGCCACCGAGCCCGAGATATCGCACAGCAGCACCAGTTCCGGTCGACCGGGACGCGGCTTGCGGTTCACCAGATCAATCGGCACCCCGCCGGTGGACATCGAGGCACGCAGGGTCTTGCGCAGATCGATTTCGCCGCGCCGCGCTCGTTTGCGCCGCACCGCCAGCCGGGAGGCCAGGATCCGGGCCAGTCGCTGGGTGCCGCGCCGCAGTTCGGTGAGCTCGCGTTCGGACGCGCGCAGGAAGTCGGCGTCCTCGGCCTGGCGCGCGACACCGTAGGTCGCGACGCGTTCGCGCCCGATCTGCTCTGCCACGCGCCGATTGGTCTCGGCTTCCACGCTGGCGCGGAACCCCGCGATGCGTTCCCGTGCGACGCGGCGGGCAACCTCGGTGTCGCGCTCGCTCGCGTCCGGCGGGAGAGCGAGACCCGCGAGCACCTTGGCCAGCAACGACTGGGGCGCGAGATCTTTGAGAGCCTGGTACGCGGAGAACGACGGTCCACGCGCGGACTGGTACTGCCCCAGCTGTTCGACCACCTGTCCGGCCAGCATCTGCAACTGCTCGCCACCACCGTCGGCGGCGAGCATTTCGGCGAGCTGCTCACGGAGGGCGGCCAGGTCGATCTGGCCGTCGGGAGTGCGTGGCAGGTCCGGAGTCTCAGCGGTGCGATCACCCACGGCACCGGGGAACCACAGATCGAACAGGCCGTCGAAGGTGGCGCGATGGGTAGGCCTGCGCAGCAGCGCACAGGCCAGCCCTTCGCGCACAGCTTCGCGATCGAGCAGATCCAGCACGGTCAGTACGCGGCCCGCATCGACGGTTTCCGAGGGTCCCACCGGCACGCCACGGGCGCGGAGCGCACCGACGAAACCGGCGACGTGGCCGCCGATTCCGTGGGGTGCTGGCGCAGTCACGATCAGGCCAGTTTCAGCTCGGCCAGCGCGCGCTGGTGATCGCTGCGGTGCTTGAGCACCACGCCGAGCGTGGCGCGCACGGTCGCGTCGTCGAGGTCGGCGGCGCCCAACGCGAGCAAGGTGTTGCCCCAGTCGATCGTTTCGGCGACCGAGGGCAGCTTCTTGAGTTGCATACCGCGCAACACGTGCACGACCCGCACCAGTTGCTCGGCCACGGTGCTCGGGAGTTCCGGCACACGGCTGGCCAGGATGCGGCGCTCGAGATCTTCGTCGGGGAAGTCGAGGTGCAGGTACAGGCAGCGGCGTTTGAGCGCCTCCGACAGTTCCCTGGTGGCGTTCGAGGTGAGCACCACGAACGGCTTGCGCGTAGCGGTGATGGTACCCAGCTCGGGCACGGTCACCGCGAAATCGCTGAGCACTTCGAGCAGCAGACCCTCGATCTCGACGTCGGCCTTGTCGGTCTCGTCGATCAGCAGCACCGTCGGCTCGGTGCGGCGGATGGCGGTGAGCAACGGGCGCGAGAGCAGGAACTCCTCGGTGAAGACGTCGGCTTTGGTTTCGGCCCAATCATTTTCACTCGACGCCTGGATCCGCAGGATCTGCTTGGCGTGATTCCACTCGTAGAGCGCGCGAGCCTCGTCGACGCCTTCGTAGCACTGCAGGCGGACCAGTTCGGCATCGGCGACCTGGGCTACCGCCCGCGAGAGTTCGGTCTTGCCGACACCGGCCGGCCCCTCGATGAGCAGCGGTTTGCCCAGCCGGTCGGCAAGGAAGACCGAAGTGGCCGTTGCTTTGTCGGCCAGGTAGCCGGTGGTGGCGAGGCGGGAGATGACATCGTCTACCGACGTGAAGATCGGTTCCTGTACGAGAGTCACGATCACACCGGCCGAGTCTGGCCGTCGCCCCACACGATCCACTTCGTGGAGGTGAGTTCGGGCAGTGCCATCGGGCCGCGGGCGTGCAGTTTCTGGGTGGAGATGCCGATCTCGGCGCCGAACCCGAACTGCTCACCGTCGGTGAACGCGGTGGACGCGTTCACCATCACCGCGGCGGCGTCCACGCGGGCCGTGAACTCGCGAGCGGCGGCCAGATCGGCGGTGACGATGGCCTCGGTGTGGCCGGTCCCCCAGGTGTTGATGTGGTCGACGGCGGCATCGAGGTCGTCGACCACCTTCAGCGCGATATCGAGGGTGAGGTACTCCTCACCCCAGTCGGCGTCGGTGGCCGGGACCTGACCGGGCAGGTCGCCGTGGATGGTGACGCCCGCGTCGTCGAGCGCCTTGCTGAGCCGCGGCAGCGCGGTCTCGGCGACGGCGGCGTCGATGAGTACGGTCTCGGCGGCGTTGCAGACGCTGGGTCGGCGGGTCTTGGCATTGAGCACGATGGCCTCGGCCATGTCCAGATCGGCGGCCGAGTGCACGTAGACGTGGCAGTTGCCGGTGCCGGTCTCGATGGTGGGCACCTGCGCGTCGCGGACGACGGCGTTGATCAGGCCCGCGCCGCCGCGCGGGATCACCACGTCGACGAGGCCGCGGGCCTGGATCAGGTGGGTGACGCTGGAGCGGTCGTTGCTCGGCAGCAGTTGCACGGCGTCGGCCGGAACATCCTGGGCGACAAGGGCCTCGCGCAAGACCTCGACCAGTGCGGCGTTGGAGTTCGCCGCCGAGGACGACCCGCGCAGCAGCGCCGCGTTGCCCGATTTGAGAGCGAGACCGAACGCGTCGACGGTGACATTGGGCCGCGCCTCGTAGACCATGCCGACCACACCGAGGGGGACGCGGGTCTGGCGGATCTCGAGGCCGTTGGGCAGCGTGGAACCGCGCACGATGACACCCACCGGGTCGGGCAGAGTGGCGACCTGCCGCAGCCCCGAGGCGATGCCGTCGATGCGGGCCTTGGTGAGCCGCAGCCGATCGAGCAGATTCTCCTCGGTACCGGCGGCCTGCGCGGTCGCGATGTCCTCGGCGTTGGCCGCGAGTACGCGATCGGCGGCGGCCAGCAGGGCGTCGGCCGCCGCGTGCAGGGCGTCGTTCTTCTGCGCCGCGGTCAGCTGAGCCAGCACACGGGACGCGACGCGAGCCCTGCGGGCGGCGTCGTGCACCGCTGCGCGGATGTCCAGCTCGGGGGTCACTTCTACCGTCATGGCTATCAGCCTACGCAGGCCGCCTCGCGCGCTCGACGCCACCCGGGACCCGGAATAGCCCTCCGACCGGCACCGGGACCGAGTTGTGCACAGGTTCGGCGACGCCGTCGACAAAGTTGTCCACAGCAACGCCGTCGCCGCTAGATTCGGCGTCATGGATCGCACCGGTTCGCCGAGCGTCGTCGTGCTCGGCAGCGTCAATATGGACCTGGTCACGACGGTCCCACGCAGGCCCGCGCCGGGTGAGACGGTGCTCGGGAGCGACTTCGCGACCGTGCCCGGCGGTAAGGGGGCGAACCAGGCGATCGCGGCCGCGCGATCCGGGGCGCGGGTGCGATTTCTCGGGGCGATCGGCGACGACGCGTTCGGGACGGACCTGGCGGCCACGTTGTCGGGGGCCGGCGTCGACATCACTTTGCTCCGCAGGATCGATGGCGCCAGCGGGATCGCCTCGATCGTGGTCGACGAGGCAGGCGAGAACAGCATCATCGTGGTGGCGGGGGCCAACGGGCGGGTAACCGATCTGACGGCAGCCGAACTCGCCGCGATCGCGCGTGCCGACATCCTGTTGTGCCAGTTGGAGATTCCGATCCACACGGTGCTCGCCGCAGCACAGCACGCCCGCGCGTCGGGCACCGTCGTCGCGCTCAATCCGTCCCCGGTTCAGCCGCTGCCCGACGAATTATGGGCGGCCGTCGATCTCGCGATCGTGAATTCCCTGGAGTCCGAGCAGTATTCGGACGAGCTGACGCACGTCGCGCATCTCGTGCGCACGCTCGGTGGGGACGGCGCCGTTTATCGCGACGCCGACGGAAACGAGCGATCCGTCGGCGGTCGCACCGTCGACGTCCTCGACACGACGGGCGCGGGCGACGCGTTCACCGGCGCGCTGGTCGCAACCTGGAATCGGGGCATTTCTACCGCACTGAACTGGGCGAACACCGCCGGAGCTCTGACGACCACCCGGCTCGGCGCGAGCTCGGCGATCCCCGGAAGCGACAGGATCGCGGCAGCCCTCACCGCCGACTGACCTGTCGGGCGCGGCGAAAATAAGGTGCGCCGCCTCCACCCCATCCCTACCGTTGGTCCTTCATCAAGGAGAGGACCGACCATGTTTCCCGTCGAGCTGCGCGGTACGCGAGCGCAGACGCTCATGTGGGCCGACGAGCACGAGATCGAGCAGTCAGCGCTGCGCCAGCTTCGCAATATCGCGAACCTGGAATGGGTGCACGGACTGCGCGTGATGCCCGATGTGCACCTGGGCAAAGGGGCGACGGTCGGGTCCGTGATCGCGATGCGTGATGCGGTGGCGCCTGCCGCGGTCGGGGTGGATATCGGATGCGGGATGGAGAGCGTGAAGACCGATCTCACCGCCGCCGACCTGCCGGATGACCTGCGCTCGTTGCGCAACCGGATCGAGAGCGCAGTACCGGTCGGCTTCCAGGCGCACAAGGACGCGGTGAACGTCACGAAGCTGGGTGCGGAGTTCGCGGGGTCGCATGGGCAGGCCGCGTTGCGGGCCAACAGCTGGGAGCGGTTCTGGCGTTCGTTCGGCGAGCTGCATCCCGGGGTCTCCCAGCTGGAGTCCAAGGCGCACAAGCAGATCGGATCGCTCGGGTCGGGCAATCACTTCATCGAGGTCTGCCTCGACCAGGACGATGCCGTCTGGATTCTGCTGCACTCCGGTTCGCGCAATATCGGCAAGGAGCTCGCCGAGCGGCACATGGCGGTGGCCCGCGCGCTGCCGCACAACCAGTCGCTGCCGGATCGCGATCTGGCCGTCTTCGTCTCCGGGACAGCGGAAATGGACGCCTACCGGCGTGACCTCACCTGGGCGCAGGAATACGCCGCGCGTAATCGTGCGGTGATGCTGTCGCTGGTGTGCCGTGCGGTACGCGATGAATTCGCCGGGCGCGAGGTGCGTTTCGACGAGCCCATTTCCTGCCATCACAACTATGTGGCCGAGGAGATCATCGACGGTGAGCCGATGCTGGTGACCCGTAAGGGCGCGGTGCGGGCCGGATCCGGTGAACTCGCGTTGATTCCGGGTTCGATGGGGACGCGGTCGTATGTGGTGCGGGGCAAGGGGAATCCGGCGTCGTTCCAGTCGGCCTCGCACGGTGCGGGGCGGCGGTTGAGCCGGTCGGCGGCCAAGCGGCAATTCACGGTCGCGGATCTGGTCGCGCAGACCGAGGGTGTGGAATCGCGTAAGGACGCGGGCGTGGTCGATGAGATCCCGGCCGCGTACAAGGACATCGATCAGGTGATCGCGGCACAGGCCGATCTGGTCGAGGTGGTGGCGACGCTGCGGCAGGTGCTGTGCGTGAAGGGCTGATTCATGGTCGGCTGTCTGTGTTGCCCATCGAACCTGTCGGAGGTGTACGGCACGATAGGCGCATGACCTCACCCGCAGGCAACGATGTGCTCGACCTGACGGCTCCTGACCTGCGCGAACGAGCCGAACAGCTGCTTCGTGAGCTCGCCGGACCCGATGCGCGGCTGCGGGAAGATCAGTGGATCGCGATCGAAGCGCTGGTGGTGCAGCGCAGGCGGGCGCTGGTCGTGCAACGGACCGGGTGGGGTAAGTCGGCGGTGTACTTCATCGCGGCCAAGTTGCTGCGCGGAGCGGGGCGTGGGCCGACGGTGATCGTGTCGCCGTTGCTGGCGTTGATGCGCAACCAGGTGGCGGCCGCCGAGCGCGCCGGGGTGGTGGCGGCCACGATCAACTCGGGCAACGTCACCGAGTGGGACGAGATCCATCAGCAGGTGGCCGACGGTGCGGTCGACGTGCTGCTGGTGAGCCCGGAACGGTTGAACAACCCCGACTTTCGCGATCAGGTGCTGCCGCGCCTTGCTGCCGACGCCGGGCTGGTCGTCATCGACGAAGCGCACTGTGTATCGGACTGGGGCCACGACTTCCGGCCCGACTACCGCCGCATCCGCACGTTGATCGCCGACCTCGGGTCGGAGGTGCCGGTCCTGGCGACCACCGCGACCGCCAACGACCGGGTGGTCACCGACGTGGCCGGACAGATCGGCACCGATACGTTGGTGCTGCGCGGCACTTTGGATCGCGAATCACTGCACCTGTCGGTGGTGCGGTTCGACGACGCGGTGCAGCGCACGGCGTGGCTGGGCGAACAGCTGCATCGGATGCCGGGCTCGGGCATCATCTACTGCCTCACGGTCGCGGCGGCCAACGATCTGGCCGACCTGCTGAATTCACACGGCCACACCGTCGCCGCCTATACCGGCCAGACCGACCCGGCCGAACGCGAGGTGCTCGAGGCCGCGCTACTGAACAACGAGGTGAAGGCGTTGATCGCGACGTCGGCACTGGGCATGGGTTTCGACAAGCCGGATCTCGGATTCGTCGTGCACGTCGGTGCGCCGTCCTCGCCGATCGCCTACTACCAGCAGGTCGGTCGCGCGGGGCGCGGTACCGAACGCGCCGAAGTGGTCCTGCTGCCCGGCCCCGAGGACGCGCGGATCTGGAGCTACTTCGCCTCCGTCGCCTTCCCGCGTGAACACATCGTGCGCTCGGTGCTCGCCGCGCTGGACACCGACCGGGCGATGTCGACGGTGGCGCTCGAACCGCTCGTCGAGCTGAACCGATCGCGTCTCGAGATGGTGCTGAAGGTGCTCGACGTCGACGGCGCCGTGCGCCGGGTGCGCGGCGGGTGGCTCTCGACCGGCCAGGACTGGACCTACGACACCGAGCGCTACGAGGGCCTGGCCGCGGCACGCGACGCCGAACAACAGGCGATGATCGATTATCAGTCGACGGCGTCGTGCCGGATGACCTTCCTGCGCCGCCAACTCGACGACCCCGGCCTGGGCGGGCTCGCGACAGCGGAGCTGGATTGCGGCCGCTGCGACAACTGCACCGGCACCCGTGCCGACACCACCGTCGACGACGCCGCGATCGCCGCGACCCGAGCCCGCCTCGATCGTCCCGGCCTCGACCTCGCCCCCCGCAAACAGTGGCCCAGCGGCATGGCGAAATTGGGAATCCCGTTGTCGGGCAAGATCTCCGGCGGTGCCGAGACCGGCCGCGTCCTCGGCCGACTCACCGACCTGGGCTGGGGAATGCGGCTGCGCGCCCTGCTCGACGCCACCGACGCACCGGTCCCCGACGCGGTCTTCGACGCCTGCGTCGCGGTACTGCGTGACTGGACCTGGACCACCCGTCCCACCTCGGTGCTGGCTCTCGAATCCCCCCGATATCCCCAGCTCACCGCCAGTCTCGCCGAACGCCTGGCCCAGATCGGCCGACTCGACAACCTCGGCACCCTCCGCACCAGACCCGACCGTCCCCCGGTCTCGGCGGCGAACTCCGCCCATCGGGTCGCCGGGCTGTTCGACTCCTGGGAGATCCCCGACCTCTCCGGGGTCGACGGACCGATCCTGCTCGTCGACACCCTCACCGACACCGGCTGGACCATGACCGTCGCCGCCCATGCCCTGCGCACCAGCGGCGCCGACGCCGTCCTCCCCTTCGCCCTGGCTACCCCGACCTGACCCGGCCCGAGCTCCCCGATCCCGAGGGGCGGCCGGGTCGCCCCTCGGAGCCGCGAACACGTGTGCCCCGGCGCGCCGAAAACACAGCCCAACACGCCGCCCAGATTGTGGGCACCCATCACCACCAGTGCTTGAATGCGCCTATGACCAGGACCACATTTGCTCGAACCCTGATGGCCGTTGCCGCGGGCTGTGCGGCCGGATTCACCCTCTTGACCGTTCCCGCCCAGGCGTCGAACGAGAACCCGCTCGACTGCGCCGGCGTCCCCGGCGCCCAGGCCGCCGCCGACCGTGAGAGCGCGATCCGCGGCATCGCCATCACGCCGCTGTGCTTCAGCGGCGGGCTCTACAGCGGCGTCCACGCCGGTATCCCCCTGGCGGTGCTCAATCCGTTGACGATGCCGGGCACCGCGAGCGTGTGCGTCGCCGAACGCGAAACCGTCGAGGCGGCAGCGAGATTCGAATGGACCGACCGGGTCCACGTGATGCCGATGTGCATCCAGAATCGGGCGTTCGGCGTGTACGAGCTGTAGCTCGCCCCGCACGGAGCGGTCCGCACGGAGTCGATCCGTGCGGACTTTTTTTGCCTCTTGCCCTATACGTATACATCTACTTATAGTGAGTCGGACGGAACGAGTACCGCTACCGCACAACTGAACACAGACCCACGACGACGGCCCGAAACGCAGGGCACGCCGCTCGTATACCCATGCCCACATGCGCACTGCCTTATCAAATCGGAGCAATCGATGACCATCGAACCCGCATACGACACTGCAATAGACACCACCGAGCCGAACACCGACAACGACGGGTTCGCCCCGGTGCTCGTCAAGGTCGGTCCAGGTGGCGGCCGCACCCAGCGCTTCACCGGCCGCGAGGTCGGCCGGTCACGCCGGGTAACCCGCAAGACCATCGAAACAGTCCGGGTCTACCTGACCCGCAAGGGCAACTTCCTGGTGCACAAGCAGACCTCGGCATGGTCGGACTACAACGAGCTCGGCGACTGGACCGTGGACTGGAAGAACTGGCGCTCGATCCTCGGCAAGGGCGAGCAGAGCTGGGGCGACTACACCACCGAGGTCGTCGATTCGCTCGACGCTGTGCGCCCACTGGTCTCCCCGAAGGCGCACCTGATGATCGTCGACCGCGTCCAGCACCCGCGCAACCACGACCTCGACATCTGACCAGCCGGGCCGGGAAAGGACCTACCACTATGTTCGCCAGACTGGGACGCGTCGTCGTCCACCATCCCTGGAAAGTGATCGGGCTGTGGGTGCTCGCGATCGTCGCCGTGTTGTCGACGGCGCCGACGCTCACCGCGACGACCGACCAATCCGAGTTCCTGCCTTCGCATTACGAGTCGATCCAGGCGATGAAGTTGCAGGAGCAGGCATTTCCGCAGCATTCCGCGCCCGCCGCGCTCATCGTGATGGTCCGCGCGGACGGCGCGGCGCTCACCGACGACGACTCGACTACGGTCGGCGCGGCAGCGGCAGCGCTCACCGCACGCAATATCAAGGGGGTCACCGGCATTCAGGTGACACCACCGTCGGAGAATCGCCTGGTTCAGGTCGTCGCCGTGCAGATGACCAAACTCACCGACGCCGCCGACAAGACGCAGGGCGAGGCGGTGAAGAGCCTGCGCGAACAGCTGAAGGAACAGGTGCGTGACACCGGGTTGAAGGCAGGCATCACCGGCACCGCGGCACAGACCCTCGATCAGACCGAGGAGGGCGAGAAGGGCATGGCGATCATCGGCATCGCCACGATCGTGCTGATCCTGGTGCTGCTGCTGATCATCTTCCGCAGCCCGGTCATCGCCTTGCTGCCGGTGATCACCATCGGCGCGATCTCGAGCACGGTCAGCGGCCTGATCGCCATGGCGGCCAAGGCATTCGACCTCGATATCGACACCTCGATCAGCGCCATCCTGCTGGTCGTACTGTTCGGCGTCGGCACCGACTACATCCTGTTCCTGATGTTCCGCTACCGGGAACGGCTGCGAGCGGGCGACGATCCCAAGACCGCGATGATCAACGCGGTGGCCCGCGTCGGTGAGGCCATCACCTCGGCGGCAGCCGCCGTGATCATCGCGTTCATGGCGCTGACTCTGTCGAGCCTCGGCATGTTCCGGGCGATGGGTCCCGCGCTGGCGATCGCCGTCGCGGTGGCGCTGCTGGCCGGTCTCACGCTGGTACCCGCGATCGTCTCCCTGCTGGGCACCAAGGTGTTCTGGCCCTCGAAGGCGTGGCAGGTCGAACCGAGAGGCGCGCGGTTCGGCGCGATCGGCGCGGCGATGGGCAGGCGGCCGGGCGTATTCGCTGTCGCCTCCGGCGGAGTGCTGGTGGCGCTCGGGGTGTTCGCGGTCGGCTTCAACCCGACCTTCGATCTGAGCTCGGGTTCCACCTCCGACGCCTCCGAGTCGGTGGTCTTCACCACCGAGCTGCTCAAGGGAATGCCGGCGGGCGCCACCCAGCCCTCCGACGTGCTGCTGCACTCGCCCGGCGGACCGCTGAGCGAGGACCAGCTCACGACCTACCGAACGGCGTTGACCCAGGTCGAAGGCGTCGGGCAGGTCGGGCAGGCGCAATTGTCACCGGACCGCACGATCGCCGACTTCCAGGTGACGCTCGCCGACGCACCGGAATCCGATGCGGCGCTCGACACGGTGGCCGGTCCGCTGCGTACGGTCGCGCATCAAGCGGCGCCCGCGGGAGCCACGGCGGCGGTCGGCGGCATGACCGCGGTGTTCGTCGACTTCAAGGACGCCATGAACCACGACTACGCGATCGTTTTCCCGGTGGCCGCGATCCTGATCATGCTCGTGCTGGCGCTGCTGCTGCGCAGTCTCGTCGCACCGTGGTATCTGATGGCCTCGGTGTTCCTCGGCTTCGCCGCGACCTTGGGTGCCACGGTGCTGGTGTTCCAGCAGATCCAGGGCGAGAACGGCCTGATCTTCACGCTGCCGGTGATCATGTACCTGTTCGTCGTCGCGCTGGGCACCGACTACAACATCCTGATGGTCGCCCGGTTGCGCGAGGAAGCCCGCGAGGGACACACGCCACGCGAAGCGGCGGCGCTGGCCGTGCGGCACACCGGGCCGACCGTCGCGGCGGCCGGACTGATCCTGGCGGGCACCTTCGCCTCGATGATGCTGGCGGGCAACAGCACCCTGTCGCAGATGGGCTTCGCCATCTCGGTGGGCATCGCGATCGCCGCGTTCGTGATGGCGCTGTTCTTCACCCCCGCGGTGACCGCGCTGCTCGGGCGGCGCGCGTGGTGGCCCGGCCACGGTGGTGACAGCGACGCGGACGCGAAGTCCCGCTGGGCAGAGCACTCCTACGCCGAGAGCTACTACACCCCGCCGACGGAGCACAGCCGCTGGTAACGGCCACACCGACGCAGGCTCGCTCCCCCACGGGGGCGGGCCTGCTCGTCTATCGTTGGGCGGGTGGCCAAGTCTGCGGCGCCTGCGGTCGAACTACCGGTGGGTGAGCACACCGTGCGGGTCAGCAATCCCGACCGGGTGTATTTTCCCGAGCTCGGCGTGACCAAGCTCGACCTCGCGCAGTACTACCTGAGCGTCGGGGACGGGATCGTCAACGCCCTGCGGGATCGGCCCTGCATGCTGCACCGATTCCCCAAGGGACTGCCGGGCGGAAAGGTGCACCAGAAGCGGGTGCCCGCGGGTGCGCCGGACTGGATACCGACCGTGCGCGTGTATTTTCCGCGCTACGGCAGGCACGCCGACGAGCTCTGCGTGCACGAGCTCGCCGAGGTGATCTGGGCTGTGCAGATGTCCACCGTGGAGTTCCATCCCTGGAATTCGCGGGCCTCCGATACCGAGTCGCCCGACGAATGGCGCATCGACCTCGATCCGATGCCCGACTGCCCGTGGTCGCGGGTGCAGCGGGTGGCCGGGGTGGTGCACGAGGTGCTCGACGAGCTCGGCGCGGTCGGCTGGCCGAAGACCTCCGGTGGGTCCGGACTGCACGTGTACGTGCGGATCGCGCCGGAGTACGGGTTTCAGGAGGTTCGCCGGGCCGCGCTCGCGTTCGCGCAGGAGATCGAACGGCGTGCGCCCGAGGATGTCACCACGGCCTGGTGGCGCAAGGACCGCGATCCCGCGCAGCTGTTCGTCGACTACAACCAGAACGCGCGCGACCACACCATCGCCGCCGCCTACTCCGTGCGTGGCGTGCCGGAGGCCACCGTGTCGACGCCGGTTCGCTGGACCGAGATCGACGACATCGTGCCCCGCGACTTCACCATCCAGACCGTGCCTGCCCGCTATGCCGAACTCGGCGACCTACAGGCCGACATGGACAACGCCGTCTTCGACATCGCGCCCCTGCTGGAACTGGCCGACCGGCACGGCGTCGAGGAACTCGTCGACCTCGACGAACAGTGAGCAGTTCCGGACCACTTCGCGAGACCGGGAGGGTGCGGAGGCGCCGTCGACAGCGACGAGGAAGAATCAGGGTCCGGTACCGCGTGCGGTGCCCAGGACAGCGCTCGAGCCGCAGTGCGGCACCGGCAGCCGATCGACCCAGGAGGTCTCTGTGCAGGAATCCGCGACCACGATCGCGATCGCCCCGGATCAGCCGGCGCCGCGCTTGCTCGAGAAAGCGGTCGTCGGAGCGGGCGCTCGCGTGGGTGAGGTGGCGGAGGCCGACGCACTGATCTGGACCGGCAAACCCAGCGATTTTCCGGCGACCCTGCCGTCGTCGGTGCGCTGGGCGCAGTTGCCCGCCGCGGGGATCGAGGACTTCTTCGACGCGGGCGTGTTCACCGCGCATCCGGACGTGGTGTTCACCTCCGCGGCAGGGGCGTTCTCGCACAGTGTCGCCGAACACGCGCTGATGCTGTTGCTGGCCGGAGTGCGGTACCTGCCCGAACAGTTGCGGGCGACATCGTGGCAGCAGCGGGAGTTCTTCCCGCACGTCGGATCGTTGCGCGGCAAGACCGTGACGATCGTCGGTGCCGGCGGGATCGGTCGCGCGCTGATCCCGATGCTGGCGCCGCTGGGCGCCCATGTGATCGCGGTGAACCGGTCGGGACGTCCGGTGACCGGCACCGGCATTCCCGCCGATGTCGAGACGGTGCCGACCGATCAGCTCGCGCGGGTGTGGTCGCACACCGATCATGTGGTGGTCGCGGCACCCGCGACGGCGCAGACGCGCCACCTCATCGGCGCCGACGAACTGTCCAGGCTCAAGCCGTCGTCGTGGGTGATCAATGTGGCCCGTGGCAGCCTGATCGACACCGACGCGCTGGTGGACGCGCTGACCGGCGGGGTGATCGGCGGCGCCGGACTCGACGTCACCGACCCGGAACCGCTGCCCGACGGGCACCCGCTGTGGACATTGCCGAACGCGATCATCACCCCGCACGATTCGAACCCACCGCAGTTGCGGTTGGCGGCGTTCGCCGATCATGTCGGCGCGAATGTGGCGCGGTTCGTCGCGGGCGAGCCGTTGGACGCGATCATCGACACTGCGCGCGGTTACTGAGAGGTCCGGCCGCGGACCCGGACGGCGATCGTAAAAACGTCGGCCGACCTCAGCCTCCGCCGGAACAGTCAGCTGAGGTACTCAGAGCGGGAAAAGATTCCGTTCGGAGATATGAGGCTCGATCGGCACGCCGGAATCGGACAACGCGGGTTAGGCTGTCCCCGTCCTGGTTCGGTAAGGATGGGATCGGCAATGGGATGGACCTTCACCGCTGACGAATTCGCGCACGTCTGGCGGGAATCGGGTCAGGATCGCATGCCGTTTCCGTTGCGCGTGCTCGAGTCGCCGCACACCGAGAACGACGCGGCGCGGCTACGCGCGGGACTAGACGACCGACTACGCGGGGGTGACCCCGACCTCGCCGCCTGTCTGCGGATCATCGCCGAACCACACGCCAGGATCGTGCTGGTCGGCGGCGCCCATACCCCAGGCAGCGAAATCCGGCTGCTGGCCTGCGCGGTCTACGACCATGCGGTGCTGGTAAGGCAGGAACCGAGTACCCGGCCCGATTACGGTGGCAGCGTGCGTGTTTCGATCGGGCACACCGCGGGGATCGGCGCGCGCGTCACCGCCTGCCTGCCCGATACCCCACCCGGACGCGAACCCGCGCGCGAGGCCGCGACCGAGGCGGTGCGCGACGAGGAAACTGTGCTCGCGACCCATCCCGCCGTGCCCCGCATCCAGCGATTATTACGCAGGCCGCACACCGCCGAGGGCCACATCCGCATCGAAACCGGGCTCGACCGTCCGGTGCCGAACCCACCGGTGCACTACAGCTGGATCGACGTGGCCAACGACGGCCGCTACCTGCTGCGAGCGGGCGAAACCGTGCACGTGGTGCCCGCGTCCACTGGGCAACTGGCCGCGCAATTGCAGCGCAGATTGGTGCCGGCGCACAGTTCGCACAGCAGAAGGTCCGGCTAACCTGGACTCCACCGCATCATCTGGAGGGGAGACGCGATGACGATCGAGAGCAGCAGAGCCGAGATCTCCCGGTTCCGCAGCGCCGCCGTGGCGGGGACACTGACATTCGACCCCGATGCCGCGCGCCGATGCGCCGACCTCTACGAACAGCAGGCCGAGCACCTCGCCCAGCTGCGACAGGGGCTCGAGAACGCTGCCGAGGCAAAGGGATTCGGCGGCTTCGTCTCCGCCCAGCAGTTGCAGGCGGGCTTCGCGCACAAGGCACGCGACGCCGCCGAACTGCTCGATCGCTACATCGAGGCGGCCTACCGGATGAAAGAGGCGTTCCTGCTCAGCGCGGGCCTCTACGAGGAAGCCGACGCCGCCGCGGCCGCCGCCCTGCGCACCGTCGATACGCGGGTGCGCGGATGAGCACCGACCCCACCTACATCAGTGCGATGGAACATTTCGAATCCATGCCGCACGAACAGATCTACACGCGCGCCCAGCAGATCGACGCCGGTGCCGTTCTCGGCGCGTCGATGACCTGGCTGGAGACCGCCGCCACCCTCTCCACCTCGATGCCGCTGACCAAATCCGGCGCCGAGCGGGTGATCGACGACACCGGCTGGTCCGGCGCCGCCGCCGATGCCGCCGCCGCGAGCACCCGCAGCTTCGCCGCCTCCATCGACGAACTGGCCACGGTGATGGCCGAAGTCGGCGCCCGCCTCGGCGGTGTCGCCGCGGCCGCCGAAGCCGTGAAGCTGGCAGTGGTGGCGCCGGGCGGTTCAGGCCCGATCGGGGCGATCGCCCGCCTGCTGGAGAGCGCGCAGGTGATCGACGCGCAGATGGCGGCCGAGGCGCTACGCCAAGAAGCTGTGCTGGCGATGAACATGATCTACAAGCCGGCGTATTCGCTTGCCGGAACCGGGGTCCCAGCACTGCCCACCGCACCAGGGGAGACAGAAGCGCCGTCGGGCCGAGGTGGTTCGCCCTCGCCGGGCAACGGGTCGACTCCGAGTCCCTCCGCACCACAAGGCAATTCGCCCCAGGAACCAGAATCCGGCGCGGCGCCCGGTGAAGCCCCCGCACCCGGCGCCACCATGGCGCCAGGCGAAGCCCCCGCACCGTCGGAAACCCCTGCACCCCAAGGTCAGAGCTCCACCCCACAGTCTCCGGCATCCGAGACCCCCTCGCCCACCACCGAAGCGCCCGTACCGTCTTCCGAAGCGCCCGCACCTACTACCGAAGCGCCCGCTCCCACCACCGAAGCGCCAGCGCCACCCGCACCGCCTACCGAAGCACCTGTGCCGTCTTCCGAAGCACCCGCACCCGCACCCACCACCGAAGCGCCCGTGCCGTCCTCCGAAGCGCCCACACCCACCACCGAAGCGCCAGCGCCACCCGCACCGCCTACCGAAGCGCCCGTGCCGTCCTCCGAAGCGCCTGCACCCACCACCGAACCGCCCGCGCCGCCTACCGCCGTACCCGCGCCGCCTACCGAAGCGCCCACACCCACCACCGAAGCGCCCGTGCCGTCCACCGAACAACCCGCTCCACAGAGCCAGGGCCCGACCGTTCCGCCGACGAGTTCGCCCAGCGAGGCGCCCGCTCCCCCGCCCACGCAGCCGAATCAGCTACCGACACAGCAGGATTCGAATCCACCGGCACCGAGGCACCCGACCACGGAAACCCCGCGGCCGACCGAAGCGCCCGCACCGACCTCGGAACAACCGGCCTCCCCGGCACCACCCGGCCGCCAAGCGCCACAACCACTTCCGCTGCCGGGCATGCCCGACATGTCCGACCCGGGCGGTCAGCCCGGCGTCACCGGCCCGGTTCCCGGATCCGACGTGTCCCCGTCACAGCCGGCCACACCCAAGGCGCCCCCGCCCGAGACCGATCAGCCAGGAGTGGTCCCGCCGCGGTAGATCATCGACCGCGATACGTCCACGGCCCTTTCGTCGGAGTGCCCACCTCGAACCCCAGGTCATCACGCCCCGCAGCCGCGTGAACACCCCGAACGAAGGTCTCCGTTCAGACCTTCACCAGATCGTCCGCGTGAATCACCGGACGTTGCATCGTGTCGGGGAGATCAGTCGTAGACCGGCCGAGCATAGAGACGAGCTCGGCACTGTCGTATTCGATAACCCCCCGAGCCACAACCGCGTCATCAGGGCTGACCAGATCCACCACATCCCCCCCGAAGAAGCGACCACGAATCCCGGTGATACCCGCCGCCAACAACGAGTGTCGTTGAGCCACCGCATCAACCGCGCCCGCATCGAGCAGAACCGCGCCCCGCGGATCAGCGGCATGGCGAACCCAGAACTTACGACCGGAGAGCCGGATCGGGCGAGCAGCGAACGCCGTACCCACGGTGCCGCCGGTGAGGGCAACCGCAGCATCAGCGGCCGAAGCCAGCAGGACAGGAATGCCCGCATCGGCGGCGAGACGGGCAGCGGAGAGCTTGGAGGCCATCCCGCCGGTCCCGAGCGCGCCACCGCTACCCGCGATCACGCCGTCGAGGTCGGCACTGCTGCGCACCTCGGGAATGAAGTTGGCGGCGCCCTTACGCGGGTCGCCGTCGTAGAGCCCCGCCACGTCCGACAGCAGGATCAGGGCGTCGGCGCCCACCAGGTGCGCCACCAGGGCGGCGAGGCGGTCGTTGTCGCCGAAGCGGATCTCCTCGGTGGCGACCGTGTCGTTCTCGTTCACCACCGCGATCGCGCCGAGCGACCGCAACCGGTCCAGCGTGCGCTGGGCGTTGCGGTGATGCTCCCGGCGGGCGAAATCGTCGGCGGAGAGCAGGATCTGGCCGACGGTGCGGTCATAGCGGGCGAACGATGTGCCCCACGCGTGGGCGAGAGCCAGCTGTCCGACGCTGGCCGCGGCCTGCTTGGTCGCGAGATCCTTGGGCCGTTTCGACAGACCGAGCGGAGCGAGTCCCGCGCCGATCGCGCCCGAGGACACGACCACCACATCCGAACCGGCCCGCATCCGCGCCTCGACCGCGTCGGCCAGCAGATCGAGGCGGGCGGTGTCGAGGCCACCTTCGAGGCTGGTCAACGCCGACGAGCCGATCTTCACCACCACGGTGCGCGCCGACACGATCGCCGCGCGTCCCTGACTCAGCTCCGAACCCACCTGCATCGTTCAACTCCCTGCACCACGATCACCGAGCTACCTCGTCAACCATCGCAGTATGCCGATCCAATGGCCGCGCCCGACAGCGATTTTCGCCGGGCGCGACCCACCTCACTCTTTGCGTTCGCCGTTTTCGTCGAGCAGCCCACGTCGCGCCTGCGAGGCGAGCTTGCGCTCGGCCGCACCGATACGATCGTTGGTCTCGAGCCGGAGGTCGGTTCCGCGGCCAGTCGGCTGCATATCGACACCCGCCGAGATCATCGGCTCCCATTCGAAGGTCACACCGGCGATGGTGACCGGGCAGCCCGGTTGCGCACCCTGTTTGACCAGCGCGGCTTCGACACCCAGGCGAGCCAACCGGTCGGCCAGGTAGCCGACGGCCTCGTCGTTGTTGAAGTCGGTCTGGCGAATCCAGCGCTCGGGGCGAGTGCCGCGCACGATGAAACCACCCGCCTCCTCCGGGTCGGCGATGACGCTGAAACCGGTCTCGTCGGTCGCGATCGGGCGGATGATGGTGCGCTTGGGCGCGGCCTTGGGGTGATCCTCGCGATACTGACGAACCATGTCGGCCAGCGCGAACGTCAACGGGCGCAGGCCCGCGCGGCTCACGGCGGAGATCTCGAACACCGGCCAGCCACGCTCGGCGAACTCGGCGGACACCATTTCGGCCAGCTCGGCCGCATCGGGCACGTCGGTCTTGTTGAGGATGACCACGCGCGGGCGGTCGGCCAGATCACCGAGGCTGGCGTCACCTGACAAGGCGGGCTTGTAGGCGGCAAGCTCGGCCTCGAGTGCATCGACGTCGGAGACCGGGTCGCGGCCGGGTTCCAGGGTCGCGCAGTCGACGACGTGGGCAAGCACCGCGCAGCGTTCGATGTGGCGCAGAAAGTCCAGGCCGAGGCCGCGGCCTTCGCTGGCACCGGGGATCAGGCCGGGCACGTCGGCGATGGTGAAGGTCGTGTCACCGGACAGCACGACGCCCAAGTTGGGGACCAGCGTGGTGAACGGGTAATCGGCGATCTTCGGCTTGGCCGCGGACAGCACCGAGACCAGCGACGACTTGCCCGCGGACGGGAAGCCGACGAGTCCGACGTCGGCGACCGACTTCAGCTCGAGTACGACGTCGACCTCGTCGCCCTCTTCGCCGAGCAGCGCGAAACCGGGCGCCTTGCGTGCCTTGGACGCCAGCGAGGCGTTGCCGAGGCCACCGCGGCCGCCACGGGCGATGATGAACCGGTTGCCCGCGCCGACGAGGTCGCAGACCACCTTGCCGTCGTCATCGACGACGACCGTTCCGTCGGGGACCTGCAGCACCAGATCGGCGCCGTTCTTGCCCTCTCGGTTGCTGCCCTCGCCGGGCTTGCCGTTGCCGGCCTTGGCGTTGGGGTGGAAATGGAAATCGAGCAGGGTGTGGACGTTGGCGTCGACCTCGAGGATCACGTCGCCGCCACTGCCGCCGTTGCCGCCGTCGGGCCCGCCGAGCGGCTTGAACTTCTCACGATGCACCGAGGCGCAACCGTGTCCACCTCTACCGGCACGAACATGCAGCACGACGCGGTCGATGAATTTGGACATGGGTTGATCCTCCTCCTTCTGACTAGTCGTTTGCGGTAAGGGGTGGGGAGAACACGACAGAGCGGGTCAGGGAATCAACCCTGACCCGCTCTGGTGTCTGTGGGGAGCGAAGCTCCAGGCGGTCAGGCCTGGACCGGCTCCGGAACGACGATGTTGACGGTCTTGCGGCCACGCTTGGTGCCGAACTCGACCGCGCCCGCCTCGAGGGCGAACAGCGTGTCGTCGCCACCACGGCCGACGTTCACGCCCGGGTGGAAGTGAGTTCCACGCTGACGGACCAGGATCTCGCCCGCGCTGACCTTCTGGCCGCCGAAACGCTTCACGCCGAGGCGCTGGGCGTTCGAATCGCGGCCGTTCCGGGAGCTGGATGCGCCCTTCTTATGTGCCATTGCTTCGTCTCCTCGGGAAAATTCTTACTTGATGCCGGTGACCTTGATGACCGTCAGCGGCTGACGGTGACCCTGGCGCTTGTGGTAGCCGGTCTTGTTCTTGAACTTGTGGATCCGGATCTTCGGGCCCTTGGTCTGGTCGATGACCTCAGCGGCCACGGAGATCTTGGCCAGCTTGTCGGCGTCGGTGGTCAGATCGGTGCCGTCGACGACGAGAACCGGGGTCAGCGCCACGGCGGTGCCGACCGCGCCCTCGATCTTCTCGACCTTCACCAGGTCACCGACCGCGACCTTGTACTGCTTTCCGCCGGTCTTGACGATTGCGTACGCTGCCATCGGTCGGCTTCCTCCACTCACATTGGTCCTGCACATGTCCACGCCGCAGCTGCGACGCGTATTCCTGGGCTCATCCCCGCACGAGCGGGGGAAGAACGTTTGCTGCCTGCGGTATCACCCGGCCTGCTCGGCTGGATGCTCAATCACTGGGCAGCGACCGACCTAGGTTACCAGAATGGTATCCACTCCCCCAATTCGGCCGGTCAGGGGCCGAATCGGGGCTTGCGTGCGCGGAGCGATCCGCGCACGCAAGCATCGGGCTACTTCGATTCGGCGGCCGGCGCGCCCGCGGGACGACCCACGGCGCGACGACGCGGCTTGCGCTCCGGGACGACCACCGGCTCCGCCGCGAAGTCCACGACGGCCGCCGCGGGCGGCTGCTCGTTCGCCGACAGGACGAAGACGGCTCCCGCGCTGTCCGGCGCGGGCGCTGCCGTCGACCGGGCTACGCGACGCCTACGCGGTGCCCGCGGTGCGGGTTCCGCGGCGGCAGCAGCCGGTTCGGGCTCAGCGACCGGGGCCGACTGCGCGGTCTCGACCGCGGCCGGTTCGGGCTGCGAGGTCTCGACGACCGGGGTCTCGGCGACAGCGGCGGTATCGGCAGCTGCCGAGATCACCGCTTCCTCCTCGACCTCGGGTGCCTCGGGTTCCGCCTCGCCGGAGATGACCCCGGTGAGTGGACCCTCGGTACTCGGCTCGGTGTTCGCCGCGGCGGCACCACGCCCCGCCCGGCGCGACCGCGAACGCGAGCGCGACCTCGTCGGCTCGGCGGGCGCCTCCTCGACGACCTCGGTGGGCTGCTCGCTGGACTCGTCGTCGTGATGACCTGCCATCGCGAGTACCACCGGGTGGGCCCGCTTGACCGCGATGTCCTCTTCGGCGTGCTCGGCGGCCGGTGCGGTGCCGTTGGTCGCGGGCGCCGCGGCGGCCGCGGGCTTGTCGCGATCCTTACCGCGACGACGACGCGAACCGCCCTCCTTCGACCGCGGCTCCTCGACCCCGGACCCGGAATCCACCGGGTAGGAGTGCACGAGAATGCCGCGACCGTGGCAGTGCTCACAGGTGGTGGAGAACGCCTCGACCAGTCCGGTGCCCAGCTTCTTGCGGGTCATCTGGACCAGGCCCAGCGAGGTGACCTCCGACACCTGGTGGCGGGTGCGGTCGCGTCCGAGCGCCTCGGTGAGACGACGGAGCACCAGGTCACGGTTGGATTCGAGAACCATGTCGATGAAGTCGACGACGATCATGCCGCCGATATCGCGCAGCCGCATCTGGCGCACGATCTCCTCGGCCGCTTCCAGGTTGTTCTTGGTGACGGTCTCTTCGAGATTCGACGAGCCCGAGCCGGTGAACTTGCCGGTGTTGACGTCGACGACGGTCATCGCCTCGGTGCGGTCGATCACCAGGGTGCCGCCCGAGGGCAGCCACACCTTGCGATCGAGCGCCTTGGCCAGCTGCTCGTCGATCCGGAAGGCGTCGAACACGTCGACACCGTTGTTCTCGTGCCGGTTGACCCGCGGCAGCAGGTCGGGCGCCACCGTGCGGACGTAGGTTTCGACGGTGCTCCACGCGCGGTCACCTTCGATGACCAGCTTGGCGAAGTCCTCGTTGAACAGGTCGCGGATGACCTTGACCAGCATGTCGGGCTCTTCGTAGAGGGCCTTCGGTGCGTTGGTCTCCTTGGCGGCGGCCTCTTCGATGGTGCGCCAGGCGGCCTGCAGCCGCTCGACGTCGCGAGCCAGTTCGGGCTCGCTGACACCCTCGGACGCGGTCCGGATGATCACCCCGGCGTCGGACGGGACGATCTCGCGCAGGATCTCCTTGAGCCGCTTGCGCTCGGTATCGGGCAGCTTGCGACTGATCCCGGTGGACGTGCCACCGGGCACGTACACCAGGAAGCGACCCGCGAGGGAGATCTGGGTGGTGAGACGGGCGCCCTTGTGACCCACCGGGTCCTTGGACACCTGCACCAGCACCTGATCGCCGGGCTTGAGCGCCTGCTCGATCTTGCGCTCACGACCCCCGAGACCGGCGGCTTCCCAGTTCACCTCACCGGCGTAGAGCACACCGTTGCGGCCGCGGCCGATGTCGATGAACGCCGCCTCCATGCTGGGCAGCACGTTCTGGACCTTGCCGAGGTAGACATTGCCCACCATCGACGCCTGACCGGAACTGGTGACGAAGTGCTCGACGAGGATGTTGTCCTCGAGGACCGCCACCTGGGTGGTGGTCTGGTGACCGGGCGCGTGCTCGGCGGGGTCGAACGCCTTCTCGCGCACGACCATCACCCGGTCGACCGCCTCGCGGCGAGCCAGGAACTCCGACTCGGTCAGGATCGGCGGACGACGACGCCCGGCTTCCCGGCCGTCACGGCGACGCTGACGCTTCGCTTCCAGCCGGGTGGAGCCGGAGATGCCCTGCACTTCGTCGGGGTTGCTCGCGCTGGAACGACCACGGCTCTTGTTGCGGGGCTCGCGCTCGTGCACCACGGTGTTCGGCGGATCGTCTTCGGTCGCCGACTCGGCGTCGGCGGACTCGCCACCCACCTTGCGACGACGGCGACGACGGCGACGACGGCTCGCGCCATCGGAGGAGCCGTCTTCGTCATCGGTGTCGGATTCGGTGTCCTCGGCCTGCTCGGCTTCGGCGGTGACCTGCTCGGCCGGCTGCTCGGCCTCGTCGGTGTCGTCGTCATCGCCGTCGGAGTCGGTGTCCTCGCCGTCGGCGGACTGCTCGCCACGACCACGACCCCGGCCACGACGGCCACGACGGCGGCGGCGCGGCTGGCCGTCGGCGTCGTTGTCACCGGACTGATCGGCGGACTCGTCCTCGGCCTCGGCGTCGAGCTCCTCGGCCTTGGGCGCGACGGTTTCCTCCACCGGCGGCGCGGCGGGCTCTTCGATCTTCTTCGGAGCCCGTTCGGCCCGACGGCGTTTGCGGGTCTCCTCGGCGGCGGTGGCGTCCGGCGGGAGGAACAACGGCATATCCACCGAGGCGGGCGCCTCGAAGGTCACCGGCTCGGCCCGCACGGGGGATTCCGACGCCCGGTGGGTGAACAGATCCGTGTGCGCGTCCTCGCGCATCGCGGCGAACACCTCGTCGGTGCGCGCGACGTGGGGCGCGGAGAACAGCGACGCGGGCGCCGCGGACGGGTCGGCCGGCTGCTCGGCGACGGGGGCGGACGCGGCGCTCTTCTTCGCGCGCGTCGCGGGTGCGGGTGCGGGTGCTGAAGGTTCGCCGGGTTCGGCGTCAGCGGCGGCGATCGCGTCGCGCACCGTTTCGGCGACCGAACGGTCGACATTGGATTGAACGCTGCGCGCCTCGGCGCCCAACTCGGCCAGTTTGGCCAGGATGCGTTTGCTGGTCACTCCCAACCGCTTGGCCAGTGCATGAACTCGAATTCGCTCCGGCAATTGATCGGCATCCTGTTGTGTTGTGTCCAGCGGCTCTTTTTCGGCCACGAAGTCTCCTCGGGCCCCCGGGCGCGTCCTTCCCCGGTACGGGAGTGACGCGGCCGACGCGGGGGCATCGTCCGTGCACCTCGTACCCGATGGTACGAGGGTCATCTGGTCTCGCCCCGCGTGTCCGGTCGCACCTTGATCGATCATCTGGCGGGCCAACCGGTCACACGGCGCCTGGCTGTACGGCGTGGCACCGCGCTTTCGAGCGCTCATCCAGCGTGCCTGCGCGGGCGACCCCAGCAACAGGGCCATCCGTGGCAGCGATGATCGGCATCAACCGCGGTGTCATCCGGTCATGTCCGACACCGCGTCACGTACCTGCGCGACAGGTCGGCGTCGAACACATCCGTAATCAGTATCCCATACGGTTCGCGCGGGGATCGCCATCGGCGCAACTCACGCGAACTCCGCCCCGCTCACGGCGGTGGTATCACCCGGCGGATCCGGCAAGCGAGGGCGCCCCGGCCGAGCGGAGTTCGATACCGCCTGACCGGGTGTCCTTCTACCTTTGCTGCGCTACCGACCGCTGCGGGTCAGGCGGGGAATTCGGGGAACCAGAGGGCGATCTCGCGCTTGGCGGACTCGGGCGAGTCGGATCCGTGGACCAGGTTGAACTGGGTCTCCAGGCCGAAGTCGCCGCGGATGGTGCCGGGCACGGCCTTCTCTACCGGGTCGGTGCCACCGGCGAGCTGACGGAACGCCGCGATCGCGCGCGGGCCTTCGAGCACGGCCGCGACGACCGGGCCGGAGGTGATGAATTCGATGAGCGAGCCGAAGAAGGGCCGCTCGGCATGTTCGGCGTAGTGCTCGGCCGCGAGTTCCGCGGACACGTTCTTCAGCTCCAAGGCCTGGAAAGTGAGGCCCTTGCGCTCGATGCGCGCGAGGATCTCGCCGGTGAGGCCCCGGGAGACACCGTCCGGCTTGATGAGTACCAACGTCTGCTCAGTCACGGGGTAACCCTAGCGTCGGCCGTGTCAGGACGCCGATCGGGCCCTCGAGCGGTCAGGACTTGGTGCCCATTCGCTGGCTGGGGAGCAGTCCCGCGTCCATTCGGCGCTGGACATCCGAGCGCAGGACGAGGATGAACGCCCAGACCGCGATGAACACCACCGCGATCACGCCGATCGACAGGTGGATGAAGGCGCCCGCGAGCAGCAGCACCTGCAGGCCCAGGTTGAACGGGATCGCCCACGGCTTCCGCTGTACACCCGCGCCCAGGATCATCAGCACCGAGAGCACCACGAGATAGGTTCCGGAGAACCACGTGACACCGCCGCCCACGTCGGCGACCACCGGCAAAGCCAGCAACACCACGATCGCCTCGAGGATCAACGTTCCCGCCATGACGCCGCGCAGACCCTTCCACGGATCGTTGGCGGGAGGAGGCACTTGTTCTTCACTCACGCCGGAGCCTTTCCGAACAGGGCGCGCGCCGCGCCCGCGGTGACGACCGACCCGGTGACCACCACGCCGGCGCCGGAAATCACGTCGCCCTCGTCGCCGGCCTGCTCGGCCAGCGCGATCGCCGACTCCAGCGCGTCGGGCAGGGTCTCGGCGGTGATCACGCGTTCATCGCCGAACCGCTGCACGGCCAGGTCGGCCAGCGAGTCCACGTCCATGGCCCGCGGCGAGCCGTTGCTGGTGACGACGATTTCGTCGAAGACCGGTTCGAGCGCGTCGAGGATCCCGGCCGCGTCCTTGTCGGCGAGCACCGCGACCACCCCGACCAGCTTGCGGAAGTCGAACTCGCCGGTGAGCGTGGCGGCCAGCGCCTGCGCACCCGCCGGGTTGTGGGCGGCGTCGACGAAGATGGTCGGCGCGTTGCGCATCCGTTCCATCCGCCCCGGGCTGGCCACCGTCGCGAAACCGGCGCGCACGGCCTCGATATCGAGCTGACGATCCGCGCCCGCCCCGAAGAACGCCTCCACCGCGGCCAGGGCCAGGGCCGCGTTGCGGGCCTGGTGCTCGCCGTGCAGCGGCAGGAAGATCTCGTCGTAGACGCCGCCGAGCCCCTGCAGGGTGAGCAGCTGCCCGCCGACGGCGACGCCCCGTTCCAGTACCCGGAACTCCGCGCCCTCGCGGGCCACCGCGGCGTCCTCGGCGACGGCCCGGCGCAGCAGCACGTCCATCACCTCGGGTTCCTGCTCGGCGATCACCGCGACGGTGTCGGTCGGGATCAGCGCCTCGGGTGCGCGCTTGATGATCCCGGCCTTCTCCTTGGCGATCGACTCGAGGTCGGGACCGAGGTACTCGGTGTGGTCGAGGCCGATCGGGGTGATCACCGCGACCTGCGCGTGGATCACATTGGTGGCGTCCCAGGTGCCGCCCATCCCGGTTTCCACGACGGCCACATCGACCGGCGCCTCGGCGAACGCGGCGTAGGCCATGCCGGTGAGCACCTCGAACTTGCTCATCGCCGGGCCGTCGGATTCGGCGGAACGCTGGTCGATCATGCCGATATAAGGCGCGAGCTCGTGATAGGTCGCCACATAGCCGGCCGGGGAGATCGGCACGTTGTCGATGCTGATCCGCTCGGTCGCCAGCTGCAGGTGCGGGCTGGTGATCCGGCCGGTGCGCCGATGCAGGGCGGTGAGCAGGGCGTCGATCATCCGGGTCACCGAGGTCTTGCCGTTGGTGCCTGCGACGTGGATCGCCGGATAGTTGTTCTGCGGGTTGCCCAGCAGATCCATCAGGGTGGCGATCCTGGTGAGCGAGGGTTCGATCTTGGTTTCGGGCCAGCGCTTGTCGAGCTCGGCCTCGACCAGCGCCATCTCGGCGAGGTCGACCGGCGACGGCCCGGTGCTGAGCTGGGCCGCGCTGTAGTCGCTGCCGCCGAAGTCGGCGTCTTCGGGGTCGAGGTCACCGGGGCCCATATCGCTCACTTGGCGCTCAGCTCCGCCAGACGGGCGCCGATGCGCGTGACTTCGGCCGCGGCCACATCGCGTCGACCGGTGATCTTGTCGACGACCGGCTGCGGCGCCTTGGCCAGGAAGGCCTCGTTGCCGAGCTTGGCCGTGGTGGTGTCGAGGTCCTTCTGCGCGGCCGCGAGATCCTTCTCCAGCCGGCGACGCTCGGCATCGAGGTCGATCGCGCCGGAGGTGTCGAGCTGCACGGTGACGGTGCCGCCGGACAGCCGCACCTCCACCTCGGCGGTGGTGGCGAAGTCCTCGCCCGGTTCGGTGAGCCGGGCCAGATTGGCCACCGAGTCGGCGAACCCGCCGAGCCCGACCTCCTCGATCCCGACGAGCGTGGCCTTCACCTTCTGCTTGTCGGCCAGGCCCTGATCGCCGCGGAACCGGCGGATCTCGGTGATCAACCGCTGCGTATCGGCCACTCGCTGCGCGGCGAGTTCGTCGGTCGCCACGCCACTGGCCTGCGGCCACGCGGCGATCACCACCGATTCACCGCCGGTGAGCGCCTGCCACAGGGTCTCGGTGACGAACGGGATCACCGGGTGCAGCAGACGCAGCACCGCGTCGAGCACACTGCCGAGCACGACCGCGGTGCTCTCGGCGCGCGCGTCGGATTCGGCGAACTGCACCTTGGACAGCTCCAGGTACCAGTCGCACAGCTCGTCCCACGCGAAGTGGTAGAGCGCCTCGCAGGCCTTGCCGAATTCGTAGGCGTCGAAGGCGGTGTCGACCTCGGCGCGGACCGCGTCGAGCCGGTCGACGATCCAGCGGTCGGCGTCGGTGAGGGTCTCGCGCGGGGGCAGCTCACCGGTGCGCGCACCGTTCATCAGGGCGAACTTGGTGGCGTTGAACAGCTTGGTGACAAAGCTGCGCGAAGCCAGTGCGTGCGCGTCGCCGACGGACAGATCGCCGCCGGGCTGGGCGCCGCGGGCCAGGGTGAAGCGCAGCGCGTCGGCGCCGTAGGAGTTGATCCAGTCGAGCGGATCGATGCCGTTGCCGCGCGACTTCGACATCTTCTTGCCGTGCTGGTCGCGGATGAGGCCGTGCAGGAACACGTCTTCGAACGGAACCTGCTTCCGGCCGCCCTTACCGGCGGTGAGCACCGGATCGTCGCTCACGTACATGCCGAACATCATCATCCGGGCAACCCAGAAGAACAGGATGTCGTACCCGGTGACGAGGACGCTGGTCGGATAGAACTTCGACAGCTCGGGGGTCGAGTCGGGCCACCCCATCGTGGAGAACGGCCACAGACCCGAGGAGAACCAGGTGTCGAGCACGTCCGGGTCCTGCACCCAGCCCTCGGGCGCTTCCTCGCCGGGGCCGAGGCACACGATCTCGCCTTCGGGGCCATACCAGATCGGGATGCGGTGGCCCCACCACAGCTGACGCGAGATGCACCAGTCGTGCATGTTGTCGACCCAGTCGAACCAGCGCGGTTCCTGGCTGGCCGGGTGGATCTTCACGTCGCCTTCACGCACGGCGTCGCCCGCGGCCTTGGCCAGGGTGTCGACCTTGACCCACCACTGCATCGACAGGCGCGGCTCGATCGGCTCGCCGGAGCGCTCCGAGTGACCGACCTGGTGCTTGTAGGGGAACTTGCGGCCGACGATGCGACCTTCGGCCTCGAGCCGCTCGCGGATCTTCACGCGGGCCTCGAAGCGGTCCATGCCGTCGAATTCGGTGCCGCTGTCGGCGATCCGGCCGGTCTTGTCCATGATCGTCGGCATCGGCAGCCCGTGGCGCAGGCCGAGTTCGAAGTCGTTGGGGTCGTGCGCCGGGGTGATCTTCACTGCGCCGGAACCGAATTCGGGGTCGACGTAGTCGTCGGCGACGATCGGGATCTGACGGCCGGTGATCGGGTGGTACAGCGTGGTGCCGATCAGCGCCTTGTACCGCTCGTCGTCCGGGTGCACCGCGACGGCGGTGTCACCGAGCATCGTCTCCACGCGGGTGGTGGCCACGATCACGTGCGGTTCGTCGTCGTTCAGCGAGCCGAACCGCATGCTCACGAGCTCGCCGTCGACCTCCTTGTGGTCGACCTCGAGGTCGGAGATGCCGGTCTGCAGCACCGGCGACCAGTTCACCAGGCGCTCGGCGCGGTAGATCAGCCCCGAGTCGTAGAGCCGCTTGAAGATCGTCTGCACGGCGCGCGAGAGGCCGTCGTCCATGGTGAAGCGGTCGCGGCTCCAGTCGACGCCGTCGCCGAGGCGACGCATCTGGCCCTGGATCTGCCCGCCGGACTCGCGCTTCCAGTCCCACACCTTGTCGATGAACAGCTCACGTCCGAAGTCCTCCTTGGACTTCCCGTCGACGGCGAGCTGCTTCTCCACCACCGTCTGCGTGGCGATACCCGCATGGTCCATGCCCGGCAGCCACAGCACCTCGTAGCCCTGCATCCGCTTGCGGCGGGTGAGCAGGTCCATGATCGTGTGGTCGAGCGCGTGGCCCATGTGCAAGGTGCCGGTGACGTTGGGCGGCGGCAGCACGATCGAGTACGGCGGCTTGCTCGAGGAGGCGTCGGCGGCGAAGTACCCGGCGTTGACCCAGCCCTCGTACAGGTCGGCCTCTACCTCGCCGGGGTTCCAGCTCTTGGGCAGGGCATCGGCACGATTACGCGAGTTGTCAGGGGCTGCGCTGGTCACGTCCCAATCCTAAGGGGAGCGGCAACCAGCTTTTTCCCCGCCTACCCGAGCACAAAAAAAGACGGAATCTTCGGTGGATGAGGGACACCGAAGACTCCGTCTACAGCTCTGATACTACCGGCGATCGACCCCACTCAGCAGAATCCATATGGAATTCTCAGCTTCTACCCGGTGCTGGTCAGCACGGTCTGTGACGCGCCACGACGACACGCGGAAACCGTTGTCTCCCAACCCTCCAGCCGAAATATCCGGGCAACCCCCGATTGCCGTTTTGTCCGTTTTACCGGACCCTGGAGAGGGTGACGCCCCCGCTCGATTCCTCGTCTCCCGTTCCCGCGTCGGCACCGAGGATCATCACCCCGATCGCCCTGCTGGACCTGCGCGCGAGCGAGGTCCAAGAACTGCGCTACCCGAGCACCACCGTTCTGGTCTTCGCCGGTGTCCCCGGCGCGGGAAAGTCCACCGCACTACACCGCTTCTTCGGCTCGGGACCCGATGCCGAGCAACCGGTGCGGACCGCGTCCGGCGCCCTCGTCCTCGACTCGAATCACACCCGCAATCGCCTGCGTCACCGGTTGGGCTGGGCGCCGTATTCCCTGTGGCGCCCGCTTGTCCACCTCGCGCACTACCGCGCGATCCGCGACGCGGTCCGCGACAGCGACGGACCGGTCGCCATCCACGACTGCGCCACCTTCCGCTGGAGCCGTCGCCTGATCGCCCGCTGGACCGCGCAGGGCCGCCGCGAACTGCACATGGTGCTCATCGATGTGCCCGCCGAGCAGGCCAGATCGGGTCAGATCAGCCGAGGCAGAAGCGTCAACAGCCTGGCCTTCACGGGACACTGCCGCCGCTGGGAAACGATGATGGACTCCCTCGGAGCCCGCGGCACCGCCCTCGCGCCGGACCCGCAACCGCTGTCCTCGACCTCGGTGGTGATCATCGACCGCCCGACACTGCACGCGGTGTCCCGGATCGCCTTCGACCCGGCCTGATCAGGGCACCAGCACGCTCAGCGCCCCGGGCATCGCCTGCACCGTCACCGGCAACATCCCCGCGGGCTCACCATCGGCCGTGGCGTATCCGCCCTCCGCACCGACCGTGATCCGCCGCGCCCGATAACGCTTGGTCGCCGGATGGTCGATCCGTTTGCCCGCCGACAACGCGGGCAGCAGCCGCGCCATCTCCAGCCGTGACACCGCGCCGACCACCGTGATGTCGAGGTACCCGTCGTCGGCGAGTGCTTCCGGACACACCAGCATGCCGCCGCCGTAGGTGCGGGTGTTGCCGATCGGCGCCATCACCGCGTCGGTCAGGATCACCACGTGGGAGTCGGGCGGATTGTCCAGCGCACCGGGCGCGAGGCCGGACAGCTCGATCCGGAACGGCAGTGTGTAGCCACGCATCAGCTCGACGACCGCGGCAGCGGTGTAGCGCAGCGGGCCACGGGGATAGCGCATCTTGTTGGCGCGCAGCGTGACTCGCGCGTCGAAGCCGGTGCCGACCACGGTCGCGAACCAGGTGGGTGCGGCGTCCGCCGATTCGATCCGCCCCAGATCGATGGTCCGGGCTCGACCGCCCAGCACGATCTCGACGGCAGCAAGGGGGTCACCAGTCGGTATCCCGAATTCGCGCGCCAGGTCGTTGCCGGTGCCCGCGGGCACCAGCCCGAGCGGCACCCCGCTGTGCGCGACAGCGGCCAGCAGCACGTTCATCAGCCCGTCACCGCCGACGCAGATCACCGCATCCGGCCGGTCCTCGCCGGCCACGAGCGTCCTGACCTGTGTCACCGACTCGTCCGCGCTCGGGGCTCGCACCTCGACCACCTCGACACCGCGCGCCAGCAGTTCGGCCAGCACCGCCTCGGCGACGTCGTCGCCCCGGCCCGACCCGGAACGCGGGTTCGTGACGACGACAACGCGCCGCATCGAATGTTCGCTCACGGCACCAGCTTCCCAGGGTTGAGCACTCCGGTGGGGTCGAGTTCGCGCTTCACCGCACGCAACACCCGAACCCCCAGGTCACCGATTTCAGCGCCCATCCACGGCCGGTGGTCGGCGCCCACGGCGTGGTGGTGGGTGATGGTGCCGCCCGCGGCGACCATCGCGTCGCTCGCGGCGGATTTGGCGATGCGCCACTGCGCGATCGGATCATCGAGTTGCTTGGCGACGACGGTGAAATACAGCGACGCCCCGGTCGGATAGGTGTGCGAGATGTGGCACATGACCAGCGCGGGCGTGCCCTGCGCACCGAGCGCGTCCATCAGCGCGCCGGTGACCTTCACTTTGAGATTCGCCAGATTGGCCCAGCTGGTGGCGGTTTCGAGCGTCTCGCACAGCACGCCGACATCGAGCAGCGCGTCACGCATGTAGGGCGCGGCGAACCGGCCGTGCTCCCACTGCTGGGCAGGCGCCTCGCCGAGTGCGGTGCCGCCCGCGGCAGCGAGCAGCTCGCTCGCCTCGGCGGATCGGGCCGCGACATGGGCCCGGCTGCCCTCGAAGGTGGTGATGGCGAGACAGCCCGATACCGGATTGCCGCCGACGTCGGCGGAGCGCGCCAGATTCAGACCCGTTTCGGCCTCGTCGGACAGCCGCATCACCGTCGGCGCGGCGCCGGCCTGCGCCACGCTGCGCAGCGCCGCGGCGCCGGTGGCGAAGTCGGGGAACGACCAGGCTTGGTAGCCCACGGTTTCCGGCACGGGATGCACCCGCAGGGTGACCGAGGTGATGATGCCGAGCGCGCCTTCGGATCCGACGAACAACTCGCGCAGGTCGGGTCCGGCTGCCGACGCGGGCGCGCGGCCGAGGTCGAGGGTGCCCTGCGGGGTGGCGATCACCAGGCGCTCGACCATGTCGTCGAACCGGCCGTAGCCCGCCGACGCCTGACCCGACGACCTGGTCGCGGCGAACCCGCCGATGCTGGCGAATTCGAAGCTCTGCGGAAAGTGCCCGAGCGAGAGTCCGTGCGCACCGAGCAACTCCTCGGCCTGCGGGCCGGTGAGTCCGGCGCCGAGGGTGGCGGTGCCGCTGGCCGGATCTACCGCGGTGAGCGTGTCGAGCCTGCGCAGGTCGAGTGCGATCACGGTGCCGAACTGCCCGCGCACGGGATCGACGCCACCGACCACGCTGGTTCCGCCACCGAACGGTACGACGGCGACGCCGTGTTCGGCGCAGTACTCCAGCAGCGCCAGGACCTGCGGGTGATCGGCGGGGAAGACGACGGCGTCGGGGGCGTCCTGCGGGGTGTTCGCGCGTCGGCGCAGCAGGTCGGGGGTGCTCTTGCCGCCCGCGTGCCGCAGCCGGTCGAGATCGGCGGTAGTGAGATGTTCGTCACCGACGATCGCCGCCAGGCCTGCCCGATCGGCGGCCGTGAGCGTGGTGGGGATCAGCGGCACGTCGTTCTCGTCGCGGCGCACGACCGGCTCACCCGAGATCCCGAACACCTGCGCGAGCAGGCCACGGATCTGCGCCGACAGCGGCTGGTGACCGGCGGCTACGCCCCAGGCGTCCCACACCATGCTCGGTGCCACGGTGGCGGACCCGGTTTGTTCGTGTTGCGTCTCGACCATGCGTTACATAATGACATATAGTGTCAAGCAGTAACCAACGATATGTCCCAGAGTCGACATCCGTACCGCTGTCGGATGTCACTACCGACCCTTCGCGACGGAAACCCCGCTGGTCCGCTCGATACCCTTGGGCGGTTCCAGCCCGACCACGGCGCAGCTGTCCCGGCGCCACCGAACCCACCGGCGGTGAAGCACGATGATCGATCTCGCGACCCACGCTGACCAGCTTTCGCCCACCGACGTGGCGATTCTCGATGCCACGCGGGCCTGCGTCGTCGACTTCGGGGTTCGCCGAACCACGCTCACCGAGGTGGCACGCCGGGCCGGGGTGAGCAGGCCGACGGTTTACCGCCGCTGGCCCGACACCGGATCGCTGATCGCCGAACTGCTGGTGCGTGAACTGCGCACGATCGTCGCCGAAACCATGCCCGACACCGGCCTCGGCCGGGATCGGCTGGTCCACGGCATCGTGACGGGCTCGGCGGCGATTCGGTCGAACGCGGTGTTCGCCAAGATCTTCCGCACCGACACCGACCTGATGCTCACCTATGTGTTCGGCCGCCTCGGCCGCAATCAGCGCACGCTGATCGGGCTGTTCGCGACCGTGATCGAGCTCGGGCACCGAGACGGGTCGATCCGGTCGGGTGATGCCGAGCACATGGCCACCATGCTGCTGCTCATCACCCAGTCGGCGGTGCAGTCGGCGGGCACGGTGGAGTCGCTGCTGGCCGGTGCGGAGTTCGACGCCGAATTGTCCAGGGCTATCGAGGGTTATCTGCTCCCGCCACCCGAGAAGGACTCCTGATGCCTGCTGACTTCCCCATTTCCGGTGCCACCCTGAACGCGGCGCGCCGCACCACCGACCTCACCGCACTGGGCGAGAACCCCGAGGTCGACGTGGTGGTGATCGGCGCCGGTGTGACCGGAACCGGCGTCGCCCTCGACGCCGCCGCGCGCGGACTGCGCACAATCCTGGTGGAGCGCAACGACTTCGCCTTCGGCACCAGCCGCTGGAGTTCGAAGCTGGTGCACGGTGGGCTGCGGTATCTGGCGAGCGGACGGGTCGGGATCGCGCACGAGAGCGCGGTCGAACGCGGCATCCTGTTGCGCACCACCGCACCACATCTGGTGCGCCCACTCCCCCAGCTCGTTCCCTTGCTGCCCGGCATCAAGCTGGGCCAGAGCTCACTCATCCGCGCGGGCTTCGCCGCCGGTGACGCGCTCCGGATCGCCGCGCACACTTCGGTCGACACGTTGCCGCGCTCGCGCCGGGTGGCCGCCGCCGAGGCCCTGCGCTTGGCACCGACCGTGCGGCGCGACGGGCTGCGCGGTGGATTGCAGGCCTGGGACGGTCAACTCGTCGACGACGCCCGCTTGGTCGTCGCGCTGGCTCGCACGGCGGCCGCGCACGGCGCGACGGTGCTCACGCGCATGGAGGCGGTTGCCGCGAAGGGTGATTCGGTCCAGCTGCGCGACAGCCTGACCGGCGAGACCTTGACGGTTCGGGCGCGCGCGGTCGTGAACGCGACCGGAGTCTGGGCGGGCGAGGTCGACCACAGCATCGAACTGCGGCCCAGCCGCGGCACCCACCTCGTCTTCGACGCCGCGGCGTTCGGTGGCCTCAGCGCCGCGTTGACGGTGCCGGTACCCGGCAGCATCAGCCGGTTCGTCTTCGCGCTGCCCGCCGCGCACGGCCGCGTCTACCTCGGTCTCACCGACGAGGACGCGCCGGGCCCGATCCCCGACGAGCCACAGCCCACCGAGGCCGAGGTCGACTTCCTGCTCGACACCATCAACACCGCGCTGCGCGAACCGTTGACCCGCGCCGATATCCGCGGCCGGTTCGCCGGCCTGCGCCCGCTGCTGAAGACCGCCGACGACAGCACCGCCGACATCTCCCGCGAACACGCGGTCCTCACCGCTCCCGACGGCCTGATCACCGTCGTCGGCGGCAAGCTCACCACCTACCGCCAGATGGCCCAGGACGCCGTCGACGCCGCGGTCGCCCAGGCCGCCCTCACGGCAGGCCCTTGCCGCACCACCCGGATCCCCCTGGTCGGCGCGGTCGCCGGTGCCGCCCGCGACCGGATCGATGCCCCACCGGTCCTCATCGAGCGCTACGGCAGCGAGGCGAGCCAGATCGTGTCCGCCTGGCTGGCCGATCCCACCCTCGCCGAACCGGTCGCCCCCGGAATCGACGTCACCGCCGCCGAATTCGACTTCGCCATCACCCACGAGGCCGCCCTCACCGTCGACGACCTCCTGGACCGCCGCACCCGCATCGGCCTGGTCCCCACCGACCGCGAAGCCGCCACCCCCGCCGCCGAAGCCGCCTTCACCAGACACGCCGCCATCACCACCTGATCAACCAAGCCTTCCCCCGACCGCACTCCCAACCACACGGTCCACCCAACCCCGTCCCCGTCTCGAACAACCACCGCGCGCACCCAAGCCAGTCCCCTCATCAAAACCACCGCGCGGATACCAGCCAGTCCCCCTCGTCAACAACCACACCGCACACACCCAGCCTGTCCCCCTCTCCAACAACCACACCGCGCGCACCCAGCCTGTCCCCGTCTTCAACAACCCACCCAACCCAGCCACCGCACTCCCGACCCCTAGGGAGGGACGGCCACGAAGTGGCCGGTCCGCGGCCGGGCCGCCGGTCAGGCGCCGGGGCGTAGGCGACGAAGGAGCAAGCCCCGGTGCCTGACCGGCGGCCCCTCAGGGCCGCGGACACGCGCGCGCCAGCGCGCCAA
>NZ_JBSFTG010000010.1:0-220337 GCF_053590715.1 Nocardia sp. NPDC003183
TTGGAGCGCTGGCGCGCTCGAGTCGCGGCCCTGAGGGGCCGCCGGTTAGCCACCGGGGCTTGCTCCTTCGTCGCCTACGCCCCGGCGGCTAACCGGCGACCCGGCCGCGACCGGCCACTTCGTGGCCGCCGCTCCCTAGGGGTCGCGGGTGCGGGGTTGGGGTTTATGGGGTGTGGAAGGCGGCCGGGACTCAGTGTTCGCGGTGGCGGGCTACTACTGCTGCTACCGCGCCACCCGCGGCGCCCAGCGCCAGGGCGGTGGGGACGCCGATCTTGGCTGCTTTGCGGCCGGTGCGGAAGTCGCGGATTTCCCAGCCGCGGTTCTTCGCGACCTCGCGCAGGTCGGAGTCGGGGTTGATGGCGACAGCGGTGCCGACCAGCGACAGCATGGGGACGTCGTTGTGGCTGTCGGAGTAGGCGGTGCAGCGCTTGAGGTTGAGCCCTTCGCGGATGGCGAGGGTACGCACCGCGTGCGCCTTGCCGAGCCCGTGCAGGATGTCGCCGACCAGGCGGCCGGTGAACTTGCCGTCGACACTCTCGGCGACCGTGCCGAGGGCGCCGGTCAGACCGAGGCGTTTGGCGATCACATTGGCCAGCTCGACGGGGGTGGCGGTCACCAGCCAGACCTGCTGGCCGGCGTCGAGGTGCATCTGGGCGAGTGCGCGGGTGCCGGGCCAGATCTTGTCGGCGATGATCTCGTCGTAGATCTCCTCGCCGAGTGCCGCGAGTTCGGCCGTGGGGCGGCCCGCGATGAAGCTGAGCGCCTTCTCCCGGCCCGAGACCATGTCGGAGGAGTTCTCCTTGCCGGTGACCCGGAACTTCACCTGCTTCCAGGCGACGTCGACCAGATCGGAGGTCTTGAAGTACTTGCGCGCGGCCAACCCGCGGGCGAAGTGGACGATCGAGGCACCCTGCACGAGGGTGTTGTCGACGTCGAAGAACGCCGCGGCGGTGAGGTCGCGCGGAACCTCGGGGCCCGCGTCGGCACCCTGCTCGGCGAGCTCGGCATCGTGCAGCTCGAGCGCGGCGTCGGCGCTGGCCTCACCGGCCAGGTTGGCGCGTAACTCTTCTTCGCTCGGTCCGAACGGGCTGCGTGGCAGCCGTGCGAACTGTTCCTGCAGTTCCTGACCGAGGCGGCTGGGCTGCCACCGTGCAGGGAACTCCCCGAATCGCCCTGCGACGAATCCGGCCCTAGTCACCTTCGAACGTTCCGGCACCAGTACCCTCCGCTAGTCGCGCGAACCATGTCCACAGTAACCGGCTGCACCGACAACCCGCTGCGGGCTCGGGGATTAAATAGGACTCATGACTAATCCCACACCGACGGTGACCCTGTTGACCCGCGCTGGTTGCGGCATGTGCAGCGCGGCACTGGAGCAATTGCGGATGATCTGTGGTGATTTCGGTCTCCCGGTCGCCACTGTAGACGTCGACGAAGCCGCGGTCAGGGAGCCGGAACTGCGTGCCGAATACGGTGATCGCCTGCCGGTGGTCCTGTTGAACGGCCGTGAACACAGCTATTTCGACGTCGATGAGCCCCGTTTGCGGGCGGACCTGAGCCGGATCGCTGGTCGCGACGGAAAATGAGGCCGAATTCACCGACTTTGTGAACGCCTGCACAAGCGGTTACGGTGGTGACACGCAATCCGCACCGCCGCTCCACGCGGCGGCGGTGGCCGGGTTTGTACCGCCCCTATGGCACCGGTCGCGCTCTCGTAATTGCAGCGACCCACACCGGTGAACGAAACAGAGGAACCGGACCGCGATCAGGCCCGGAACGAGGAGCCGACGACGTGACAGAGCAGCACGAGACGCCGAGTGGCGTCTCCGGCAAGGCTCTTGTGCGGGACATTCCGCAGGCCACGGTGACTCGTCTTGCTACCTATCTCCGGGTTCTCGCCGGGTTGGCCGACGAGGGTGTAGTCATCGTATCGAGTGAGGAACTCGCTGTCGCGGCGGGTGTCAATTCGGCGAAGCTGCGCAAGGATCTTTCCTTCCTCGGACCCAACGGTGTGCGGGGTGTCGGCTATGACGTAGCCAAGTTGCGCACGAGGATCGAAGATGTGCTCGGACTGTCGCAGGGACATCGGGTAGTGCTGATCGGCGCGGGCAATCTGGGTCGCGCGCTGGTCGGTTACGGCGGATTCGGGGTACGAGGCTTCACCGTGGTCGGGATCTTCGACAACGACCCGTCGGTGATCGGCCAGTCGTACGCCGGTCTCGTCGTGCGCGATGTCGAGCAACTGACCGCGCAGATTCCGGCGCTGACGCCGACGATCGCGGTGGTGGCCGTGCCCGACGAAGCCGCCCAGGACGTGTGTGACCGGCTCGTCGACGCCGGACTGCCGTCGATCCTGAGTTTCGCGCCGCTGGAACTGCGCGCGCCCGCCCATGTCCAGGTCCGCCGCGTCGACCTGGCGATGGAACTGCAGATGCTGTCCTTCGATGCCGCGCGCAACGACGCGCCCGCGCTGCCCGAGATCGCCGAGGTCGGCTCCGGCCGCGTCGCGCGCCGGGTACCGCCGCCGAACCACCTCACCCATGCCGCACCGGTCGAACCGGCCCGCGGCAGGCCGACACGGCGTACCGCGCCGCACTCGGCCACACCCCACTCGGCAACGGAGCCAAGCACCAAGGGATCGGTGATCACGCCATGAGCGAGCGCCAGCGAGCTGAACAGCGACACGGCGTGCGGACACGCATGACAGGGCACAGCGCCGGCGAGGTGTGGTCATGAGTGTTCTGCTGGTAGGGATTTCGCACCGCAGCGCCCCGGTGTCGGTGCTGGAGAAGGTGGCCATCAGTGAGGCCGATCGGCCGAAGCTGGTGGATCGGCTGCTCGCCTCGAGCCACGTGTCGGAGGCGATGATCGTCTCCACCTGTAACCGGGTCGAGGTCTACGCGGTCGTCGACGCCTTCCACGGCGGACTCGGCGAGGTGAGCGAGCTGCTCACCAAGCATTCCGGACTGCCGCTGGGCGACCTCACCAAGCACGCCTACGTGCGCTACAGCGAGGCCGCGGCCGAGCATCTGTTCGCGGTCGCCAGCGGCTTGGACTCGATGGTCGTCGGCGAGCAGCAGGTGCTCAGCCAGATTCGCAGCGCCTACGCCAGCGCCGACGGTCAGCAGGCGGTCGGGCGCACCCTGCACGAGCTGGCTCAGCACGGGTTGCGGGTCGGCAAGCGGGTGCACTCGGAGACCGGGATCGACCGGGCCGGTGCCTCGGTGGTGTCGGTGGCGCTGGATCGGGCGCGCGGTGTCGTGGGCGATCTCGCCGGACGGACCGCCGTGGTGGTCGGTGCGGGCGCGATGGGCGGGCTGGCCGTCGCGCATCTGTCGCGGGCCGGGATCGGGCGCATCATCGTCGTCAACCGGACCCTTGAACGCGCACAGCGTCTCGCCGAGACCGGGCGCACCATGCACGGTGTCGACGCCGAGGCGGTCGAGATGTCGCGGCTCACCGAGGCCATGGCGGGTACCGATGTGGTGATCACCTGTACGGGCGCGGTCGGGTCCGTGGTGACTCTGGCCGATACCCATCGCGCGCTCGCGGGCCGGGCGCGCACCGACGCCGCCGAGCGTCCACTGGTCTTCTGCGATCTGGGCCTGCCCCGCGATGTGGAGCACGCCGTGGCAGGCCTGCCCGGCGTCGCCGTCATCGACATCGAATCGCTGCAGCGCGATCCGGCCGCGGGAGCCGCGGCCGACGACACCGCCGCCGCGCGCGTCATCGTCGCCGACGAACTCGCCAAATACCTTGCCGGGCAACGCATGGCGGAGGTCACTCCTACGGTGGCCGCGCTGCGTCAGCGTGCCGCCGATGTGGTGGAGGCCGAACTGCTCCGCCTCGATTCGCGGCTGCCCGACCTGGCCGACCCGGCCCGCGACGAGGTGGCCCGCACGGTGCGCCGCGTCGTCGACAAGTTGCTGCACGCGCCGACCGTGCGGGTGAAGCAGCTGGCATCGACGCCGGGCGGCGACAGCTACGCCGAAGCGTTGCGTGAGCTGTTCGAACTGAAACCTGGTGCGGTACAAGCGGTTGCCGCCCCGATGGAGGTCGCCGCGGCGGAGTCCGCGCTGGCCGACGACTTCACCGCAGGCCACCTCGGCGATGGGCCGTCACGCTTGACCGAGTCAAGACCCGACACAGGCAGCATGCGAAACCACGCAGCGCCGCTCGGGCATGCGCAGGAGGAAACCGCATGACCACGACAGTGCAGGAAGAGGACACCGTGACCGCAGGCAGCAGCAGTGCGCCGTGGCGGATCGGCACGCGCGGCAGCCTGCTCGCGCTGACACAGGCGGGCACCATCCGTGATGCGCTGATCGCGGTGGGGCAGCCCGCCGAACTGGTGGTCATCAAGACGCCGGGCGATCTGTCCTCGGATCCGGTGCAGAAGATCGGTGTCGGGGTGTTCACCTCCGCGCTGCGCGACGAGCTCGCCGCGGGCGGCATCGACATCGCGGTGCATTCCTATAAGGACCTCCCCACCGCGCAGGACCCGCGCTTCACCATCGCCGCGATCCCGCCCCGCGAGGACCCGCGCGACGCGCTGGTGGCTCGTGACGGCATGGTGCTCGGCGAACTGCCCGCCGGTGCTCGCGTCGGGACCTCGGCGCCGCGCCGCGCCGCGCAGCTGCGCGCACTCGGCCTCGGCCTCGACATCCTTCCGCTGCGCGGCAATATCGACTCCCGCCTGCGCAAGGTGAGCGAGGGCGAACTCGACGCGATCGTCATCGCCCGCGCCGGCCTGTGCCGGATCGGGCGCACCGACGAGATCACCGAATCGCTCGAACCGGTGCAGATGCTGCCCGCCCCCTCGCAGGGCGCGCTCGCGGTCGAATGCCGCAGTGACGACCCGCAATTGATCGAGATACTCGCCGGTCTGGACGATGCCGCGACCAGAGCCGCGGTGCTCGCCGAGCGTTCGCTGCTCGGTGAGCTCGAGGCAGGCTGCACCGCGCCGATCGGAGCGCTCGCCGAGATCGTCGAGTCGATCGACGAGGACGGCCGGATCTTCGACGAACTCTCGCTGCGCGCCTGTGCCGCCGCGATCGACGGCTCCGATGTCCTTCGCGCCTCGATCGTCGGCGCGCCGAAAGACGCGGCCGAACTCGGTCGCACGCTGGCGCGCGAACTGCTGGACCTGGGTGCTCGCGCATTGCTGAGCGTCACAGACGAACCGGCGCCCACCGACTTCACTAATTCCAGCCCGATGGAGAACAACCGATGAGCAGCAGCCGAGCTACCAAGAAGCAACCAGGGCGGATCCTCTTCGTCGGATCCGGCCCCGGCGACCCGGCCCTGCTGACCGTGCGTGCCCGTGAGGTGCTCGAGCGGGCGATGCTGGCCTTCACCGACCCCGATGTCGACAAGGGCGTGCTCGCCCTGATCGGTAGCGCGGTCGAGGTGGGGGAGGACGGCGAGAGCCCGGTCGACGTGCGGCCCGCCCTCGGCGAACCCGCCGAGGTGGCCAAGACGCTGATCGCCGAGGCGCGCAACGGTCACGACGTGGTCCGCATCGTCACCGGCGACCCGTTGACCACCGATTCGGTGATCAACGAGGTCAACGCCGTCACCCGCTCGCACATGGTGTTCGAGGTGCTGCCGGGCCTGCCCAACGGCTCGGCCGTGCCCAGCTACGCGGGCATCGCGCTGGGCTCCGGGCACACCGAGGCCGATGTGCGCGGCGAGGTCGACTGGTCGGCGCTGGCCGCCGCCCCCGGCCCGCTGGTGCTGCACGCCACCTCCGGTCACCTGGCCGAGACCGCCAGCGCGCTGGTGGAACACGGTATGGCGCCGCAGACGCCGGTCGCGGTCACCGTGCGTGGCACCACTCGTCAGCAGCGCACCATCGAGGCCACGCTGGCCTCGCTGAACAACGCCGCGTCCGAGCTCGTCGGCCCGCTGGTCGTGACGGTCGGCAAGGAAGTCGACAAGCGCGCCAAGATGTCGTGGTGGGAGTCGCGTGCCCTCTACGGCTGGACCGTGCTCGTCCCGCGCACCAAGGATCAGGCGGGGGAGATGAGCGAGCGGCTCGTCACCCACGGCGCGATCCCGATCGAGGTGCCGACCATCGCGGTGGAGCCGCCGCGCAGCCCCGCCCAGATGGAACGGGCCGTGAAGGGTCTGGTCGACGGGCGCTACCAGTGGGTGGTGTTCACCTCCACCAACGCGGTGCGCGCGGTGTGGGAGAAGTTCGCCGAGTTCGGACTGGACGCTCGCGCGTTCTCCGGTGTGAAGATCGCCTGCGTCGGCGAGGCCACCGCGGAGCGGGTGCGCTCCTTCGGTATCAACCCCGAACTGGTGCCCAGCGGCGAACAGTCCTCCGAGGGCCTGCTCGCCGACTTCCCGCCCTACGACGACGTGTTCGATCCGGTGAACCGGGTGCTGTTGCCCCGCGCCGACATCGCCACCGAGACCCTGGCCGAGGGCCTGCGTGAGCGCGGCTGGGAGATCGACGACGTCACCGCCTACCGCACGGTGCGCGCCTCGCCGCCGCCCGCGGAGACCCGCGAGATGATCAAGACCGGCGGTTTCGACGCGGTCCTGTTCACCTCGTCCTCCACGGTGCGCAACCTGGTCGGCATCGCGGGCAAGCCGCACGCTCGCACCATCGTGGCCTGCATCGGCCCGAAGACCGCGGAGACCGCGATCGAGTTCGGTCTGCGTGTGGACGTGCAGCCCGAGACGGCTCAGGTGGGCCCACTGGTGGAGGCACTGGCCGAGCACGCGTCGCGCCTGCGCGCCGAGGGCTTGCTGCCGCCGCCGCGTAAGAAGAGCCGCCGCAGCAGCAGCCGCTGATCTCAGCAGATACCCCGAAAGCCCGCCCGCAACGGCGGGCTTTCGGCGTATCGAGGTCATCGGCTGTAGCGCAGCAGTGTGCGCACGAGCCGGCAGGTGGCATCGGACGGCGGGCGGATGTCGATCTTCTCGGCGGTGCGCCGGATCGTGTCGTTGGTGGCCTGATTGGGTAGGTACACACCGGAATCCAGCAGCGCGATCGTCAACCGCATGGCCTTGAGCCGACGGTTGTGCGCCACGTACCAGCGGCGCGGACGGCCCGCGGGCAGTCGCTTCTTCTCGAGCGGCACGTACGGCGCGGTGATGAAAGTGGTCTGAGCGGCAATGGCATTCATTCGGCGTCCTCCCGTTGCGTTTGGGTCCCGCCCCCGATCGTCGGAACCCTCGAACACGCTTTCGATTATACCGAGGGGCACCGACAGGTTTCGTCGATCTCTCGCGGAAGCCATTGAGCTCCAGTGGGTTTCGATGTTATCCACAGGTTCGCCGCGACCGGTCGCCGACCTCGGCGAAGCGCCGCGCGTGGTGATTCGCGGGTAGCTGTCGGACCGCTGTGGTCTAGTAGCGCAAGGCAACCCGGGGAGAGGCGATGACCGTGAACGAGATCGACAAGCGGCTCGGCGCGCACGTCGCGGCGGACGAACTGCTCGGCCTGGCATGGCTCGTGGCAACCGGAGACGATGTCATCACCGGCGCCATCGGCCACCTCGACGACACCCGCACCACCCCGACGCGCACCGACACCATCTTCCGGATCTCCTCGATGACCAAACCGCTCACCGCGGCGGCGGCCTCGATTCTGATCGACGACGGCGTACTCGATCCGGCCGAACCGGTCGACCGGCTCCTCCCGGAACTCGCCGGCTTACGTGTGCTCGCGCACCCCACCGCCGAAGTCGCCGACACGGTCGCGGTGAACCGCCCGATCGCCGTCGGCGACCTGCTCACCTTCCGCCTCGGCTGGGGCATGGATTTCGCCGACTTCGCACCCAAGCCGTTCGACGCCGCCTGGAGTGCCCTCGACCTCGGCTGGGGCCCGCCGACGCCCGCGCGGATGTTGCCTCCGGACATCTGGCTGCGCCGGCTCGGCACCCTGCCCCTGCAGTATCAGCCCGGCGAACGCTGGCTCTACCACGTCGGCGCGTCGATCCTCGGATTCCTGGTCGCCAGGGCAGCGAGCAAACCGCTCTCGGAATTCCTGGCGGAGCGTGTCCTGCGCCCACTCGGCATGACCGACACCGGTTTCTCCGTCCCGCCTGACAAGCTGGCCCGATTCGGCCCGCATTACTCGGAAACAGACGGCACCCGCACCGTCTTCGACCCCGTCGACGGTCAATGGAGCACTCCACCCGACTTCGAAGGGGGCGGTGACGGCCTGGTCTCCACTCTCGCCGACTACTACCGCTTCGCGCGGATGCTGCGCGACGGCGGCGAACTCGACGGCATCCGAGTGCTGTCCGAGCGAGCCGTCGCGGCCATGACCACCAACCACCTCACCGCCGAGCAACTGGCCCGCGGCGGACCCGGCCCCGGCGACAGCGCGGGGTGGGGTTACGGCGTCGGCGTCCAGGTACGCGACCAACCCGACGGCCCACGCGCAGGTGCCTACGGCTGGGCAGGCGGTCTCGGCTCGACCTGGTCCAATGACGGCGCGGTGACGGCGATCCTGCTCACCAACGAAACGTGGAGTTCGGCCGGCCCGTCCCCGGTCTTCGCAACTTTCGAGCAGATTCTGGGCGAAACCGCCCGCCGTCGCGACCCGTTGTAGGCGCTGCGGCGACCATCGGGGGACAGGCGTATTCTGCGGGCTATGACCGCTTTCGACCGCCCGCGGCGGTTGCGCAGGACACCCGCATTGCGTCGACTCGTCGCCGAGACCACGCTGCAGCCGCGTCAGTTGGTACTGCCGATGTTCGTGGCCGACGGACTCGACGAGCCGCGGGAGATCAGCTCGATGCCGGGGGTGTATCAGCACACGCTGGACTCGCTGCGCAAGGCCGCCGCGGAATCGGTGGCCGCCGGGGTGGGCGGACTGATGCTGTTCGGTGTGCCGCTGTCCGAGGACAAGGACGCCACCGGCAGCCAGGCCAGTGATCCGAACGGGATCCTGAACCGCGGTCTGCGCGCGCTGGCCGAAGAAGTCGGGGACGCGACGGTCATCATGGCCGACACCTGCCTCGACGAATTCACCGACCACGGCCACTGCGGGGTCATCGGCACCGATGGCGCGGTCGACAACGACGCCACCTTGCACCGCTACGTGGAGATGGCGCTGTCGCAGGCCGAAGCCGGTGCCGATCTGCTCGGAACCAGCGGCATGATGGACGGACAGGTCGGCGCGATCCGGCGTGGGCTCGATGCGGTCGGGCGCACCGACACCGCCATCCTCGCCTACGCGGCCAAGTACGCCTCGGCCTTCTACGGCCCCTTCCGTGAGGCCGTCGGCTCGTCGCTGGAAGGCGATCGCCGCACCTATCAGCAGGATCCGGCCAACCGCCGCGAGTCGCTGCGCGAGCTCGACCTCGACCTCGCCGAGGGCGCCGACATCGTGATGGTGAAGCCCGCGATGTCCTACCTCGACATCCTGCGCGACGTCGCCGACCGTTCCACCGTCCCCGTCGCGGCCTATCAGATCTCCGGCGAGTACGCGATGATCACCGCCGCCGCCGAGCGTGGCTGGATCGATCGCCGGGCTTCGATCCTGGAGTCGCTGATCGGCATCCGGCGGGCAGGCGCGGACATCGTGCTCACCTACTGGGCGACCGAGGCAGCACACTGGCTGTCGTGATCGTTCCGCCGAACAAACCCGAAACCCTTCCCGTGCCGGAGGACGTCGGCACCGCTCGTCAGCTGTGGTGGGGAATCGCCGGCCTCGGTGTCGTCTACACCTTCGCCAGTGTCATCACCATGACCGGGGAGCGCGACAAGCTCAGCAAGCAGTTCCTCGACGAGATGCACAAGTCGGATCCGAACTTCCCGGCGTCGACCGTCGACGTGATGGTGCTGGTGGCTTTCGCGCTGACCGCGCTGGTCGGGGTGCTGCTGGCCGGTGTCACCGTGGCGATCGCGCATCAGCTCGGCCGTGGCAAGAGCTGGGCGCGCACGGTGCTCACTGTTGTCGCGATCTGGCTCGGACTCGGCGCCGTCGCCACCATGTTCAGCTTCTCCGCGGTCGCCAATCCAGCGACGATCGTGGCGGGCGGCTCGGCGATCGTGCAGGGCGTGCTCGCCGCGGGGGCCGCGTTCCTCAGCTACCGGCCCGAGTCGACGAAGTACTTCCAGTCCCGCCGGAAGTGACACCACACAGTGTATGGTGAGGATTGTCACACCGGTTGAGCGCCGGGGGAGCGGAGGCAATGATGCGCGTGGTGATCGAGCAACCACACAGCCTGCGACGCGACCTGTTGGTGATCGGGCTGATGGTTGTACTCACCCTCGCCGTCATCGCGCTGATTCTGCTACCGAGCCTGGTCGGCTGATTCGATCTCGCCCCTGGCAGGATCGCAGGAATGAGACGCTGGATCGCGCTGTTCGAACTCGGCTTCGCCGTGCTCTTCCTTGCCTGCGCGATCGTCAGCTGGTGCGCCGCACGGCGCACGACCGAATTCGCTGGCACCGATGAGCACCCCGGGTTCGAGGCGGTGCGCTACGTGCCGCCGTTGCTGGTGCTCGCCTGTGCGCTGGTGATCGTGAGCGGGGTGCTGGTCATCGATGTCATCACCAGGATCTACCGCGGATCTGTAGCACCGCGCGATCTCGAACCGATGATCTAGAGGAAGCCGAATTCCGATGTGTGCGTGGGGGTTCGGGACGCGAGCTCGCACCGCGGGCTCCCTCGAGGAGGAATCGATGACCAGACTGACCGCAGGAATCTGTGCCGTCGCCGCCGCGGTGGCGACGATCGCCCTGGCCGCGGCGCCCGCCCAGGCCGCCCCCGGCCTGCCGCTCACCCCGATGATCGCCGAGCCGGCCGCCGACGGTTTCGCCCCGGAGACCGGCTCGAGCGGCATCTACAACGGCATCATGTGCCAGCTGCACACGATCTCGGCCGAAGTGCCCTGCATGTACACCTGATCAGCTGGTCCACTGCTGGTAGACGTCGACGATGCGGCCGCCGCGCGTGCCGGGCGCGTTCAGGAAGACGGAGACGGTGCCGTCGGGATGGGCCGCCGCTTCCGTCACCACCTGACGCAGGGTGGCGTGGATGCCGCCGTCGGCGTCGCGGTACAGATCGCTGTCGGGATGCAGACCCGCGCCGATCCGATTGGCGGGTACGAGCATCGCGGTGATCGCCGGAATCGGCCCCGCCCCGAGGGCCGCGGTCTCCTCGTGGCTGAGTTGGGCACCGATCCGATCGGGCTGGGCCTGTGGTGCGAACGCGGTGGCCGAACCCGCGCCGAGTAGCACTCCCGCCGCGACGAATCCTGTGCCAAGGGCAGTGCTGGTGACGCCGAAACGCATGAAATACCCTCTCGCTGATACCTGATTTCCCTATGGCTCAGGTGCTGAGCCGCCCGGAGCGTAGTCGCAGGCCAATGGGCCTAGATCGAATTCTTTCCCGGATCGGGGCGGCGTGTCGGGCGTGTCGTCGGTGGGTCGCTGCGGTCTGGGTCACTGTGCTCCACCCTGTCGTCCGGCGTGCCGAGGCGAACTGAGACACTGGAATCCGTGAGTCTTACGCAGGTACCGGTTTCGGCCCAGCTCTTCGAGCGGGCGGCCGCCGTGATCCCGGGTGGCGTCAATTCCCCGGTTCGTGCGTTCAACTCGGTCGGCGGTACGCCACGGTTCATCACCTCCGCGAGCGGCTACACGCTCACCGATGCCGACGGCAACGACTACGTCGATCTGGTGTGCTCATGGGGGCCGATGATCCTCGGTCACGCCCACCCCGCCGTCGTCGAGGCCGTGCAGAAGGCCGCGACGAGCGGACTGTCGTTCGGTGCGCCGACCGAGGCCGAGATCGAGCTGGCCGAGGCCATCGCCGCCCGCGTCGACCCCGTCGAGCGGGTCCGCCTGGTGAACTCCGGTACCGAGGCCACGATGAGCGCGGTCCGCTTGGCCCGCGGTTTCACCGGCCGATCCAAGATCATCAAATTCTCCGGCTGCTACCACGGTCACGTCGACGCGTTGCTGGCCGACGCGGGCTCCGGTGTCGCAACCCTCGGTCTGCCGACCTCACCCGGCGTCACCGGCGCGCAGGCCGCCGACACCATCGTGTTGCCCTACAACGACCTCGCCGCCGTCGCCGCTGCCTTCGACGCGCACCCCGGCCTGATCGCCTGCGTCATCACCGAGGCGGCCGCGGGCAACATGGGCGCGGTCGCGCCGCTGCCCGGCTTCAACGAAGGTCTGCGCACCCTCGCCCACGACAACGGCGCGCTGCTGATCATGGACGAGGTGATGACCGGATTCCGGGTCAGCGCGTCGGGTTGGTACGGCCGCGAAGGCGTCGCCGGTGACCTCTACACCTTCGGCAAGGTGATGAGCGGTGGCCTGCCCGCCGCCGCGTTCGGCGGTCGCGCCGAGATCATGAACAACCTCGCCCCGCTCGGCCCGGTGTATCAGGCGGGCACGCTGTCCGGTAACCCCGTCGCCGTCGCCGCGGGCCTGGCGACCCTGCGTGCGGCCGACGACGAGGTGTACGCGGCGCTGGACCGCAATGCCGATCGTCTCGGCGCGTTGTTCGCGAAAGCCCTGACAGAGGCCGGTGTCGAGCATCAAGTCCAGTTCGCAGGCAATATGGTGAGCGTGTTCTTCGCCGAGCGTCCGGTGACCGATTACGCCGCCGCCAAAGCGAGCCAGACCTGGCGTTACCCTGCCTTCTTCCACGCCCTGCTCGACGCGGGCGTGTACGCGCCGCCGAGCGCGTTCGAGGCATGGTTCGTCTCCGCGGCACTCGACGAGGACGCGTTCGACCGTATCGCCGCCGCTCTGCCCGCCGCCGCCCTCGCGGCCGCGGCCGCAACCCCCGAAGGATCCCCAGCGTGAGCTCCGACCAGCCCGACGCAGAATTCGCCCCAGTCCCGGCGGATAGCGACGAGGCGCCCCATCCTGCCCCCGCCGCCGCACCCCCCGCCCTCGACGACGACCCGTCGAGCGTCGAAACCATCGTGCACGTGCTGCGCCACGGCGAAGTGCACAACCCGAACGGCATCCTCTACGGTCGCCTGCCCGGCTTCAGCCTCTCGGTGGCCGGTCGCTCGCAGGCCGGTGCGGTCGCGCGCTCGCTGGCCGATCACGACATCGCGATGGTGATCGCCTCCCCGTTGCAGCGCGCCCAGGAGACCGCGGCGCCGATCGCGGCCGCCCACGACCTGATCGTGCGCACCGACGAGAACCTGATCGAAGCGGGCAACACCTTCGAGGGCCTGCGCGTCTCCGTCGGTGACGGTGCGCTGCGCAAGCCGCGGCACTGGTGGAAGCTGCGCGACCCGTTCACCCCGTCCTGGGGCGAGCCGTATCTGCAGATCGCTCATCGCATGCTCGCCGCGGTGAACAAGGCCCGCGTCGAGGCCGCCGGTCACGAGGTGGTGCTGGTCTCGCATCAGCTGCCCGTGTGGACGCTGCGCCGATTCCTGCAGGGTCAGCGGTTGTGGCACGACCCGCGCAACCGGCAGTGCTCGCTGGCATCGCTGACCTCGCTGGTCTACCACGGCGACACGCTCGTCGACATCGTCTATTCCGAGCCCGCCGGGGCGTCGGATCCGTCGGTCCACGGCGCATGACACGCTGCACCTCGTCGGGAACCGCCCGTGGCCGTCGGCCGCGGGCGCTGACCGCCGTTCTGTCCGCCCTGCTGGTGATCATCGCCGCGGCGGGCTGTTCGACGGGTACCGATGCGGTCGCCACCGGCGGTGGGACCTTCGAATTCGTCTCACCCGGTGGTAAAACGGATATCTACTACGATCCGCCCGCCACGCGCGGGACGATCGGCACGCTCTCGGGGCCCGATCTGATGAACGAGGGAAAGACCGTTTCGGTCGACGATTTCCCGAACCAGATCGTGGTCGTGAACCTGTGGGGACAGTGGTGTGGCCCGTGCCGCGCCGAGTCGCCCGCTCTCGAAAAAGTCTTCGCGGCGACCAGAGATCAAGGCGTCGCGTTCCTGGGGATCAACGTCCGTGACCATCAGCGCGACAAAGCCCAGGACTTCGTAGTGGACAACAAGATCGAATACCCGTCCATCTACGACCCGTCGATGCGGACCTTGCTCGCTCTCGGCGGAAACTTTCCCACCAGTGTTATTCCGACCACGTTGATCCTGGATCGTCAGCACCGGGTCGCCGCGGTCTTCCTTCGCTCGCTATTGGCCGAAGACCTTCAGCCCGTGGTCGAGCGCATCGCCGCCGAGGAGAAGCAGTGAGCAGCCGTCGTCGTCCAGGAAATCTGACCGCGTGTCGTCCCCGTCAGGGCGCCCGCCGAATGGGTGCGGGCTGGACGGTCGACGACCGTTGGGCCGGCATCGCGACCGTGCCGCGCAGTGTCGCCGGCGCCGGTCTGTTCGATTTCGGCCCCGCTGATCCGGCCGAGACCGAGCGAACCCTGTCGTTGCCGCGCGACGAGCAGCATGACATGGATACGGACACCGACGAGTGATTCCGCTCGCCGCAGTCGGGGATTCCTTCCAGCAGACGGCGGCATCGGGTCCGCTTCTGCTGGCGCTGGGAGCCTGCCTGCTCGCGGGCCTGGTGTCGTTCGCTTCACCGTGTGTCGTGCCGCTCGTCCCCGGCTATCTGTCCTACCTGGCCGGGCTGGTCGGTGCCGAGGCGCCGCCTGCCACCAACGCGCAGGCGAGCACGCTCACCGCGCAGCGCCGTAGCGCGAAGATGCGGGTGGCCGGTGCCGCCGGGCTGTTCGTCGCCGGGTTCACGGTGGTGTTCGTGCTGGCCACGGCCACTGTTTTCGGCGTGATCCAGACCCTCAATGTGAATCGGGAACTGCTGCAGCGCATCGGCGGTGTGGTGACGATCCTGATGGGTCTGGTGTTCATCGGCCTGGTCCCCGCCCTGCAGCGCGACACGCGGATGGAGCCGCGCAGGCTCACCAGCATCCTCGGCGCGCCGCTGCTCGGCGGGGTGTTCGCGCTCGGCTGGACCCCGTGTCTGGGGCCCACGCTGTCGGGTGTGATGGCGGTGTCCGCGGGTACCGAGGGCACCACCGCCGTGCGCGGGGTGACGTTGATCGTCGCCTACTGCCTCGGTCTCGGGCTGCCGTTCATCGTGCTGGCCTTCGGGTCGGCCGGTGCGTTGCGCGGGGTCGGCTGGCTGCGGCGCAATTCGCGCACCATTCAGGTAATCGGGGGTTTTCTGCTCGTCGCCGTCGGCGTCGCGCTGGTCACGGGGGCATGGGATCAGTTCGTCGGCTGGGTGCGTGACGGGTTCGTCTCCGAGGTGACTCTTCCGATCTGATGACTGACACGCTGACCACACCGACCACCCCCACCCCGCCCGTCCGGCAGTCGCTGCTGGGCCGGGCCTGGGCCCTGGTCCGTAATTCCTGGCGCGGCCTCACGAGCATGCGTACCGCACTGGTGCTGCTGTTCCTGCTCGCGCTGGCCGCCATCCCCGGCGCCCTGCTGCCGCAACGCAGCCTCAACGCGCAGAAGGTCGACCAGTACATCGCCGACCGTCCGACACTGGGTCCGTGGATGGACCGGTTCGAACTGTTCGACGTGTTCGGCAGCTTCTGGTTCACCGCCATCTACGTGCTGCTGTTCATCTCGCTGGTCGGCTGCATCCTGCCGCGCTGCTGGGACCACTACCGGGCACTGCGTACCCCGCCGGTGCCCGCGCCGCGCAACCTCAGCCGGTTGCCGCACCACTCCAGCGAAACCGACGACCGGACTCCCGACGAGGTGATCGAGGCCGCCAAGGCTTCCTTGCGTGGGTGGCGGACCGAGGTGCGCCCCGGTCAGCGCGACGGCGAAGTGACGCTGTCCGCGGAGAAGGGCTATCTGCGCGAGTTCGGCAACCTGGTGTTCCACCTGTCGCTGGTCGGGCTGCTCGTCGCGATCGCGCTGGGCAAGCTGCTCGGGTACGAGGGCAATGTCATCGTGATCGCCAACGATGGTCCCGGCTTCTGCACCACCTCGCCCGCGGTCTTCGACTCGTTCCGGGCGGGCAACACCAACGACGGCACCGGCATGACGCCGCTGTGCATCAAGGTGAAGGACTTCAAGGCCGACTACCTGCCCACCGGCCAGGCCGAGATGTTCCACTCGAACATCGAGTACCAGGCGGGCGCGGACCTGAGCACCGACACGTGGCGCAGCACCGAGCTCCAGGTGAACCATCCGTTGCGGGTCGCCGGTGACCGCGTCTACCTGCAGGGGCACGGCTTCGCGCCGACGTTCACCGTCACCTTCCCCAACGGGCAGACCCGCACCGAGACCATCCAGTGGCGGCCCGACGACGCGCAGACCTTCCTGTCCAGCGGTGTGCTGCGCATCGACCCGCCCGGCGGCATGTACGCCACCGACGAGGAACGTCGGCAGAACCAGATCGCCATCGAGGGCCTGTTCGCGCCGACCGCGATGTTTCACGGCAGCCTGCTCACCTCGTCGTTCCCCCGGATGGATGACCCAGCGGTCGCGGTCGATGTCTATCGCGGCAATACCGGTCTCGACACCGGTCGTTCCCAGTCGCTGTTCTCGCTGGACCCGGAGATGATCAAGCAGGGTCGGTTGACCAAGGAGGCGCGGGTCAACCTGCGTCCCGGCGAGTCGACCACGTTGCCGAGCGGGGCGAAGGTCACCTTCGACGGCGCCGAGGAATTCGTGAACCTGCAGGTCTCGCACGACCCCGCCCAGCAGTGGGTGCTGGTGAGCGCGCTGACGATGATGGCCGGTCTGCTGGTGTCGCTGTTGCTGAAACGGCGACGGATCTGGATCCGGGCGTACCCGGTCGAGGCCGCGGCGGGTACCGTGGGTCAACGACGCGCCGTAGTAGAAATGGGCGGCCTGGCCAGAAGCGATCAAGCGGGCTGGGGCGCCGAGTTCGATCGACTGCGGACACGGCTGCTGGGAGCGGAGAAGTGATCCGCGCACTCGACATGGAGACGGAATCCTGATGCAGATCGACGAAACGCTGGCACGGTACAGCGACTTCGCGTTCATGTCGGCCATGGCCATCTACGCCCTGGCCACGGTCCTGCTGATCGTGCAGTATGCCTCGGCGCGCGCCAAGCAGGTCGCCGCCCGCGAACTCGTCCCCGCCGGCGACCCCGGGTTGCCCGGCAGGATCGAGACCCCCGAGGCCAAACCGCTCGCCGAACGGCTGGGCAACATGGCCTTCTCGGTGCTGGTGGTCGGCGCGGTCCTGCACATCGGTTCGATCGTGCTGCGCGGCTTCGCCACCCACCGCTTCCCGCTGGGCAACATGTACGAGTTCACCACCATGGCCACCGCGGCCGCCGTGGTGATCGGCCTGATCTTCCTGCGCGACCAGCGCTACCGGGCCATGTGGGCGTTCCTGCTGGTCCCCGTGCTGATCCTGATGTTCCTGGCAGGCACGGTCCTCTACGCCGACGCCGCCCCCGTGGTCCCCGCCCTTCGCTCGTTCTGGCTGCCGATCCACGTCACCATCGTCAGCATCGGCAGCGGCGTCTTCCTGGTCTCGGGCGTGGCCAGCCTGCTCTACCTGTTCCGCATGCGTCAGCCCGCGGGCGAGGAATCCACCAACATCGTCGGCATCATCGCCCGCCGCCTCCCCGACGCCCGCACCCTCGACCAGCTCGCCTACAAAACCACCATCATCGGCTTCCCCCTCTTCGGCGCAGGCGTCATCCTCGGCGCCATCTGGGCCGAAGCCGCCTGGGGCCGCTTCTGGGGCTGGGACCCCAAGGAAACCTGCTCCTTCATCGCCTGGGTCCTCTACGCGGCCTACCTGCACGCCCGAGCCACCTCGGGCTGGCGAGACACCAAGGCAGCCTGGATCAACATCGCCGGCTTCGTAGCGATGCTGTTCAACCTCTTCATCATCAACATGGTGATCAGCGGATTGCACAGCTATGCGGGGCTGAACTGAGCGGCCGCTACCTCCGATATAGCGTGTCTGCATAGCTCCGAGATGAGACCATAGGTCTTGTGGCACACGATCTTCGGCTGTCCGGTGTGACCTACGGGGCGGGGGATCGGTCCGGGGGATCGACTGAGCGTGCGGGGAAGTTGAGTTTCTCGCATTCGGAAATCCGGTGGCGCCGATCGGTGCGCTCGGCGTTCGTGGTCGGCTGGCGCGAGGTGACGGGTGTCGATGTGCGCACGCCCGACCTTGTCGAAGTGATCAGTGCCGGAATCGGGTGGGCCGACGGCTCCGTGATTCGCCTGGATGTGGCGGGGGCTACCCACCGATTCCACGTTGCGGGCACGCAGCCCGAGCAGCTGCGAGAAACGCTGATGGCATGGGTCGTTCGCGAGGCGCCGCCGTCGAAACCGTGGCCCGTGGCGCCTGCGCGTCCGATGGTGGCGCGGGCACCGGTCGATATCGCGTACGCGGCGGCGGCGATCTGGCGAGCCAGCGGCCTGGGACGCGCACCGTTTTCCGAGATCACTACGGCGTCGTATCGGGTGGCTGTCGCGGAGAATCACCGCGACAGCGGACGCTACTCGGAAGCGATCGCGGTGTTGGAGCCGCTCGCTCAACAGTGCGCGGAGAAGTTCGGTGCCGACCAGCCCATCACGTTGCAGGTGCGAAATGCCCTCGGCCGGTCCTACTGCGATGCAGGGTACTTCTCCGAAGGACTGGAGGTGCTGAACGATATCGTGTCGATCGCCGAGCATGTTCTCGGCGTCGACGACGACATGACGCTCACCCTTCGCAACAATCTGGCATTGGGGTATTCCGCTGCCGGTGAGTACCGTCATGCCCTTGACCTACTCGACTCGAACGTCGACTACAGCGAACGGAAACTCGGCGACGACAGTCTCGAAACGCTCGGGCGTCGCAACAACTTGGCGGCGACACAGGCGCTGGCCGGGCTTCGGCAACGCGCTGCGGCCTCGTACTGGAGCATCCTCGATCGGCTGCATCCCGACAGTTACGCGCACAGTCTCGCGGTCACCGCACGCCAGAACCTGGCCATCTTGCACAACCCGCTGTGGGAGCCCTGAGGCGCCTCGGAGTCAGCAGTAGTAGCAGATCTTGTTGGCGGGGAGTTCCACGTGGCAGTTGAGGCAGACCGGCTTGCGCACCGGCTCCGGCTTGGGGATGGCGGCTACGGTGCGGCGGGCGGCGGAGGGGCGTTTGACGGCTGCCTCGGCTGCTTCGGCGGTGGCCAGGTCCGCGGAGGTGGACTGGCGGATGGCGGCGACCTTCGGGGGGAGGGTGGGCAGGCCGCCGTCGGCGGGGAGGTCGGTGGCGTAGTGCTGGTAGCACTGCCAGCGGGCCGCGGCCGCGTGCATTTCGAGGTCGTCGGGGATGGGCAGGCCCGCGAGTTCGAGGATGTAGCGGTAGCCGGTGCCCACGGTCTGGTTCTTGCGCACGCACAGCGCGCTCAGGGGCGGCTCGTTGTTCTTGTGACAGTGCTCGGCGACTTTGTCCAGCACGACCGGCAGCCAGTGCTGCCACTTCACCGCGGTGCGGATCCCGGATTCTTCCTGGACCAGCTCGGCCAACTCCGTATTGACGATGAAGTTGTTGAACCGGGTAGCGGTGTCGGCCAGCACCTCGTGTGCGGCGCGAGTCCACTCCGACCGTGCCTCGGTGAACGTCACGGCGCTGCCGTCGGCCGCGCGCCAAGTGGTCGGGACAGAACCCTGCTGCACATCAATCACCGGAATACGTTATCTACCCAGCTCTTTCGACGCGCAACGGGGGTATGTGCGTCAGCTCACGGCGACGCACATCGTGAGGGTCACTCGGCTGGGCCGGAGTCGTCACGTGGTTGTTTGCCGAGGCGCCAGAGGAATTCCGGGTCGTCGTCGGGGCCGAGAACCGGTCTGCGCGAGGGTGGGCCGGGATTCGGGCGTTGCATTTCGGGGCCGAACGCCTTCCAGCACAACACCGCGATGGCCACGATCGCGATGAGTGCCAATAGGTACGTCACGTCGCTCACCTCCTGCTATCGAGGGTAGCCGTGTCCGCGCCGTGTGCACATCCGCAACGGGAGGGAAATTTTTGGCGAACGCGAGCCCGCGGTGGGCTCGCGTCGGCCGGTGAGTCAGCGGGGTGCTGCCTCGGTGGTCAGTGATCTGAGCAACTGCAGGACCTCGGACTCGCGGAAACGGCGATGTCCGCCCGGTGTACGCAGTGAGCCGAGTCTGCCCGCATGGGCCCACCGGGTGACGGTCTTGGGATCTACGTGGAACATGGCGGCCACTTGGCCTGGTGTCAGCAGAGTGTCCTGAAGGCCGACGGTGATCGCAGTCATAGCTAACCTCTCCGTTCTCGACAGTTCCCTCATCAGTGGCGTCATCGTCGCACTGCGACCCCCATGTAGTCGAACCACCTACTGTTGGTAAAGGGGAAGTAATAGACAAAAGCCGCGAACGGGGCCGCATCGGCGAGATTCGCGCCGGGCTACGCTGTAGTCGTGAGTGAAGCAACAGGTCAGCAGGGTCCTGGCGCAGGGAAGCGGCTGGTCCGCAATCTCGCGCTCTACACGCTGGCTCGTCTCGGGCTGGTCGTGGTGATCGCCGCGTTGATCGTAGGCGTGGCCAAGCTGATCGGTGTCGACGTGCCGGTCATCGTCGCGGCGCTGTTCGCGCTGATCGTCGCGATGCCGCTGTCGCTGACGTTGTTCAAGAAGCTGCGGGTGAAGGTGAACGAGGACATCGCCGTGGTCGACGCGCGCCGCCGCCAGGACAAGGCGCAGCTGCGGGCCCGCTTGCGGGGTGACGACGACGGCGCCTCGGCGTGAAATACCTCGATCGCAGCGCCCCGCGTGACTGGGTCGACAATGCCGTCCGGCTGATCGACGCCGACACGCAGCGCTCCGCCGACACCCACCTGCTGCGGTATCCGCTGCCCGCCGACTGGCCGGTGCAGCTCTATCTCAAGGACGAGTCGACCCACATCACCGGCAGTCTCAAGCACCGGCTGGCACGGTCGCTGTTCCTGTACGCGATCTGCAACGGCTGGGTCACCGAGGGCACGACGGTGGTCGAGGCGTCGTCGGGTTCGACGGCGGTGAGCGAGGCCTACTTCGCGAAGCTGCTCGGTCTGGACTTCGTCGCGGTGATGCCCGCGAGCACGTCGCCGCAGAAGGTCGCGCTCATCGAAGCGCAGGGTGGCCGATGTCATTTCGTCGATCGACCACCGGACATGTACACCGAGGCCAAGCGTCTCGCCGCCGAATCCGGCGGGCATTTCATGGATCAGTTCACCCATGCCGAGCGGGCCACCGACTGGCGTGGCAACAACAACATCGCCGAGTCCATCTTCGAACAGCTGGCGCTGGAGAAGCACCCGGTGCCGGAGTGGATCGTGGTCGGTGCGGGTACCGGCGGCACCAGCGCGACGATCGGGCGCTACATCCGGTATCGCAGGCACGCGACGCGGCTGGCCGTGGTGGACCCGGAGCATTCGGCGTTCTACGGTGGCTACGAGTCGGGCGACGCGGGCTATGAGACCGGAATGCCGTCGCGCATCGAGGGAATCGGCCGTCCTCGGGTGGAGCCGTCGTTCGTGGGCCAGGTGGTCGATCGGATGATCGTGGTTCCCGACGCGGCCTCGATCGCCACCGCCCGTCATGCGAGCGCCGCACTGGGCCGTCGCGTCGGCGGTTCGACCGGCACGAACCTGTGGGGCGCCTTCCACCTCGTCGCCGAGCTGGTCGCGGCGGGTCGCAGCGGAAGTGTGGTCACGCTCCTGTGTGACGGCGGCGACCGGTACGCGGGCACCTATTTCGACGACGTCTGGGTGGCCGCCCAGAACATGGATCTGACCGGCCCGACCGAGATTCTCACCGAATTCGCCACCACCGGCCGCTGGAACGGCTGACAACCCCGCCACACCCTTTCCGGGTCTGTTCGCGCTCAGCGATGTCAATTTTTGTTGACAAACGCGGCTGTCGTCAAGCAAAATTGACGTCATGACCGATGCAACAACCCTCGCCTCAGCGGCAGGCAACCCCGACCCCGCCGTCGGGCTGCGCGCGGTGCTCGCCCTGCGTAGGCTGGCCGACCGGCTCGAAACCATCCAGGTCGCCAATGCCAGAGCCAACGGCTGGTCGTGGCAGGCCATCGCCGAGGCGCTCGAGGTGAGTAAGCAAGCGGTCCATCAGAAACACAACCGGAAAGGTGGAACCCGCTGATGTTCGAAAAATTCAGCCGCGAGGCCAGAGTCGCGGTGGTCGGTGCCCAGGACGACGCCAAGGAGCTGGGCGCGAAGCGGATCGGGCCGGAGCATGTGCTGCTCGGCACCTTGTCGAACGCCGAACCGGACCTGCGCGCGGTGCTCGACGCGCGCGGCATCACCGCCGGCGGTGTGCGCGCCGCCCTCGCCGCCCGCACGAGCGAGCCGCCGCTGGGCGCCGATGACGCGCAGGCCCTGCGCTCGATCGGCATCGACCTGGATGCTGTGCAGGCCAGCATCGCCGACAACTTCGGCTCGCAGGCCTGGGACCAGGCCGAACCGGAGGCCAAACGCGGCATGTTCGGCCGACTGCTCGGCTCCGGGCACATCCCGTTCACCAGCACGGCCAAGAAGTCGCTCGAACTCGCGCTGCGCGAGGCGATCCACCGCAAGGATCGGGAGATCTCCTCGACCTACCTGCTGCTCGGCATCCTGCGCGGGGCCGACCCGGCCACCACCGACCTGCTCGGCGGCCGCGACGCGGTGTCCGGCCTACGCGCCGATCTCTACGCGATGCTCGACCGCGCCGCGTGAATTCCACATCGGGTGTGTGTCAGACCCGCCGCAATGTCCGTTTCCCGGCCTAGCATTGCGTGCATGCAACTAGCAATCCGGTTGGTCATCAACGCCATAGCCATCTGGGCTGCGGCCGCGTGGATCGACAAGATCGATATCTACGTGCCGCCAGAGTGGTCAGCGGAGTGGGGTAACTGGGGCAAGGCCCTGGTCCTGCTCATCGTCGCGCTCGTGTTCACGGCGGTCAATGCCGTGATCAAGCCGATCGTGCAACTCCTGTCGTTGCCGTTCGTGATCCTCACGCTCGGCCTGTTCCTGCTGGTGGTGAACGCGGGGATGCTGTGGCTCACCGCCAAGATCACCGAGCTCACCGACTACGGCCTTCGCGTCGACGGTTTCTGGGCGGCGTTGTGGGGTGGCTTGATCATCACGCTGGTCAACTGGGTGCTCGGCATTCTGGTGCCCGACGGCGACTAGCCCGCGAGCCCGACGGCCAGCGCGCTCAGCGCCGACCAAGCCAGCAGGGCAAGCCCCGAATCGCGGAGAGCGGGAATCAGTTCCAGCCCGCCCTTACCGGTGCGCACAGGGGCGTTGGCCCGGATCGCCAGCGGCAACGCGAGCAGTCCGGCCAGCGCCCATGGCGTGCGCGCGATCAGCGCGAGGCTGATCACGAACGGCGCCGCGAGCAACACCAGGTGCAGGGTGCGGGTGCGCGCATCGCCGAGTTTCACCGCGAGCGTGACCTTGCCCGACTCGGTGTCGGTCGGGATGTCACGCAGGTTGTTGGCCACCAGCACCGCGCTGGAGAACGCGCCGACGCCGATCGCGAGCAGCAGGCCGACCCAGTCGACCCGCAGCGCCTGCACGTACTGGGTGCCGAGCACCGCGATCAGCCCGAAGAACACGAACACGGCGATCTCGCCGAAACCGCTGTAGCCATACGGCTTGCTGCCGCCGGTGTAGAACCACGCGCCCGCCAGGCACAGCGCGCCGATCAGTACCAGCCACCACGCGGTCGTCACGGCCAGCACGAGGCCGGCGACCGCGCCGATCGCGAGGCTGAGCACCGCGGCGGTGCGAACAGCTGTGGGGGAGGCCAGTTTCGAGCCGACCAGGCGCAGTGGGCCCACCCGCACGTCGTCGGTGCCGCGAATGCCGTCGGAGTAGTCGTTGGCGTAGTTCACCCCGACGATCAGCGCCAGCGAAACCAGCAGCGCCAGAATTGCTTTCCACCAGACGGCCCCGTCGATGGATGCGGCAGCGCCGGTGCCCGCGAGTACCGGCGCGATCGCGTTGGGCAGCGTCCGCGGTCGGGCGCCCTCGATCCATTCCGCTGCTGTAGCCATGGATCGAAGCCTAATCCGACACGGACGCTCCCCGCTCCTGGAGCCCCTCGCGCACGGCCGGAGGGCGCCTGATCGCGGTCAGGCCGGGGTGGACTCGGCGACCGTCTTGAGCCGGGCCAGTCCCTTGTCGAAGTCCTTGCCGATGAGGTTGTCGATCGGGAACACCTTGCCGAGCACGCCCATCAGCCCGGAGTGGGTGCCGGTCATCTGCCAGGTCACCTCGGTGCCACCGGCAACCGGAGCGAGCGTGAAGGTGACGAAATTGGTGGCTTTGAACGGTTTCTCGAAGGTGAGCTCCACGCCGACCTCGCGTTCGGCGTCGGCCTTGATCTCCATCACGCCCGCACCGGCTTTGCGGTTGCCCCGCCAGGCGTAGCGGGCGCCGACGCCGGATTCCGGGCCGGTGTAGGTACGGGCGAGCTGCGGGTCGGCGTCTTCCCACGGCGACCACAGCCGCCACTGGCGGAAGTTGTCGATCAGTGCGTGGATCCGTGCCGGTTCAGCGGCGATGACGGTGCGCCGCGACACCTCGAAGTTGCCCATGTGCGTGAGCCTAAAGCGAGGTGGGGACAAAATCGCGGGACACAACGTCGGAGGTGTCGCGCTGGGGCGCGAACCGGGAACCCGTCGCCGCCCTCGCCTACGATGACATCCGGCATGTCTGTACAGCATCGCGGCCCCGAGGGGTCGCCCTCCGAGGCACTCTCCCGCGTTGTCGTGGGGGTGCTCGGCGTGATCGCGATCCGCCGCGACGACGCCGTGATCGCGCTACCCGGCGCCCGCGCCCGGCTGCTGCTGGCCGCCCTCGCAGTGCATCCAGGGCGGGCTCGGAGCGCCCAAACGCTGATCGACGAGGTGTGGGGCGAACAACCACCCCGCGCACCGATGAACGCGCTGCACACGCAGGTCTCGCGCCTGCGGGCGATGCTGCCCGACGGCGCACTGGAGATCGGCCCGGCCGGTTACCGGCTGAGATTGCCCGCCGACAGCGTCGACCTCACCGCGGTCGCCGCGCTCGCCCGCCGAGCCGATGAACACCTGGCTGAGGGAAACGTCGCCGACAGCCTCGCCGCGATCGCGCTGGCCCGGACGCTGTGGCGCGGTGAACCGGGCGCCGATCTCCCCGATTCCGCCCCGGCCGCCGACCTGCGCACAGCCGCCGCCGACCTGGGCCGCCGCCTCGATCACACCGAACTCACCGCCCACCTCACGCACGGCGACGTGGCCGACGCCGTTCCCCTCGCCCGCGCCGCGGTCGTAGCCAACCCGCTGGACGAATCCGCTCACGCGACCCTGATCCGGGTCCTCGCCGCCGCGGGCCGGCCGAGCGAAGCCCTCGAGGTCTTCGCCGCCTACCGCCTACGCTTGATCGAAGAACTGGGCGCCGACCCGGGCCCCACCCTCCTCGCCCTCAACACCGCCGTCCTCCGCGGAGAACCGATCGAGCTGCCCGGACGCGCACCACAACACCGCGTCCAGTCGGGTCCGAGTGCCGCGACGACCAGCGGCCGATCCGCCGGCGCAGGGTCGTCGGTCGGCGTCAACGGCGACCGGCCCGGCCGGTCGGGCAGCGACGCCGGGAGCTCCGACGGTGGGGGAGCCGGCCCCGGGGTCGCAGACGGGGTGGGGACCGGTCAGCGCGGCCGGCCGGTCGGCGCCACCGGAAACGACTCCGGTGAGACCGCCGATTCCCAGTCCGCGGCCGGCGCTGGAGATACCGCGGCCACCGACCGGCGCGGCCCGGGCAGCCCCACACCGCGCACCGCCGTCGGACTACGCGCAGCGCCCAACGAACTACTCGGTCGCACAGTGGATCTCGACGCGATCACTGACCTGGCACGGCGCTCCCGAGTGACGACCGTCCTCGGACCAGGCGGCACCGGCAAGACCAGGGTCGCCAACGCGGTGGGTGAACGCATGGCCGGTTCGGTGCCGGTGGTACTCGTCGAATTGGCCTCGGTGCAGCCCGAATCGGAGGCCGGACCGCAATCGCGCAAAGACATCGAGGTCGCCATCGGGCAGGTGATCGGCCTGGGTGAGATGCGGGAGACGGGTGCCATCCGGGCGGGCGTGCGCGTGGACGTGAGCACCCGTCTGCGTGAGGCGCTCGCGGCGCGGCCGATGGTGCTGATCCTGGACAATTGCGAGCACGTGATCGATGCCGCGGCTGAGGTGGTCGCCGATCTCGTCGGCAGTTGCGCCCAGTTGACCGTGCTCACCACCAGTCGTTCGCCGCTGTCGATCACCGCCGAATCCGTCTATCCCCTAGCTCCTTTGGCGATCGACGCGGCCGGTTCGCCTGCCACGGACCTGTTCTCGGCTCGCGCCAGGGCGGTACGCCCCGATGTCCGCCTCGACCCCGACACCGTGGCCCGGCTGTGCCGCACCCTCGACGGTCTCCCGCTGGCGATCGAGCTCGCCGCCGCGCGGGTGCGCACGATGAGCGTCGCCGAGATCGAGACCAGGCTCGACCATCGTTTCGCCCTGTTGCGCAGCGGTGATCGGTCCGCGCCGCACCGGCATCGCACGCTGCACGCGGTGATCGCCTGGAGCTGGAACCTCCTCGACCCCGATCAGCAGGTGACCTTGCGCAGGCTGAGCCGTTTCCCGGCCGGGTTCACCGCGGCCGCGGCCGAGGTGGTCGCGGCGGGCACGGATGTGGCTGTCGCGGTGGACGGGCTGGTCGCCCAGTCCCTGCTCACCGTTCTGGACGACCCCGACGGCGCGGGCATCCGCTATCGCATGCTCGAAACGGTCCGTGAGTTCGGCGCCGAACAGATCGCCACCGTCGACGCGGTGACCGATGGCGCCGAATCCGCGCTCGTGCTCGACAGGATGTTCTGCTGGGCCAGGGAATTCGCGCTGGGGTCGTTCCGCGACTACCGCGGCGGCGGTCAGGTGAGGTCCGTGCTCGCGGTGTCGGCCGACCTGGACAACCTGGTCGCCGTGCTGCGCTCCGCTGTCGATCGCGCCGACGCGCCGACCGCGTACTCGGTCTTCCCGGTGGTCGCGATGGTTTGGGTGATGCGCGGCGCGCACCTGGAATTCACCGGGTGGGCAATGCGATTGGTCGCTCTCGCGCCGCCGCCACCGTCCTCGGCCGAGGACGCCGACCTGCAGATGATCGCGCATCTGCTGACCTGCTTGCACATGCTGTTCCTCAAGGACGGTGGCACCCGCGCGACGGCGATCGTGCGCACCCGTGCGCGGCGGCTGCTGACCAACCCTGTTCTCGATCCGGGCCTGTACTTCCTCGGTACGGTGATCACCTTGCGGCCCGAGCCGTTCCGGTTGGGCAGGTTGTTCGCCCGGGGCGCGCGTTCACACCATCAGCAGGTCCGGGTCGCCGCGCTGGTGGCGCGAGCCAACTTCTGGGAGAACGGCGGCAACGTCGCGGGCTCGACCCGCGACTCCTTCCGCACCCTCGACGACATGGATCCGGCGGAGGTGTGGGGGACGGCGACAGTGTGCCAGCACCTGGCCCAGCTGTCCGGCCAGTCCGCGAACTATGACGACGCAGTGAAGTATTACCGCCGCACGCTGGAGCTGATGGGCGAGCTCCGCGTGCACGAGGAGATCATGGAGAGTCGCTGCTACCTGGCCGCCGCTTTGGTCGGCGGCGGGCACCTCGAGCAGGCGCGTGCCGAACTCGACTTCATCGTGCGACCGAACGATTCCGGTGTCAGCCCCGTTGACGACCCCATGGTTCGCCGTAACCACCGGCTGGCGAACGCCGCTACCGCGCTCGCCGAACTCGAACTCGCCGAGGGCGATGTCGACGCCGGGCTCCGCCATTACCGCCGCGGGCTCGAGCTACTCGGGTGGCCCGATTTCGAACCGACGCCGGGCCCCGGTTCGCTGATGGTGGCGGCGGCCACCCTGAGTGCCCATGTGCTCCACGGCCGGGCATCCGCTGCCGCGGGTCTGGCGACCGAGCTGATCGAGACCGCCGATCAGCGGTTGGCGCAGTACATCGACCTACCGCAGATCGGGGCGGTCGCGTGCGGGCTCGGGTCCTACCTGCTCACCACCGAGTCCGGGCGCGCCGACGGTCTCGAACTGCTCACCCTCGCAAGGACATCGGTGGCCAGGCAGGACGGCCCCTCGATGGAGCTGGCCGCCCACATCGCCCTGCACCGGGGTGTCGTCGGCGATGCCGCGATGGACGCGGCCCTGCATCGCGCGGCGGGTACGCGTCGTCTCGAGGCCGCGAAGCGCATCGTCGAGATCATCGCCGGACTGCACTGACACGACAACGGCATCCGACCCACTGGATCGGATGCCGTTGCGGAGGAGCGGTGTTCAGGCGCGGCGCATGTAGGCCCGCACCGCCAGTGGCGCGAAGATCGCGATCACTACGAGTGATCCGACCAGCGACCAGACGAGGTCGGTGCCGTAACTGTTGGTGTTCATCAGTTCTCGGCAGGTATTGACCATGTAGTACACGGGGTTGACGTGGTTGAGACCCTGCATCCAGCCCGGCATGGTGCTCACCGGGGCGAAGGCGCCCGACATGAACGTCAGCGGGAACATCACCATCATCGAGATGCCCTGCACCGACGCGGCGCTCTTGCCGGTGACGCCCACCAGCGCCCAGATCCAGCTGACCGCGAACGAGCACACCACGACCACCAGGCAGGCCGCGACAACCCCGACCAGACCGCCGCCTGGCCGGTAGCCCAGGCAGAGCCCGACCAGCACGGTCAGCGTCGAGGCGATGGCGTAGCGCACCATGTCGGCCAGTAGCGCACCGGACAGTGCCGAGACCCGGGCGATGGGCAGGGATTTGAAGCGGTCGAACACGCCCTTGTCCATGTCCTCACGCAACTGCGTGCCGGTGACCACCGAGGTCAGCACCACGGTTTGCACGAGAATGCCCGGGATGAGCACCGGCAGGTAGCCGGACACGCTGCCCGAGATCGCGCCGCCGAAGATGTAGGTGAACAGCGCCGTGAACAGGATCGGCTGCACCGTCACGTCGAAGAGCTGTTCGGGATTGTGTTTGATCTTGAGCAGGCCGCGATAGGCCATCGTGAACGAGGTGGAGATCGTGTCGCGCAGGCTGATTCGGTCGCTGGCCTGGGGAATGTCGTCGATGGCTGTGGGAGCGGTGAGAACTGCGGTCATGCCGCGCTCCGTTCGGTGTCGTCGGATTCGTCGGCCGGGTGGCCGGTGATGGTGAGGAAGACTTCGTCCAGCGTCGGCTTGCTGACGGTGATCTCCTCGACCCCGATCTCCCAGTCGCGCAACCGGATCAGCAGGTCGGCGGTGAGATTCGGGTCGGGCAGCGGCGCGGTGAGCCTGCCCGCCTCGGGGCTGATCTGCGCGCTCACGTCGAGGAAGTCGCCGACGATGCGGCGGGCCTCGTCGAGCTGCTCGGGATCGACCAGGGTCAGGTGGACCGACGCGCCGCCGATGGAGGCCTTGAGCTCGTCGGCGGTGCCGTCGGCGATCACCTTGCCGCGGTCGATCACCGCGATCCGGTCGGCCAGCTGGTCGGCCTCGTCGAGGTACTGGGTGGTGAGCAGCACCGTCGCGCCCTCGCGGACCAGCCTGCGGATGGTGTCCCACATCTGCGCGCGGGTGCGGGGATCGAGGCCGGTGGTCGGCTCGTCGAGGAACAGCAGGGGCGGGGTGGAGATGAGGCTGGCAGCGAGGTCGAGGCGCCTGCGCATACCGCCGGAGAAGTTCTTCAACGGCTTGGACGCGGCCTCGACGAGGTCGAATTCCTCGAGCAGCTCGACGGCTTTGCGCCGGGCATCGCCCCTGCTCAGGCCGAGCAGGCGGGCGAAGATGATCAGGTTCTCGGTGGCGGTGAGTTCCTCGTCGACCGAGGCGTACTGGCCGGTGACGCCGATCAGCGAGCGCACCGCGTTCGGTTCGGCCACGACGTCGCGGCCGAAGATCCGGGCGCTACCGCCGTCGGGGCGGAGCAGGGTCGCCAGCATCTTGATGGTCGTGGTCTTGCCCGCGCCGTTCGGTCCGAGTACGCCGTACACAGCGCCGCGCGGCACCGTCAGGCTGACCCCGTCGACCGCCCGCTGCTTCCCGAACACCTTGACCAGCCCGTCCGCCTCGACGGCGAGGGATGAAGTGGGTGTGTAAGTCATGAGCACTACCGTGCCCACCCCGACTTGCACGCCCCTTGCGCAGCGCTGTCGTCGTGGGGTTACTCGGCCAGCAGGAGCGTGCGCAGGGCCGCACGGTCGGGCTTGCCGGGGCCGCGGAGCGGGATTTCGGACAGGACGGCCAGTTCACGCGGTGCGGCGATCGAGTCGAGTTCGGCCACCACGTGGGCACGTATTTCGTCCAGCGTCGGCGCGGCACCGGGTGTCGGCACGATCGCGACCGCGACCCGCTGACCCAGCCGTTCATCGGGCAGGCCGAGCACGATGCATTCGCGGATACCGGGGTGGTTGGCCAGCACAGCCTCCACCACCTGCGGAATCACCAGCAGTCCGCCGGTCATGATCGCCTCGTCGAGGCGGCCCGAAATCGAGAGCACACCGTCGTCGAAGGAGCCCGCGTCCTCGGTCCGGAACCAGCCGGGCTCGGCGAAGGCCGGGTGGTCGGGCAGATTGCGGTAACCGCGCGCGATCATCGCACCGCCCAGAATGACGCGACCGTCCTCGATCCGCACCTCGGTGCCGTCGAGCGGCACGCCCTCGTAGACGCACCCGCCGCAGGTCTCGCTCATCCCGTACGTGCGAACCACCGTGATACCGAGGTCGCGTGCCCGGTCCAGCACCGGCGCGGGCGTGGCCGCACCGCCGACCAGGACACCGTCGAGTTCGGCCAGCGCCTTGGCCGCTATCGGCGAATCCAGCGACTTGATCAGCTGGGTGGGTACCAGCGCGGTGTAGCGACGCGGTCCGCGCATCGCGCCGACAGCGCCGGCCAGCGCCTCGGGCAGGAATCCGCCCGACACGTCGAGCACGGTCGGCTCGGTACCGGCGAGAATGCTGCGCAGCAGTACCTGGATACCGGCGATGTGATGGGTGGGCAGCGCCAGCAGCCAACTGCCCGGCCCGCCGAGACGGTCGTGGGTGGCGTTACCGCTGGCACGCAGTGCCTCGGCGCCGAGCAGCGCGCCCTTGGGGATACCGGTGGTGCCCGAGGTCGTCACGACCAGCGCGACATCGTCATCGATCGGATCGCCCGGTTTGAGCGCGTCGGAGAGTCTGCGCGCCTCCCGGCGATCGGTGGTCGGGATCGGTAGCCACGCCGGGCCGCTGCCGTCGAGGGCTTGGCGCAGGTGGGGCATCACTTCGCTCACCCCGGCGCCGGTCGGCATCTGCAGCGTCCGCAGGGTTCTGCTCACGCCGCGGCCTCGCTGGCGCTCGGCCGCACCGTGCGCATCGCGCGCTGGCACATGATTCGCTCGCTGTGCTCCCTCATGCCCACCACCTCCGGAAACAGCTTGCCGCGCGCCCTCACGGCTTCGATCGTGTCATGCGACCGACAAGACCCGGCCAACGGGTCGGTTTGTCGGGAAACGGGTCGGGAAAGCCAGACATAGCGACTGCGATTCAGTAGATGGACAACACCACTCGCACTGCGGTCCGGACGGCGTCGGTCGGGCGCTTGCTCGCAGCTATCGTGCGCGGCCGAGCCGTCATCGGCAACTCGGCTCGGCCGCGGGCACAGCCCTCTCACTCCGGTGACCAGCGCTGATCCCGCCGGATCGGATGTTCGGCGGGAACCTGCACCAGCACGATGGCGACCCCGTCCGGATCGCGCACCCACATCTCCCACAGACCCCAGTGTTCGAGCACCGGTGCGCGCTCGATCTCGATTCCCTTCAGCGCCAACTCCGCCGCCGCGTCCTCGACATCGCGCACCTGCAACCAGATCGCGCCGTCGAAGCTGCCTGCCTGCCCGCTGCCACCGTGTGCGGCGACCTCGAGCAGCGACTGCCCGGCGAAGAACACCGTGCCGCCCGGGTACTCCCGTGCGATCGCCAAGCCGAGGCTGTCGCGGTAGAACGCCAGCGTGCGACCGTAGTCGCTGGGACGCACGATGATCCGGCTGTTGAGAATCTCCATGGGGTGTCCGTTCTCAGAAGTACCAGGGGTAGGGCGTCCAATCGGGCTTGCGCTTCTCCAAGAACGAGTCTCGGCCCTCGACCGCTTCGTCGGTCATGTACGCCAGGCGAGTCGCCTCGCCCGCGAACAGCTGCTGACCGACCAGGCCATCATCGAGCAGGTTGAACGCGTACTTCAGCATGCGCTGCGCCTGCGGCGATTTGCCGTTGATGTCGGCGGTCCACTCGAGCGCGACGTTCTCCAGCTCGTCGTGATCGACGACCTTGTTCACCGCACCCATCTGGTGCATCTCTTCGGCCGTGTACGGCCTGCCGAGGAAGAAGATCTCGCGCGCGAACTTCTGGCCCACCATCTTCGCCAGATACGCGCTGCCGTAACCACCGTCGAACGAACCGACGTCGGCGTCGGTCTGCTTGAACCGCGCGTGCTCGCGCGAGGCGAGCGTCAGATCGCAGACCACGTGCAGGCTGTGCCCGCCACCCGCCGCCCAACCGTTGACCAGCGCGATCACCACCTTGGGCATGAAACGGATCAGCCGCTGCACCTCGAGGATGTGCAGTCGGCCCGCGCGCGCCGCGTCGACCGTGTCGGCGGTCTCGCCGTCGGCGTACTGGTAGCCGTTGCGGCCGCGGATGCGCTGGTCACCACCGGAACAGAACGCCCAGCCACCGTCCTTCTCGCTCGGACCGTTGCCGGTGAGCAGCACAGCGCCCACGTCGGGGCTCATCCGCGCGTGATCGAGCGCGCGGTACAGCTCGTCGACGGTGTGCGGACGGAATGCGTTACGGACCTCGGGCCGGTCGAACGCGACCCGCACCGTGCCCTGCTCGATATGGCGGTGATAGGTGATGTCGGTCAGGTCCTCGAACCCGGGGACGGGCTGCCACAGCTTCGGATCGAAAGTCACGACCACGATTATTGCCCTACCTTCCGACGTCGCGGTACGAGGTCGTAACACTGCAGCTCGAGCGGTCGCCGCATACTCTGAGCACCCGATGCGTATAGTTGCGCCTGCTCGTACATCGAACCGATCCGGAGGAACCTGAAAGTGGTTGCAGCACTGTCTGAATCCCTGCTCGACGACGCCAAGCGTCCGGCTTTCCTTGCTGACGCCGTCGAGGTGCTCGACGCCGAGGTCTCGGACAAAGGTGGTGCGTCCGGCCTGGCAGTGAAGGGTGGCTACGCGGCGGTCAAGAAGATCAGCCCGACCATCGTTCCCGACGGCCTCGCGTCGCTGGCGCCGAAACTGCTCGATCAGCTCCAGCCGTACTGGGCGGAGTTCACCACCTCCGGCACCGGCACCTTCGCCGATCTGCTGGCCGCGAAGTCCGATGAGGTTGCCGAGTCGCTGCTGGCCGTCACCGACGCCCGCGCCGAGTCGTCCACCCGGCCTGCGCTGAAGAAGGTGTACTCGTCGATGCGTGGTTCGGCCAAGAAGCACGTCATCGAGGCACTGCCGCGCGTCGGCGATCTGGTGCAGAAGCACGCAGGCTGAGCGGTAAGGCGAGGTAGCCCTCGCCGCGATCGTCCGATTGGGCCGGTGTGAGTTCGGGTAACCGAACCGCACCGGCCTTTTCGCGTTCGTGGGTGACCACCCTCACGCAACAGGGGTGTGCGGTGGTGGCGGACACATCGATTCCCGGTCGGCGGTAAATTCCGGGTCGGTCTGTGTGAGGAATATTACCGCTCCGGTGAACGCCAGGATAATTGCGGGTTGCCACGAATTCGTCATATGCGCGTGCGTCATCTTCGCGATTGACAACTACCCGGCCTTATCGGTTACGTTGCCAATCAAGCGATTCGAAAGGTGAATTGCTTCAAGTGACTGCATTGCACAGGTCGAAAGGAAGTTTGCTCACATGATCTCTCGCAAGACCCTCGCCGCCACCGGTGCTGCCGCTGCCGCCGCTGTCATGTTCTTCGGTCCCGCCGTCGCGAGCGCCGACACCGGCTCCGCCGAGGCCTCCACCGGCTCGGCTGACGTGCTGACCGGCTCGTCCTCGGGTTCCGGCGTGCTCGAGTCGGGCAGCGCCGCTGCCGACAGCGCCACCTCCGCTGTTCTCAACATCATCGAGTCCATCACGGGCATCCAGGATCTCACCGCCCCCGCGGAGTGAGCTGACTCTTCGTTCGGCCGGCCTTTTACCGGGTTGGCGGAAATTCCGGCGGCGGGCGTCTTGCTCGTCGCCGGATTTCTTTCTTTTGTTGTTCTCTTTGCGATTTCATGAATATCGATTGCTGCTGGATATCAATAGCTGTCCGGCTCTTCGGTAATTGGTTGAGGCGTTCGTAAATCGATACGCCGCCCGGCTCGGTGACGCACGCAACGCGGGCCGGGGGCAGACGGGTGCGCGCCGGTCTGACAGGCTGTGATTGTGAATCCGTCTACTGCGCAGGCTCGAGTGGTCGTCGACGAGCTCGTCCGCGGCGGCGTCCGCGAAGTGGTGCTGTGCCCCGGATCGCGTAACGCGCCACTGGCCTTCGCGCTGCAGGCGGCGGACGCGGCCGGCGAGCTGCGGCTGCACATGCGCGTCGACGAGCGCACCGCGGGATTTCTCGCGATCGGTCTCGCGGTGTCGTCGGGGCGGCCGGTTCCGGTTGTGATGACCTCCGGCACCGCGGTGGCGAACCTGGGCCCGGCGGTCCTGGAGGCCAACTACGCGCGGGTGCCGCTGATCGTCGTCAGTGCCAACCGGCCCTACGAGATGCTCGGTACCGGCGCCAATCAGACGGTGGAACAGCTCGGGCTGTTCGGCTCTCAGGTGCGTGCCACGATCAGCCTCGGGCTGGCCGAAGCCGAAGCGGGGGAGTCGGCCTACCCGCGACAGAACAGTGTGTGGCGTTCGTCGGTGTGCCGGGTGCTCGCCGCCGCGCGCGGAACCCGTTCCGGCAACGCGGGTCCGGTCCAGTTCGACATTCCGCTGCGGGAACCGCTGGTCCCGGAGCTGTCCGACGACCCGCTGCCCCTCGGCCGCGAGGGCGACCGGCCGTGGACGGCAACCCAGTACGCCACCCTCGACGTGCCGCTCGACATCGATCTGACGCCCGACACCGTCGTCATCTCCGGCCACGGCGCCCGGCTGCTGCCCGAACTCGCCGCGCTGCCGACGGTGGCCGAGCCGACCGCGCCGATGCACGGCCCCGCCCTGCATCCGCTCGCGCTGTCGCTGCTGAAGCCCACCCAGGCGATCATCACCGGTCGCCCCACCCTGCACCGGCAGGTCTCGCGCGTGCTGGCCGATCCGGACGTCACCGTGTTCGCGCTCACCACCGGTCCGCGCTGGCCCGATGTCTCCGGCAATGTCGTCGGCACCGGCACTCGCGCGGTGACCACCGGCGCGCCCGCGCCCGCGTGGCTGGCGCGCTGCTCCGAACTGAACCAGCAGGCCGAATCGGTGGTGCGGGCCGAGCTGGCCGCGCACCCCAAGGCGACCGGCCTGCATGTGGCGGCCGTGGTCATGGACGGACTACGCGAAGGCGATCAGCTTCTGCTCGGTGCGTCGAACCCGGTGCGCGACGCCGCCCTGGTCTCGCATCCACGGCCGGGTATCCGCGTGCTGTCCAATCGCGGCGTGGCCGGGATCGACGGCACGGTCTCCGGTGCCGTCGGTGCCGCGCTGGCGCATCCGGGCCGCACCGTGGCGCTGATGGGTGACCTCACGTTTCTGCACGATGCGTCCGGTCTGCTGATCGGTCGTGGCGAACCACGTCCGGACAACCTCACGATCGTCGTCGCCAACGACGACGGCGGCGGCATCTTCGAGCTGCTCGAACAGGGCGATCCGCAGTACGCGGGTGTGTTCGAGCGGGTTTTCGGCACACCGCACGGCATGGATCTGGCCGCGCTGTGCGCCGCCTACCGCATCCCGCACCGTCAGCTCGATCCCGCCGAACTGGCCGTGGAACTGGCCGCCGACGCGCACGGTCTGCGGGTGCTCGAGGTGGCGACCGAGCGTTCCAGCCTGCGTGAACTGCACGCGGGTCTGCGGGCGAAGATCGCCGGTTAGGCGAACCTCCGCCCTCGCCGCGGCCGTGCGCGAACGGCGATCGAACGCTGTCGCGCCGGTCAGCCTTCCTCGGCGACGGTGAACTCCTCGCCGCCCTCGTCGAAAGGGACGGGGATGGTCTGTTCGATCACGTCCGCCGGATTCGCGGTCTCGGCCTCACGGGCGATGGTGGCCGCCATCTCGTCGGTGTAGTCGGCGGCGTCGGAGTAGGCGGGATCGTCGGGGTCGTCATCGCGAAAGGCGGACTGTTCCTGTTCGACGCGATCGGCCTCGGGGACCTCGTCCAGTGGGCGAGAGCTTTCGTAGTCGATCATCGGTGCTCCTCGTTCGTCGGCCTGCTCGATCGGTTGAGCCTCGGACGTGATGTGACGCTGATCGGGTCCTGCGCTGTCCAGGGTGCGCCGATCCGGTGCCCGCGGCAACCCGCACCGATGACTTTCCGGCGACGGTGTCGTCTGCATGAGTGCAGCCACCTGCCATCGCTGAGGAGCGCTCATGGAACCACAGTTCGATTTCGAACCAGCCGCCCGATCGCTGGCCGCGGTCGTCGACGGCATCACCGACGACCAGCTCGCCGACCCGACGCCGTGCGCCGAGTCCACGGTGCGCGATCTGCTCGCCCACGTGGTCGGGCTGACCGAGGCGTTCCGCCAGGCCGCGACCAAGGAATCGATCGGCCGGTCCGTGCCACCGCCCGCCGGTTCCGACAGCCCGCTGCCCGATGACTGGCGCACTCGCATCGCCGCGCAGCTCGAGACGTTGACGTCGGTGTGGCGCGTGCCCGAGGCATGGGAGGGTGACACCGAGGCCGGTGGAGTGGAGCTGCCCGCCGCGGTCATGGCGATCGTCGCGCTCGACGAGATCACCATCCACGCGTGGGATCTCGCCGTCGCCACCGGACAGCATGTGACCGTCGCCCCCGCGGACCTCGCGATCCTGCACGAGTTCCTGCGCGAGACCGACCCCGCCGGCACTCCCGGCTTGTTCGGCCCGGTCGTCGAGATCCCGGCCGACGCTCCCGCCTTCGATCGGCTGCTCGGTCTCACCGGTCGCGACCCGGCCTGGCGTTCCCCGGCGGTCGCCTAGCACCGCGCTCCGTTGTCCCCGGCGTTCAGTCGTCGAGGCTCTCCGCGGCGATGACGAATGTCCCCGCGGCGGCGGCGATGGCGGCGGCCCGGGCCGATCGGTCGGCGATGTCGTCGTCGATGGGATCGCCGCTGGCCAGTAATCGGTAGTAGAGCGGCGCGGAGACCGCGGAGAGCACGGCGCGCGGGTCGGTGCCGACGGGCGCCTCGCCACGGATGACGGCGGCCTCGACACACGGCGCCCATTCGTTGAGCCGGGTGTCGTAGAAGGTGTGCAGCGCGGCGGCGGTGGCATCGTCGCAGGTGGCGGCCGCGATGACCGCGCGAAACAGGTTGCTCTGGCGACCGTCGGCGAGAGTCTTGGCCACCAGGCGGGCGTTCGCGGTCAGATCGTCGAGCAGTGAGCCGGTGTCGGCGCGGGGCAGTGACTGCTCGGCCATGTCGACGAGCAGATCGGCGACCAACCCCGCGGGCGTGCGCCAGCGGCGGTAGACGGTTGTCTTGCCGACCCCGGCACCGGTGGCGACCTCGGTCAGGTCGAGGTGCGCGAATCCGCGGTCCGCCAGCAGATCACCGGCCACTTCCAGGACGGACTCGCGCACCCGGGCGGTGCGTCCACCAGGCCGAACGGAGCCCGGCCAAGCGATGCCGTGGTCCATAACGGAACTCCTGTTTCATTTAGCGCGCATCGGGTGTACTGTCGGTCGTGTTAACGAAACTATAGACCCTTTAGGAGCTCTCATGGAGTACCGACGGCTCGGCGCATCTGGTCTTCTCGTTCCGGCACTCGGCTTCGGCGCGGGTACTTTCGGCGGTCGCGGTGCGCTGTTCAGCGCATGGGGTGATACCGATGCCGCGCAGGCCAGGCGCTTGATCGACATCAGCGTGGAGGCCGGCGTCACCCTGTTCGACACGGCCGACGTCTATTCCGACGGCGCGTCGGAGGAGGTACTCGGCGCGGCGATCAAGGGCAGGCGCGAACAGGTGCTGCTGTCGACCAAATCGGCGCTGCCCACCGGCCCCGGCCCACACGAGGCGGGCTCGAGCCGCGCAAGGCTGATCCGCGCCGTCGACGCCTCGCTGCGCCGTCTCGGCACCGACTACCTCGACCTGTTCCAGCTGCACGCCTTCGACGCGGGCACGCCGCTGGCGGAAACACTCACAGCCCTGGACGATCTGGTGCGGGCAGGCAAGATCCGCTATCTCGGCGTCTCCAACTTCGCCGGCTGGGAACTGATGAAAACACTCGCTACCGCCGAGGCTCTCGGCCTGGAAAGGCCGGTAGCGCACCAGGTCTACTACTCGCTGGTCGGTCGCGACTACGAATGGGAACTGATGCCGCTCGGTGCCGACCAGGGCGTCGGCTCCATCATCTGGAGTCCGCTCGGCTGGGGCAGGCTCACCGGCAAAATCCGTCGCGGACAACCGCTTCCGGCGGGAAGCAGACTGCACGAGACGGCTCAGGCGGGTCCGCCCGTCGACGACGAACGGCTCTACGACGTTGTCGAGGTGCTCGATCGTATCGCCGCCGAAACCGGCCGCAGCGTCCCGCAGATCTCGCTGAACTGGCTGCTCACCCGGCCCACGGTCGCCACGGTGTTGATCGGCGCCCGCAACGAGGAGCAGTTACGCCAGAACCTCGGTGCGGTCGGTTGGCAGCTCGACCCCGAACACCTGGCCGCGCTCGATGCGGCGAGTGCGACGACACCCCCGTACCCCTACTACCCGTACCACCGGCTGCCCGACTTCGCCCGGCTCAACCCGCCGACGATCCACGCGGCGGCCTGATCGGATCAGTACACGTCGCGCACGTACCGCTTCTCGGCGACGAGCTGCTTCTTGAAGGCCAGCGCGCCGGCCTCGTCCAGCTTTCCGTGAATCTGGGCGATCCGCAGCAGGGTGTCGTCGACATCCTTGGCCATCCGGGCCGCATCACCGCAGACATAGAAGTGGCCGCCGTCGCGCAGCCACGACCACAGCTCGGCGCCGTGCTCGATCATTCGGTGCTGGACATAGACCCGCTCGCGCTGATCGCGGGAGAAGGCGAGGTCGAGCCGGGTGAGGAAACCGGAGCGGAACATGTCTTCGAGCTCGGCGCGGTAGTAGAAGTTCTGGGCGGCGTGCTGGTCGCCGAAGAACAGCCAGTTGCGACCGGTCGCGCCGATGGCCCGGCGCTCGTGCAGGAAACCGCGGAAGGGAGCGATACCGGTACCCGGCCCCACCATGATCATCGGGGCGTTCGGGTCCAACGGCGGACGGAAATGAGGTGCCCGCTGCAGAAAGATCGGCACCTCGGTCGTGCCCCGGTCGGCCAGGAACGTCGAGCACACCCCACCGCGCCGTGCCGAGGTGCCCACCGGGTCGCCGTAGCGGACGACACCGACCGTCAGCTGCACCTCGTCGGGCGTGGTCAACGGGCTCGAGGAGATCGAATACTGGCGTGGTTGCAGCTTTTTCAGTGCGCCCAGCCAGTCGACGAGATCGGTGCGTACCGGGAAGTCACGCAGCACGTCGACCGCCTGGCGGTCCCACAGGTAGGAGGCGAGCTCATTGCGATTGTCGCGACGCAGCAGCTTGGCCAGCTGTGGGTGTGGGTTGCGCTCGCCGATGAAGCCGAGCAGGTCCTGGCTCACCTTGGTGATGTCGTAGTGGGTGCGCAGGGCATCGGTGAGCGTGAGTTCGCGGTCGTCGACCTCGATCACGCGCCGGCCGTCGAGTCCGGTGCAGGTGAGCCATTCGTCGACCAGATCCGGACAGTTGGCGGGCAGCACGCCCAGCGAATCGCCCACTTCGTACCCGGCGTCGAGGTCGTGCAGGTCGAAACCGAAGCGCCGCACCTCTTTCGGTGAGCCGGGTGCACTGAGGATCTCGTTGCGCATCAGGGTGGCGCGGACCGGCGACTGGCGGGTGAACGGAGCGGCGGCGGCGCGCTTCGCTCGGGCAGGCGCGAGTTGCCGGTCGAGCACGGTCGTTCCACCGCGACCGGCCGGTGACGGCATCGCACGGCCCGAATCGGCGTGCCGGGCAACGTTGCTGGTGCCGATCGAATCGCAGCCGTTCGATGCGCCGACGAGCGAGGCATCGCGGCCGCGCGGAGCGCCACCGGTCGGACCGCCGTCGTCGGGCGATCCGCTGGTGATCGCGATCAGGACATCGTCGAGCCACTGATCGGCGGTGTCGGCGAAATCGGGCTCGCTGTCCACCCGCGCCAGCAGTCGCTTCGCGCCACGTTCGGCGAACAGGGTGTCGAGCTTGCGGCCATGGCCACAGAAGTCGTCGTAGGAGGAATCGCCGAGTGCGAACACCGCGTACCGAACACCGTTGAGGCGAATGATGCTGTCTTCGAGCCTGGTCCAGAAGTCGGCACCGTTGTCCGGCGGGCCACCGTCACCGAAGGTGCTGGTGACGAGGAGAACGTCACCGGTGATCGAGGTCAGCTCGCACGAATCCATGTCGAGCAACGACGGCGTGAGTCCCGCCTCCGAGAGGCGGGCCGCGACGGTGGCGGCCAGTTCTTCGGCGTTGCCGGTCTGGGAGGCCCACAGGACGGTGACCGGGTGGGAGTCGGGGCTGTTGGTGGCTTCGGTGGCGGCGCCTGCGTTGCGGGAGTACATGCCGGCCAGCAGTCCGTCGACCCACAGGCGTGACTGTGTCGACAACGGTGCGCTCACCGGAAGCACCGGCTGCCCGGTCACCGGTAGCGACTGCAGGGCGGCGAGGTAACCGCCGAGATAGATGCGCTCGGTCTCGCTGAGCGTGGGGGAGATGCCGGCGTCGAGGCCGAGGATCCCGGCCAGTGGATGCGCGGCCGGTTGGGCGGGCAGCTGCGCGGGGTGCGGGGGTGCTTGCTCAGGTGTGGCGGCCGGGCCGACCCGGCGCAGCGCCACCGCGCACGCCTTGAACTCCGGCTGCAACGAGGCCGGATCTACCGCGTCGTTAGTGACCGCGTTGATCGTCAGGTATTCGCCCTGTTCGTCATTCCAGTGGAAAGGAGCAAAGCAATCACCAGGTCGTACCCGGTCGCTGATCCGCACCGGCAGCACAGCACGGCCCCGGCGCGACGCGATCTCGAGCTGATCGCCCGGCTTCAGATCGAGCTTCTCGGCGTCGGTGGGATGAACTTCGACGAACGGCTCGCCGTTCAGCTTCGTCAGCTTGGCGACCTTGCCTGTCTTGGTCATCGTGTGCCACTGATGCTGCAGCCGACCGGTATTGAGCAGGAAGGGATAGTCGTCGTCGGGCAGTTCGGCGGCGGGCATATGCGGGCGGGGAAAGAACACCGCGCGCCTGCTCGCTGTAGCGAAAGCGAGCCGCGGCGTGGTGCCGTCGGCCGCCGTGTGCAGCGGCTGATGGGTGCCGTCGTTGAGATAGCGGATCGGGTTGCGCGGGGTATCCGCGTCATTGCACGGCCACTGCATCGACCCCTGTGCCAGGCGCTCGTAGCTCATGCCGCTGAGGTCGTAGCCGGTGGCCGGGTTGGTGAACTGCCGCAGCTCGGCGAACACCTCGGCGCTGGAGGCGAAATCGAAGCCGGGGAAACCCATCGCCGTGGCGACTTGGGCGATCAGCAGCCAGTCCGGTCGCGCGTCGCCGATCGGGTCGACCGACTGCTGCAACAGGGTGACGTTGCGCTCCGAATTCACCATCACCGCATCGGCTTCGGCCCACAGTGCGGCGGGCAGCAGCAGGTCGGCGTAGGCGTTGGTCGCGGTCTCGGTGTAGGCATCCTGCACCACGACCAACTCGGCCGCCTCGAGGCCCGCGATCACCGTTTTGCGGTTGGCCACGGTGGCCACGGGATTGGTGCAGATGATCCACGCGGCCTTGATCTCACCGTCGGCCAACCCGCGGAACATGTCGATCGTGCCGGGGCCCGACTCGGTGCGCAGGGTGCCGTCGGGCAGATCCCATGCGGTTTCGACGAAGGTGCGGTCGGCGGGGGAGAGCAGGCTGCGTTGCCCGGGCAGGCCGGGGCCCATGTAACCCATCTCGCGGCCGCCCATGGCGTTGGGCTGGCCGGTGAGCGAGAAGGGCCCACTGCCCGGCCTGCAGATGGTGCCGGTGGCCAGGTGCAGGTTCACCAGCGCGTTGGTGTTCCAGGTGCCGTGCGTGGACTGATTGAGCCCCATCGTCCACAGCGACATCCACTCGTCGGCTTCGGCGATCATCGTGGCCGCGGTGCGGATATCGGCTTCGGCGAGGCCGGTCAGTTCCGCGACGCGGTCCGGGGGATAGTCGGCGAGGAACTCGGGCATCGCATCCCAGCCCTCGGTGTGCTCGGCGATGAAGTCGGTGTCGATCGCACCGTCGGTGACCAGCAGGTGCAGCAGCCCGTTGAGCAGGGCGAGGTCGGTACCCGGTGCGATCTGCAGGAACAGATCGGCGCGCGCGGCGGTATCGGTGCGGCGTGGGTCGACCACGATCAGCTTGGCGCCCGCCTTGAGCCGGTCGGCCATACGCAGATACAGGATGGGGTGGCAGTCGGCCATGTTCGCGCCGCTGACCAGGAACAGGTCGGCGTGTTCGAAGTCGTCGTAGGAACCGGGCGGCCCGTCCGCGCCGAGCGACTGCTTGTAGCCAGTGCCGGCGCTGGCCATGCACAGGCGCGAGTTGGCCTCGATGTGTTTGGTCCGCAGGTAGCCCTTGGCCAGTTTGGTGGCCAAGTACTGGGCTTCCAGCGACATCTGCCCCGAGACGTAGAGGGCGATCGCGTCGGGGCCGTGCTCGTCGAGGATCGCGCGCAGGCGGGTGGCGGTTTCGTGAACGGCCTCGTCGACCGGCAGTGGGACGGGGACCTGCCCGCGTTCGGGGCGCCGGTAGGCGGTGTCCATCCGGCCGGGCGCGGCCATCATCTCCGCGTGGGTGGCGCCCTTGGTGCACAGCCTGCCCGCGTTCGCCGGATGCAGCTTGTCGCCGCTGACCTTCGCGATCAACCGCGCACCAGACTGATCAGTCTTTGTCTGGACGTTTATGCCGCAGCCGACGCCACAATACGAGCACTGTGTACGCACAGTGTCCGTGCCGCGGCCGTCCGCTTCCCCTGTCATGACTCGATCATCCGCATCGGTCGTTGCGCTCGATTTACCGAACGTTATGTCCAGGTGACAATCGACCTCACAAGACGAAATCCCGACGGTGAGGATACGGCCCGAATATCACCCCTGATCAGGGCGCATTCCGGGCTGTCGGCGCACGACCACGGACGAGTCGGGGTGACCGGACTCACCCCCGCCGCCGCCGGTGTTTCAGCCCAGTTTGTAGCCGCGGTGCAGTGCCACCACACCACCGGTGAGGTCACGCCACTGCACCGAGTCCCAGCCGGCGTCCGCGACCCGGCGGGCCAGCCTGCGCTGGTTCGGCCAGGCACGGATCGACTCGGCCAGGTACACGTACGCGTCCGGGTTGGAGCTCACGGCGCGTGCCACCCGGGGCAGCGCCTTCATCAGGTACTCCATGTACACGGTGCGGAACGGTCCGAACACCGGTGTGGAGAACTCGCAGACCACCACCCGGCCGCCCGGTTTGGTCACCCGCAGCATCTCGCGCAGTGCCAGATCGATGTCGGCGACATTGCGCAGCCCGAACGAGATGGTCACCGCGTCGAACGAATCATCGGCGAACGGCAGCGCCATCGCATCGCCGGCCACCATCGGCACCTGCCGGAACCGGCCCGCCGCGAGCATCCCCTGAGAGAAGTCGGCGGCCACACACCAGGCGCCGGACTTGCCGAGTTCCACGGTCGAGACGCCGGTACCCGCGGCCAGGTCGAGGACCCGCTCGCCGGGACGCAGCGCGAGAGCACGTCGCGTCGCCCACCGCCAGTACCGGTCCTGGCCACCGGAGATGACCGTATTGGTGAGGTCGTAGCGCTTCGCCACACCGTCGAACATCGACGCGACCTCGTGGGGTTGCTTGTCCAGCGAAGCCCGAATCGGTTCTCGCTGCTCTGTTGTCGCCACGCACCGAGCTTAGAGTTTTTTCGCCGCGATAGCGCGGGTGGGTTGCGCCACTCAGGCCGTGCGCGGCAATCGCTCGCGCATCCCGGTGACGTCGGCATAGTGACCCATCAGCTCGGTGCAGATCGCGGGCCAGGTGCGGTGCAGCACCGACTTGTGCGCCGCCGCCGCGAACCGGCCGCGCTGGCCCGCGTCACGCAGGGCCGACACCGCGCTCGGCAGCAATTCCGCGAACCGGTCGACCGGCAGCAGATACCCGTTGCGGCAGTGCGAGATCAGATCCCGTGGCCCACCGGCATCGGGCCCGATCACCGGCACACCCGAGGACAGCGCTTCCTGCACGCCCTGACAGAACGTCTCGTGCTCGCCGGGATGCACCATCACGTCCAGGCTGGCGTAGTGCGTGGCCAGTTCGCTGCCACCCAGTTCGCCGGTGAACACCGCGTCCGGCATCACTCTGCGCAGCCGGGCCCGTTCCGGTCCGTCGCCCACCACGACGAGCTGGATCGACGGGTCACCGGCCAGTGCGGCCAGCCGTTCCACGTGCTTCTCCGGTGCGAGCCTGCCCACGAACCCGACGACGAGCCGGTCACTGGAACCGAGCCAGCTCGCCCGCAGCTCGGCACTGCGCGCGGCCGGGTTGAACCGGGCGATATCCACGCCACGGCCCCAGCGGTGCACCCGGGGAATCCCGTGCTCGGCGAGATCGTGCGCGGCCGCCGACGACGGTGCCAGCGTGCGGGTGGCGCCCTCGTGGATCCGGCGCGTCCACGCCCACGCGGCCCGTGCGGCCAGCCCGAGCCCGTAGCTTTTGGCGAACCCGGCCACATCGGTCTGATACACCGCGACGGTCGGCAGATCCAAGCGCGTCGCCGCGGCGAGCCCACCCGCGCCGAGCAGGAACGGCGAGGCCAGGTGCACCACATCGGGATCGAATGCGGCGATGGCGGCGGTGATGCCCGGTTGTGGCAGGCCCACCGGCAGCGAACTCACCTTCGGCACCATCATCGCGGGCACGCGGTGCACCGGGAATCGGCCGTGGAAGCGAGGTGCGGGTGGGGCGCCGCGCAGGGAATCGGGCGCCACGATCATCGCGTCGTGACCGTGCTGGTCCAGGTGATCCAACACCCGCAGCACGGAGTTGACGACGCCGTTCATGTTCGGCAGGAAAGACTCCGAGACGATGGCTACGCGCACTCTTCCAGGGTGACCGCCACACCGCGCGACACCCCCACACCGACGTGAAGCCGGGGCGAACAGCAAACGAAGTTACGACTCGCGCTGCTTGCGGCGCACGATCCAGAGCACCGGCAGGGCGAGCGCCCACGCCACAAAGATCACCGAGGCTGCCGGGATGATCGCCACCCGTGCGTCGCGCCCGGCCACCCGGACCAGGTCGGGGTCACGCGTGCTGTACTCCACGTTGATCCGCTGACCAGCGGTCAGATTGGTCGGATACAGGATGCCGACCTTCGGATTGTGGGTCACGCTGTCGGGCGTCACATAGATCACCGCCGAACGTAACCGGCCCGCCGACAGCACCTCGCCGGAGGTCACGCCACGATGGCGCTCGATTTCGAAGTCGTTGCGCCAGGCCGCGAGTACCAGCAACACCATCAGGACGCTGACCACGGTCGCTGCCCCGACCACCCACACCCGAACCCGGCGCAGGCGCTTGTTCCGCCGCTCCGACAGGCTGGTTTCCGACACCCGCCACACAGTACCGGTCACCTAGGGGACCGGAAGTTCCCGCACGCGCCGACGCCCCACGAGTCCCTCCCCTAACATTCCCGCTATGTCCCGCAAATTCAGCTTCACCGTGCCCTACACCGTCCCGGTCGAAGAGCTTCACCGGGCACTTGTCGACGACGCCGTCTGGCAGGCGCGTTTCGCCGGCGCCGAGACCGCGACCATCGAACTCTCCCATCCCGACGGCCCCGATTCGATCACCATCCATATGACCGAAACCCCCGGTAAGGACAAGGTTCCCGCGCTGGTGCGCAAGGTGCTCAAGAGCGATCTCGTTCTGGTCCGCACCGACAACTGGCAGCCACTGGCAGGCGAGGTCGCCAAGGGCAGTTTCACCGGCAACACCAGCGGCATCACCACCGAGATGTCGGGCACCTATGAACTGCGGCCCACCGCCGAGGGCAGCGAGATCGAGGTCGTCGGGACGGTCAAGGTGAAGGTTCCGCTGGTCGGCGGCGCTATCGAGCCGCTGGCCGAACAGTTGCACCAGCGCGTCCTGAACAGCGAACGCAAATTCATCGAGAACTGGTTCGCCAAGCTCTGAGCCGACAGCGAGGGTGCCGCTCCAGTGAGCGGCACCCTCGCGTCGGCCATCAGCTGAACGGCGGGAGTTCGTCGGCCCGCAGCGACGCCCGTCCGGCCGCTCGCCAGGCGCGGGCTGTGAGGTCGAGGTCCTCGTCGGTCACCAGATTGCCCATCACCCGAACCGCCGTGCGCTGCAGATACTTCGAGCGCATCACCGGCGGCCCCCCGAGTGGGACCATCTTCGGCTGGGTGGCCAGGCCGGCGAGCCTGCGCGCCACGGAGAAGGTGCGTCCGTAGTGGTCACGCAGCAACTGCGGCCACGCTTGGCTCAGATCGGGTTCGTCGAGCAGGTCCGCGAGCATGTGCCCGCCCTCCAGGCCGTAGTCGATGCCTTCGCCGTTGAGCGGGTTCACGCAGCCCGCGGCGTCACCGACCAGCACCCAGTTCGGGCCCGCCACGTTCGACACCGCGCCGCCCATCGGCAGCAGTGCCGAGGCCACCGCGCGTAGTTCGCCCTCGAGTTCCCATTCCTCGCGACGCAGCTGGGTGTAGTGCTCGAGCAGCGGCTTGAGGGCGACGTGTGAGGGCCGCGCCTCGGTGGCCAGCGAGCCGACGCCGATGTTCACCTCGCCGTTGCCGAGCGGGAAGATCCAGCCGTAGCCGGGGACCAGCTCGTCGGCGGCATTGCGCAGCTCCAGATGCGAGGAGATCCACTGGTCGTCGCTGCGACCGGACTTGATGTAGGCGCGGGCCGCGGTCCCGTAGGCGTAGCGGCGATGCCAGGTGCGACCCAGCTGTTTTCCGACGGGGGAGCGCACGCCGTCGGCCACCACCAGTACCCGGCAGCGCACCGTGTGGGTGGCCGCGCCGATCCGCACCGTCACCCCGGTGACCCGCTCACCCTCGCGCAATACCTCGGTGACCTTCGCGCCGTCGACCATCCGCGCACCGGACTTGATCGCGGTCTCGCGCAGTTTGTCGTCGAGTTCGGTTCGTGGAACCGCACTTCCGTACGTCGGGAACGACCCACCCGGCCACGGCAGCAGCGCTTCCTTGCCGAAGCCCGCCATCCGCAGGCCGTGGTTCACGGTGTGCGCGCGCAACCATTCGCCGAGACCCAGATGTTCCAGCTCGGCGGTGGCGCGGGGCGTCAGCCCGTCACCACACGTCTTGTCGCGCGGGAAAACCGCCGAATCGAGCAGGAGCACATCGCGTCCGGCGCGCGCGGCCCACGCCGCCGACGCGGAACCGGCGGGTCCTGCCCCGACGACCAGCACCTCGACGGTGGCAGGCAGCGGAGCGCGGTCGGCAGGGGTGAGATCCGGTGAACCCATGGCTCAATACTGGCACTGTCGGCCGCTGTGCGAGAGTGTCGGGTACACCGGGAATTGTCACTGTGTGACGGGGTTCATCGGCCATAGTGCCGGGACACGCTAGGTTGCTACCCGTCGGGGTCGGACGCATCGCTGGGAGAAGATAATGAGCACATCGGCTGTGAGCGACGAAAGCACCGTGGTTGCCGGGGTAGATCTCGTCGATCCCGAACTCGCCGTCACCGTGCGCGACGGACTGGCCGCGGTCGAGAAACTGCTCGTCGACGAACTCTCCGACGGTGAGGAATTCCTCCAGGAGGCGGCGCTGCACCTGGCCAGGGCGGGCGGCAAGCGGTTCCGGCCGCTGTTCACCGTGCTCACCGGCCAGCTCGGACCCAATCCGACCGACCCGGCGCTGATCACCGCGGGCACGGTCGTGGAACTCGTGCACCTCGCGACGCTCTACCACGACGACGTCATGGACGAGGCGACCCAGCGTCGTGGCGCGGAGAGCGTCAACTCGCGGTGGGGTAACAACATCGCGATCCTGGCGGGCGATTACCTGTTCGCCCACGCCTCGCGCCTGACCTCCACCCTCGGCCCCGACGCGGTCCGCATCATCGCCGAGACCTTCGCCGAGCTGGTCACGGGCCAGATGCGGGAAACCATGGGCGCCAAGCAGACCCAGGACCCCGTCGAGCACTACCTGCGCGTGGTGTGGGAGAAGACCGGCTCGCTCATCGCCGCCGCGGGCCGTTTCGGCGGCACCTTCTCCGGCGCGGGACTCGAGCACGTGGAACGCCTGGCGCGCCTCGGCGACGCGGTCGGCACGGCGTTCCAGATCTCCGACGACATCATCGACATCTCGTCCTCTGCCGAGCAGTCGGGCAAGACCCCGGGCACCGACCTGCGCGAAGGCGTGCACACCCTGCCGGTGCTCTACGCCCTGCGCGAGACCGGCGCCGACGGCGACCGACTGCGCACCCTGCTGGCGCGCCCGCTGGAAACCGACGCCGAGGTAGACGAGGCACTGGAACTGCTGCGCCGCTCGCCCGGCATGGCGCTGGCCAAGGAAAAGCTGGCCGAATACGCCGACCTCGCCGATACCGAGCTCGCCGCGCTTCCGCCCGGCCCCGCCAACGACGCCCTCACCCGCCTCGTCCGCTACACGATCGAACGCGTCGGCTGACCAGGAACCAACACCACCCGGCGCACGTTGTCCTGTCGCGACGAAACAACAGATTTCGACAGCACATGGGTAACTCGCCGGGTACGCCCAGAACCGTTCCCGTTGTCCACCGCAGGCCCGATGCCTGACGAACGCAGCGCCTGACGACCGGCACAAGGCGCGGGGAGGCGGAAATGCCCAATGGGATCAAGACGTTCGGTTTGATGGTGGGGATGTCGGCGTTGATCGTCGCCATCGGGGCGATGTTCCGCAGCCCGACGATCCTGATCATCTCGATCGTGCTGGCCATCGGCATGAACGCCTACGCCTACTTCAACAGCGACAAGCTGGCCTTGAAGGCGATGCACGCGCAACCGGTGAGCGAACTGGAGGCGCCGGTCATGTACCGGATCGTGCGCGAGCTCGCGACCACGGCGCGCCAGCCGATGCCGCGGCTCTACATCAGTCCCACCAGCGCCCCCAACGCGTTCGCCACCGGCCGCAATCCGCGCCACGCCGCGGTCTGCTGTACCAGCGGCATCCTGCAATTGCTCGACGAGCGCGAGCTGCGCGCGGTCCTCGGCCACGAGCTGTCCCACGTCTACAACCGCGACATCCTGATCTCGTCGGTGGCGGGCGCGATGGCCTCGGTCATCACCGGTCTGGCGAACATGGCGTTCTTCGCGAGTTCGTTCGGCAGCAGAGACGGCAACGGACCGAACATCATCGGTGTGCTGCTGGTCTCACTGCTCGGGCCGATCGCGGCGGGCCTGATCAAGATGGCGGTCTCGCGATCGCGGGAGTACCAGGCCGACCAGTCCGGCGCCGAGCTCACCGGCGACCCGCTGGCCCTTGCCTCGGCCCTGCGCAAGATCGAACGCGGCGTCCAGGCGGCCCCGCTGCCGCCGGACCCCAAGATCACCAGCGAATCGCATCTGATGATCGCCAACCCGTTCCGTGCGGGCGACCGCGTCGCCCGCTGGTACTCCACCCACCCCCCGATGGACGAGCGCATCAAGCGTCTGGAGGAGATGGCCGGCGGCACTCATCACCACTGAGTGCCGCCCACACCGGACCTATCGGTAGTTGACGAACTGCAGGGCGATTCCGAAGTCCTCGCCCTTGAGCAGCGAGATCACTTCCTGCAGGTCATCACGCTTCTTGCTGCTGACCCGCAGCTCCTCACCCTGGATCTGCGCCTTGACGCCCTTGGGGCCCTCGTCGCGGATCTTCTTCGAGATCTTCTTCGCCTTCTCGGTGTCGATACCCTGCACCAGCGTGCCGGTGATCTTGAAGATCTTGCCCGACGGCTGCGCCTCGCCGGCGTCGAACGCCTTCAGCGAGATGTCGCGACGGATCAGCTTCTCCTTGAAGACGTCGAGCGCCGCCTGCACTCGCTCCTCGGCATTGGCGGTCAGCACGATGGCCTCCTCGCCCGACCATGCGATCGACGCATCGGTGCCCTTGAAGTCGTAGCGCGAGTTCAGCTCCTTCTCCGCCTGATGCAGAGCGTTGTCGACCTCCTGTCGATCGACCTTGCTCACGACGTCGAATGACGAATCAGCCACACTGCGCTCCTGTCCTGTGAAGGTCCGGCGAACTCCGGGGCCGGGATGTGCCGGCCACCGAGACAGTTGTACCCGCATCGGGGGACGACCGGTGCTCGCAGGGGGTCTGTGCAGGCGTTTTGATAGTCCGGGTGGGTACGTTGTAAGCTGCTCAGCGCACCGGAAACGGCGCACACGGCAGATTGCCCGAGCGGCCAATGGGAGCGGACTGTAAATCCGTCGGCTTATGCCTACGTAGGTTCGAATCCTACATCTGCCACATCGAACCCCCGTCGATCATGAAGATCGGCGGGGGTTCCTTGGTTCTGCGGGTTGTTCTCGCGCGGATCCGGGTAGCCTCGATGTGAGCGGGTCGGAATCAGCGATCTGAACCCCGTGAAAATGCCCTTTGAGCTGCCGATTTGGTGCTCTGGCCGGGGAGTGTGTAATCTCGTTCAGGACGCCGGAGCACGGGGTCACGCTGATCGGCTTGCCGATACAGACTCTGTGCCACGTAGTCATGCCCCCTTAGCTCAGTCGGTAGAGCGTTTCCATGGTAAGGAAAAGGTCAACGGTTCGATTCCGTTAGGGGGCTCGCCGGATTGCCGGTGGTGAGCGGCTTACCGCGGCATCATCGGGATATTAGTCCGCCGTGGCGGTGTAGCTCAGTTGGTAGAGCAAACGACTCATAATCGTTGTGTCGCCGGTTCAAGTCCGGCCATCGCTACCAATTTCAACTCAGCCCAGACCGGAAAGAAGGCAAATCGTGGCCGCGAAGTCCACCGATGTCCGGCCAAAGATCACCTTGGCCTGCGACGAGTGCAAGCACCGCAACTACATCACCAAGAAGAACCGGCGTAACGACCCGGATCGCCTCGAGCTGAAGAAGTTCTGCCCGAACTGCGGAACTCACCGGGCGCACCGCGAGTCGCGCTAGTTTTCAGAAACATCTGCCGAAGGCCGGACGAGAGTCCGGCCTTTGTGCTTTTCCCGGGAAGTTCATGGAAAGTTCGGGGCCGATACAGTACCCGGACGCATCACGTTTTACACCGGTCGACTTCGGTGCTGTCTTACGAGTGAGTAAGGTCCACGTTGTGACAGTGAACACCGGAACTCACGAAGCGGTCCCTGCCGCAGCCGCCGAAACCTTCGATCCCGCCGCCCATGCGGCATCGATGGTCGGCCACCACTACCGCGTCGACGACTACTACGAGGTCGGCCGCGAGAAGGTGCGCGAATACGCCCGTGCGGTGCAGGATTACCACCCGGTGCACTGGGAGGAAGACATCGCGCGCGAGTACGGCCACCAGGGTCTGCTCGCCCCGCTCACGTTCATCTCCCTGGTGGGCATCCTCGCCCAGCGCAAGCTGTTCGAACGGATCGTGACCGGCTACGACCTGAGTCAGATCATGCAGACCGATCAGATCCTGGAATTCCACCGCCCGATTCGGGTCGGCGACCAGTTGACCTGTGATGTGTATCTGCATTCTTTCCGGCAGGCCTTCGGTGGCGACATCATCGTCACCAAGAACATCGTCACCGCCCAGGACGACGAACTGGTGCTCACCACCTACACCACGCTGATCGGACGCAGTGGCGGCGACATCGATCCTCGGATGTCGGACGCGGTCCGCAACGTGCTGATGCACGGACTCGGCGAGGAGGAGCCCGCCCACCACGCGCCGGCCGAGCTGTCCGTCGGGATCATCCCGGTCACCAAGCAGCCGGAGCCGACGGTCAGCGTGCACGCCCTGTCCTTCGACAGCGTGTCGGTCGGCGACGAACTGCCCGCCCGCGTGGCGCGACTCACCCGCGGCGACCTCGTCAACTACGCGGGCGTGTCCGGCGACGCGAACCCGATCCACTGGAGCGACGAGGTCGTGAAGCTGGTCGGCCTGGACAACGTGGTCGCGCACGGCATGCTCACGATGGGGCTCGGCGGCGGTTTCGTCACCTCGTGGCTGGGCGATCCCGGCGCGGTGAAGGAATACAACGTCCGCTTCACCAGCCCGGTCTACGTCGGTTCCGATGTCCCGGCGGAGGTCGAATACACCGGCAAGGTGAAATCGGTCGATCCGCAGACCCGCACCGCTGTGGTCGCCATCACGGCGAAGTCGGTGGGCAAAAAGATCTTCGGCCGCGCCACGGCAACCGTTCAGCTGTCCTGACCTGGTCGGGTGTCCCGGATTGGCGATAACCGCGCGCGGTGACGTATAGTCGGGTCTCTGGGGTCACGAGATGCTGCGCGCTGATCTTCCCGAGGGGTTATCTCCTCATGGAAGCGGCGCGCGTGTTGTGTGACACTGGAGACAACCGAATATCGAATGTGGTTGGGCATTACGGCTCAGGCTGGTCCAACCGAAGGGGCGTAGCTCAATTGGCAGAGCAGCGGTCTCCAAAACCGCAGGTTGCAGGTTCAAGTCCTGTCGCCCCTGCCCTGAATGCCAGCGACGAGAGAGGATCGACGTGAGCGACGAGCGGGATACTCGCGGCGAAGACAGCGAGGACACCGCCGCTGCCACTCGACCGAGTGGCAAGCGGTCTGCTCGTCGTGTGCGCGCGTCGGATGCTCCGGCAGACAACGGATCGGTGGCCACGCTCGATCGGCCGTCGGCCTCGCGCAAGGCAGACAAGACCGCCGGTAAGGCAAAGACGGGCAACCCGTTCAAGCGGCTGCTCAAGTTCCTGCGAGAGGTCATCGCGGAACTGCGCAAGGTGATCTGGCCCAACCGGAAGCAGATGGTCACCTATACGGCCGTCGTTCTGGTGTTCGTGGTCTTCATGGTCGCGTTCATCGCCGGGATCGACGTGGCGTTCGTCAAGGGTGTCGACTGGCTGTTCGGCTGATCGCCGACACCCACGCCGGTAGCCGATCGCGGGTCGGAACGGCGGAGTGTGCCTCCGCGCACCCGACCCGGCCCAGAGGATGTACGTGACGACACAGGAAGCGAGTGCCTCAGTGAGCACCCCGGAGAACGACACCAACGACGAGTTCCCGGTTGACGACGCTGTCGTGGCGGAAACCGCCACCGACGAGGTCGAGGCCGCCGAGCTCGCCGATGCCGACGAAGCCGCTGCCGACGAGGTCGTCGACGAAGCCGTGATCGAAGAAGTCGCCACCGAGGACGACCCCGAGGCCGACCCGATCGAGTCGATGAAGACCAAGCTGCGCCGCGTGCCCGGCGACTGGTACGTCGTGCACTCGTACGCGGGCTACGAGAACAAGGTCAAGACCAACCTCGAGACCCGCGTGCAGAACCTCGGACTCGAGGACTACATCTTCCAGGTCGAGGTGCCGACCGAAGAGGTCACCGAGATCAAGAACGGCCAGAAGAAGAACGTCAACCGCAAGGTGCTGCCGGGCTACATCCTGGTCCGGATGGAACTGAACAACGAGTCGTGGGGCGCGGTGCGCAACACCCCCGGCGTCACCGGTTTCGTCGGTATGACCGGCGGTGGCCCCGGCGCCAAGCCGACCCCGCTGACCATCAACGAGGTCGTGAAGTTCCTGGTTCCGGCTGGTGCGCAGGCGCAGAAGAAGGCCGCCGCGGCCGCTGCCGGTGGTTCGGATACCGGTAGCGCGGCTTCGGGCAAGCCCACCATCGAGGTCGACTTCGAGGTCGGCGAGTCGGTCACCGTCATGGACGGCCCGTTCGCGACGCTGCCCGCCTCGATCTCCGAGGTCAACGCCGAGCAGCAGAAGCTCAAGGTGCTGGTGTCGATCTTCGGTCGCGAGACCCCGGTCGAGCTGAACTTCACCCAGGTTTCCAAGATCTAGGATTTTCCACACTCGCGTCAACGGCACCGCTCACCGGCGGTGCCGTTGGTGTTTGTGCTGGTCACCACCCGATTGCTGGGTCGTGTGGCAGGTCCGGTAGAGTGTGATGGTTCGTGTTCTGACTTCCCCGCAGTACTTGTCGGGGCCTAGTCGTGCGCGGATACGAGGCTTACGGCAACCGTAAGGAACCGAACCCCAGAAAGCCAAGGAAGAAAGATGCCCCCCAAGAAGAAGAAGCTCGCCGGGATCATCAAGCTGCAGATCCAGGCCGGCGCAGCCAACCCGGCACCGCCGGTCGGCCCCGCGCTCGGTCAGCACGGCGTCAACATCATGGAGTTCTGCAAGGCGTACAACGCCGCGACCGAGTCGCAGCGTGGCAACGTCATCCCGGTCGAGATCTCGGTGTACGAGGACCGGACGTTCGACTTCAAGCTGAAGACCCCGCCTGCCGCTCGTCTGCTGCTCAAGGCCGCCGGTGTGCAGAAGGGCTCCGCTGAGCCGCACAAGACCAAGGTCGCGAAGGTCACCATGGACCAGGTCCGGGAGATCGCCAAGACCAAGGCCGAGGATCTCAACGCCACTGATCTCGATCAGGCCGCGAAGATCATCGCCGGTACCGCGCGTTCGATGGGTATCACCGTCGAAGGCTGAGCGAATCTCGCTCTCATGTGGGAGGGCCGGCCAGGCCCGACAACCACATCTGAACTCGAAACTTTAAGGACAGAAAATCATGGCAAAACGAAGCAAGGCGTACCTCGCCGCTGCTGAGAAGGTCGATCGCGACAACCTGTACTCCCCGCTGGCCGCCGCGCGCCTGGCGAAGGAGACCGCGACCACCAAGACCGACGCAACCGTCGAGGTCGCCGTCCGTCTCGGCGTGGATCCCCGCAAGGCCGACCAGATGGTCCGTGGCACCGTCAACCTGCCGCACGGCACCGGTAAGACCGCTCGCGTCATCGTGTTCGCCGCGGGTGAGAAGGCTTCCGAGGCCGAGGCCGCAGGCGCCGACGCCGTGGGCGCCGAGGACTTGATCGAGCGGATCCAGGGCGGCTGGCTCGACTTCGACGCCGCGATCGCCACCCCGGATCAGATGGCCAAGGTCGGCCGCATCGCGCGTGTCCTCGGCCCGCGTGGTCTGATGCCGAACCCGAAGACGGGCACCGTCACCAACGATGTGACCAAGGCCGTCAACGAGATCAAGGGCGGCAAGATCAACTTCCGCGTCGACAAGCAGGCCAACCTGCACTTCGTCATCGGCAAGGCGTCCTTCGACGACGCCAAGCTGGTGGAGAACTACGGCGCCGCGCTGGACGAGATCCTGCGTGTGAAGCCGTCGACCGCCAAGGGTCGCTACGTCAAGAAGATCACGGTTTCGACGAACACCGGACCGGGCATCCCGGTGGACCCGAACCGTACCCGCAACCTCCTCGACGAGGATGCGTGAGCTTCGGCTGACAGCTAGCTCCTGAGAGCAACACGAGGGTGGGAACGCACAGCGTTCCCACCCTCGTGGTCTTTCGGGGGACTAATCGCCCCGGCATCCCGGTTGCGCACAGGTGTGACCAGGATTCTGCTGATCTCCGGTAGCACCAGAGCCGGATCTACCAATACCGCCGCCCTCCGCACCCTGGCCGGGCTCGCGCCCGACGGGATGCGCGCCGACCTCTATACCGGCCTGCGTGACCTGCCCGCTTTCGTTCCCGGCGACGATCCGGACGACTATCCCGCGGTGGTCGACCTCCGCGCCGAGCTCGCCACCGCGCACGCGGTGCTCATCTGCACCCCCGAATACGCGGGGACGCTGCCCGGCAGCTTGAAGAACCTGCTCGACTGGACCGTCGGTACGGCGGACCTGTACGAGAAGCCCACGGCCTGGTTGTCGGTGGCCCAACCGGGCCGCGGCGAGGGTGCGCTGGACACGCTGTCCACGGTGCTCGGTTACGTCGGCGCCGATGTCGTCGAGCGGGCGTGTCTGCGAGTGCCGGTGCTCGGCGCCGAGGTCGACGAGGACGGGCTGGTCGCGGATCGGGAGTTTGCGCTGAACGCATCGATCGCATTGATCGAGCTGGCTGCTCATCTGCGTCGAATCGGAGTGTGACGTGCGCGCACCGGGCCGCGACAGCCCGGTGCGCGTGCGGTCAGTTCTTCGCCTCGGTGTCCTCGGTCTCGCGCCAGCCGAGCAGGACGGACTCTCCGTCATGCGGCCGCCAGGGCAGGAAGATCGCCACGATCACCGCGCAGACGAGCACCGCGACGGTGGCGACCAGGGACGCGGCGTGGGCGCCCTGGAGCGTCGCGGCCTTCATGGCGACGATCAGGTTCTCGCGTTGGGTCTCGAAGAACGGCGCGAGCTCACGTTTGCGCAGTTCCAGCACGCTCAGCGGACTGGCCTTGACCAGGCTCTTCTCGTTGTCGTTCATGATGCCCATCGGGATGGCGTCGATGCGTGCGCCGATCCGGCTGGTGTAGTACGAGGCCACGATCGAGCCGAGCACCGCGACACCGAGCGTGCCGCCGATCTCGCGGGTCGTGTCGTTGACCGCCGAACCCGCCCCCGCCTCGTTCAGCGGCAGCGAGGACATGATCGATTCGGTGGCCGGTCCCTGCACGATGCCCAGACCCAGCGCCATCAACACCATCGAGGGCAGCACGCCGATCAGGTAGCTGCTGTCGACGGTGACCTGTCCGCCGAGGTAAAGGCCCGCGCCGATCAGTAGCAGGCCGATCACCAGTACCGCGGTGGTACCGACCCGTTGTGCCAGCAGCGTCGCGACCGGTGCGCCGATGGCGACCGAGAAGGCGAACGGCAATGAGGCGATACCGAATTCGAGCGGGGTGTATTCGCGCACGCCCTGGAAATACTGGGTGATCAGGAAAAGGAAACCGAACATCGAGAAGTAGCCGATGGCGATTGCCAGCGCGGGCAACGAGAATCGGCGGTTGCGGAACAACCGCATGTCGAGAATCGGTGCGGCAGTGCGCAATTCCCAGGTGACGAAGGCGGCGAGCAGGACGGTGCCGAGCGCCGCGGTGCACAGTGTGGTGAGCGAGAGCCAGCCATTGTGCGGCGCTTCGATGATCGACCACACCAGCAACGTGATCCCGGCGATCGAGAGCGCGATACCGACGAGATCGAGCTTGCCGATGTGGTCGGCGCGCGATTCGGGCACCCAGATCAGCGTCGCGACCAGCGCGACCAGCGCCACCGGCACGTTGATCCAGAACACCGAATGCCAGCTGAAATGTTCGAGCAGCCAGCCGCCGGAGATCGGGCCGATGGCGATCGCGAACCCGGCCATCGCGGTCCACGCGGCGATGGCCAGCGCGCGTTCGCGCCGGTCGGTGAAGATATTGATGATCAGGGCGAGGGTGGCGGGGAAGACCGCGGCGGCGAAAACGCCCATCGCGGCTCTGGCGACGATGACCTGCGTCATCGTTTCGGCGAGTGCGCCGCCGACCGACATCACCGCGATGCCGACGAGGCCGATGGTCATGATCCGGCGGCGGCCGTAGCGGTCGCCGAGGTTGCCTGCCGCCAGCAGCAGGCCGGCGAAGGTGAGGGTGTAGGCGTCGACGACCCACTGCAGGCCGGAGACTCCGGTCCGTAGCTGGACGCCGATCGAGGGAAGGGCGACGTTGACGATGGTGTTGTCGAGTACCACGAGCAATTCGGCCAGACAGATGACGGCGAGCGCGAGAAACCGCTGCGAACGCCGGTCCAGCAGCACTGATGGAGCGACTATGGAGGTTGCCATAGCATTGGAGTGAACCAGATTACTGTCACCCTGCGTAACACCTTCTCGGTAGGATCACTGCCACATTGCGCTGCCGAAGTGGTCTGTGTCACAGCAGATCCGGCCGAATCGGACCGGGGGATACCCGTTTTGGCAGATGGGGGGAGGTGCAGGTACAGTGGTCAACGGTCATGCGGGATGTGCATACATCCGGCGAAGACCACACCCATTCGTTCTACCGAAGACCGTTGGTCGTTGATGCCGAATTTCACGGTGTCGATCGAAGGTCCGGCGACATTGCCGGCGACCCACGCAGGGAGAGCTGAGGCCGAAGATATTTTGCGCCCCGGTACGCCTTGCGTCCGGGGCGTTCGTTTTGTCGCCGGCCCCTGATTCGGTAGTGCACCAACGAAACCGACATCAGAGAGGAGGCGAAGTATGGCGAAACCTGAAAAGGTCACCGCTGTCGCGGAGATCGCGGAGCAGTTCAAGAACTCCACGGCCACTGTTGTCACGGAATACCGTGGCCTGTCGGTCGGCAAGCTCACCGAGCTGCGTCGTGCGCTCGGCGCCGACGCCACGTACTCCGTCGCCAAGAACACCCTGGTCAAGATCGCCGCCGGCGAAGCCGGTGTGGCGGGTCTCGACGAGCTGTTCGTCGGCCCGACCGCTATCACCTTCATCCAGGGTGAGCCGGTCGATGCCGCCAAGGCGCTCAAGCAGTTCGCCAAGGACAACAAGTCCCTGGTCATCAAGGGCGGATACATGGACGGCCGCGCGCTGTCCGTGTCCGAGGTCGAGCGTATCGCTGACCTCGATTCGCGCGAGGTGCTGCTGGCCAAGCTGGCCGGTGCGTTCAAGGCCAAGCCGTCGCAGGCTGCCGCCCTGTTCGCCGCTCCCGCTTCGCAGGTCGCCCGGCTCGCCCAGGCGCTGCTCGAGAAGCGCACGAGTGCCGAAGGCGCTCCTGCTGCCGAAGAAGCACCCGCGGCTGACGCCGAATAAGACATCTATTACCCGCCTCGGGGTGCGTATGCGCTGCGAGGTACACCACGAAAGGAACCACCATGGCAAAGCTGAGCACCGAAGAACTGATCGGCGCCTTCAAGGAGCTGACCCTGCTCGAGCTCGCTGAGTTCGTCAAGGTCTTCGAAGAGACCTTCGACGTCACCGCCGCTGCCCCCGTCGCCGTCGCGGCCGCCGGTGGCGCTGCTCCGGCCGAGGCTGCCGAAGAGCAGGACGAGTTCGACGTCATCCTCGAGGGTGCCGGCGACAAGAAGATCCAGGTCATCAAGGTGGTCCGTGAGATCGTCTCGGGCCTGGGCCTGAAGGAAGCCAAGGACCTGGTCGAGGGCGCCCCGAAGCCGATCCTGGAGAAGGTCGCCAAGGATGCCGCCGAGGCCGCCAAGGCGAAGCTCGAAGAGGCCGGCGCCAAGGTTTCCGTCAAGTAATTCGGAACCAGTGCTGTTGTGAACGGGCGGTCCTTTCCGGGCCGTCCGTTTGCTATTTGTCCGGACATGCGAAAGTGATCCGGGTCGTAGTAGCCGCGCCAGGTTACTCTTCAGTCATGTAGGGGTGTGCCCCGTCTCACTGATGGGTTACAGTGACCGGACCCACAGAGTCGTAGCGCACCGCCGTGATGTGAGCGCGCGGGAACGCGGGTGGGGTGCTCGCAGGGATCAATGGAGGTAGCAGTGGGCGTCGAGGTCAGGACCGAGGGTGTAACAAAATCCTTCGGTTCACAGCGAATTTGGCAGGACGTGTCGATCACGCTCCCTTCGGGTGAGGTCAGTGCATTGCTCGGCCCATCGGGTACGGGTAAGTCGGTGTTCCTGAAGTCGCTCATCGGTCTGCTGCGGCCCGAGCGCGGGTCGATCTTCATCGATGGCACCGACATCATGACCTGCTCCAACAAGGAGCTCTACGAGATCCGCAAACTGTTCGGCGTCCTTTTCCAGGACGGCGCGCTGTTCGGGTCGATGAATTTGTACGACAACATCGCGTTCCCGCTTCGTGAGCACACGAAGAAGTCGGAATCCGAGATCCGCCGCGTGGTCATGGAGAAGCTCGAGCTGACCGGTCTGCTCGGCGCCGAGGGCAAGCTGCCCGGCGAGATCTCCGGTGGTATGCGCAAGCGCGCCGGTCTGGCCCGCGCGCTGGTCCTCGACCCGCAGATCATCCTCGTCGACGAGCCCGACTCGGGCCTCGACCCGGTGCGTACCTCGTACCTGGCGCAGCTGCTGCTCAACATCAACGCGCAGATCGACGCCACGATCCTGATCGTGACGCACAACATCAACCTGGCCCGTACCGTGCCGGACAACATCGGCATGCTCTTCCGCCGCAACCTGGTGATGTTCGGCCCCCGTGAGGTGCTGCTCACCAGCGAGGAGCCGGTGGTCAAGCAGTTCCTCAACGGCCGCATGATCGGCCCGATCGGTATGTCGGAGGAGAAGGACGAGGCGCAGATGGCGCGCGAGCAGGCGCTCGTCGACGCCGGTCACCACCACGGTGGCGCCGAGGAGATCGACGGCATCATCCCGCAGATGAAGGCCGAGCCCGGCATGCCCGCCCGCCAGGCCGTGTTCCGCCGTCAGGCGCGCGTGCGCGAGATCATCCACACCCTGCCGCACGCGGCACAGGTGGCGATCCGCGAGTCGCTGGATTCCTCCGATGACACTCAGGTGATGGCTGCCTACGGCGGCAACGATCAGCCCACCGAAACGTTCAAGACCGTTCCGCACGGCCAGATCAACGGCTGAGCGACTTTTACGCCTCGGATGAGCCCCGGCCTACGGCCGGGGCTCTTCTGCGTGACAGGGCGGAAAACAACTGCTGACCGGCCGTCGCCGGGGTGGCGCGCACGGCGTGTCGCGAGTAAAATGACCGCGGCGCGGGGTGGGGGATCCCCAGCGCGCCAGGCGATCTCGCATCGCGAACAGACCTTCGCGCGCCACTTGACGAGGGGCTCGCAAACCGTCACCCTATTCACAGCAGCGTGAGCTGTTGAGGGGCATCAACGCCAGCGAGAATTCGGCCCAGCACCAGCTGACAGGGGTCGGCGCCAGTTGAATAGAGGGCTCAGCGCCAAGTGAGCGGTCGTCTCGGGGGAGTCGGCGGCAGGGCGCGCAGCGGTGAAGGAACCCGACGCGGCCAGCGTCCAGGGCTTCGGCGCGTTATCCCGTGCGTCCGGTCACACGGATGGTATGTTGACACTCCCTTGTCTAGGGGTGTAAGTTTGGACGTTGCGCTGGCTGCCTCCTGTCCACACCTTGATTCGCACTCGAAAGTTCCACCCTTCCGGTGTTACTTCCGCTGCTGCTTGTTCTGGTTTCGTTCGGGCTGTAACCAGCGGAATTCGTAGCAGACAAGCGACGGTCGCGGACCACCACGCGACGCGCGTGAGGTGCTGGAAGGACGCATCTTGGCAGTCTCCACCCAGACCAAGGCTGGTATCCCCGGAGCCCCTTTGAGGGTTTCGTTCGCGAAGATCCGAGAGCCCTTGGAGGTGCCCGGACTTCTCGACCTACAAACGGACTCGTTCGCCTGGTTGGTCGGTACTCCCGACTGGCGTGAGAAGGCGGCCGCTCGCGGCGACGTCGGTCTCGCAGGCGGCCTCGAAGAGGTGCTCGAAGAGCTCTCGCCGATCGAGGACTTCTCCGGATCCATGTCCCTGTCGTTCTCTGATCCGCGCTTCGAAGAGGTCAAGGCCTCCATCGACGAGTGCAAAGAGAAGGACATGACCTACGCGGCGCCGTTGTTCGTCACCGCGGAGTTCATCAACAACAACACCGGCGAGATCAAGAGCCAGACGGTGTTCATGGGCGATTTCCCCATGATGACCGACAAGGGCACCTTCATCATCAACGGCACCGAGCGTGTCGTCGTCTCCCAGCTGGTCCGTTCCCCGGGCGTCTACTTCGATCACAACATCGACAAGACCACCGAGAAGGACCTGCACAGCGTGCGCGTGATCCCGTCGCGCGGCGCGTGGCTGGAGTTCGACGTCGACAAGCGCGACACCGTCGGTGTCCGTATCGACCGCAAGCGTCGTCAGCCGGTCACCGTGCTGCTCAAGGCGCTGGGTTGGACGACCGAGGAGATCGTCGAGCGTTTCGGCTTCTCCGAGATCATGATGTCCACCCTGGAGAAGGACAGCACGCCCGGCCAGGACGAGGCGCTGCTCGACATCTACCGCAAGCTGCGTCCGGGCGAGCCGCCGACCAAGGAGTCCGCGCAGACTCTGCTGGAGAACCTGTTCTTCAAGGAGAAGCGCTACGACCTGGCCCGCGTCGGTCGCTACAAGATCAACAAGAAGCTCGGCATCCACGTGCACGAGCCGGTGACCTCCTCGGTTCTCACCAAGGAAGACATCGTCGACACCATCGAGTACCTGGTGCGTCTGCACGCCGGTGACCGCACGATGACCGCCCCCGGCGGTGAAGAGGTCCCCGTCGAGATCGACGACATCGACCACTTCGGTAACCGTCGTCTGCGCACCGTCGGTGAGCTCATCCAGAACCAGATCCGCGTGGGCCTGTCCCGCATGGAGCGTGTCGTTCGTGAGCGGATGACGACTCAGGACGTCGAGGCGATCACGCCGCAGACCCTGATCAACATCCGTCCGGTCGTCGCGGCGATCAAGGAGTTCTTCGGAACTTCGCAGCTGTCGCAGTTCATGGACCAGAACAACCCGCTGTCGGGTCTGACCCACAAGCGCCGCCTGTCGGCGCTGGGCCCGGGTGGTCTGTCCCGTGAGCGCGCCGGTCTGGAAGTTCGTGACGTCCACCCGTCGCACTACGGCCGCATGTGCCCGATCGAGACCCCGGAAGGCCCGAACATCGGCCTGATCGGTTCGCTGTCGGTGTACGCGCGGGTCAACCCGTTCGGCTTCATCGAGACGCCGTACCAGAAGGTTGTCGACGGCAAGGTCACCGACGAGGTCAAGTACCTGACCGCCGACGAGGAAGACCGCTACGTTCGCGCGCAGGCCAACTCCCCGGTCGACGCCGAGGGTCGTTTCCTCGAGGAGAAGGTCCTCGTCCGCCGTGCGGGCGAAGAGGTCGAGTTCGTGACGCCGGCTCAGGTCGACTTCATGGACATCTCGCCGCGCCAGATGGTGTCGGTCGCGACGGCCATGATCCCGTTCCTCGAGCACGACGATGCCAACCGTGCCCTGATGGGCGCGAACATGCAGCGTCAGGCCGTGCCGCTGATCCGTTCCGAGTCCCCGATCGTGGGCACCGGCATGGAGCTGCGCGCAGCCGTCGACGCGGGCGACGTTGTTGTCAACGAGAAGCCCGGCGTTGTCGAAGAGGTCTCGGCCGATTACGTCACCGTGATGGCCGACGACGGCAGCCGCAAGTCCTACCGGATGCGCAAGTTCAACCGGTCGAACCAGGGCACCTGCTCGAACCAGCGTCCGATCGTGGACGAGGGCGATCGGGTGGAGAAGGGGCAGGTCCTCGCGGACGGCCCCTGCACCGAGAACGGTGAGATGGCGCTGGGCAAGAACTTGCTCGTCGCGATCATGCCGTGGGAAGGCCACAACTACGAGGACGCGATCATCCTGTCGCAGCGCCTCGTGGAAGAGGACGTTCTCACCTCGATCCACATCGAAGAGCACGAGATCGATGCCCGCGACACCAAGCTCGGTGCCGAGGAGATCACCCGGGACATCCCGAACGTCTCCGACGAGGTCCTCGCCGACCTCGACGAGCGCGGCATCATCCGCATCGGTGCCGAGGTCCGCGACGGCGACATCCTGGTCGGCAAGGTCACGCCCAAGGGCGAGACCGAGCTCACCCCGGAAGAGCGTCTGCTGCGTGCCATCTTCGGTGAGAAGGCTCGCGAAGTGCGCGACACCTCGCTCAAGGTGCCCCACGGTGAGTCCGGCAAGGTCATCGGCATTCGCGTGTTCTCGCGTGAAGACGACGACGATCTGCCTCCCGGTGTGAACGAGCTGGTCCGCGTCTACGTGGCCCAGAAGCGCAAGATCCAGGACGGCGACAAGCTCGCCGGTCGCCACGGCAACAAGGGCGTCATCGGCAAGATCCTCCCCATCGAGGACATGCCGTTCATGCCCGACGGCACGCCGGTCGACATCATTCTGAACACCCACGGTGTGCCCCGTCGTATGAACATCGGCCAGATCCTGGAAACCCATCTCGGGTGGATCGGTAAGGCCGGCTGGAATATCGACGTGGCCGCGGACGGCACCCGTCCCGACTGGGCGGCGACGCTGCCCGAGGAGATGCTGGCCGCGCCGGCCGACTCGAACATCGCCACGCCCGTCTTCGACGGCGCCAAGGATGACGAGCTGACCGGTCTGCTCGGGTCGACCCTGCCCAACCGTGACGGCGAGCGGATGGTCAACGCCGACGGCAAGTCGACGCTGTTCGACGGTCGTTCCGGTGAGCCGTTCCCGTACCCGGTCGCGGTCGGTTACATGTACATCCTGAAGCTGCACCACCTGGTCGACGACAAGATCCACGCCCGTTCGACCGGTCCGTACTCGATGATCACGCAGCAGCCGCTGGGTGGTAAGGCGCAGTTCGGTGGTCAGCGATTCGGTGAGATGGAGTGCTGGGCCATGCAGGCCTACGGTGCGGCGTACACGCTGCAGGAACTCCTGACCATCAAGTCCGACGACGTGGTCGGCCGCGTGAAGGTCTACGAGGCCATCGTCAAGGGCGAGAACATTCCGGAGCCGGGCATTCCGGAGTCGTTCAAGGTGCTCCTCAAGGAACTCCAGTCGCTGTGCCTCAACGTCGAGGTGCTGTCTTCGGATGGTGCCGCGATCGAGATGGGCGGCGGCGAAGACGAGGATCTGGAGCGCGCGGCCGCGAACCTGGGCATCAACCTGTCCAGGAACGAAGCCGCCACCATCGACGATCTGGCGAACTAGGTGGTAAGCGGTGCGGTCGCTGTGGAAGCGACCGCGCCGCGCACCGCGCTCGACAACTAGTGAACTTTTGCTCGAATTCGACCCGAACAGGGGAAAGGAAGTTACGTGCTAGACGTCAACTTCTTCGATGAACTCCGGATCGGCCTTGCCTCCGCCGATGACATCCGCCAGTGGTCTTTCGGCGAGGTGAAGAAGCCGGAGACCATCAACTACCGCACGCTCAAGCCGGAGAAGGACGGGCTCTTCTGCGAGAAGATCTTCGGTCCCACCCGGGACTGGGAGTGCTACTGCGGCAAGTACAAGCGTGTCCGCTTCAAGGGCATCATCTGTGAGCGCTGTGGCGTCGAGGTGACTCGCGCCAAGGTGCGTCGTGAGCGGATGGGCCACATCGAGCTGGCCGCTCCGGTTACTCACATCTGGTACTTCAAGGGCGTTCCGTCGCGCTTGGGCTACCTGCTCGACCTGGCGCCGAAGGATCTCGAGAAGATCATCTACTTCGCCGCCTACGTCATCGTCGGCGTCGACGAGGAGCTGCGTCACAACGAGCTCTCCACGCTCGAAGCCGAGATGGAGGTCGAGAAGAAGGCTGTCGCCGATCAGCGCGACGCCGACCTCGAGGCCCGCGCGCAGAAGCTCGAAGCCGATCTGGCCGAGCTGGAAGCCGAGGGCGCCAAGTCCGACGTGCGTCGCAAGGTCAAGGACGGCGGCGAGCGCGAAATGCGTCAGCTGCGCGACCGCTCGCAGCGTGAGCTGGACCGCCTCGACGAGATCTGGACGACCTTCACCAAGCTGTCGGTCAAGCAGCTCATCGTCGACGAGGTGCTCTACCGCGAGCTCGTCGACCGCTACGGCGAGTACTTCACCGGCGCCATGGGTGCGGAGTCCATCCAGAAGCTGATGGAGAACTTCGACATCAACGCCGAGGCCGAGAGCCTGCGCGAGACCATTCGCTCCGGCAAGGGTCAGAAGAAGCTGCGTGCGCTCAAGCGTCTGAAGGTCGTCGCGGCCTTCCAGACCAACGGCAACTCGCCCATGGGCATGGTGCTCGACGCTGTTCCGGTGATCCCGCCGGAGCTGCGCCCGATGGTCCAGCTCGACGGTGGCCGTTTCGCCACCTCCGACCTGAACGACCTGTACCGCCGCGTGATCAACCGCAACAACCGCCTCAAGCGACTGATCGATCTGGGTGCGCCCGAGATCATCGTCAACAACGAGAAGCGGATGCTGCAGGAGTCGGTCGACGCACTGTTCGACAACGGCCGTCGTGGCCGTCCGGTCACCGGACCGGGTAACCGCCCGCTGAAGTCCCTGAGCGACCTGCTCAAGGGCAAGCAGGGTCGTTTCCGTCAGAACCTGCTCGGCAAGCGCGTCGACTACTCGGGCCGTTCGGTCATCGTGGTCGGTCCGCAGCTCAAGCTGCACCAGTGTGGTCTGCCGAAGCTGATGGCGCTCGAGCTGTTCAAGCCGTTCGTCATGAAGCGTCTGGTCGATCTCAACCACGCGCAGAACATCAAGTCCGCCAAGCGGATGGTCGAGCGTCAGCGCGCACAGGTGTGGGATGTCCTCGAAGAGGTCATCGCCGAGCACCCTGTGCTGCTGAACCGCGCGCCCACCCTGCACCGCCTCGGCATCCAGGCCTTCGAGCCCCAGCTGGTCGAAGGCAAGGCCATTCAGCTGCACCCGCTCGTCTGTGAGGCGTTCAACGCCGACTTCGACGGTGACCAGATGGCCGTGCACCTTCCGCTGTCCGCGGAGGCGCAGGCCGAGGCACGCATTCTGATGCTGTCGTCGAACAACATCCTGTCCCCGGCGTCGGGTCGCCCCCTGGCGATGCCGCGTCTGGACATGGTGACGGGCCTGTTCTACCTGACCCGTCTCGACGAGAACGGTGTCGGCACCTACAAGGCCGCCGCCAAGGACGAGCCGGAGTACGGCGTGTTCTCCTCGCCCGCCGAGGCACAGATGGCCGTCGATCGTGGCGAGCTGACCGTGCGGTCCACCATCAAGGTGCGGCTGACCGAGCAGCGCCCGCCGCGGGATATCGAGAACGAGCTGTTCCCGGACGGCTGGAAGCGCGGCGAAGCGTGGCTGGCCGAGACCACGCTGGGTCGCGTGATCTTCAACGATCTGCTCCCGGCGGACTACGCGTTCATCAACGAGCCGATGCCGAAGAAGCGTCAGGCCACGATCATCAACGATCTGGCCGAGCGCTACCCGATGATCGTCGTCGCGCAGACCGTCGACAAGCTCAAGGACGCCGGCTTCTACTGGGCCACGCGTTCGGGTGTCACCGTCTCCATGTCGGACGTGCTCGTTCCGCCGGAGAAGCCCGAGATCATGGAACGCTACGAGTCGATGGCGGACCTGATCGAGAAGAAGTACCAGCGTGGCGCGCTCGATCACTCCGAGCGCAACAACGCCCTGGTCAAGATCTGGCAGGAAGCCACCGAGGAAGTGGGCGCCGCGCTGCGTACCCACTACCCGCCGGACAACCCGATCATCACGATCGTCGACTCCGGCGCCACGGGTAACTTCACCCAGACCCGTACCCTCGCGGGTATGAAGGGCCTGGTGACGAACCCGAAGGGTGAGTTCATCCCGCGCCCGATCAAGTCCTCGTTCCGTGAGGGCCTGACCGTGCTCGAGTACTTCATCAACACCCACGGTGCTCGTAAGGGTCTGGCCGACACGGCGCTTCGTACCGCCGACTCGGGTTACCTGACCCGTCGTCTGGTCGATGTGTCGCAGGACGTCATCGTCCGCGAAGAGGACTGTGGCACCGAACGCGGCATCCTGGTGCCGATCGCGGAGAAGCTGGCCGACGGCACGATCATCCGTGACGCGCACGTCGAGACCTCCACCTATGCCCGGACGCTCGCGTCCGACGCGGTGGATGCCAAGGGCAATGTCATCGTGTCGAAGGGCGCCGACCTCGGCGACCCCGCGCTCGACGCGCTGCTCGCGGCCGGTATCACCGAGGTGAAGGTCCGCTCCGTGCTGACCTGCACCACCGGCACCGGCGTCTGTGCCACCTGCTACGGCCGTTCGATGGCCACCGGCAAGCTGGTCGATATCGGCGAGGCCGTCGGCATCGTCGCGGCCCAGTCCATCGGTGAGCCCGGTACCCAGCTGACCATGCGTACCTTCCACCAGGGTGGTGTCGCAGGCGACGACATCACCGGTGGTCTGCCGCGTGTTCAGGAGCTCTTCGAGGCCCGTGTCCCCAAGGGCAAGGCGCCGATCGCGGAGGTCTCGGGCCGGGTGCGTCTCGAGGACGACGACCGCTTCTACAAGATCACGATCATCCCTGATGACGGGTCGGAGGAAGTCGTCTACGACAAGCTCTCGAAGCGTCAGCGTCTGCGGGTGTTCAAGCACGACGACGGCTCCGAGCGTCTGCTGGCCGACGGTGACCACGTGGAGGTGGGTCAGCAGCTGCTCGAGGGCGCTGCCGATCCGCACGAGGTGCTGCGCGTGATGGGTCCCCGTCAGGTGCAGGTCCACCTGGTCCACGAGGTCCAGGAGGTCTACCGCTCGCAGGGTGTGTCGATCCACGACAAGCACATCGAGGTCATCGTTCGCCAGATGCTGCGTCGTGTGACGATCATCGATTCGGGTGCGACCGAGTTCCTGCCCGGCTCGCTCACCGAGCGCGCCGAGTTCGAGAACTCGAACCGTCGCGTGGTGGCCGAAGGCCGCGAGCCGGCCTCGGGCCGTCCCGTGCTGATGGGTATCACCAAGGCGTCGCTGGCCACCGATTCGTGGCTGTCGGCGGCTTCCTTCCAGGAGACCACCCGAGTGCTGACGGACGCGGCGATCAACTGCCGCTCCGACAAGCTGATCGGCCTGAAGGAGAACGTGATCATCGGTAAGCTCATCCCGGCTGGTACCGGTATCAACCGTTACCGCAACATCCAGGTGCAGCCGACCGAAGAAGCCCGTGCCGCGGCGTACGCGGTGCCGTCCTACGACGACACCTACTACTCCCCGGACAGCTTCGGCTCCTCCACCGGCGCAGCGGTGCCGTTGGACGACTACGGCTTCAGCGACTACCGCTAAGCAGTAGCCCGAACGCCCCGTTCCTTCTTGGAGCGGGGCGTTCGTCGTTTCTGTGTCGGTGTGGGGTGAGACCATCTCGGTATGCCCGAAACCGCAGAGGCCCTGTCGATCGAGGACATGGTCCGTGGCGCGATCAAGCAGGTGTGGGCGGACTGTCCGGATCTGGTCGTGGATGCCGTTCACGAGCGAACTGTGGTGGCGCACATCGCATCCGCGCTGAATCAGCGATTGTCGGTTCTGCCCGGGAAGTGGCGGGCGGATGTCGAATACGATCGTGTCACGAATTTAGAATTCTCGATGGTGCGGAAGCAGCTGCGATTGGCGCGCGCGGGGCTCGACGATGTCAGCTTCGTGGTACCGGACTTGATCGTGCACGAACCGTACAGTGGTTCGAAACGTGGCAATATCCTTGTGCTGGAAGCCAAGAAGGGGCGCGTTTCAGCGCGGGCACGCGAAGGCGATTACATCAAACTCTGTGCGTTCATCGAGCAGCTCGGATACCGGCACGCGGTTTTCCTCGAGTTCGACGGTGCGGGTGGCCGCCCCAGGGTCGAGTGGATTCGCTCGGCGTACGAGTACCCGGACCCAACCCTGCGGGCGTCGGAGGAGCTCTAGTCCACTGCCGATTCGGCGGGCCGGCGTGACGGGGCGGTGCGGGCGTGGGTGGCGTAGAGGGTCAGGCCGACGAAGGTGAGCCCGCCTACGAGATTGCCGAGGACGGTGGGGATTTCGTTCCATACGAGGTAGTCGCCGAGGGAGAAGTCGCCGCCCAGGAGCAGGCCGGAGGGGAACAGGAACATGTTGACGATGGAGTGTTCGAAGCCCATGTAGAAGAACAGCATGATGGGCATCCACATCGCGATCACCTTGCCCGACACCGAGGTCGACATCATGGCGGCGACCACGCCGGTGGAGACCATCCAGTTGCACAGCACGGCGCGGATGAACAGGGTGAGCATGCCCGCGGCTCCGTGTTCGGCGTAGCCGAGGGTTCTGGATTCGCCGATCTCACCGAGCTTCTCGCCGACGGCGCTGGGGTCGACGGAGAAACCCATGGTGAGGATGATGGCCATCATCACCGCGACGGTGAACGCGCCCGCGAAGTTGCCGACGAACACCAGTCCCCAGTTGCGCAGCATCGTGCGCACCGTGACGCCGCGTCGTTTGTCGATCAGGGCCAGCGGAACCAGCGTGAAAACGCCGGTGAGCAAGTCGAATCCGAGCAGGTAGAGCATGCAGAACCCGACCGGGAAGAGCACGGCTCCGAGTAGTGGTTCGCCGGTGTTCACGGTGATGGTCACGGCGAACGCGGCGGCGAGGGCGAGGATCGCGCCCGCCATGTAGGCGCGGATCACGGTGTCGCGGGTGGACATGAAGGCTTTGGCCTCGCCCGCGTCGATCATCTTCTCGACGAAGTCCGCCGGTGTGAGATAGGACATGGAAAACCCTTCGTAGTGGCTCTAGCGCAGGAGTTTTCGCTGTCGAGGTTGCCTCGCGGTCACCGGACGTTGCTCCCACGTAAATAGTGGTATTCCACTATGGCGGCGAGTGCCTCCGAATGGCAGGCTGGCTGCGACCCCGACCCTAGGAGCCCCTGCATGCAACCGATTCTGAGCAAGTCCGCCGCCGCCGACCTCATCGTCGCCGCTCGTATCCGCAAGGGTATGACGTGGGCGGGCATCGCGGAATCGATCGGCGCACCCGTGGTCTGGACGACGGCAGCCCTGCTCGGCCAGCACCCGATGACCGAGGAACAGGCCGCCGCCGTCTGCACCCTGCTGGACCTCGACGACACCGTCGCCGAAAGCCTGCGTCTGCAACCCTCCCGCGGCGCCGACCCGGCGACACTGTCCGACCCCACCATCTACCGCCTCGTGGAAGCCGTCTCGGTCTACGGCCCCGCCCTCAAGGAACTCATCCACGAGGAATTCGGCGACGGCATCATGAGCGCCATCAACTTCAACATCGACATAGCCCGCCGCCCCCACCCCGACGGCGACCGCGTCGTCATCACCCTGGACGGCAAATTCCTCGACTACCGCTGGTGAATCGGGTTCTGTCGACGGTCAGGATCCTTGCTCGGTCCGAGTCCGCGGGAGCTCCGTCGGGGTGTCTGCCGGTGTCTCGGGGTCGCCGAGCGCGGGCGCGGTGGGCTCGCCGAGGCGGACGGAGACGACTCCGATGAGGATCAACGCGCCGCCGAGTAGCTGGATCGGGCGGGGGGCTTCGGCGAGGAGGATCCAGGCGAAGATCAGGGCGGCGAGGACTTCGGTGAGGGCTACGAAGGAGGCCAGGCGGGAGCCGAGGCGGCGGGTGGCGGCGATGCCGGTGACGTAGGCAATGGCGGCGGTGACGATGCCGATGACGAGGATGGGGATCCACCAGGGGGTGGTGAAGTCGGCGAAGGCGACCCGGTGGGTGGTGGCGTGCAGGGGGACGATGCCGAGGGCGCCCGCCAGGATCAGGGTGAGGCCGCCGATCAGGAGTCCGCCGCAGGCCAGAACGGTGCCGGGGAGGTCGCCGCCCTGGGCGGAGAGGACGAAATAGGCCGCGGCGCCGAGCATCGCGGCCAGCGCCCAGGCGATGCCGATCGGGTCGGTCGACAGGCCGGAGGTCACATCGAGCACGAGCAGCAGGCCGGTGATTCCGAGGACCGCGCCCGCGATGGTGGCCGCGCCGGGCTGTTGCCGGTGGCGCACCCACAACCAGCCCACCACGACGATCGGCGCGGTGTATTCGATCAGCAGCGCGGCGCCGACTTCCATGTGCGCGACGGCGTTGAAGTAGGCGAGCTGGGTGCCCGCCACGGCGACCAGGCCGTACGCGACGATGAGATTAGCGTTGGTGCGCAACAGTTTCCAGTTTCCCCGCAGGTGGGGGAGGGCGAGCGGCACGAGAACCACCCCGGCCAGCAGCACGCGCGCGGCGACAACGGCGGCGGCGCTCCAGCCCGCGTTCATCAGCCCACGCGCGAGTGGACCGGACAGCCCGAACGAGGTGGCCGACGCCAGCGCGAGCAGCAGTCCGGACCGCATCCGGATCGCGCTGTCATGAGTCAAAGTCACCATGACTAATGACGGTAAGGAGCCTGCGGTAATATGTCAATGTGGTTTTTGCTCATGGCACCGAGGCGGCCCTGCTGGCGGCGGTCGAACTGGTCAATTCCGCCGAAGACCCCGACACCTTGACCGAGACAGCTCAGCTCGCCGAGTTCTTCGAACGACACGTCTACACGGGCGCGCACACCGGCGACGCGGCCGAACTGACCGCTGTCCGGGCCCTGCGCGCGCCGCTGCGCGCGATGCTCACCAGCGACCGTGATACCGCCGTCACGCTCGTGAACGAGACTCTCGCCGGGCACCGCGCCGTACCGCAGTTGGTCCGCCACGGCGACGTCGACTATCACGTGCACGCGGTCCCGCCGCAAGCCCCACTTCCGGTCCGCATCGCCGTCGAAACCGCGATGGCGATGATCGATCTGATCCGCGCCGACGACCTGAGCAGACTCTCGATCTGCGCCGACGCGGACTGTGCGGGACTGGTACTCGACCTGTCCCGCAACCGTTCCCGCCGCTATTGCAGCACCGCATGCGGCAACCGCAACGCCGTCGCCGCCTACCGTGCGCGCCAGAAGTAGCCCACTGCAACGTGGTTCGGAGTAGGCCGATGCCGGACTGAGTCTGTCTCGGGCTAGCTCGGCCGTCTCTGCGTGAGCCCGTCGAGCAATGCGGTGAGCCCGAACTCGAAACTCCCCACGGCCGTGAGGGTTTCCGTGTCGGCGCGCTCGAGCCGGGCTCGCAGCCGCGGATACGGCAGGGCGATCTCGCCTGCCTCGTCGAGCGCGGCCTGGAGTTCTACCGCCGGATCGCGATCTCCGCGCCCGAGCCGTCGCCGCAGTGACACATCGGCCGCGGCGCCGGCGGCACTGCCGAGGATCAGTGTGAACACCGACCCCATCGCTTGGTCGGCCGCGTCGTCGACGAACCCGGCGTTCTCGTACACCGTCAGTGCGACCTCGTCGTGGCGAGCCTTGTTCGGCCCGTAGAGCAGGTAGCTCGACTGCGCCTGCGCCAGCCAGGGATGCCTGGTGATGGTTGTGTACAACCCGCGGGCCAGCTGTTCGGCGGCCGGGCGCCAGTCGAGCGAGTCGGGATCGGGCAGGGTGATTTCGCCCCAGATCTCGTCGGCGGCGAGGCGAATCAGGTTGTCCTTGTTCTTCACATGCCAGTACATCGCGGTCGGCGCGGAATCGAGCCGCTTGCCGAGGCTGCGCATGTTCAGCCCGTCGAGTCCCTCTTCGTCGAGCAGGTCGATCGCGGTGGCGACGATTTGTTCGCGGGTCAATGTCTCACGCGGCATGCCTAGACCATAGGGGTTCACCTGGCACTTTCACAAAGTTCAAGAAATCTCTTGCACTTAGTTCAAGTAGACCGCTACGCTACTTTTACAAAGTTCAAGAAGGGATCGACCAGCATGAATGTCTTCCTCGCCACCATCGACCTCGCCATCGCCGCCGCGTTCGTGAGCATGCCGTTCGTGCGCAATCGCTACGGCACGGCCGCCATGGTCACCGCCGAGTCCGAGCTGGCCAGACAGGGGGTGCGCACCACCGCGCTCACCGAGAACGGCATGCGGTTCGACGCCAGTGGCCACGAGAGTGCCGCGCCACTGAGCGTCGCCGCGATCATGATCGCGCTCGCCGGCGTCAACCTCGCTGACCTGGCCGTCGCCCGGCCGCTGAACTGGGTGCTGTTGACGCTGGTTCTGCTCGGCAACAGCGTCATCGTCTACAGCAATCACACCGCCGTGCGCTCGGTGCGCGCCGCGTTCCACCGCAAGGGCGATCCCGAACTGATCCGTATCGACGTTCCCGCACTGCTCGCGGCCGCCGAATCCGGCTTCCCGGCCTGGACTTGGACGTTGCAGACGCTGCGCAACATCACCGTCTTCGGCAGCGCCGTCCTCGGCCTCGCGGCCCTCGTACTTTCCTGAAACAGCAAGCAAGGAGAAGAACCATGTCCGATCTCGCCCAGTTCATCGCCGCTACCGCCACCGAATTCGGCATCCCCGGCCTAGCCGTCGGTGTTTTCGCCGACGGTCACGAGATCTTCGCGACGCACGGCGTCACCGGCATCGACAACCCGCTTCCCATCACCCCCGACACTCTGTTCGCCGCCGGCTCCATCACCAAACCGGTGACCGCGACCGCGCTGATGCGGCTGGTCGCCGAAGGCAGAATCGACCTCAACGCGACTGTTCAGCAGTATGTTCCGGAATTCACGGCCTCGACCGACATCACCGTCGGGGCCCTGCTCAACCACACCTCGGGCCTGGACTGGAACCTCCTCGTCGATACCGGCGAGGGTGACGACGCGCTCGCCGAGTTCGCCCGCCGGTTGAGTGATCTCCCGCCGATCGGCAAGCCGGGCGAACGCTCCTCCTACAGTCAGGCCGGTTTCAACCTCCTCGGCCGGGTCATCGAAACTGTCACCGGCCAGAGTTTCGAGCGCGCGGTCCATGACCTCGTACTCGCGCCGGTCGGTATGGACAACAGCGTCTTCCAGCTCTCCGATGTCATGACCCGCCGCTTCGCGATCGGTCACGAACTCGGCGCCGACCACGAAATGAGCGTCGTCCGGCCGTGGAAGGGCAACCGCGCCAACAATCCCGGCGGTGGCCTGGCCACGACCGTCGCCGATCAGTTGCGGTGGATGCGCGTGCACCTGGGGAAGAGCGATGTGCTGCCGACCGACATGCTCGCCCGCATGCAGGAGCCGACCGTGCAGCTGCGGGCCAGTTCGCTCGGCGACGCGATCGGTCAGTGCTGGTTCGTCCGCGACATCGATGGCGTCCGCACCATCGGCCACGGCGGTTCGGGCTTCGGGCAATTCGCCGAACTGCTTCTCGTCCCCGAACGCGACTTCGCGGTGGTGGTGATGGCCAACGCCGGTCCCGATGGCATCGCGTGCAACCAGCGCATCGTCCGCTGGGTCCTCGCGCACTACCTCGGCATCGATGATGTCGACCCGGCACCGCTGCCCTTCGACGCCGCGGCGGCCGCGGAACTGGTCGGCCGCTACGAGATCGACGCGATGACTTTCGACATCACCGCGACCCCGTCGAGCCTGGTCCTCGAGGTCAGGATCAAGCCGGAGCTGCGTGCGGCGGCCGACCAGGATCTCCCGCCCGACCACGTGCCGTTCGATGTCGGCCTGCTGCCCGGCGCAGGTGACGAATACATTGTCACCTCAGGGGCTTTCGTCGGTCAGCGCGGATACTTCAGCCGCGACGAGGACGGCGGGGTGATCGGAGTGGACCTGGCCGGCCGGTTGTTCACCCGCATCGGCTAGCGCGCGTCGGGTGGACCGCCGGGTTTCGCCACCCGGCGGTTCGGCCTTGCCCGCAGCGCGCCTACCTGACCTTCGGGCACTTCTTGCCCGCCAGATGGCACTTGTCCTCGAATCCCGCGGGCAGCCAGGTGCCGGTCTTCAGCAGTGGGTGGTGCGGAAAGTGCCGCAGGGCAGCGGTGACGAAAAGCAATACCGCCCAGGGGCTTTGGATCTGGATCTGCTGCAACTTGCCGTCTCGGTCGGGGAATCGGCAGCCGACGCGATCCGGCGCGGTGAGGTCGATGGACTCGAGCGCGGACCAGTACAGCGAGAACGACCGATCGGGGTTGGCGAGATGCAACCGCCGGTCCGAGATCATCACCGACCCCGGCCGTTCCGCCACCCAGCGCGGTTGCGCGGCGGCCGCTGCCTGAGTGCGCCGGGTCCGGTTCACGACCGCATTACCCAACTGCGCGGCCGCGACGATCGGGGCCGGACCGGCGACGGGCCCCCGGCTCCTGGTCCGATTTCCGTCGCCGGTCGGCCGCCACGTGTACCAGTTGACGGCTCCCTCGGCGAGACCGACCTCGCCGGGCTCGATCCGCACCCGCGTCGCCGTGTGCGGGATCAGTCCCACCTCGCCGCGCGCCAGCAGATCGGCCACCCCACAGGTGTACAGCAGGTAGTCGTCGAACCACGTCCACCCGGCCTGTTCGGCCAGGGCGCGTTCGATATCGGCCAGCGGGTCGAACACCACTCTCATCACCACCCACCCGTGCGGACTTACTGGTGTCAACGGTAGCGGAGACCGGCGGCAACGCGCGGTCGGCGGACAGCGAAAATCAGCGTTCGCTGTCGAGCATCGCCATCTGCTCGGCCGCGTACCGCTCGCCCGCGACGGCATCGGCCGGGGCCGCCGCCTCGATCACGGCCAGCTCGTCGGGCGTGAGCGAGATCCCGAGCGCCCCGAGCGTCTCGTCGAGGCGCGTCCGGCTGCGCGCGCCGATGACCGGCACGATGTCCTCGCCCCGGCTCAGTGCCCAGGCGATCGCCAGCTGGGCGACCGAAACCTGTTTCGTGGCAGCGATATCGGCCAGCGCCTCGACCAAGCGCAAGTTCGTGGTGAGGTTTTCGCCCTGGAAGCGCGGGCTGTGGGCACGGAAGTCGCCGGCCGTCGCGGGCCCGCCGTTGCGGAAGGTATCGCTGAGCAGCCCCCGCGAGAGCACGCCGTAAGCGGTGATGCCCGTGCCGAGTTGCCGTGCGACCGGGAGGATTTCCTTTTCGATGCCGCGGGAGATGAGCGAGTACTCGATCTGGAGGTCGGCGATCGGGTGCACCGCGGCGGCCCGTCGCAGTGTGTCGGCACCGATCTCGGAGAGTCCGATGTGCCGCACGTACCCCGCCTCGACGAGTTCGCCGATCGCGCCGACGGTGTCCTCGATCGGCACCTCGGGATCCAGGCGCGCGGGCCGGTAGACGTCGATGTGATCGACACCGAGTCGAGTCAGCGTGTAGGTGAGGAAGTTGCGGAGGGCGGCCGGTCGCCCGTCGAAGCCGCCCCATGTTCCGCCCGGCCCGCGCAGCGCACCGAATTTCACGCTGAGTACCACGTCCTCGCGGGCACGTTCGGCGATGGCCTTGCCGACCAGCATCTCGTTGTGACCCGCGCCGTAGAAGTCACCGGTGTCGATGAGGTTGATGCCCGCGTCGATGGCGGCGTGGAGGGTCGCGACCGATTCACGGTCGTCGGAGGCGCCGTATATCCCGGACATGCCCATCGCGCCGAGGCCGATGCGGCTGACGCGGGGACCGGTGTCGCCGAGGCCGACGGTGGGAATCTGTGAGTTCGTCATGCTTCGAGCCTGCGCCGCGAGCGCCGCTCGCGGCAGAGATCGTTCATCGGGGGATCGCCGGTCCCTGGCTGGGCGCCGCCGCGAAGCGCACCATGGAGATATGGACCGATCCGAGCTGGCCGACTTCCTGCGCCGTCACCGGGAACTGCTCACCCCCGCCGACGTGGGCCTGCCGCCCGGCCTGCGCCGGCGCACCCCCGGTCTGCGACGCGACGAGGTGGCTCTGCTCACCGGCATGTCGACCGACTACTACACCCGCCTCGAACAGGCGCGTGGTCCACGCCCGTCCACCCAGGTCCTCGCCGCGCTGGCTCGCGCGCTGCGCCTGAGTGCCGACGAGCGCGACCACCTGTTCCATCTGTGCGGCCACCCGTCCCCGGACCGCGGGCTGCGCGACAAGCACGTCGGCCCCGGCCTGCTGCACATGCTGGACAAACTCGACGACGTCCCCGCCGCCGTGATCACCGATCTCGGCGAGGTCCTCGTCCAGAACCGCATGCACAGTCTGCTGGCCGGTGACCACAGTGCCCGCAGGGGCCTCGATCGCTTCTATTCCTGGCGCTGGTTCACCGATCCATCGGCCAGAACGCTGTTCCCCGAATCGGATTGGGCCCGTATGAGCCGCAGCCATGTGGCCGATCTGCGTGCCACCGCGGCACGTCGCGCCGACGATGCGGAGGTCACCGGCTTCATCAGCGAGTTACGCGGCAACAGTGCGGAATTCGAAGAGCTGTGGAACGAACACGAAGTCGCCGTGCGGATCTCCGACACCAAACAGTTCCTGCACCCGGAAATCGGCCTGATCGATACGATCTGCGAAACCCTGCTCACCCCGAACGCCGCCCAGCGACTGCTGGTCTATCTGCCGCGTCCCGGCACCGACGCGGCGGAGAAGATGGCGCTGCTACGGGTGATCGGCACCCAACTCCTCAGTCCGACACAGTGATTCACGGTGTCCCGGTGACATAGGCGAGCGCGGTGTCGATCGCGGGCTGACCGCCTGCCAGCGCGTACCCGGCGAGCGCGCCGATCGCCGCCCCTGCCACGGTGGCGACCGGGACGGTGATGAAGTCCAGAATGAACAGGCCGAGCGGGAAGCCGAGTACGAAACCGATGGCAGCCCCGATGGCGGCACCTTCGATGATCTTCGGTTGCAGGCGTTGGGTTTCGGCGAAGAAGCGTTCCTGTGCGCTGATGTCGCGCACCGGTGTGGTCGATTCGCTGATCGGGGTGAGGGTCAGGCTGGTGCCCTGCTCGTCGATCGACGGCGTGAGCGGCACCGCGTGCGCACCGACCCGCACGACCATCGGCAGCGCCGCGAGAACCGCCCCCGATTCGTCGGTGATCGCGACGACTGTCGCGTCGTGGACGAGCTGGAACCGCCCCGTGTCGATGGTGGTGACCACCGCACGCCGATCCTCGGTGGCGCTCACCTGGTAGTTCACGCCCTTGTCGATGCCGCGCAGCGAGGGCGCCGCGACCGGCTGCTCGGCGATCACCGGCGCGGGCTCGGCGTGCCCGTTCCCGGCTGCCGCCACGATGACCCCCATCGCGAGCAGTGCCGCCCCGACCCCAGTGCCGATCCTCATCCCGCAAGCCTCCTGCTGCTCCACCCGGGTCCGGTTCGTCCCGTTCGTCGCGGCAAACCTAGCCGTTACGGCCCCGTTCGGAAAGTCCACAGCGGGCGGGGCCGGGACAGATCAGCGCCGCGCGTTCGACGATCCGGCGCCGGTCTGTGGACGTCGGGCGAAATCCGGCGCGTGCTCGGGGCGCAGCCCGATACCGCCGAGATAAGCGGTGATTCCGGCGAGCGCGGGCACGGCGTCGACAACACGCATCGGCAAGGGTGCGGTGTGCAGGGTTCCCCGCAGCGCGGGCGTGATGAGCATGTCGTGTTCGCCGCGCTGGGATCGCTGCGTGAAGCTCGCGGGCAGCATCCGCCTGCGCTGCACCTTTTCCAGGTCGGCGGTCCGCACGGTGCCGTCGAGCAGCGGCTGGGCCAGTATGCGCGCGGCCGCGACGGCGTCCTGCACCGCGAGATTGACGCCGACCCCGCCAACCGGTGACATCGTGTGCGCGGCATCGCCGATGCACAGCAGGCCGGGGACGTACCACCGGTCGAGCATGCCCACCGTCACCTCGAGCAGTTTGACGTCATCCCAGGTCCGGATCGCCGCTGTCGCCTCGGCGGACCAGCCGAACAGTTCGGTGACGCGATCGCGTAGCCACCGCACGTCGTGTGCGGCGCGAAGCTCTGCGTCACAGCCCTTTTCGATGATGTAGCCGGTCTGGTAGTAGTCGCCGCGGTCGATGGCCACCGCGGAGTTGCCGTTGGTGAAGCGGGCCTGCACGGCACCGCCGTCGATGTCGTCCTCCGATTTCGGGATGCGGAAGAACCACATGTCCATCGGCACGTCCTCCATGCGCGGGCGCAGACCCGCGGCCTCGCGCGTCACGGAATCGCGTCCGTCGCAGGCGATCACGAGATCTGCGCGCACGGCGTGTTCGACGCCGTCGGCGTCGAGATAGCGCACGCCTGCCACCCGGCCCGCCTCCTCGATCAGTCCGGTCGCGGTCGAGCGCATGCGCAGGGTGAAGGTCGGTTCCTCGGCCGCGGCGCTGGTGAGCAGGTCGAGGAAGTCCCATTGCGGCACCATGGCGATGTGCCGGTACTTGCCGGGAATTCGGGTGAAATCGGCGGCGACCACCATGCGGTCGCCCGCGTGCATGCACATCCGGGTGAGCTCGGAGCGCGGCAACCTGGCGAAGTTCGCGCCGAGCCCCAGTTCGTCGATCAGTCGCACCGTCGACGGGTGCACCGTATCGCCGCGGAAATCCCGGAGGAAGTCGGCATGCTTTTCCAGCACGGTCACTTCGACGCCTGCTCTGGCGAGTAGGAGACCGGCCATCGTGCCCGCGGGGCCGCCGCCGACGATGCAACAGGTGGTCTTGTCCATGAGTGTGCCCCCTCGATGATTCCCGCCAAGTTCTACGACAAAGCGTAGTAGTGAATCCATCGGCCCGTCCAGGGTTTTCCGAAAGGGGTTGACCGGATGACGTGGCCACGCAATACTGAACTAGATGGTTCAGTATGACTTCCTAGACGCCTCGTTCGGGGCGCTCGCGGACCCCACACGGCGGGGCATCCTCGAGCAACTCGGGCGTGGACCCGCGAGTATCAGCGAGTTGGCCGAGCGATTCGAGATGACCTTGACCGGCATCAAGAAGCACATCGGCCTGCTCGAGGACGCGGGCATGGTGGTCACCGAGAAGCGTGGGCGGGTGCGGTACTGCCGGATCTGTGAGCACGTCTTCGATCGTGAGGTGGCCTGGATGCAGGGTTATCGGCAGATGCTCGAAGCCCGGATGGACCGTCTCGGTGAATTCCTGCAACGAACGGAGCCAGAGCAATGAGCACCACCACCAACGACGCCGTCATTACCTCCACCTCGGACCGCGAAGTCCACATCGAACGCGATTTCGACGCCCCACTGGACCGGGTATGGGACGCCTACAGCCGCATCGAGCAGCTCTCCCGCTGGTGGGGTCGCGGCCATGTGGTCGACGTCGAGCGCTGGGAGTTCCGCAAGGGCGGCCACTGGCGTTTCGTCGAACACGACGGCGACGAGTCCTACGGTTTCGAGGGCCGCTTTCGCGAGATCACCCCGAAGGAACGCATCGTGCAGTCCTTCGAGTGGGACGGCATGCCCGCCCACATCTGCATCGACTCGACCACCTTCATCGATCTCGGCGACGGCCGCACCAGGGTCGCCACCGACAGCATCTTCCACACGGCCGAGGAATGCGCGGGCATGCTCGCCTCGGGCATGGAGGTCGGCCTCAACGACAGCTACCGGGCCCTCGACGCCCTGCTGGCCGAACGTCGCTGAGCGCGCGAACCCGATGCGGTGGCGGGGAGTCCCGCATCGGGAGGCGGCGTGGCCCGTTTCGCCGCAGGCTGATTCCGGACAGCGAGGGCGATGCGGCCTCGGCGCCGCGTCAGAGGTGAGTGCAGCCGGTCGCTCGTTTGCGTGGCTTCAAGCGCAACGGCGGTAGCGGCGGAGCGGGTATCCGCTCCTCGGGGGTGTGGCCGACGACCAACGGAAAACGGCTGGTATCGAGGGCTTCCCACGCCTGCCGCGCATCGATGATCTCCTCATGACTGCGGGCGACGAAGTTCCACCACATCACCAGCTCCTCGGCGAAGGGTTCGCCGCCGACCAGCGCGAAATGCGCTCCGTCGGTGCTGGACAGGCACAATTCGGTGCGGTCGGTGCCCAGATACAGCAGCGGGCCCGGGGTGAGTTCGGTGCCGTCGATCGTCACCGCGCCCTCGATCACCAGCACGGCGTGCTCGAACGCGCGGTCCAGCGGGAGCGACACCTCGGCGCCGGGGTCGAGCACGATGTCGGCCCCGACGATCGGCGTGTAGGCCTTCGCGGGTGAGGCGACACCGCCCAGGGCGCCGATCAGCACGGTGGCGCGCAGTCCTGGCGCCGCGTAGCTCGGCAGTTCGCGATGCTGCTCGAAATGCGGGTCGATGCCGGTGGCGGTGCCGGGCAGTGCGATCCACAGCTGGAGGCCGTGGCCCGCTTCCGCGCCGGGCACGCCGAACTCCGAATGCGCGATGCCGCGACCGGAGGTCATCAGATTCAGCTGCCCCGGCGCGATCTCGACGTCGGAGCCCACCGAATCGCGATGCCGGATGCGGCCGTCGAGCGGCCAGGTCACCGTCTGCAAGCCGATGTGGGGGTGGGGCAGGATGTCGGGGGAGGCGCCGGCCTCGGTCGCGGTGGCCGAACCGAACCGGTCGAGGAAACACCATGCGCCGACGGTCGGCAGATCCCGTTGCGGCAGTGTGCGTTCCACGTACACCCCGCGCACCCCGCCGAGTGGGACCTCCCTGGCCGGATACAACTCGGCGATCGGACCCGGACGCGGCGACGGCTCACACAGCGCCTCGTCCGGGTCGATCTCCAGGTCGCTCATCCGGCGATGCCCTTGCCCACCACGTGCGCGTCGTACTCGGGGTGCTTGTCCAGCCAGCCGCGAATGAACGGGCAGTGCGCGGTGATGGTGCGCCCGCGCGCGATCACGTCCTCGATTGCCTGGCGGGCGAGTACGCCGCCGAGTCCCTTGCCCGCGAACGCGTCATCGATCTCGGTGTGGATGAAATCGGTGTCGTTGTCGCGCTCGATGTATTCGGTGAAGCCGGCGAGCTCGTCGTCGAAGAACACGTCGTAGCGATTCTTCTCGACATTGCGCACGACGCGGCGCTGTGGCTCTGCTGTCTCGGTCATCGGCAAACGCTCCTTCCGCACCGACGGCGGTGCGCTGAGGGTCGGCGCGTCGTTGCGTCGACCGTGACGGTAACCAGAACCATTCGTCGGCCGCAGCCTATTCCGCGCGATCGTCGGTGGTCGCGGGACTCTATTCGCGTCCTGCCGAGGTGAACGTCATATCGGCGTACCGGCTGCCTGCCACCTGTTCGGCGATCGGCTCCACTGCGGCCAGTTCGTCCGCAGACAGGCGTACCGATGCCGCGGCGACGTTATCGGCCAGTCGGGTCCGCTTGCGGGTGCCGGGAATCGGCACCACGGACAGGTTGTGCACGTCCGCCCGCGCGTGTACCCACGCGAGTGCGACCTGGGCCTGGGTGATGCCGTGCGCGGCGGCGATCGCGGCCAGCGGTGCGAGCAGTGCGGCGTTGTGCTGGGCGTTGTCGCCGGTGAAGCGGGGCTGGAACTTGCGGAAGTCCTGGTCGCTCAGCTCTGTCGCCGAGGTGAACGCGCCGGTGAGAAAACCGCGGCCCAGCGGCGAGTACGGAACGAACGCCACACCCAGTTCGGCCGCGGCGGGCACCGCGGTGCGTTCCACGTCGCGGGAGAACAGCGACCACTCCGACTGCAACGCCGCGATCGGGTGCACCGCGTGCGCGGCCCGCAGCTCGTCACCGGTCACCTCGGACAACCCGAGCGCCCGCACCTTGCCCGCCGCGACGAGTTCGGCCATGGCGGCGACGGTCTCCTCGATCGGGACCCGCGGGTCGCGCCGGTGCATGTAGTACAGGTCGATCGTGTCGACGCCGAGCCTGCGCAGGCTGGCCTCGACCGACGCGCGAATGTAGGCGGGGGAGTTGTCGAAGCCGCGGAAGGACGGATCGTCTGCCTTGCGAACGATGCCGAATTTCGTGGCGATGAGCAGGTTTTCGCGGTTGGCACGCACGAAATCGCCGAGGAATTCCTCGTTGTGGCCGGATCCGTACACGTCGGCGGTGTCGAACAGGGTGACGCCGAGTTCGAGCGCGTGGTCGAGGGTGGCCCGCGATTCGGCCGCGTCGGTATCACCGTAGAACTCGCTGATGCCCATACAGCCGAGCCCCTGAGTGCCGATCAGCGGTCCGTCGGCGCCCAGAGTCGTGGTCGGCAGTGTCGCGGTGGTGCTCATGTGTCGCTTCCTTCGCTCGTGTGCACGGTGATCGTGGCGGGCCGGACCACATCCGATCGGCCTTCGTAGACGGCGATCTTGTAGTCGAGAACGGCCACGGTCTGCTGCAGCTCCGCGATCTTGTCGAGCACGTCGGATCTGGTCTGCCGGAACATCTCCAGCCGATCCGGGTAGGTCTGCTCGCCTGCCCGCACCAGTTCGGCGTAGCGGATCATGTCGGCCACCGGCATGCCGGTGAGCCGCAGCCGGGCGATCAGCGCCAGCCACTCCAGGTCGCGGTCGCTGAACCGGCGGTTGCCGGTGTGATCGCGACCGACATAGCTCATCAGCCCGATCCGCTCGTACCAGCGCAGGGTGTCGCGGCTCAGGCCCGAGCGATCGGCCACCTGGCCGATCGAATACCTCGGGCGTTCGTGTTCGTCGTCGCCGCTCTCGGCGCGCAGCGCCGCGTCCTGATCCATCGTGCTCGTCCCTTCCCGTGGAACTTCTTAGACGGTATCCACCTGGAGTGCACTCCAAGCAAGGACTGTTCCTCGGGGGCGAGCGAAGTCAGCTGTAGTTCGGCAGCTCCTGGATCGCCCACTTGTTGCCGTCGGGGTCGGCGAAGAAGGTGAACCGTCCCCAGCCCATGTCCTCGACGGGGCTGGCCGCCACACCCGCGGCGATCAGCTGTTCATAGGCCTTGTCGGCGCTGGCCACGACCATCTGCATCCCCTCGACGCTGCCCGGTGCGGCGCTGGTGAGCCCGCGGCCGATGCAGATCGAACACCCCGAACCCGGCGGTGTGAGCTGGACGAATCGGATCTCCGGGGACGGTGTGTGGTCGTGATCGGCGTTGAAGCCGATGCTGGTGTAGAAATCCTTGGCCCGGTCGACATCGGTGACCGGGATGGCAACGAGTTCGATTTTCCAATCCATGTGGTCGAGCATGACACGGTGGTCCGACGGAAACGTAGTGTGGATCACATGGCTGGTAAGGACATCGACCGCGTCAGGGCCCGCTCGGCTTGGGAAACGGTCAAGGAGAGCCCGGTGATCACCGCTATCGCGGTGGCCCCGGTGGTACTCGTGCTCGGCGTGGTCTGGGCGCTGACGAACGGATTCGTCGCGTTCGTGCTTCTGGCGCTGCTGGGGGTGGGCATCGTCGTCGGCGGCAAGCTGCTCAAGTGAGCCGCACCGAATGAGGTCAGCGCGGGACGTGGAACGTCGTGAGTTCGCCCGTTCCGGGGCCGAGTTGTGCCCACGGCCGATCGAATTCGAGCACGGCCAGCGCCGAGGTGGGGAACTTGCGGCTGAGCTCGGTCGCCTGATCGGATTCGCGGTTGCCCGCCAGCTCCCACGCGGTCCAGGGAATCCCGGGCACATGGCCGACGATGAGCAGCGTCGAGATCGTGTCGTCGGTGAGCCCGATCAGTTCCATGAGGGTGTGCGGGTTCGCGTCGTAGATGTCGTCGGTGTACTCGACGGGCGCGGTGATGCCGGTGGCCGCGAGGGTCTGTCTGGTGCGCTCGGCGGTCGAGCAGCGCACCGCGTCGATCGGCGGCGCGGCGGCGCGCAACCAGTCCCCGGCCAGCGCCGCTTCGCGCTCGCCACGCGGTGCCAGCGGGCGCGCGTGGTCGTCGACGTTGTCGGGATAGGCCGATTTTCCGTGCCGCATCAGGATCAGGGTCGCCACCATGAGACCACCGTAATCGTGGGCAGCGGTGAGGTAGCAGTCACACTCGAGGCACACTGAAAGCTGCGTCACCATCGATGGGTTCGTGGTTCACCCGCCACGGGCCCTGATAGGGGGCGTCTCGAGCCACCGACCACACATTTCGAGGATCTGCACCTATGGCCTACGTCATCACGCAGCGTTGTTGCAACGACGCCAGCTGCGTCACCGAATGCCCGGTCGACTGCATCCGCCCGACTCCGGATCAACCGGAGTTCGCCACGGCGGAGATGCTGTACATCGACCCCGACACCTGCATCGACTGCGGTGCCTGCGTTGACGCGTGCCCGGTGGACGCGATCTTCTCCGAAGATGACCTGCTGGCCTCGCTGTCCAGATACCGCGAGATCAACGCCGCCTACTTCCAGCGTCACCCGCTCGAGTCGAACTTCGACCCGCTGAGCACACCGGTGCGCCCGCCCAAGAGTCTGGGCACGCTGCGCGTCGCGATCGTCGGCGCGGGCCCCGCTGCCTGCTACGCCGCCGACGAATTGCTGCGGCGCAGCGATGTCGAGGTGGAGATGTTCGACCGGCTGCCGACCCCGTGGGGTCTGGTGCGCGCGGGCGTCGCCCCCGATCACGCGGGCACCAAGGGCGTCGCCGAGATGTTCGAGTCGGCGTTCCGCCGCGACACGCTGCAGTACTACCTCAATGTCGAGGTCGGTGAGCACATCGATCACCAGGAGCTCCTCGACCACCACCACGCGGTGATCTACGCCGTCGGCGCCTCGAGCGACCGCGCGCTCGGCATCCCCGGCGAGGACCTGCCCGGCAGCCACTCGGCCACCGAGTTCGTGGCCTGGTACAACGGCCACCCCGACTTCGCCGAGCACGAGTTCGACCTGTCCGGCGAACGTGCGGTGATCGTCGGCAACGGCAACGTGGCCCTCGATGTGGCGCGCGTGCTCACCGGCGACCCGGACGAGCTCGCCAAGACCGACATCGCCGACCACGCGCTGGACGCCCTGCGGCGCAGCAACATCCGCGAGGTGGTGATCCTCGGGCGACGCGGCCCGCTGCAAGCCGCCTACAGCTCGCCGGAGTTCCTCGCGCTCACCCATCGCACGGGCGTCGATGTGATCGTCGACCCCGCCGATATCGAACTCGACCCGCACAGCCGCGCGTTGCTCGACGATCCGAACATCGAACCCTCGTTGCGCCTGAAGTACGAGCTCGCGAAAGAGTATTCGACGGCCGCGCCCGACCTGTCGAACAAGCGGATCGTGTTCCGCTACCTCGCCGCGCCGACCGTCGTGCACGGTACCGACGCGGTCACCGCGATCGAGTTCGCGCACAACGAATTGACCGAGGAGAACGGGCAATTGGTGGCCACCGCCACCGATCGCACCGAGACCATCGAGACCGGCCTGGTGCTGCGCTCGATCGGCTACCGCGGCGAACCTGTCGCCGGCCTGCCCTTCGACGAGCGCCGTGGCACCGTGCCGAGCGAGCACGGCCGGGTCATCGACGCGACCGTGCCCGTCCCCGGCGTCTACGTCTCCGGCTGGATCAAGCGCGGCCCGCGCGGGGTGATCGGTTCCAACCGGATCGACGCCGAGGAGACCGTCGAAGCGGTGATCGCCGACTTCATCGCGGGCAAACTCACCGCGCCGACCGGCGACCGCGCCGCCCTGCGGGCACTGCTCGCGCAGCGCCAGCCCGATCTGGTCGACCGCAAGGGCTGGAAGACCATCGACCAGGCCGAGAAGACCGCGGGCAAGGCGGCAGGCAGGCCGCGGGTCAAGTTCACCACCCGCGCCGACCTGCTCAAAGCAGCCAAGGGCTAGGTGCAGAGCCGACACGGGTACCCGCGGTGCCGGGTACCCGTGCCGGCCGCGCCGCAGGAACGGCCGCAGGCCGAGAACACGCGGCGCCAGCCGCCAAAATTACGGTAGCGGCATGATCCGGACGACGGTTGTGGTGACGCCGCCGACCACGAACCACAGGCGCAGCACCATCTGCCCGGTCCGGTCGCCCGGTTCGTGGCGGGCGCGCACGGTGATGTGCTCGCGGGCCAGCACCGGCGCCACGTACTCGATCACGGCGCGATGCGGTCCGGCGACCAGCTTCGGGAAGTCGACCAGGAACTGTTCGACGGCCTGCCAGTAGCAGGCGTTGTTGACATGGTTGTACTGGTCGATATCGGTCGCCCGTACCGGGAACGGCAGGTCGGCGTCGGATTCGCGCGGCGCCGGATCGGTGAGATAGGGCCGCCAGCGCAGGCGATGCTCGTCGGTGGATCGGGCCAGGTAGGCGAGGCCGTCGTCGCTGATCCGGGCGGGTAGATTGCTCGACTCGCTGAGGTTGATCCAGAATCCCTCGGTCTCGATCAATCCACCGCGTTCGCTGGTGATCCGCGTGCGCATATTCGTCCACCGGGTGGACATCGACGAACACCAGCGCTCGAGATGCACGTGATCGGGCCACACGACCGGGCGGATCACGTCGATAACAGTGCGGCGCACGATCCAGGTGGGGTCGGTGAGGTGCAGCGCGGTCTGATTGAGCTCGTCCCAGGCGATGTCGGACAGGTAGCGCGCTACGGCGTCCAGGCGGAGTCGTTGATAAGGATCCACGTCGCCTGCCCGGACGGGCCACGCCGTGGCGAAACCCGTGCCCTCCTCGGGAAGCGGGGCCAGTGGCTGATCGAGTGACACGTGTGCTCCTTGCGCGACACACCAGTGCGCCGCGACTTCTTGCGTAGTTCTGTAGACGACTTTACGGGTCGCAGATCACACCCTCACGCCGAGCCGGGACTAGCGGTACCAGGTGTGGGTCACCAAGGGCCTAGCAGCGGGGTTGTCCTACATGACAGACCTATCGGCGCCCAGGTAGCCTGCTGTAATGGCCGGCGGAGCGATGGCGGGCTCGATGTTCGGGCGCTATGAAATTCGCAGACTTCTCGGAGTCGGCGGTATGGGGGAGGTCTACGAGGCATACGACACGTCCAAGAATCGTGTTGTCGCCCTCAAGATGCTCAACCGTGAACTCGCTGGTGATCCCACCTTCGTGCAGCGTTTCCGTCGCGAATCGCAGGCTATGGCGAGTGTGCAGGAACCGCACGTCATCCCGGTGCACGACTGGGGCGAGGTCGACGGTGTTCTCTACATCGACATGCGCCTGGTCAAGGGCGTCGATCTCAAGGAGCGCTTGCAGCAGTACGGCAGGCTCACGCCGGTCGAGGCGGTGCAGGTGGTCGAGCAGATCGCGTTCGCGCTCGACGCCGCGCACGAGGTCGGCTTGGTCCATCGCGACGTGAAACCGGGCAACATCCTGCTCACCGGCAACCTGTTCGCCTACCTGGTCGACTTCGGCATCGCCCACACCGCCACCGACCCGCAGCTCACCAGCGCGGGCAGCGCGGTCGGCTCGATGGCGTACATGGCGCCGGAGCGGTTCGAGAGTGTGCCGATGTCGCCGTCGGTGGACACCTACGCGCTCACCTGTGTTCTCTACGAATGCCTGGTGGGCCGGGTGCCGTACCCGGTGAACAGCCTCGCGGGCGCGATCGGCTCGCATCAGATGGCGCCCGCCCCGCGCCCCAGCGCGGCCGACGCCACGCTGACCACCTTCGACCCGGTCGTCGAACGGGGCATGGCCAAGCGGCCCGACCAGCGCTACGCGACCCCCGTCGACCTGGCTCGGGCCGCCAGAGCGGCGCTGATCCAAGCCGAACGCTCCACTCCCGCCACGGTATCCGGGCCCCGGATCGAGATCACCGGCCCGCAGACACCGCCGAGCCGGGTCGGCGATCTCGCTTCCCCGCCGACAACCCGCGGCTCGGCGGTCGTGCCCGCCGACTCGCAGCCACCGCCGACTCGCGACTCCGCGGCTCTTTCGCCGGATTCGCATTCGCCCCCGACGCGGGACTCCGCGGCGCTGTCGCCGGACTCGCGGTCACCCGCTACCCGGGATTCCGCAGCGCTGTTTCGTGATTCGCAATCGCCCCCGGCGATCTACGGCTCGGCGGCCTATGCGCCCGACTCGCACTCACCGGTGACGGCAAGGGGGCCGGTGTCCCGGCCGGGAGGGCAGGCGACCGGCGCCGGGCCGACCACTCGGGTCACGGGGCCGCAATCCGCCGAACCGTATTCGACGCATCGCGTGAGCGGCCCGCATTCCGCCGGACCGCAGCCGACGCGCCGGGTGACCGGACCCCAACCCGCAGACGCGTATCGGGCAGCAGAGCACCAACCGACGGTCCTGCGCGCGGCACCCGGTGTGACCGGTCCCGGCCGGGGGAGTGGCTATACCCATCCGTCGGCACCGCTCCCGATTCCCCCGCAACGTAATTCGGCCACGCCGGTGCTGGCCGGTGCGCTGGGTTCGCTGATCGTGTTGGCGGCGGTCGGTATCGGGGTGTGGTTCATGATGACCGTCGACGACCGCCGCGATGTGGCCGTGCCGCCGTCGCCCGCGTCCGGCGCCGTCGATCCCTCGGTGATCGAGACCGTCAGCCAGACGGTCCCCACCACAGAACAATCGCCGATCACGACCACTGTCCCCCCGCTGCAATCGAGTGTCTCCGGCGCCGACGGCCAAGGCTTCCTGAACGCGGGCCCGCGGTGCAACGACAACGACGCCGCGATGTCCATCGCCCGCACCACCAGATCGCGTGTCGTCATCTGTCACACCGGCGACCAGCGGTATTACTACAAGGGTGTACGCGCCAGCGACGGTGCCGGGATCGAACTCGATGATCCGGTACCGAACGGCGGTGGCGCGTACACCGTCACCAACCCGACCGACGGCACGCAGTACCAGCTCGACTCTTCCGGTCTGACGATCATCAAGGCCGGTTCGGTGCTCGCCAGCGAGCCGGTCACCGAGTTCGCCCATCGCTGATCCCACCGGCGGGTTATGTTCGCGGGTGAATGTCATCAAGAGAGGTGTCGGAAATGCGCGCAGCCCAGGTCGGCAAGTTGGACGGACCGTCGGCGATCGAGATCGTCGATCTGCCCGAGCCGGTGGCCTATCCGGGCGGTGTGCTGATCGACGTGCACGCGGCGGGTATCGCCTTCCCCGACGTGCTGATGACGCGCGGTCTCTACCAGATGAAGCCGGGCCTGCCGTTCGTCGTCGGCGGCGAGGTGGCCGGTGTCGTGCGCGAGGCGCCGGAGGGTTCGTCGCTGCGCCCCGGTGACCGGGTGGCCGCGCTGACCATGCTCGGCAACGGCGTCGCCGAGGTGGCGGTCTCGCCGGAACACGCGGTGTTCGCCCTGCCGGACAACGTCTCTCTCGAAGCCGGTGCGGGCGTGCTGTTCAACGACCTCACCGTCCACTTCTGCCTGACCAAGCGCGCCAGGATGGTCGAGGGCGAGACGGTGCTGGTGCACGGCGCGGCGGGCGGTATCGGCACCTCCACGCTGCGCATGGCCAGGGCGCTCGGCGCGGGCCGGGTGATCGCGGTGGTCAGCACGGATACGAAAGCACAGGTGGCCAAGGCCAATGGCGCCACCGATGTGGTGCTGACCGAAGATTGGCTCGCCGCGGTGAAGGACCTGACGGACGGTCGTGGCGTCGATATCGTCCTCGACCCGGTCGGCGGCGACCGCTTCACCGACAGCGTCCGTTCCCTGGCGGGCGGCGGCCGGCTGCTGGTCGTCGGTTTCACGGCGGGGGAGATCCCGACGGTGAAGGTGAACCGCCTGCTGCTCAAGAACGTCGAGGTCGTCGGCGCGGCCTGGGGCGAATGGGTGATGAGCCACCCCACCTACCTCGCCGAGCAGTGGGCCGAGATCGCCCCGCTGCTGGCGTCGGGCGCGATCCCCGCTCCCGATCCGGTGCTGTACCCGCTGGAGCGCACCGCCGAAGCCGTTGCGGCACTGGATAACCGGACCGCCACCGGCAAGGTGGTCGTGCGGCTGCGCTGACCGCGCCGGCTGTCACAGGTCGGCGGTACTGTCGGCAGGTCATCGCGGGTCGACGAAGGAAACCGAATGCAGCTGTCGAACAGAACACTCAACCGGACGTTGCTGGCCCGGCAGCATCTGCTGGAGCGTTCGACGCTGACCACCGACCAGATGTGCGAGCACCTGGTCGGCTTGCAGGCCCAGGACGTACCGCCGCCGTTCATCGGCTTGTGGAGTCGGATAGCCGATTTCGATCCGGCGACGGTATCGAAGGGCCTCGATGATCGGTCGCTCGTGCGGATCACTTTGATGCGCGGCACGATTCACCTCGTCACGCCGCCGGATGCGTTGCGGATCGCGCCGCACATTCAGCCCGAGCTCGAGAAAGCCCCGTTCCGTCAGGGTTTCAACTACGGTGCGATGGTCGGCCTCGACCCCGACGAAGTGCGCGCGCACGGGGAGGCGGCGCTCGGTGACGAGCCGAAGTCGGCGGCTGACCTGCGCGCCGAAGCCGCCCGCCGCTACCCCGACCGCGACGCCGGTGCGGTCCTGCAGACCTGGCTGTATCAACTCCCCGTCCTGCAAACACCCCCGCGCGGCCGCTGGGGCGACAACAGCCGCCCGGTCTGGTCGCGGGTTCAACCCTGGCTGGGCGCCCCACTCGATCCGGACTACCCGGTATCGGAGTTGATCCTGCGCTACCTGCGCGCCTTCGGCCCGGCGAGCACGATGGACATGCAGGCGTGGTCGCGCCTGCCCGCCATGAAGAAGGCCGTCGCCGAACTCGGCGACCGGGTGCGCACCTACACCGACGCCCGCGGCCGCACCCTCTACGACGCGGCCGACCTCGAACTCGCCGATCCCGACCTGCCCGCGCCGGTCCGGCTGCTCGGCTGGTACGACAACGCGCTGTTGTCCCACCAGGACCGCGCGCGGATCACCGGCGACGACAACCCGCCGACCCTGCGCGCCTTCGCCACCAATGTCTCGCCGATCCTGATCGACGGTTTCGCGGCCGGGGTGTACAAGATCTTCGTCAAGTCCGGAACCGCTCGCCTGCGGATCAGTCCGGCCCGCCCGTGGACGAAAACCGAAGCGGCGCAGGTGGAAGCGGAAGCAGGTGCCTTGCTCGCCTTCCTCGAGGCCGAATCCGAACCGGTCGTCGAGATCCTCGAGCCGGGCGCCGACCTTCGCCCGTGACGTCGGTTTAACGTCGAGGCAACAACGGTTTCCTAGGGTCGGTCCCACGACGTTCATGGCTGCAACGGACGACGTGCTCCGCTGAATCCGGCGAGCGAACCAGCCGCATCCCGAAAGAGGTGCGCGCATGGATTCTGTCGCGTCCGTAGTCATTACCGATGTCACCGTCTATACCGAGCGGGGCTGGGCGCCCGGCGAAGTCGTGATCGAAGACGGCGTGGTCATCGCCGTGGGGGCCACCCCCGAACACGCGGAGCTGCCCCGTTTCGACGGTGGTGGCGGTTATCTGCTGCCGGGCTTCGTCAATACCCACACCCACCTTCAGCAGGCGGTTCTGCGCGGGGTCGGCGAGGGCCTGCCGCTGCTGGAATGGCTGCGTTGCGTCGGCGAACACACCGTGGCCGCCACCCCGGAACAGACCTATCTCTCGGCGCTGGCAGGTGGCCTCGAGCTGCTGCGTAGCGGCGTCACGACGGTCGTCGAACACATGTGGCCGAGCCCGTCCGACGAGATCCACCAGGCGATGATCCGCGCGCTGCGAGAGCTCGGAATCCGTGTGGTCCTCGGTCGCGGCATCGCCGACCGCGCCGACATCACCCGCAAATGGGGCCTCGATCCGCGGCTCCTGCAGCCGCTCGACGAGGCTCTCGCCCACGTCGACGAGCTCGACAAGCAACTCGTCGGTACCCGCATCACGACGGCGCTCGCCGTCCCCAATCCGCGTTGCCTGACCCCCGACGGCATGGCGGCCGCCCGCGAATACGCCCGAGCCGCCGGCAAAACAGTGTCGGTACATGTACTCGAGACCACCACCGACGACGACATGTGCCGATTGCATGCGGGTGTCTCAGCCGTCGACTACCTCGACGCGAGCGGTTTCCTCTGGGACCGCACCTTGGCCGTGCACTGCGTCAACCTCGACGAGCACGGCCGCGAGGTCTTCGCCGAACGCGGTGTCGCCGTCTCCTACAACCCGGTTTCCAACATGCGCCTCGGCAGCGGCGTCGCCCCGGTTCCGGAGATGCTCGCGGCAGGCATCGACGTCACCCTCGGCGTCGACGGCGCCGCGAGCAACGACACTCAGGACATGCTGCTGGCCCTGCGCATCGGCGCATACCTGCAGCGTGCGGCCCATAAGCAGGCCGACCTGCTCGGTTTCGACGAGATGCTGCGGATGGCGACCGGGGCCGCGGGCCGGGTGCTCGGCCGCCCTGCGCGCACCGGCATCGCCGTGGGTGACCGCGCCGATCTCACCCTGGTTCGCTTCGACCGCGACTTCGCCTGCCTGCCGGTTCTCGACCCCGGTGCCACCCTGCTCACCGCCGCGTCGCCGCGCGTGATCGACACCGTGTGGGTCGACGGCGAGGCCGTGATCCGCGACGGCCGCAGCACCCGCGTCGATCATCAGGATCTCGCGCGACGTCTGATCCGCATGCGATGACTGTTAATCCATCGGAAACGAACGACACATTGCATGTAATTCAGCTAGATCAAACTGAATCCATTCCAAGGTTGCACGCAAAACCGATATACCGCAGGAGAAGGTGATCACGGTGACGCTCTACGACACGGTGAACGACGCCGACGCGAGGACGCTGCTGTCCGGCATGGAGGTTTCCTTCGCCGGTGTGAGCAAGTGCTTCGGCGGCGAAGGCGGCACACTCGCCCTGACCGACGTCGACCTCGACATCCGCGAAGGCGAATTCGTCGCGGTGGTCGGCCCGTCCGGCTGCGGTAAGTCGACGCTGCTGCGCCTGGCGGCCGGTCTCGAGCCGGTGAGCTCGGGAGCCGTTGCGGTACGCACGAATTCGATCGGCTTCATCTTCCAGGAAGCCACACTGCTGCCGTGGCGCAAGGTTCGCCGCAACGTCGAACTCTCGGCCGAACTGGCCGGGGTCGACCGCAAGACGCGCCGCGACCGGGTCGAGCGGGCGATCGAAGCCGTCGGCCTGGCCGACTTCGCGAACAAGCTGCCCAGCCAGCTCTCCGGCGGCATGCGCATGCGCGTCTCGCTGGCCAGGGCGCTGTCGCTGGAACCGCGCCTGATGCTCCTGGACGAACCGTTCGGCGCGCTCGACGAGATGACCAGGCTGAACATGCAGGAGGAGCTGCTGCGCCTCTACCGCGACAACGCCTTCACCGCCCTGTTCATCACCCACTCGGTCTCCGAGGCCGTATTCCTCGCCTCGCGGGTGGTGGTGATGTCGGCCCGGCCGGGCCGCATCCACGAGGTGATCGACGTCGACCTGCCCTACCCGCGGGAACGCGAACTGCGCTTCGAACCCGCGTTCACCCAACTCGTCTCGCGCATCTCGCGCTCGTTGAAAGAGGCTGCCTGATGGTGAGTGTCGCGGCCCGTGTTCCCGCCGCCACGAAGATGCAGCTGCCCACCGCGCACCTGCGCAAATTCGGCAGTTCGCTGGTAGCGCCGATTGTTTCGATCACCTTGGCGCTGGCCGCCTGGTACGCGGTGTCGATGCTGGTCCTCAGCGAGGGTCGCCGCTTCCTGCTGCCGCCGCCGCACGTGGTGTTCAGTGAATCGCTGGCCGACCCGAAGAAACTCGAGGTGATGCTGGAGGCGCTGGCCGTCACCGCCAGGGTCGCGGTCACCGGCCTGCTGATCTCGGCGGTGCTGGGGGTGGGGATCGCGGTGCTGATGAGTCAGGCCAAACCGATCGAGAACGTGGTCTACCCGTACGCCGTTGTTCTCCAGGCGATCCCGGTGCTGGCCGTGGTCCCGCTGATCGGCTTGTGGCTGGGCTACGGCTTCGCCGCCCGCACCACCGTGTGTGTGCTGATCGCGATCCATCCGATCATCGCGATGACCCTGTTCGGTATCAAGTCGGTCGACGGCAATCTCCAAGAGCTGTTCACCCTCGGCCGAGCGGGCCGCCTGCGCCGCCTCTGGTCGCTGCAACTGCCCGCCGCGCTGCCCTCGACCCTGACCGGATTGCGCACCGCCGCGGGACTTTCGGTCACCGGCGCCATCATCGGCGACATGTTCTTCGCGCAGGGCAAGCCCGGCATCGGCACCCTGCTCGACACCTACCGCGCCCGCTTGCAATCCGAGGATCTGATCGGCGCACTGCTGCTGGCCGCCCTGTTCGGCGTGCTCGTGTTCACCGTGTTCACGGTCATCCAGAAGGTCAGCGTCGGCCGCTGGCACAACTCCGCCAACTAAGGATCACCATGAAGACACTTCCCCTACGTCGCGTAGGTATCGCCGCGCTGGCGGTGCTGCTGGCCGGCACCGCGTCCGCCTGTTCCGGCGACGCCTCCGACGCCCCTGCCGTCGCGCTCGAACCGGCCCCGGCCGAACAGCAACTCGCGGGCGCTTGCCCGGCCACCGTGGTCGTCCAGCTCCAGTGGGCGCCGGAAACCGACTCCGGCCCGATCTTCGGCCTGCTCGGCCCGGGCTACACAGTCGACGCCGACAACAACAAGATCACCGGCCCGCTCGTCGCCGACGGTAAGGACACCGGCGTGCAGCTGGAGATCCGCGCGGGCGGCCCGGCCATCGGCTTCCAGACCGTGCCGTCGCAGATGTACGTCGACCAGAGCATCACCCTCGGTCTCGCGCACTCCGAGCACGCCATCGCCGCCGCGGGTCAGCAGCCGATCGTCGCCGTCACCACGCTGCTGCGCAACAGCCCTCAGATGCTGATGTGGGACCCGAAGACCAACCCGGACTGGAAGGGCATCACCGATATCGGCAAGTCCGGCAAGCCGGTGGTGGTCTCCAAGGGCCAGCTGTACCCGGACTGGCTGGTCGCGCGCGGACTGGTGAAGAAGGAGCAGGTCGACGCCTCCTACGACAACTCGCCCTCGCGCTTCGTCACCGATCCGTCCTTCGCTCAGCAGGGCTTCGCCAATGCCGAACCCTTCACCTACGAGCACGAGGTGCGGGCCTGGAACAAGCCGGTCGGCTACCAGCTGCTCAAGGATGTCGGCTACGAGGGTTATGCCCGCACCGTCAACGTGCGCGCCGACAAGCTCGCCGAGCTGCGTCCGTGCCTGCAGAAGCTGGTGCCGATGATCCAGCAGGCCACGGCCTCCTTCAAGGCCGATCCCAGCCACGTCGACGACGTCGTCGTCGATGTGGTCGAGCAGAACCCCAAGCTCAATCCCTACAGCGCCGAACTAGCCGAATTCGGATCCAAAGCCCTCATCGACGGCGGCCTGATCGGCAACGACACCGACGGCGTGCTCGGCAGTTTCGACGAGGCCCGCGTCCAGCGCATCATCGACGAATTCGCCCCCATCCTGCGATCGGGCGGCGCGAACGTGCCGACCGGCCTGACCGCGAAGGACCTGGTCACCAAGGAATTCCTCGACCCCGCCATTTCCGTCACCGGCTAAGGAGACACCCATGACCACCAGCTACGACCTGTCCGAAGTCTCGCGTGAGAAGCAGATGGGTGGTCTCGGCAAGGAGACCACCGACCGCGAGATCCGCGTCGTCGACCTCACCGACTTCGACAACCGCCGCGCCGAGATCACCGACGAACTGTGGGCCGCCGCCACCGAGATCGGCTTCTTCCAGCTCTCCGGCCATGGCATCCCGCAGGACCTGATCGACGAGATGTTCGGCGCCACCGCCGATTTCTTCGCCCTCCCCGAGCAGATCAAGGGGCAGTACCCCCTGGTCAAGCAGAACAACGCGGGCTGGGAGAGCCTGAGTCAGGTGCGCCCGTCCATCGGGGTTCCCGATCAGAAGGAGTCGTATCAGATCACCCGGCCGCACATGGACCAGCTGTGGCCCAGCGAGACCGAGCTGGCCGGATTCCGCAGCCGCGTCCTCGATTTCGAGAGCCGGGCCTGGGCAGTGGCGATGCGGGTGCTGTCCTGCTTCGCCGACCGCCTCGGACTCGACCGCGAACACTTCACCGCCGCACACGATCCCGGCTCCGCGAGCTACCAGAGCGCCCTGCGGCTGCTGCACTACTTCGCTGTTCCCGAGGAACTGCGCGGCGTCCCCGGACGCTGGCGGGCCGGCGCCCACACCGACTTCGACTGCCTCACACTGCTTTTCCAGCGCGACGGGCAGGGCGGGCTCCAGGTGTGCCCCGGCAAGGAGATGCAAGAGCAGGAGTGGACCTCCATCACTGCGTCGTCGAGCCTGATCACCTGCAATATCGGTGACATGCTCACCCGCTGGAGCGACGACCTGCTGCCGTCGAACTTCCACCGCGTGCGCAGCCCCGGCGAGGGCGAGTACCAGGGCGAGCGCTACAGCATCGCCTACTTCGCCCAGGCCGACCGCGATGCCGTCATCCAGGGGCCCGCGGGCAAGTACCCGCCCGTCACCGCGGCCGACTTCCTGACTCAGCGGGTACAGGCGAACTACCGCCCCCAGGGATAATCACCGCAACCAACGGAAAGGGCACTGCGATGACCGAAGCCTCGCTGCTCGGCCAGTCTGTCCATCGACGGATCCGGCAGATGGTCCTCTCCGGCGAGCTGACCTCGGGCCAGCCGCTCAGCGTGCCCGCGCTGGCGACCGAGCTCGGGGTCAGTCGCAGCCCCGTCCGCGAAGCGGTGCAGCAGCTGATCTACGAGGGTCTCGCGGTCAGCGCACCGCATGCGGGGGCGAAGGTCGCCGCCGTCGACGACGATCGCATCCGCGATGTCCTGGCGGTCCGCGCCGCCCTCGACGGTCTCGCCGCCGCCGCGGCGGCCACCCGCCTCACCGAGGCCGACCTCGACACGCTCACCGGCATCATCACCGCCCAGCAAGCGCATCTGGACGACCCCGCCGATCCCGCTCGCGACGCCCAGCTCGACCTGGAGTTCCACACGTTCATCCGCGACGCCTGCGGCAACGCGTGCGTCGTCGACGAACTGGCCCGCCTGGAAGCCCAGGCCCACCTCTACCGCGGCGACCTGTGGTGCTCGGCCCGCAACCGCCGCGTCGCCCTGCGCGAACACCGCCGCATCGTCGAAGCCCTCGAATCCGGCCACCCCGAGTCCGCCCGCGCGGCCGCCGAGGCACACGTGCAGGGTCTGCTCACCCGCCTCGCCAGGCAATAGCAGCCCGAGTCGGCTCCCGGCAGTAACCGTCAGCGGTGATCGCGGTACGCGGGGGCCTTCGCGGTCCCCGCCGGGGTCAAGGTGTGCAGCAGCGGCATGGTCCGATGCGCGACCACCGTCGACAACACGATCACACTGTGCGACCGCACCACCGACCCGGTCCGATCGATGCTCAACAACACCGCCTGCAAACCGGCATGGGAATCGGCCCCGATCCGGCACAGCACGTCACCGGAACCGGTCGTCGCGTACGCCTCGAGCACTCCCGGAATCGCCGCCAGCTCCGCGCTCACGGTATCCAGCGCGCCCTGCGCGATCTCCAGGGTCACGAACGCCTGCACATCGAAACCCGCTGCGGTGACATCGATCTGCGGATCGTAGGACGCGATCACCCCGGATTCCTCCATCCGGTTGATCCGCGCCTGCACCGTCGCCCGCGCGACCTTCGTCCGCCGCGACAGTTCGAGAATTCCGGCCTTCTGGAACTCGTGCATCGCGGTGAGGATCGCCAGGTCGAGCTCATCCAATTTCGCGGGGGTGCGCATGCGAAGACCTCCATGTCCGGTTGCTATTCAAATTGTCCATCATTTGTGGGCATCCGGTGGCTTCTCGAGCCAGCCTGCTCAGACAAAGATGGTGTAGTTGCCCACCTGCGGCCCGGCGCGATTTCCTAGGTCATGACCATTGAGCAGCAGCTCGTCGGGCTGATCGAGCACGACGACAGTGTCGATCCGTTTCCGGTGATCGGATGGGACGCCCTCGTCTGGGTCGTCGGCAACGCGACCCAGAGCGCCCACTTCCTGCAATCCGCGTTCGGCATGCGGCTGGAGGCGTACTCGGGCCCCGAGACCGGTAATCGCGACCACAAGTCGTTCGTGCTGCGCAGTGGGGGAGCGCGATTCGTGATCACCGGCGCGGTCGACCCCGACAGCCCGCTCGTCGCCCACCACGACCGCCACGGCGACGGTGTCGTCGACATCGCGCTCGAGGTCCCCGACGTGGACCGCTGCATCGCCTGGGCTCGCGATCACGGCGCGACCGTCCTCACCGAACCGCACGACGAGACCGACGAATTCGGCACCGTGCGCTCGGCCGCACTGGCCACCTACGGCGACACCAGGCACACCCTGATCGACCGCTCCGGCTACGCGGGTCCCTATCTCCCCGGTTATATCGCGCGCACCTCCACCCGCGAGCCGGGTAAGCGCGTGTTCCAGGCCATCGATCACGTGGTCGGCAATGTCGAACTCGGCATGATGGACCGCTGGGTCGACTTCTACCGCGACGTCATGGGATTCACGAACATGGCCGAATTCGTCGGCGACGACATCGCCACCGAGTACTCCGCGTTGATGAGCAAGGTCGTCGCCAACGGCAATCACCGGGTGAAGTTCCCGCTCAACGAACCGGCGGTGGGCCGCAAGCGTTCTCAGATCGACGAGTATCTCGAGTTCTATCGCGGCCCCGGCGTCCAGCACATCGCACTGGCCACCGGCGACATCCTCGAAACCGTCGACGCCCTGCGCGCCGAGGGCGTCGAATTCCTCGCGACACCCGACACCTATTACGAGGATCCCGAACTGCGCGCTCGCATCGGCGCCGTGCGCGTACCGGTCGACGAACTCCAGCGCCGAGGCATCCTGGTCGACCGCGACGAGGACGGCTACCTCCTGCAGATCTTCACCCGTCCCCTCACCGATCGCCCCACCGTCTTCTTCGAACTCATCGAGCGACACGGCTCACTCGGCTTCGGAAAGGGCAACTTCAAGGCCCTTTTTCAGGCCATCGAGCGCGAACAGGAGGCTCGCGGCAACCTGTGACCGGGTCCGCGGACCTACTACAGTTGCGGCCATGCGGATCCCCTCGGCGATCATCACCGGCATGACCTTGGTCGTCATGCTGACGTCGTGCGGATCGGGGGGCGACTCCGATACGCCGACAGGGCCCAACCGTCCACCACCGAAGGTCGCCTCACTGGGTCCCTTCGTGGGCGAGTGCGGCCATGTCACCGACGACGAAGTGCGCACTCTCGCCGGTCTCGGCCAGATCGCGCGGGTCTACAAGAACGCGACCGGCTGCAATTGGCAATCGGCCGGATTATCGTCGCCCAGCGTCACTTTCGCCTCGTACCGCGGCAGTCCGATCGAACGTGAGAAGGCGTGGGTGTCCAACGTGGGCCGTGCACCGGAGACCATCGACGTGGGCGGGCATTCCGGCTTCATGGCGCTCGACCCGCAGGGCACTGTCTGCGACCTCGCCGTGCAACTCGACGACGACTTCTTCGAGTGGTCGATGTCCACCGGCATCTTCGCCACCGGCGGCAACCCGTGCGACCGGACCAGGAAACTGGCCGAGCTGACCGTGGGACGGCTGCAGTGAGCGCCGGCAAGGTCGCCGCCGCGGCGCTGATGCTCACCCTCGCGCTGGCAGGCTGCGGCCAGAAGATCGAGGGCACTGCCCAGCCGCTGGGGAAGGGCGGCGGCGGTGAGACGATCAATACCGACTTCGACAAGCTGCTGCGCGAGTGCGAGGTGGTGGCCGCGGCCAAGATCGGCGAGATCATCGGCAACGCCAAGAGCGTGAGCGCCTCGTTCAGCGGTGCCGTCTGCATGTGGGACATCGAGGACGCACCCGGCGGGGGCGCCATGGCCAGCCTCAACTGGTACGAGATGGGTACGCTGAACAACGAGAAGACCACCAACGACAAGTTGGGCTACACCTCCGGCGACATCACCGTGCAGGGCCGCAGGGCGTTGCAGGTGCGCAGACCGGGCGACAACGACTCCTGCGGCGTCACCGCCCCGGCCGCCGATGTCGGCGTCGTCGGGTGGTGGATCAACTACCGGCCCGGCTCGGCGCACCCCGATCCGTGCGTGGGCGCCCAGAAATTGGTCGAGCTGACCCTGGATCTCGCCCGGTAGAAGGCTTGACGCGGCCCCCCGCTTTGACCCCGAATCGGGCACGCGGGTATCGTGGATCCCTGTGCCCGGATTACTGCGGGCAAGTTCGTGTGTGAACGTAGGCCAGCGAAAGCGGCCGATACGTTCCAACGTGCCTTGAAAAGGGCACTGAGCGCCTCAGCGACACGCCCGACCACGGGTTAACGGAAACGTGGTCTGACGTGCGGGTGAAAGCTCGATGAACTGCAAGACACTGCACACCAAGCGCAATTACCAATAAGGAAAGCCGGTCTATGCCAACCATCAACCAGCTGGTCCGCAAGGGTCGCCGCGACAAGGTCACCAAGACCAAGACTGCGGCCCTGAAGGGGAGCCCGCAGCGTCGTGGCGTGTGCACTCGCGTGTACACCACCACCCCCAAGAAGCCGAACTCCGCGCTCCGTAAGGTCGCGCGTGTTCGCCTGACCAGCGCGATCGAGGTCACGGCGTACATCCCCGGTGAAGGCCACAACCTGCAGGAGCACTCCATGGTGCTCGTTCGCGGCGGTCGTGTGAAGGACCTCCCTGGTGTCCGTTACAAGATCATCCGTGGATCGCTCGACACCCAGGGCGTGAAGAACCGCAAGCAGGCGCGCAGCCGCTACGGCGCCAAGAAGGAGAAGAGCTGATATGCCACGCAAGGGCCCCGCACCCAAGCGTCCGCTGATCAACGACCCGGTCTACGGGTCCCCGCTGGTCACTCAGCTGGTCAACAAGATCCTGATGGACGGCAAGAAGTCCACCGCCGAGCGCATCGTCTACGGTGCCCTCGAGCAGGCGCGTGAGAAGACCGGCACCGATCCGGTCGTCACCCTCAAGCGCGCGCTGGACAACGTCAAGCCCGCCCTCGAGGTGAAGCCCCGCCGTGTCGGTGGCGCCACCTACCAGGTGCCGGTCGAGGTCCGTCCGGGCCGCGCCAACACCCTGGCGCTGCGCTGGCTGGTCAGCTACTCCCGCGCGCGTCGCGAGAAGACCATGGTCGAGCGTCTCGCCAACGAGCTCCTCGATGCCAGCAACGGCCTCGGTGCCGCCGTGAAGCGTCGCGAGGACACCCACAAGATGGCCGAGTCGAACCGGGCCTTCGCGCACTACCGCTGGTGATAGCCCGGCCCGTCACTTAAAAGGGAGAATTTCGTGGCACAGGACGTGCTCACCGACCTGAACAAGGTCCGCAACATCGGCATCATGGCCCACATCGATGCGGGCAAGACCACCACGACCGAACGCATCCTGTTCTACACCGGTATCACGTACAAGATCGGTGAAGTTCACGATGGCGCGGCCACGATGGACTGGATGGAGCAGGAGCAGGAGCGTGGTATCACCATCACCTCCGCGGCTACCACCTGCTTCTGGAAAGACAACCAGATCAACATCATCGACACCCCCGGGCACGTCGACTTCACCGTCGAGGTGGAGCGTTCGCTCCGCGTCCTCGATGGCGCGGTCGCGGTGTTCGACGGCAAAGAGGGTGTCGAGCCCCAGTCCGAGCAGGTGTGGCGTCAGGCCGACAAGTACGACGTGCCGCGTATCTGCTTCGTGAACAAGATGGACAAGCTCGGTGCGGATTTCTACTTCACCGTGCAGACCATCAAGGACCGTCTCGGCGCTCGTCCGCTCGTGATCCAGCTGCCGATCGGCGCTGAGAACGACTTCGAGGGCATCGTCGACCTGGTCGAGAACAACGCCAAGGTCTGGAAGGGCGAGACCAAGCTCGGCGAAGAGTACGAAGTCGTCGAGATCCCGGCCGACCTCAAGGAGAAGGCCGAGCAGTACCGTCAGGAACTGCTCGAGACCGTCGCCGAGTCCGACGAGGCACTGCTCGAGAAGTTCTTCGGTGGCGAGGATCTCACCATCGAGGAGATCAAGGGCGCCATCCGCAAGATGACCGTCAACTCCGAGCTGTACCCGGTGCTGTGCGGTTCCGCGTTCAAGAACAAGGGCGTTCAGCCCATGCTCGACGCGGTCATCGATTACCTCCCTTCCCCGCTGGACGTCGAGGCCACCACCGGCCACGTGCCCAACAAGGAAGAAGAGCTGATCACCCGCAAGCCGAACGTCGACGAGCCGTTCGCGGCCCTGGCGTTCAAGATCGCGGTGCACCCGTTCTTCGGTGAACTCACCTACGTGCGTGTGTACTCGGGTCAGGTCGCCTCCGGCGCCCAGGTCGTGAACTCGACCAAGGGCAAGAAGGAGCGTCTGGGCAAGCTGTTCCAGATGCACTCCAACAAGGAGATGCCGGTCGCCACGGCTTCGGCAGGCCACATCTACGCGGTCATCGGCCTGAAGGACACCACCACCGGTGACACCCTGTCCGACGCGCAGAACCAGGTCGTCCTCGAGTCGATGACCTTCCCGGATCCGGTCATCGAGGTCTCGATCGAGCCCAAGACCAAGTCCGACCAGGAAAAGCTCGGCACCGCGATCCAGAAGCTGGCGCGCGAAGACCCGACGTTCTCGGTCAAGCTCGACCAGGAGACCGGCCAGACCGTCATCGGCGGCATGGGCGAGCTCCACCTCGACATCCTCGTCGACCGTATGCGTCGCGAGTTCAAGGTCGAGGCCAACGTCGGCAAGCCGCAGGTGGCCTACCGCGAGACCATCACCAAGAAGGTCGAGAAGCACGAGTTCACCCACAAGAAGCAGACGGGTGGCTCCGGCCAGTTCGCGAAGGTCATCATCGCCCTCGAGCCGTTCGTCGGCGAAGACGGCGCGACCTACGAGTTCGAGAACAAGGTCTCCGGTGGTCGCGTGCCCCGTGAGTACATCCCGTCGGTCGACGCGGGCGCCCAGGATGCCATGCAGTACGGCGTGCTCGCCGGCTACCCGCTGGTGAACCTGAAGGTCAGCCTGCTCGACGGCGCGTACCACGACGTCGACTCCTCGGAAATGGCGTTCAAGATCGCGGGTTCGCAGGCCCTCAAGGAAGCGGCCCGTAAGGCCGGTCCGGTGATCCTCGAGCCGCTCATGGCGGTCGAGGTCATCACGCCCGAGGAATACATGGGCGACGTGATCGGCGACCTCAACTCCCGCCGTGGCCAGATTCAGGCCATGGAGGAACGCAGTGGTGCCCGTGTCGTCAAGGCGCTGGTTCCGCTCTCGGAGATGTTCGGTTACATCGGTGACCTGCGGTCCAAGACCCAGGGTCGCGCGAACTACTCCATGGTGTTCGCCCAGTACGCAGAGGTTCCGGCCAATGTGTCCAAGGAGATCATCGCCAAGGCGACCGGCGAATAAAACCCTCTTGCGGTCCAGTGGCACACTGGACCGCAAGTGCCGGGCGTCAAGTAATACCCCCGATCCCCGCCTCCAGCGGGGATGACACACGCACTGCTGCAAATGCACGCACCAACAAGTCCAGGAGGACCCAAAAGTGGCGAAGGCGAAGTTCGAGCGGACGAAGCCGCACGTCAACATCGGCACCATCGGTCACGTCGACCACGGCAAGACCACGCTGACTGCAGCGATCACCAAGGTGCTGGCTGACAAGTTCCCGGATCTGAACGACGCGTTCGCGTTCGATCAGATCGACAAGGCGCCGGAGGAGAAGGCTCGTGGTATCACGATCAACATCTCCCACGTCGAGTACCAGACCGAGAAGCGCCACTACGCGCACGTCGACGCCCCGGGCCACGCGGACTACATCAAGAACATGATCACCGGTGCGGCGCAGATGGACGGCGCCATCCTGGTGGTCGCGGCCACCGATGGCCCGATGCCGCAGACTCGCGAGCACGTGCTGCTCGCCCGTCAGGTCGGCGTGCCTTACATCCTGGTCGCGCTGAACAAGTCGGACATGGTCGACGACGAGGAAATCCTCGAGCTCGTCGAGATGGAGGTCCGCGAACTGCTGGCCTCGCAGGAATTCGACGAGGACGCGCCGGTCGTGCGTGTCTCCGGTCTGAAGGCCCTCGAAGGCGACGAGAAGTGGGCCGACGCGATCGTCGAGCTCATGGCCGCTGTCGACGAGTCGATCCCGGACCCGGTCCGCGAGACCGAGCTCCCGTTCCTGATGCCCGTTGAGGACGTCTTCACGATCACCGGTCGTGGCACCGTCGTCACCGGTCGTGTCGAGCGCGGCATCGTCAACGTGAACGAGGAGGTGGAAATCGTCGGCATCAAGGAGAAGTCGACCAAGACCACCGTCACCGGCATCGAGATGTTCCGCAAGCTGCTCGACCAGGGCCAGGCGGGCGACAACGTCGGCCTGCTGGTTCGTGGCATCAAGCGCGAAGATGTCGAGCGTGGCCAGGTTGTCGTCAAGCCGGGCACCACGACTCCCCACACGGAGTTCGAGGGCCAGGCGTACATCCTGTCGAAGGACGAGGGCGGCCGCCACACCCCGTTCTTCAACAACTACCGCCCGCAGTTCTACTTCCGTACCACGGACGTGACCGGCGTCGTTACCCTCCCCGAGGGCACCGAGATGGTCATGCCCGGCGACAACACCGAGATGCTGGTCAAGCTGATCCAGCCGGTCGCCATGGACGAAGGCCTGCGCTTCGCGATCCGCGAGGGTGGCCGCACCGTCGGTGCCGGTCGCGTCACGAAGATCATCAAGTGAGTCTCTGACTTGCTGACACCGCAACGGCGTCGCTCCTTCGGGAGCGGCGCCGTTCGGCGTTTTCAGGGGCGATCGTGCGACTCGGACGGATCCACTACGCCGGTCGGACGCGGACGGTTACTCGGCCGCGGTCGTCTCGGTGGGCTATGGCGTGGCCGCGGTGATCGATGCCGTCGATGCGCAGGGTGACGGAGGCTCCCTCGTCCAGGAAGTTGCGCCACCAGGACTTCTTGTCCGGCATCGCTACGCCGATGAGGTATTCGTCGCCGGAGCGGCGGTAGTTGACGGGGGTGCTGAACGTGCGGCCCGAGCGGCGGCCGGTGTAGGTGATCTGGGCGAAGGCTTTGCCGAGTAGCTTGCCGATGACGGGGGCATTGGTCAGGGCGACCACGCCGGTGTTGAACGCGCCGACACCGCGGCGCAACAGCGATTCTTGTCCCATCGGATTCTCCTGTAGTCGACGAACCGTCAGCCTACCGACGGTGTATGACTTCTGACGTCATCGTGGTTGTCGGTCGTGCTCGGTAGCGTTGGGGCACTATCGCATTCGAGAGGATCGGAGACCTCGTGGGCAAGGCCGCGCTCGAACGGGAATTGGATGTCAGCGAAGGGGTGCTCGAACACGGGATGCCCTATCTCGCGTTCGGGTCGGGGCGTCCACTGGTGTTCTTGCGGTGGTTCATGCCCGACCACGCCAATCCGCGTGGCTGGCTGCGGTCCAGCGAGATCAAGACGATGGCGCCGTTGGCCAGGAACTTCCGGGTGTACGCGGTCAATCGCGCGCCGGGGATGGCGGCCGGTACCTCGATGGGCGATATCGCGCGGGAGCACGCGGAAGCGTTGCACAACGAATTCGGCGGTCCCGTAGACGTTCTCGGCATTTCCTCGGGTGGCTCCGTAGCGCTGCAGCTCGCCGCCGACCATCCGTCAGCAGTACGCCGACTGGTGATCGCTTCCTCCTCCTACCGTCTCGACCAGTCCGCGCGCGTGTCGCAGATGAAATACGCGGAGGCCGCCGCTGCGGGCAAACGGTCCCTGCACCACATGGCGACCCAGGGCATCGAATCTTCGCTGAAGGCGCGCCTCGTCGGCGCCGCCGCCTGGCTGGCGGACCCGCTGTTTCGCCCGAAGAACCCCGCCGACACCCTCGCCTTCGTTCATGCCGAAGATGCCTTCGACCTCACCGGCCGCCTAGCCGACATCACGACCCCCACGCTGGTCGTCGCAGGCGACCGCGACGAGTTCTACGACCAATCCTCCTTCCGCTACACCGCCGACGGCATTCCTGATTCCCGCTTGATCATCTACCCCGCGACAGACCACCTCGGGGCGATCAAACACGCCCAGTTCGCTTCGGACGTCACCGAATTCCTTTCGGCAACGGGCTGACTCAGCGAATCTTGGCGCCGTAAACGTGCTCGACGGACAGGGCCATGAGTACGCGGCGGTCCGAGACCATGACCTCGCGGTACTCGTTCCAGTCGGGGTGCTCGCCCGCGGCGGCGCGGTAGTAGTCGACCAAGGCCTCGACTTCCGGGCCGTTCGGGTCCGTGCCGGGGCCGGTCAGGGTGGCGGTGCCCTCGGCGGTGGCCCAGGACCAGCCGTCGGCGCTGGTGACCTCGAGGGCGGCGCGCGGGTCGCGACGGAGGTTGATCGTCTTGGCACGGCCTTCGGTCATGGAGACGTAGATGATGCCCGCGGCGCGGTCGTAGTACGGGGTGACGGGGGAGAGTTGGGGGCGGCCGTCGGATTTGATGGTGGCCAGGATGCCGATGCGGGAGTCGGCGATGAGGGCGTGCAGGTCGAGCGCGGTTTCGGGCATCGATCGGCTCCTAGGGGGTGGCGGGGCTGTTCGTTGTGTCGAACCGTCGTGGTCGCGCGTTTATGCCCGGGCGGCGGAAATCCCGTCGACAGCGCGCGATCGGGCGCGTAGAACTTGTCGCATGGTTACAGCACGTCCGCAGTCGCGGTTCTAGCTCGCATCGGGTCCTTCGGCGCCGGTGCGGCGCCGCGTGATCCGACGCCCGTGCCGTTCCCGGAACGCCCCACTGGCGAGCGTCGATTCATCGACAAGAACCAGCCTGGGGGATTCCCATGACCAGAATCGATCTCGCCCGAATTCGCAATATCGGCATCGCCGCCCACATCGACGCGGGCAAGACCACAACCACCGAACGGGTGCTGTTCTACACCGGTGTCACCCGGACCCTCGGCGAGGTGCACGACGGCACCGCGGTGATGGACCGGATGATCCAGGAGCGCGAACACGGCATCACCATCGCGGCGGCGGCGACCACCTGCTGGTGGGACGAGCACCAGATCACCATCCTCGACACCCCCGGCCACGTCGACTTCACCGTCGAGGTGGAGCGTTCGCTGCGGGTGCTCGACGGTGCGATCGCCGTGTTCGACGCCAAGGAGGGCGTGGAGCCGCAGTCGGAGCAGGTGTGGCGGCAGGCCGACAAGTACGGCGTCCCGCGGCTCTGTTTCGTGAACAAGATGGACAAGCTCGGTGCCGATTTCGCGTTCACCGTGCGGACCATCGCGGAGCGACTCCGGGTGCGCCCGTTGGTGATTCAGCTGCCGATCGGTGCGGAACGCGAGTTCGACGGCATCATCGACCTGGTCGAGATGACCGCCAAGGTGTGGCGTGGCGACACCGACCGCGGTGCTCGTTTCGAGACGATCGAGATTCCGGAAGATCTGCGTACCAAAGCCTTCCAGCATCGTGATGCGCTGGAGGCGGCCGTCGCGGAGGCCGACGAGGAAGTACTGGAGCGCTACCTCACAGGCAAGCCGATCACCGTCGATGTTCTCGAGGCGGCTATCCGGCGGATGACGATCGACGCACGGGCCTACCCGGTGCTGTGTGGCTCGGCGCTGGCCAACATCGGCGTGCAGCCACTGCTGGACGCCGTCGTCGACTACCTGCCGTCGCCGCTGGATGTCGTCGCTGTGCACGGGTTCTCGCCGGAGGGCGAGCACATCCACCGCGCGCCCGATATCGCCGAGCCGTTCGCGGCGCTGGCGTTCAAGGTCGCGCTGCACCCGTTCTTCGGCAAGCTCGTCTACCTGCGGGTGTACTCCGGTACCGCCGAACCCGGTGCGACCGTACTGAATTCGACCAATGGACGAAAGGAGCGTCTCGGCAAACTGTTCCAGATGCATTCGAGCACCGAGATCGCCGTCGAGCGGGTGCAGGCCGGGCAGATCTGTGCCGTGATCGGCCTGAAGGCGACGGGAACCGGCGACACCCTGTGCGATCGGGCAGCCCCCGTCGTCCTGGAGTCGATGACCTTCCCCGACCCCGTACTCGCCGTCTCGATCGAACCGAGGACCCGCGCCGACCAGGACAAGCTGGGCACCGCCTTGGCGCGCCTGGCCGACGAGGACCCGACGTTCACCGTGCGCATCGACGCCGAAACCGGCCAGACGGTCATCGGCGGCATGGGCGAACTGCATCTGGAGATCCTGGTCGACCGGATGAAACGGGAGTTCCGGGTCGACGCCGACATCGGCGCCCCACGCGTGGCCTACCGCGAAACCATCACCGCGGCAGTCGATCTGTTCGAATACACCCACCGTAAGCAACAGGGTGGGCACGGGCAGTTCGCCAAGGTGGTGATCGCGCTGGAACCCCACGTGGCCGAGGACGACGCGATCTACGAATTCGAGAGCCGGGTCACCGGCGGGCGCGTACCGCGGGAGTACATCCCCGCGGTGGACGCGGGCGCGCAAGACGCGCTGCGCGTCGGCACCCTCGCCGGCTTTCCGCTGGTGAACGTGAAGGTGACGCTGCTCGACGGCGCTGCCCACGCGCAGGATTCGTCGGAACTGGCGTTTCGTCTCGCGGGAGCGGCGGCGGTGCGCGCGGCGCTCGCGCGAGCGAAGCCGGTGCTGCTCGAACCGGTGATGGCCGTGGAGGTCGTGACACCGGAGGAGTACGTCGGCGAGGTGATCGGTGACCTCAACGCGCGTCGTGGCCGGGTCACCGAGCTCACGGAACGGGGCGGCGCGCACATCATCCGCGCACTGACCCCGCTCCAGGAGATGTTCGGCTACATCGGGGACCTACGCTCGAAAACCCGTGGCCGAGCTAACTACTCGATGGTGTTCGACTCCTACGCCCCGGTCCCGCCGGGTGCTGCGGAGTCGATCATCGCGGGCAGTTGATCGACACCGGTGGCGCCGCGATACCCGCGGCGTCACCGGTTCGTCGACAAGCCCTAGGTGGGGGTCGCGTCCGGTGTCTCGGAGTCGACCATCGCCGGCACCCGACGCGTCCTGGTGGATCCGGCGGTCAGCAGGCGCAGCGCGTCTGCCGAGCTCGCATCGCGCGCGGTGTAGACCTCGAGCCGGTGGTCGGGACTGTCGGGCTGCAACCACACCTGATAGTCGACGTCGACACGGCCGACCGTCGGATGACGCAGATCCATCGGCCCGACGGTGCAATCGGCGACCTCCGCGCCGGCCCACAGTGTCGCGAAAGTCGTACTGCGCATGACGAGTTCGCCGATCAGTTCGGCCAGCCGCGCGTCGGTGGGGTAGCGCCCAGCGGTCAGCCGGAGGTAGCCCACGTGAATGCGGGCGAGCTCGTCCCAGTTCCGGTACAGATCCCTGGCGAGTGGATCGAGGAAGAACAGTCGCGGAATCGATGGACGTCGTGCGGGGTCGTCGGGCGCGGTGAAGTCGAGGTGCTCGCCGACGAGCGCGTGCCCGGCGTGATTCCAGGCGAGCACATCGCCACGGCGTCCGAGCACGACCGCGGGCATGGTGTTGCCGAGCGAGGTGAGCAGCGTGAGAACCCGCGGATGTGGTTGTTCCGGTTCGGCCCGGACCAGGTGCGGCACGGCCGGTTGACCTGCGAGGTTGTGCAGGTGGGCCGTTTCGGCGGGATCGAGCTGGAGCACCCGGGCGATGGCGTCGATGACCTGCGCGGAAACGGTTCCGGCCTGATCTTGTTCGAGGCGCGTGTAATAACCGGCGCTGACTCCGGCGAGCTGAGCGAGTTCTTCGCGGCGAAGTCCGGGGACGCGGCGGGTGACGCCGAAGGTGCGTAGGCCGATCCGCTCAGGGGTAGTTCGGTCGCGGCGGGACTTGAGGAACGTTCCGAGGCTTTCCAACTCCATCGTTCCGATCGTAGGCACCACCGGGCTGTCCTGCCTATCCCGGCCGGGTGTACCCACGTCAGGGGTCTGGTTACCACTCGCACGCGATCGCAGGGTGGGGACATGAATCGAATCGATATCGAGCTGCGATCCTGGCTGGGCCTGCTGGTGGTGCTCGGCCCCGTCCTGCTCGTCGCCATGGACGGCTCGGTGCTGTTCCTGGCCATGCCCGCCATCACCGAGGCGCTCTCACCCTCGGCCGACGAAGCCCTCTGGATCCTGGACAGCTACGGCTTCGCGGTCGGCGCCCTGCTGATCGCGTTCGGCACCATCGGTGACCGATACGGCCGCAAACGCCTGCTGATGATCGGCGCGGCGATGTTCGGCCTCGGCTCGGTGGGGGCGGCCTTCGCCACGAGCCCCGCACTGCTGATCGCCTTCCGTGTCCTGATGGGGGTGGCAGGCGCGACGCTGTTGCCGTCGGCGCTCGCCGTGCTCGGCACACTGTTCACCGACCCGCGCCGACGGGCGCAGGCCATCGGCATCTTCGCCGCCACCTTCGCCGCGGGTTTCGCGATCGGCCCGATCGTCGCCGGGCAGCTGCTGACCCGGTTCTGGTGGGGATCGGTGCTACTGATCAATGTGCCCGTGGTGCTGGTGTTCCTGGTGCTGGCGCCGATCCTGCTCGGTGAGGTGCGCGCGACCGGCCTCAGCCGCATCGACGTGGCGAGTGTGCTCACCTCGGCATCCGGACTTCTGGCTGCCATGTACGCGGTGAAACACGGCGCTGCGCAGGGCATATCCATTTCCTCGGTGACTGTGGGCCTGGTCGGTGTGGCGCTGCTCGCGTGGTTCGGCCGCAGGCAGGGGCGCATCGACAACCCGCTCATCGACTTCACCCTGTTCCGCAACCGGGTCTTCACCATCGCTATCGTCACCGGGTTCCTGCCGCTGGCGGCCTGGTCGGCGACCGCGTATCTGGCGGCGATGTACCTACAATCCGTGCTCGGCAGGTCCATCGCCGACGCCGCGCTGCTCGCGGTCCCCGGCGCGCTCGTGCTCACCGCGGCCGCCGTCGTCACCCCGGCCGTCGTGGCCCGCATCGGCCGGTCGGCAGCGTTGATCACCGCCCACTTCACGATCGCGATCGGACTGTCGTTGCTGTTGCCGACCAGCACCGGCAGCGGGGTCGGCTGGTATATCGCCGCGACGGCGGTTGCCGGCATCGGCTACGGCATCTCGTTCAGCGTGGTCGCCGAGATCGCCGTCGCCGCGGTGCCGGCCGAACGGGCGGGCGCGGCGGCCGCGCTGGCCGAGACCGGCAACGAACTCGGCAACGCGCTCGGTATCGCCCTGTTCGGTTCGCTGGCCGCCGTCTTGTTCCGCGTCCACGGTCCGGACCTAGCCCCGACCCTCGGCGAGACTCTGCACCTGCCCGGCCTCGCCCCCGCCGTGCTCGACGACGCCCGCAGCGCCTTCGTCAGTGGACTGCACGTCGTCGCCGCCACCGCGGCCGTCCTGCACGGGGTCCTCGGCTCGGTGGCCCTCCGCGTTCTCCGTGGCGGGGCGCTCACCGCGGCGGATGCGGCGCCGACCGGATCGGCATCTCGTCGACGACGCCCGGCGGACAGCCGAAGCTGACGGATCTACGCTGTCGTCAGCCGAGGTGGGTCATGCCCGCCGCGACCACCTGGGCGACGTTCAGCAGGTCGTCGGCAGTCGGGACGGGTAGGTCGTCGAGGGCGTGGAGGCGGTCGGTGCTGGCGATCGCGAACATGGCGGACACCCAGGCAGCGGCGCAGGCGTGGAGGGTGCCGGGGCGGACGGGGACGGGGGTGCTGGCTTGCAGGACCCTGGTGGTGACATCGAGGAGCTGATCGCGCAGGGCGCGGAGTTTGCGGCGCACGTCGGGGTGGGTGTCGGCTTCGCGCCACATGATCACCCGCAGGACCGAGGAGTGATGGTCGCGCAGGTTGATCGCGGTGTCGAGATTGATCAGGCTGGCGGCCGGATCGCCGGGGGTCACCACGGCGGCGAGGTCGTCGATCGGGTGTTCGGGGACGCGTTCGCGCATGAGCGCGGACAGGATCGCGTTCTTGGTGGGGAAGTAGTAGAAGACCAGTCCTTTCGGCACATCGGCGGCCGCGGCGACGGCCGCGGTCGGCGTCGCGTCGAATCCCTGTGCGGCGAACAGGGTCTCGGCGGCATCCAGGATGAGTTGCCGGGCGTCGCCATCGCGTTTCGCGTTGCGGCGCCCGACTCGTCGGCCCGGCATCAGTGATGTGGAGCCATGTTGTGCAGGCGCTGGTTCATGGCAGGCAGCGCGGCGACCGCCACCACCGCCGTCACCACTCCGACCACCCATGCGGTCCAGGACGCGCCGCTGAACGCGGTGAAGTCCATGGCCCACGGCGAGATGAACAGCAGCACGCCGAACACGCCCATCGCGTAGTCCGCGACCGTCAGATCGTCCCTGACCATCTGGATCAGACCGGTCGCGGCGATGAGTACGCCGAGCACGATCAGGGTCCAGCGGGCGTTGTCGTTGGTGTCGAGCCACAGGGGCGACAGTGCGGTGAATGCGCCGAGCACAACGGCCAGAAAGTCCTGTGCGCGACTGTTGGTGAACATGGGAAATGCCTCCTCGTTGAGACGAAAATACCTCTGACCTCGGTCTACTCCTGATTGACCGCCCGGTCGACATCGGAAGCGGCACGGTTGTGTTGCGACGTGGGTGTCACAGGTGACCCGGCGCACTGGTACAAACATCTGGGGGCCGTAGTGGTCCGCGACACAGCAGAAACATGGCACGAGCGGTCAGCGACCGCGCATGCCGAGAGGACACAATATGAGCGCGCCCATCGTGATCGTCGGAGCGGGTCTGGCAGGCCTGCGCACGGCCGAGGAACTGCGCCGGGCCGGATACGAGGGCGGTGTGCTGCTGCTCGGCGACGAGACGCGCGCGCCGTACGACCGCCCGCCGCTGTCGAAGCAGTTCGTGCGCGGCGAGACCGACGACACCACCCTTCGCCCGCCGGAGTTCTTCGCGGACAAGAACATCGAGCTGCGCCTCGGTACCGCCGTCACCGGTGTCGACACCGCCGCGCGCGCCGTCACCCTGGCCGACGGCGCCACCATCGCCTACGACCAGCTGATCATCGCGACCGGTCTGCGCCCGCGCAGGCTCCCCGGTCTTCCCCAGGTCGGGGGCGTACATGTGCTGCGTGCCCATGAGGACGCCGAATCCCTGCGCGCCGAACTGGACGGTGCGAACCGGGCATTGATCATCGGCGCCGGTTTCATCGGCTGCGAACTCGCCGCCAGCTTCCGCGCCGCCGGAGTCGAGGTCAGCCTCGTCGAACCCCAGCCGACCCCGCTGGCCTCGGTCCTGGGCGAGCAGATCGGTGGCCTGGTGGCGCGCCTGCATCGCGACGAAGGCGTCGACCTGCGCTGCGGTGTCGGCGTCGACACCCTGCGCGCCGACGATTCCGGCCGGGTGTGTGGCGCGGTCCTCACCGACGGCACCGACCTCGACACCGACCTGGTCGTGGTCGGCGTGGGCTCGGTCCCCGTCACCGACTGGCTGGCCGACTCCGGTATCGAGCTGGCCGACAGGTCCGCGGGCGGTGGCGTGCTCGCCGACGAGGTCGGCCGTACCTCCGCCGACGCCGTCTGGGCGGTCGGTGATGTCGCCGCCTGGCAGCACGACTCCGGCGTCCGCAAGCGGGTCGAACACTGGACGAGCGCGGGTGAGCAGGCGAAATTGCTGGTCACCGCCCTCCTCGGCGGTACTCCGCCCACCATGGCCCGCGTCCCGTACTTCTGGAGCGACCAGTACGACATCAAGATCCAGGCCCTCGGCACCCCCTCGGCCGGCGACGACGTCACCGTGGTCACCGACGACGGCCGCAAGTTCCTCGCCTACTACTCCCGCGACGGCATCCTCACGGCCGTGCTCGGTGCGGGCCTGACCAGCCAGGTGATGAAACTGCGCGCCAAACTGGCCACCCCCACGCCGGTGGCGGACCTCCTCGCCGCCGCAGGCTGAGCCCGCCCGGGCCGGTGCGTATGGTCGCGATCGGCCGGGCTCGCCGCTGTAATACGGTGTAGCGGTGATCGTCGCGCTCATCGATTCCGGCCTCGGCCTGTTGCCTACGGCTTCGTGGTTGCGCAAGCTGCGGCCCGACGTCGACTTGCTGCTGCTGCTCGACCCCGATGGTGCGCCCTGGGGGCCCAAGCCGGAGCAGTGGGTGGTCGAGCGGGTCGTCGGCACGGCACGGCAGGCGATCGAGGCGGGGGCCGAGGTGATCGTGCTGCCGTGCAATACCGCCAGCGTCACCGCGTTGGCGCATGTGCGGGCGGAGGTGGGGGATTCGGTGCCGGTGATCGGCACGGTTCCCGCGATCAAACCTGCTGCCGCACAGTGCAATTCGGTGGCCGTGTGGGCGACGGCGGCGACCACTGCCAGCCGCTACCAGGCCGATCTGATCGCCAGGTTCGGCGGTGACGCGAAGGTCGTCGGAGTCGCCTGCCACGGCCTGGCCGATGCGATCGACCGCGGTGACATCGTGGCGATCCGTGAGTCGATCGCCGACTCGGCCGCGCGCACCCCGGCCGACGTCGAGGGCGTTGTCCTCGGCTGCACCCACTACCCGCTGGTCATCGACGCCATCATCGCCGCACTGCCCGACGGAGTGCGCCTGTTCGACAGCGCCCAAGCTGTCGCCGCCCAGACCGTGCGCAAGATGGACGAACTCGGCCGCCCCACCACCGGCTCCGGCACCGTCACCGTCCGCACGAGCGGTCGGCCGGGCGAGTTGCCCTCCGGTGCGGCGACATTCGAGTCGGGCCGCCTCCTCGGCGCACTACCGGCCTGATCGGACGGCGGGGAGCCTGCTCCGGCATGTCACCGCACCGGTGTTGAATGCGGAGGGAATCCGCCGACCCGGAGGTGCGTGTGTCCGAGCTTCCCACCGCTGCACAGGTGCGTAAGGCCCTCGCCGACCTGGCGAACCCCACTGACGCGCATCACCTGCAACGCTTCTTCAAGACCGGCCCCGGCGAATACGGCGAGGGCGACATCTTTCTCGGCATCCGAGTCCCCGTCACCAGAAAAGTGGCGAAACAGTTCCCCGCACTGCCGCTTTCGCAGATCGACGAACTCCTCGACAGTCCCCTCCACGAGGAACGCCTGGCTGCCCTGTTCATCCTCAACGCCCGCTTCGCGGCGGCATCGAAACCGCGTGCCCTCGACGACACGGCCCGCAAGGAGATGGTCGATCTCTACCTGGCGGCCGTCCGGCGCGGCCGGGTCAACAACTGGGATCTGGTCGACGCCTCCGCCGAGAACATCATCGGCCCCTGGCTACTCGACAAAGACCGCACGCTGCTGTTCGAACTGGCCGAACAGGATTCGCTGTGGGAGCGCCGGGTCGCGCTGTTGTCGACGTTCGCGTTCATCAAGGCGGGCGATCCGAGCACCACCTTGGAGCTCGCCGAAATCCTTCGGACGGACCGCCGAGATCTGATCCAGAAGGCGCTGGGGTGGATGTTGCGCGAAATCGGCAAGCGCGTCGACCAGACCGCACTCACCGATTTCCTGAACCGGAACGCACCCGAGCTGGGCCGCACCGCGTTGAGCTACGCGACCGAACACCTCGACCCCGAGCAACGCGCCGCCTACCGCGCCATGCGTTAGAACTGGATCCGCAGGCGATCGGTCACCGGCCGCGCCTGGCAGCCGAGGATGTACCCGTTCTCGATGTCCTCGGGATCGAGGATCTCCGAATTGGCCATCTCCACTTTGCCTTCCAGCACGGTGCAGGCACACGACCCGCACTCGCCCTCCTGGCAGGAGTAGGGCACGTCGAGGCCCTTGTCGAGCATGATGTCGACCAGCGTCTGCTTGCGGGGCCACGACATCTCGTGCACCTGGCCGTCGAGTTCCACCTCGACCGTCGCCGCGTCGGCCGCTTCGGCCTCGGACACCTCGGCGGGCGCGTGGTCGGCGAACGGATCTCCGGCGAGGGAGTTGAACACCTCGGCGTGGGTGCGGTTGCGCGGGACCTCGAGCGAGGCCAGCGCGTCGTGCACCAGGTCCATGAACGGCTTGGGCCCGCACATGAACGCCTCGTAGGCGGTGTAGGGCCGGACCAGGGTGGCCAGCATGTCGGCGGTCGGCAGACCGAGCAGCGGTTCGAGCCAGTGGATGACGGTGAGTCGCTGGGGATGCTTACCGACGAGATCGCGGAGTTCGTCCGCGAAGATCACCGAGGTCGCGTCGCGATTGGCGTAAACCAGCACGACCTTGCCCGAACCCTGCGACAGCGCCGACTTCAGGATCGACATCACCGGCGTGATTCCGCTGCCCGCGCCGAACAGCAGCATGTCCTCGTCGAGATCCTTGGGCGTGAACACACCTGACGGCGGCAGCACCTCGACCTCGTCGCCCGCGGCGATGTTGTCGCACAGCCAGTTCGAGCCGTATCCGTCCACGGTGCGCTTGACGGTCACCTTCGGCAGGTCATCGGTGAACGGCGAACTGGCCAGCGAATAGCAGCGGGCGACCGAACCGGTCTGCTCGCTCGGGATGCGCAGCGTCAGGAACTGGCCGGGGGAGTAGGCGAAGCGCTCGCGGAGTTCGGCGGGTACCTCGAAGACCACGGAGTGGGTGTCGGCCGTTTCGGCGATCACCGCGGCTACTCGCAGCACCACCGAGCGCGAGCCGTGCGGAACCTCGACTGTGGTCATGTCGTCCTCTCGGGCAAAACTAGAACGTGTTTCAGTTTCATGCTAGGCCGGGACGCGCCTGCAGGGCAAGCTGCGCCTCGAGTCCGGCGACCAGCACCTCCATCCCGAAGTCGTAGGAGTACTTGCCGCGCAGGTCGGACATGTACTTCGTGGCTCGGGCCACTGCCTCGGGCAGCAGCACGTCGGCGGGCGCGGAACGGTCGCGCGGGTTCACTCTGCTGCGGCCGAACAGGTAGGTGTGGATGGTCGCGTAGGCGGCCAGCACGTTGCGGTCGCTGAAGCCCGCGTCGAACAGGATCTCCATCACGGCGTCGATCAGGTCGAGCTGCTTGCCGAGCATCTGCTCGAGCAAGATGTCGCCCAGGCCGGGATGCGTGCGCAGTTTATCGTCTATCTGATCGATCAGATCGCGCAGGCGCACCTGCCACGGACCGGACTCGCGCGGCGGCTTGCGCACCCCGACCAGGGCCGCGCTGGCAACCAGATCGAGTAGCTCGCGCTTGTCGGCCACGTAGTAGTACGGCGCCATCGGTGACACCCCGAGCTCGCGCGAGAGCCGCCGCATCGACAGCTTCTCGACCCCGTCCTCGCGCACCACTTTCAGTGCCGCGTCGACGATCTCTGCCTCCGACAGTGTCGAACCAGCACCCGCCCCGCCATGGTTACGCAAGCCTCTGCCTCACCTCTGCTGCCACCGGGCCATCAGCCCTTTCCCGTCCCTGCCTCCGGAAGTCTAGAGGGGTTCGCAGCCGAGGGGGGCGGGGTGTGCTCAGAGAAAGATTTTCCGATTCCGCCCTTTATGGCAGTCACTGACGTTAAGGTGCGAGGTGACCGGCAACACAATGGAGGTAGTCATGCCTGAGAACACCACGCCTGCGACCGTCGAATCCGACGAGGACCTGGTCACCGAGACGCTGATCGAAGAGGTCAGCATCGACGGCATGTGCGGCGTGTACTGACCATGCTGGACCTCGACACCCGTTGGACGCTGCACCCTCGGGTCTCGTTGCGCCCGGAATCCTTCGGCGCGCTGCTGTACCACTTCGGCACCCGCAAGCTCTCGTTCCTCAAGAGCCGCGATCTCGTCGATGTGGTCCGGTCGCTGCCCGCGCACCCCTCCGTGCGCGACGCACTGCGTGCCAAGGGCATAGACGCCTCCGACGCGCACGTCAAAGCGCTCGCGCAGCTGGCCGACACCGACATGATCGTGGCATCGCCCGGACCGGTCACCGCCGCACCGACAGCCCTGGCGGCGGGTGACGCCACCCAGGGCGGCAGGTTGATCGACCGTTTCGAATCGGGCCTCGCCGCACCGATCTGCCTGACCTGGGAACTCACCTACGCCTGCAACCTGTCGTGCGTGCACTGCCTGTCCTCGTCGGGTCGCCGCGACCCGAACGAACTGAGCACCGAGCAGTGCAAGGCGCTGATCGACGAGTTCGAGCGCATGCAGATCTTCTACGTCAACATCGGCGGCGGTGAACCGACTGTGCGCCCCGACTTCTGGGAACTGGTCGACTACGCCACCGCGCACAATGTGGGGGTCAAGTTCTCCACCAACGGCGTTCGCATCAACGAAGAGGTCGCCGCGCGTTTGGCGGCCAGCGACTACGTCGACGTGCAGATCTCCCTCGACGGCGCCGATGCCGCGGTGAACGACGCCGTGCGCGGTCCCGGCTCCTACGACACCGCGATCAAGGCGCTGTCGAACCTCGCCGCGGCGGGTTTCAAGGACGCCAAGCTCTCGGTGGTCGCCACCCGGCACAACATCTCCCAGCTCGACGAGTTCAAGGCCATCGCCGACAAGTACGGCGCCACCTTGCGACTCACCCGCCTTCGTCCCTCGGGTCGAGGCGCGGACGTGTGGGACGAGCTGCACCCGCTGCCCGAACAGCAGCGCGAGCTCTACGACTGGCTCGTCCGCAACGGCGAGGGCGTTCTCACCGGCGACTCGTTCTTCCACCTGTCCGCATTCGGCTCGGCGCTACCGGGTTTGAACATGTGCGGTGCGGGCCGGGTGGTCTGTCTGGTCGATCCGGTCGGTGATGTCTACGCCTGTCCGTTCGCCATCCATGACCGCTTCAAGGCCGGAAACATCGTCGCCGACGGTGGTTTCGAGGCGGTCTGGACCGATTCGGAACTCTTCGCCGAACTGCGCGAGCCGGTCGACGGTGGCGCGTGCACGAAGTGCTCGCACTACGACTCGTGCCGTGGTGGTTGCATGGCCGCGAAGTTCTTCACCGGCCTGCCCGCCAACGGACCGGACCCGGAATGCGTTCAGGGCTACGGCGAAGCGGCGCTGTCGGCGCCGGGACGCACCATTCCGCGCCCCGCCGTCGACCACTCGCGCCCGGTTCGCAGCCGAACCAGGGTGTCGCTGCCACTGACCGTGAAGCGGCCACCGGCCAAGGCGTGCAACGAGAGTCCGCTCGGCTGAGCCCATCCCGGTTGCCGGAAGTGCGCTGCCGATCTTGTTGACGCGTCCGGCAACCGGTCACAGCCGTATTTCGGACAGACTTTGGTCCTTTTTTGTGGGGTGATGATGTCTGCGGGGCCAACTGCGAATAGCATGCGAGGAATGCGCCATGATCGTCTGCCCGACGGCTTCGGGGTACGGATCGATCCACGGGTACGCGCATTTTCCGGGGGTCGGATCCTGATCGGAGGATCGCCCGCACGGATGCTGCGCTTGGCCCCGGAGGCCGCCGAGTTGATCGGCGACGGATACCTGGAGGTGACCGACACCAAGTCCGCGATCGTCGCGCGCCGACTGCTCGATTCCGGCGTGGCCAACCCGCGCCCGCGGCTCGAACCATCCCTCGACGACGTCACCGTGGTCATCCCGCTCTACAACAACGCCGACGGGCTGTTACGGCTGCTGGCAGTGCTGCGTGGGCACAATGTGATCGTCGTCGACGACGGCTCCGACGAGCCGGTCCGCATCCCACCACGGCCGGGCCGCGGTCAGGTGACGGTGCTGCGGCACGAGAGCCCGCTCGGCCCCGCCGCCGCCCGTAATGCCGGATTGCAGGCGGCGACAACGGGCTTCGTGGCGTTCCTGGACTCCGATGTGGTGCCGCGCAGCGGATGGCTCGAGGTCATGCTCGGACATTTCAGCGATCCGCAGGTCGCGCTGGTCGCGCCGCGCATCGTGGCCCTGGATTCCGAATCCAACGCGCTCGCTCGCTACGAACACACTCGCTCCTCACTCGACCTCGGCCGGCGCGAATCGGCGGTGCACGCTCGCGGCATCGTGTCGTACGTGCCCAGCGCGGCGCTGCTGGCCAGGCGCGCGGCGCTGCTCGGCGAGGGTGGATTCGACGAATCGATGCAGGTGGCCGAAGACGTCGACCTGTGCTGGCGCCTCGAACGCGCGGGCTGGCGGTTGCGCTACGAGCCCGCCGCGCACGTCGCCCACGATCACCGGGTCGCCTTCCGCGCCTGGTTCGGGCGAAAGCTGTTCTACGGCACGGGCGCGGCACCGCTCGGGAAACGGCACTCGGGCTTGGTCTCGCCGCTGTCGGTGCCGACCTGGACCGTGCTGGCCAGTCTGCTGTTCGCGACACTGTCGAAATGGGGTCTGCTCGGCGGACTCGTCACTCTGGCGACGGCCCTGGTCCGCCTGCGCCGGGTCTTCACCGAACTGGACAACCCGACCCGGATCGCGGCGGTCTACCTCGCGCGCGGTTACTTCGCCGGGATGTGGCGACTGGCTTCGGCGATGTGCCGGGACTATTGGCCGGTGACGCTCCTGGCGGTGATCGCGTCGAGCCGGATCCGCAAGATCGCCATCACGATGGCACTCGCCGACGGTCTCGCCGACTGGTTCACCCATCGCGACTCGGGCGGGCTCGACCCGGTCCGCTATGTGGCCTACAAGCGTCTCGACGACGTGGCCTACGGCACGGGCCTGTGGCTCGGCGTCATCCGGGCGCGCAGTTTCGAAGCGCTCAAGCCGAGCGTGCCGCCCCGCTGAAGCCGACTGCGTGACGAGCACTCTCATCGTCGGAGCCGGGTCGGCGGGTTGCGTGCTCGCCGCGCGGCTCAGCGCCGATCCTGCGCGTTCGGTGCGCGTCATCGAAGCCGGACCGGTTTTCCCGGCGCTGGGGGAGCTGCCCGTCGAACTGCTCGACCCAGGTCATCTCCCGGTCGGCCCCGAGTCTCGACTGGTGTGGCGGTATCCGGGAAATCTGGTGCGAGGCAAGCTGATCGGTGGTTCCGGTGCGATCAACGGCAGCTACTTCATCCGCCCACCTGCCGACGACTTCGCCGCCTGGAGCGTGGTGGCGGGCCCGCGCTGGTCGTTCGAATCGGTCCTTCCGGTGTTCTGTGCTCTGGAAGACGATGCGGAATTCGGCGCTGTGCCCGGTCACGGAATCGGCGGCCCGATCCCGATTTCACGAACCAGCGACCCCACCGAGTTCAGCGTCGAATTCGCGCAACAGTGCGTGGCAGCGGGATTCACCGAAATCCCCGATCTCAACGCACCGTCCGCGGATACCGGTGCGGGATTCGGGCGCGTGCCGTTGGCGATATCGCGAGGCCGCCGCGCCGGGCCCGCGATCACCCATCTCTTTCCCGCACTCCACCGAAGCAATCTGATCCTCACCGGCGAAACAATGGTGACCCGGTTATTACTGCGTGGCACCCGGGTAATCGGTGTGGAGTGGGCCCGCGGGCGAGAACGTGGGACGACGTATGCCGACGAGGTGGTGTTGTGCGCGGGTGCGGTGGAGTCGGCCGCGCTGCTGATCAGATCCGGGATCGGCCCCGAACCGCTGCTGCGCTCGCTCGGTGTTCCGGTGCTGCGACCCGCTCCGGTGGGCGCGTGGTGCACCGATCATCCGGAGATCGGCATCGAATTCGCCGGTGCGCAACCCGCGTGGTCGACCGTCGCGCTCGAATACGTCCTCGAAATGGACGACCTGGAACTACGTCCGTACACCGCGATGTTCACGCCGGGTCTTCGCCGGGTGGGGGTCGCCCTGATGCGTCCCGAGTCGACCGGCGAGCTGACCCTGGTTTCGACTGATCCGGCTGTCGCAGCCCGCGTCGACCACCGTTATCTCCGCGCCGAGCGGGACCGAGCCCGGTTGCGCGAGGCAGTGGCACTCACGGCGGATCTCCTGGGTCGGCGAATCGGACCCGTCGACGACTCCTGGCTGCGCGCCAACCTCGGCACGTCTCAACATCTTTCCGGTACCTGTCGCATGGGCCCCGCGGGGGACGAGCGCGCGGTGGTCGACGAACAGGGGCGTGTGCACGGCATCGAGGCACTGACGGTGGCCGATCTGTCGGTCGTCCCGGTCCCGCTGCGGCGCGGTCCACAGGCCACCACAGTGATGCTCGCCGCGTCCATAGCGGACCACATGGTCGTGTGACGAAGTGACGATTGATACCACGATGTGACCTGCGGGACAAACCCTGACTTCTGGCGGTTGGCCTGATATCTGCCCGGTACAGTTTGTAGCGGGAAAGAAAGGCAAATGGTCAGCAATCTTGCAGGTGGGAGGCCCCCACGGCAGGCATCGGAGTCGGGCGCACAGCTCGGTGCTCTGGAAGCCTATGCCGCACAGGCCCATGGATTTCTCAGTGCCGGTGGTGAACAGCTTACCCAGCTGGCCGGTCTTCTACGTCCGCTCGTTCTCGAATCATGGCTGCGCAGTGTGCGCGGCGGTGTCGACCCGACGGACGTCCTCGACGGTCGCGGGCTGCGCGGCGCCGATCTGGAGCGTTATCGCGACGCCCACCCTATCGCCGCTCTCATGCCGCTGATCGACAAACTGCTGGTCCAGGACGCGTCGCACGCAGGATTGATCGTGACCGTGGCCGACCAGTTCGGTCGGGTGCTGTCGGTGCACGGTCATCCGGAGCAGGTCGCCGCCGCCGCCGAGATCGGCGTGCGCGAGGGCGACGATCTCAGCGAGCGCCGGATCGGCACCAATGCCGTCGGCCTCGTCGTGCGCACCGGCCGCGCCACCTGGATCCACGGACCCGAACATTTCCTGCATCGCATGCACCAGATCACCGGCGCCGCGGCGCCCGTGCACGAGCCGGACGGCCGACTGATCGGCGTTCTGATGATTGCCGGCGGGATGCGGGTGGCCAAGCCCGAAATTCTCGCGTTGGTCAAAGCCGCCGCGACCGCGGCCGAGATGGATCTGGTGCTGCGAGCCATGCGCGCGAGCCACGGGATCAAGGCGCCGGCTGCGGCGAACCGCGACGGCACCGGACAGGCCAGGCTCGGCCTGGACGTCTTGGGTCTGGGTCAACCTCAGTTGAGCATCGCGGGGGAGCGGGTGCCGCTCTCGCAGCGCCACGCCGAGATCCTGCTCTTGCTCACCGAACATCCCGAAGGTCTCGGCGCCGATCACCTGGCGCTGCTGCTGGACGACACCGATCTGGACAACGGCACGATCCGCGCGGCGATGTCGCGGCTGCGGTCGGTGATCGGCGCCTCGGTGGTCGGTTCGCGCCCATACCGTCTGCGCGTGCATGTCGCAACCGATGTGGAGGAGCTCCGGGCCGCACTCGACTCCGGTGATACCGCATCCGCATTGAACTTGTACGCGGGTCCGGTGCTGCCGCGCTCCTCGGCTCCCGGCATTTGCGATATCCGCGACGAGCTGCGAGTCCGGTTGCGGACCGCCGTGCTCGCCGCCCCCGACGCCGCCGTACTGCGCCGATGGACCTCGTGTCCGGAAGGCCGCGACGATGCTGCCGCGTGGGCCGCCTACCGGTCGACCGTCGATCGCGATTCGCCGCTGTATGCGCAGATAGAAGCCAAGATCCGGGTACTCGACCGGCGCATCGGCGCCGATGCAACGCAGATGCAACGTTTCGGCTCATAGTGTCCCGGTCTGAAGGTGTGGTGGCTCACATATGGATGGCCGATGTGTTGGAGCCCACACTCATGCCCTGGTCGTGGGTACCCGCCGGTACGGACTGGACGTCTGACCGATTTTTTTAGCGGAAAAAGTTTCTTTTTATTAACTGAGGGCCTACTGTCGGCACTGCATGGACAGGCGCCCATGTGATGTAACTGACAAAGCCGTTGGAGGAACGATCAACAGCTAGGCACCCGCGACGGACCCAGCGTCCGTTGCCTCGGCGACCCCTCGGTCGTCGATCTCGTCCACATGATCTGTCGGGGATCTTGCGCGAGTGTGGCGGCACGCCCACCGCGTTCATATCGAATCTTTCGCTGCGCGAGGTGTATTCGTGCTGCCCGAAAACATTCGATCTGCTGTTCTTTCGCGATACGAGGAGGCTCTGGTGCACGGTACGGAGTTGGGTGGGTTCAGTGCGCGACCACAGGAAGCGCGGGTCGTCGGTCTGCCGTTTCCGCTGACCCCGGCCCAGCTGGGTGTCTGGTACGCACAGCTGCTCGACCCCGATGTCCCGATCACCATCGCCCAGTACGTCGATATCGACGGCGAGCTCGATGCCGCTGTGCTGCAGCAGGTTACGGCCGAGGCCGCGCACGCCTACGGTTCACCGCTGGTGCGCATCGGCGAGTTCGACGGTGTCCCGCACCAGTACGTCGACCACACCATCGCGGTCGAGCAGGAGCTGCCGCTGATCGACCTGCGCCACCACGACGACCCCGTGGCCGCCGCGCACGAATGGATGCGCGCGGAATTCGGCGCCCCCATCGACCTGCTCACCGACCGGCTGGTGGCGGGCGCGGTGCTGCGCGTCGGCGAGACCCGCTGGTTCTGGTACCTGCGCGGCCACCACATCGTGCTCGACGGGTACGGCGCGTTCACCAACTCTCAGCGCATCGCCGAGCTGTACACCGCGCGGATGCTCGACACCCCGGCGCGCGAGGTGGTGCCGGGTGAGCTGTCGGCGCTGGTCGAGGGCGAACAGCGCTACCGCGAGAGCACCCGTTTCGTCGGCGATCGTGAGCACTGGGCTCAGCGGATCGCGGGCCTGGACAGCCCCACCGCGCTCGACGGCCGCACCGCGCCGCGTTCGGCGATCAACCTGGTGACCGGCGGGCGCCTGTCGGAAAAGCTGGTCGACCGCCTGGAAACCATTGCCGCCAGCGATGATTCGACCATCTCCGCGGTACTGCTGGCCGCCTTCGCCGCCTACCTGGGCCGCCTCACCGACCGGCCGGACGCGGTACTGAGCCTGCCCGTCACCGCTCGCACCACCGCGGTCATGCGCCGCTCGGCGGGGATGCTGTCCAACATCGTGCCGCTGCGACTGCCCACGGGTGCGGCGGGCTCACCCGCCACCTGGGGTGAACTGCTGCGCGCGGCCCGGGTCGAGGTGGCGGGTGCGCTGCGTCATCAGCGCTACCGGGCCGAGGACATCCGCCGCGACGCCGAGGACGACGGCCGCCCCGCCCGGCGCGCGTTGTTCGGCCCACTCGCCAACTTCATGCTCTTCCGCAGTGACCTCACCCTCGGCACCACCACCGGCCGCTACCGGGTGCTGTCCACCGGCCCGATCGAAGACTTGAGTCTCAACGTCTACTACGGCGACCGCGACCGGGTGCACGTCGATTTCGAGGCCAACCCGCATCTCTACGACGCCGACACCCTGGCCAGGCACCACGCCCGCTTCCTCGGCTTCCTCGAGCGGCTGGCCGCTACCGACCTCGACACCGCGCTCGGCGCGATCGAGGTCGCGACTGAGCTGGAGCTGCAGGTCAGCACCCGGATCTGGAACTCCACCCGATTCGACATCGACGCCGCGCTGGCCGAGCGTTCGGTGCCGGTCGCGACTCTGCCCGCCGTGTTCGAGGCCCAGGTCGCGCGCACCCCCGATGACGTGGCCGTGCGGATGGCGACGTCCTCGCGCACCGACGCTGGTCGGGACAACGCCGTCGTGTCTTCGGCGGACGCGACCCTCACCTATCGTGAGCTGGCGCAGCGGGCCAACCGGCTGGCCCGGCGGCTGCGCGCGGACGGCATCGGGCCGGAATCGCTGGTGGCGCTGAGTATTCGGCGCTCGCCCGAACTGGTGGTGGCGATGTACGCGGTGCTCGCCGCCGGCGCGGCCTACGTGCCGATCGACCCGGATCATCCGGCTGAGCGCATCGCCCACATCCTCGCCACCGCCGCACCGGCGGCCGTGCTCACGACCATCCGCGATAGTGCACCTGTCGACGGACGGCCGGTGCTGGCCGTCGACGCCCTCGATCTGAGCGACTACGACGACGCCCCGCTGACCGATGCCGATCGCACCGCGCCGCTGCGCCCCGGCCATCCCGCCTACGTCATCTTCACCTCCGGCTCCACCGGTCTGCCCAAGGGCGTCGCGGTCGAGCACGCCGCGATCGTGAACCGCCTCGTCTGGATGCAGCACACCTACCGCCTGCACGGGGTCGACGTGGTGTTGCAGAAGACGCCGATGACCTTCGACGTCTCGGTGTGGGAGTTCTTCTGGCCCTTGCAGATCGGTGCGACGCTGCTGCTCGCCGAGCCGGACGGCCACCGGGACCCCGGCTATCTGCGCCGCGTGATCAGCGAATACGGCGTCACTGTCGCACATTTCGTGCCCTCGATGCTCGAAGTGTTCCTGGCCCAACAGGAAATCGCCGAGCGCACCTCGCTGCGGCTGGTCTTCGCCTCCGGCGAGGCATTGCCCGCCGCGCCTGCCCAGCGGCTGCGGCTGCTGACGGGCGCTCGCCTGCACAATCTCTACGGCCCGACCGAGGCCGCCGTCGACGTCACCTTCCACGAGGTGAACGACAGCGACCGGGTCACGGTGCCGATCGGCGCGCCGGTGTTCAACACCCGGCTCCATGTTCTCGACTCACGGCTGCGGCCCGTTCCGGTCGGGGCTCCGGGTGAGCTGTATCTGTCGGGGGTACAGCTCGCCCGGGGTTATGTCGGACGTCCCGAGCTCACCGCCGGACGTTTCGTCGCCGCGCCCGCGGTGGTCGCCGCCGACTCCGGGCGTGTGCTGCCCGACGGTGGTTCCGGCAGCACTGCCACCCATCCACTGCCGGGTGAGCGGATGTACCGCACCGGTGACCTGGTCCGCTGGACCACCAACGGCGAGCTGGAATACCTGGGGCGCACCGACTTCCAGGTGAAGCTGCGCGGGCTGCGCATCGAGCTCGGCGAGATCGAGTCCGTGTTGGAGAGCGTGGACGCCGCGGCGCGCGCGGTAGTGCTGGTCCGGGACGACGCGGGCGTCGGCGAGCAGTTGGTCGCCTATGTCGTGGAGGCCGAGCCGGGCTCGGTGTCGATCGACGATCTGCGCGAGACCGCACTGCGCGCGCTGCCCGCCTACATGGTGCCCGCGGCGTTCGTGCTGCTCGAGGCCCTTCCGGTGAACGCGTCGGGCAAACTGGACCGCAAGGCCCTGCCCGCTCCCACCCGCGCGGTCGTCACCTACGCCGAACCGGTCGGCCCGGTGGAGCAGACGGTGGCCAGGGTGTTCGGCGAGGTCCTCGGCCTCGACCGCATCGGCCGCGACGACGACTTCTTCGCCCTCGGCGGCAACAGCCTGGTCGCCACCCAGGTCGCGGCCCGCCTCGGCGCCGACCTCGGCTGCCGCCTCGGCGTGCGCGATCTGTTCGGCGCGACCACCGTGGCCCGCCTCGCCGCCGCCATCGCCGATCGCGACGACACCGGCGTCTCGGCCCAGCTCCCGGTGCTCACCGCGGGCCCCCGCCCGGCGCTGATCCCGCTGTCGCCCGCACAGCAACGGATCTGGTTCCTCAACCGCTTCGATCCCTCGGCGCCCGGCTACAACATGCCGTTCGTCATCCGCCTGCGCGGCACCGCCGATCTCCCCGCCCTGGTCGCGGCCCTGCACGCGGTGGTCGACCGCCACGAGGCGCTGCGGACCGTGTTCCCCGCGGTCGGCACTCCCGGTGGTGAGGTGGCCGAGCAGGTCGTCCGCGATGCCGGGCTGGTCCGTCTCGGTGACCCCGTCGAAGTGCAAGCCGCCGACCTCGACGCGGAGCTGACCCGCTTCGCGCGTACCGGGTTCGACCTCGAACGTGAAGCACCGGTGCGTGCGGGCATCTTCGTTGTTCCGGCCCCCGACACAACTGTGGACAACTCGGCACCACGGCCACCGAGCGTCGCGGCGCAGGAGTGTGTCCTCGCTGTCGTGCTGCATCATATTGCGGCAGACGGTGTTTCGCTGCAGGTGCTCGTCCGCGATGTGCTCACCGCGTACCGCGCCGCCACCGACGGCGTCGCGCCCGGCTGGTCGCCGCTGAGTGTGCAGTACGCCGACTACGCCCTCTGGCAGCGCGAGCTCCTCGGTGCCGAAACCGATCCGCAGTCGCTGGCCTCCCGCGAAATCGCTTTCTGGGAACGGACTCTGGCTGGTCTGCCCGACCAGCTCGAGCTGCCCTCGCGTCGCCGGCGGCCGATCGAGCCGAGCATGCGCGGCGCCCGCACCGCCTTCACCATCGACGCCGATCTGCACCGTCAGCTCGCCGGGCTGGCCCAGCGGGCAGGCGCCTCGCTGTTCATGGTTGTGCACACCGCGTTGTCGGTGCTCCTCGCCCGTCTGTCCGGCACCACCGACATCGCCATCGGCACCGGCGTCGCGGGCCGCGGCGACCGGGCCATCGACGACCTGATCGGCATGTTCGTCAACACCCTGGTGTTGCGCACCGAGGTCGACCCCGCCGCGAGCTTCGTCGCCGCGCTCGAGCACACCCGCGAAACCGACCTGGCCGCCTTCGCGCATGCCACCGTTCCCTTCGATCGCCTGGTCGACGTGGTCAACCCGGCCCGCTCGCAGTCCCGGCACCCGCTGTTCCAGGTGGCGCTGAACTTCCAGGCCGTCCTCGACACCACCTTCGACCTGGCGGGCTCGCCGGTGACGGTGCGCGAGATCGAGCTCGACATCACCAAGTTCGACCTACAGCTCACCCTCGCCGAACGACGCGGTGCCGCAGGCGAACCCGCAGGCATCGACGCCGTCACCCTGTACGCCGCCGACCTGTTCGACGCGTCCGAGATGCACACCTTCGGTGCGCGTTTCGTGCGGCTACTCGCCGCGGCCGTCGCCGCGCCGGACACCGCGGTCGGCGACCTACCGCTGCTGTCGGCGCCCGAACACTCCCAGCTCACCGGCATGCGCGGCGCACCGGTCACCGCCACCGGTCTGCTACCCGACCTCCTGGCCGGCGCGGTCGCCGCCGACCCGGATCGCGATGCCGTCACCGACGGCGACCGCACCCTCACCTACCGCGAACTCGACCGGGCGTCGTCACGCCTGGCCAGGGTCCTCATCGACAGCGGCGCCGGCCCCGACGACGTGATCGCCGTCGGCATCCCCCGCTCCATCGAGTCGGTGCTCGCGGTGTGGGCGATCGCCAAGTCCGGTGCCGCCTGGTTGCCCGTCGACCCGAGCTACCCGCTCGATCGGATCACCCATATGGTGACCGATTCCGGGGCCCGACTAGGTCTTACAGTGTCCGAGTCGCTGTCCGCGCTGCCCGGCCCGCTCGATTGGCTGGTCCTCGACGAGCTGAAGCTGATGGCCGAATGCGCCGGGCGTTCCAGCGATCCCGTCACCGACTTCGACCGCGTGCGACCCCTGCGCGCCCAGCACCTCGCCTATGTCATCTACACCTCCGGCTCGACCGGCCTGCCCAAGGGCGTGCTCGTTACCCAGGCGGGTATCGCCGGTTTCGCCGCCGAGGAAACCGCGCGCATGTTCGGCACCGCCGACGCCCGCGTCCTCCAGGTCGGCTCCCCGTCCTTCGACATCTCGGTGATGGAATTGCTGCTCGCGGTGAATTCCGCCGCGACGCTGGTGATCGCCCCGCCCGGGCGGCACGTGGGAGCTGAACTGGCCCAGCTGCTTTCGGAACAGCGCGTCACGCACGCCCTGATGACCCCGTCCGGTCTGTCCGTGCTCGACCCCACCCCGCTCGACGCCCTTCGCATGGTGATGGTCGGCGGCGAAGCCTGCCCGCCCGACCTGATCGCCCGCTGGACCGCCGGACCCGTTCCCCGCGCGTTCGTGAACGCCTACGGCCCGTCCGAGACCACGGTCGCCACCAACATCAGCGCCCCGCTCACCGCCGATTCCCCGCTGACCCTCGGCACGCCGCTGCGCGGCATCACCCAGTGGGTCCTCGACTCCCGGCTGCGGCCGGTCCCTGTCGGCGTCGCGGGCGAGCTGTACGTCGCGGGTGCCCAGCTCGCGCGCGGCTATCGCTCCCGCGCCGCACTCACCGCGACCCGCTTCGTCGCCTGCCCGTGGGCGTCGTCGGAGCGCATGTACCGCACCGGAGACCTGGTCCGCTGGACTCCGGAGGGCACCCTCGACTACCTGGGCCGCAACGACGACCAGGTCAAACTCCGGGGTTTCCGCATCGAACTCGGGGAAGTCGAATCCGCCCTGCTCGCCCAGCCCTCGGTTCGCCAGGCCGCGGTGCTGGTGCGCGCCGACCCGCACCGAGGCGATCAGCTCATCGCTTATGTCGTGCCCGCCGTCGAGACCGACGAGCTGATCGATGCGCTCGCCGCCGCCCTGCGCGGCGCCCTCGCCGCGCATATGGTGCCGTCCGCGTTCGTGGTGATCGATGCCCTGCCGCTCACCCCCAACGGCAAGCTCGACCGCAAGGCCCTGCCGGAGCCGGTGTTCGCCGCGCGTTCGTTCCGCGCGCCCGCCGCAGGCACCGAGTCCGTGGTGGCCCAGGTCTTCGCCGAGGTGCTCGGTGCCGCGCCGATCGGCGCCGACGACGACTTCTTCGCCCTCGGCGGCAACTCGCTCGTCGCCACCCAGGTGGTGTCGCGGCTGGGCACCGCGCTCGGCCGCACGGTCTCGCTGAAGTCGCTGTTCGAGGCGCCGACCGTCACCGCGCTCGCCGCCCTGCTCGGCACCGCGGACGCGGTCGCGCCGAGGCCCGCGCTGGTGGCAGGCGAACGGCCGCAACGGATTCCGCTGTCCTACGCGCAGCAGCGCATGTGGTTCCTGAACCAGTTCGACGCCGAATCGGTCGCCGACAATATCGCCGCCGCCATCCGCCTCACCGGCGTCATCGACTACGCCGCGATGAACGCGGCCGTCGCCGCGGTCTTCGCCAGACACGAGGCGCTGCGGACCCGCTACCCCGCCGTCGACGGCATCCCGTTCCAGCAGGTGCTCGACGCCGACCAGCTGACGATCACCCTCGAACCGCGCGCGATCGCCCCGGTCGACCTCGGCAACCGGATCCGCGCGCTGGCCGCCGTCCCGTTCGCGGTGGACTCCGAACCCCCGGTCCGCCTGCACCTGCTGCACACCGGCACCGACGAGCACGTCCTCGTCCTCGTGCTGCACCACATCGCCGCCGACGGCTGGTCGGTCGCGCCGCTGACCCGCGATGTGATGGTCGCCTACGCCGCCCACCTGGCCGCCGCAGCACCCCAGTGGACGCCGCTTCCGGTGCAGTACGCCGACTTCGCCCTCTGGCAGCGCGATGCGCTCGGCGCCGAGGACGACGCCGAATCCGCACTGTCACAACAGCTCACGTTCTGGACGACGGAACTGGCCGACCTGCCCGACCTGCTCTCGCTGCCGAGTGATCGACCGCGCCCGGCCGTGGCCTCGGGACGCGGTGCGCGCCAAGCGTTCACGGTGCCCGCCGAGATCGTCGACCGACTGCGCGGCATCGGTGCGCGAGCCAATGCCTCGCTGTTCATGGTGCTGCACACCGCCTTCGCCACCACCCTCGCCGAACTGTCGGGTCAGCAGGACATCTCGATCGGCACCCCGGTCGCCGGTCGCGGCGACCAGGCGCTCGACGACCTGGTCGGCATGTTCGTCAACACGCTCGTGCTGCGCACCCGGATCCGCCCCGACGCCACCTTCGCCGAACTGCTCGGCACCGTCCGCGACAGCGACCTGCGCGCCCTCGCCAACGCCGACGTCACCTTCGACCGGCTCGTGGAGATGCTCAACCCCGAGCGATCGACCGCCCGGCACCCGCTGTTCCAGGTGATGCTCGACTTCCAGAACAACTCCCGAACCGAACTCGAACTCGCGGGCCTGACCGCCACGGAGCTCGAGATCGATACCCACACAGCCAAATTCGACCTGCACCTCACGCTGCGCGAGACCACCGACGGCCTGCTCGCCCGCTTCGAGTACGCGACCGACCTCTTCGACGCGCAGACCATCACAGATTTCGGCACCCGCTTCCTGCGGACGCTGGATACGGTGACCGCCGATCCCGACGTGGTGATCGGCGACATCGACCTCCTCGACGCCGACGAGCGTATTAGCGTGCTCGGCGCCTGGAACGCCACCGAGTACCCGGTCGACGAACGCATGACGCTGGCCTCGCTGTTCGCGGCGCAGGCCGAGCGCACCCCGAACGCGACCGCGGTGACCCTCGAGGACGAGTCGCTGAGCTATTCCGGGTTCGCGGACGCGGTGAATCGCCTGGCCCGCCTGCTGATCTCGATCGGCGTCCGCCCCGACCGCACCGTGGCAATCGGCATGCGCCGTTCGATCGACTCGGTCGTCGCCATGTACGCCGTCATCACCGCCGGTGGCGCCTACGTGCCCCTCGATCCGGATCACCCCGCCGAGCGCATCGCCCAGGTGATCGCTGCCGCCGACCCGGTCTGTGTACTGACCCGCCGCAGCGACGACCTCGACCTCACCGGGGTGGAGGCGGCGGGCGATCACTGCGCGGTTCTCGATCTCGAGCAGGTCGACACCACCGACTACTCGGCCGAGCCGATCACCGACGCCGACCGCCTGGCCACGCTTACCCGGGACAACGCCGCCTACCTGATCTTCACCTCGGGCTCCACCGGCACGCCCAAGGGCGTCGTCGTCTCCCATGCCGCGATCGTCAACCGTCTGGTGTGGATGCAGGACGCCTACCGGCTCACCCCCGACGACGCCGTGCTGCAGAAGACCCCGGCCACCTTCGACGTGTCGGTCTGGGAGTTCTTCTGGCCCTTGCAGATCGGCGCCCGGCTCGTGCTCGCCCGCCCGGACGGTCACCGCGACCCCGCCTATCTGATCCGGCTGATCACTGACGAGCGGATCACCGTCGCCCACTTCGTCCCGTCGATGCTGTCGGTCTTCGTCGCGGTGCTCGACAGTGCGCACGCCGACGAGGCGACCACGCGGACCGCCGGGGACTGCGCATCGCTGCGTCTGGTGTTCGCCTCCGGCGAGGCGCTGGCGCCCGCGCCCGCCCAGCTGTTGCGCGGGCTCACGGGGACGGCTGTGCACAACCTGTACGGCCCCACCGAGGCGGCGGTGGACGTGACCTTCCACGAGGTGATCGACGCCGATACCGTCACCGTGCCGATCGGTGCGCCGGTGCACAACACCCAGGTCTACGTCCTCGACGGCCGCCTGCGCCCGGTCCCCGTCGGCGTGCCCGGCGAGCTGTATCTGGCGGGCGCCCAGCTCGCTCGCGGCTACGCGGGCCGCGCCGACCTCACCGCCGACCGCTTCGTCGCCAACCCGTTCACCACCGCCGAGCGCATGTATCGCACCGGTGACCTCGTCACCTGGACGTCGGCCGGCGAGCTGGAGTATCTGGGCCGCACCGACTTCCAGGTGAAGCTGCGTGGTCTGCGCATCGAACTCGGCGAGATCGAAGCCGTGCTCTCCGGGGTTCCCGAGATCACCCAGGCCGCGGTGATCGTGCGCGACGAGACTCTGATCGCGTATCTCGTTGCCGCACAGCATGTCGACGTGGATGCGGTGAAGTCCACGCTCAGCCGCACCCTGCCCGCCTACATGGTCCCCGCGGCCTTCGTCGTTCTCGACGAGTTCCCGCTCAACTCGTCGGGCAAGCTCGATCGAAAGGCGCTGCCCGCACCGAGTTTCGAGGCGGCCGTCTTCCGCGCGCCGTCCACCGAGGTCGCGCGCATCGTCGCGGCCACCTTCGCCACGGTGCTCGGCTTCCCCGCCGACCGCGAAGTCGGTCTCGACGACGACTTCTTCGCCCTCGGCGGCAACTCCCTCAACGCCACCCAGGTCGCGGCCCGCCTCGGCGCCGCCCTCGACACCCAGATCCCGGTCCGGCTGCTGTTCGACGCACCGACGGTGGCCGATCTGGCCGACCGGTGCACGGTCCTGCGCGGCACCGGCGGGCGGCTCGAACTCACCACTCGGGAACGGCCCCGGCGGATTCCGCTGTCCGCGGCGCAGCGCCGGATGTGGTTTCTCAACCGCTACCTCGCCGACGTCGACGGCATCGGCGACGCTGTCGACAACATCCCCGTCGCGCTGCGGCTCACCGGCGACCTCGACCTCGCTGCCCTCGAAGCGGCTCTCGCCGATGTGGTCGCCCGGCACGAAACCTTGCGAACCAGCTACCCGGAGGGGCCGGAGGGCGCCGAACAGGTGATCTCGGACGCCACCGCAATCACTCTGCGGCCCGAGGCGATCACCGAGACGGAACTGCCCGAACGCCTGCTGTCGTGCGCCGCGGTCCGATTCGACCTCACCGCCGAGATCCCGCTGCGCGCGGCCTTGTTCGCGCTGAACACCGACCACGTGCTGGTCCTGGTGGTCCACCACATCGCCGCCGACGGTTTCTCGCTCGGCCCGCTGGCCGCGGATCTGATGGCCGCCTACGCCGCGCGCCGCGCGGGCGCCACCCCCACCTGGACGCCGCTGCCCGTCCAGTACGCCGACTACGCCCTCTGGCAGCACGAAAACCTGGGCGAGACAGCCGATCCCGCGTCGCTCGCGCACACCCAACTGGCGTTCTGGCGCCATGGTCTCGCCGGTCTCCCCGAGCAGCTCGACCTGCCCACCGACCGTCCCCGCCCGGCCGAGTCCACCTTCCGTGGCGCCGTCCACCGCTTCCAGATCGACTCCGATCTGCACAGTGAACTGCGCGAACTCGCGCGCAAGCACGAGGCCACCCTGTTCAGCACGGTGCACGCAGCGCTCGCGGTCCTGCTGGCCCGCCTGTCCGGGGGCAGCGACATCGCCATCGGCACACCGGTCGCGGGCCGCGGCGAGGCCGCCCTCGACGGGCTGATCGGCATGTTCGTCAACACCCTGGTACTGCGCACCCAGATCGACCCGCGCGCCGAATTCGAAACGACCCTCGACGCCGTCCGGGCCGGCGACCTCGACGCCCTCTCGCACGCCGACGTCCCGTTCGAGCAGGTCGTCGATGCCATCGACCCGGCGCGAGCCCGCAACCGGCACCCGCTGTTCCAGGTGGCGCTGGCGCTACAGAACTTCACCGTCCCCGCGCTGGAAGCCGCGGACCTGCGCGTGGAACCCCTCGATTTCGACGCCGCCGTGGCGAAGTTCGACCTGCAGTTCACCCTCGGCGAATCCGACGACATCGACGGCCGCGCGAACGGCATGTCCATCGAGATCGCCTACGCCACCGATCTGTTCGACGAGGGCAGCGTCGCCGTGCTGGCCCGGCGCTTCACTCAGGTGCTGGCCGCCGTCGTCGCCGACCCGACCGTCGTGGTGGGCGACATCCAGTTGCTCAGCGCCGAAGAACAGCAGCGCACCCTGCACGATTGGTCGTCCACCGGCGAATCGGTGGCCGCCGCCGACACCATGGTGGACCGGTTCGCCCGCGTCGCCGCCCTCGACCCCACCGCCATCGCCGTGAAAGCGGGCGAGCGCGCGCTGACCTACGGCGAGCTCGACGCCTGGTCCAACCGTCTCGCCCGCCGACTCGTCGCCGCGGGCGTCGGCCCGGAATCGCTGGTAGCGGTGACCCTGCCGCGGTCGGTGGAGCTGCCGGTCGCTCTGCTCGCCGTGCTGAAGGCAGGCGGGGGCTACCTGCCGATCGACCCCAACTACCCCGCCGATCGCATCGAATACGTCCTCGACGATGCCCGCCCGCAGTGTGCGATCACCAACGACGACACCGGCCTGGCGCACGACTGGTTCGGTGGTCCGGTCATCGATCCCGGCGCGGACAACCTGTCCGACTTCGGCACCGACGCCCTGACCGACGCGGACCGGCGTAGCCCGCTGGCTCCCGCCAACGCCGCCTACGTCATCTACACCTCCGGCTCGACCGGCCGCCCCAAGGGCGTCGTCGTCCCGCACACGAATGTCATCGCGCTGCTGGACAACACCGCGCAGCGCTTCGGCTTCGGACCGTCCGACGTGTGGACGATGTTCCACTCCTACGCCTTCGACTTCTCGGTGTGGGAACTGTGGGGCGCGCTGCTCCACGGTGGCTCGATCGTTCTCGTCGACTACTTCACCTCCCGTTCGCCCGAACAGTTCCGCGAACTGCTCCGTACCGAACGCGTCACCGTTCTCAACCAGACGCCGTCCGCGTTCTACCAGCTCATCGCCGCCGACCTGGCCGCGCCCGCACCCACCGAATACGCCCTGCGCACAGTGATCTTCGGTGGCGAGGCGCTCGAACCGCAACGCCTCGCCGGCTGGTTCGCCCGCTACCCGGACTCGCCCCGCATGGTGAACATGTACGGCATCACCGAGACCACCGTCCACGCCTCCTACCGGGAGATCACCCCGCACACCGGCTCGGCCAGTGTGATCGGCGGTGCGCTCGCGGGACTCACAGTGCGCGTGCTGGATTCGCGCCTGCGTCCCGTCCCGCTCGGCGTTCCCGGCGAAATCTACGTCTCCGGACCGCAATTGGCGCGCGGCTACCTGGGTCGACCCGACCTGACCGCGAGCCGCTTCGTCGCCGACCCCTACGGTCCTGCCGGATCCGTCGCCTACCGGTCCGGTGACCTCGCCCGCTGGACGGTCGTGGCCGACGACGCCACGGGGGCGCTCGCGTCGTCGCGCGCCACGCACGTCGACCTCGAATACCTCGGCCGCGCCGACCAGCAGGTCAACCTCCGTGGCTTCCGCGTCGAGCTCGGCGAGATCGAAGCGGCGCTGCTGCACAGCTCGATCGCACCTCGCGAAGTCGCCGTGCTGGTGCGGACCGACCTCGTCGACGAGCCGCGCATCGTGGCCTACGTGGTCGGGGAGTCCGACCACCTCGACACCGCCGCCCTGCGCAAGGAGCTGGCACACACCCTGCCCGAGCACATGCTCCCGGCAGCTGTCGTGCCGGTCGCGCGCATTCCGCTCACGGTCAACGGCAAGCTCGATCGCGCGGCCCTGCCCGCCCCCGTCTTCGAGACCACCACCTACCGCAGGCCGACCACTGTCACCGAGCAGATCATCGCCGCCGTGTACACCGAGGTGCTCGGCCGTGCCGACGATCAGCCGATCGGCGCCGACGACGACTTCTTCGCCCTCGGCGGCAGCTCGCTGCTGGCAGCAAAGGCCGTGGCCCGTATCGGCGCCGCGCTCGACCGGCGCGTGGGTGTCCGGCTGCTGTTCGAGGCGCCGAGCGTCGCCGAACTGGCCGCCGCGATCGACGCCCAGTCGAAGGTCGATCGCCCCGCGCTGGTCGGCCGGGCTCGCCCCGAGTTGCTCCCGCTGTCCCCGGCCCAGCAGCGGATGTGGTTCCTCAACCGCTTCGACCGCGCCTCGGTGGCCTACAACATCCCGTTCGCGCTGCGCCTGAGTGGGGCGCTCGACGTCACCGCGCTGCGCGCCGCGATGGCCGACGTGGTCGCCCGCCACGAATCGCTGCGCACCGTGTACCCGGAGGTCGACGGCACACCCGCGCAGTCGATCGTCGCTGCCGCCGAAGCGATGCCGACGCTGGCTCCACCGGTGAACACCGAAGCGGCCGTGGGCGACACGCTCACGCCGGTGGCGACCAGCGAGGCAGCGCTTCCGGCCGCGATTCGCGAACTGGCCGAGACCACCTTCGACGTCACCACCGAGATCCCGGTGCGCATGCGGCTGTTCCGGGTGGACGACACCGAATTCGTGCTGGCCGGCGTCCTGCACCACATCGCCGCCGACGGCTCCTCCATCGCCCCGTTCGTCGCCGACCTCATGCGGGCCTATACCGCCCGGCTCGCCGACACCGCCCCCGGCTGGGCGCCGCCCGCCGTGCAATTCGCCGATTACGCGCTGTGGCAGCGTGACCTGCTCGGCGACGAAGCCGACCCGGAATCCCTCGCCGCCCAGCAGGTCGGCTACTGGCAGACCCAGCTGGCCGGACTTCCCGACCAGCTGGCCCTGCCGACCGACCGTCCCCGCCCCGCCCGCCAGACCCTGCGCGGCGACAAGGTGAGTTTCACCGTCGACGCCGACCTGCACGCCGCGCTGTCCGCGCTCGGGCGCGACAACGGCGCCACCCTGTTCATGGTGGTGCACGCGGCGTTCGCGGCCCTGTTGGCCCGCATCTCCGGTACCGCCGACATCGCCGTCGGCACCCCGAACGCGGGCCGTGGCGAAGCCGAGCTCGACGAGGTCATCGGCATGTTCGTCAACACCCTGGTCTTGCGGACCCAGGTCGTGAGCGACGCCCCGTTCACCGAACTGCTCGCCACCGCGCGGGCCGCCGACATCGCCGCGTTCTCGCACGCCGATGTGCCGTTCGAGCGGTTGGTCGAGGTGCTCAACCCCGCCCGCTCCACCGCGCGACACCCGCTGTTCCAGGTCGGCTACTCGTTCCAGAACCACGACCGCGCTCAGCTCGAACTTCCCGGCCTGTCCGTCTCCGCTGTCGAATTCGATGCCGGTGTCGCGCAGTTCGACCTGCATCTGTTCGCCCTGGACAACTACACCGCGGACGGCACCCCGGCGGGAATCGAGATGGCCCTCGGCTACGCCACCGAGCTGTTCGACGCCGCAACAGCCGAACGCTTCGCCGGTCAGCTGTGCCGGATCCTCGCATCCGTCAGCGGCGCGGCGGAGACCGCCATCGGTGACCTCGACATGCTCGGTGCCGACCGCGAGCTGCTGCTCGAAACATGGAACGACACCGCCCGTCCCGTCGAGTCCACCACCCTCGCCGAACTGGTTGCGCGCCAGAGCGACCTGACCCCCGGCGCGCTCGCGCTGGTAGACGATGAAACCGGCGAGTCCCTGGATTACGCCACCTTCGACGCACAGGTCAACCAGGTCGCCAGGCTCCTGATCGCCGAGGGAGTCGGCCCGGAGCGCACCGTCGTACTGGCCATGCGCCGCGGCATCGACCTCGTCATCGCCATGCACGCCGTCGTCCGGGCGGGCGGCGCGTACGTGCCGATCGACCCCGACCACCCGGCCGACCGTATCGCCTACATCGTCACCACCGCGGCGCCCCTGTGCGTGCTCACCACCGCCGCCGACGGACTGCCGATCGCCGTGGACGTTCCGGTCTTCGAGCTGGACCACCGCGCGCTGCGCGAACTCTCGACGGAGCCGGTGACCGATGCCGAGCGCATCGCCCCGCTGCGCCCCGAGCATCCCGCGTACATCATCTTCACCTCCGGCTCCACCGGCGTGCCCAAGGGCGTCACCGTTCCGCACGCCGCGATCGTCAACCAGCTCGGCTGGCTGCGCGAGCGCTTCACCATGACCACCGCCGACCGGGTGCTGCTGAAGACACCCGCCACCTTCGACCTCTCGGTCTGGGAGTTCTGGTCGCCCCTCACCTCCGGCGGTGCCCTGATCGTCACCCGCCCCGGCGACGAACGCGACCCGGATCGCCTGCGCGCCACCATGACCCGGCACGGCGTCACGATCTTGCATGCCGTTCCCTCGCTCGTCGGCATGCTCCTGGCCACCGAAGCGACACCCGCCCTGCCTGTTTCGTTGCGCGCCGTCCTCGCGATCGGTGAAGCCCTGCCCGCGGCGACGGCCACCGAGTTCCGTGCCGTCGGCGCCACCGTGGCCCTGCACAACCTGTACGGGCCGACCGAGGCAGCCGTCTCGATCACCGAATACGAAGTGGCGCAAGATCTGTCGCACGTCGTGCCGATCGGTACTCCCGTCTGGAACAGCGCGCTCTACGTTCTCGACGTCCGGTTGCATCCCGTCCCGATCGGCGTCGCGGGCGAGCTCTATCTGTCCGGTGATCAGCTCGCCCGCGGCTACCACGGGCGCCACGCCCTCACCGCCGACCGGTTCGTCGCGAACCCCTTCGCCGACACCGGCTCGCGCATGTATCGCACCGGCGACATCGTCCGTCGGCGCGCCGACGGCACGGTCGAATACCTCGAACGCGCCGACTTCCAGGTCAAGATCGGTGGCTTCCGCATCGAGCTCGGCGAGGTCGAAACAGCCCTGCTGCGCTGCGCCGAAGTCCGGGCGGCAGTCGCGATCGCCACGACCGACGAGCGGGCGGGTGCCCGCCTGATCGCCTACGCGGCGGTCGCGGACCTGGCCCCGGGCGACGAGCCCGCCATCGCCGCCCGGCTGCGCGGAGAGCTCGCCGCCGACCTGCCCGCCTACATGGTTCCGGCGGCGCTGGTGGTGCTCGACGCGCTGCCCCTCAACGCCAACGGCAAAGTCGACCGGAAGGCGCTGCCCGAACCGCAGTTCGCCGAAGCGGCCTTCCGCGCTCCGGTCACCGCGGTCGAACAGCTTGTCGCCCAGACGTTCACCGAGGTGATCGGCTGCGCCGCCGCCGGACTCGACGACGACTTCTTCGCCCTCGGCGGCAACTCGCTGATGGCAACCCGCCTGGCTGCCCGCCTCGGCGCCGCGCTCGGCGTCCACGTCGCCGTGGCCGCGGTCTTCGACGCACCGACAGTCGGCGCGCTGGCCGCGCACCTCGCCACCGCTGATCGCACCATCGCCCGCCCCCCGCTGACCAAGCGCACCGGCGAAGGGCCCGCGGTCCTCTCGCCCGCGCAGCAGCGCATGTGGGTGCTGCACCAGCTCTCGCCACAGTCCTCGGCCTACCACATCCCGGCCGCCATCCGACTGACCGGCGAGCTCGACCTACCCGCCCTGCAGGCGGCCGTCGCCGACCTGCTGGCCCGCCACGACACCCTGCGCACCCGCTACCCGGACACCACCGACGGCCCGATCCAGCAGGTGATGCCCGCCTGGTCCGCCGCCGTCGACCTCACCCCCCTCCCGGTGGCGCTCGCCGATGTCGAAACCCGGATCGCGGCGCTCGTCGCGCAGCCCTTCGACATCACCGCCGCGCCCCCGATCCGGGTCGCCCTCTACCGCCTCGGCGACAACGATCACGTCCTCGTCGTCGTGGTGCACCACATCAGCGCGGATGGATACTCGATCGACCCGCTCACCCGGGACCTGGTGCGCGCCTATGTGGATCGCGGCCAGGGGCGCGAACCGGGCTGGGCCCCACTGACGATCCAGTACGGCGATTTCAGTGCCTGGCAGCGCGACCTGCTCGGCTCCGAGTCCGACCCCGGCAGTGTGCTCACCCAGCAGCTCGCCTACTGGACCCGCGAGCTCGCCGGCGCACCCGAACTACTGGCGTTGCCGACAGACCGCCCGCGCGCGGCCCGTCGTGAAATGCGCGGCGCGACGATCGAATTCGACATCGATTCCGCGCTCACCACCCGCCTCGACGACGTGGCACGCGCCAACGGAACCACCCTGTTCACACTGATCCACAGCGCGCTGGCAGTGCTGCTGGCCAAGCAATCCGGCAGCGCGGACATCACCATCGGCGCACCGGTCTCCGGTCGTGGCGCCCGCGAACTCGACGACCTCGTCGGCATGTTCGTCAACACCGTCGCCCTGCGCACCGAGGTCGACGCCCGCGCACCGTTCACCGACCTGCTCACCCAGGCGAAGCGCCGCGATCTGGCCGCGCTGTCCCATGCCGATGTTCCGTTCGAGCAGGTGGTCGACGCCGTGGGTCGCACCCGTACCGGCGCCTACACCCCGCTGTTCCAGGTGATGCTGACCTTCCAGAACATGCCGCCCGGCGGTATCGAGCTCCCCGGCCTCCACGTCCAGACCTTGGACCCCGGGCTCACCGAGGCCAAATTCGACCTGCATCTCACCGCCCTGCAGCGCTATCGCGACGACGGCGCGCTGGACGGCCTCGACATCCACTTCGGCTACGCCACAGACCTGTTCGACGCGTCGACGGTCCAGACCATGGCCGAGCGATTCCGCAAGGTACTCACCACCGTCGCCGCCGACCCCACCGTGGCGGTGCGCGCGATCGACCTGCGCACCGATGCCCAAAAGACCCCGACCACCTACACCATCGCCGATCTTCCGGGCCTCGTCGGCTCGGCAGCTCGGCTCGCGCCGGCGACCGTGGCATTCACCCACGGCGAGCACGCCATCTCTTACGGAGCACTCGACGCCAAGCTCGCCGCGGTGAGCAGGGCGATGGGCGCGAAGATGAAACCTGAAGCGTTGGTGAACGTCGCGCTGGCCGGCCTCGTGCCCGGCGTGCTCGCCGCACTCGGCGCGGCCGGTCTCACTTCGACTCTGCAAACACTGGTGACCGATGCTGCCGCGGTAATCGCCGGGACAGCGTCGGTTGACGACTCGGAAGGACAACTCTGATGTCGCACACGGATTCGGTCACGACCGCTGCCACCCTCGCCGCGCTCCTGCGTGACCTGGACGGCGATCGACCACGTGACCCGGCGACCCTGCTCGCCGCCTTCTCCACCTACGCCGACCGCGAACCCGACATCCTCGCGGTGCGCGACGGCGAAATCGGTCTCACCTACGGCGAACTGGCCGAGCGAGTCGATGCGTTGGCCGCCGCGCTCCTCGAGCACGGTGTCGGCCCCGAAACCACTGTCGCGGTGTCGCTTCCGCGTTCGGTGGAATTGGTGGTCGCTGTGCACGCGGTGCTCGCCGCCGGCGGTGCGTTCGTGCTGCTCGACCCCACCGGCCCCGGTGACGTGCAACGTCGCACTGCCGCGCTGGCCGCGCCCGCCTTGATCCTCACCAGCGACGGAACACCGCACCCCGCCGGGTTCCCGGTCGTGCACACCGACGCCACGGTCGACGTCACCCCCGATGAGCTACCGGGGCCGGGCGCGGACAACCCCGCCTACCTGGTCGTCGATGTCGTTGCCGCGACCGCCGTCGTCGTCGGGCATCGCGCGGCGCAGGCCAATTCGAGCTGGCGCCAGCGACTCTGCGGTATCGGTATCGGCGATTCGGTGCTCTGGCACGCACCGCTGGCCGGCCAGGCCGCGGTGGGGGAGATGCTGCTCGCGCTGCAAACCGGTGCCACGCTGGTGGTCTCGCCGTCGGCGGTGCTCGCCGACGCGATTGCCGAAACGCAGGTGACCGCAGCATGTTTCGATCATGCCGAGCTCGCCGAGCTGGCAGCACTGCCCGATGCCGAGCAGCGTCTGGACTCGCTGCGCGTGGTGCTCGGCTCGGGTGGGCCACTGCTCGCGGAAACCGCCGCCGCCCTGCGCGCGGTGAGCGGTGCGACGCTGTGGCACGTCTACGGCAGGCCCGAGACGGCGGGCGAGTTCGTCGCGCACGAGGTGACCGGCGCCGACCTGGAGGTGGTCCCGTTCGGATCGGCCGCTGACGATGTCGAACTGCTGATCCTCGACGAGCACCTGTGCCCGGTAGCCGACGGCGAAATCGGTGAACTCTATGTCTCCGGTGTGCAATTGGCGCGCGGATACGTCGGCAGACAGGCCACCGCGGCGACCTTCCTCGCGAACCCCATCGGCCCGGTGGACGACCGCATGTTCGCCACCGGCGACCTCGTGCGCCGCAGGCCGCCGGGCGACGCCTGGACGGCCGAGATCGAATTCGTCGGCCGCATCGATGACGGGCCCTACGCCCGCGCGACCGGTCTCGCCGACGAACTACTGCTCGACGAGTTCGAAGCCCAAGCCGCCGCAACCCCTTTCGACCCGGCCGTCGTCCATGCGCCGACCGACGGCCCGACCTCGATCATCACCTACGGTGACCTCGACCGGCGCACCAATCAGCTGGCCCGGCATCTGACCGCGCTCGGCATCGGCCCGGAATCGGCTGTGCTCGTGGATGTCCCAGGTTCCATCGAGTTCGTGGTCGCGGCGTACGCGGTCCTCAAAGCCGGTGGGACCGTGGTACCGATCGACACCGCGAACCCCCGGCTCCCACCGATCGTCAACCCGGCACTGGCCCTGACCATCGCCGCCCGCGAGCACCTCGGCACCTACGACATCCCGACGGTGACGGTCGATCGGGCATCTCTGTCCACCTATTCGAGCGAACCCATCGCCCGCGGCGAACATCGCGCCCCGATCCTGCCGCAGCACCCCGCCTTCGTGCTGTTCCCCCCTGGCGCAACGCACAGCGTCACCATCAGCCATGCCGCCGCCGTGCACCGGGTCACCGCCATGCAGGCCCGCCACCACCTCACCACTCGCGATGTCTATCTGCACCAATCCCATACCGGCGACGCCACCGCTTGGCACGGCTACCTGCTTCCCCTGCGAGTCGGCGCGACCGTCGTCCTCACCGAACCGCCCGACCCCACCCGGTTAGCCGCCCTCATCGCCGCCTACGGCGTCACCGTCACCGACTTCACCCCCCACTTCCCGCCCGCCCGCACCGGCCACAGCGACCGCCTGTTCCGCACGAGCGAGCTCGCCCACCACGAAATCGAAGGCACCCCGGCAGCATTAGCCCACCTCGGCACCCTCCTCGGAAAGGCCACCCCATGACCAACCCGTTCGACGACGACAACGCCCAGTTCTACGTCCTGGTCAACACCGAAGGCGAACACTCCCTCTGGCCCACCTTCGCCGCCGTCCCCGGCGGCTGGTCGGTAGCCTTCGGCGCCGCCCCCCGAACCTCCTGTCTCCACTACGTGGAATCCCACTGGCTCGACATGCGCCCCAACTCCCTCATCGCCGCCATGTCCAACAAACCCTGACCTGCGCCGTCCGGGTATCTGTCGGATGGTCGAGCTAGCTTCGCGGCTATGGGACTTTCAGTGGGAACCGGGGGGCTGGCCTTTGCCGTGGCAGACGGTAGTGACCCGGAGTATCTCGATGCGTTGACCGAGCAACTGCGTGCGCTCAGCGAGCTACTGGTGCGGGAGGGGCTTGCTCCGCACGACGAGCCGAGGGTTGCGGGACCGGCGGTGGACCGCGCTCGGATAGGGAGCGTGCCCTACTCTTTCGTGCATTATCTGCGGCGCGCGTATGCCCGAGCGCGTGAGTATCCTGAGCAGCCGCTGACACCCGTCGCCGACGGAGACAGCGCTTCGGATGATCCCGCCATCAACCTGGTCGGATCCACCTTCGACTCCCACCTGATCTGCCATTCGGATTGCGAAGGGTTCTACGTTCCGGTCGATTTCGACGACGTGCTTTTCGTCGGCGAGGATGTCGACATCGCTGGTGGCATGGTCGGGTCGAGCACTGCGCTGATGCGCGAACTCGTCTATGTCGCATCGTATTTGGGTGTCGAGCTGATCGATGGTGTGCTCTCCGACGCCGAGATCGGCAGGATCCGGACGATGCTGGACAGCGATTCGTCGCACCCGTTCGACCGGGAGTTGATCACCTGGCTGCTGCTGTTCGAGGCCGCGAGGGTGTCGATCGAGAACGGCACCGTTGTCGAGTTCGGGTGATCGGACAATCCGTGCCCGACTCAGTCGACCAGGGTCATCGGCGGCGGCTCCCACTTTCCGTCGAGGGCGTTCTCGCGCGGTGCGTAGAGGCGGAGGGTGAGGGAGAAGTCGCCGGTGGCGGGGATGGGGAGCCAGTTGCCGGTGGGGACGGCGGGCCGTGGGTCCTGGTGCTGGACGGCTAGTTCCACAGATCCGTCGGGGGCGGGGACAACGGCGGGGAAGTGACCTACCGAGTAGATCGTGTCGGGGTTGGGGACCAGGAAACCTTGTGTGTCGTAGGCGGTGATCGAGGTGAAGGCGTGGACAGGCGGCCATCGGCCCGGTTCGAAGCGGATGCGGTAGCGCAGTGGGTTGCCCCGGTCGTCGGTGGTGGGGGCGTCGCGGTTCGCGTAGAGCACGTCACGAATGGGGGCAAGGGCGGGGGAGCGCTTGGTGGTGGCCGCGCGGCGGAGGTAGTCGGTACCGAAGGTGCCGAGGTCGACGGGGATCTCCCAGCCGTTGACGGAGCGGGCGGTGGGGTCTGTCCAGTCGGCGATGCGGCGGTGGGCCTGGCGCACCGCCTCGTCGAGGATTTCGGCGGGCTGGTCGTCGAGAACCCCGCCGGGCTGGACACCGATCGTGGCCAGTTGCGTCATCAGGGGCGCGTCGGCCGCAGCGGGGGGATCGGTGAGCATCAGCCGGCACAGGCGGTTGAGATAGGTGCGGCCGTCCAACGCGGCGATCCGCTTCGTCGGTGGCTCCGGTCCACGGTCTATCGCGTGGACGCGGCTGACCGTCCCGGCGAGTTCACCGCGATCCCACGCGCTGAGCGGGATCAGCTTCATCTTCTCCTGCCACTGGTTGACCGTCGGCGCGTCCCCGGTGCCGTTGATCTGGACCCGCGCGACGATCGTGCACATCGACGACGGCATGTGCAGCCGGGTCACGTTCGCGGGCAGCACACCGGACCACTGCGGCCCGGTGAGGACGTAGGTGAAGGGTGGACCGTCGGCGTCCACGGTGGTTCGCGGGGTTTTGCTGGTCAGGTCGTGCACGGTGTTCGCCCACCCGTCGACCAGCTGGAACAGCCAGAACCGGTCGGGTTCCATCCCCGGGATCTGGAGCACGATCGGCTCTTCGGTGATATCGAGCCACGCCTGCGAATACACCATGTCGTGGCTGAGCCTGGCCACCCCGCGATCGTCGGGATCGGGCAGCACGCTGTGATCGAAGCCGTTGATCGGCCCGCTCGCCGCGCGCATCATGTCCAGCAGGATCATCGGATAGCCGTAGATGTAGGCGTCGATCGCCCGGGCGAGCAGATCCGGGCGACCGGTGGTGCGGATCGGCTCGGGAACCGATGCGTCACCGCATCCGGGCAACGCCGCCGCGGCGGTGGCCGCGGCGGCGAGCCCGAGCAACGATCGCCTGGTCAGCGCGCTCGCGCGAGAATCCATGCACGCTCCGTTCGAAGGCTTGATCGCCGAGCCTATGACGAGTCAGCAACGCACCGCCTCATACACAACGGGTGAATTGCCTCAACCGAGCAGCACCCGCCGCATCAGGAATGCGACCCTGGCCCGGCCGGCGATCGGGTCGTCGCCGAAGCGCTGACCGAGGTCGATGACCATCGCGAACGCCGCGTGCACCAGGAAACGCGCCTCCGCGGCGGAGAGCTCCGGCCGCATATCGCGCACCAGCCGCGCCCACTCCTGCACGCTCAACCGCTGGATATTGCGCAGGACTGCACGTTCCTCGGCGGGCACGTGCCCGAATTCGGCGTAGTAGACGACGGCCAGCGCTCGCTCGTCGAAGGTGTCGGCGACGAACTGCTCGACCAGCACGTCCAGCGCGGCCCCGCTGTCGGGCGTGCTCGCCACCGCGGGGCCGATCGCCCCCGACACCCGGTCGGCCGCGCGCCGAAACGCCGCGGCGAGGATGTCGCTCTTGCCGCGATAGAACCGGTACACCGCCGACGCCGCCGACAATCCCGCCGCCGAGGCGATGTCCTCCACGCTCACATTCGGATAGCCGCGTTTGTGGAACAGCTCCACCGCTTTGCGCAGCAGCAGTTCATGTTTGAACGAGTCGGGAATCTGGGCGCGGGCACCCTGCTCCGAAACGATTGCGGCAGGCGGCAACGCGGTGTCGGTGAGCGCCATACACGCCGAGCCGAGCAACTTGTTCAGCGTGCGAAGGGGCAGCGCGGCGTGATGATCGGCGATGCTGGTGACCACGCCGAGAATCGCCGTGGAGACCATACGCCGCTCGGCCGTGGTCAATTCGGGGCGCAGGATCGCCAGCTGTTCGTCGAGCGCGACCAGCACCGAACCCTGCTGCTCGTCGAGCACCACCCGATCCGCCGGCTCGAGGTAGCGGCCCTCCCATCGCACCAGCCGCACCGTCGCCCGATTCTCGACGGTCGCGCCGATCAGCCCGGTCAGCATGTGCCGCAACCGTTGCGCCGCGGGCAGGGTGTCTTCGGCCGACACCACGATCGACGCCGTGAACGCCTGCCCGACCCGAAGTAACTCCTCCCGGAACAACGCGTACTTACTGGGGTAGTGCCGATACAGCGCGGCCGAACTGATTCCCAGCCCGGACGCGATGTCCTCCATACTCACCCCGTGATATCCGGCTGCGCCGAACGCCACCGCCGACGACGCCGCGATCTGCGCCCGGCGATTCTTCGGCCGCCGCCGAACTTCAGTCCCAGCTACCCCACGCGCCCCACGAGACTCGCTGACATTCATAGTTCAAGTGTATTAGCCCTTGTCGGGTGGGCTTATCCGGGCATACCAGTCGAGGAGTGCGGGGTCGTCGACGGCGCTGCGTTCGACGACGCGAGCGGGATCGGCGCCCTGGAAGAGCTTTTTGATGGGGACTTCCAGCTTCTTGCCGGTTCGGGTGTGGGGGATGCCGGGGGCTTCGCGGATCTCGTCGGGAACGTGGCGCGGGGAGACCTCGGTGCGGATCGCGGTGGCGAGACGGGTTTTCAGGTCTTCGGTGAGTGCCGCGCCGGGGGCGAGCACGACGAACAGGGGCATCCAGTAGCCGCCGTCGGGTTGTTCGGCGCCGATCACCAGGGCCTCGGCGATCTCCGGAAACTGTTCGACGACCTGGTAGATGTCGGCGCTGCCCATGCGGATGCCGTGGCGGTTGAGCGTCGAATCGGAGCGACCGTGCACGACGATGCTGCCGTGTTCGGTGAGGGTGATCCAGTCGCCGTGGCGCCATACGCCGGGGTAGGTGTCGAAATAGGCCGCGTGGTAGCGCTTTCCGTCGTCGTCGCGCCAGAAGCTCACCGGCATCGACGGCATCGGCGCGGTGACCACCAGCTCGCCGACCTCGCCGCGCACGGGGTTGCCCTGCTCGTCGAAGGCATCGAGGGCGACGCCGAGATACGGCGCCGACAGCTCACCCGGCCATACCGGCACGGTCGGGGCGCCACCGACGAACGCCGACACCACATCGGTGCCGCCGCTGATCGAGTTCACCTGAACATGCTCTCCGGCATTCTCGTTCAGCCACAGCGCGCTCGACACCGGTAGCGACGAACCGGTGATACCCACGGAGCGCAGGGCCGAGAGGTCGTGCTCGGCGCGTGGCACCGATCCCGCCTTGACACAGCCGAGAACATAGCCGGGGCTGGTCCCGAAAACGGTGGCGCCCACCTGGGCGGCGATGCGCCACAGCGCATCCGGCCCGCCCGCGGTCGGGCTGCCGTCGTAGGTGACGACGGTGGTGCCGGTGAGCAGACCCGCTACCTGGAAGTTCCACATCATCCAGCTCGGGCTGGTGTACCAGAAGAACGTGTCCTCGGGGCCCATGTTCGATTGCAGCGCTACGGCTTTCAGATGCTCGAGCAGCACGCCGCCGTGGCCGTGGACGATGCCCTTGGGCAGCCCGGTGGTGCCGGAGGAGAACACGATCCACAGCGGATGATCGAAATCGACGGGGACGGTTTCGATGACACCGAGTCCGGCATCGGCGACCGAGTCCGTCCAGGACAGCGTGTCGGGTACCTCGCGTCCGAGTTGCGAGACGACGACGGTGGCGCGCAGGCCGGGCAGCCCGTCGCGCAGTGCCGCGATGTCGGCCCGTTTGTCGTGTTCCTTGCCGCCGAACCGGTAGCCGTCGGCGGTGACCAGCACCGTCGGGTCGAGCTGTCCGAGCCGGTCCAGCGCGGCCTTGGCCGAGTAGTCCTGACCGCAGGCGCTCCACACCGCGCCGATACTGGCGGTGGCGAGGAAGGCGACGATCGCTTCCGGAATATTGGGCAGGTAGCCCACCACCCGGTCGCCCGCCTCGACGCCCTGCTCACGCAAGGTGCGCGCGAAAACCGTGACCTGTTCGATCAATTCGGCCCACGACACCTCCCGCGGCTCGGCTTCTTCGTGCAGGGCGATCACCGCGGGGCGGCCGAACTGGGCCATCCGGATGATCTGGTCGACATAGTTCAGCCGGGTGCCGGGAAACCATTGCGCGCCCGGCATCTCCCGCGAGCCGAGCACCTCACCGGCGGTCTCGCCGAGCTCGAAGTAGTCCCACACGGCCTGCCAGAAGCCGGCGACGTCGTCCACCGACCACTGCCACAGGGCCTGGTAGTCGGGGTACGGGTCGCCGGTTCGCGTGGTGACGAAGGCGGCGAAGTCGGTGATTCGGGCCGACGCGATGTCCTGCGCGCTCGGTACCCATTGCGGTTGCACTCCGATGTCCTCCTCGAACTGGACTACTTCGTGTATCGGGGGGTGGATTACCCGATGATCAGCTGGGCACGCCTGCGCGCCGGACGATCTGTTCGGCATGCCGGAGCACCGGTGCGTCGACCATACGGCCCTCGAACGCGAAGACGCCGCGATGGTTGGGCACCTCCGCCAGCACTCGATGCGCCCAGTCGAGCTCGGCGGGGTCGGGTGCGTAGCCATCGCGGATCACGGCGACCTGACTCGGGTGGATGGCGACCTTGGCGTCGAATCCGACGGCGACCGCATCGCTCGTCTCCGCGGCGAGGCCGTCGAGATCCTTGATGTCGAGGTACACCGAGTCCAGCGCGAAGCGCCCGAAGGCCTTGGCCGCCAGCAGCGTCGATGAACGCACCTGACGGGCGACATCGCGGTAGCTGCCGTCGGCGTGCCTGCTCGAGTTGCCACCGAGTCCGGCGACCAGATCCTCGGCACCCCACATCACGCCGATGGCATTGCCTGCCTGCACCGACTCGGTGATCCGCACCGCGCCGAGCGGCGATTCGACCAGCACGATCACTTCGTAGCCGTCGAGGCTGCGAACCTGGTCGGCCGACTCGCATTTGGGCAGCATGACCCGGCGGTAGGCGGTCTGCGCGAGCGCGGCCAGATCGGCCGCGTAGTCGTCGGTGCCGGCCGCGTTGACCCGAATCACGGTGTGCTGCGGGTCGAGCGGGGTGTCGATGAGCGCCTGCCTGGCCGCGGTCTTGTCACCCGCCGCGACACCGTCCTCGAGATCGAGGATCACCACATCGGCCACCGCGGCGGCCTTGGCGAAGCGTTCGGGGCGATCGGCCGGGCAGAACAGCCACGCGGGACCACTCGGCTGCCAGCTCATACTGCGTCCTTTCGGCGGGTGGCCGCTCATGCCTGCGGCGCCTTGCGGACCAGTGTCTTGCGTATCGCGGTCGCCACGATCACGCCGTGCTGGTTGCGTGCGGTGTGGGCCAGGCTGACGATGCCCTCGCCGGGACGGCTCTTGGATTCGCGCTTGTCGGTGACCAGCGTTTCCGCGTACATGGTGTCGCCGTGGAACAGCGGCGCGGGCGTGGTCATCTCGGAGAAACCGAGATTGCCGACCAGCGTGCCCTGGGTGAGCTGGGCGACGGAGAGCCCGACCAGGGTCGACAGCGTGAACATCGAATTCACCAGGCGCTGGTTGAACGGCGGCTGCGCGTCGGCGAAGGCCGCGTCCAGGTGCAGGGCCTGCGTGTTCATGGTCAGCGTGGTGAACAGGACATTGTCGGCCTCGGTGATGGTGCGGCCGGGCCGGTGCTCGTAGATCGTGCCGATCTCGAACTCCTCGAACCACAGCCCGCGCTGGACCACCCGCCTGACTTCGCTCACAGACCCAGCTCCCTTGCGATCAGCATCAGCTGTACCTCCGTGGTGCCCTCGCCGATTTCCAGGATCTTGCTGTCACGGTAGTGCCTCGACACCGGGTATTCGTTCATGAAGCCGTTGCCGCCGAAGATCTGGGTGGCGTCGCGGGCGTTGTCCATCGCGGCCTCGCTGGCGACCATCTTCGCGATCGAAGCGGCCTTCTTGAACGGCTTGCCCGCCAGCATCAGCGCGGCGGCGTCGTAGTAGGCGGTGCGCGCGACATGGGCCCGCGCCTCCATCCGGGCGATCTTGAACGCGATGGCCTGATTGCGGCCGATCGCCTGTCCGAAGGCCTGGCGTTCACCCGCGTAGCGCACGCTCTCGTCCACACAGCCCTGCGCGGCGCCGACGGCCAGCGCGGCGATGGCGATGCGGCCCTCGTCGAGGATGCGCAGGAAGTTGGCGTAGCCGCGACCGCGCTCGCCGAGCAGGTTCTCCTGCGGCACCCGCACGTCGGTGAAGCTCAGCGGGTGGGTGTCGGAGGCGTTCCAGCCGACCTTGTTGTAGGCGGGCTCGGCCACGAAACCCGGGGTGGAGGTCGGCACCAGAATGGTGGAGATCTCCTTCTTGCCGCCTGCCTGTCCGGTGACCGCGGTGACGGTCACCAGGCGGGTGATGTCGGTGCCGGAGTTGGTGATGAACTGCTTGCTGCCGTTGATCACCCAGCTCTCGCCGTCCTGCACGGCGGTGGTCCTGGTGCCGCCCGCGTCGCTGCCCGCGTCGGGTTCGGTGAGTCCGAAGCCCGCCAGCGCCTGCCCGCTGGTGAGCTGGGGCAGCCATTCGGTGCGCTGCTTGTCGTTGCCGAAGCGGTAGATCGGCATGGCGCCCAGCGACACCCCCGCCTCGAGGGTGATGGCCACGCTCTGGTCGATCTTGCCGAGTTCCTCGAGCGCCAGGCACAGGGCGAAGTAGTCGCCGCCCATGCCGCCGAACTCCTCGGGGAACGGCAGGCCGAACAGGCCCATCTCGGCCATGCCCGCCACGACCTCGTACGGAAAGCTGTGTTCGGCATCGTGTTTCGCCGACACCGGCGCGACGACCTGGTTGGCGAAATCGCGCACGGTGAGGGCGAGCTGGCGGTATTCCTCCGGCAGCGAACCGGTGGACAGGTAGTCGGTCATGCGGGGGTTCCTTCGGGCTCGGTCGGTGCCGCGGCGGTCTCGGCGACGGCGGGTTCGGTCGCGACTGCCGCGACGACGGTTTCTGCGGGGTGGGCGATGACGCGCACCAGCACCTGGTCCAGTTTCACCTGGGCGCCGGGGAGGGCGAGCACCTCCACCGTGCCTGCCACCGGCGCGGTGAGCGCGTGCTCCATCTTCATGGCCTCGATCACGATCACCGGATCGCCGACGGCGACGGTCGCGCCGTTCTCGACCGGCGTGGCGATCACCGAACCCGGCATGGGACTGCGGATTTCGGCGTCACCGATGTGGGCGGCGTCGCCACGCACGCTCGCCTCGGCGACCTCGCGGAGCACGGCGAGCCCGCCGTCGTGGCTCACCCACAGCTGGCCGTCGGCCTCGGCGATGCGGTAGGTGCGTCGCAGCCCGTCGAGCGTCGACGCGAGACCGTCGGCCGAGACGGTGGCGGTGAGCGTGCGCGGTTCGGGGTGACTCGCCGGTTCGCCGGACTCCGGCTCGTCGAGCCACACGGTCGCCGAAGCCGGTGTGCCGGTGATGAACACGTGGCGCGCCTGGTCGCCCGCGGACAGTCTGATCGATGTCGGGGCGGGTTCGCCGAGGCGCCATCCCGACGGGGTCGACCAGGGGTCGCCGCCGGTGGCGGGCCAGCGTCGCAACCAGTGATGTGTCGCGGCGGCGATGAATTCGTCGTCGGTCACCTCGGCGGGTACGAAGTCGGCGACGCGGCGATCCAGCAGCGCGGTGTCGAGACGGCCGGCCTGTACATCGTCGTCGGCGAGCAGGAAACGCAAGAATTCGATATTGCTTGTCACGCCAAGCAGCACGGTCTGTTCCAACGCGCGGTCCAGCGCGGCGAGCGCGTCGGCGCGAGTATTGCCGCGCGCGATCACCTTCGACAGCATCGGGTCGTAGTCGCTACCGACCACGGTGCCCACCGAGAGCCCCGAATCCACCCGCACGCCGGCGCCTTCCGGCTCCGACAGCGCCAGCACGGCACCTCCGGTCGGCAGGAACCCGCGACCCGGATCCTCCGCGTAGACCCGTGCTTCGATCGCGTGCCCGACGAGGTGGATCTCGTCCTGGGTGCGCGCCAGCTTCTGGCCCGCGGCGACCCGCACCTGGCATTCCACCAGGTCGACACCGGTGACCATCTCGGTCACCGGATGCTCCACCTGCAGACGGGTGTTCATTTCCATGAAGAAGAACTCGTCGGGCTGGTCGGCCGAGACGATGAACTCCACGGTGCCCGCGCCCACATAGTCCACGCTGCGGGCGGTATTGCAGGCGGCGGTGCCGATCCGGGCCCTGGTCTGCGCGTCCAGCAGCGGCGAGGGAGCCTCCTCGATCACCTTCTGATGCCTGCGCTGCAAGCTGCATTCGCGCTCACCCAGGTGCACCACGTTGCCGAACTTGTCGGCCAGGATCTGCACCTCGATATGGCGGGGCCGGTTGACGAACCGCTCCAGGAACAGGGTGTCGTCGCCGAACGCGGCAGCGGCTTCGCGCCGGGCACTCACCAGCGCGGCGGGCAGATCGGCGGGGTCGGTGACCCGGCGCATGCCCTTGCCGCCACCGCCTGCCGACGGCTTCACCAGCACCGGGTAACCGATGTCCGTTGCGGCGGCGATCAATTGGTCATCGGTCAGGCCGGGTTCGGCGATGCCGGGCACCACCGGAACCCCGAACGCCGTCACCGTCTTCTTCGCGGTGATCTTGTCGCCCATCACCTCGATGGCCTTGGCCGGCGGGCCGAGGAACACGATGCCCGCATCGGCCAGTGCCGCCGCGAAGGCCGAATTCTCCGACAGGAAGCCATAACCCGGGTGTACCGCCTGCGCGCCCGAACGTACGGCGGCATCGACGACCTTCTCGATCGACAGGTAGCTCTCGCGCGCCGGCGCCGGTCCGAGCCGCACCGCGACATCGGCCTCACGCACGTGGCGCGCGTCGGCATCGGCGTCGCTGTACACCGCGACCGAGCGAATGCCCATGTCGCGCAGGGTCTTGATCACACGCACCGCGATCTCGCCGCGGTTGGCGACCAGGACGGTGTCGAATTCGACGAGATGGTTCTTGTTCAGCATGTCGCTCACATCCGGAAGACGCCGTAGGAAACGGGTTCGAGCGGCGCTTGCGCGCACACCGAAAGGGCAAGACCGAGCACGGTTCTGGTATCGGTCGGCGCGATCACGCCGTCGTCCCAGAGGCGCGCGGTCGCGTAGTAGGGGTTGCCCTGGGTCTCGTACTGTTCGCGGATCGGGGCCTTGAACGCCTCCTGATCCGCCTCGGACCACGGCTTGCCCGCGCTGTCGAGCTGATCACCGCGCACCGTCGACAGCACCGACGCGGCCTGTTCGCCACCCATCACCGAGATGCGCGCGTTGGGCCACATCCACAGGAAGCGCGGCGAATACGCGCGCCCGCACATGGAGTAGTTGCCCGCGCCGTAGGAACCGCCGATCACGACCGTGAGCTTCGGCACCCGCGCGCACGCGACCGCGGTGACCATCTTCGCGCCGTGCTTGGCGATGCCGCCGGCCTCGTAGTCACGGCCGACCATGAAGCCGGTGATGTTCTGCAGGAACAGCAGTGGGATCTTGCGCTTGTCGCACAACTCGATGAAATGCGCGCCCTTCATGGCAGATTCGGCGAACAGCACGCCGTTGTTGGCGACGATGCCCACCGGATGGCCGTGAATGCGGGCGAACCCGGTGATCAGGGTCTTGCCGTATTCGGCCTTGAACTCCTGGAAGCCGCTCTCGCCGTCGATGATCCGGTCGATCACCTCGTGCACGTCGTAGGGCGTGCGCGGGTCGACGGGCACCACGTCGTAGAGCTCGTCCTCGGCTTTGGCGGGCGGGGTACTCGGCAGGACCTCCCACGGTGCTTCGGGGCGCGGGCCCAGCGTGGCGACGATATTGCGGACGATCCGCAGTGCGTCGCGGTCGTCGTCGGCCAGGTGATCGGTGACCCCCGAGGTGCGTGAGTGCAGCAGGCCGCCGCCGAGGTCCTCGGCGGTGACGATCTCGCCGGTCGCCGCCTTCACCAGGGGCGGGCCGCCCAGGAAGATGGTGCCCTGGTCGCGCACGATCACGGCCTCGTCGGCCATCGCGGGCACGTACGCGCCACCGGCGGTGCACGAACCCATCACCGCCGCGATCTGGGCGATGCCCTTGGCGCTCATGTTCGCCTGGTTGAAGAAGATGCGGCCGAAGTGCTCGCGGTCGGGGAACACCTCGTCCTGGTGCGGCAGGAAGGCGCCGCCGGAGTCCACGAGGTACACGCACGGCAGGTTGTTCTGCGCGGCCACCTCCTGCGCGCGCAGGTGCTTCTTCACCGAGATCGGGTAGTAGGTGCCGCCCTTGACCGTCGCGTCGTTGGCCAGGATCAGGCACTCGCGGCCCGCGATGCGGCCGATGCCGGCGATCACGCCGGCGCCGGGGCACTCGTCGCCGTAGATGCCGTTGGCCGCCAGCGGGGACAGTTCGAGGAACGGACTGCCGGGGTCGAGTAATTGGTCGACGCGCTCGCGGGGGAGCAGCTTGCCCCTGGCCACGTGCCGTTCGCGGGACTTCTGCGGACCACCGAGGGCGGCCGTGGCCAGCCGCTGCCGCAGATCCGCGACCAGGGCGCCGTGCGCGTCCCGGTTGCTCGTCGCGGCCACGGTGCCGTCGTCGGTCTCGTGCGTAACCGTCATCACGCCACTCTTCCCATTCGGTTAATCGCTAATAACTGAAATTCAGGTTAATCTTGACTAACCAAGTTGTCCAGAGGGGGCGGCCACGATGTCGACTACCGAGCCTGTCCAGGCGACCCGCCGCGAGCAGCTCAAGGCCCAGCGGCGCGAGCAGTTGCTGGCCGCGGGCGCCCGGCTCATCGCCGACCGCGGCTTCTTCGGCGTGCGGCTCGACGACCTCGGCGCGGCGGTCGGCATCAGCGGCCCCGCCGTCTACCGGCACTTCGCGAACAAAGAGGCGCTGCTGGTCGAACTCCTGGTCGGCATCAGTGAGCGCCTGCTGTCGGGCGGTCGCGCCGTCGTCGACGAATCGCCGTCGGCCGTTGCGGCGCTGACCGCGCTGGTCGACTTCCACCTCGACTTCGCCTTCGGCAACCCCGAGCTCATCCGCATCCAGGACCGCGACCTCGACAATGTCCCCGCCAACGACCGCCGTGTCCTGCGTCGCACCCAGCGTCAGTACGTCGAGATCTGGGTTGGTGTCCTGCGCGAACTGACCCCCGGGCTCCCCGAGGAAACCGCCCGCATCCAAGCCCACGCCGCCTTCGGCCTGATCAACTCGACCCCGCACAGCGCCTCCGCGGCGAGTGCGTCGAGGGCCCGGCCGGTGCTGCGGCAGATGGCCCTGGCGGCGTTGACGGCCGGCTAGTTCGCTTCGGCGCCGGGTCGGTCGAGCTGGTTCCAGAGCCAGCCGGGGCCGACGGATCCGGCGCCGTGGGCTTCGACACGGGTGCGGAGCTCGCGGTCGGCGGTGACGACCGTGATCCGTTCGACGGAGTCGGCCCCGGCGACCACGTCCACGATCTTGTCGTCGCCCGAGCGCTCGGCGAGGACCACCTCCATCCGCGGCGCGGCGGGCGCGGCACCGTCGGCAGCGGCCTTGGCCGCCCCTTCGAGGACGACCGCGACTTCGGTGTTGTCAGGAAGCCGGGTAGTCAGGTCCGCCACGTCGGCGAGAAATCGCCGAGCAGCACCCGCCCTGTCCTTCCACCATCCGTTGGCGCGCGACCCGATCACATTGGCCGCATCCACCACGACGAGATGCCTCGGATCGCTCATCGACCCAGTCTGCCCGCCGTCGTCGGCTGTGCCGAACGGGCGCGCTGGACTCTCGCCCGGCGGATGACGGGGCCGAGAGTCCAGCGGCAGCACGGTCAGGCGTCAGGCAGGCGCGGGGACGGAGACCGTGGTGAGGCGGCCGTCGGTCATGCGGTAGACCGCGTCCATGGTGTGCAGGTGGGTCGGGTCGTGGGTGACCAGGATGGTGGCGGCTCGGTGTTCGCGGGCGATGGTGGTGATCAGGGCGATGATCGCGGCGCCGCGTTCGGAATCGAGCGCGCTGGTGGGTTCATCGACCACGAGCAGGGCCGGGTCGTTCATCAGGGCGCGGGCGATGTTGACGCGCTGGCGCTGGCCGCCGGAGAGCTGGGCGGGGCGTTTGTGAGCGTGGTCGGTCAGGCCGACCGCGTCGAGAAGTTCTCTCGCGCGGGTACTGGTCGCGTGGCGTGATGCGCGTTTCGGGCCGCCGAGGTGGGCGGTGACTTCCAGTTGCTCGATCGCGGTCAGCGAGGGGATGAGGTTCGGCTGCTGGAAGACGATGCCCATCGACTTGCGGCGGGCGGTCGCCGCGGCTCGTCGGCTCAGCGTGGCGAGATCTGTGGTGCCGGACTCGGTGTCGAGCACGACCGTGCCCGAATCGGGTCGGATCAGGGTCGCGGCGACGGCGAGCAGGCTCGACTTTCCTGAACCGGACGCGCCGGTCACCGCGGCGATCGTGCCGCCGGGCACGTGCAGATTCACCCGATCGAGAGCGGTGAGACGGTCGGTGCCGTCGGGGTAGGTGAGGGTCACGTCGGTGAGAGTGAGAGCCACAGTGGATCCTTCGTTCGGTCGCGCGGTGCGGTGGATCGGCAGCGCGACTGCGGCATCGGTGCGGGCGACGGTCGTCATGGGATCGTCAGCGGGTCGCGCCGAGCGCGGTCAGTGGGTCGGTGGTGAACAGGAAGCGCAGGGCGACAGCGGCGCCGACCAGGCCGAGGACGATCAGGGCCAGCGCGGGGACCAAGGTTGTCGCGGGGCTGAGCACGAAAGGCATCGCCTCGCCCAGGAACAGTGAGGCGAGGGCGGTGATCGCCAGGCCCGCCGTGACGCCCGCGGTCAGGACGATCGCGGCCTGGGCGAGGGCATCACGGACCAGGGAGCCGGTGGTCGCGCCGAGTGCCTTCAAGGTGGCGATATCGGGTTGGCGCTGCACGGTCCAGACCGTGAAGAAGGCGCCGATCACCAGGGCCGAGATGGCGAACAGCAGCACGGTCATCAGGGTGAGTGAGCTGTTCTCGGCCTGGTAGGAGCCGATCGCCTGGACGGCGTCCTTCGCGGGCAGCGAGTGCGTGCCTGCTTCGGCGTCGAGGCCGCCGGGGGCCTCACCGGTCACCGCGAGCACGGTCGCGGCACCGGCGCGCGGGCTGGCCGCTTGCCAGTCCTGCAGGCTCGTCCAGATCACGGGGGTGTGGCTGTACCACTCGTCGCCGGCGACGTCGGCGACGGTGAACTCGTGCCCTGCCAGCAGCACGACGTCGCCGGTGCCTGCCGACAGCTCGCGAGCCGCCGCCGAACTCAGCACCACGGCGCCGGGGGCGGTAGCAGGGCGATTGCTGAATGCCGATGGGTCGCCGCCGAACAACGCGACCTGCGTCGGACTCGCACCCGCGTGCTCGGCTCTGGTGCGCGAGATGCCGATCGGGGTCGCGTCCGCCGATTCCCACTGCGCGATCTGCTGCTCGGTGAGCACCGAGGAGTCGAACGACGGGTCGGCCCCGGTTTCGGCGAAAACGACCCGGTCGGCGTCGATGCCCTGGACAGCGGAGATGTTCTGGTGCGCCAGCCCCGCGGTGAGGCCACTGAGGAAGCTCACCAGCACCGCCACCAAGAACACGACGGTGGTGATGAGCAGGAAGCGGCCACGGGCGGCCCGCAGATCTCGGAGTGCGACGAACATGACTCCACTCTGTCGTTCTCGTCCGTCGACGCCATCGCACCGGCGCACGAATCGCCGTCCATCCAAGGTCTGGCGGCGTTTACATCTTTCGATGGATGCCCGCGTGGTTGCCGCACATAAGCTGGTCGACGTGCACTCGTCCCCCCTGACCCCGGTGGTCACCACCCTGCGCTTCGGCCTGCATGTGCTGGTGACGGTGCTGGCGGTGGTGGTCGCGGTGCGCGCGTTGCTGCCCGGCGGCGGCGGTCACGGTATCGCGGTGGTCGCGCTGACGGTGGTGTGGTTGCTGGTGTATTTCGCGGGGACCGAGTTCCCGCGCTCACGTTCGCCTGCGTATCCCGATGCGGCGGTGTGGGTGTGGCTGGCGGCTCTGACCGTGTTGTGGCTGGTCATGCTCACGCTCACCGCTGATGCGGTCTACCTGGCGTTCGGGCTGTTCTTCGTCTACCTGCACCTGTTGCCACGGCCGTGGAATCTGGTCGCGGTGGTGTCGGCGACGGCGGTCGGTGTGATCGGGTTCGCGGCGCATCGTGGTTGGTCCGCGGGTGCGGTGGTGGGGCCTGTTCTCGGCGCGCTGGTGGCGATCGGGATCGGGCTCGGCTACCAGGCCCTGCGTCGTGAGGCAGTCGAGCGCGAGCGGCTGATCGACGAATTGATCGGCACCAGAGCGATTCTCGCGGAACAGGAGCGCACGGCGGGCAAGCTCGCCGAGCGCGAACGCTTGGCGAAGGAGATCCACGACACCGTCGCCCAGGGCCTGAGCAGCATCCAACTGCTCCTGCACAGTGCTGAGCAGGCCGCACCGGATCATCCTGCGCTGGACCGTATTCGGCTCGCGCGCGAGACCGCCGCCGAAGACCTGGCCGAAACCCGAAGGCTCATCGACGAATTGTCGCCCGCCGCGCTGGACGGCCAATCACTGGCCGAAGCGCTGGAACGCATTTGTCTGCGCGCGCAGTCGCCGACACTGACCACGCAGCTGCTCGTCGAGGGTGAGCCGGAGCGCCTGCCGATGCCGGTCGAGGCGGCGCTGGTGCGGATCGCGCAGAGCGCGGTGGCCAATGTGGTGCAGCACGCGCAGGCTGAGCGCATGCGGGTCACCCTGACCTACGACGACACCGACGCGCACTTGGACATCGTCGACGACGGCATCGGCATCGAGCCGGATATGTTGCGCCACCGCCGATCCGGCGCGTTCGGCCTCGCCGCCATGCGCAGCCGCGTCGAGCAACAGGGCGGTGCGATGACTGTCGAATCCGAACCGGGCCACACCGCCGTGTCGGTGACCTTCCCGCTCGGCGCGGCCTCATGATCCGCCTTCTCCTCGCCGACGATCACGCCATCGTCCGTGCGGGCCTGCGCGCGCTCCTCGACTCCGCCGCCGACATCACCGTTGTCGGCGATGTCGCGAATGCCGATGCGGCAGTGGCCTTTTGCGCCGCCACCCCCGTCGATCTGGTCTTGATGGACCTGCGCTTCGGCGACGGTCGCTCCGGCGCCGCCGCCACCGCCGACCTGCGCGCCCTGCCCACCCCGCCGAACGTCCTCGTCGTCACCAACTACGACACCGACGCCGACATCCTCGGCGCCATCGAAGCGGGCGCCGTCGGCTACCTCCTCAAAGACACCCCACCCACCGAACTCCTGACCGCGGTCCGCGCCGCCTCGGCAGGCGAAAGCGTCCTCTCCCCAACCGTCGCCTCCCGCCTGATGACCCGAGTCCGCCGAGCCGACACCACCCTCAGCCCCCGCGAAGTAGAAGTCCTCCGCCTGGTAGCCGCCGGCCTTTCCAACCGCGACATAGCCAAACAACTGTTCCTCAGCGAAACCACCGTGAAGTCCCACCTCGTCCACATCTACGCCAAACTCGGCGTGAAGTCCCGCACCTCCGCCGTCGCCACGGCCCGCGAAAGCGGCGCGATCTGAACCCATCGCCGGGCCGACTCGCGTCGCCGCCGAACTCGGCTGTGCAACTTATACAATTATTTGTATACTGGGGCTGGTGAAGCGACTCGAGTTCGTTGGCACAGCACTTGATGACCTGCGCGAGTTCCCGCTCGGCGCCCGCCGCGAGTGCGGCTATCAACTCGATCGCGTTCAACGTGGCCTCGACCCAACGGACTGGCGGACCATGCGTTCCGTCGGGCTCGGGGTGTGCGAGATTCGAGTTCGCGAGGACTCCGGCGCATTTCGCGTCATATACGTCGCGAAACTCGCTGACCGCATCCTTGTGCTGCACTGCTTTCAGAAGAAGACTCAGAAGACATCGGATTCTGATCTGGCGCTGGCGACGAAGCGATACGCAAGGGCCGGTGTTGCAAGCGAGAAGGGAGAGCGCTGATGGCGGACGAGACATTCGACAGCGTGTGGGATGCGATCGAGGACACCCCACAGGAAGCAGAGAACATGCGGCTGCGGTCGCGGCTGATGATCGCGTTGACCGAGCACATCGAGAATTCCGGCTGGACGCAGGCGTCGGCTGCTGAGCGGCTCGGCGTGACCCAGCCTCGAGTTTCGGATCTGATGCGAGGAAAGATCAGTTTGTTCAGTTTGGACGCGCTGGTGAATATGGTTGTCGCGGCGGGGATGCATGTAGAGATGAGCGTTCGTGCGGCATGAACGGGTTCGTGCGCAGCGCCGCTGACAGGCCGCCCGCAGGTACCGGGGGAGGCCGTTGTGGTGATTTACCCTGGGCGTATGGCCTCTCTGTCTGATCCCAAGGTGCGCGAATTTCTTTCCCATGGAACGCGAACGGGCAAGGTGGCGTTCGCCGCGGCGGACGGGCGTCCGCTGGTGACGCCGGTGTGGTTCGTCGTCGAAGGTGACGAGCTGGTTTTCAATACGGGTAAGAACACGGCCAAGGGGCGGGCTTTCGCGCGTGATCCGCGGGTCGCGGTGTGCGTCGACCTCGAGGAGCCGCCGTACGCGCTGGTCGAGGTGCAGGGGACGGTCACCCTGTCCGAAGATCTCGATGAGCTCGTGCGGACCGCGACCGCGATCGCCGCCCGGTACATGGGTCCGGACAAGGCGGAGGAATTCGGTCAGCGCAACGGGGTAGCGGGAGAACTCGTGGTGCGGGTGCGGCCGACGAAGATCATCGCGCAGTTCGATATGACGGGCTAGCGGGCGCCGGTCATCGGGACCGCGTCGGGGCCGGGCGGGGTGGGGTCGTACGGCGGGGGATCGGTGCGGTCGAAGAGCGGAGACGAGCAGGTCGCGCCGACTTCCGGGGTGGTGTACGGGTTTTCGCGGAGGGCGACGACGAACTGGTCGATGCGTTCGTCGGTGGCGGAGTCGACGGTGAGCTGGTGACCCCACGACTGCAGTGAGATCGGGTGGTTCATGTCGGGGATGGGGGACATCAGGGTGTACTGGCGGTCGGTGACTCGGGCGCTCAGTGCCGCCTGATCCTGCGCGCTCACCTTCGCGGGGTCGTAGGCGATCCACACCGCGCCGTGTTCGAGCGAGTGGACCGCGTTCTCGGTGCGCAGGGCCTTCGAATAGACGACGCCGGTGCAGGCCGCCCACTGGGCGTCGTGTGGTCCGCCCACCGGGGGGATCGACGGGTAGGCGACTCGCTGGTTCGGCCGCACGTGCTGCTGCCCGGGCGCGATCTCGGTGACGACGACGCCGCGAATCTGTAGCGAGGGGTCACGGTTGTCCGAGGACGGGGCGAAGCTGTCCGCGGTGGCGGTCGCCTGACCGGCGACCTTCTCACCCGAGCACCCGGTCGCCAGCGTGGCGGCCACGACCACGACCGCGCAAGCGCCTGCGCCGCGCACCCCACCGGACCTACTCGAAACCCGCATCGCGGACCCCCGTCTCCTCGTCGCCGACACCTGCCGTCCGACACAGAACCTACTTGTCTCCCCGCGCCGGGGGCACTCCTAGACTCCCGACTATGACTGTGCACTTCATCGGGGCAGGCCCCGGCGCCGCCGACCTGCTCACAGTGCGAGCGGTCAACCTGCTGCGCGACAGCCCCGTCTGCCTCTACGCGGGCACCTACCTCGACCCCGAGGTCCTCGCCCACTGCGCGCCCGGCGCCGAACTGATCGACACCCAGCACCTGAACCTGGACCAGATCATCGACCACCTCGTGCGCGCCACCGAGGCGGGCAAGGACGTGGCCCGGCTGTGTTCGGGTGATCCCTCGCTCTATTCGGCCCTCACCGAACAGACCCGCAGGCTCGACGCCCGCAACGTGGCGTGGGACATCACCCCCGGCGTTCCCGCCTACGCGGCCGCGGCGGCGGCCCTCGGCACCGAACTGACCGTCCCCGAGGTCGTCCAGTCGGTCGTCCTCACCCGGACCCAGGCGCGCTCCACCGCGATGCCGCACGGCGAGGCGCTGGCGAACTTCGCCGCCACCGGTGCCACGCTCGTCCTGCATCTCGCGATCACCCGGATCAGCGTGCTCGCGCAGGAGCTGGTCGCCGAGTACGGCACCGACTGCCCCGTCGCCGTCGTCTATCGCGCCAGCCAACCCGAACAGCTCGTGCTGCGCGGCACCCTGTCCGACATCGCCGACCAGGTGGCGGCGGCCGGGCTGCGTCAAGCCGCGGTGATCCTGGTCGGCCGCGCGCTGGCCACGTCCATCGACTGCGCCCAGTCGCACCTCTACGACCCGGCCAGGGCCCGGTAACACCCACTCCAGCACACCAGACCAATCGGTGTGATCCATCACTCAGTTGCCGCGGTGCACAGGTCATCCAGCGGGGATGTGAGAACGCAGACAAGCGTCAGCAAACGTGGGTCGCAGGCTTTACCTGGGACGATGCTCGGCGGCTATGGAGGTGGTTGGTTGCGGGGCGAGCGCACCGGTAGATTGGTGCGATGGTTTGCGACGAGTAGACCGGCGCTGGCGGCCGGACGGTCAGGTGCATGGTCTCGGCCGTGTAACGAGACCAGCCTGGGTGACAGATAGTGCCAATGGACATTTTTGCCTGATTGATTCGAGAACTGAACCCGAGACGCGGGCGCCACGCTTATTCAGGTGGGCGCTCGCGTTCCGGTGTCGTCGGGGAGCGCCTGACCGGGTGTTCCGGAAGCGAGGTTTGGGTTGGACCGGCTGGATTTCGGCGGAAACGGCGAAACTGGTGACGGACGTGGAGGCTCCTCGGAGTACTTCCCGCTTTCGCCCGCACAGCTGGGTATCTGGTACGCGCAGCACGTCGACCCACAGGTGCCGATCAACATCGCCCAGTACGTCGACCTGCGTGGACGCCTCGATGTCGCCGTGCTCGAGCGCGCGAGCGCCGACGCGGCCACCGACCTCGAATCGGGCTGGCTGCGCATCGTCGAGATCGACGGTGAGCCGATGCAGACCATCGACCCCACTCAGGACGCGACGCTGATCTATGTCGATCTGCGTGGCGAGGCCGACCCCGAAGCGGCCGCCGCCGCGTGGATGCGGGCCGAGTACAGCCGCCCGCTCGACATCGTCAACGACCGTCTCGTCCAGGCCGCCGCGCTGCAGCTCAGCGATGACCGCTGGTACTGGTATGCCCGCGTCCACCACATCGTGCTCGACGGTTTCGGCGCCAACAACTTCGTCAACCGCACGGCACAGCTCTATACCGCCGAGGTCACCGGCACCCCGGCCCCGCCGAACAAAGCCACCGATCTGCGTGCGCTCTACGAGTCCGAGCTCGTCTACCGCGACAGCACCCGCTTCCAGTCCGACAAAGAGCATTGGGCTCAGCGGGTAGCGGGCCTGGAGGAAGGCAGCAGCCTCACCGGCCGCTCGGCCCCGCCCTCGCCGGTCAACGACGTCACCAGCGCGGCGCTGAGCACCGCCCAGGACGAGCTGCTCACCGCGGCGATCGCCCGGCACGACAGCACCGCCGCACCGCTGCTGATCGCCGGTTTCGCGGCGTACCTGGCCCAGATCACCGGCACCTCCGACGTCATCCTCAGCCTCCCGGTCACCGCCCGGACCACCGCGGTGATGCGCCGCTCGGGCGGTGTGACCTCGAACATCGTCCCGTTGCGCCTGCGCGTGGGCCACGACACCACGGTCGCGCAGTTGCTGCGCTCGGTGACCACCGAGGTCTCCGGCGCCCTGCGCCACCAGCGCTACCGCCACGAGGACATCCGCCGTGATTCGGCGGGCGAGGGCATGGTCTCCACGGAGTTCTTCGGCCCGTGGGTCAACATCATGCTGTTCGACAACCACCTGAGCTTCGGTGACATGGAGGGCACGCTCAACGTGCTGTCCACGGGCAGCATCGAAGACCTGGGCGTCAACTTCTATCAGTCGCACGGTGGCACCCGCTCCCACATCGACTTCGAGACCAACCCGAACCTGTACTCGGCCGCCGACGCGCAGACCCATCACGGCCGGTTCCTGGAGTTCTTCGACCGGTTCCTGGCCGCCGACGCCGAACTGCCGGTGTGGAACCTGCCGGTCACCGGCACGGCCGAGCTGGAACGCTCGCTCACCGAGTGGAACGACGCGGCACACGAGGTCCCCGCGACCACCCTGCCCGCGCTGCTCGACGCGCAGATCCCGCTGACCCCGGACAACATCGCCCTGGACTTCGAAGGCGAAACCCTCACCTACGCCGAATTCGGCGCGAAGGTGAACCGGCTGGCCCGCTTCCTGATCGCCGACGGCGTCGGCCCGGAATCGCTCGTGGCGCTCGGCATGCGCCGCTCGCTCGACCTCGTCATCGGCATGCACGCCGTGCTGCGGGCCGGTGGCGCGTACGTGCCGATCGACCCGGATCATCCGGCCGACCGCACCGCCTACATCCTCGAGTCCGCGGCACCGGTCTGCGTCCTGACCACCACCGGCGACGACCTCGACCTGCCCGGCACCGTCGCCCGCGTCGAGATCGATCGACTCGACACGACCGGTTTCGACGCCACAGCTCTCACCGACGCCGACCGCCTGTCCCCGCTGCGCCCGGACAACACCGCCTACGTCATCTACACCTCGGGTTCGACCGGTCGCCCCAAGGGCGTCGCGGTCACCCACCACGCGATCGTCAACCAAGAGCTGTGGATGCTCGACGAATACCGGTTGACCGCCGACGACGTCTACTTACAGAAGACCGCCACCACCTTCGACGTGTCGCTGTGGGGCTACTTCCTGCCGCTGATGGTCGGCGCGAAACTGGTCATCGCCAGCCCCGACGGCCACCGCGACCCGCTGTACGTCGCGGACATGATCGAACGCCACGGCGTGACCGTGACCGACTTCGTCCCGTCGATGCTCACCGTCTTCGTCTCGCATGCCACGCAGGTTCAATGCGCCTCGCTGCGTGCGGTTTTCGTCATCGGTGAGGCGCTGCCCCCGGAGACCGCCGCGGGTCTGCGCGCGATCTCCGACGCCGGCCTGCACAACCTGTACGGACCCACGGAGGCCGCGGTCTCGGTCACCTACTGGGAGGCCACCGAAGCCGACACCACGCAGGTGCCGATCGGTATCCCCGAGTGGAATGTCGAAGTCTACGTACTGGATTCACGGCTGCGCCCGGCCGCGATCGGCGCCCCGGGTGAGCTGTATCTGGCCGGTCGACAGCTGGCCCGCTGCTACCGCGGCCGCCCCGACCTGACCTCGGACCGCTTCGTCGCCAACCCCGTCGGCGCCCCCGGCGAGCGCATGTACCGCACCGGCGACCTCGTGCGCTGGAATGCCGAGGGCGTGCTGGAGTACATCGGCCGCACCGACTTCCAGGTGAAGTTCCGCGGTCAGCGCATCGAGCTCGGCGAGATCGAGACCGACCTGCTCGCGCACCCGACCGTGAGCCAGGCCGCGGTGCTCGTGGTCGACACCGCGACCGGCCAGCAGCTCGTGGCCTACATCGTGCCCGCGCCGGGCCAGTCCGCCGACCCGGCGACGCTGACTCGTTTCGTGTCCGAGAAGCTGCCCGCCTACATGGTGCCCGCGTCGATCATGGTGCTCGACGCGTTCCCGCTCAACACCTCGGGCAAGCTGGATCGCAAGGCGCTGCCCGAACCCGTCTTCACCGCTGCCGCAGGCGATTTCCGCGCACCGCGCACCCCGGCCGAGCAGATCGTGGCCGGCATCTTCGGCGATGTGCTGAGCCAGGAACGCGTCGGCGCCGACGACAACTTCTTCGAACTGGGCGGCAACTCCCTGGTCGCCACGCAGGTCGTCGCCCGCATCGGCGCCGCCTTCGGTATCCAGCTGGGTGTGCGCGCGCTGTTCGAGACCCCGACCGTGGCCGGACTCGCCGCGCGGGCCGAATCCGTCACCCCCGCCGATGTTTCCGCCGCGCGTCCGCCGCTGGTCGCGCAGCCGCGTCCCGAGCAGGTGCCGTTGTCGCTGGCCCAGCAGCGGATGTGGTTCATCAACCAGTTCGACCCCACCGCACCCACCTACAACCTGCCGTTCGTGGTGCAGATGAAGGGCAGCGTCGACGTCGACGCCCTGATCGCCGCGCTCAATGATGTTGTGGTGCGCCAGGAATCGCTGCGCACGATCTTCCCCGACGCCGACGGCGGTTTCCAGCACGTACTCGGCGCCGACCAGTTCGATCTCGGCATCGCGGTGACCCCGATCGACCAGTCGCGGCTGCGCGACGAGCTGATCGACTTCGCCTCCACCGGCTTCGATGTCACCCTGGAACTGCCGATCCGCGTGCAGATCTTCAAGGTGGCCGGTGGAACCGCCGAGTCCAACGGTCACGGTGCGGGCACCCCGGAATACGCGGTCGCCTTCGTCGTGCACCACATCGCGGCCGACGGTTTCTCTTTCGGCCCGCTGGCCCGCGATGTCGCCACCGCCTACCTGGCTCGCGCCGCGGGCCAGGCTCCGGCCTGGCTGCCGCTGCCGGTTCAGTACCGCGACTACACCCTGTGGCAGCACGAACTGCTCGGCGCCGAATCCGACCCGGCTTCGATGGCCGCGCGTCAGCTCGACTACTGGAAGAGCGCCCTCGAGGGCCTGCCCGACCAGCTCGACCTGCCCAGCGACCGCCCGCGCCCGCAGCAGCAGAGCTTCCGTGGCGCGCGCGTCGGTTTCGAGATCGACGCCGACACCCACGAACAGCTCGCCGCCGTGGCCCGTGCCAACGGCGTCACCCTGTTCATGGTGGTGCACGCCTCCCTCGCGGTGCTGCTCGCGCGCCTGTCGGGCACCACCGACATCGCAGTCGGTACCCCCATCGCCGGTCGCGGTGAGCAGGCCCTCGATGACCTGATCGGCATGTTCGTCAACACCCTGGTGTTGCGTTCCGACGTCGATCCCACCCAGCCGTTCACCGAATTCCTCACCCGCACCCGCGAAACCGACCTCAGTGCGTTCGCCAACGCGGATGTGCCGTTCGAGCGGCTCGTCGACGTGCTCAACCCGTCGCGCTCGCAGGCCCGCCATCCGCTGTTCCAGGTGGTGCTGTCGTTCCAGGAGATGTCGCACGGCACCCTGGAGCTGCCCGGTCTCACGGTCACGGCCGACGAGGTCGAGGTCGACATGGCCAAGTTCGACCTGCAGTGGACCCTCACCGAGGAACACACCGGTACCGGCTCGCTGTCGGGCATGACCGGCGTGCTCACCTACGCCATCGACCTGTTCGATCAGTCGACCGTCGAAGAACTGCTGCTGCGCTGGCGTCGCGTGCTCGACGCGATCCTGGCCGACCCGGCCGTCACCGTCGGCGCGATCGACGTGCTCGACGACGCCGAACGCGCCGACCTGGTCACCCGCTTCGGCGCCCCTGCCGCGGTGGCGCGCACCCTGCCGCAGCTGATCGCCCAGGCCGCCCGCGACACCGAGGCGACCGCCGTGGTGTTCGAGGGGACCGCTGTCTCCTACGGCGAACTCGATCGTCGCTCGAACCAGTTGGCGCGCTTGCTGATCCAGCAGGGTCTGGGCGCCGAGGACTTCGTCGCCGTCGCCGTGCCGCGTTCGCTGGAATCGGTGCTCGCCGTGTGGGCGGTCACCAAGACCGGTGCCGCGTTCGTGCCCGTCGACCCGAACTACCCGGCCGACCGCATCGCCCACATGATCACCGATGCCGGTGTGTCCGTCGGTATCACGGTCACCGGTGAAGCCGATGAACTCCCTGATTCGGTGGGCTGGGTGGTGGTCGACGACATCGACCTCACCGGTATCTCCGATGCCGCCCTCGCGCCGCGGGAACTGGTGCGTCAGACCGATCCCGCGCAGCCCGCGTACCTGATCTACACCTCCGGTTCCACCGGTGTGCCCAAGGGCGTCGTGGTCACCCACGCCTCCGTCGCCAACTTCTGCGCCGAGCAGATCGACCTCTACTCGCTCGACTCCACCACGCGCGCACTGCATTTCGCCTCGCCGTCGTTCGACGCCTCGGTGCTGGAAATGCTGCTCGCCATCGGTCGCGGCGGCACGCTCGTCGTCGTCCCGCCGGGTGTGTACGGCGGTGAGGAACTGCGCGACATCCTCATCACCGAACAGGTCACCCACGCGTTCGTGACCCCGGCCGCGCTGGCTACCTTCGACGCCCGCGGCCTCGATCACCTGCGGGTGCTCGCCGCGGGTGGTGAAGCGGTCCCGCCGGAACTGGTCGCCAAGTGGGCCGTGCGCCTGCCCGACGGTTCGCGCCGCATGCTGGGCAATGTCTACGGACCCACCGAGACCACCATCGCGTCCAACCTCAGCGAAGGGCTGATCCCGGGGGAGCGGGTCGTCATCGGCGGCCCCATCCGCGGCGTCCACACCCTGATCCTCGACGACCGCCTCCGCCCCGTGCCGGTCGGTGTCGCGGGTGAGCTCTACATCGGCGGCGTCGGCATGGCGCGTGGGTACCACGCGCGCGCCTCGCTCACCGCCGACCGTTTCGTCGCCAACCCCTACGCCCCCGGTGCGCGGATGTACCGCACCGGTGACGTGGTGCGCTGGACCGCCGACCGCAACGTGGAGTACGTCGGCCGCTCCGACTTCCAGGTGAAGGTCCGCGGTTTCCGTATCGAACTGGGCGAGATCGACTCCGCGCTCGCCTCGCACGAGACAGTCGACTTCGCGGTCAGCATCGGTCACAAGAACAAGGGCGGCAGCACCTCGCTGGTGTCCTATGTCGTGGCGGTGCCGGGCAGTTCGATCGATATCGCCGAACTGACCGACCATGTCGCACAGCGTCTGCCCGCGTACATGGTGCCCTCGTCGATCATGGTGCTCGCCGCGGTCCCGCTGACCGTCAACGGCAAGCTCGATCGTCGCGCGTTGCCCGCGCCGGTGTTCGAGGTGCGCGAGTTCCGCGCGCCCACCACCCCGATCGAGCAGATCGTCGCGCAGATCTTCGCCGACGTGCTCGAACTGGGCCGGGTCGGTGTCGAGGACGACTTCTTCGAACTGGGCGGCAACTCGCTGATCGCCACCCAGGTCGCGTCCCGCATCGGCATCGCCCTGGACACCCGGGTCCCGGTCCGCATGCTGTTCGAGGCCCCCACGGTGGCGGCGCTGGCCGCCCGCGTGGAGTCGCAGGCCGGCGACGGCGCGCGCAAGGCGCTGGTCGCCCGCGAACGCCCCGACCGGGTGCCGCTGTCGCTGGCGCAGCAGCGCATGTGGTTCCTCAACCGCTTCGACACCGCGTCGGCGGTCAACAACATCCCGGTCGCGATCCGGCTGTCCGGTGACCTGGACGTGGCCGCCCTGCAGGTCGCGGTCATCGACGTGATCGACCGCCACGAGTCGCTGCGCACCGTGTTCCCCGACTCCGGCACCGGCCCCGTGCAGGTGATCCTGGACGCCGCGCAGATCGTTCCCGACCTCACCCCGTACCGGGTGACCGAGGACAACCTCATCGATCACCTGATCGATCTGGCGTCGATGGCGTTCGACGTGACCAGCGAAGTGCCGCTGCACGCACGGCTTTTCGAGGTGTCGGAGTCCGAGTACGTGCTCGGCATGGTGGTGCACCACATCTCCGCCGACGGCTGGTCGATGGCGCCGCTCTCGCGCGATGTGATCATGGCGTACGCGGCCCGCACCTCGTGGGAGGCGCCGACCTGGGCCGAACTGCCGGTCCAGTACGCCGACTACTCGCTCTGGCAGCGTGAGGTCCTCGGCTCCGAGGACGATCCGCAGTCGTTGATCTCCTCCGAGATCGCTTACTGGGCAAAGGAACTCGCGGACCTACCCGACGAGCTGGTCCTCCCGGCCGATCACCCGCGCCCGCCTGCCGCGTCCTACCGTGGCGGCACGTACAGCTTCGTCATCGCGAGCGAAACCCAGCGTGCCCTGGTCGAATTGGGTCGCCGCTACAACGCCTCGCTGTTCATGGTCATGCACAGCGCCCTCGCGGTGCTGCTGGCCCGTGCCAGCGGCTCCAGCGATATCGCGATCGGTACCCCGGTGGCGGGCCGTGGCGATCAGGCGCTCGACGACCTGGTCGGCATGTTCGTCAACACCCTGGTGCTGCGCTCGCAGGTCGACGGCGCCACCCCGTTCGCCACGTTGCTCGCCCAGGCCCGCGAGACCGATCTGCAGGCCTTCGCCCACGCCGACGTGCCGTTCGAGCGCCTGGTCGAGGTGCTCAACCCGGCCCGTTCGCAGTCGCGCCACCCGCTGTTCCAGGTGATGCTGTCGTTCCAGAACAACAAGCAGGCCTCGCTGCAGCTGCCCGGTCTCGCGGTGAGCGGGATCGATTACGACCCGCAGCTGGCCAAGTTCGACCTGCAGCTCACGCTCACCGAGGTCCAGGACACCGACGGTGGCGTCGGCGGTATGGCGGCCGAATTCTCGTACGCGCTCGATCTTTTCGACGAATCGACGGTCGCCGCGTTCGCCCGCAGGCTCGACAACATCTTCGCCGCGGTGGTCGCCGATCCCGAGGTGTTCGTCGGCGACATCGATCTGCTCGCGCCCGAGGAGCACGCGCAGGTCCTCGTCGACTGGAACGACACCGCGCACGCCGTCCCGCACGCGACGCTGATGTCGCTGTTCGACGCGCAGGTGGAGCGGACCCCGGACGCCGTCGCCCTGGTCTTCGAGCAGCAAGAGCTGTCCTACCGCGAGCTGCAGGAGCGGGCCAACCGCATCGCGCGCCGCTTGATCGCCGACGGCGTGGGCCCCGGTGACAATGTGGCACTGGCGATCCGGCGTTCCACGGAGTTGGTCGTCGCCATGTACGCGGTGCTGCAGACCGGCGCCGCCTACGTGCCGCTCGACCCGGATCAGCCCGCCGACCGCATCGGCCACATCATCGAGACCGCGCAGCCGCGACTGGTGCTCACCAGCCGCCGCGACGCGTTCGAGTCCGACGGCGTCACCGTGCACGCGGTCGAGAACATCTTCTCGCCCGCCGACTTCAGCGGTGCGCCGATCACCGATGCCGAACGCGTGCAACCGATTCGGGCCACCAATACCGCCTACGTGATCTTCACGTCCGGCTCGACCGGCCGCCCCAAGGGCGTCGCGGTGGATCACGCGGCGATCGTCAACCGCCTGCTGTGGATGCAGCACGAGTACCCGATCGACGCCGCCGACGCCGTTCTGCAGAAGACCCCGGCCACCTTCGACGTGTCGGTGTGGGAGTTCTTCTGGCCCTTGCAGACCGGTGCCCGCCTGGTCGTCGCCAAGCCCGACGGCCACCGCGATCCGGTGTACCTGGCCCAGATCATCGCCGAACGCGGCATCACCACCGCGCACTTCGTGCCCTCGATGCTGTCGGTGTTCGTCTCGACCCTCGGCAGCAACGGCAACGGTGACGCGGTGCGCCTGCGACAGGTGTTCGCCTCCGGCGAGGCGCTGCCCGCGCCCACCGCGCAGCGCCTGCGCGAGCTCACCGGCGCCCGTCTGCACAACCTGTACGGTCCCACCGAGGCCGCGGTCGACGTCACCTATCACGAGGTCGTCGACGCCGATGTGGAGTCGGTGCCGATCGGGCGCCCGGTGTGGAACACCCGGGTGTTCGTGCTGGATTCGCGCCTGCACCCCGTGGCCCCCGGCGTTGCGGGAGAGCTCTATCTGGCGGGCGATCAGCTGGCCGTCGGCTATCTCAACCGGGCCGACCTGACCGCCGACCGCTTCGTCGCCAATCCGTACGGCGCGGCGGGCTCGCGCATGTACCGCACCGGTGACCTCGTCACCTGGACCGCGGTGTCGGGCGAGAACGGTCTCACCTACGGCGAACTGAACTACCTGGGCCGCACCGACTTCCAGGTGAAGCTGCGCGGTCTGCGCATCGAACTCGGTGAGATCGAGGCGACCCTGCTGGCGCAGCCGGGTGTCGCGCAGTCGGTCGTCGTCGTGCGCTCCGACGCGCACGCCGGTGACCAGCTCGTCGGTTACCTGGTGCCAGAGGTGGACTCGGCCCTCGACGTGGCCGCGGTGAAGGCGGGCATCACCACCGAACTGCCCGCCTACATGGTGCCGTCGGCCCTGGTCGTGCTGGATGCCTTCCCGCTCAACGCGTCCGGCAAGCTCGACCGTAAAGCGTTGCCGGCGCCCGTGTTCGAGGCGAAGGTGTTCCGTGCGCCGTCGACCCCGATCGAGGAGATCGTCGCCGAGATCTTCGCCGACCTGCTCGGCGCCGAACGCGTGGGCGTGGACGACGACTTCTTCGCCCTCGGCGGCAACTCGCTCGTGGCCACCCAGGTCGCGGCGCGCCTGAGTACGGCGCTCGACACCGAGGTCGGCGTGCGCACCCTGTTCGAGGCGCCCACCGTCGGCGCGTTGGCCGCCCGCGTGGAATCGCACGCGGGCACCGGTCTGCGCGCCGAGCTCACGGCCCGTCAGCGTCCCGAGTATCCGCCGCTGTCGCTCGCGCAGCAGCGCATGTGGTTCCTGAACCGCTTCGACGTCGCCGACACCGGCACCTACAACATCCCGGTCGCGGTCCGCCTGCAGGGCCTGCTCGACCTGCCCGCGCTGCGCGGCGCGGTCGCCGACGTGGTCGCCCGCCACGAAACCCTGCGCACGGTCTACCCGGTGTACGTCGCCCCCGAGTCGGGGCGCGCCGCCATGGCCGACGGCACCGCCTACCAGAAGGTGCTCGCCGCCGCGGGCTCGATTCCGGACGTCGAGCTGATCGAGGCCGACGAGACCGACATGGCGATCTCGCTCTACGAGTTCGCCCGTCGCGGTTTCGACGTCACCGCGAACGCGCCGGTGCGCCTTCGGGTCTACGAGCTCAGCGAGCGCGAACACGTGCTGGTGATGGTGGTCCACCACATCGCCGCCGACGGTTTCTCGCTGCGTCCGCTGGTGCGCGACCTGATGACCGCCTACGTGGCCCGCACCGCGAACACCGAACCCGGCTGGCCGCCCCTGAACATCCAGTACGTCGACTACGCGCTGTGGCAGCGCGAGATCCTCGGCGACGAAACCGATCCCACCTCGCTGATCTCCGAGCAGCTCGAGCACTGGCGCGGCGCGCTCGCCGATCTGCCCGACGAACTGCGTCTGGGCCACAAGTCGCGGCCCGCGCAGGCCAGCTACCAGGCGGGCACGCACCGCTTCGAAGTGCCGGGCGAGCTCGTCGAGGCATTGAACCGGGTCGCCCACGAGCACAGCACCACCCTGTTCATGGTGGTGCACAGCGCTTTCGCCGTCCTGCTGTCGCGGCTGTCGGGCACCCCCGACATCGCCATCGGCACCCCGGTCGCGGGCCGTGGTCAGCAGGCACTCGACGATCTGGTCGGCATGTTCGTCAACACCCTGGTGTTGCGCGCGCAGGTCGATCCGGGCGCCACCTTCGCCGAGTTGCTCGGTCAGGTCCGCGAGCACGATCTGGCGGCCTTCGCGCACGCCGACGTGCCGTTCGAGCGCCTGGTCGAGGTGCTCAACCCGGCGCGCTCGCAGTCGCGCCACCCGCTGTTCCAGGTGATGCTCTCGTTCCAGAACCTGGGTCGCACCACCCTGGAACTGCCCGGCCTCACGGTCTCCGAGCTGGGCATCGACCAGCACATGGCGAAGTTCGATCTGCAGCTCGCGCTCAGCGAGGTCCCCGCGGACGACGACAGCCACATGGATGCCGAACTCGTCTACGCGACAGACCTTTTCGACGCGGGCTTCGCCGCGACCTTCGGCGCCCGCCTGCTGCGCGTGCTCACCGCCGTCGTGGTCGACCCCTCGGCTCCCGTCGGTGACATCGAGCTTCTCGACTCCGCCGAGCGCACCCTGGTGCTCGATCGCTGGAACGACACCGAATTCGCCGTCGACGCCGCGCTGAGCACGCCGAGTGACGACGAACCGGCCACGCTGCACGCGCTGTTCGAGGCGCAGGTCGCCCGGACCCCCGACGCGGTCGCGCTCACGTTCGAGGGGACGAGTCTGTCCTATGCCGAGTTCGCGGGCCGCGTGCGTCAGCTGGCGCGCTGGCTCAAGGACGCCGGCGTCGGCCCGGAATCGTATGTGGCACTCGGTATGCGGCGCTCGATCGATCTGCTGGTCGGCATGTACGCCGTGTCCGCCGCCGGTGGCGCGTACGTACCGCTGGACCCCGATCACCCGGCCGAGCGCATCGAGCACATCCTCGAGACCGCGCAACCGGTCTGCGTGCTCACCTCCGGTGAGAGCCTGCCCGCGGCCGCCGGTCGCGAGGTCCGCATCGACCAGCTCGACCTGTCCGGCCACTCCACCGAGCCGGTCACCGACGCCGACCGGCACCGCCCGCTGCGCTCGGGCAACACCGCCTACGTCATCTTCACCTCCGGCTCGACCGGTCGCCCCAAGGGCGTCGCGGTCAGCCACGCGGCGATCGTCAACCGCCTGGTGTGGATGCACGCCGCCTACGGCCTCGCCGCCGCCGACGTGGTGCTGCAGAAGACCCCCGCCACCTTCGACGTGTCGGTGTGGGAGTTCTTCTGGCCCTTGCAGGTCGGCGCGCGCCTGGTGGTCGCCAAGCCGGACGGGCATCGCGACCCGGCCTACCTGGCCCGGCTGATCGTGGCCGAACAGGTCACCACGGTGCACTTCGTGCCGTCGATGATGGCCGTGTTCGTCACCGAACCGCTGGCCGCCGAGTGTGTTTCGCTGCGCAATGTGTTCGCCTCCGGCGAGGGGCTCCCCGCGCCGACCGCGCAGCGTCTGCGCGAATTGACCGGCGCCGCGCTGCACAACCTCTACGGCCCCACCGAGGCCGCGGTCGACGTGACCTATCACGAGGTCACCGATGCCGACATCGAAACGGTGCCGATCGGCGCCCCGGTGTTCAACACCCGTCTGTACGTGCTGGATTCGCGGCTGCGGCCGGTTCCGGTGGGTGTCGCGGGTGAGCTCTACCTCGCGGGCGTGCAGCTGGCCCACGGGTATGTGGGTCGTGCCGACCTGACGATGGATCGTTTCGTCGCCGACCCGTTCGCGCCCGGCGAGCGCATGTACCGCACCGGTGACCTCGTCACCTGGACGCCGGCCGGCGAGCTGGAGTACCTGGGCCGCACCGACTTCCAGGTGAAGCTGCGTGGTCTGCGCATCGAACTCGGCGAGATCGAGGCGGCGCTCACGGCGCTGCCGGAGATCGCCCAGTCGGTGGTCGTGGTCCGTGCCGACGAGCACACCGGCGATCAGCTGGTCGCCTACGTCGTCCCGCAGACCGGCGCCACCGTGGACACCGACGCGGTGAAGGACGCACTCGGCGCGGAGCTGCCCGTCTACATGGTGCCCGCCGCGTACGTGGTGCTGAACGCGTTCCCGCTCAATGCTTCCGGCAAGCTCGATCGCAAGGCGCTGCCGTCGCCGGTGTTCGCCGCGCGCACCTTCCAGGCGCCGGTCACCCCGGTGCAGCAGATCGTCGCCGCCACCTTCGCCGAGGTGCTCGGCGCCGGTCAGGTCGGCCTCGACGACGACTTCTTCGAACTCGGCGGCAACTCGTTGGTCGCCACCAGGGTCGCGGCTCGGCTGTCGGAGGCGCTCGATACCCAGGTGCCGCTGCGCGCGCTGTTCGAGGCGTCGACGGTGGCCGCGCTGGCTGCTCGGGTCGAAACACACACCGGTCGTGGTGGCCGCATCCCGTTGGCTCCCCGCCCGCGGCCCGAGCTGGTGCCGCTGTCGCAGGCGCAGCAGCGGATGTGGTTCCTCAACCGCTTCGACAACCGCACCGCCGTCAACAACATCCCCGTCGCGATCCGCCTCACCGGTGACCTCGATGTCGCCGCGCTCGAGGCGGCCATCGCCGACGTGGTCGCCCGGCACGAGTCCCTGCGCACCTTCTACCCCGCAGCCGATGTGGCCTCGGGTGCGGTCGAGGAAGGCGCGGGCTACCAGCAGATCCGGCCCGCCGACGAGGTCCGTTTCGCGCTGGCCGCCCAGCCGGTCGCCGCGAGCGACGTGGTGGCCAGGGTGATCGAACTGGCGAGCGTGCACTTCGACGTGACCCGCGAAGTCCCGTTCCGCGCGAGCCTGCTGCGCGTCGACGACCGGAACCACGTGGCCGTGCTGGTCATGCACCACATCAGCGGTGACGGTTTCTCGCTGCGTCCGCTGCTGCGCGATGTCGTGATCGCCTACACCGAGCGCACCCGCGGTGAGAACCCCGCCTGGACGCCGCTGGAAGTCCAGTACGCCGACTACACCCTGTGGCAGCGTGAGATCCTGGGTGCGGAGTCCGATCCCGAATCGGTCGCCGCGAGCCAGCTCGCCTACTGGACCGAGCAGCTGCGCGATCTGCCCGATCAGCTCGAGCTGCCCGCCGATCGGCCGCGCCCCGAGGTCGCCACCAACGCCGGTGACCTGCACCGCTTCTCGGTCGACGCGCACCTGCACCACGCGCTGACCGAGATCGCCCGCGCCCGCGGCGTCACCCTGTTCATGGTGATGCACGCGGCACTGGCCACCTGGGCCGCGCGCCTGTCCAACAGCACCGACATCGCCATCGGCACCCCCATCGCCGGTCGCGGCGAGCGCACGCTCGACGACCTGGTCGGCATGTTCGTCAACACCCTGGTGCTGCGCAGCGAGGTCGACTCGAGCGCGAGCTTCGGCGACCTCCTGGATCAGATCCGCAAGGTCGACCTGTCCGCCTTCGCCAACGCCGATGTGCCGTTCGAGCGCCTCGTCGATGTGCTCAGCCCCACCCGTTCACAGGCGCATCACCCGCTGTTCCAGGTGGCGCTCACCTTCGAGGCGGCCACCGCCGCCGACGCGGGCACCATCGCGCTGCCCGGCCTCGATCTCGAGGTCGTCGACTTCGATCCGGGCACGGCGAAGTTCGACGTGCAGCTCACCGTGGGCGAAGCCGCCGACGGCTCGCTCGCGCTGTCGTGGAACTACGCCACCGATCTGTTCGACGCCGAAACCGTCGCCGCCTTCGGCGACCGCCTGGTCCGCATCCTGCGCAGCGTCGCCGAGAACCCCGACGTGATCGTCGGCGACATCGACCTGCTCGGCGAGGCCGAACAGCGTGATGTCGCGCAGCGCTGGGTGTCCTCCGGTCCCGACGCCATCGGTCTGCCGGTCATCCACGACGCCAGCACCCCCGCCGGCTACCGGCGTGGCCTGTTCGGCAACAAGCACACGACCCTGGTCGATCTGTTCGACGCCGCGGCCGCCGCCTACCCCGACCGGATCGCCGCCAAGTTCGGCGTCGAGTCGCTGACCTACGCCGAGCTCGATCGCCGTGCGAATGTGCTGGCGCGCAGGTTGATCGACGACGGCGCAGGCCCGGAATCGCTGGTCGCGGTGATCCTGCCGCGTTCGCTCGATCTCGTGGTCGCGCTGCTCGCCGTCGTGAAGACCGGTGCGGGCTACGTGCCGGTCGATCCGACCTACCCGGCCGAGCGCATCGCCTACGTGCTCGAGGACTCGCGCCCCACCAGCGTCGTCCTCGATTCCACCGTCCAGGTGCGGGTGCCCGAGCACCTGCCCTCGGTGGTGCTCGACGGATTCGCCGTGGAAACCGGCAATATCGAAGACGCCGACGACGCCCCGATCACCGACGCCGACCGGCTCGCCCCGCTCTCGCCGGACAATGTCGCCTACGTCATCTACACCTCCGGCTCGACCGGCCGCCCCAAGGGCGTCGCGGTCGCGCACCGCAATGTGGTGCGCCTGTTCGCCAACACCGATCGCGACTTCGGCTTCGGCCCGCGCGATGTGTGGACGCTGTTCCACTCCTACGCCTTCGACTTCTCGGTGTGGGAGCTGTGGGGCCCGCTGCTGTTCGGCGGCTCGCTGATCGTCGTCGACTACTACACCTCGCGTTCGCCCGAACAGTTCCTGGAACTGCTGCGCGTGGAGCAGGTGACGGTCCTCAACCAGACGCCGTCGGCGTTCTACCAGCTGGCCGAGGCCGACCGCAACGCCGGACCGGGCCTGGAGCCGCTGGCCCTGCGCTATGTGGTGTTCGGTGGCGAGGCCCTCGAGCTGCGCCGCCTGTCGGATTGGGTCGCGCGCCACGGTGACAGCTCGCCGACGCTGGTCAACATGTACGGCATCACCGAGACCACGGTGCACGTGTCGTTCCGGGCGCTGGACGCGAAAACCATTGCCGCCGCCGCCGGTTCGGTGGTCGGCCGGGCGATCGCGGGTCTGGGTGTGTACGTCCTCGACAACCGGTTGCGGCCGGTGCCGGTGGGTGTCGCGGGCGAAATGTATGTCGCCGGACCGCAGTTGGCGCGCGGCTACCTCGGTCGCCCCGACCTGACCGCCACCCGCTTCGTCGCCAATCCCCTCGCGGGCCCGAACCAGGGTGGCTCGCGCCTGTACCGCTCGGGCGACCTCGCGCGCTGGAACCGCTTCGGCGAACTCGAATATCTCGGCCGCGCCGACGACCAGGTGAAGGTTCGCGGCTTCCGCATCGAGCTCGGTGAGATCGAAGCCGCCGTGCTCGCGCAGCCGGGCATCGCCCAGGCCGCGGTCATCGTGCGTGAGGATCAGCCGGGTGACCAGCGGATCGTCGCCTACGTGGTCGCCGAGGGCGACCTCGAACCCGACCTCGAGACCATCCGCAGCGGTGCGGCCGAACAGCTGCCCGCCTACATGGTTCCGGCGGCGCTCGTGCGCCTCGAGTGGATCCCGCTGACGGTCAACGGCAAGCTGGACCGTCGCGCGCTGCCCGCTCCCGCGGTGCAGGCGCGGGCCTTCCGCGCGCCGGTCACACCGGTGCAGGAAGCCGTGGCCGCGGTCTTCGCCGATGTGCTCGGCTTGGATCGCGTCGGTGTCGACGACGACTTCTTCGACCTCGGCGGCAACTCGCTCATCGCCACCCGCGTGGTCGCCCGCATCGGTGCGGCGCTCGGCGCGACGGTCCCGGTGCGCGCGCTGTTCGAAGCGTCCACCGTGGAAGCCCTCGCGGCACGGGTGGAATCGCACACCGGCGGCACCGCCCGCGCGGCGCTGGTCGCCCGTGAGCGGGCCGAAGGGGAACTGGTTCCGCTGTCGTTCGCGCAGCAGCGCATGTGGTTCCTCAACAAGTACGACACCACCTCGGCCGCCTACAACCTGCCCGTCGCGATCCGCCTCACCGGCGAACTCGACACCGAGGCACTGTCTTTGGCGCTGGCCGACCTGGTCCGCAGGCACGAGTCGCTGCGCACCCGCTACCCCGAACACGGCGGCACCCCGGTACAGCAGATCGTCGCCGCGGAGCGCATTTCGCTGGACCTGCGCCCGATCGCGATCGCTCAGGACGAGCTGTTCGAGACCGTCACCGAGTTCGTCTCCACCGGTTTCGATGTGGCCGAACAGGTTCCGATGCGCGCCCGCCTCTTCCGGGTCGCCGCCGCAGGCCACACGGGTCGCACCGCTGACACGGAGCAGGCCGCGGGTGCCGAGCACGTCGATGGTGGGGTCACCGAACACGTCTTGGTCGTGGTCGTGCACCACATCGCCGCCGACGGTTTCTCGATCGCGCCGCTGACCCGCGATGTGATGCGCGCGTACACCGCCCGGGCCCAGGGCGCTGCCCCCGGTTGGGCGCCGTTGCCCGTCCAGTACGCCGATTTCGCGATCTGGCAGCGCGCCGTACTCGGCACCGAGGACGACGCCGACTCGCTCATGTCGCGCCAGGTCGGTTACTGGCAGTCCCAGCTCGCCGGTGTCCCCGACGAACTGACCCTGCCGTTCGACCGCCCGCGTCCGGCCATCGCCTCGCTGCGCGGCGCCACCGTGCACCGCGAGCTCTCGCCCGAACTCGTCGCCGCGCTCGACGAGATCGCCCGCCGCCAGGGCGCGTCGCTGTTCATGGTCATGCACACCGCCCTCGCGGTGTTGCTGGCTCGCCTGTCCGGCTCCGACGACGTCGCCATCGGCACCCCCATCGCGGGTCGCGGTGAGCAGGCCCTCGACGACCTGGTCGGCATGTTCGTCAACACCCTGGTGCTGCGCACCGGCGTGCGCCCGGCCGAGACGTTCACCGACCTGCTCGAGCAGGCCCGCAAGACCGACCTCGACGCCTACGGCAACGCCGACGTGCCCTTCGAGCGCCTGGTCGAACTGCTCGCGCCCGAGCGCTCGCAGTCGCGCAACCCGCTGTTCCAGGTGATGCTGGCCTTCCAGAACCTGGACCGCACCACCCTCGAACTGCCCGGCCTGGCCGTCTCCGCGCTCGACCTCGACGAGAGCGTCGCCCGCTTCGACCTGCAGTTCACCCTCTCCGAGCTGGGCGAACCCGGCCACGGCGGGATGGCACTGGCACTGAACTACGCGACCGAACTGTTCGACGAGGACACCGTCGCCGGCATCGCCGTGCGCTGGCAGCGAGTCCTCGAGGCCGTCGCCGCCGATGCCGACATCACGGTCGGCGCGATCGACGTGCTCGACGCGGCCGAACGGTCCGACCTGGTGTTCCGGGTCGGCGAACCGCCGGTGCCCGCACGTACCCTGCGCAACCTCCTGGCCGACGCCGTCGCACAGAACCCGACCGGCACCGCCGTCGTGTTCCAGGGGACCAGTGTTTCCTACGCCGAGCTCGACGAACGCTCGAACCGTTTGGCGCGCTTGCTGATCGCCGAGGGCATCGGCGCCGAGGATCTCGTCGCGATCGGCGTTCCGCGATCGGCCGACTCGGTGCTGGCAGCGTGGGCCGTCGCCAAGACCGGCGCCGCTTTCGTCCCGGTCGACCCGACTTACCCCGCCGACCGCATCGCCCACATGGTCACCGACTCCGGTTCGCCGCTGGGTATCACTGTCGCCTCTGTGCTGGGCGGACTTCCGGACATCGCGCCGCGCGATGCCGCCGGTATCGAATCCACGCCGCACGCGACGGCGACACTCGACAGCTCGGCCGCGGATGCTGCTGCCGCTGGCTGGCTGGTACTCGACGAGCTCGACCTCGCTCGTTTCGACGGCGGGCCGATCGCCGACGACGAGCTCGTGCGGGCGACCACCCCCGAGCAGCCCGCCTACGTCATCTACACCTCCGGCTCGACCGGCGTGCCCAAGGGCGTCGTCGTCACCCACGCCGGTCTCGCGAACTTCGGTGAGGAGCAGGCCGAGCGCTACGCCCTCGATACCGGCACGCGCGCACTGCATTTCGCCTCGCCCTCGTTCGACGCCTCGATCCTCGAACTGCTGCTGGCCCTGGCCCGCGGTGGCGCGCTGGTCGTCGTCCCGCCGGGCGTCTACGGCGGCGACGAGCTGTCCGAGCTGATCCGCACCGAGCGGGTCACCCACGCCTTCATCACCCCCGCCGCCCTGGCGACCTTCGACCCCAGCGGCCTCGACTCGCTGCGCGTCCTGGTCGCCGGTGGCGAAGCGGTCCCCGCCGATCTGGTGTCGAAGTGGGCAGTTCCCTTGGCGGATGGCACAACTCGCGCTTTCCACAACGGTTACGGCCCCACCGAGACCACGATCATGACCAACATCAGCGCCGCGCTGACGCCGGGCGAGCTGGTCACCATCGGTGGGCCGACTCGTGGCATGCGGTCGCTGATCCTGGACGCCCAGCTCCAGCCCGTTCCGGTCGGTGTCGCGGGTGAGCTCTACCTGTCGGGCATCCAGCTGGCCCGTGGGTATCACGCCCGTGCCGGGCTCACCGCCGACCGGTTCGTCGCCGATCCGTTCATCCCGGGCGAGCGGATGTACCGCACCGGCGACGTGGTCCGCTGGACCGCCGAGCGCACCGTCGAGTACGTCGGTCGGTCCGACTTCCAGGTCAAGATCCGCGGCTTCCGGATCGAACTGGGCGAGATCGACTCCGCCCTCGCCTCGCACGAGACCGTCGACTTCGCCACCACAGTCGGCCACAAGAGCACCGCGGGCGCCGTCTCGCTGGTCGCGTATGTGGTTGCCGCGCCGGGTCATTCGATCGATGTGGCCGCGCTGACCGCGCACGTCGAGGATCGTCTGCCCGCGTACATGGTGCCGTCGTCGATCATGGTGATCGACCACGTGCCGCTCACCCCGGTCGGCAAGCTCGACCGAAAGGCCTTGCCGGAGCCGGTGTTCGCCACCGAGGTCACCTTCCGGGCCGCGCGTAACCCGATCGAGCAGACCATCGCCGAGGTCTTCGCCGAGGTGCTCGGGGTGGAACGCGTGGGCGTGGACGATTCGTTCTTCGCGCTCGGCGGCGATTCGATCGTCTCCATCCAGCTCGTCTCCCGGGCCAAGGCTCGCGGCGTGCTGTTCTCCCCGCGCAACGTCTTCGAGCAGCGCACCGTCGCCGGCCTGGCCTCGGTCGCCGAAACCGCCGATGTCGCGGCGGCTTCCGCGATCACGCTGGCAGAGCTGCCTGGCGGTGGCGTCGGCGAGATGCCGCTGACCCCGGTCGTGCGGTTCATGGCCGAGCGTCCCGGTTCGTTCGACCGGTTCAACCAGACCATGGCGCTGGAACTGCCGGTCGGCATCGACCGCGCGGGCATCGCCGCCACAGTCGGCGCGGTCATCGACCGCCACGACATGCTGCGCTCGCGCCTGCACCAGGTCGACGGCCGCTGGGTCGTCGACACCGCTCCCACCGGCACTGTCGACGCCACCGCGCTCATCGACCACACCTCGTTCGACCCCGCCGTCTCCGATGCCGAACTGGTCGAAATCGCCGCCGCCGCGCTGGATGCCGGCCTCGACCGCCTCGACCCGGCCAACGGCGTCGTCGTGCGCTTCGTCTGGCTGGAACCTGAGCTGAACGCAGGATCAGCCACCGCGGATGGGCTCACCGACGCCACCGCGGAGGGGTTGGCGGTCACGCAGACCAGCGATGCCGCCGCGACCGGTGGTGCCGACGGTTCCGCCAACGCCCGTCGGGCCGGTCGCCTGATCGTCGTCGCCCACCACCTCGTGGTCGACGGTGTCTCGTGGCGCATCCTCGTGCCCGACTTCGTGTCCGCGTGGGGCCAGCTCTCCGCCGGACAGCAGCCGGAACTCGTCGCACCCGCCACCTCCATGCGGGCATGGGCGCACGCCCTCGCGGACGAGGCGCGCACCACCGACCGTGCCGCAGAACTCGACTTCTGGCGTGAGGTCGTCGCGACCCCCGACCCGCTGCTCACCGAGCGGCCGATGGACCCGGCGGTCGACGTCTCCGGTGTCGTGGAGAAGCTGCCGGTCGAGGTGTCCGCCGAGGTCACCAAGGCCCTGCTCACCACCGTCCCCGCGCTGTTCCACGGTGGCGTCAACGACGGTCTGCTCACCGCGCTGGCGCTGGCCGCCGCCAAGTGGCGCTCCACCCGGACCGGTCCCGGCGCGCTCGGCAACGGCCACCGCGCCGACCCGAGCGGCGACGCGCTGCTGGTTCGTCTCGAAGGCCACGGTCGCGAGGAAGAGGTCGCGCCCGGCGCCGACCTGTCGCGCACCGTCGGCTGGTTCACCGCCATCTTCCCGGTCCGCCTCGACCTGGCCGGCATCGACATCGATGCCGCGCTCGCCGGTGGTCCGGCGCTGGGACAGGCCGTCAAGGCGGTCAAGGAACAGCTGCTCGCGGTGCCCGACAAGGGCATCGGTTACGGCCTGCTGCGGTACATGAACGCCGAGACCGCCGTCGAACTGCCCACGCAGCTCCCCGGCCAGATCAGCTTCAACTACCTCGGCCGCGTCGCCGACAGCGACGTCCCCGACGCGCTGCGCGGCTTCGGCTGGATCCCCGCGCCCGAGCTGGCCGCCCTCGGCGGCGCCTACGACGCCGACATGCCCGCGATGGCGCCCCTCGACGTCAACGCGATCGTCGTCGGCGACAAGCTCAGCGCCAATATCGGCTACCCGAGCACCCTGCTCGCCGAGGCCGAGGTCCGCGAATTCGCCGACCTGTGGATCACCGCGCTGGAAGCCGTTGCCCGGCACGCCAATTCGGCCGACGCGGGCGGCCACACGCCGTCCGACTTCGCCCTCGTGCGCTCCACCCAGCGCGATATCGACACCTGGGAGAAGCGCTACCCCGAGCTGACCCAGGTGTGGCCGCTGGCCGCACTGCAGGCAGGTCTGTTCTTCCACGCCCGGCTGGCCGCCACCTCGGTCGACGTCTACACCGCCCAGGCCGTCCTCACACTCACCGGTCGCGTCGACGCCACCCGTCTGCGTGCCGCCGCCCAGGCGCTGCTCGACCGCCACGAAACCCTGCGCACCGCGTTCGTCACCGACCACGACGGCAACGCCGTGCAGGTCGTCCTCGACACCACCCGCGTGGCCTGGACCGAACACGACCGCATCGAGACCGGCGAATTCGCCGACCTCGTCGAGGCCGACCGCACCGCCCGCTTCGACCTGGCCAACCCGCCGCTGATCCGCTTCACCCTGATCCAGATCGCCGAGCACGAATGGCGCTTCGTGGTGTCCAACCACCACATCCTGCTGGACGGCTGGTCGACGCCGCTGGTCATGCGCGACCTGCTCGCTCTCTACGCCCTGCACGGCGACGCGAGCGCGCTGCCCGCCGTCCGCTCCTACCGACACTTCCTGGAATGGGTCGGCCGTCAGGATCATTCGGTCTCGGTCGAAGCCTGGTCGCACGCGCTGCGCGGCGTCACCGAGCCGACCATGCTGGCCCGTCCCGACGCGAGCCGCGAGATCGCCGCCCTGTCCGACGAGTACCTGTTCGACCTCGACGAGCCCACCACGGCGCGGCTCGTGGCGCTGGCCGCCGACCTCGGCGTCACCCCGAACACCGTCCTGCAGGTGGCCTGGTCGATCGTGCTCGGCCGGATGACCGGCCGCGACGACGTGCTCTTCGGCACCACCGTCTCGGGTCGTCCCGCGCAGCTGTCCGGCGTGGAATCCATGGTCGGCCTGTTCATCAACACCGTCCCGGTGCGCGTGCGTTTCGACGCCGCCGAATCGGTGCGCGACGTGCTCACCCGCACCCAGGGCGAGCAGGCCGACCTGCTCGACCACCACTACATCGGCCTCGCCGAGATCCAGTCGGCGGCCGGCGTCGGTGGCCTGTTCGACTCGCTCGTCGTCTTCGAGTCCTACCCGGTCGACGCCGAGGGCATCAAAGCCCAGGCCGCCGATATCGACGGCATGGCCGTCACCGGTCTCGACGCCGCCGACGCCACCCACTACCCGCTGTCGCTGATCGCGCAGCTCGACACCCAGCTGCGCATCCGCGCCGGCTACCTCAGCGATCTGTTCGACACGGCCACCGTGCACCGCATCGCCGAGCGCCTGATCCGAGTGCTCACCGCGATCACCACGGAACCGGCTGTCGCCGTGGGCGATATCGAACTGCTCGATGCCGCCGAACGCGAACTCGTCGTGCGCGAGTGGAACGCCACCGCGCACGAGGTAGACCAGCGGGCCACCCTCGTCTCGATGTTCGAGGCCCAGGTTGCCCGCACGCCGCAGGCCACCGCCCTGTCCTTCGAGGGCACGAGTCTGTCCTACGCCGAGTTCGCCCAGCGGGTCTACCGTCTGTCGCGCTGGCTGATCGACCGCGGCGTCGGCCCGGAAACCTATGTGGCGCTGGGTATGCGCCGCTCGCTCGATCTGGTGATCGGCATGTACGCGGTGAGCGTGGCCGGTGGCGCCTACGTGCCGCTGGATCCCGACCACCCGGCCGAACGCACGGAATACATTCTGGCGACGGCGGATCCGGTGTGTGTGCTCACCTCGGGCACCGATCTGGAGATCGACACCGCACAGGTCCGCATCGATCTGCTCGACCTGGACGGCTACACCGATACCCGCGTCACCGATGCCCAGCGCACAGCCCCGCTGCGTCCGGCGAACACGGCGTACGTGATCTTCACGTCGGGTTCGACGGGTCGTCCGAAGGGTGTGGCGGTCAGCCACGGTGCGATCGTCAACCGTTTGGTGTGGATGCAGGAGGCGTACGGTCTGACCGAGGCCGATGTGGTCTTGCAGAAGACTCCGGCGACGTTCGACGTGTCGGTGTGGGAGTTCTTCTGGCCCTTGCAGATCGGCGCGCGGCTCGTTGTCGCGAAGCCCGATGGTCACCGCGATCCGGCCTACCTCGCCGAGATCATTCACACCGAGAGCGTCACCGTCACCCACTTCGTGCCGTCGATGCTCGCCGTGTTCGTCGCCGACGCCGCGGCCGCGCGCTGCGCGTCGCTGCGGATGGTGTTCGCCTCCGGTGAAGCGTTGCCGCCCAAGCCCGCTCACCGTTTGCGCGAGCTGACCGGCGCCGCTCTGCACAACCTGTACGGCCCCACCGAGGCCGCGGTCGACGTCACCTTCCACGAGGTCGTCGACACCGACGTGGACACGGTGCCGATCGGTGCCCCGGTCTTCAACACCCAGGTCTACGTCCTCGACGCGCGTCTGCGCCCCGTCCCGGTCGGTGTCGCGGGTGAGCTCTACCTCGCCGGTGTGCAGCTGGCGCGCGGCTACGTCGCCCGCCCGGACCTGACCGCCGATCGCTTCGTCGCCGACCCGTTCGGCGACGACGGCGAGCGCATGTACCGCACCGGCGACCTCGTCGCCTGGACCGAACAGGGCGAGCTGGAGTACCTGGGCCGCACCGACTTCCAGGTGAAGCTGCGTGGCCTGCGCATCGAGCTCGGCGAGATCGAGTCCGCGCTGACCGGCCTCGACGAGGTCGCTCAGTCGGTGGTCGTCGTCCGCGGTGATCAGCACACCGGCGACCAGTTGGTCGCCTATGTCATCCCCGCGACCGGCCGCACCGTCGACATCGAGGACGCACGTGAGGAACTGGGCGGCAACCTGCCCGCCTACATGGTGCCCTCGGTCATCGTCGTGCTCGACGAGTTCCCGCTCAACGCCTCCGGCAAGCTCGACCGCAAGGCGCTGCCCGCGCCGGTGTTCGAGGCCGCGGTGTTCCGCGCCCCGACCACCCCGGTCGAGGAAATCGTCGCCGCCACCTTCGCCGGTGTGCTCGGCGTGGATCGGGTCGGCCTGGACGACGACTTCTTCGCGCTCGGCGGTAACTCGCTGACCGCGACCCAGGTCGCCGCCCGCCTGTCGGCCGCGCTGGACACCGATATCGGCGTGCGCGAACTGTTCGAGTCCTCCACCGTCGCCGGGCTGGCCGCGCGGGCCGAGACGCACTCCGGTGCCGAACGCCGCGCGCCGCTGGTGCCGCAGCAGCGCCCCGAGCGGGTGCCGCTGTCGCTGGCCCAGCAGCGCATGTGGTTCCTCAACCGCTTCGACCCCGAGTCCGCGGTGGACAACATCCCCGCCGCCGTCCGGCTGTCGGGCCTGCTCGACCGCCAGGCGCTGCAGGTGGCCGTGGCCGACGTGCTCGCCCGCCACGAATCGCTGCGCAGCTACTACCCGGAGGTGTCCGGCGCCGGCTACCAGGTGATCGTGCCGACCGGCAAGGTCATCCCCGACCTCGCGCCGATCGAGACCACCGCCGCCGAACTGCCGCAACGGCTTTCGGAGCTGGTACGCACCGCGTTCGACGTCACCTCCGAGGTGCCGTTCCGCGCGGCCCTGTTCGAGGTGAGCCCCACCGAACACGTGCTCGCCCTTGTCGTGCACCACATCTCGGCCGACGGCTTCTCCATGGGCCCGCTGACCCGCGACGTGATGACCGCCTACAGCGCCCGCGTCGAAGGCGCCGAACCGGCCTGGCGTCCGCTGGAAGTCCAGTACGCCGACTTCGCGCTGTGGCAGCGCGCCGTGCTCGGTGACGAGGACGACGCGAAATCGGTGATCGCCCAGCAGATCTCGTACTGGCGTTCGACCCTGGACGGCCTGCCCGAGCAGCTCGACCTGCCCGCCGACCGGCCGCGCCCCGCGGTCGCCAGCGGCCGCGGCGCCACCCGCACCTTCGAGATCGACGCGAAAACCCATGCGGCCCTGACCGAGCTGGCCCGCACCCGCGGCGCGACGCTGTTCATGGTCTCGCACGCGGCGCTGGCGCTGCTGCTCTCGCGCCTGTCCGGCGAGCACGACATCGCCATCGGCACCCCCATCGCGGGCCGTGGTGAGCGCGCGCTCGACGACCTGATCGGCATGTTCGTCAACACCCTGGTGTTGCGCACCGAGATCGACAGCGACGCGAGCTTCGCCGACCTGCTCGGTGCGGTCCGCGCGAGCGACATCGCCGCCTTCGGCCACGCCGATCTGCCGTTCGAACGCCTCGTCGAGATCATCAACCCGGCCCGCTCGCAGGCCCGCCACCCGCTGTTCCAGGTCATGCTGGCCTTCCAGAACACCGGCCAGACCAGCCTGGAACTGCCCGGCCTCACCGTGAGCGGCGTCGATCTGCCGATCGACGTGGCCAAGTTCGACCTGCAGGTCGTGCTCACCGAGAAGCCGGGTGAGGCATCGGGCATCGTCGCCGAGCTGATCTACGCCACCGACCTGTTCGACGCGGCGACGATGGACCGCTTCGGTGCCCGCTTCGCCCGCCTGCTGGCCGGCATCGCGGCGGCGCCGAACCGCGCCGTCGGCGATCTCGCGCTGCTCGACTCGGCGGAAACCGCGCTGGCCGTGCACGGTTGGAACGACACCGCCCGCGAGCTGTCCGAGGCGGGCACGCTGGTGGACGAGTTCGCCCGCCAGGCCGCGGCCACGCCCGGCGCGGTCGCGATGGTCGACCCCGCCACCGGCGAAACCTTGACCTACGCCGAATTCGCTTCCCGGGTGCACCGTCTGGCGCATCGCCTGATCGAGGCCGGCGTCGGCCCGGAGTCCCTGGTCGCCCTCGGCCTGCGCCGCAGCATCGACCTGGTCGTCGCCGCCTACGCGGTGCAGGAAGCGGGCGGTGGCTACGTGCCGCTGGACCTGGACCAGCCCGCCGACCGCATCGCGTACGTGCTCGAGACCGCCGCACCGGTGGTGGTTCTCACGACGACTCGCGACGGCTTCGAGGATGCCGCACCGACACTGGTCATCGACGCGCTCGATCTCTCGGCGTACCCGGAGACTCCGGTCACCGATGCGGATCGGATCGCGCCGCTGCTCCCGCAGCACCCGGCCTACGTCATCTTCACCTCCGGCTCGACCGGCCGCCCCAAGGGTGTGGCCGTGCCGCACTCGGCGGTGGTGAACCAGATCCGCTGGATCACCGGCGAATACGGCATCGGCGCCGGCGATGTGGTGCTGTTCAAGACGCCCGCCACCTTCGACGTGTCGGTGTGGGAGCTGTTCGGCCCGCTGAGCACCGGCGGCCGGATCGTCGTGGCGAGCCCCGATGGTCACCGCGACCCGCAGTACCTCGCAGATGTCATTGCCGCGCAACGGGTCACGATGACCTCGTTCGTGCCGTCGATGCTCACCGTGTTCGCGGGCAGCATCGATCAGGCCGCGGTCGAGGGCGGAGCTCTGTCCTCGCTGCGCGCCCTGCTGATCGCCGGTGAGGCATTCACCGCCGACACGGTCGTCGCATTCCGCAAGGTGAGCGACGCGGCGCTGTTCAACCTGTACGGCCCCACCGAGTTCACCGTCCACGCGACGCACGGCCCGGTCGCCGACCAGGTCGACGGCGCTGTCCCGATCGGTGCGCCGGTCTGGAACTCGCAGGCCTACGTCCTGGATTCGCGCCTGCACCCCGTGGCCGCCGGTGTCGCCGGTGAGCTGTACCTGGCCGGTGCCCAGCTGGCCCGCGGCTACTTCGGCCGACCGGACCTCACCGCCGATCGCTTTGTCGCCGACCCGTTCGGAACCGGCGGCGAACGGATGTACCGCACCGGTGACCTCGTCCGCCGCGACGAGAACGGCGTCATCACCTATCTCGGCCGCACCGACTTCCAGGTGAAGCTGCGTGGTCTGCGGATCGAGCTCGGCGAGATCGAAGCCGCGCTCACCGCGCACAACACCGTGACGCAGGCCGTGGTGGTCGTGCGTTCGGACGCTCGCATCGGTGACCAGCTCGTCGGCTATGTCGTCCCCGCCGTGGGCGAGACCGCCGATATCGACGTTCTGCGCGCGCAGCTCGCGGCACAACTGCCGTCCTACATGGTGCCGGCCGCGTTCGTCGTGATCGACGAGATGCCGCTGAGCGCCAACGGCAAGCTCGACCGTCGTGCCCTGCCCGAGCCGGTGTTCGAGGCGCGCGAGTTCCGTGCGCCGCGCACGCCGATCGAGGAGATCGTCGCCGCCACCTTCGCCGAGGTGCTCGGCCTGTCCGGTGACCGCGCGGTCGGCCTCGACGACGACTTCTTCGACCTGGGCGGCAACTCGCTCATCGCCACCCAGGTGGTCGCCCGCCTCGGTGCCGCCCTCGACACGCGCGTCCCCGTGCGCGCCCTTTTCGAGGCGCCCTCGGTGGCCGCGCTGGCCACCAAGGTCGAGGTCCACGCGGGCAGCGGCAGTCGCCGCGAGCTCGTCGCCGGTGCGCGCCCGGACCAGATCCCGCTCTCGCTCGCCCAGCAGCGCATGTGGTTCCTCAACCGCTTCGACAGCGCGACCGGCGTCAACAACATCCCCCTCGCGGTCCGTCTGACCGGCGACCTCGACATCGACGCCCTGCGCCAGGCCGTCGCCGACGTGGTCGACCGGCACGAGGTGCTGCGCACCGTCTACCCGGAGACCGCCGACGGCCAGGGCGTGCAGGTCGTGCTGCCCGCCGGGCAGATGCCGATCTCGCTGCACCCGATCACCGTCGGCGAGGACGAGATCCGCGATCGCATCAGCGAACTCGTGCTCGCCGGATTCGATGTGACCGCCGAGGTCCCGGTGCGCGCCGAACTGCTGCGCATCGCGGGCTCGATGGACGGCTCGCACCCCGACACCCACGTGCTGGTCTTCGTCGTGCACCACATCTCCGGCGACGGCTGGTCCGTGCGCCCGCTGGCCCGCGACGTGATGATCGCCTACGCCGCCCGCTCGCGCGGTGAGGCGCCCGGCTGGACCCCGCTGCCCGTGCAGTACGCCGACTTCGCCCTGTGGCAGCGCGAAACCCTCGGCTCCGAAGCCGATTCGGCGTCGATGATCGCGCAGCAGGTGGCCTACTGGTCGCAGAACCTGGCCGGGCTGCCCGACCAGCTCGACCTGCCCGCCGACCGGGCCCGTCCCGCCGTCGCGTCCAACCGCGGTGGGGTGCACGAGTTCTCGATCGACCCCGCCCTGTCCGCCGGACTCAACGCGCTGGCCCGCGAACACGGCGCCAGCCTGTTCATGGTCGTGCACGCCGCGTTCGCCGCACTGCTGGCTCGCCTGTCCGGCAGCGACGACATCGCCATCGGTACCGCCGTCGCCGGTCGTGGTGAAGCGGTGCTCGACGATGCCATCGGCATGTTCGTCAACACCCTGGTCCTGCGCAGCGCGGTCGACCCGGCCCAGCCGTTCACCGAGCTGCTCGCGCAGACCAGGGAGAACGACCTCGCAGCCTTCGGCCACGCCGACCTGCCGTTCGAGCGGCTCGTGGAGATCCTCAACCCGGCCCGTTCGCAGGCACGTCACCCGCTGTTCCAGGTGATGCTGTCGTTCCAGAACACCGGTGAGGCGTCCTTCGAACTGCCCGGCCTCGAGGTCGCGGGCGTGCCCCTCGACGTGGTGACCGCCAAGTTCGATCTGCACCTGAACCTGGCCGATCGTCACCGTGCCGACGGTTCCGCCGACGGCATGACCGCCGAATTCGCCTACGCCACCGACATGTTCGACGCCGACACCATCGCGGTCCTCGCGCAGCGCCTGGTGCGGATGCTGACCGCGGTCGTGGCCAAGCCCGCCCGCGCGATCGGCGAGGTCGAGCTGCTGGCCCCGGCCGAATACCGTCAGGTGGTCACCGACTGGAACGCCACCGAGCATCCGGTCGACCAGGCCGCCACGCTGGTGTCGATGTTCGAGGCACAGGCCGCGGCCAGCCCGCGCGCGACCGCCGTGACGTTCGAGGGGACGAGTCTGTCCTACCGCGAGTTCACCGCGCAGGTGAACCGCCTGGCCCGCCACCTCATCGCCCAGGGCGTCGGCCCGGACACCATGGTCGCGCTCGGCATGCGCCGCTCGCTCGACCTGGTGATCGGCATGTACGCGGTGAGCGTGGCCGGTGGCGCCTACGTGCCGCTGGACCCGGATCACCCAGCCGAGCGCACCCACTACGTGCTCGAGACCGCGGCGCCGGTGTGCGTACTGACCACTGTCCGGGACGAATTCGACGCCGGCTCGACCACCGCGCTGAACATCGAAGGCCTGGATCTCTCGGGTTACTCGGATGCGCCGGTCACCGATGCCGAGCGGATCGCGCCGCTGCGTCCGGCGAACACGGCGTACGTGATCTTCACGTCGGGTTCGACGGGTCGTCCGAAGGGTGTGGCGGTCAGCCACGGTGCGATCGTCAACCGTTTGGTGTGGATGCAGGAGGCCTACGGTCTGACCGAGGCCGATGTGGTCTTGCAGAAGACTCCGGCGACGTTCGACGTGTCGGTGTGGGAGTTCTTCTGGCCCTTGCAGATCGGCGCGCGACTCGTTGTCGCGAAGCCCGATGGTCACCGCGATCCGGCCTACCTCGCCGAGATCATCGCCACCGAAGGCGTCACCACCGCGCACTTCGTGCCGTCGATGATGTCGGTCTTCGTCGCCGAACTGGCCGAATCCGCCGCCGTGGCGCTCGCCGACGGTGCCGAGGTCTCGAGCAGCCTGCGACTGGTGTTCGCCTCGGGTGAGGCGCTGCCCGCGCCGACCGCCCAGCGGATGCGCGCCCTCACCGGCGCGGCCCTGCACAACCTGTACGGCCCCACCGAAGCCGCCGTCGACGTGACCTTCCACCAGGTCACCGATGCCGACACCACCTCGGTGCCGATCGGTGCGCCGGTCTTCAACACCCAGGTGTACGTGCTGGATTCGCGTCTGCACCCCGCGCCCGTCGGCGTCCCCGGCGAGCTCTACCTGGCCGGTGTCCAGCTGGCGCGCGGTTACGTCAACCGTCCCGACCTCACCGCCGACCGCTTCGTCGCTGATCCGTTCGGCGAGGACGGCGCCCGCATGTACCGCACCGGCGACCTCGTCGCCTGGACCGCGGACGGCGAGCTGGAATACCTGGGCCGCACCGACTTCCAGGTGAAGCTGCGTGGTCTGCGCATCGAACTCGGCGAGATCGAGTCCGCGCTCACCGCGCTGCCCTCGATCGCCCAGTCCGTGGTCGTGGTCCGCTCCGACGAGCGCCTCGGCGACCAGCTGGTCGGCTACCTGATCCCGGCGGCCGGTGCCGGCATCGACCTCGACGCCGTGCGCACCGAACTCGGTGGCGCGCTGCCGGCGTACATGGTCCCCACCGCCTTCGTGATCCTGGATGCCTTCCCGCTCAACGCCTCCGGCAAGCTCGACCGCAAAGCACTGCCCGCGCCGGTGTTCGAGGCCAAGGTGTTCCGCGCGGCGTCCACCCCGATCGAAGAGATCGTGGCGGGCACCTTCGGCGACGTGCTCGGCGTGACCCGCGTCGGCGCCGACGACGACTTCTTCGAACTCGGCGGCAACTCGCTGTTGGCCACCCAGGTCACCGCCCGCATCGGCGCCGCCCTGGACACCCAGCTCTCGGTGCGCGACCTGTTCGAGGCTTCGACGGTCTCCGCGCTGGCCGCCCGCGCCGAGCACAACGCGGGCTCCGGCCGCACCCGTCCGCGCCTGACCGCGGGGGAGCGGCCCGCCGTCATCCCGCTCTCGCCCGCCCAGCAGCGCTACTGGTTCCTCAACCAGTTCGACACGTCCACCTCCGCGGTGGACAACATCCCCCTGGCCGTCCGCCTCACCGGTGAACTCGACGTGCCCGCGCTCGAGCAGGCCATCGGCGACGTGTTCGCCCGCCACGAAATGCTGCGCACCACCTACCCGGGCTCGCCGGACGGCCCGCACCAGGTGATCCTGCCCGTCTCGCAGAGCCGCGCCGTGGTGCACCACATCGCGGTCACCGAGGCCGAATTGCTCGGTAGCGTCATCGAATTCGCGATGACCACCTTCGACGTCACCCAGGAGGTGCCGCTCAAGGTCGCGCTGTTCGAACTGAACGCCACCGACCACGTGCTCGCGTTCACCGTGCACCACGTCTCCGCCGACGGTTCCTCGATGGGCCCGCTGGCGCGCGACATCATGGCCGCTTACGTGGCCCGCGTGCAGGGTGAGGCGCCGCAGTGGGCGCCGCTGCCCGTGCAGTACGCCGACTACGCGCTGTGGCAGCGCGAAGTCCTCGGCGACGAGACCGATCCCGAATCCCTCGCGGCCAAGCAGGTCGCCTACTGGAGCGAAGCGCTCGCCGGGCTGCCCGACCAGCTCGAACTGCCCGCCGACCGGCCGCGCCCGCCCGCGCAGTCGTTCCAGGGCCAGGCCATCCGCTTCGAGATCGACCCGGAGCGGCACGCGGCCCTGCACGAACTGGCACGGGCGAACAACGCCTCGCTGTTCATGGTCGTGCACGCCGCCCTCGCGGTGCTGCTGGCCCGCCTGTCCGGCACCGACGACATCGCCGTCGGCACCCCGATCGCGGGCCGTGGCGAGCGTGAGCTCGACGACCTGATCGGCATGTTCGTCAACACCCTGGTGTTCCGCACCGCCGTCGACCCCGGCGCCTCCTTCGCCGAACTGCTCGCCGACGTGCGCAACCGCGACCTGGAAGCCTTCGCCAACGCCGACGTGCCGTTCGAGCGTCTCGTCGAGGTGCTCAACCCGGTCCGCTCCACCGCCCGCAACCCGCTGTTCCAGGTGGGCCTGTCGTTCCAGAACCTGGCCGACACCACCTTCGAACTGCCCGGCCTGACCGTCAGCGCCGTCGACTACGACTCGCAGCTGGCCAAGACCGACCTGCACGTCACCCTCTACGACCGCTACACCGACGACGGCGCACCGGCCCAGCTGGTCACCGAATTCGGTTACGCCATCGACCTGTTCGACGAGTCGACGGTCCAGAGCTTCGCCGACCGCTTCCTGCTGGTGCTCGACGCGGTCGCCGCCGACGCCACCATCCCGGTCGGCGACATCGACCTGCTCACCACGCCGGAATCCGAGCGGATCGTCACCGCGTGGAACGACACCGCGCACGCTGTCGACACCGACGCCACCCTGGTATCGCTGCTCGATGCGACAGTGGCGGCCACTCCCGAGGCCATCGCGCTGGTCGTGGACGAGCCGGAATCCGAAGCGGTGGCCGCCGGCGCCGAATCCGGTAGTGGCACCGCCGCAGTCGGTCGGATCGTCGCAGGACGCCGCGAGCTGACCTACGCCGAGCTGGGCGCCGAGGTCAACCGTCTCGCGCGGCACCTGATCTCGCGCGGCATCGGCACCGAAGACCGGGTGGCTCTTGCCATCCGCCGTTCCGCCGAGCTGATCATCGCGATGTACGCGGTGGCCCGCACGGGCGCGGCGTATGTGCCGATCGACCCGGATCAGCCTGCCGAGCGCACCGACTACATCCTGGAGACGGCCGCACCGGCTGTCGTGCTGACGACGGCGAACGCCGAATTCAGCACGGCGGCAGCCGAAGTCGTGGTCCTCGATGACCTCGACCTGAGCGATGTCAGCGATGCCGCGATCACCGGGCGCACCCTGGTCCCCGCGAACACCGCGTACGTCATCTTCACCTCCGGCTCGACCGGCAAGCCCAAGGGTGTGGCGGTCTCGCACGGCGCGATCGTCAACCAGTTGCTGTGGGAGACGGCCGAATTCGGCATCGGCGCCGACGACGCGGTGCTGCTCAAGACGGCCGCCACCTTCGACCTCTCGGTCTGGGAGTTCTGGACCGCCGCTGTCGCGGGTGCCCGTCTGGTGGTCGCCACCGCTGACGGCCACCGCGACCCGGCCTACCTCAACGACCTGATGCGGGGCACCGGCGTCACCACGCTGCATGTGGTGCCGTCGATGCTCGACGCGCTGCTCACCGAATCCGGTGCCGCACTGCCGCGAACGTTGCGCCGCGTCCTCGCCATCGGTGAGGCGCTGCCCGCCGCGACCGCCCAGCGTTTCCGCACGGCCAACACCGCCGCGCTGTTCAACCTGTACGGCCCGACCGAGGCCGCGGTCTCGATCACCAGCCACGCGGTGACCGACGCGGACACGGTCTCGGTGTCGATCGGCGCGCCGGAGTGGAACAGCCGTGTGTACGTGCTGGATTCGCGCCTGCGTCCCGTTCCGGTCGGTGTCTCCGGTGAGTTGTACCTGGCCGGCGCCCAGCTGGCCCGCGGCTACTACGGTCGCGCCGATCTGACCGCCGACCGATTCGTCGCGGACCCGTTCGCGGTGACCGGCGAGCGCATGTACCGCACCGGTGACCTGGTGGCCTGGAATGCCAACGGCGAGTTGGACTACCGGGGCCGCACCGACTTCCAGGTGAAGATCCGCGGCTTCCGCATCGAACTCGGCGAGATCGAGGCCGCGCTGCTGCGTCAGCCCGGCATCACCTCCGCGGCGGTTCTCGCGCACACGGATCCCGTCGTAGGCGATCGCCTGGTCGCCTACGTCGTCGCCGGAACCGCCGCCGACAAGGCCGCGGCAACCAGCGCTGTGAACTCGGCGACCGCTGACGCCGCGACCGAGAGCGTCCCGGCTCGCTCGGCTGACCGCGCTGAGCTCGACAAGCTGGCCCTCCGTGCCGCGCTGGCCGCCGAACTGCCGTCGTACATGGTTCCGACCGTGTTCCTGCAGCTCGACGCGCTGCCGCTGAACGCCAACGGCAAGCTCGACCGCAAGGCTCTGCCGGAGCCCGAGGTCGAGAAGGCCGTATTCCGCGCGCCGGTGAGCCCGAGTGAACAGCTCGTCGCGGCTACCTTCGCCGAGGTCCTTCGTCTCGACGCCGACAAGCGGTTCGGTCTCGATGACGACTTCTTCGCCTGGGGCGGTAACTCGCTGCTGGCGACGCAGGTCGCCGCCCGCCTCGGCGCGGCACTCGATACCCGCATTCCCGTGCGCCTGCTGTTCGAGGCGTCGACGGTGGCCGCGCTGGCCCAGCGGGTCGAGCAGCACGCCGAGACCGGCGATCGCAAGGCGCTGACCGCGGGTCCGCGCCCCGAGCACATCCCGCTCTCGCTCGCGCAGCAGCGGATGTGGTTCCTCAACCGGTTCGACACCCAGTCGGCCGCGTACAACGTGCCCGTCGCGGTCCGCCTCACCGGCGACCTCGACGTGAACGCGCTGCGTGCGGCGGTCACCGACCTGGTGACCCGCCACGAGATCCTGCGCACGATCTACCCACAGACCGAAGCCGGTGCGGCACAGGTGATCCTGTCGCCCGCGCAGGCCGCGCCGGAACTGATCGAACGCACCGTGGCCGCCGACCAGGTGGAATCGGCTGTGGCGGAACTGATGTCGACGATGTTCGACGTCACCGTCGAGGTCCCGCTCAAGGTGGCGCTGTTCCGCGTCGAGAACACCGACGACTTCGTGCTCGCCCTGGTCGTGCACCACATCTCCGGCGACGGGTCCTCGGTCGCCCCACTGACCCGCGACCTGATGACCGCCTACGCGGCCCGCTCCATGGGTTCCGAGCCCGGCTGGGCACCGCTGGCAGTGCAGTACGCGGACTACAGCATCTGGCAGCGTGATCTCCTCGGCAGCGAGGACGACGCCGACTCGATGGCGTCCAAGCAGGTCGCGCACTGGAAGCAGGCCCTCGCGGACCTCCCCGATCAGCTCGACCTGCCCGCCGACCGTCCGCGCCCCGCGGTGCAGACCTTCGCCGGCAGCAAGGTCGACGTCCAGATCGACGCCGACACCCACCGCGCGCTGGTCGAGCTGGCTCGTGCCGAGGGCGCGACGCTGTTCATGGTCGTGCACACCGCCCTCGCGGTGCTGCTCGCCCGCCTGTCCGGCACCGACGACATCGCCATCGGTACCCCGATGGCCGGCCGTGGCGAAGCCGCGCTCGACGACATGATCGGCATGTTCGTCAACACCCTGGTGTTCCGCACCAAGGTCGACGGCGGCGAGGCGTTCACCGAACTGCTCGCCCGCCAGCGTGAAGACGACATCGCGGCGTTCGCCAACGCCGACGTGCCGTTCGAGCGCCTGGTCGAGGTGCTCAACCCGGTGCGCTCCACCGCGCGTCATCCGCTGTTCCAGGTGGGTCTGTCGTTCCAGAACCTCAGCCGCGCCATCCTGGAACTGCCGGGCCTGACGGTCTCGGGCCTCGACATCGCCACCGAGCTGTCGCAGTTCGATCTGCACCTGATCGCCACCGACCGCTACGGCGATGCCGGTGAGCCCGAGGGCATCTCGGGTCTGTTCACCTACGCCACCGACCTGTTCGACCACGCCACGGTCGAAGGTTTCGTGGAGCGTTTCGTCCGGCTGCTCGGCGCGATCGTCGCCACCCCGCGTACCGCGGTCGGCGATATCGAGCTGCTGGCCCCGGCCGAACGCACCCAGATCCTCGATGCCCGCAACGCCACCGCCTACTCGGTCGACACCGAGGCCACCCTGGTCTCGCTGCTCGACGCTTCCGTGGCCGCCGACCCGAAGTCGACCGCCCTGGTCACCGACGACGGTGCCCAGCTCACCTACGCCGAACTCGACGCGAAGGTGAACCGCCTCGCGCGGCACCTGATCTCGCTCGGCGTGGGCCCGGAGTCCCGTGTCGCGCTGGCGATGCGCCGCTCGGTGGACCTGGTTGTCGCGATGTACGCGGTGGCCAAGTCCGGTGGCGCGTACGTGCCGGTCGACCCCGATCAGGCGGCCGAGCGCACCGGCTACATCCTCGAGACGGCGGCACCGGTCTGCGTGCTGACCAACGCCGAGTTCGCCACTGATGTCGCACCGGTCGTGCGGATCGACGAGCTCGACCTGGAATCGATCGGCGCCGCACCGATTTCCGATGCCGAGCGCACCGAGCCGTTGCGTCCGGAGAACACCGCGTACGTGATCTTCACGTCCGGTTCCACCGGCCGCCCGAAGGGTGTCGCCGTTCCTCACCGATCCATCGCCAACCAGCTGCAGTGGAAGCTGATCGAGTTCGGCATGGACGCCGCCGACGCGGTGCTGCTCAAGACCGCCGCCACCTTCGACCTCTCGGTCTGGGAGTTCTGGTCGGCCGCGGTCTGCGGTGGCCGCCTGGTGATCGCCTCGGCCGACGGCCATCGCGACCCGGCTTACCTCAACGAGCTGATGTCGCGCGAATGGGTCACCACCCTGCACGTGGTGCCGTCGATGCTCGACGCGCTCATCACCGCGGGAATGCCCGATTCGCTGTGGCGGGTCCTGGCCATCGGTGAGGCGCTGCCGGGTTCGCTGGCCCAGCGCTTCCGCGCCGAGTTCAGCCGTACCGAGCTGTTCAACCTGTACGGCCCGACCGAGGCCGCCGTCTCGATCACCTCGCACCGGGTGAACGCCGCCGACCAGGTGTCGGTCTCCATCGGTTCGCCCGAGTGGAACAGTCAGGTCTACGTGCTCGACGAGCGTCTGCGCCCGGTGCCCGACGGGGTCGCCGGTGAGCTGTACCTGGCGGGCGCGCAGTTGGCTCGCGGCTACTACGGTCGCGCCGATCTGACCGCCGATCGCTTCGTGGCCAACCCGTTCACCCCGGGCACTCGCATGTACCGCACCGGTGACCTGGTGGCCTGGCACAACCGCGAACTCGACTACCGCGGCCGCACCGACTTCCAGGTGAAGATCCGCGGCTTCCGGATCGAGCTCGGCGAGATCGAGGCCGCGCTGCTCGCGCTGCCCGAGATCGCCCAGACCGCGGTGATCGCCAAGTCCGATCCGCGCACCGGTGACCGTCTGGTCGCCTACCTGGTCGGCTCGGATATCGAGGTGGCACAGGTCAAGTCGACGCTGGCCGCCGGGCTGCCGTCGTACATGGTGCCCGCCGCGTTCGTGGTGCTGGACGCGCTGCCGCTGAATGTCAACGGCAAGCTCGACCGCAAGGCGCTGCCGGAGCCGGAGTTCGAGGCGCAGACCTTCCGCGCGCCGTCGACCCCGATCGAGGAGATCGTGGCCGGCGTGTTCGCCGATGTTCTCGGCGCCGAACGCGTCGGTGCCGACGACGACTTCTTCGCCCTCGGCGGCAACTCGCTGCTGGCCACCCAGGTCGCGGCCCGCCTCGGCGCCGCCCTGGACAGCCGGGTGCCCGTGCGCCTGCTGTTCGAGGCGTCGACGGTGGCCGGGCTCGCGGTGAAGGTCGAGCAGGGTGCGGGTGCCGGTGGGCGTCGCGCGCTGGTCGCCGGTCCGCGCCCGGATCAGGTGCCGCTGTCGCTCGCGCAGCAGCGCATGTGGTTCCTGAACCAGTTCGACACTGCCTCTTCGGTGAACAACATCCCCGTCGCCGTTCGCCTGTCGGGCGCGCTGGACGTGGCGGCGCTGCAATTGGCCGTCGCCGATGTGCTCGCACGGCACGAGACCCTGCGCACGGTGTACCCGTCGACCGACGGCACGCCGCACCAGGTGATCCTGCCGGTAGAAGGCAACGTCCCGGATCTGACGCCGGAAACCGTTGCTCCCGAACAGGTTCGCGACAAGATCGCCGAGCTGATCACCACCGGTTTCGACGTGATCGACGAAGTTCCGTTGCGTGCGAAGCTCATGCAGGTCGCCGACGAGGAATTCGTCCTCGTCTTCGTGGCCCACCACATCAGCGCCGACGGTTGGTCCATGGGCCCGCTGACCCGCGACGTGATGATCGCCTACGCCGCCCGTGCCACGGGTGAAGCACCGGGCTGGGCGCCGATGCCGGTGCAGTACGCCGACTTCAGCGTCTGGCAGCGCGAGGTGCTCGGCGCCGAGACCGACGAGACCAGCCTCATCGCCCAGCAGGCCGGCTACTGGAAGCGCGCGCTCGCCGGTGTTCCCGACGAGCTGAACCTGCCCCTGGATCGCCCGCGTCCGAGCACGCAGTCCTTCGCCGGTGGCCGGGTGCTGTTCCCGATCGGCGGCGACATCCACGCCGGACTGTCCGCCATCGCTCGCGAGCAGAACGCGACGCTGTTCATGGTCGTGCACACCGCGCTGGCGGTATTCCTGGCACGCATGTCGGGCACCGAGGACATCGTCATCGGCACCCCGATCGCCGGCCGCGGCGAAGCCGAACTCGACGACGTGATCGGCATGTTCGTCAACACCCTCGCCCTGCGCACGCAGGTCGGCGGACAGCTCACCTTCGCGGAGCTGCTGACCCAGGCCAAGGAAGCCGACCTGGCCGCCTTCGCCCACGCCGACATCCCGTTCGAACGCCTGGTGGAACTGCTCAACCCCGAGCGCTCCACCGCGCGGCACCCGCTGTTCCAGGTGGCGCTGTCGTTCGAGAACCTGCCCGACGCCGGCTTCGAGCTGCCCGGCCTGTCGGTCTCGGCCGTCGACTTCGACGTCGACACCGCCAAGTTCGACCTGCTGCTCACCGTGCGGGAAGCCGCAGCTGGTGATGACGCGGGCGCCTACGCCGAGTTCTCCTACGCCAGTGCGCTGTTCGACCAGTCGACCGTGGAGAAGTTCGCGCAGCGGTTCCAGCGACTGCTCGCCGAGGTCGTCGCCGACACCACCACCCCGGTCGGTGACCTCGAACTCCTCGACAGCGCGGAGCGCACCGAACTGCTCACCCGCACAGGCGGTCCCGCCGCCGCGGTGAGCACCCTGCCGGAGCTGCTGGCCCAGGCCGTGGCGACCAACCCGACCGGTCAGGCCATCGTGGCGCCGGGCGAGTCGGCCTCGCTGACCTACGCCGAGCTCGACGCGGCGTCTTCGCGCCTGGCGCGGGTGCTCATCGAGCGCGGTGCGGCACCGGAGACCGTCGTCGCCATCGCCATGCAGCGTTCGCTCGACACGACCCTGGCCATCTGGGCCGTCAGCAAGACCGGCGCGGCGTTCCTCCCGGTCGACCCGAAGTACCCGGCCGAGCGCATCGCGCACATGATGTCGGACTCCGGTGCGGCACTGGGCATCACGGTGTCCGCCGAGGCCGACCACCTGCCGACGCCCGTGCTGGGCGACTGGCTGACCCTCGACGACGCGGCCACCGAGGCCGAGGTCGCCGCACAGTCCGACGCCCCGATCACCGAGGCCGATCGCCGTGGTGAAGTCCGCCCCGGCAACACGGCTTACATGATCTACACCTCGGGTTCGACGGGTCTGCCCAAGGGCGTCGTCGTCACCCATGCCGGTGTGCCCAACTTCGCCGCCGCCCAGGTCGCGCAGTTCGGTCTCGACAAGAACGCGCGGACCCTGGCGTTCGCGTCACCGTCGTTCGACGCGTCGATCCTCGAGTTCCTCCTGGCCGTCGGCTCGGCGGGCACCCTCGTGATCACACCGGTCGGTGTGGTCGGCGGCGAGGAGCTGGCCGACATCATCGCCGGCGAGCAGCTGACCCATGTGTTCCTCACCCCGCTGGTCGCGGCGTCGATGGAACCCGCGGCACTGGCCGGGCTCGAAGCGCTGATCGTCGGTGGCGACAAGGCTCCCGTCGACCTGGTCGCGAACTGGCACAGCGCGGGTACCGACCCGGCGCTGCACCGGTTCTACAACGCCTACGGTCCCACCGAGGCGACCATCGCCACCAACCTGTCCGATCCGCTGCTGCCGGCCGACACCATGAACATCGGTGGCCCGATCGCGGGCGCGACCGTGTACGTGCTCGACAGCCGCCTGCGCCCGGTCCCCGAGGGCGTGGCCGGTGAGCTGTACCTCGGCGGTGTCCCGCTGGCGCGCGGCTACCACGCGCGCCACGGCCTCACCGCCGAACGTTTCGTGGCCAGCCCGTACGTGGCAGGCGAGCGCCTCTACCGCACCGGTGACGTCGTCGCCTGGCGCACGGTGCACGGCAAGCCGGTCGTGGAATACGTGGGCCGCAACGACTTCCAGGTGAAGATTCGCGGTTTCCGCATCGAACTGGGCGAGATCGACGCGGTCCTCACCGCGCACGACGACGTCGAGTTCGCCGCCACCATCGGCCGCAAGACCGACGCGGGCGCCACCATCCTGGTGTCCTACGTCCGCGGCAACGTGGATCCGGCCGCCCTGGTCGAGTACGCGGCGCAGCACCTGCCCGCGCACATGGTGCCCGCCGCCGTGATGGTCCTCGACGAGATCCCGCTGACCCCCGCGGGCAAACTCGACCGGCGCGCACTGCCGGAGCCGGTCCTCGCTCCGCGCGAGTTCCGCTCGCCGACCAGCGAAATCGAGGCGATCATCGCCACCGTCTTCGCCGAAGTGCTCGGCGTGGACGCCGTGGGCCTGGACGATTCGTTCTTCGCCCTCGGCGGCGACTCGATCCTGTCCATCCAGCTGGTCTCGCGGGCCAAGGATCGCGGCGTGCTGTTCAAGCCGCGTGATGTGTTCGACAAGCGCAGCGTGGCAGGGCTTGCCGAGATCGCCGTGCTCGCGGGCGACGCCGAACAGATCGTGCTCGAGGAACTGCCGGGCGGCGGTGTCGGCGATATCCCGATGCTGCCGATCATGCGCCAGATTCTGGCGAGCGGTTCCACCTACGACCGGTTCTCCCAGTCGATGGTGCTGCGTCTGCCCGACAACATCACCGCCGATGTCCTGCACGCCACGATCGGCGCGGTCTTCGACCACCACGATGTGCTGCGCTCGCGAGTGGCGAAGGACGCCGCGAACGGGTGGATCTTCGAGGCTCTGGCACCGGGCGAGGTCGACGTGACCACGCTCGTGCGCCGGGTCGAGGTCGCCGGTGACATCGCCGACGATCAGCTGTCCAAGCTGGCCAGCGTCGAATACGACGAGGCCATGGGCCGTCTCGACCCCGCGAGCGCCGCCATGGTGCAGTTTGTCTGGTTCGCCTTCGGTGAGCCCGCCGAAGGTCCGCGCCGGCGCGACGCCCTGCTCATCGTCGGCCACCACTTCGTGATCGACGGCGTCTCCTGGCGCATCCTGATCCCGGATCTCGGCATGGCCTGGGGACAGATCGCGGCGGGCCAGCAGGTGACGCTGCCGGTCAACGGCACCTCGATGCGTCGCTGGGCGCACAGCCTGGTCGAGCAGTCGACCGATCGTCGCGCGGAACTGCCGTTCTGGCGCGAGGTGTCGGCCACCGTCGATCCGCAGCTCGGCGCGCGGGCCTTCGACCCACAGGTCGACACCTTCGCCACCGTCGACCGGGTACAGGTCACGCTCTCGCCCGAGGTCACCGACGCGGTCCTCACCGCGATCCCGGGCCTCTACCACGGCGGCGTCAACGACGGTCTGCTCACCGCACTCGCGCTGGCCGTATCCCGTTGGCGTGGAGACGAATCCGGCACCGCGGCGCTGATCAAGCTGGAAGGCCACGGCCGCCAGGAAGAGATCGTGGCCGGTGCGGATCTGTCGCGCACCGTCGGCTGGTTCACCACCGCGTTCCCGGTCCGGCTGGACCTGGGCGGTGCCGACCTCGACGACGCGTTCGCCGGTGGCGCCGCGCTCGGTGACGTCATCAAGTCGGTCAAGGAGCAGATGCTCGCGGTGCCGGACAAGGGCATCGGCTTCGGCATGCTGAAGTACCTCGACGGTGCCGACCTGCCGAGCGTGGGCCAGATCAGCTTCAACTACCTCGGTCGCGCGACCGCCGGTGAGATCCCGGCCGAACTCGCCGAACTCGGCTGGGTGCCGGTGGCGGATCTGGGCCAACTCGACGCCGAGATGGACCTCGACATGCCCGCCAACGCGACCCTCGATATCAACGCCATCGTCAACGACGGCGACGAGGGCCCGCAGCTCGGCGCGAACATCGCCTTCCCGAAGGGTCTGCTCACCGCCGACCAGGCACAGGAGTTCGCTGATCTGTTCGTGGCCGCGCTCACCGCGCTCGCCACGCACGCCCAGCGGGTCGACGCGGGTGGCTTCACCCCGTCCGACATGTCCCTGGTCCGGGTCGGCCAGTCCGATCTCGAGCTGTGGGAGCGCGACTACCCGGCGCTGTCGGAGGTGTGGCCGCTCTCGCCGCTGCAGGCGGGCCTGATGTTCCACGCCATGCTCAGCTCGGCGACCGTCGACGTCTACACCGTGCAGGCCGTCCTCGACCTGACCGGCACCCTCGACACCGAGCGACTGCGCGGCGCGGCCCAGGCCGTGCTCGACCGGTACCCGAACCTGCGGACCGCGTTCGTCACCGATTCGGCCGGTCAGCCGGTGCAGGTGGTGCTCTCCGAGCTCGAGGTGCCGTGGCGTGAGGTCGACCTCACCGACCTGCCCGAAGACGAGCGGATGCCGCGCATGCGCCAACTGCTGCAAGCCGACCAGGCGAACCAGTTCGACATGGCCACCGCGCCGCTGATCCGCTTCGGTCTCTACAAGATCGACGAGGAGCACTCGCACCTGGCGATCACCGTGCACCACATCCTGGTCGACGGCTGGTCCATGCCGTTGCTCATGCGCGACCTGCTCGTGCTCTACGCGGTGCACGGTGACCTCACCGCGCTCCCGCGCGTGGCGTCCTACCGCAACTTCCTGTCCTGGCTCTCGGGCTGGGATCGCGAAGTGTCGCTGCAGGTGTGGGCCGACGCGCTGGCCGGGGTCGAAGGTCCCACCCAGCTCGCGCCCGCGCCGCGCACCGAGGAACGCTACGAGCTCGGCAAGGTCATCGTCGAGATCGACAACGACCGCACCAGGGCGCTCGGCAAGTTCGCCGGCGAGCTCGGGGTCACCGTGAACACGATGCTGCAGACCGCGTGGGGCATCGTCGTCGGTCGCCTCACCGGCCGCGACGACGTGGTGTTCGGCGCGACCGTCTCGGGTCGCCCGGCGGAACTGCCCGGCGTCGAGTCGATGGTCGGCCTGTTCATCAACACCCTGCCCGTGCGCATCCAGATCGACGACCGGATGACCGCGGAGAAGCTGACCCAGCGAGTGCAGTCCGAGCAAGCCGAGCTGCTCAGCCACCACTTCGTCGGTCTGTCCGACATCCAGCGGGTGGCGGGCATGGGCTCGCAGTTCGACACGCTGGTGGTGTTCGAGTCCTACCCGATGGACAAGGACGCCGTCACCGCGGCGAGCTCGATCGACGGCATGCAGGTCACCGGTGTGGGCCTCGACGACGCGACCCACTACCCGCTCACCCTGGTGGTGATGGCCGAGTCGACCATCGAGATCACGATGAAGTACCTGACCAGTACCTTCACCGCCGACGAGGTCCGCACGCTGTCGCAGCGCCTGCTGCGGGTGCTCGACGAGCTGCTCGACAACCCGTCCGGTCTGGTCGGCGACATCGACATCCTCGATGCGAGCGAACGCGCTCAGCTGCTCGCCGATTCCGGTGTGACAGCCGCTGTTTCGGCTCCGGTTGTTTCCGGTGTCGGCGCGCAGACGGTGGCCAAGATCCTCGCCGAGGTCGTCGAAGCCGATCCGCAGGCTCCGGCGTTGCTGCGCGGTGACAGCGAAATCGCCTACAGCGCACTGGATCGCAAGTCCTCCCAGCTGGCCCGGGTGCTCATCGCGCGCGGTGCGGGTCCCGGCGACGTGGTCGCGATCTCGCTGCCGCGCAGCGTGGATTCGGTTCTGGCCGCCTGGGCGGTCCAGAAGGCGGGTGCCGCGGTGCTGTTCGCGGGCGAACTCTCCGGCGTCGAGATCGCCGCCGCGGGAGCTCTTTTCGGGATCAGCGCGTCGCCGGTCGCCGGGGTGGCGGGTCAGTGGCTGATCCTGGCCGACGTCGAGGACGAGATCGCCGCGGCCGCGGCCCATCCCGTCTCCTACGCCGACCGCGTCCGCCCCCTGGCCGAGGACCACCCGGCCTTCGTGCTGGTCTCGGGCGAGAACACCACGGCCCTGGCCCAGTCCGACGCGGTGGCCCTCGCCGAGCGCCTGCGCGATGAACACGCCATCGACTACGAAGGCACCACCTACACCACCCACGCCTCCGGCCCGGCCGCGGTCCAGGAATTCCTGGCCTCGTCCACCGCGGGCGCCCTGTCGGTCCTGCCCGACGCCTCGGTCGAAGACGACCTGGCCGAGGGCGAGGTCACCCACTGGTTCGTCGTGGCAGGCGATCCGACCGATGCGGCCGAGGGTGAAGTGACGGTGATCGTCGCCGAATAGTCCGCCGCTACTCGCCTACCGGAGCGCTCGGTAGGCGAGTAGTTGTGGCGCAGGTGCCCTCGTCGGCCCTATCCTGGGTGCAGGAACAAGGGGAGGGCCTATGACCGATCAGCACGACGACCAGACCGATCCACGAGCGCAGTGGCGACAGCTTCCGCCCGCTCCCGCGGAGTGGATCGAGGAAACCCCGGCCAACACCCAAGCCACCGATCTCGGACTCCCGGCGATCGACCTCACCGAGGAATTCGTCCGCAAGTACGGCCTGTGATGTAGTTCCCCCCGATGTGACGTGGGGTCCTTCTTTCCGAAATGTGCTCGAAGCAGAACCGGGATAAGGTCCGGGTTCGCTTCGGGAAAAAGGAAGGGAGCGGTTGCCATAACGCTTCGGATTTGGCTGAGCAGTGCGGGTGCGGCCAGCGTTCAGGTCATGCGGTTGCTACGGGAGAACCCTGATGGGGTCGAGGTCACTGTTTTCGCCAGCAATGTGGATCCGAGTGCGGCAGCTCTCTCGGCGTGTGATGTGTCGGCGATCGAACCTCGGTATGTCAGCAACGAGGAGTATGCGCAGTTCGCGCTCGATTTCTGTCGGACGCATCGCATCGACGTGCTCATTCCGCCGCGACGGCTCGACGCACTGGCGGGCCGCGCGGCGGACTTCGCCGCGGTCGGTACCAGTCTGATGTGTTCGCCGCTGTCCGCGGTGACGGCGCTGACCAGCAAGGTTCTCACCTACGAGATAGCCGGTGCCGCGGGGATTCCCGTACCGCCGTGGCGCGAGGCGGCCGACGTCGATGAGTTCTACGCGGCTGTCGACGAGCTTTCGCTCACCGGGGAGACGCTGTGTATCAAGCCCAGCGGTGAGTACTCGGCGTTCGGCTTCCGCATCCTCGACGACCGCCCGCTGACCATGGCGAACCTGCGGGTCGCGCCCCGGCCGGTGGCCTCGGTCGAGGCGGTCGCGGGGGCGATGCGGCGGGCGGCGGAAGAGGGCGAAGCGGTGCCGCCGCTGCTCGTGATGCCGTTCCTCGAAGGACCGGAGATCAGCATCGACTGCCTCTCCGCGTCGGGAGGCGAACTGCTGATGGGTATTCCGCGGGCCAAGCAGGGGCGTTTCCGCATCCTGCTCGACGATCCCGCGCTGGTCGACATCGCGCGCCGGCTCGTACGGCATTTCGAATTGGCCTATCTGACGAATGTTCAATTGCGTTATCGCGGTGGCGAACCGGTGCTGCTCGAGGCGAATCCACGCCCCTCGGCGGGCCTGTTCCACACCTCGTTCGCTGATGTGAACCTGCCATGGGCCGCGGTTCGGCTCCTGCTGCAAGGGGATTCGGGATTGCGCCGACTGCCGCGGCTCGGTGCCTGCCTCGCCGTGGCGGAAGCGGTGATGGAGGTCGCGCCGCAATCGGACGGTCAGTTCCCCGGTGCCGTGCGCAGGAGCGCGGACCTGGTACCCGGTTGATCGGCTGCCGGAGTCGGTCACTCGCCGGTGGTGAACAGGCCCTGCTTCATCGCGACGATGACCGCGTGGGTGCGGTCGTTGACGTCGAGTTTGGCGAAGACGCGCAGGAGATGGGTTTTGACGGTGGCTTCGGCGATGACGAGGCGCCGGCCGATCTCGGGGTTGGACAGGCCGTCGGCGACCGCGCGCAGGACGTCGATTTCTCGCGGTGTCAGGGTGACCGGCTCGGGGCGGCGGATGCGGGCGACCAGGCGTTCGGCGACCCGGGGCGCCAGGACGGTCTGGCCGCGGGCGGCGGCGTGGATGGCGTCGACGAGTTGATCGCGGGTGGTGTCCTTGAGGAGGTAGCCGATGGCGCCCGCTTCGATGGCGCGTTCGATCTCGGCATCGGTGTCGTAGGTGGTGAGGATCAGGACGCGGGTTCCGGTGCGGCGCACGATGTCGCGGGTCGCGGCGACGCCGTCCAGAACCGGCATTCGTAGATCGAGCAGCGCAACATCGGGGCACAGCCGTTCGGCGAGATCGATGGCTTCCGCGCCGTCGGCCGCCTCGCCGACGATCCGGATGGACGGTTCGGCCTGTAACAGCGCGACGAGACCCGCCCGCATCACGAGGTGATCGTCGGCGAGGATCAGGCGCAGGGGCTCGGTCACGTCGGTCCGGTCGCGGGGAGAAGGGCGAAGATCCTGGTGCCCTCGCCGGGCGAGCTGGTGACGGCGAATTCGCCACCGAGTTCGGCCAGCCGGTTACGCATCCCGTTCAGGCCGAATCCGCGAGCCTCGTGCGGTGCGAAACCGATTCCGTCATCGGTGATCTCGAGTTCCGGTCCGGCATCGGTGTGGGAGAGAACCACGCTCACAGTGCTCGCCTTCGCGTGCTTGCTCACGTTGGCCAGTGACTCCTGCGTGCAGCGCAGCAGGCCGATTCTGGTGGGTTGGTCGCAGACGATGTCCGCCAGTTCGGCGTGCACGGTCAGCCCGGTGTCTTCGACGAAGCTATCGAGGACCCGGCGCAGCGTCTGGGCGATCCCGGTGCTGTCCGCGGGAGTTCCGCCGACCAGCACCCTTGCCTCGGTGAGATTCTCGCGGGCGGTGCGCTCGATCGACAACAGCTGTTTGGCGGTGGCCGCCGGATCGGTGCCGATGCCGTCGCGGGCCGCCTCGGCCAGCACGACGATGGAAGCGAAGCCCTGGGCGAGCGTGTCGTGGATTTCGCGGGCGATCCGTTCGCGTTCCTCGGCCGCGCCCTGCCGCTGGTGGGCGGCGGCCAGATCCGATTGGGTGCGTTCCAGCTCGGCGCCGAGGGCGCGAGTACGTTCCGCGCCCTGCCTGATCACCTGGTCCATCCACAGCCCGAGCAGGACGCCGCCCGCGTATCCGAGCAGGGTGAAGGTGGCATTGCCGGGGGAGAAGATCGGTCCGGTGAGATTCCCGATGAGGGTGGCTACCGCCGCCGCGCTGAGGTAACCGACCGCGCGGCGCGGTGTCGGAGTGTAGATCCAGAACAGCGGAATGGAGACGATGAAGAAGGCCGCACCGCCCTCGAGCAAGATCGCTGTCATGCCGAGGACGGCGACCAGCAGGCACAGAAAGCCGGTGGTGCCGACGACGCGGTGACGCGGAAAGGTCGTCAGCGCCAGATAACTCGCGGCCAGCGCCGTGATCAGGATCCACGTCGAGTACTTCGTCATATCGGTGCGATCGTGCACGGCGATCACGGGCGGGCCGAGGCCGAACAGCACCCAGCATCCGGCGTACCACCGGCGCAGAATCCGCATCCGGGTCGGCCTCTCCTCCATTTCGCTCAGCCTACTTTCACCGGCTCGGCGGTGCGGGCGGGGCGGGCGGGCCACCAGGTGCGATCACCCAGCAGCAGCAACATCGCGGGCAGGATCACGATCCGGATCACGAACGCGTCGAGCAGGACCGCGGCCGCGAGGGCGAAGCCCATCTGCTTCATCTCCATGATGTGCAGCGGAACGAAGCTCGCGAACACTGTGACCATGACGAACGCGGCGCTGGTCACCGCGCTCGCCGAACCGCCGACGCCGTCGAGTACGGCCCGGCGGGTCGGCACCCCGGCGCGTGCGAGCTCGCTGATGCGGCTGAGCACGAAAATCTGGTAGTCCATCGACAGTCCGAACAGGATCACCAACAGCAGCAGGGGGACTCGGGAGCCGATCGAGCCGGTCGAATGGAAGTCGAGCAGGCCCTCGGCCCAGGTGTTCTGGAAGACCGCGGTCAACAGGCCCAGCGATGCGCCCGCCGAGAGCAGATTCAGCACGACACCGATCGATCCGAGGACCACGGAGCGGAACGTCACGACGGTCAGGACGAACGTCACCAGCAGCAACGTCGCGATGATCAGGGGCAGCTTCTGCTCCTGGTGGCGCGGGTAGTCGGCATAGCGAGCGACATCACCGGTCACCGCGTAGTCCACGCCGGAGAGGGTGCCGACGGTTGCCGGTAGGTAGTCCGTGCGCAGGCGTTCGAGGGACTGTTGGGCCGCATCGTCGCTGACGTGGTGCTGGACCGGCAGTTCCAGCAGGCTGACCCGGCCGTCGGGGGAGGTGCGCAGTTCGGCTTCGCCCGCGAGGGCGGGATCGGACTCGGCTCGTCGGGCCAGTGCGCGCAGCGCGTCGGTGACCTCGTCGGCTCGCTGCGGCTCGGCCGCCACCACGACCTGGTGCATCGACTTCAGCTGGGGGAACGCGGTAGTGAGCCGATCGAACGTTTGCATGGCGGGGATGGAGCGGGGGTGGGTCTCGCGGCCCATGTCGGTGAGGTCGAGGCCGAGCAGTGGCACGGTGAGCGTGAGCATGGCCAGCACCGCGACGGTCAGTGCGGCTACCGGGCGTGCGGCGGTCAGTCGCAGCAGGGAACCGGTGAGTCGGCCGGTGCTCTCTCGCTCCGGTGCCGAGGGCTTACGGGCCGCACGCCGCTCGGCTCGATCGGCTAGCACTGTCAGCAGGGCGGGCAGTGCGGTGAGCGAGCTGGCCACCGCGACCAGGGTGACCAGAATCGCGGCGGTCGCGATCGAGGAGAAGACCACGTCGTCGGCCAGATACATCGTCGCGCTGGAGACCGCGACGGCGATCCCGGAAACCACCACCGCGCGCCCGGAGGTCGCCGCGGCCAGTTCCACCAGCGCCCGTGAACTGAGCGCGCCGCCCGCGCGGGCCCGCTCCTCGCGCGCCCGCTTCAGATAGAACAGGGTGTAGTCGACGCCGACCGCCATCCCGATCAGCAGGATGATGTTCGTGCCGACACCGTTGTCGGGGAACAGGTGGGAGGCGGGCAGCGACAGCCCGATCGCCGCGACGATCGACGATGTCGCCAGCAACAACGGCACCAAAGCCATTGCCGCCGAACGGAACACGACGAGCAGGGTGAGCAGGGTGATCGGCAGCGCGATCATCTCGGTTCTCGCCAGATCGCGCCCGCGCAAGACTTCGACGCCGCTGCTGATGGAGGGACCGCCGGTCTGCTCGACCTGTAGGTCCGGGTATGCCCGCTGTACCTGATCGGTTTGCGCACGCAGCGCGGCCACGTGCTTCTTGGCATCGAGTTCGGCGCCCGCCATGGTCACGTCGACGCGCAGCACCGTCCCATCCGGTGAATACACCGCAGCATCAACGGATCTGACCTCGGGCAGTGTCAGCATTCGGTCGATGACATCCTGAGCGGCGTTGTGCGCGGCAGTTCCGCCGCCGGTGATCAGCACCCGTTCCATCGGCGCCTGCTGCAATCCGCCCGAGGTCGCGAGCGCCTCACCGCGGCCCGCCTCGCCGATCCAGAAGTCCTCGGTGGCTGCGGGTTTCCCGCCGATGCCGACCCCGATTCCGACGCACAACGCCACGAAGACGAACCAGCCCACAATGGCCCGCCACGGATGGCGCGCGCTGGCAACGGCGATCAATACCAAGCGATTTCGCATGTCGTCGATGCTGCTCGGGTGGCCGGTGCCGTAGACAGCATCGACCGGTCGAACTTCGTGTCCACCGATCGGTGGACAACCTCTGGCCACATTCCGGAACGGTGTATTCGGTGGCACGAAGGTCACGGGTCGGTAACATTCGTTTTCGCGGTATCACGCCGGGAAAACCGCCGGCTTCCGCGGCAGGGGACGTTTCGCGGGCGAACCGTCGAGGCCCGGAAGTGACAGTTCCGCGATGCCACTGCGTCTGACGTAATGCTTTCTTGCCTGGAGTTTGCCCTCGTCACAGCGAAGACTGAGGGAGCGCGCAGCTAGGAACCAACCAACCGAGTTCACCCGAGAGAAAGGACTCCCCATGTCCGCGAAGATCAGCAAGGCGGCCGCCGCTGCCGCCATCGTTCTGGCTCTTGGCGCTGTCGCCGCTCCCGCGGCCTCGGCTGCCGTGCCCGCGCCTCCCACAGCATCGGAAGTCGGATCGGTGGCATTGTGCTTCCCGTTGGGCAGCGTGGAGATCTGTATCTGATCACCACGCCGTTGTCAGCGGGGGAGCAGACCGGCCAACCCCTCGAGAAGTAGCTCGAGGCCGAAGGTGAAATCAGCCGCGCCGGAGTGGGTTCCGGCGATGACGCGCGCGGCCAGCGCGTGCATGTGGGGATGGGTTTCGGCGGGAACGAGCGGAAGGAATTGTTGTGCCGCCGAAGCGTATTCGGAGGGGTCGAGAGGGAAGTTGATGGCCTGGACGGTGAAGCCGTAGATGTGGCTGTCCAGGGCATTCCAGGCCCGGTCGGCCTGTTCGTAGGTGAAGCCCGCGGTGATCAGGCAGCCGAGGGTGGCGTCGACGTAGCGCAGCATGGCGGGGCCGACGTTGATGCGGGAGCCGATCAGGCCGGTGGCCCAGCGGTGGCTCAGCAGGACCTCGTGGGCAGAGGCGGCGCGGCGGCGGAGTTCGGCCTGCCAGTCGCCGCCCGCACGGGGGACGTAGATCTCCGCGACCACCAGGTCGATGATGCCGTCGTAGAGGTCGTCCTTGTTGGCGACGTGGTTGTACAGCGACATCGCCTCCACGCCGACGGTCTTGGCGAGGTTGCGCATCGACAGGGCGGCCAGGCCCTGCTGGTCGGCGAGGTCGATGGCGGCGCGTAGGACGCGTTCCCTGGTGAGTGGGGTGCGCGTCGGCATGGGTGTCCTCTCCTTGACCTACTTACGGCGTAAGCGTACCGTTTCGTCTCAGAGACTTACGCTGTAAGTGCGAGATGAGGGACAGTTCTCATGACCGATGTCGATACCGCCTCGATGACCGCCTGGATCGCGCCCCGATACGGCGGGGGTGAAGTGTTGCGGACCGAGATCGTGCCGAGGCCGACGCCGGGGGACCGGGAAGTGGTGGTCCGGGTGCGGGCGGCGTCGCTGTGCAGCGGGGACCTGCATCTGCTCACCGGGACGCCGTACCTGCTGCGGCTCGGGTTCGGGTTGCGCAGGCCCAAGCGTCGGATGATCGGGCAGAACTCGGCGGGCGAGGTCGTCGCGGTGGGTGCCTCGGTCGCTGAATTCCGGGTGGGCGATCAGGTTTTCGGTGCGGTCCCCAGCGGCGGGTTCGCCCAGTACGTGTGCGCGGACGCGGGTTCGTTCGCCGCTGTCCCCGCTGGGTTGAGCCTGGAAGACGCCGCGGCGATACCGGATTCGGGAATGACGGCCTTGCAGGGGCTGCGCGACATCGGCAAGGTCGGGCCGGGGCATCGGGTGCTCGTGAACGGTGCGTCCGGTGGGGTGGGCAGTTTCGCGGTGCAGATCGCGAAGGTGCTCGGCGCGCATGTGACGGCGGTGTGTAGCACCCGGCATGTCGACATGGTGCGCGATATCGGTGCCGATGTCGTAATCGATTACACCACAGACGATTTCACTGTGACAGACGTGCCTTATGACGTGATCTTCGACCTTGCGGGCAACCGTGAACTGCGCGAAATCCGTCGCGTGCTGACCGTGGACGGTGTGTTCATCTCCTCCGCCGCCGCGCCGGGCAACAATTGGTTCGGCCCGATCCGATGGCTCGGTCAGGTGGCACTCACCGACCTGTTCGCGCGACAGACCCTGAAGGCACTGCTCATGCGACCCGCCACCGCCGACCTGCGATACCTGGCCGAATTGGCCGTCTCCGGAAAGTTGCGGCCGGTGATCGAGCGGCGGTTCCCCTTGTCCGACACGGCCCTTGCCATGGCCGCGTTCGAGCAAGGGCACGCGTCGGGGAAAACTGTTCTCATTGCCTGACGTCGCTCAGTCGGTGAGTTCTCCCGCGGTGCGCCAGGATTGGCGTTCCTCGGCGAAGGCTCCCGCCTGCAGGGTGCGGAAGTCGGTGATGGAGTCGGCGTTGTCCGCCAGGAACGTGCGATAGTCGGCCAGGCGGAAGTCGCCGTTCTCGGTGGTGATGTCCACCTTGCCCGCCGCGAAATCCGCGCGAAGGTCGAGTAGCTCGTCCGCCTCGACCGGGTGCCAGCGGATGCGGTCGAAATAACGCAGAAGCCAGGGGGTTTCGGGGTCGGTGGAAAAGCGGTCGACGCCGGGGCCCGCAGTGCCGGTCGGACGTGCCCGGTGGTTCCAGACCTGGGTGGTGCGCCCCACGAATTGGTAGCCGCCCGGGCCTTCCATGCCGTAGATGCACAGGTAGGCGCCGCCGATGCCGACCGCGTTCTCCGGGGTCCAGGTGCGGGCCGGGTTGTATTTGGTGGTGACGAGGCGGTGGCGGGGGTCGGTCGGGGTGGCCACGGGGGCGCCGAGGTAGACATCGCCCAAGCCGAGGACCAGGTATTCGGCATCGAAGACCGTCTTGTAGACATCCTCGACGGAAGGCAGGCCGTTCATGCGTCGGATGAACTCGATGTTCCACGGGCACCAGGGGGCGTCGGCGCGCACGCCGTGCATGTAGCGGGTGATCGCTTCCCTGGTGGAGGGGTCGTCCCAGGACAGCGGGAGATGGACCGTGCGACTCGGGACGACCAGCTGATCGGAATTCGGCAGCTGCGCCTCGGCTTCGGCGAGGAGGTCTAGCAGGCGGGGGATCGGCAGGACAGCGGGGTCGACCCTGATCTGGAGTGAGCGAATCCCCGGGGTGAGCTCGATGACGCCACGCAACCCGATCGCGATGAGGTGCTGGTGCAGGGCGTGGACGCGGGCCCGAAGTCCGAGATCCAGGGTGAGCGTGCCGTATTCGACGAGCACGCCGTCGTCGCCTTGGCGGCGGTAGGTCACGCCGGTCTCGTCGTCGACTTCGGTGCGGCGCAGGATGCCGTCGTCGCCGTCGCGACCTGCCGAAAGGACGGTGCCGAAGCAAGCGCGTCGACGAGCGCCGAGTTCCGCCGCGGGGGCGGCGTGTTCGGAACGGATGGGGACGAAACGGACCCTGTCGCCCGGCGTGAGTTGGCCGAGTTTCCAGCGATCGGCGGCGACGACGGTGACCGGGCAGACGAATCCACCCAGGCTGGGGCCGTCCGGGCCGAGCAGGATCGGAGTATCGCCGGTGAAGTCGAGGGCGCCGACGGTGTACGCGTTGTCGTGGATGTTCGACGGATGCAAACCCGCTTCGCCGCCGTCGGTGCGGGCCCACTCGGGCTTCGGGCCGATGAGGCGGACGCCGGTGCGATCGGAGTTGAAGTGGACTTCGTAGTCGGTTCCGATGATGGTGTCGAAGTCGTAGCGGGTGAAGAACTCCGGTGCGCCGTGGGGGCCCTCGGTGACGGCGAGTTCCCAACGATGCGCGAAGGCGGGCTGGTCGGCCATCGGGACGGCGGGGGCGCGGCGGGTCGACGGCGCGCCGAGCGTGAGCGAATCGTCGGCGCGCAACGCGGCACCCGTTCCGCCACCGAACTTGCCGAGAGTGAATGTCGCGGCACTGCCGAGGAACTCGTCGACATCGATACCGCCCGCGATCAGGATGTAGGTGCGCATGCCGGGGCCCCGGATCGCGCCGACATCGAGCACGCCGCCCGCCGGGACCTCGACGGTCCGCCACTGCTCGACCGGGACGCCGTCCACCCGGACATCGGCGACCGCGCCGGTCACGCACACCCACGTCGGCTCGGCGAACCGCAACGCCGGTCCGCCCAGCGTGCACTCCAGCCCGGCCGCGCCCTCGAGGTTGCCGAGCACGCGATTGCCCAGGCGGAACGACAGGTCATCCATCGGCCCCGACGGCGGAACTCCGATGTGCCAGTACCCGATTCGTCCCGGCCAGTCCTGCACGGTGGTCTGCATTCCGGGACGGACGACATCGAGGCGCCGCCGACTGGGCGCCGGCGCCGCCGGGGTGTCCGAAGTCGGCTCGGTCGCACTGGTGCCTGTCGGGTCGACCGTGCTCGCGGCGCGCGACTCGGCCGGGCCGACCGCCTGCTTCGTGGTCGAGTCGATGACACCACTGGGCGCGGGGAGCTTCGTCGGGGCCAGGTCGGCAGCGGGATCGATGGGGGTGTCGGTGAGGCTCATCGGGTCACCACCATGCGGACCGGGGTGGGGTCGAAACCGTTGCAGGGGTTGTTGATCTGGGGGCAGTTGGAAACCAGGACCAGAGTGTCGATCTCGGCCCGGAGGGTGAGCTTCTTGCCGGGGGCGGACAGGCCGTCGACGATGCCGAGCGTGCCGTCGGGTTCGACGGGGACGTTCATGAACCAGTTGATGTTGGAGACCAGGTCGCGTTTGCCGAGGCCCCATTCGAGAGCGGCGGTCAGGAAGTTCTCCACGCACGCGTGCTGGTGGCGGGTGTGGTGACCGTAGCGCAGCGTGTTGGATTCCTGGGAGCAGGCGCCGGCGATGGTGTCGTGATTGCCGACCTCGTCGGCGACCACCGTCATCAGCGGGGTGCCGCCTTCGGTCCGCAGGACGCTGCCGGTGGTGAGGAAGATGTTGCGCTGGGCGGCGATGGTGGCCTGGGCGCTGTAGCGGTCGGTGCGATCGGCGGCGGAGTAGAGCAGGCAGTCGACGGCCTGATTGCCGTGCAGGTCGATGATGTCGAGGTGGTCGCCCGCGCGGACGACGGCCGACCACGGCGCCCGGGCGGGGACGGTCTCGTCGAGGACGACGGTGCGGGTGGCGGTCATGCCGGAACCTCCGTGTTCAGTGCGGCCGTCCATGCGGCTTCGGTGTTCTCCACGGCCCGGCGGTATTCGGGGTCGTCGTTGCGGGTGTCCAGATCCGCGGGGGAGGACCAGGCGAGAAGGTCGAGGTCGCCGGTGGGGCGGTCGTCGAGGGGGTGCGGGGCGTTGGCGACCAGGAGGGTCAGGGGGAGGTGGACGATGAGGTCGAGGGTGGCGCCCGCCGGGCCGTTGCCGGTGGGCTCGATCGCGCCGTCCACCGCGACCACGGCTCCGCGGAACACGGCGATCGAGGGGCCGATATCGCGCGGCTCCAGGCCTTGTTTGGCACCTGCCAGGTGGAGTTGGTGGCGGCCCTCGGTAGTGGGGCCACAGAGGGTGTCGTGGTGGCCGTCGGAGTCGGCGAGGACGGTGGCCAGGACCCGGCCTTGGTCGGAGAGCAGCGGATGGCCTGCGCTGAGGTAGGCCTGCCACGGGACTTTCACGGTGTCGGCGACATTCAGCCGCTCCCAGGGGGATTCGGTCCGTAGTAGGAACAGGTGGGCGCAGGTGGTGCCGGTGGGGTCGCTGAGGCGCACTCGGGTGCCTCTGCCGAGCACGATATTCGCGTAGCCGCCTGGGGGGATGCGTTGTGCGGCCACGATTTTTGTGGGATCTATGTCGGGGGGTGTGTCGGGGGTGGTGATGGTCGCTGCTGCGGCTTGGGCGCGTGCGTGGGCGCGGGCGCCGTTGGTGGAGTGGGTGTTTGTCATCGTTGACCTCCTGGGATGACCTGGGTTCGGTAGTCCCAGGACGGTTTGACGCTGTGTTTTTGGCGCGCTGGCGCGCGCGTGTCCGCGGCCCTGAGGGGCCGCCGGTCAGGCACCGGGGCTTGCTCCTTCGTCGCCTACGCCCCGGCGCCTGACC
>NZ_JBSFTG010000011.1:0-215340 GCF_053590715.1 Nocardia sp. NPDC003183
GCCGGGCGGTGGTGGCGGGCGCCTATGACCAATTGCACGATCAGGCACCGTTGCTTGCTCCTTCGTCGCCTACGCAACGGCACCTGATCGACGGGACGGCCGCGAACCGCCGCTACGCGGCGCCCCTCCCTAAGGGTCGGGGTACGCGGTGTGCTTGACAGCGTTAGCGAGTGACGGTGGTTCTTATGAACCCCGTCACTTTGCCGTTGGTGGGGGCAACACGTTCCGGGGCCGTGCCGATAGTCCTCTGGGCCCCGAGCACCGGGGGCACGCTGACTCGGACATTATGCGACCGGTCTATATGATGACTCGATCTGCGCGATGCGGGGCAGCCGCACGTGCAGACGCGATGAGAGGTGAATGAACTCGAATGGAAACTGCCCGTCGTTCTGCCCGCGGTAATCGCCGTCGCCGGTCGAGCAGTCCGACATTCGGGCAGTTGCTGACGGGAGCGGTCGAATCGGCCGCCGATCGGGTCGCGGTCCGGTTCAACCCGTCCGGTGACCCGGCCGACCAGCGTCAGCTCAGCTATTCCGAGTTCGATCAGCAGTCCTCGCAGCTGGCCCGCGCGCTCATCGCTCGCGGGATCGGCCCCGGCGACGTCGTCGCCATCGGCATCGCCCGGTCGATCGACTCCGTGCTCGCGGTGTGGGCCATCGCCAAGACCGGCGCCGCCTACGTTCCGGTGGACCCGAACTACCCGGCCGACCGCATCGCGCACATCGTGTCCGACTCCGGCGCGGTGCTCGGGCTCACCACCGCCGCGCATCGCGACGTGCTCGGTACGGCGCTGACCTGGCTCGAGCTCGACGACGCCGAGACGGCCACCACGATCGCGGCCCAGCCCGCGCACCCGATCTCCTACACCGACCGGATCCGCACCCTCGACGAGCGGCACCCGGCCTACGTGATCTACACCTCGGGTTCCACCGGCAAGCCCAAGGGCGTCGTGGTGACCCACACCGGTCTGGCCGGTCTGGTCGCCGCCGAGCGCGCGCACTACCGCGTCGCCGCCGACTCGCGCGTGCTGCACGTATGTTCGCCGAACTTCGACGTGTCGGTGCTCGAACTGCTGCTCACCTTCTCCGCGGGCGCCACCCTGGTGATCGCGCCGCCCGGTGTGTTCGGTGGTTTCGAGCTCGCGGATCTGCTGCGCCGCGAACAGGTTTCGCACATGCTCATCACCCCGGGCGCGCTGGAATCGGTGGATCCGGCGGACCTGGACGACCTGCGCGTGGTGGTCGTCGCCGGTGACAAGTTCGGTCCGGAACTGGTCGGTCGCTGGGCCGTGGGCGAGCGTGAGTTCTACAACGGCTACGGCCCCACCGAGGCCACCATCCTGGCCACCAGCACCGCGCCGATGGATCCGGCCGCGCCGGTGACGATCGGTGCCGCGATCGCCGGTGTCGGTGCGTTCGTGCTGGATTCGCGGCTGCGGCCGGTGCCCGCGGGTGTGATCGGCGAGCTGTATCTGTCGGGTCCCGCGCTGGCACAGGGTTACCTGAACCGCCCCGCGCTGACCGCGGAACGTTTCGTCGCCAGCCCGTTCGGCGCCGAGTCCGGTGACGCGAACGCGCGCCTGTACCGCACCGGAGACCTGGTGCGGCGCAGCGAATCCGGCGACGGCGTTATCGAGTACATGGGGCGCTCGGACTTCCAGGTGAAGATCCGCGGTTTCCGGATCGAGCTCGGTGAGATCGACAACGCGCTCACCGCGCATCCCGACATCGACTTCGCGGCGACTCTCGGCAAGACTCTGCCTTCCGGTGTGACAGCGCTGGTGTCGTATGTGATGCCCCGCTCCGGCGCGACGCTCGAGGTGACCACGCTCGACGCGTTCCTCGCGGAATCGTTGCCCGGCTACATGATTCCGGCCGCGATCATGGTGCTGGACCGGATCCCGCTGACGCCGGTGGGCAAGCTGGACCGAAAAGCGTTGCCCGAGCCTGTTTTCGCGGTGCGCGAGTTCCGCGCGCCGGTGACTCCGGTGCAGCAGGTGGTGGCCGACATCTTCGCCGATCTGCTGACCGCCGGTGCGCCGGACGAGATCCGGGTCGGTGCCGACGACGACTTCTTCGAGCTCGGCGGCAACTCGCTGCTGGCCGCGCAGGCCGCCACGCGCCTCGGCGCCGCGCTCGACACCCGGATTCCGGTGCAGGTGCTGTTCGAGGTCAGCACGGTCTCGGGGCTGGCCGAACGCGTCGAACGTCATATCGGCACCGGTTCCGGCCACGAGCTGGTCGCGCAGCAGCGCCCCGACTCGATTCCGCTGTCGTTCGCCCAGCAGCGGATGTGGTTCCTCAACCAGTTCGATCCGGCCAGCGCGGTGAACAACATGCCGATCGCGGTGCGCCTGTCGGGCGCGCTCGATGTCGACGCATTGCGTGTCGCGGTTACCGACCTGGTGGCCCGCCACGAGGTGCTGCGCACGATGTATCCGCCGGTCGACGGGGTCGGCACACAGCTGGTGCTGCCGCTGTCGGACCCGCGCGCCGTGCCCGCTCTGGCGGCCGACGAGGCAGACGAGGACGCGATCGCCGCCCTGGTCACCGAGACCGTCAGCGCGGGCTTCGATGTCACCGTCGCTCCGCCGCTGCGCCTGCGGCTGCTGCGACTGAGCGCGACCGAGCACGTGCTGGTCTGCGTGATGCACCACATCGCCGGTGACGGTGTGTCGATGGGCCCGCTCACCCGCGACCTGATGACCGCCTACGTTCAGCGCCGCGCGGGTAACGCGCCGGGCTGGCCCGAATTGGCCGTCCAGTACGCCGATTTCACGCTCTGGCAGCGGGCCGTGCTCGGGACCGAGGACGACCCGGAGTCGATCCTGACCCAGCAGATCGACTTCTGGCGCACCCAGCTCGCCGGTGTGCCCGACCAGCTCGAGCTGCCCACCGACCGGCCGCGGCCCGCCACCGCCTCCTACCGTGGTGCGAGCCTGGACTTCCGCATCCCGGCCGAGGTGCACGCCGGGTTGGATCAGATCGCGCGCGCCCATAATTCGACGTTGTTCATGGTGGTGCACGCCGCGCTGTCGGCGCTGCTGGCCCGGCTGTCGGGCAGCACCGACATCGCCATCGGCACCCCCGTCGCGGGTCGTGGTGACGCCGCCCTCGACGACCTGATCGGCATGTTCGTCAACACCCTGGTGCTGCGCACCGAGGTCGACCCGGCGGGCAGCTTCGAAGAGCTGCTCGCCTCGACCCGCGCGGTCGACGTCGCGGCCTTCGGTCACGCCGATGTGCCGTTCGAGCGATTGGTCGAGCTGCTCGACCCGGCCCGTTCGACCGCGCGGCACCCGCTGTTCCAGGTGATGCTCGCCTTCCAGAACATGGCGCGCACGGCACTGGAACTGCCCGGTCTGACCGTCGCGGGCGTCGAGATGACCATTCCGTTCGCCAAGTTCGACCTGCAGTTCGAGATGGTGGAGGACACCGATCGCCACGGTGCGCCGCACGGCATCGCGGTCGGGCTCACCTACGCCACCGATCTGTTCGACGCCGAGACCGTCGCCGGGTTCGCCGATCGATTCCAGCGGTTGCTGGCCGCGATCGTCGCCGCGCCCGCCGCGCCGCTCGGTGCGATCGAGCTTCTGGAGCCCGCCGAGCTGGACCGGATCCTGGTGCAGTGGAACGACACTCGCCGCGACCTCGCGCCGGAACTGTTGCTCGACGGCTATCGACGTGCGGTGGCCGAGCACCCCGATGCTGTCGCTGTCGCGTACGAGGGCGCCGAGCTGACCTATCGGGAGTTCGACGAGCGGGTCAACCGGCTCGCCCGGCTGCTGGTGACCCACGGCGTCGGTCCCGAATCCCTGGTCGGCCTCGCGGTTCGGCGCTCGCTCGATCTGGTGGTCGGGATGTACGCGATCGTGACCGCAGGCGGTGCGTATGTGCCGATCGACCCGGACCATCCGGCCGATCGCATCGCCCACATTCTCGAGACCGCCGCGCCCGCCGCTGTGCTGAGCACCACCGCGGACGCGATCGAGGTGCCCGCGGGTGTGCCGGTGATCCTGGTGGATTCCGTTGCGCTCGAAGAGTTCTCGGGCGCGCCTGTCGAGCCGGCTCGGCCGGTCCGGCCCGAGAACCCGGCCTATGTCATCTTCACCTCCGGTTCCACCGGGCGTCCCAAGGGTGTGGCGGTGTCGCACGCGGCGATCGTCAACCAGATGGTCTACATGGGCGCCGAGTACGGGATCGGCCCGTCGGATGTGTATCTGCAGAAGACGCCCGCCACGTTCGACGTGTCGCTGTGGGGTTACTTCCTGCCGCTGCGGACCGGCGCGAAGCTGGTCGTGTCGACCCACGACGGACATCGCGACCCGCTGTACCTCGCCGAAACGATCGCGGCACAGGGCGTGACGCTCACCGACTTCGTGCCGTCGATGCTGTCGGTCTTCGCCGCGCACACCACCGCCGGTTCGATTCCGAGCCTGCGGGCGGTGTTCGCCGCCGGTGAGGCGCTGCCCACCGAGACCGTGGCCGACGTGGCCCGCGTGTCCACGGCCGGGGTGCACAATCTGTACGGGCCCACCGAGGCTGCTGTCACCGTGACGCGATGGCCCGCAAGCGATTCCGATCGCGGATCGGTGCCGATGGGCGTGCCGGAGTGGAATACCCGTGTCTACGTGCTGGATTCACGCCTGCGCGCGGTGCCTGCCGGAGTGGTCGGCGAGCTGTACCTCGCCGGTGACCAGCTCGCGCGCGGCTATGTCGCCCGTCCCGGTCTGACCGCGGATCGGTTCGTGGCCAACCCCTTCGAGCCCGGCGCGCGGATGTACCGCTCCGGCGACCTCGTCCGCTGGGGTGGATCCTCGGCCGAGCCCGCGCTGGAATACCTGGGCCGCACCGACTTCCAGGTGAAGTTCCGCGGTCAGCGCATCGAGCTCGGTGAGATCGAGACCGCCCTGCTCGCCCAGGAGGCGATCAGCCAGGCTGTGGCCCTGGTACTCGACACCGCGTCCGGCCAGCACCTGGTGGCGTATGTGGTGGCGCGGCCCGGCGAGGAGCCCGACCCCGCGGCGCTGCGTACGGCCGTGGCGGACTCGCTGCCCACCTACATGGTTCCGACCGTCGTCACGGTGCTGGACGGCTTCCCGCTGAATCCGAGCGGCAAGCTCGACCGCAAGGCGCTGCCCGCCCCCGCGTTCACCGCGGGCGAATTCCGCGCTCCTGTCAGCCCCGCCGAGGAGATCGTCGCCGGGGTCTTCGCGGAACTGCTCGGCATGGCCCGCGTCGGCGCCGACGACGACTACTTCGCGCTCGGCGGCAACTCGCTGCTCGCCACCCGGGCGATCGCCCGCATCAACGAGGCGCTCGACGCCCACCTCGCCATCCGCGACCTGTTCGAGACGCCCACCGTGTCGGCCCTGGCCGCGCGCGTCGGTGCGGCGAGCGGTGCCGCTGCCCGACCGCCGCTGGTCGCCGCCGAACGGCCACAGCGCATTCCGCTGTCGCTGGCTCAGCAGCGCATGTGGGTGGTCAACCAGGTCGACCCCGCCTCGGGCTCCTACAACATCCCCTTCGCGATCCGCCTCACCGGTGAGCTCGACATCGCCGCCCTCGGCGCCGCGGTCACCGACGTGCTCGGCAGACACGAGTCGCTGCGCACCTTCTTCCCGGTGTCCGACGGCAGGGCTTTCCAGGAGATTCTCTCCGTGGCCGATGTGCTGCCCGAGGGGCTCCAGGTCGAGACGACCACCGATGTCCTCACTCGTGCGGGCGAATTGGCCGGTGCCGGTTTCGATGTGACGCGTGAGGTTGCGCTGCGTGCGCGATTGCTCACCGACGGGACTTCGGCCGAGTGGCTGCTCGTTGTGGTGGTGCACCATATTTCGGCCGACGGCGCGTCCTTGGCCCCGCTCGCCCGCGATCTGATGACCGCTTACGTGGCTCGTGCCGCGCACCAGAGCCCGGCGTGGACGCCGCTGGAAGTGCAGTACGCGGACTTCGCGCTGTGGCAGCGGGCGGTCGTCGGCGACGACGAGCAGCCCGAATCCCTGGCCGCCGCCCAGCTCGACTACTGGCGCAACCAGCTGGCCGACGTGCCACCGCTGCTGGAACTGCCGCAGGACCGCCCGCGGCCCTCGGTACCGACCCTGCGCGGCGCCACGTCCGAGCTGCGGTTGCCTGCCGAGGTGCACGCCGCCCTCAATCACTTGGCACGCGAGCACAAGTCGTCGCTGTTCATGGTCGTGCACGCGGCGCTGGCCGTGCTGCTCGGCCGCTTGTCGGGCACATCCGACATCGCCATCGGCACCGCCGTCGCCGGGCGCGGTGAGCGGGCGCTCGACGAGCTGGTCGGCATGTTCGTCAACACCCTGACCCTGCGCACCACCCTCGATCCGGCCGGTTCCTTCGACGAGGCCGTGGACGTGGCGCGGGAGACCGACCTCGGCGCGTTCGCCAATGCCGACCTGCCGTTCGAGCGGGTCGCCGAGGTCGTCGCGCCCGGACGGGGCAGTGCGCAGAGCCCGCTGTTCCAGGTGGCGCTCACCTTCAGCAACAACGAGGCGGCCGCGCTCGAACTGCCCGGCCTCACCGTGAACGCGCTGGACACCGCGATCGCTGCCAAGTTCGACCTGCAGGTGGACGTCGAACCACGCTTCACCGCCGCCGGTGATCCCGACGAGCTGGTGACGCTGTTCAACTACGCCACCGACCTGTTCGACGAGGCCACCGTGCGCAGCATCGGCGCCCGCTTCGCCCGCATCCTGACCGCCGTCGCCGCCGATCCGCAGATCCGGATCGGCGACATCGACATCCTCGACGAGTCCGAACGCACCCGGCTGCTCGCCGGCGCGGCCAAGGCGCCCGCGCCGAGCACTCCGTCGGGCGGCACCACTCTGGCGCAGGCTTTCACCGCCGCCGCCGAGGACGACCCCGAGGGCCCCGCGCTCGTCTGGGGCGACGACGCGCTGACCTACGAGCAGCTCGACGCCCGCTCCGCCCGCCTGGCCCGGCTGCTGATCGGGCGCGGCTTCGGGCCGGGAGACGGTGTGGCCGTCGATCTTCCGCGTGGCGTCGACTGGGCCGTCGCGGTCTGGGCGATCCTCAAGGCAGGCGCGGCCGTGGTCCCGGTGACCGGCACCGAGTCGCCCGCCGAACCCGCCGCGAAACTGAGTATCACCGTCGGCGAACCTCGCGGCGTCGACTGGATCTCGCTCGACGACCCGGCGATCAAGACCGAACTGTCCACACAGTCCGCTCGCCCGGTCACCTACGCCGACCGGACCCGAGCTCTGCGCGGCGGTGACCCGGCCTTCGTCGGCGCCGACGGCACCCGCAGTTACGACGAACTCGCCACGGCGGGTGCGCAGGTGCGCGCCGACACCGACCTGACCTTCGAAGCCCGCACCTTCGGCCACGGCTCCGTCGACAGCTTCACGGCGCTGGTCGAGCCGGTGGCCGCGGGCGTCGCGGGCGCGTCGATGGTGCTGGTGCCCGGTGTCGCGGACATCGGGGTAGCCAACGGATTGTCGGCGTCACTGGCCGAGGAGTGGGTAACCCATTTGTTCGGTGACCGGGTGGGGATCGAGGCGCTCGATACCGCCGAGCTCGGTGATCTGCAGGCGCTGATCGCCGATGATGCCGCACCGGGCAATCCGGGAGCGGCCGAGGCAGTGCTGGTACTCGGAGATCTGCGCGCCCCGGTGGCGTGAGCGGCGCCCGCAGTGCGGGGGCCCCGCTGCGGGACAAAAAGTTTCGGTGATGGGTGAGGTGGAACAGCTATGACACGACCGGCAAGAACCCGACCGGTTCGTACGCGTCGCCCGCGCGTCACCGCGTTGGCACAGCTGCTGGCCACCGCGGTCGAGACCAACCCCGACGGTCTCGCGGTCGTCCTCGCCGACGCCGCCCGCACCCTCGGCAGCCTCACCTACGCCGAACTCGACGAGCGGTCGAACCGCATCGCCCGCTTCCTGATCGGTCGTGGCATCGGCGCGGGCGACCTGGTAGCCATCGGAATCCCGCGCTCCATCGAATCGGTCCTCGCCGTCTGGGCCGTCACCAAGACCGGTGCGGGCTTCGTCCCCGTCGACCCGAACTACCCCCCGGATCGGGTGGCGCACATGGTCACCGACTCCGGCGCGGTCTTCGGACTGACCGTCGCGGCCGTCGCCGACGGACTTCCGGCCCAGGTGCAATGGCTCCGACTCGACGCCGAGCCGACCGGCGGCACGCGCGACAACGGCGCTCGGCCTGCGGGTGCCCGGCTCTACGGCACCGACCAGGCGGACCCTTTCGACAGCCTCTCCGGCGAGGCGATCACCTCCGCCGACCGGCTTCGTCCGGTGCGGGCCGAGGATCTCGCCTACCTCATCTACACCTCCGGCTCCACCGGCCTGCCCAAGGGCGTCGCGGTGACGCAGGCCGGGCTCGCGGGGTTCAGCGAGGAGCAGCGTCGGCATTACGGTGTCGAATCCACTTCGCGCACGCTGCATTTCGCGTCGCCGTCCTTCGACGCGTCGCTGCTGGAGCTGCTGCTGGCGATCGGCGCGGGCGCCACGATGGTGATCGTGGACCCGAGTGTGTACGGCGGCGACGATCTGGCCGCGCTGCTGCGGCGGGAACGGGTGAGCCACGCGTTCATCACGCCGGCCGCGCTGGCCTCGATCGACCCGGACGGGCTCGACGACTTCCGGGTGGTGGCGGTCGGCGGCGAGGCGGTTGCGCCGGATCTGCCGCGGCGCTGGGCGATTCCCCTCGCCGATGGCACCCTGCGCGAATTCCACAACGTGTACGGGCCCACCGAGACGACCATTGTCACCAACATCAGTGTGCCGCTGAAACCGGGCGACCCGATGACCATCGGCGGCCCGATCAACGGGGTCGCCGAATACGTCCTCGACGACCGGCTCGGCCCCGTCCCGCCCGGCGTCACCGGCGAGCTCTACATCACCGGCGCCCAGCTGACCCGCGGCTACCACGCCCGCCCCGTCCTCACCGCCTCTCGCTATGTCGCGAATCCGTTCGACCCGGCCGGTTCTCGCCTCTACCGCACCGGTGATCTGGTCCGCTGGACCGCCGATGGCGCGTTGGATTATGTGGGCCGCAACGACTTCCAGGTCAAGATCCGTGGTTTCCGCATCGAACTCGGCGAGATAGACGCGGTGCTCTCGGCCCACGAGAGCCTCGACTTCGCCGCCACCATCGGCCACGAACTCGACAGCGGCGCCACCATTCTGGTGTCCTACGTGCACGCGGCCCCGGGCGCGACCGTCGACCACGCCGCGCTCACCGCCTTCGCCGAGCGCAGCCTGCCCGCGCACATGGTGCCGACCGTGCTGATGGCACTCGACACCATTCCGCTCACCCCGGTCGGCAAGCTCGACCGAAGGGCGCTGCCCGCACCGATCCTCGAACACGCCGAATTCCGGGCCCCCACAACGGCAGTCGAGGAGATCGTGGCAGGCACCTTCGTTCAGGTGCTCGACCTCGGCGACACACAGCTCGGCCTCGACGACGACTTCTTCGCCCTCGGCGGCAACTCGCTGATGGCCACCCAGGTCGCCGCCCGCCTCGGCGCCGCGCTGGACACCGAGTTTCCGGTCCGGCTGCTGTTCGAGGCGTCGACGGTGGAAACGCTGGCCCGGCGACTCGCCGAATCCGCCGGTGCGGGTGCACGTCCCGCGCTGACCGCCCGGGAGCGGCCCGCACGGATTCCGCTGTCGCTGGCCCAGCAGCGGATGTGGTTCCTCAATCAGTTCGACCCGGGATCGGTCGCCTACAACATCCCGATGGCGGTGCGGCTGCACGGTGCCATCGAGGTCGAAGCCCTGCGCGCCGCCGTGGCCGACCTCGTCGCCCGGCACGAAACCCTGCGCACGATCTACCCCGAGACCGACGACGGGCCGATCCAGCAGATTCTGGCCGGCACCGAGGCGACGCCGCGGCTCGAGGTGTGCTCGATCGCGCCCGAGCAGCTCGCCGCCGCCATGCGCGAGTTCGGTTCGTCGGGGTTCGACGTGCGCGGCCAGGTGCCGTTGCGGGTCGCGTTGTTCGAGCTCGGTGGCGACGAAGCGGTGCTCGCGGTGGTCGTGCACCACATCGCCGGTGACGGGTCCTCACTCGCCCCGCTCACCAGGGATCTCATGCTCGCCTACGCGGCCCGCTCGGCGGGTGACGCGCCGGAGTGGGCGCCGTTGGCCGTGCAGTACGCCGACTACGCGCTGTGGCAGCGGGCCTTGCTCGGCAGCGAGGACGACCCGCGATCGCTGGCCTCGGCCCAGCTCGCCTACTGGCGTGGCGCGCTGGCCGGGCTGCCCGACCAGCTCGACCTGCCCGCCGACCGGCCGCGTCCCGCCGTGCAGTCCTTCGCCGGCGGTCGCGTCCCGATCGAGGTCGACGCCGACACCCACCGCGCCCTCCTGGCGGTGGCGCGCAATCAGGGCGCGACGCTGTTCATGGTCGTGCACACTGCCCTCGCGGTGACGCTGGCCAGGCTCGCGGGCACCGACGATCTGGCGGTCGGTACGCCCGTCGCGGGTCGTGGCGAGGCCGCGCTCGACGACCTGATCGGCATGTTCGTCAACACCTTGGTCTTTCGCACCACGCTGCGAACCGGTGAGTCGTTCACCGAACTGCTCGCCCGCCAGCGCGATACCGACCTCCAGGTCTTCGCGAACGCGGACCTGCCGTTCGAGCGACTGGTCGAGGCGATCAACCCCGCCCGCTCCACTGCCCGCCACCCGCTGTTCCAGGTCGGCCTGTCCTTCCAGAACCTCAGCCGCTCCGGCCTCGAACTCGGCGAGACCGCGGTCGAGGGCGTCGACGTGGATCTCGCGGTGTCCCAGTTCGATCTGCACGCCATCGTCGCCGACGGCTACGACAGTGACGGCGTGGCGCAGGGGATCAGCGGCGTGTTCACCTATGCCACGGACCTTTTCGACGAGTCGACCGCACAGTCCTACGCGGAGCGCTTCGCGCGAGTACTCACCGCGATCGCCGCATCGCCGGGTCGTCCCGCCGACGAGATCGATCTGCTCTCCGATGCCGAGCGCGCGCGAATCCTGCACGACTGGAACGCGACCGGCCATGCCACCCCGGCCACGACGCTGCCTGCCCTGTTCGCCGATACCGCCGCCGCGAACCCGGACGGTGTGGCGCTCGTCGACGCCGACGGCGCCGCGCTCACCTATCGCGACTTCGCGGCCCGCGTGAATCAGCTGGCGCGACACCTCATCGCGCAGGGCGTCGGTGTCGAGGACCGGGTCGCCTTGGCGATGCGACGCTCGACCGAGCTGGTCGTCGCCATGTACGCGGTGACGCAGGCGGGCGCCGCCTACGTTCCCGTCGATCCCGGCCAGCCCGCCGATCGGGTATCGCATGTGCTCGCGACCGCTGCCCCGACCTGCGTATTGACCACCACGCGTGACGGTTTCACCGCCGGCGTCGACGCGACACGGAGCGCACCGGTGATCGCCGTCGACACCCTGGAGCTGTCGGCGGTGTCAGCCGCCCCGATCGCGGCGAGCGAGCGCATCGGTGTGTTGCGCTCAGGGAACACCGCCTACGTCATCTTCACCTCCGGCTCGACCGGCAAGCCGAAGGGCGTCGCCGTCTCGCACGCCGCCATCGTCAACCAGTTGCGGTGGAAGACAGCAGCATTCGGCCTGGGCCCCGATGACTCGGTCCTGTTGAAGACCGCCGCCACCTTCGACCTGTCGGTCTGGGAATTCTGGTCGGCCGCGATCTGCGGTGGCCGCCTGGTGATCACCGCTCCAGAAGGCCATCGCGACCCCGCCTACCTGCTCCGCGTGCTCGCCGCGCACTCGGTGACCACCCTGCACGTGGTGCCGTCGATGCTCGATGCGCTGCTCACCGAATCCGCCGGTGTCCTGCCGAACTCGCTGCGGCGCGTCCTCGCCATCGGCGAGGCGCTCCCCGCCGCCACCGCCCAGCGTTTCCTGGCGACGAACCCAGCGGCGCTACACAACCTGTACGGCCCGACCGAGGCCGCGGTCTCCATCACCGACCACCGCGTCACCACCGCCGATCGCACCACGGTCCCGATCGGCCGGCCCGAATGGAACAGCCGGGTCTACGTCCTCGACGCCCGTCTGCGTCCGGTCCCGGTAGGTGTCGCGGGAGAGTTGTATCTGGCGGGCGCGCAGCTCGCCCGCGGGTATTTCGGCCGACCCGACCTCACCGCGGACCGCTTCGTCGCCGACCCGTTCTCCGAGCTCGGTGCCCGCATGTACCGCACCGGTGATCTCGTCGCCTGGACCGCTGACGGCGAACTCGACTATCGCGGTCGCACCGACTTCCAGGTCAAGATCCGCGGATTCCGCATCGAACTCGGCGAGATCGAAGCGGCCCTGCTCGCCGCACCGCAGATCGCCCAGGCGGCGGTCGTCGCCACGACCGACCCGCAACTCGGTGACCGGCTGGTTGCCTATGTCGTCCCCGCACCCGGCGGGGCGCTCACCACCGCGCAGGCCAAAGCCGCGGTGGCGCAGGTGCTCCCGTCCTACATGGTCCCCTCGGCCTTCGTCGTGCTCGACCGCCTCCCGCTGAACGCGAACGGCAAGCTCGACCGGGCCGCCCTTCCGGCGCCGGTGCTCGAACCCCGCCGCTACCGCGCACCCGGGACCGAGCACGAGATCGCCGTAGCCGCCGTCTTCACCGAGGTCCTCGGCGCGCGCAACCCCGGCCTCGACGACGACTTCTTCGCGCTCGGCGGCAACTCGCTGCTGGCCACCCGCGTCGTGCACCACCTGCGCGAACACACCGGCGTGGAGCTCACCGTCGCCGCGTTCTTCGCCGACCCGACCGTCGCCGGTCTCGCTACCAGAATCAGCGACGGCCCCGCAGGCGCGGCCGACCTCGAAGCCGCACTCGCGGTCGTGCTGCCGATCGCCCGCCGCGGCACCCGCCCGCCGCTGATCTGTGTGCACCCGGTCTCGGGTCTGGCGTGGGCCTACGCGAGCCTGGTGCCGCACCTGCCCGAGGACCAGCCCGTGGTCGGCATCCAGTCGCCGGCGCTGAGCGATCCGGAATTCCGGCCCGCCTCGGCCGAGGAGCTGGTCGACCGCTACCTGGCCGAAATCCGCGGCGTTCAGCCCCATGGCCCCTATCAGCTGCTCGGCTGGTCCCTCGGCGGCGTGCTGGCGCAGGCCGTGGCGACCCGCCTGCAAGCCGAGGGCGAGACGGTGGCGTCGTTGACGATGCTCGACAGCCTCCCCGGCGCCGCACTCGCCGATTTCGCCACCGAATTGCGGCACGTGCTCACCGAACTCGGCATACCCGAGCGGCAACTGCCCAGCCAACTCACCGAACTCGGCGACGAGGCACTGGAATCACTGCACACAACACTCGCTGCGGACACGCCGATCTCGCGCGCGCAGTTCGTGGGCATGTACCGCGGCGCACTGCGCTCGGTGGCGCTTCTCACCGAGCTCGAACCCGCACGATTCGACGGTGATCTGACCTATTTCACCGCCCTGCGGACCCCCCAAAAGCTGGGGGACGGGGCCTCGCGATGGCGCCCGTTCGTCAGCGGGATCATTGCTGACCACCCGGTCGAGGCCACCCACCAGGAGATGCTCTCCGCTGTGGCGGTAGCCACGTCCGGACCGGCAATTGCGCAGGTCGTCGCGGGTGCGGACGGATCCGGCGATACACGTCCGTAACGGACTACATGGGCATTACGATTCTGTTGCGATAGAGTTGGTGTGTCGTGGCGCACACCTCGGCGACGGTCGGCAGCGGCTATGTAGGTGTGGCTATGCTGTGTCCGACTCGGCCGCCGGACGCGAGAGGTGTATAGGTCTGTGGAAACCCCCCGCCGCACGGGCCGTGCCGGTCGCCGACGTACTACCGGCGCACCGTTGTTCGGTCAGCTGCTCACGGCCGCCGTCGAATCCGCGGCCGATTCGATCGCGCTGCGCTACAACCCCACCGGGATGCCCGGCGCGGAACAACACCTCACATATCGGGAGCTCGACGAGCGATCCTCGCGCCTGGCACGTGAACTCATCGACCGGGGGATGGGCGCGGGCGATGTCGTCGCGATCGCCATCGCCCGCTCGATCGAATCCGTGCTCGCGGTGTGGGCCATCGCCAAGACCGGTGCCGCGTACGTGCCGGTCGACCCGGCCTACCCGGCCGACCGGATCGCCCATATCGTCGCCGACTCCGGCGCGACCATCGGCCTGACCACCGCGGCCCATCGCGCCTGCCTCGGTACCACCGCGTACTGGATCGAACTCGATGACCCGGTGGTCGCCGAGCGCATCGCCGTGCGGCCGGGGCACGCGGTGAGCTACGCCGATCGGGTCCGCCCGATCGACGAAGCGCACCCGGCCTACGTCATCTACACCTCCGGCTCCACCGGTAAGCCGAAGGGCGTCGTGGTGACGCACACCGGGCTTGCCACATTGGTCGCCGCCGAGCGCGAACACTATGACGTGCAACCCGATTCGCGGGTGCTGCATGTTTGCTCGCCGAACTTCGACGTGTCGGTGCTCGAGTTGCTGCTCGCCTTCGCTACCGGTGCGACCCTGGTGGTTTCGCCGCCGCGCGTGTTCGGCGGTTTCGAACTGTCGGACCTGCTGCGCCGCGAACGCATCACCCACCTGCTGATCACCCCTGGCGCGCTCGAGTCCGTCGACCCGGCCGGGCTGCCGGACCTGTCGACCGTGATCGTCGCGGGCGACCGGTTCGGCCCGGAACTGGTCGGTCGCTGGGCAACCGGTGAGCGCGCGTTCTACAACGGGTACGGCCCCACCGAGGCGACCATCCTCGCCACCAGCACCTCGGCGCTGCGGGCCCACGCGCCGATCACCATCGGCCACGCGGTGCCCGGCATGGGCTTGTACGTGCTCGACGCGCGCCTGCGGCCGGTGCCCGCCGGAGTGGTCGGCGAGCTGTATCTCTCCGGCCCCGCGCTCGCGCAGGGGTATCTGGGCAGGCCGGGGCTCACCGCGCAACGTTTCGTCGCCTCGCCGTTCGGGCCGGGCAGGCTGTACCGCACCGGTGATCTGGTGCGCCGGTTCGAACACGACGGCACGCTGGAATACCTGGGCCGCACCGACTTCCAGGTGAAGGTGCGCGGCTTCCGGATCGAGCTCGGCGAGATCGACAACGCGCTCACCGCGCACCCCGACCTCGACTACGCCGTGACGCTGGGTAAGACGATGCCCTCGGGCGCGACCGCGCTGGTCGCCTACGTGCTGCCGCGCGCCGGCCGCACGATCGACACCGGCGCGCTGGCGGAATTCCTCGCGGAATCGTTGCCCGCGTACATGATCCCGTCGGTCATCATGGTCCTCGAAGAGCTGCCGCTGACCTCGGTCGGCAAGCTCGACCGCGCCGCGCTGCCGACGCCGGTGTTCTCCGCCCGCGGTTTCCGCGCGCCCGCCACCCCGGCCGAACAGGTGGTGGCCGACGTGTTCGCCGCCCTGTTGCTGCGTGACGGCGCGGGCCGGGTCGGCGCCGACGACGACTTCTTCGAACTGGGCGGCGACTCGCTGCTCGCCGCGCAGGCGGTGGCCCGCATCGGCGCCGCGCTGGACGTGCGGGTGCCGGTGCAGGCGGTGTTCGAGGCGCCGACCGTCGCCGCCCTCGCCAATCGAGCCGAGCAGCACCGTGTTTCGGCACACGCGCTCCCGCTGACGCCGCGTCCGCGCCCCGAGCTGGTCCCGCTGTCCTACGCCCAGCAGCGGATGTGGTTCCTCAACCGCTTCGACCCCACGTCGGCCGTGGACAACATCCCGGTCGCGGTCCGCCTTTCCGGCCGCCTCGACCTGCCCGCCCTGCGCGCCGCGATCGCCGACCTGATCGCGCGCCACGAAGTTCTGCGCACGGTCTACCCGGTGTCCGACGGTATCGGCGCCGAGGGCCACGGCGCGGTCCTCGACGGCGAAGGTCACCAGCTGGTGCTGGCGGCGGGCGACCCTGCCGCGGTGCCCGAGTTCGAGATCGTCGAGGTGGCGGAGGAAGACCTGACCGAGGCGATCGGCGCTGCCGCGCTGACCGGCTTCGACGTCACCGCCGGGCCGCCGGTGCGGGTGCGGGTGCTCGCGATCTCGGACAACGAGCACGTCGTCGTCTGCGTGGTGCACCACATCGCCGCCGACGGCTTCTCGTTCGCGCCGCTGACCAGGGATCTGCTCACCGCCTACGCCGAACGGCGCGGTGGCGGCGCGCCGCAATGGCCGCCGCTGCCGGTGCAGTACGTCGACTACACGCTGTGGCAGCGTGAACTGCTCGGCGCCGAGCACGACCCGGATTCGCTGCTCGCCGCGCAAGTGGCCTTCTGGCGAAAGACGCTGTCCGGCTTGCCCGAACAGCTCGAACTGCCCACCGACCGGCCGCGTCCCGCCGTGTCGAGCCGGGCGGGCGGGTCGCTGAGCGTCCAGGTCCCCGCCTCGGTGCACGCCGGTCTGTCCGCGCTGGCCCGCGAGCACAACGCCACGCTGTTCATGGTGGTGCACACCGCGCTGGCCATGCTGCTGGCCCGGCTCTCCGGCACCCGCGACATCGCGATCGGCACCCCGGTGGCCGGCCGTGGCGAGCAGGCGCTCGACGAGCTGATCGGCATGTTCGTCAACACCCTGGTCCTGCGCACCGAGGTGAATCCGGCGACGAACTTCGGCGGGCTACTCGCCGAGGTCAGAGCACGCGATCTGGCCGCCTTCGGGCATGCCGACGTGCCGTTCGAGCGGCTCGTCGACCTGCTGGAGCCGGTGCGTTCGACCGCGCGGCACCCGCTGTTCCAGGTGATGCTGACCTTCCAGAACCTGGCCCGCACCGACCTGGCGTTGCCCGGCCTCGCCGTCTCCGCCGCCGACTTCACGGTGCCACTGGCGAAGTTCGATCTGCAGGTGGAGCTCGCCGAACACATCGGCGTCGACGGCGCGCCGCAGGGCCTGGCGGCCACCTTCGTCTATGCCACCGACCTCTTCGACCGCGCCACGGTCGCCGACTTCGCCGACCGCTGGACGCGGGTGCTCGCCGCGGTGGTGGCCGACCCGGCCAAGCCGGTCGGCGATATCGACGTGCTCGCCCCCGGCGAGCGTGAACTCGTCCTGCGCGAGGGCTATTCGCCCGGCATCGCGGTTCCCGAGGTCACGCTCACCGACCTGATCACCGCCCAGGCGCAACAGCGTCCCGAGGCGATCGCGATCAGGGCGGGGGAGCGGTCCCTCACCTTCGCCGGCCTCCTCGGTCGGGCATCGGCGCTGGCCCGCGCGCTCGTCGTGCAGGGCGCGGGCCCGGAAACCCTGGTGGCTGTGGCCGTTGCGCGCACCGAGGAGCTGCCGGTCGCGCTGCTCGCGGTGCTGCTGTCGGGTGCGGGCTACCTGCCGATCGACTCCGGATACCCGGCGCAGCGGCTGGCCTACATCGTCGACGACGCGAAACCCGCTGTTGTGCTGACCACCTCAGCCGAGCGCGGACTGCTGACGCCGCTCGCGGATCTGCCCGTGGTGTTGCTCGACGAGCCGCCCGTCTACAGCGACGCTCCGCTGCATCCCGATGAACGCCGTGCCCCGCTGCGCCCGGATCATCTCGCGTACGTCATCTACACCTCGGGTTCCACCGGCCTGCCCAAGGGCGTCGGCGTCACCCACCGCAATGTGCTCGAGCTGTTCGCCAACACCCAGCTGCTGTTCGCCTTCGACGAGGACGACGTGTGGACGGTGTTCCACTCCTTCGCCTTCGACTTCTCCGTCTGGGAACTGTGGTGCGCGCTGGCAGGCGGTTCGTCGGTGGTCGTCGTCGACCACCTGACCTCCCGGTCGCCGATCGAATTCCGCGAACTGCTGGCCCGTGAACACGTGACGGTGCTGAGCCAGACGCCCACCGCCTTCGCCCAGCTCGACGAAGCCGACCGGGCCGCGCAGGCCGCGGGCGCCATCGCGCTGCCGGTGCGGTACGTGGTCTTCGGTGGTGAGGCTCTCGACCCCCGCAAGCTCAGCCGCTGGTACGACCGCTACGGAAACGGGCCGGGCGCACCGGAACTCGTCAACATGTACGGCATCACCGAGACCACCGTCCATGTCTCGCACCAGGTCCTGACCGCGCGGACGGCGGACATCGTCGCCGACCGGGCGCCGGTGGACGCCGACCACATCGGCGGATCTGCCGTCGACCTGCCCGGCAGCCTCATCGGCCGTGCGCTGCCCGGACTGTCGGTGGTCGTCCTCGACGACCGTCTGCGTCCGGTGCCGTTCGGTGTGGCGGGTGAGCTCTACATCGCGGGCAACCAGCTCTCGCGCGGCTACCTCGGCAAGCCGGGTCTCACCGCCACCCGCTTCGTCGCCGACCCGTTCGGTGAACCGGGCGCCCGGCGCTACCGCTCCGGCGACCTCGGTCGCTGGATCGGGTTCCGTGGCACCCCCACCCTCGAATACGGCGGCCGCGGCGACCAGCAGGTGCAGCTGCGTGGTTTCCGGATCGAACCGGGCGAGATCGAGGCAGCCCTGCTGCGGGTGCCCGGCGTCGGGCAGTCCGCGGTCATCGTGCGCGCCGACGAGCACGCCGGAGACCGGCTGATCGCCTACGTCGTCCCGGCGACAGATGTAGTCGATCCGAACGACGCGCCCACGACCGTACTTCCGAAGCCGCCGGTAGGCGCGCGCTTCGGACGTGGCGACAGCGGCGCGGGGTCCGACGACGACTCCACGCCCGCCGATCTTCGCGTGGTCGCGGGTCTGGACCCGGTGGAAGTGCGGGCGGCCGTAGCCGAATTCCTCACCGGATACATGGTTCCCGACGCTGTCGTGGTGGTCGCGGAACTACCGATGACCACCAACGGCAAACTCGACCGGGCGGCACTGCCCGCACCGGAGTTCACCGCCGCCACCACCTTCCGCGCGCCGACCACTCCCATCGAACTCAGCGTCGCCGAGGTATTCGCGACCCTGCTCGGCGTGCCCGAGATCGGTCTGGACGACAACTTCTTCGACCGCGGCGGCAACTCGCTGCTGGCCACCAGGGCCATCGCCCGCATCGACCAGGCACTGAGTACCGACCTGGTGGTACGTGACCTGTTCGAGGCGCCCACCGTCGGCTCGCTCGCGGCCCGCGTGCGCCCAGGTTCGGTGGCCGCGCCACGACCACCGCTGATTCCGGCGCAGGACCGTGGCGTCGTTCCGCTCTCGCCCGCGCAACAGCGGATGTGGTTGCTCAACCGCATCGACCCCGACTCACCGGCGTACAACATCCCGCTGGTCCTGCGGTTGCGCGGCGCGCTCGACACCTCTGCGCTGCGCTACGCCGTCGCCGATGTGCTCGAACGGCACGAGGCGCTGCGCACCCGTTTCCCGGCCGATGACGCCGACGCTGTTCCGTATCAGGAGATCCTGCCCGTCAGTGCGGTGCTGCCGACCGGCCTCGCGCTGGAGGAATGCGACGATCCACGTGACCGGGTGATGCGTTTGCTCGCGGGCGGTTTCGATGTCGCCGAGCGAGTTCCCCTGCGCGCCGGGCTGTTCACCTCGCCAGCCGACGACCCGCTCGCGGAGGAAGAGTACGTGCTCGCCGTAGTGGTGCAGCACATCATCGCCGACGGTGCTTCGCTCGCGCCGCTGGCCCGTGACCTCGTGATCGCCTATCGGGCCCGCGTCGAAGGACGCTCACCCGCCTGGTCGCCACTGCCCGTGCAGTACGCCGACTACGCGCTGTGGCAGCGCGAGGTGCTCGGCTCGGAATCCGACGAGAATTCCACCGCCGCGAGGCAGTTGGAGTTCTGGCGGCACACCCTGTCGGGGCAGGCGGGCACGGTCGAGCTGCCGCACGACCATCCGCGCCCCTCGCACGCCTCGCTGCGCGGCGCCGATGTGAGCACCACCCTGACCGCCGACGTTCATGTCCGCCTCGCCGAGATCGCCCGCAGGCACAACGCGTCGCTGTTCATGGTCGTGCACGCGGCACTGGCCGTGCTGCTCGCCAGGATCTCCGGCAGCACCGATATCGCGATCGGCACCCCGATCGCCGGCCGGGGTGAACCCGAGCTCGACGACCTGGTCGGCATGTTCGTCAACACCCTCACCCTGCGCACCGAGGTCGACCCCAGCCGCGGTTTCGACGAATTGGTCAGCACCGCACGCGAAGTCGGCTTGGCCGCCTTCGCCAACGCCGACCTGCCGTTCGAGCGCGTGGTCGAGGAGGTGGCCCCGACCGGCACCGTGTCGCACAACCCGCTGTTCCAGGTGGTGCTCTCCTTCCACAACAACGAGACCCCCGTGCTCCGCCTGCCGGGCCTCACCATCGAGGCGATGGACCTCGCGGCCCGGCCCGCCAAGTTCGACCTGCAGGTCAACATCGAACCGCGCCTGTCGGCGACCGGCGAACCCGATGAGATCGGCATCGTCTTCACCTACGCCACCGACCTTTTCGACGAACACACCGTCGCCGCCTTCGCACGCGGGCTCACCGAGATCGTCACCGCGGTCGCCGCCGATCCCGCAGTGCGTGTCGGCGACATCGACCTGCGTGACGCCAGCGAGCGCGAACGTGAGCTGACGGCCGCGGCCTATGCCCCCGTGCCGTCGGCCAACGGTGCCGCGCTGGCGCAGGAACTGGCCTCGGCCGTGGAGGAAGACCCGGACGCACCTGCGCTCGAGCTGGGTGAAACGGCGATCGCCTACGCCGAGTTCGATGCCCGCTCATCACAATTGGCGCGTTCGCTGATCGCCCGCGGCGCCGGTCCGGGTACGGGAGTCGCGGTGCGGCTCGACCGAGGGGTGGACGCGGCGATCGCGACCTGGGCGGTGCTCAAGGCGGGCGCGGCGGTGGTGCCGCTGATGACGATGGACGCCCGCCCGCCGGGCAGCAACCTCGAGGTGAAACTCGGCCTGACCATCGACATCCTCGACGCCCCCGACGGGCTGGACTGGTACGACCTGGCCGACCCCGCGCTGCGGGCCGAACTGGCCGCGGAATCACCTCGTCCGATCGGCTACGCGCACCGCACCCGTGCCCTGCGCGGCGACGACGTGGCCTTCGCCGGCGGCGGTCGCACGCTGAGCTACGACGAGCTGGCGACCGCGGCCGAGCAGGTGGCCGAGCGCGCCGGGCTCAACTTCGAATCACGCACGCGAGCGGCGGGCCGACCTGATTCGGTGGCGGGCGTGCTCGAGATCGTCGCGGCCGCGATCGCGGGCGCGACGCTGGTGATGGGGGCAGACCAGGGGGGTGCGGACGAGGTGAGCCATGTGTTCACCGAGGCCGCGGTGGCCGTTGCCGAACCCGGCGACGGGACAGGTGCGAGGATTGTCGCGCTCAGTGAGATGATCGGCAACACCGGGCAGCCGCACGAGCGGCGCGCGGTGGTCGGGATGGATGGATAGGTGGAACGAACACTGGCTGGTCCGCACGCGGTGCGGATGAGTGGCAGTGCGCGTCTGTATCGGTACGAGGTGTGCATGACCGGGCAACGGCTAGTCGACTCCGTCGATCGGACGGAACTGTCGTGACCCGGGCGAACCGGGCGTCCGGCGCCCGCGCCCGGCAGCGCGGGAAGTCGCTGCCGCAACTGCTGTCCGTGGCGGTGGAATCCAACCCCGGTGGGCTCGCGCTGTCGTGGGACGACGGCGTGTCCGCGCCGGTGCGCTGGACCTACGCCGAGCTCGACGAACGGTCCAACCGGCTGGCCCGGCTGCTGATCGCCTACGGCGTCGGCCCCGAGGACGTGGTGGCCGTCGGCATTCCGCGTTCGCCGGAATCGGTGCTGGCGATGTGGGCGGTGACCAAGACGGGCGCGGCGTTCCTGCCCGTCGACCCGAACTATCCACCTGCTCGGGTGAGTCACATGCTGGGCGATTCCGGTGCGGTGCTCGGGGTCGCGGTCGGCACGGCGATGGACCGTCTGCCCGGTGCGCTGAGGTGGTTGTGCCTCGATGACGAGGCCGTCCGGCGCGCGACCGACGACCAGCCCGGTGATCCGGTGACCTTCGCCGACCGGGTCCGTCCGCTGCGGCTACAGCACCCCGCCTACATCGTGTACACCTCCGGTTCCACGGGGCTGCCCAAGGGCGTGGTGGTGACGCACGCCGGGCTGGCCGGGTACTGCGCCGAACAGCGCGCGCACTACGCGATCGAGCCGACCTCGCGCACGCTGCACTTCGCCTCGCCCTCGTTCGACGCGGCCGTGCTCGAACTGTTGATGGCGGTGGGCGCCGGAGCCGCCATGGTGCTCGTGCCCGCGGGCATTCTCGGCGGCGCCGAGCTGGCCGACGTGCTGCGTCGCGAAGCCGTCACGCACATGTTCATCACCACCGCCGCGCTGGCATCGCTGGATCCGGCCGGGCTCGACGCGCTGGCCGTGGTCACCACCGGTGGCGAGGCGTGCCCGCCGGACCTGATCCGGCGCTGGGCCACGGATACCCGCCGGTTCCACGACTGTTACGGGCCGACCGAGACCACCATCGTGACCAATATCAGCGCGCCGCTGGTGGTCGGCGACACGATGAACATCGGGGCGCCGCTGCGTGGGGTGACCGAGTACGTGCTCGACGAGCGCCTGGTCCGGGTGCCCGACGGGATGATCGGCGAGCTGTACATCGCCGGTCATGGGCTGGCGCGTGGCTATCACCGTCAGCCGGGTCTCACGGCGTCGCGCTTCGTCGCCGATCCCTTCGCCGGGGCCGAGGGGCGGATGTACCGTACCGGCGACCTGGTGCGCCGCCGGGTGGACGGTGCGATCGAGTTCGTGGGACGCAACGACTTCCAGGTGAAGGTGCGTGGGTTCCGGATCGAACTGGGTGAGATCGACACCGTGCTCACCGGGCACGACACCGTCGACTTCGCGGTGACCGTGGGTCATGAACTCGACAACGGCACAACGATTCTTGCCGCGTACGTCCACGCCGCGCCCGGCGCGCGCATCGAGACCGACCAGCTGTTCGAGCACGCCAAGGCCGGGCTGCCCGCGCACATGGTGCCGACCGCGCTGACCGTGCTCGACGCCATTCCCCTGACGCCGGTCGGCAAGCTCGATCGGGCCGCCCTGCCCGCGCCCACCCTGCGTGCCGAGGAGTTCCGGGCGCCCTCGGGTGCGATGGAAGAGCTGGTGGCGCATGTCTTCACCGAGTTGCTGGCACCGGAGAACCCGGTGGGCGCCGATGACGACTTCTTCGCCCTCGGCGGCAATTCGCTGCTCGCCACGCGGGCAGCCGCGCGCCTCGGAGCGGAGCTGTCGGCTCGGGTGCCCGCCGGTCACGTCTTCGAAAGTCCCACTGTCGCCGGTCTTGCCGCCCTGCTCGAACCGCTGAAGGGTGCGGGCGGTCACGCGCCGCTGGCACCTCGCGAACGCCCCGAGCTGATTCCGCTCTCGCCCGCCCAACAGCGGATGTGGTTCCTCAACCAGTTCGATCCGGGTTCGACCGCGGAGACGATCCCGTTCGCGCTGCGCCTGTCCGGACCGTTCGACGCGCGCGCCCTGCACGCGGCGCTGTCGGACCTGGTCGCCCGGCACGAATCCCTGCGCACTCTGTACCCGGTCCACACCGCCGAGGGGTACGAGCGAGGTGCCGACGGTGCGGTGGTGGACGGCGTCGGCCACCAGGTGGTGTTGCCGATGGCGCAAGCCGTCCCCGATGTGCTGGTCGACTCGCTCACCGAGGACGAATTGCCGCTGTGGCTGGGCGAATTCGCCGCCACCGGGTTCGATGTCGCCGCCGGTGTGCCGTTCCGGGTGGCGCTGGCCGAGCTCGGGCCGCACGATCACGTGCTCGCCGTGGCCTTGCACCACATCACCGCCGACGGCGCCTCGGTCGCACCGCTGCTGCGTGACCTGCTCGGCGCCTACCTCGCCCGCCGCAACCGATCGCGACCCCGATGGCAGCCGCTGCCGGTGCAGTACGTCGACTACACGCTGTGGCATCGCGAGCTCCTCGGCGCCGAAGACGACCCAGATTCGGTGGCCGCCGCCCAGATCGCGCACTGGCGCACGGCGCTCGCGGGACTGCCCGACCGACTCGACCTGCCGACCGATCGCCCACGCCCGCCCGTCTTCACCGGTCGCGGCGCCGAATTCGGGTTCCAGATTCCGGCGGCGGTGCACACGGCACTCGCCGCGCTCGCCCAGCGCAGCGGTACCTCCGAATTCATGGTTGTCCACGCGGCTTTCGCGGTGCTGCTGGGCCGGGTCGCGCACACCGACGACATCGCCATCGGCACCCCGGTGGCCGGTCGCGGTGCCAGGGAACTCGACGACCTGATCGGCATGTTCGTCAACACGCTCGTCCTGCGCACGCATCTCGACCCGCGCGCCAGCTTCGCCGAGCTGCTGCGCGCGACCAAGCGGGCCGACCTCGCCGCTTTCGCCCATGCCGACCTGCCGTTCGAGCGCCTGGTAGAACTGCTCGATCCGGTTCGCTCGCAGGCCCATCACCCGCTGTTCCAGGTTGCCCTGTTCTTCCAGAATCTGGACCTGCCGAACCTGCGCCTGCCCGGTCTCGACGCCACTCCTGTCGAATTCGGCGGTGCGGTAGCGCGTTTCGACCTACAGCTCACGATCGTGCCGGGTGCGGACCCGGCCGAGCCGATGGCCGCGTCGTTGCACTACGCCACCGATCTGTTCGATGCGGCCACCATCGAGATCCTGGCGGCCCGGTTCACCCGCCTGCTCGACGCGGTCGCCACCGACGCCGGTCTCGCGATCGCCGACATCGACCTGCTCACCGAGGTCGAGCGGGAGCAGAGCCTGGTGAGCTGGAACGAAACCCGCCACCCCGTGCCGCCGGAGCCGATGCTCGACGCGTATCGCCGTGCGGTGCAGACGCATCCGGATGCCACCGCGCTGGTCTACGAGGACACCGAGCTGACCTACCGGCAGTTCGACGAGCGCGTGAATGCCCTCGCCCGGCTGCTGATCGGCCAGGGCGTCGGTCCCGAAAGCCTTGTCGGCCTTGCTGTCCGGCGATCGCCCGACCTGGTGATCGGGATGTACGCGGTGCTCACCGCAGGTGGCGCCTACGTGCCGCTGGATCCCGACCATCCGGCCGATCGCATCGCCTACATCCTCGACACCGCCCGCCCGGCCTGCGTGCTGAGCACCCGTGCCGACGCCATCGAAGTTCCGCCCGGGACCTCGCTGCTGTTGCTCGACGAGCTCGATGTCGCCGGCGTACCGGGTGATCCCGTCCTCGCACCGGAGTTGCGCGCACCGCTGCACCCCGACCACCCGGCCTACGTCATCTTCACCTCGGGGTCCACGGGCAAGCCCAAGGGTGTCGCGATCTCGCACGCCGCCATCCACAACCAGCTCGTCTGGATGCTGGCGAAATACCCACTCGCGCTGGGCGATGTGTACCTGCAGAAAACCGCGACCACCTTCGACGTGTCGCTGTGGGGCTACTTCATGCCGCTGCGGGTCGGCGCGAAACTGGTGCTGGCCACCCCGGACGGCCACCGCGACCCTGCTTATCTGATCGACCTGATCGGTAAGCACAAGGTCACCGTCACCGACTTCGTGCCGTCGATGCTCACGATGTTCGCCACCCAGGCTGCTGTCGATACGAACTCCGCGTCCGAGGGCGATGCCGACCTGGAGTCGCTGCGCGAGATCTTCGTCATCGGTGAGGCGCTGCCCGCCGAGACCGTCGACGCCATGGCCGCGGTCAGTTCGGCCAGGTTGCACAATCTGTACGGGCCGACCGAAGCCGCTGTTTCGGTGACGTACTGGCCGGCCCGCCCTGGTGAGCGCTCGGTGCCGATCGGTTTGCCGCAGTGGAACTCCCGCGTGTACGTCCTCGACGATCGGCTGCGACCGGTGCCACCCGGTATCGCGGGCGAGCTCTATCTCGCGGGCGATCAGCTCGCGCGCGGTTATGTCGCGCGACCCGGTCTCACCGCCGATCGATTCGTCGCCGACCCCTTCGCCCCGGCCTCCGGCCTCGCCGCGGCGGGCGCTCGGATGTACCGCACCGGTGACCTGGTGGTGTGGCGTCGGCCCACCGCGAATGCCCCGCACCGGCTGGACTACCTGGGGCGCATCGACTTCCAGGTGAAGTTCCGTGGACAGCGGATCGAGCTCGGCGAGATCGAGACCGCGCTGCTGGCGCACGAATCCGTCAGCCAGGCAGTGGCATTGGTCGCGGCGACCGAGCTCGGTGACCAGTTGGTCGCCTACGTGGTGCCCGCGCCCGGCCACGCCGCCGAGCCCGACCGGCTCCAAGCCGCTGTTTCGAAGACCTTGCCGGTCTACATGGTTCCGGCGTCGATCACCGTGCTCGGCGAACTGCCGCTCAATCCCAGCGGCAAGCTCGACCGCAAGGCGCTGCCCGCGCCGAGCTTCACCGCCCGGGCGTTCCGCGCGCCGAGCACCACCCAGGAGCGGCTCGTCGCCGATCTGTTCGGGGAAGTGCTCGGCCGCACCGACATCGGCGCCGACGACGACTTCTTCGCACTCGGTGGCAACTCGCTGATCGCCACCCGCCTGGTCGCCCGCCTCGGCGCCGCCACCGGTGGCCGCATCGCCGTGCGCACCCTCTTCGAAACCCCGACCGTCGCCGGGCTCGCGGCGGTGCTCGACCCCGGCGCGGTGGCGCAGCCGACCAGTGGCCTCGGCACCCTGCCCCGCCCCGACGAGCTGCCGCTGTCGCCCGCCCAGCGCCGGATGTGGTTCCTCAACCGCTTCGACCAGGGCGCCGACGACGGAGCCGCCGCCTACAACCTGCCCTTCGCACTACGGCTGACCGGCGCCCTCGACGTCGCGGCGCTCACCACCGCGCTGCGCGACGTACTGGCCCGCCACGAGGTCCTGCGCACGGTCTACCCCGACACCGCCGACGGCCCGATTCAGCAGGTTCTCCCCGCCGACCAGGTCCACCTCGACTTCACTGTGCACCGGATCAGTGCCGGGCAGCCGACGGCCGGCGAGGCCGGATCCCGGGATGCCGCGACCTCGCTGATCGCCGCAGTGACCGCGCTCGCGTCTACCGCGTTCGACGTGACCGTCGAGGTTCCGTTGCGGGTCCGGCTGTTCGATGTCACGGACAGCGGACCCGACGCGCCCACGGAGTACGTGCTCGCCGTGGTGGTGCACCACATCGCCGCCGACGCCTCCTCGATGGCGCCGCTGGTGCGCGATGTGACCACCGCCTACCTCGCACGGACCGCCGGACATGCCCCGGAGTGGGCCGCGCTGCCGGTGCAGTACGCCGACTACGCGCTGTGGCAGCTGGATCGGCTCGGTGCCGAGGACGAGACGGATTCGGCGGCTGCCCGACAGCTCTCGTTCTGGCGCTCCGAACTCGCCGGCCTGCCGGATCTGCTCGAACTGCCCGCCGACTACCCGCGGCCCGCCGTCGCCTCCCTCGCGGGTGGACGGGTGCCGGTGCGCATCGACGCCGAGACGCACGCCGCGCTCGCGGCGCTCGCGCGCGACCGCGGCGCCACGGTGTTCATGGTGTTGCACACCGCTTTCGCCGTCCTGCTGGCCCGGCTGTCCGGTGCCGCGGACGTGGCGGTGGGCACTCCCGTCGCCGGACGCGGAGAGCGCGAACTCGACGATCTGATCGGCATGTTCGTCAACACGGTCGTTCTGCGCACCCGCTACGACGGTGGCGCCACGTTCGCCGAGCTGCTCGCCGCCCAGCGCACGAGCGACCTGGCCGCCTTCGCCGCGGCCGATGTTCCGTTCGAGCGACTGGTCGAGGTGCTCGATCCGCCGCGCTCCACGGCACGTCACCCGCTGTTCCAGGTCGGTCTGTCCTTCCAGAACATCGACCGTGCCGCACTGGAACTGCCCGGCCTGCGGATCGCGCCGGTATCGGCGGAACTCGCTGTGTCGCAATTCGATCTGCATCTGATCGTCGGCGACGGTTACGACGCCGACGGGGCGCCCACCGGCATCGAGGGCTTCTTCACCTATGCCACCGATCTCTTCGACGCCGCGACGGTGGCGGCCTTCGCCGACCGGCTGACGTTGCTGCTCGACGCGGTGATTCGCGAGCCCGCCGTGGTGGTCGGTGATGTCGACCTGCGGTCCGCCGAGGAGCGCGCGACCGAAATCGTCAGTGGTGCCGCTGATCTCGCTGTGCCCGGTGGCACGCTCGCCGACCTGCCGTCGGTCGCCAGGCCCGAAGCTGTCGCACTCGTAGCCGACCTGCCCGAGGGTCGCCTCGAGCTCACCTACGCCGAGTTCGAATCACGGGTCAACAGGCTCGCGCGGCATCTGATCTCGATCGGCGTCGGTCCCGAGTCGCTGGTCGCGCTCGCCCTGCCACGGTCGATCGATCTCGTCGTCGCCATGTACGCGGTGACCAGGTCGGGCGGCGCCTACGTGCCGATCGACCCCGATCAGCCCGCCGATCGCACCGACTACATCCTGCACACCGCCGCCCCGATCTGCGTGCTCACCAACGGTTTCCGTACCGACGCCGCGCCGGTGGTGCGCGTCGACCACCCGGTGATCGCCTCCGCTGATCCCAGCCCGATCACCGACGCCGACCGCCGCGCGCCGCTGCGCCCCGACAACACCGCCTACGTCATCTTCACCTCCGGCTCCACCGGTCGCCCCAAGGGCGTGGCGGTGCCGCACGCTGCGGTGATCAACCAGTTGCAGTGGCTACGCGGTGAATTCGGCACGGACGCCGCCGATGTGTTCCTGCTGAAAACCCCCGCCACGTTCGACCTGTCCGTCTGGGAATTCTGGTCCGCCGCCATCTGCGGTGGCCGCCTGGTGATCGCCGCCCCCGACGGGCACCGCGACCCCGCCTACCTGGACGCCCTGATCACCGACGCGGGCGTCACCACCCTGACAGCGGTGCCGTCGCTGCTCGACGCGCTGTCCGGGTACTGGGAGTCGTCCGCGCACGACGAGAACGGCGAACCGAGCCGGGTCGTGCCGTTGACCCGCATCCTCGCGATCGGCGAATCCCTGCCCGCCGCGCTGGCCCAGCGCCTGCTGAAGACGTTGCCCGGCACCAGGATCGACAACCTGTACGGACCAACCGAGGCCGCTGTGTCGATCACCGATCACCGTGTCGGCACCGCCGACGTGCTGACCGTGCCGATCGGCGCGCCCGCATGGAACAGCCGCGTCTACGTTCTCGACGAGCGGTTGCGGCCCGTGGCCCCCGGCATCAGAGGCGAGCTGTATCTCGGTGGCGTCCAGCTGGCTCGCGGTTACCTGCGCAAAGCGGCCCAGACCGCTGATCGTTTCGTCGCCGATCCCTTCGAGCCCGGCGCTCGCATGTACCGCACCGGTGACCTGGTCGCGCGCACACCGCTGACCGAGGTACCGGACAGCCTGCTCCCAGCCGGTCGCGCCACAGCGGGCGGCGAGCTGATCTACCTGGGCCGCAGCGACTTCCAGGTGAAGATCCGCGGGTTCCGGGTGGAGCCCGGTGAGGTGGAAGCCGTGCTGGCCGGGCTGCCCGCGGTGACCCAGGCCGCGGTGCTCGCCCGCACCGACGCCCATTTCGGTGATCGACTGGTCGCCTATGTGGTCGGCGCGGATCTCGATGTCGCACAGTTGAAGTCCGCGCTGGGGGACAAGCTGCCGACCTATCTGGTGCCCGACGCGTTCGTTGTCCTCGGGGAACTGCCCTACACCGTCAACGGCAAGCTGGATCGAAAGGCGTTGCCCGCGCCGGTCTTCGAGGCCGCCACCTTCCGCGCCCCGGCGACCCCTACCGAACAGGTGGTCGCGGAGGTCTACGGCGAGATCCTCGGAGTCGCCTCCGTCGGCGCCGACGACGACTTCTTCGCCCTCGGCGGCAACTCGCTGCTCGCCACCAGGGCGGCGGCCAGGATCGGGACGGCGCTCGATCGCGCGGTCGGCGTCCGATTGCTGTTCGAAGCGCCGACGGTGGCCGATCTCGCCCTGCGCGTGCACCGATCGGACGAGGCCACCGCACCACGGCTGCTCGCCGGACCGCGCCCGCAGCGGGTGCCGTTGTCACTGGCACAGCAGCGGATGTGGCTGCTCAACCGGCTCGACCCCGACGCGACCGTCTACAACATCCCGGCCGCGATCCGCCTCACCGGCGCCCTCGACCTGACAGCCCTCGGGCTCGGTGTCGCCGACCTGTTCGCCCGGCACGAGGTGCTGCGCACCCGCTACCCGGCGCGCGGGGACGCGGCGATCCAGGATGTGCTCGCGCCCGACGCGGTGCGCGTCGACCTGACCCCGGTCGAGGTCGCCCCCGACCAGCTCGCCGACGAGGTGCGCCGGATCGTCGCCACCGGGTTCGACGTCACCGTCGAGCCGCCGGTCCGCGTGCGGCTGCTGCGCCTGGGCGCCGACGATCACGTCCTGGTGTTCGTCGCCCACCACATCAGCGCCGACGGATTCTCCATGGGGCCGCTCACCCGCGACCTCGTCCTCGCCTACACCGCGCGCACGGCAGGCTCGCCGCCCGCGTGGTCGCCGCTGCCGCTGCAATACGCCGATTACGCGGTGTGGCAACGCGACTCACTCGGCGACGAAGCCGACCCCGCCTCCACGGCCGCCGCCCAGCTGGCCTACTGGCACGACGAGCTCGCCGGCCTGCCCGAGGAGATCGCCCTCCCTGCCGACCGTCCGCGCCCTGCGGTGCAGTCCTTCGCGGGCGCCACCAGCACCTTCGAGATCGACGCCGCACTGCACGCCGAGCTCGCCGGCCTGGCCCGCGCGCAGGGCGTCACGGTGTTCATGGTCGTCCAGGCCGCGCTCGCGGTGCTGCTCGCCCGGCTCAGCGGCACCGACGACGTCGCCATCGGGACTCCGATCGCCGGCCGTGGCGCCCGTGAGCTCGACGATCTGGTCGGCATGTTCGTCAACACCCTTGTGCTGCGCAGCCGGATCACCGAGAGCGATCCGTTCACCGCGCTGCTCACCCAGACCCGCGACACCGATCTGCGCGCCTTCGCCCACGCCGACGTCCCGTTCGAGCGGGTGGTCGATGCGCTCCAACCCGCGCGGTCGGCGGGCCGACACCCGCTGTTCCAGGTGGCGCTGTCGTTCGAGAACCTCGCCCCGGTCGCCTTCGAACTGCCGGGAATCACGGTGGGCGCGCTCGACGCCCGCACTGCCGAGGCCAAGTTCGACCTGTTGCTCACCATGCGTGAGCAGCAGGACAACGGCGGCATGCACGCCGAATTCGCCTACGCGACAGACCTGTTCGATGCCGAGACGGTGCGGAGTTTCGGTGCGCGCTTCGTCCGGCTGCTCGCCGCCGTAGCCGCCGACCCCGATCTCGCCGTGGGCGATATCGACCTGCTCGACCCCGCCGAATTCCTCGCGAACATCACCTTCGCGGGCCCGGCGGCCGAGCCGGAGCGCACCCTCGCCCAGCTGATGGACGAGGCGGTGCGCGCCGATCCGACCGGCATCGCCCTGCGCGGTGACGGGCGCGGATTCACCTATACCGAGCTCGATGCCGCCGCCAACCAGCTGGCCCGTGGCCTGATCGCCCGTGGTGCAGGCCCGGAAGTCGCAGTCGCCGTGGCGATTCGGCGCTCGGTCGAATCGGTGCTCGCGGTCTGGGCGATCGCGCGCACCGGCGCGGTGATCGTGCCGATCGACCCCGGCTATCCGGCCGAGCGGATCAGCCACATGGTCACCGACTCGGGCGCAGTCTTCGGTATCACCCTCGCCGCCGAACTCGCCGGATTGCCCACGCTGTCCGGCGCAGGCGGCTGGGTAGCGCTCGACGATCGCGCGTTCACCGCCGAGATCGCCGGCTGTGCCACCGTGGGCCTGCGCGAGATCGAACTGCTCACCCCGCCGAGCACCGCCAATGCCGCGTACATGATCTACACCTCCGGTTCGACCGGACTGCCCAAGGGCGTCGTTGTCACCCATGCCGGGCTCGCCAACTTCTGCGCCGAGCAGAAACAGCGCTACCGCCTCGACTCCGCCACGCGTGCACTGGCTTTCGCCTCCCCGTCGTTCGACGCGTCGGTGCTGGAGCTGCTGCTCGCCATCGGCGGCGCGGGCACCCTGGTGGTTGCTCCCGCCGGATCCGTCGGCGGCACCGAGCTCGCCGAGCTGATCCGTACGGAGGGCGTCACCCACGCCTTCCTGACCCCCTCGGTGCTGGCCACCCTCGACCCCGACGGCGTTCCCGGTCTGCGCGTCCTGATCGTCGGTGGCGAGCACGTACCCGCCGACCTCGCCGCGCGCTGGAACACGCTGCCCCAGCGGCACTTCCACAACGGGTACGGTCCCACCGAGACCACCGTCATGACCGCCATCAGCGACCCGCTGCGGCCGGGCGATGCCGTGCACATGGGCGGCCCGATCCGCGGCATCCGCGCCCTGATCCTCGACGAACGCCTTCGTCCGGTCCCCGGCGGTGTCACCGGCGAGCTCTACCTCGGCGGCCTCCAACTCGCCCGCGGCTACCACCAGCGCCCCGCTCTCACCGCGGCGCGCTTCATCGCCGACCCGTTCGGTCCCGAGGGCGCCCGCCTGTACCGCACCGGCGACCTCGTTCGCCGACGTGGCGATGTCCTGGAGTTCCAGGGCCGCAACGACTTCCAGGTCAAGATCCGTGGGCTGCGCATCGAGCTCGGCGAGATCGACGCCGTGCTGGCCGCCGCACCCGGAGTCTCCTGGGTCGCCACGCTCGGCCGCGACAACGGCGCCGGCTCGACGATGCTGGTGTCCTACGTCCTGGCCGACGAGGGCCGAGCGCTCGATACCGCCGAACTCACCGCGCTCGCCGCGCAGGTGCTGCCCGACTACATGGTGCCCGCCGCGATCATCGTCCTCGACGAGATTCCGCTGACCCCCGTGGGGAAGCTGGATCGGCGCGCGCTGCCGGACCCGCTCGCCGCTCGCGGCGAATACCGTGCGCCCCGTACCGCCGCCGAGAAGACCATCGCCCGGGTCGTCGCCGATGTCCTCGGCCACGACCGGGTCGGTCTCGACGACGACTTCTTCGCTCTCGGCGGCGACAGCATCACCGCCATCCAGGTCGTGTCGCGGGCCTCGGCCGCCGGAGTGGTCCTGCGACCGCGCGACCTGTTCGACGCGCGCACTGTCGCCGCGCTCGCCGGACGCGCCGAAGTCGCCGTCGCACCGAGTGCGCCGTCGGCCACGCTCCCGCTCACCGCCACCGCCGCCCAGCTCGCCGAAGCGGGCGAGGCCGCGGTCGAACCCCGCGCGGTACTGCTCGAAGTACCGGCAGACTGCCCGGACGAGGCCGTCGCGGCCGCCGCAGCCGCGGTGATGAACCAGCATCCGATGCTGTGGGCGCTGCTCGACCGCACCGGCGACACGCCGGTGCTGCGCATCCCGCCGCCCGACGAACGCATCGGCGACGCCTTCCGCAGGCTCGACAACGAAGACGGTGAGTCCTCGCTACCCGTCGACGACATCGTGGCCGCGGCCTCGGCAGCGCTAGACCCGGACGAGGGCCGCAACATCCACTTCGTCCTCACCGGCGACGCCGGTAGCTCGGCCACCCTGGTCGTCGTCGCCAATGCCCTCGTCCTGGACGAGAATTCGTGGCGCGCGGTGGTCGACCAGCTGACCACGGCCTGGAGCCGCGGCCGCCACGCCGCACCCGCCGCACCCGATGCCGGACTCGGCGACCTGGTACGCCACCTCGCCGCATACCCGTCCACCGCCGCCGCACGGGCCGAACGCGCCTACTGGCATCGCGCGATCCGATCCAGGGCAGGCGAATCCGCCGATCTGCACCTGCGCAACCGGGTCTCGCTGAGCATCACCGGCGAGGGCACCACCGCGGTGCGCACCGTCGCCGATGCCTACCGCGCCACTGTCGACGAGGTACTGCTCACCGCCGCCGCGCTGGCCCTGCACACGGCCGCCGACACCGCCGCGGCACGGGCGATCGGCACGGTGGTGCGGCTGCGCGCCGACCAGCGCCTGCTCGGCCGACCCGATGCGGAGAACGTCGTCGGCGGGTTCACCACCGACTACCCGCTCGCGCTGCGCCTGGACGGCATCGACGTCGCCGACGCGCTCGTCGGCGGTCCCGCCGCGGGAACGGCCCTGGCCCAGATCAAGGAACTGCGCCGCGCGGTTCCCGCCCACGGCGCCGGCTTCGGCCTGCTCCGCTACCTCGACACCGAGACCGCCGACAGTGTCCGCACGCTGGATCGCGGCCGATTCGCCGTCCGTCTGCGCGACCTGCGCCCCGCGCGCGTGCACACCGATGTGGCCGCCGACGACCTCGCCCTGGTGCTCACGGTCGACGCGACCGATGACGGCTTGGTCGCCCGATTCGACTACGCCACCGCCGTACTCACCGCGGACGCGGTCAAGACCTTCGCCGAACACTGGATCCGCGCGCTCGGCGGACTCGCCGAACACGGATTGCAGCCCGGCGCGGGCGGATTCACACCGTCGGACTTCCCGCTGGTGCGACTCGGCCAAACCGAGCTGACGCGTCTGGTCCGCCGCTACCCACTGCTCAGCGACGTGTGGCCGGTGACGCCGCTGCAATCGGGCATGCTGTTCCACGCGCTGCTCGCGGAGAACTCGGTCGACCCCTACATCACCCAGTTCGTGCTCGACCTCGATCTGTCCGTGGACGACGAGAAACTGCACGAGGCGGCACAGGCCGTGCTCGACCGGCACGACAACCTGCGCGTCGCGTTCGCCACCGACGCCGCGGGCACCCCCCTGCAAGTGGTGCTCGACGACATCGACGTGCCGTGGCAGGTCATCGACACAGTGCTCGATGGCGCCCCTCCCGAGGGCCCTGCGTGGTCACGCTCCGCTGCCGCCTCCGGGCCCGCCGGTCGGGGCGCGGACGACGCCGCCTACCAGCGCATTCGCGCCGCCGATCTGGCCGCGCACTTCGACATGGCCACCGCGCCGCTGCTGCGGTTCACGCTGGTGCGCACCGCCGAGACCGCGCACCTGCTCGTCACCAGCCACCACATCCTGATCGACGGCTGGTCGACCCCGCTGCTGCTACAGGAACTGCTCACCGCGTACGTGGTCGGCGGTCGGAGCAGGCGCCTGCCCAAGGTCGCGCCCTACCGCGATTACCTGGCCTGGCTCGTCGGCCAGGATCTCGAAGCCGCCAGGACCGCATGGCGCACCGCGCTCACCGGCCTGGCCGAACCCACTCCGCTCGCGCCCGTCGATCAGGGCCGCGAGATCGCCACGGGCACCGGCGAAACCGGGTTCGTGCTCGCCCCGGCGGACACCGCCGCGCTGAGCGAGCTCGCCGCGAGCCTCGGCGTCACGGTGAACACCGTTGTCCAGGCGGCCTGGGGCCTGCTCATCGCACGGCTGGTGGATCGCGACGACGTGGTGTTCGGCGCCACCGTCTCGGGCAGGCCGGCCGAGCTCGACGGCGTGGAACGAATGGTCGGGCTGTTCCTCAACGCGATTCCCGTTCGCGTGCGGTTGCGTCCCGGCGACACCGTCGCCGAGCTGCTGCGCACACTGCAGGACGATCAAGCCGCGCTGCTCGATCACCACTATCTGGGGCTCGGTGAGATCCAGGAGATCGCGGGCATCGACGCGCTGTTCGACTCGCTCGTCGTCTTCGAGTCGTTCCCGGTCGACCGCGAAGGACTGGCACAGGCCGCGTCCGGATCGGCCGCCGTCACCGGGATGGACGCCGCCAACGGCACCCACTACCCGCTCACCGTGCAGGTGGTCGCCGACGGGCAGCTCCGGGTCTCGGTGAAGTACCTGCGCGATGTGTTCGGCGAGGACACCGCCAACGCGCTGGCGCAACGCTTTTCGATGCTGCTGGCGAGGTTCGTCGCGAGTCCGCAGGCCAGGATCGCCGAGATCGATGTGCTGCTCGCGGAGGAACGCGCGACCCTGGCGGCGGTCAACGCCACCGACGCGCCCGAACTGCTCGACGAGGCGACGCTGCTGTCGCTGTTCGACGCGCAGGTCCGGCGCACTCCCCAGGCCACCGCACTGGTCGACGGTGAAACCACCTACACCTACGCGGAATTCGACGAACGCGTGCGCGAGCTCGCCGGTTCCCTCCGTACACGGGGCGCCCGGCCGGAGACGCTCGTCGCGGTCGCGATGCGGCGCGGCATCGACCTGGTGACCGCGATCTACGCGGTGCTGCGGACTGGTGCGGCGTACGTACCGGTCGACCCGGACCACCCGGCCGAACGGACCGACCGGGTGCTGGCTTCGGCCGCGCCGATCTGCGTGCTCGCCACCGCCGGTTTCACCACCGACTCCGGCATTCCCGTCCTCGAGCTAGCCGCCGTCAGTGGCGAAGCGGCGGAGCTGGAGCTGCCGAAGGCCGACAATCTCGCCTACGTCATCCACACCTCCGGGTCCACCGGCACGCCCAAGGGCGTCATGCTGACGCACCGGCAGCTGGTCAACCAGTTCCGCTGGGCGCAGCGCACCTACCCGCACGGCCCCGGCGACGTGGTTCTGTACAAGACCCCGGTCACCTTCGACATCTCCACCTGGGAGTTGCTGTGGCCGTTGCAGACCGGCGCCACGGTGGTGATCGCCGCCCCCGACGGTCACCGTGACCCGGCCTACCTGGCCGAGGTGATCACCGAACGCGCCGTCACCACCGTGCATTTCGTGCCGTCGATGCTGGATGCCTTCCTCGCCGACCGTGACACGGGCGAATTCCCCTCGCTGCGGCGGGTGTTCGCGGCGGGCGAGGCGCTGACGTCCTCGACCGCGCGCCGGTTCGGCCAGGTGCTGCCCGCGGCGGCGCTGGTCAACTGGTACGGCCCCGCCGAAGCCACCGTGGTGACCGCGGCGCAGGTAGAAGCCGGTCCCGCCGTGGGTATCTCGATCGGCATACCGGTCGCCAACACGCGCGTCCACGTGCTCGACCGGCAACTGCGACCCGTCCCGCCCGGTACCGCGGGGGAGCTGTACCTGGAAGGGGTGCAGCTGGCCCGCGGCTACCTCGGCGCGCCCACCCTCACGGCCGAACGCTTTGTCGCCCATCCCGGCGGCGGCAGGCTCTACCGCACCGGTGACGTCGTGCGCTGGACTACCGACGAGAGCCTGGAATACCTGGGCCGCAGTGACTTCCAGGTGAAGCTGCGCGGTCAGCGCATCGAGCTCGGTGAGGTCGAGGCGGTCCTGCGCGATCATCACAGTGTCCGGCATGCTGCCGTCGCGCTCGTCCACGGCCCGACGGGAGACCGGCTGGTCGGCTACGTGGTGCCGGTCGAACCGCCGGTCGAGGAAGCCCCCGCGTCGGCCCGACCGGAGGGCTATTCGATCGAAAGCGGCACCACTACCACTGGTTTCGATCAAGTCGCGTTGCTCACCCATGCCAGGGCAGCGCTCCCGTCGTACATGGTTCCGGCGACCGTGGTGATCCTGAGCTCGCTGCCGCTCAACGCCAGCGGCAAGCTCGACCGCAAGGCCCTGCCCGTCCCCGCCTTCACCACCCGCGCCTACCGGCCGCCGACCACGCCGTTGCAGCGTGCCGTCGCCGAGGTGTACGCGGAGGTGCTCGGCGCGGGCAAGGTCGGCCTCGACGACGACTTCTTCGAACTCGGCGGCAACTCCCTGATCGCCACCAAGGCGATCAGCCGCCTGCGTACCAGGGTCGGCGCCGAGGTGCGGGTGCAATGGTTCTTCACCGACGCCACTGTCGCCGCGCTGGCCGAGCGGATCGACGCCACCCAGTCCGCCGGCGGCGATCGCGACCTCACCTCCGACCTCGAATCCGACGACGCCCTCGGCGTCCTGCTGGCCATCCGCAACCGGGTGCCGCACGGCACGGAAGCCGGCGGAGCGCTGTTCTGCATCCACCCGATGTACGGGCTGTCCTGGTGCTACGCCGGGCTGGCACAGTACATTCCGGCGCGGCGGCCGATCTTCGGGCTCCAGTCGCCCGCGCTGAGCGAGGCGGGCTACCTGCCGGGCACGCTCGCCGAGATGGCGCGCCGCTACGCCGCCGAGATCAGGACCCAGCAGCCGCACGGCCCGTACCGGCTGATGGGCTGGTCGCTGGGCGGTGTGCTCGCCCACGCCGTCGCCACCGAACTCCAGGCGGCGGGGGAGCAGGTGTCGTTGCTGGCGATGCTGGATTCGCATCCCGATATCGATGTCCCCGATTTCCACACGGCGGTCCGCGACGCGCTCGCCGAACTCGGCGTCGACATCAGCGCGGCGCTGCCCGCCGCGGGGGTACGCGAGCTCAGCGAGGACGCACTGGCCGCGCTGCACGCGATCATCCCGGCCAACATGGCCGTACTCACCCCCGAACGGGTGCGCCGGATCTATCGCAGCGCGGTGCGCTCGGCCGAGCTGATCGCCGAACACCGGCCCGCGGTGTTCCGTGGCAGGCTGGAATACTTCAGCGCGCTCGGACATGAGGCGGCGGCGGCCAATTGGGCCCCGTATGTCGACGGCGCGGTGCGTGATCGGCCGGTCGCGGTGGTGCATGATCAGATGACCTCGCCGCAGGCGCTGGCGGAGATCGGTCCGCGATTGGCGGAGCTGCTCGACGCCGGTGACCGCGCGGCCGGGGCACGGTGACACCAACGCTGGTGCGCGGCGACATGAACGCTGGGGCGCAATGACATCAGCGGTGCCGGTGAGGCATGATGTGACCGCGCTGTTGTAACGATTACCCCTGTTGTAACCACCGGATAACCCGTAGGGTCTGGCTGGTTGCAACTTCGTGCCCTGTCGGAGCACGGACCGAATCGGAATTCGAGACGAAGCGAAGGTGCGAAATTGATGCGTCGGCACACCCGGCGTCGTGGCTCCCGGGCCGCGGCGATGATCGCGGCAACGGCAGTGGCGGCGGGACTGATGTCCGGCATCGGTACGAGCCCGGCATCAGCTGACCCGATCATCGATTCCAAGAGCCTGCTCGCCAACCCGGTCTCCGAGGACGGCTCCAAGATCGTCAAGGCCGAAGTGAAGGACTCGCGCAGTCTGCGACTGCACGTGTACTCCTCGGCCATGGACCAGAACATCATCGTCGACGTGCAGCGCCCCGCCGACGCCTCGGTCCCGCGCCCCACCCTGTACCTGCTCAACGGTGCGGGCGGCGGCGAGGATTCGGCGTCGTGGGTGGCCAAGACCGACGCGCTCGAATTCCTCGGCGACAAGAACGTCAACGTCATCCAGCCGATCGGTGGCGCCTGGAGCTACTACACCGACTGGATCCACGACGACCCGGTCCTCGGCCGCAACAAGTGGAAGACCTTCTTCACCGAGGAACTGCCCCCGCTGGTCGACGGCGCGCTCGGTACCAACGGTGTGAACGCCATCGCGGGTCTGTCCACCTCCGGCACCACCGTGCTCGCGCTGCCGATCGCCAAGCCCGGCCTGTACAAGGCGGCCGCGGCGTACAGCGGTTGCGCGCAGACCTCCGACCCGGTCGGTTCGGAGTTCGTGAAGGTCACGGTCGAGACCTGGGGTGGCGGCGACACCATGAACATGTGGGGTCCGCAGGGCTCGCAGGACTGGGTCGCGAACGACCCGTACGTGAATGCCGAAGGTTTGCGCGGCCTCGATCTCTACATCTCCACAGGCAACGGCCTGCCCGGCCCGTACGACACCCTCGACGGTCCGTACGCGCTGCCCGGCGCCTACGGCCTGGCCAACCAGATCGTCATCGGTGGCGTCATCGAGGCGGGCACCAACTACTGCACGCACAACCTGGCCAACCGGCTCAACGAGCTGGGTATCCCGGCGACCTTCAACTTCCGCCCCAGCGGCACCCACTCGTGGGGCTACTGGAAGGACGAGCTGAAGCTGTCGTGGCCGACCCTGGCCCGCGGGCTCGGCCTGTAAGCGCTGGTTTATCCCGAACCGCCCCGATAGCGAGCACGTCGCTGCCGGGGCGGTCCCATTTCCTCGACCTGCCCTCGACGTTTGCGAATTGTGGTTAACTTAGGTTGACTTGGACCAACCCGGTTCGCGCAACGGAAAGTGAGTGCATGGTCGCCGATCGCAGTGAGGCCGAACAGGCCCGCGAGCCGACGGCCGCACCTGCCCGTGTCGTGCGCCGCAGGCCGAAGGACCGCAAGATGCAGATCATGCGGGCCGCCGCCCGTGCGTTCAGCGCGCGCGGCTACTACCCGGTCGGCGTGGACGAGATCGCCGCCGAGGTCGGCATCTCCGGACCCGCGCTGTACCGCCACTTCGCCAACAAGTACGCGCTGCTCGTCGCCGCCGCCGAGGAGGGCGCTCGGGGTTTGCGCGATGTCGCCGCGGCGGCCGACGACCCGTCGCTGAGCCCGGAAGCCAGGCTCGACGCGGTGCTCACCGCCGTCGCCGAACGCAATATCGACATCCGGCGCGAGGCCGGGCTCTACCGCTGGGAACGCCGCTACCTCGAGCCCGACGACCGGGTGCGCATTCGCGCGTTCTATCGCGAACTCGAGGCGAACGTCGCCGCGCGGATCGCCGACGTCCGGCCGGAGGCGAGCGCCGACGACCGCATCCTGCTCGCCGTCGGCGCGCTGAGTTCGCTGGCCAGCATCGCCGCACACCGCACCACCCTCTCGCACGGCCGCATGCTCGCGGTGCAGCGCGAGATGGCCTGGGCGATCGTGCGCGCCGAGCTGCCGCCGACCCCCGCCGCGGCCGAGCCCGACAAGCAGCCCCGTGGCCTGCCGGTCACCTCGAAACGTGAACAGCTGCTCACCGAGGCGATCCGGATCTTCGGCCGCAACGGGTATCACGAATCCGGCATCGAGGAGATCGGCGCCGCCGTCGGCATCAACGCCTCCAGCGTGTACCGCCACTTCGACAGCAAGGCCGACCTGCTCGCGGCCGCCTTTCATCGCACCGCCGACCGGCTCGCGGTCGCGATCGGCGAGGCGCTGGCCGAGAGCGAGAACCGGGCCGACGCCGCCCGCCGCATCGCCGACCAGCACGCGCGCCTCACCTTCGCGACGCCCGAGATCGCGCCCGTCTACTACGCGGAGTTCAGCAACCTCCCGCAGGCCGAACAGCACCGCCTGCGCGCCATCCAGCGGCAGAACATCCTGGAATGGGCCAACCTGCTCGACGGCGACCCGATCGAAGCCCGCTTCCGGGTGCACGCCGCAGTCGGCCAGATCATCGATGTCGGCCGGCTGTTGCGCTTCGACTCGCGCCCCGAACAGCTCGCCCGCCTCGCCGCGCTGACCGGCGCGGTGCTGCTCGGCAGCGGCTCGGCGGACGGGAACTAGCCGCTCAGCCGCGGCCGTGGCGTAAACGGAACAGGGCTTTCGCCGTCTGCAAGTGCCCTGGTCGGCGGTCGAAGGTCGACAGCCGAATCGGGGCCCGGTAGCGCCTGCGCGCGATCGACATCGTGCGGCTGTATTCGTACAGCCCGTGCTGACCGTGGCTGTGTCCCTGGCCGTATTCGCCGACACCGCCGAACGGCAGGGCCGGGATGCCGGTGAACGCGGTCGACGAATTCACCGTCACCACACCCACTTTCAGCTGTTCGGCGATGAGCTCCGCACTGGGGATGTCGAGGGTGAAGATGGTGACGGCGATGCCGTTGCCCGCCGCGTTCACCCGGGTGACCGCATCGGCCAGGTCGGCGACCCGGTTCACCACGAGCACCGGGCCGAGCCCTTCGCCGGTGATCGCGATGCTCTCCTCCGGCACCTCGGCCAGCACGATCGGCTCCACGTACGGGTCGCGGAACGAATCTAGCCCGCCGAGCACCGCGTGCCCGCCGTGGGCGAGCGCGTCACGGACCTGTCTGCGCACCACGTCGACCTGGGTGGCATTGATCATCGGCCCGTAGGAGGCGCGGTTGTCGGCACCGGGACGCAGTTTCGCCGCCCGCTCGGCCACCCTGGCCAGGAAGTCGTCGAACACCGAATCGGCGACATAACAGCGCTGGATGCCCGAGGAGTTCTGCCCGGCATTGGCCATCGCCCCGAACACCGCCGCCTCCGCGGCCGCGTCGAGCACCGCGTCGACGTGCACGATCATGCTGCCCTTGCCGCTGTTCTCCACCACCACCGGCGTCAGCGTCTGGGCGCACAGCGCGATCACCTCGCGTCCGCGCGCTTCGGGCCCGGCGTAGGCGATCTTGTCCACCTCGGCCTTGCACAGGGCGGTAGCGGTCCGCGAATTTCCGGTAACCGCTTGCAGCACGGGCTGTTCGGGCGATACCGCGGCCCAGCTGTCGGCCAGCCAGGTGCCGACACCGGTACTGAGTTCGTGCGGATTGAACACCACCGTGTTGCCAGCGGCCATGGCATAGGCGATCGAACCCATCGGCGTGAAGACCGGGTTGTTCCACGCGCCGAGTACGCCGATCACGCCCAGCGGGAGGTAGCCGACGGAGGCGTGCTGATTGCGGGTGAACCAGCCGGTGGACAGGCGCTTTCGGCCCAGCGTGCGCTCGGCGTTGCGGGCGGCCCAGTCCAGATTCTCCACCGCCAGCATCACTTCGAGAGTGGCGTCGGCCTCCGGCTTGCCGGTCTCGCTGCGCAGCAGCTCCACCAACTCGCCTGCGTTCCTGGCGATCTCGCGACGCCAGTCGAGGAGCAGGTGCTTGCGCTCGCTGAACGCGAGTTCCCCCCACCAGTTCTGGGTGGCGCGCGCGGTGCGCACAGCGCGGGTGACCTCGGCCGTGCCCTGCACGGGATACTGCGCGAGCTGTTCACCGGTGCGCGGATCGAAAGCCGTGAGCACATCGGATCGACCGGCGGGCGCGGCGGCGGTAGGAGCCGACTCGACCATGGTCACCTCCCCAAGATCGAACACGCCCGCGCGCGGGCCGGTGAGACGAGTGTTTCCCCGCTGTCAGCGTATGGGCGCGCGGCCCGGCCGACAAGGTTCGCGCACTGCCCTTGCACTGCCCAGGTGAGCAACACCACAGCGCGTCGCAGGCAGCGCCCGGCAAACCGGGCGCATCAACGCAGACCGGGCCGGGAAAACCGCCGGACCGGTAACATCGCGCCGAACGGTATGGATCACTTACCGGGAAGAATTTATTCCGCGTGCGCTCGTCTCTTCCAGGGCCGTGCGCACCGGCCGATGGTGGAGAGTTGATGCCGAGTTCGATCTCAGTGGATTCGCCCGCAGGTGGCGTCGCGTCGAGCGACAGTGAACCCGCGGTGCTGGTGTCCGACGTGCGCAAGTCGTTCGGCGATGTGCACGCTTTGCAGGGCATCAGTTTCCAGGCCGACAAGGCCAGTGTGCTGGGTATTCTCGGCCCCAACGGCGCGGGCAAGACCACGATGGTCAAGGTGCTGTCGACCCTGCTCCGTCCCGACTCCGGCACCGCCGTCGTCGCGGGGCACGACGTGCTCACCGATGCCGCGGGCGTGCGCCGCTCGATCATGATGACCGGCCAGTACGCCGCGCTCGACGAGAATCTGACCGGCCGGGAGAACCTCGAGCTGTTCGGTCGCCTGATGGGCCTGACCAAGTCGGCCGCCCGCAAGCGCGCCGAAGTGCTGCTCGAGGAATTCGACTTGGTGAGCGCGGGCAAGCGGGCCGTGCGCAACTACTCCGGCGGCATGCGCCGTCGCGTCGACATCGCCTGCGGGCTGGTGGTGCGGCCCGAGGTGGTGTTCCTCGACGAGCCGACCACCGGCCTCGACCCGCGCAGCCGTCAGGGCGTGTGGGATCTGGTGACCGCGCTCAAGAACCAGGGCATCACGGTGCTGCTGACCACGCAGTACCTCGAAGAGGCCGACGTGCTCAGCGACAACATCATCGTCATCGACAAGGGCACCGTCATCGCCGAGGGCACCGCCGACGAGCTCAAAGCCAAGACCGGCGGCAGCTTCTGCGAGATCGTGCCGCTCGACCCGAGCCGCGTCCCGCAGACCGTCAAGGCCCTCGGTGACCTGGTCCCGGCCGCCGTCGCCGCCGAGACCGACGGTGCCGACAAGGTGTCCATCCCGGCCCCCGACGGCGCCGCCACCCTCGCCGAGGCACTGCGCAGGCTCGACGCCGCGGGCATCGACCTGGCCGACATCGCGCTGCGCAGGCCCTCGCTCGACGACGTGTTCCTGTCGATCACCGGCCACTCGGGCGGCCACTAGTGAGCGTGTCCACCCCCGCGGCGAACAGCTTGTTCGCCGAGCTTCCCGCTGTGCGCCCGAGCAGTTTCGCGCAGTGGCGCGCGCTGACCGGGCGCATCGTGCACACCATGGCCACCAAGGGCGAGCTGATCGTCGCGGTGCTCACTCCGCTCGTGGTGACCGTGGCCTTCTACCTGCCGTTGCGGTACGTGATGAAGGTCCAGGGCATCGACTACGCGCAGTACGTGATGCCGATCGTCGTGCTGCAGACGATGGCCATGACGATGATGTCGAACGCGCAGCTCGCGGCGTTCGAAGCGCTCACCGGGTTGAGCACTCGGCTGCAGACCATGCCGATCGGTTCGCTGGTGCCGCTGATGTCGCGCATCTGCGCGGGTCTGGTGCGGTCGGTCGTCTCCCTGATCGCGACGGTCGGGTACGGCTATGTGATCGGGTTCCGGTTCACCGGCGGCTGGTTGCAGGCGCTCGCGTTCTGCGGATTCGCGCTGACCGTCGGCGTGGTGCTCACGCTCGGCGCCGACGCGCTCGGCAGCCTCACCAAGAACCCGGAGGCGCTCAGTCAGGCCCTCACGCTGCCGATTCTGATCTTCGGCATGATGTCGACCGGGTTCGTGCCCGAGGCCAGCTTCCCGTCGTGGGTGCGGCCGTTCGCGCGCAACCAGCCGATCTCGCAGTTCGCCCAGACCCTCAGCGACATGGCCGCGGGTCATCTGAGCTGGGCGGGCACGTGGGTGTCGCTGGTATGGCTCGGCGGACTGGCAGTTTTCTTCCTCCCACTGGCTGTGTGGGCGAGTGTGAGGCGATCATGACAACAATCGAGAAGACCTCGGTCGAGGAGGCCGCGGCCGACCTTCCGGTGGTGCACACCAAGCCGGAAGGTTCGGTGTCGGTGTGGTTCACCCACAGCCTGATCCAGACCAAGCGTCTGCTGATGGTGTGGTTGCGCGACCCGTCGACGACCATCCAGACCATCGCCTACCCGGCGGTGACCCTGCTGATGTTCCGGATCGTGCTCGGCGACTCGATCACCGCGGCCACCGGTGCCCCCAGCATCTACGGCCAAGCCGCGCTGCTCACCCTGGTCGCGGCCATGACCGGCGCGGTGGTGAGTGCCCTCGGGTTCAAGCGCGAGAAGGCTTCGGGGCTGCTCAGCCGGTTCTACACGATGCCGCTCAACAAGGCCTCGCTGCTGACCGGCCGACTGCTGGCCGAGATGCTGCGCATCCTGCTCACCACGCTGATCGTGCTGCTCGTCGCGGTGCCGCTCGGGTTCCTGTTCATGGAGGACCCGTTCGCCAATATCGCGCTGGTCCTGGTTCCGGTGCTGTTCGGCATCGGGTTCGCGGTGATGGTGACCGCGCTGGCCACGATCACCGAGGGCGTGATGCTGATCAGCCTCATCGGCATCCTCAACACGCTGCTGATGTTCTTCAACACCGGCTTCGTTCCCGTCTTCGCCTACCCGACCTGGTTGCAGGATGTGGTCGCCAATCAACCGATGAGCTGTGCCATCGATGCGATGAAGGGCCTGTCCTACGGTGGGCCGGTCGCTGAACCGCTGCTGAAGACCGTCGCCTGGACGGTCGGCATGGTCGCGGTCTTCGCCTACCCGGCGATCGTCGGCTACAAGAAGGCCGCCGAGTCGTCCTGAGCCCGGACCGCCTCGCTCCTGATCGCCGCCGCGAACGTCGTGGCGGCGATCAGTGCGTTATCGGCTGGGGTAGTCCGCGCCGGCGGGAGCGAAGGGGTAGTCGAGCCAGCGGTCGCGGTTGGTCCAGCCGACGAGGTCGTAGCGCCAGCGGAACGGCCAGGTGTGGGCGACGGTGTTGAACAGCACGGCGCCGAGGGCGGTGTAGTCGTCGTGGGCCGAGAGCAGGGCCCGCTGACCTCGTTCGGATTCGGTGAAGAAGGCGTCGAACATGGCGATCGACTGATCGGTGGTGAGCCGACCGAGACCCCACAGACCACGCATGCGCATCCAGTAGACGGCCTTGGCCTGCCACGGCCAGAGGGCTCCGATCGGGTCCTCGCCTCGCTGCACCGCGGCGACAGCGGTGTCGGCCAGCGCGAGGGAGTCGGCCACGCTGTAGCCGGTGCACGGGTGCATCATCCCGCCGCGCGAGCCGAACGGCACCGCGATCGCCGTGCCCTTCCTCGGGGGCCGCTGATCCAGGGGATAGTGGGCGGCTTCGTGCGGTTCGTCGCCGGTGAGCTGGATACCGTGTGCCGCGAGTCTGTTCAGTGTGCGCTTGCGTAACTCGTGCTGCGGCATCCCGCCACGTAGCCCGAGGCTCGTCTCCTCGAAGATCACCGTCCCGTCCCCGAGCGGTACCGCGTAGAGGAACGACGGCGGCTCGTCCGGGCCTGCCCCGTTCTCCGGCCGCCAGTCCAGCAGCAGCCCTTCACCTTCGGCGACCATCGGTGCCGCGGTCTGCGCGTCCACGAAGATCCCGTGCGCCGAGGCGGCCCTGCGCCGGCCCAACGTCGGCAGCCCCCGCGTATCGAACACCGCCCCCGCCGAGATCACCGTGCCGTCCGCGAGTTCCACCTCGTGCGCGTCCACCCGCCGCGCCCGATCCGCGAAGACGGTCGCGTCGTCCAGGGCCAACGCGGCGTGCAGCCCAGCCTTGGAGAGCACGCAATACGGCCGCTCGATCCGATGCTTGCCTGTGGTCCACACTGTCGGCGCCGCGATGCGCTGCGCGATCGCACCCGCGGGCAGCCACTGCGGCAGTTCGTCGATCCAGCAGGAGAAGGTCGGCGGGAACAGCCGCTCCGGCCGCGGATCCACCGCGGCCACCCGCAACCCGGCCACCGCGGCCCGATGCGCCAGCCCCCGCCCGGCCGGCCCCAGCCCGACCACACAGATATCGAATTCCCGCACAACACTCACGTCCGCATTCAATCGGCCCCACCCATCGCCACGCAAGCATCAGTGACCCGGTCGTCACACCGCCACGACGCCGCGATTACTAGTCCTCCAAGGCCAGGGCCTGGCGCATGGTCAGGCGCGCTTGGGTCTGCATCAGCGAGCGGCGGTAGATCTTCTCGGCGATGACGACGATTCCGTAGGTGGCGATCGCCATCAGGGCGAGGGCGATGAAGGGTTCCCACCAGGCGGCGGTGCCGTCGGCCAGGCGGGCGGGCATGGCGACGATGGACATGATCGGGACATAGGAGCCGATGACACGGGCGGTGCCGGTGAGGAAGATGCCCGCGAACAGCACGATCATGATGAGCAACCCGAGCGGAGTCGAGGTGGACTGGAGGTCTTCGCTGCGAGTGGCGAGCGCGCCCGCGACAGCCCACAGGCTCGCCAAGGCGAGGAAGCCGACGAGGAAGAAGACGATGAACCAGCCCGCGGCCCCGGCGATCTGGCCCAGCTGAGCACCCTTGCCGGTGACGGCCAACCCGATCAGCCCGGCACCGACGAACACGGCCAACTGCGCGAAGGCCAGCGCCGCGTTGCCCACGACCTTGCCGATCAGCAACTGCCGCAACGGAATCGCACTCGCCAGGATCTCCACGATCCGGTTCTGCTTCTCCTCGACCACGCTCTGCGCGATGGACATGCCGAACAACACCGACGCCATGTAGAAGAGGAACGCGAAGACGAACGAGATGCTCTTGGCGAGCCCGGGATCGATCGCGCCCTGCTCGAGCAAGCCGTAGGTCACGGTGGCACCGCGCCCCAATTCGTCGAGCGAAACGCCCGCGGCGGCGGCATTGCGCTGCAACGCGAGCTGCTGGGCGGCGGCGGTGATGTAGGTGGTCGCGGCGTCGTCCTCGGCGGTCTTGCCGATCAGCTGCCACCCGCTGGGTTCGGCGGGGACCAGGCCCACATCGACCGCGTCCTCGCGCACCAGCTGCTCGACCGCGGCCCGGTCGGCGACGGATCGCGCGGTGAAGCTGGTGTCGGTACCCGCGCCGGCGGCCAGGGTGTTCGCCGTTTCGAGTACGACAGAGGTGTCCGAACCGGCGACCGCCACATCGATCTTGTCGGGTCTGCTGCTGAGGAACCCGGTGAGAATCAGCGACGCGACGATCACCACGAGCGTCACCACCGTCGAGATGACGAAGTTGCGGTCACGCAGTTTCACCGCGATCTCCCGCGCGGCGACGATCCGCCACACGCCGTTCACGCGTCTGCTCGGCATGATCGGGCGCCCTCCGTGGTCACCTGAGCTACCGCCGCCAGGCGCTGAACTCTCATGCCGTCACCTCCCGGTAGATCTCGGCGACCGTCGGCCGCACCTCGGCGAACTCGCGCACCGAACCCCGCGACAGCGCCTCCTTCAGCACCCCGTCGGTGCCGCCGCCGTCGACCTCGAACAACACGCCCCGCCCGGTACTCTCGACCACCCGAACCCCCGGATACCCCCGCAACCACCCCGCATCGTCTTCGAGCACCAGCCGATACCGCGAGCCACCGGTGGACCGCAGCTCCTCGACCGAGCCCTGCCCGACCACCCGGCCCGCGGCGAGCACGACCAGCTGATCGCACAGCCGCTCCACCAGATCCAGCTGATGCGAGGAGAACAGCACCGGCACGCCCTGATCGGCGTACTCGCGCAGCAACTCCACCATCGAATCCACGGCCATGGGGTCGAGCCCGGAGAACGGTTCGTCCAGGATCAGCGCCGACGGCTGCGCGATCACCGCCGCCGCGATCTGGACGCGCTGCTGATTGCCCAGCGACAACGATTCGAGTTTGTCCTTGCCGCGCGTGCCTAGATCGAACCGCTCCAGCAGGCTTTCGGTACGCGCCTTGGCCTTGTCGGCGGGCAGTCCACGCAGGCGCGCCAGGTACACGAGCTGGTCGAGCACCGGCTGCTTGGGATAGAGCCCCCGCTCCTCGGGCATATAGCCGAACGAGCGCCGGTCCAGCTCGGTCACCGGCCGTCCGTCCCACCGCATCTCGCCGGACTGAACGGCCAAGACGCCCATGATCATTCGCATGGTGGTGGTCTTGCCCGCCCCGTTACCCCCGACGAACCCGGTCAGCGCACCGGGCAGGACGGCGAACGACACGTCGTCGACCGCCACGTTCTCCCCGAACCGCCGCGTCACATGGGCGACTTCCAACATCGAACTCCCCGTCCTTTGTTGCCTGGCCCACAACCGTACCGGTGCCGCGGTTCACGTGGCCGTGATCAGCGTGGCGACACCCAGGTGGTGATGTCGGCGTGCACGACCTCGATGCCGTCCTTGTCGTAGATCGAGACGGGGACCGTCAGTTCCTGGCCCTTGGTGATCGCGGCGAAGTCGGGGATCTCGTCGAGCTTCGCCACGGCACGCAGCCCGGATTCCGCCTTGGCCAGGTACTGGACGTTCATCGACTTGGGGATCCAGCGGTGGGTGGTGGGGACGGTGGCCTCGCTGAGCATGCCCATCGCCACCTCGGCGAGATTGCAGGCCGCGATCGCGTGGAAGGTGCCGAGGTGGTTGTGGATGCCGAACCACTTCGGGGAGGTCACCTCGCAGACGCCGGGCTCGAGGCGGATCACCTGGGGGAGCACGGTGCCGAAGTAGGGGACCCGGGCGACCATGCCGAGCGAGAACAGCGCGTGCCCGATGCGATTGTCGGGCAGCTTCTTCCAGCCGCGGTAGGTCGCGGTTTCCTGTGTCATGAGCACTATCTTACTCAAAAGTAAGTTCTGCGGTAACCCTCCGGTGGTCAGGCGGGGCGACAAGCCAGCTACCATTCATCGGTACAGCCCAGCCGGCGGTGCGGTCGAGGTGGAAGCCCCCTGTGGGCGTGATCGATGCCTCATGACCCCCGATTTGAAGGACGTCGTCGGCATGGTGCATACTGTTCGGGTTGCCTTGCGCAGGATCGACCGACTCCTCGGAGCGGATGGTCCGGGCAGGGGGAGCAGTAGTTTGTATCTCGCCGGTTCACCGGTGTGGATACGTTCGGTACCACGCACTTCCGACCGATGGTGAGCAGATGACCGGGGTCGGAGAATAAGCGTTAGGGCGACACGCCCGACCGCGTGGGCCGGAGAACCATGACAGATGAACAGCGGCGAGGACTAGGTAGTGCCTTTTGGTGCGCCCTGGTTGCGGGTCTTTCAGTGGGAAACCACGCTGAGGCGTCTTTCTTGTGTTCGGGCTGTGCAAATTGAGGGTGGTGCGGGAGTTCAGCTCCTGTGACCACGAAGGAAAGCGGAGAAAAGGACACTTAGCGTGGCGGGACAAAAGATCCGCATCAGGCTCAAGGCCTATGACCACGAGGCGATCGACGCGTCAGCGCGCAAGATCGTGGAAACGGTGACCCGCACCGGCGCCCGTGTGGTCGGGCCTGTGCCGTTGCCGACCGAGAAGAACATCTACTGCGTCATCCGTTCGCCGCACAAGTACAAGGACTCGCGCGAACACTTCGAGATGCGCACGCACAAACGCCTCATCGACATCCTCGACCCGACGCCGAAGACGGTGGACGCGCTCATGCGCATCGACCTCCCGGCCAGCGTCGACGTCAACATTCAGTGACGGGGACTCGAGACATGACTGACAACAAGAACCGGCCCGCAGCCGGCATCCTGGGCACCAAGCTCGGCATGACCCAGGTCTTCGACGAGAAGAACCGCGTCGTCCCGGTCACCGTCATCAAGGCGGGCCCGAACGTGGTCACCCAGATTCGTACCGTGGAGCGCGACGGCTATTCGGCCGTGCAGATCGCTTTCGGCGCCATCGACCCGCGCAAGGTGAACAAGCCGACTTCCGGCCAGTTCGCCAAGGCCGGTGTCACCCCGCGCCGCCACGTCACCGAGATCCGCGTCGCGGATGCCTCCACCTTCGAGATCGGCCAGGAACTCTCGGCTGATGTCTTCGAAGAGGGCACCTACGTCGACGTGACCGGAATCAGCAAGGGCAAGGGCTTCGCCGGCACCATGAAGCGTCACGGCTTCAAGGGCCAGGGCGCCTCGCACGGTGCGCAGGCTGTGCACCGTCGCCCGGGTTCCATCGGTGGCTGTGCCACTCCCGGCCGCGTGTTCAAGGGCATGCGCATGTCGGGTCGTATGGGTAACGACCGCGTCACCACGCAGAACCTCTCGGTTCACAAGGTCGACGCCGAGAACGGCCTGCTCCTGGTCAAGGGTGCTATCCCTGGCCGCAAGGGCAACGTCGTGATCGTCAAGAGCGCCGTGAAGGGTGGTGCGCACGCATGACCAGCCTCGACAAGAAGGCCAACCTGACGCTGACCGTTAAGGCCGCAGGCGGCAAGACCGAAGGCACCGTCGAACTCCCCTCGGAGATCTTCGACGTGACCGCCAACGTCGCGCTGATGCACCAGGTCGTCATCGCTCAGCTGGCCGCCGCTCGCCAGGGCACCCACTCCACGAAGACTCGTGGCGAGGTCTCCGGTGGTGGCAAGAAGCCGTACCGCCAGAAGGGCACCGGCCGCGCCCGTCAGGGCTCGACCCGTGCGCCGCAGTTCGCCGGCGGTGGCACCGTCCACGGCCCGCAGCCGCGTGACTACAGCCAGCGGACCCCCAAGAAGATGAAGGCCGCCGCCCTGCGCGGTGCCCTCTCCGACCGGGCCCGCAACGAGCGCATCCACGTGATCACCGAACTGGTCGCGGGTCAGAACCCGTCGACCAAGACCGCCAAGGACTTCCTGGCCGAGCTCTCGGGCCGCAAGAAGTTCCTGGTCGTCGTCGGCCGCGAGGACGTCGCCGCGTGGAAGAGCGTGGCGAACCTGCAGAACGTGCTGCCGATCGCCCCGGATCAGCTCAACACCTACGACGTGCTCAACAGCGACGACGTGGTGTTCAGCGTCGAGGCCCTGAACGCTTTCGTTCACGGTCCCGCCGAGGCGGCCCAGGAGGAGAGCAAGTGAGCACCATCGCCGACCCCCGCGACATCCTGCTCGCACCGGTCATCTCGGAGAAGTCCTATGGGCTGATCGAGGAAGGCACCTACACCTTCCTGGTGCACCCGGATTCGAACAAGACGCAGATCAAGATCGCCGTTGAGAAGGTTTTCGGCGTCAAGGTCACCAGCGTCAATACCGCCAACCGTCAGGGCAAGCGCAAGCGGACCAAATTCGGTTACGGAAAGCGCAAGGACACCAAGCGCGCACTCGTGACCCTCTCGGCCGATAGCAAGCCCATCGAGATCTTCGGAGGACCGGTCGCGTAAGCGCCTGGGACTCCAGAAAGCGAGAAGAACTCATGGCAATCCGTAAATACAAGCCGACAACGCCGGGCCGTCGTGGCTCCAGCGTCTCGGACTTCGCCGAGATCACCCGGTCGACGCCGGAGAAGTCGCTGCTGCGCCCGCTCACCAAGTCCGGTGGTCGTAACGCGCACGGTCGCATCACCACGCGTCACCGCGGTGGCGGTCACAAGCGTGCCTACCGTCTGATCGACTTCCGTCGGCTGGACAAGGACGGCATCCCGGCCAAGGTCGCTCACATCGAGTACGACCCCAACCGCACCGCCAACATCGCACTGCTGCACTTTGCCGACGGCGAGAAGCGCTACATCATCGCGCCGAAGGGCATCAAGCAGGGCAGCCCGATCGAGTCCGGCCCCACGGCCGACATCAAGCCGGGTAACAACCTGCCGCTGCGCAACATCCCGACCGGTACCACGATTCACAACGTGGAGCTGCGTCCGGGCGGCGGCGCCAAGATGGCTCGTTCCGCCGGAATGAGCATTCAGCTGCTGGGCAAGGAAGGGCCGTACGCGACCCTCCGTATGCCTTCGGGTGAAATCCGCCGTGTCGACGTGCGCTGCCGCGCCACCGTCGGCGAGGTCGGCAACGCCGAGCAGTCGAACATCAACTGGGGCAAGGCCGGCCGTATGCGCTGGAAGGGCCGTCGTCCTACCGTCCGTGGTGTCGTGATGAACCCGGTCGACCACCCGCACGGTGGTGGTGAGGGTAAGACCTCCGGTGGTCGCCACCCGGTCTCCCCGTGGGGTCAGCCTGAGGGCCGCACCCGCAAGCCCAACCGCCCGAGCGACAAGCTCATCGTTCGCCGTCGTAAGACCGGCAAGAAGCGCTAAGGAGGAGGTAAGAAATGCCACGCAGCCTCAAGAAGGGCCCGTTCGTCGACGACCACCTCCTCGCGAAGGTGGACGTGCAGAACGAAAAGGGCACGAAGCAGGTCATCAAGACCTGGTCGCGTCGCTCGACCATCATCCCCGATTTCATCGGGCACACTTTCGCCGTCCACGACGGTCGCAAGCACGTGCCGGTGTTCATCTCGGACAACATGGTCGGCCACAAGCTCGGTGAGTTCGCGCCGACCAGGACGTTCAAGAGCCACGTCAAGGACGACCGGAAGAGCAAGCGGCGATGACTGAAACCATTCAGAACCCGACTGCACGCGCAACCGCCAAGCACGTTCGGGTCACCCCGATGAAGGCCCGTCGAGTCGTGGACCTGGTCCGCGGCAAGAGCGTCGAGGACGCGCTGGCGATCCTGCGGTTCGCACCGCAGGCTGCCAGCGAGCCCGTGGCCAAGGTCGTGGCTTCGGCCGCGGCGAACGCCGAGAACAACCTCGGCCTCAACCCGGCCACCCTGGTCATCTCGACTGCTTTTGTCGACGAGGGCGCCACCATGAAGCGTTTCCAGCCGCGGGCCCAGGGCCGTGCGTTCCGGATTCGTAAGCGCACCAGCCACATCACCATCGAGGTCGAGAGCGTGCCCACCACCGGCGCTGCCACTCGTAGCCGCCGGAAGGGAGGGGCAAAGTAAATGGGACAGAAAATTAACCCCCATGGCTTCCGCCTCGGTATCACCACCGACTGGAAGTCGCGTTGGTACGCGGACAAGCAGTACGCGGAATACGTGAAGGAAGACGTTCAGATCCGCAAGCTCCTCGCCACTGGCATGGAGCGGGCAGGCATCTCGAAGGTCGAGATCGAGCGCACCCGTGATCGCGTCCGTGTGGATATCCACACCGCGCGTCCCGGCATCGTGATCGGTCGTCGTGGCGCGGAAGCCGACCGCATCCGCGCCGAGCTGGAGAAGCTCACCAAGAAGCAGGTTCAGCTGAACATCCTCGAGGTCAAGAACCCCGAGTCGGATGCGCAGCTGGTTGCTCAGGGTGTGGCCGAGCAGCTGTCCAACCGTGTGGCGTTCCGTCGTGCGATGCGTAAGGCCATTCAGTCGGCCATGCGTTCGCCGAACGTCAAGGGCATCCGTGTGCAGTGCTCGGGCCGCCTCGGTGGCGCCGAAATGTCGCGCTCGGAGTTCTACCGTGAAGGTCGTGTTCCGCTGCACACGCTGCGTGCGGACATCGACTACGGCCTCTACGAGGCCAAGACCACCTTCGGTCGCATCGGTGTGAAGGTCTGGATCTACAAGGGTGACATCGTCGGTGGTCGTCGTGAACTGACCGCCGCCGCCGCTGCTCCGGAGCGCCCGCGTCGCGAGCGTCCGAGCCGCCCTCGTCGGTCCGGCGCCACTGGCACCACCGCGACCAGCACCGAGGTCGGTCGCGCCGCCACTGCAGTGGCGGAGGCTCCGGCAGAGAACAAGGAGGGCTGACGCATGCTGATGCCCCGTCGCGTCAAGCACCGCAAGCAGCACCACCCCGGTCGCTCGGGCATGTCCAAGGGCGGCACCGCGGTGGCCTTCGGTGAGTACGGCATCCAGGCTCTCGAGCCCGCCTACGTCACCAACCGTCAGATCGAGTCGGCGCGTATCGCAATGACCCGCCACATCAAGCGTGGCGGCAAGATCTGGATCAACATCTACCCCGACCGCCCGCTCACGAAGAAGCCGGCCGAAACCCGCATGGGTTCCGGTAAGGGTTCGCCGGAGTGGTGGGTCGCGAACGTGAAGCCCGGTCGGGTCATGTTCGAGATGTCTTACCCCAACGAGGAGACCGCTCGTGAGGCCCTGCGCCGCGCGATGCACAAGCTCCCGATGAAATGCAGGATCGTGACCAGGGAGGAGCAGTTCTGATGGCTACCGAAACACCGGCCGCAGAGCTCCGTGAGCTCAACGAAGAAGAGCTCGTGGCACGCCTGCGCGAGTCGAAGGAAGAGCTGTTCAACCTGCGCTTCCAGATGGCGACGGGTCAGCTCGACAACAACCGTCGACTGCGCGTCGTCCGCCACGAGATCGCGCGCATTTACACGGTCATGCGTGAGCGCGAGCTCGGCCTGGCCACGGCGCCCGCTGGCAAGGGAGATGCGGCATGAGCGAGAACACCGAAGAGCGCAACAGCCGCAAGGTACGCAGCGGCTACGTTGTCTCCGACAAGATGAACAAGACGATCGTCGTCGAGCTGGAAGACCGTCACCGGCACAAGCTCTACGGCAAGATCATTCGCACCACCTCCAAGGTGAAGGCGCATGACGAGAACGAGATCGCCCACGTCGGCGACCACGTTCAGCTGATGGAGACCCGTCCGCTGTCGGCCACCAAGCGCTGGCGTCTGGTCGAGGTCCTGGAGAAGGCCAAGTAAGGTCCCTCCTCGATCCATCGAGATCGTTTGTACGATGGCCCGTTTCCCTCTGGGGAAGCGGGCCATCGTCGTTCGACGACCCGATGCCGTCACATGACAAAGGCCCGCACCCGGTGTTAGGGTGCGGGCCTTTTGCGGTATGGGCCGGGTCAGCCGGTGAAGGCGTAAGGCTGGCGGATCTTGTGGGCGAATTCGACGATGTTGGTGACCGTGCTGCTCGGGACGCCGACTTCGCTGCCGATGCTGCGGGCCGACCAGGACTGGTCGGTGAGTTCGAGGATCTCTTCGATCTGGTCGAGGGTCAGGCGCAGGGGGCTGCGGTGGGCGATGCGGCGGGCCAGGGCGCGGACCTCGGTGTCTTCGTCGAAGTCGAAGTCGTCGGGGGCCGGGAGATCGTCGTCGTCTTCGTCGGGGACGTCCAGGTCGACCGGGTCCGGTACCGTGGGCTCGTCGAGATCGGCAGCGGGGATTGTTGTCGGGTGCGAGACGGCTGCCGTCGGCGCTGAGGTCGAGGCGGTGGTGTCTGTCCGCTCGGGGACTGGGGCGGTGGATTCGGCCGGCTCTGGGGTGGGCTCGGTGTGTGGTGCGGGCGCCGGCTGCAAGGCCAGTTGCTCGCCGGGTTCGGCGGTGAGGGTCAGTTGCTCCGGCTCCGCGGCGGGGGGCTGGGGATCGTTGTGCACCGTTACCGGATCGGTGATCGGTGGAGTGTCGCCATCAGGGTCACGGGCGACGGTGCCGGCGTGCATCGTCGCCTCGGGAACCGGGTCGGTACCGGTTGCTTCGCCCGCAGGGGAGTGCGCGGCGGCGGTCACCGGTATTCGCCGCAAGGTCGCGGCGACCCCAGTGGTCCGGCCGACGTGCTCGGTGCCGTTGCGGCGATGGTCGGCGGCCGCCTTGTGGATGAGTTCGAGGGTGCCGGGGGCGCTCGGCTTGTCGGAGGACGGGCGGCGCAGGCCGTGCGGGTAGGTGCGTTCGGCCGACGGCGCTGCGATGCCCTCGGCCGCTGCGACCAGCGGCGCCGCGCTCGGCGCCGAGGTATCGCGAACCACCGGCTCCGAGACGATCGGCTGGTCGAGGCTGTCGGCGGGGTTCGCCTGCTCGGAAGCCGCGGCGGTCTCGGAAGCCGTTCCGGTTGTGGTGGAGATCAATTCGTCGGTGCCTGCGGCGGACGCTGTTTTCGCGGCGGCGAACTCGAGATCCTCGGTCGCCTCGGTCGCCTCGGTCGCGACGTCCGCGGCCTCGTGCCCGCCGAATGTCGCGGCAGTCGCGACGTCGGTGGGGGTCGCGGCTTCACGGAGGTCGTGTTTCGCCGCCGAATGCGGAGCGGTCGAGCTGACGACAGCCGGGTCGATCAGCGGTGATCGGAGTTCGGGCGCGACTGCGATCCTCAGGGTGTGCCCGAGCGCCTGCCTGTCGGCGGCGAGGGAGTCGGCCGCCTGCTGCGGGAACGCATGAGAAGCCATCCGTTCGGATGCGGAATACCCGGCGTCCCCTGGCAATTCGACGGAGGCGCTCTCGATCAACATCGCGTACCGAGCCGAGACCCACGCGTGCAACCAGATCACCACACCCACCATCACCGGGGCGATGGCGAATTCGGCTGCGCGACCGAAGGATCCGGCGGCCAGGTGGGGGCCCGCGTTCAAGGCGATGGTGGTGCCGAGCAGGGCGAGTTCGAACACGATTACCTTGCCGCGTTCCAACTCACGCCCCCAGCGGGCCGCGGTGGTCGCGGTGACCATGATGACGATGATCGGGATCGAGATCATCGCCTCGATGCCGTAGCTGAGCCAGTACAGCGGGTCGCTCATGTCGCCGCTCGGCACGAGATTGCGTTGCACGTTGACCCCGGCCCACACCATGCCGAGAACGACGACCCCGATCAGCGCGCGCGATGACCATTCCGACCGCCGGTACAGCTGGGCCAGGCGCGCGTCGGCGCTCGACACCCGTCGTCGTGCGGCCAGCGCCTTGCGATGCCAGCGCGCGTCGGCTTCGTCGGTGCGGCGGATGAGGGCGCTGGTGCGGCGGTCGCGTTGTTCGGCGGCGAGCTCGTCGCCCACGGCGCGCCGACGCTGTGTGCGCCGCTGCGTGCGAATCCATTCGGCCAGTTCCCGTTCGGCGCGGATCTCGTCGTCGGAGAGCGCGTCGTAGAGGGCCGTGTCGTGTTGGAGGGGGAGCTTGTCGCGGGCTGTGGCGACCTGCTGGGCGAGCGCCGTGATCTCGGTGTTCGGCGCGATCGCGGCATTCTCGCTCAACCGATCGTCGGACATGTCGCGCCTTCCGCCACTCGAACATATGGACTATCGAACATATGTGTGATTGCCAGAGAGCGTAAACGCCGACCGTGCCCCGGTCAACGACAACGAGTCGATTCCGCCGAATCCCCGGCGGCGACACGCCGGAATTCAGGAATCGGTGTCGCCGTCGAGCAGCCGTTTCTCATACGACGCGCGGCTCGACGATCCGGCCACCGCCGCAACCTGATTCGGTACCGTTCGCCGCAAGACGAAGTCGCGCAACCACTGTGGCAGCGCACCGGACAGACCGAGTAGCGGCCCGAGATGCGCGGGCAATGTCACCTCGAATCGCGGCCGTGCGACAACCTCGAGCACTGCCGTGGCGACATCGCTTGGCTGAAGCAATTGTGCTGCGCCGGTATCGGTTCCGACCGCCAATTCGGTTTCGACCACCCCGGGCATGATCGCCGTCAACCGCACGCCGCTCCCGCGCAATTCCTCGCGAACCGCTGTCAGATACCCGAGCACTCCGTGTTTGGTCGCGGCGTAGGTCGCTTCACCGGCGGGGGAGACCTTGGACGCGATCGACGCGATGGTGACGATGTGCCCGCGCCCGCGTGTCCGCATCGCAGGCGCCGCCAGTCGCACCCCGCGGATCACTCCGTGCAGATTCACCGCGAGCATGCGCGCGGTCGCGCTGTCGGGTTCGGCGTCGAACGACCCGACCCACATCACCCCGGCATTGTTGACGAGCACGTCGATCGGTCCGAGGATCGCCTCGGTGACGGCGAGGAAGTCGTGAAACGACCGCTCGTCGGTCACATCGAGTTCGCACCCGTGCACGGTTCCCGGCAGCCCGGCCGCGGCCGCGCGCGCCGCGCTGCCCGACAGGTCACCGAGACACACCCGAGCCCCCGCGCCTGCGAACTGCCGCGCGATCTCCAGCCCGATCCCAGCGGCACCGCCGGTCACCGCGACGACCCTGCCGGTGTGCGTACGTTTCATGGCGGACATGCCCTCTCGGTGGAAACCGCTACATCTGGCATGTTGTCATGCCAGAAATTGTCGCCAGTATTCCACGCCATCACAACGCGGCGATAGCCTCAGCGGTGACTTCTGGACACTCGATCACCAGGCGCCTGCTGCGTTCGACTGATGCACAACACTCGGCTGACAGCGCGGCGCTCAACTGCCCAGCTCGGGTCGGCTTCAGCGCAGGGCGGTGTGCCAGACGACGGCGGCGGCGAGTGCGCCCGCGCCGTTGAGCGACCAGTGCAGGGCGATGGGTGCGAGAAGGCTACCGCTGCGGCGGCGCAGCCAGGTGAACACGACGCCCGCGGCGGCCGTGGCCGCTACGGCGAGTGCTATCCCGGCCATTTGGCCGAGCACGCCGCCGCCGACGATGCTGGACAGTCCCTTGTTGCCGGAGGTGAGGCCGAACGAAGACGCGATGTGCCAGAGGCCGAACATCAGCGATCCGGCGGCGAAGAGCCCGCGGACACCGAGGACCCGGTCGAGTGTGCCGTGCAGTACCCCGCGGAAGGCGAGTTCTTCGGGGATCACCGTCTGCAGCGGGATCACGATCATCGACGCGATCAGTGCGCCCGAGATCGTGGCGTAGCGATCGGCGAGGAAGAACGGCCTGGTGAGCGGCAAGAGAGCGCCGATCGCGACCGCGGTGAGCACGATCCCGACGGCACCGAGCGCGTACACCGTGCCGCGCTTCCAGTGCCTGGGTGACAGCCCGAGTTCCGCCCAGCCCAGCCCCCGCCTGCGCATCAGCGCCAAGAGCGCGAACGCCGCGACGGGAACGGTGACGATATTGGCCCACGCGGTCGTGAAGTGAGCGATCAGGTTGGTGCCTGCCAGCACGACGACGACCACCGCGATATCGATGTAGGCATGGAGCTTCGGCGGGGAATCGGCGACGGCGGGTACGGGCACCCGACCGAGTGTACGGAAATATCACGAAACGAAAACGGTCCGGTGAATGCGTGAAAACCCGCTACCCCCGCGTTGAGCGGCCCGGAATGAGCCCACCAAGATCGACAGTCGGCGCGGTGCTGTGAGCTACTCGACAGCCGACCCGGACCATCCGGCCATATCGGTCCAGGCCTGCAACTCGCGCCGCGTCTCGAACCGTCGCGGGGCCCCGCTGATCGGATCCGTGAATTCGAGCGAGGCCGCCAGCAATTGCAACGGCCGCGTGTAATCGTCGACCGACTTATCGGTGATCACGGGGTAGAAATCGTCGCCGAGAATCGGCACGCCGAGCCCGTTCATATGCAGGCGCAGCTGATGGGTTCGCCCGGTGTGCGGGCGAAGGCGGTAGCGCCCGAGCCCGTCGCGGTGTTCGACCAGTTCGACCTCGGTCTCGGCATTGGGCTCGCCGTCCACCTCGAAAGCGGCGAGCACCTGCTTCTCCTTGATGATCCGGCTGCGCACGGTCCGCGGCAGCGCGAGCGCGGGATCGTAGGGCGCGATGGCCTCGTACTCCTTGCGCACGGTCTTGCGGTGGAACATCGTCTGATAGGCGCCGCGCCGGGCCGGATTCACCACGAACAGCAGCAGGCCCGCGGTGACCCGGTCCAGTCGGTGCGCCGGGATCAGGTCGGGCAGTTCGAGCTCGTTGCGCAACCGCACCAGCGCCGTTTGGAGAATGTGCTGACCGCGCGGGATCGTCGCCAGGAAGTGCGGCTTGTCGATCACGAGGATGTCGTCGTCGCGGTGCACGATCCCGATCTCGAACGGCACCTCGGTCTCGACGGGCAGATCGCGGTGGAACCATACGGCGCCGCCCGGCACGAACGGCGCGTCCGGTCTCAGCGGGCCTTCCAGATCCACGATCTCGCCCGCCACCAGCATCGCGTCGATCCTGGCCGGATCCACCCGCGGCAACCGCTCGACGAGGTGATCGCGCACGGTCGTCCACTGCCCGTCCTCCGGGAGCCGGAGCCGGGCGGGATCGAGGCCGTGCCGTTTCGGCAGCGGCGGCTGCTGCCTACGTCGCATAGGAAGAAGTGTTGTCGAGCCGGTGGAGCCGGCTGCTCTCGGCCCCTCGGAACCTGCTCGACGTCGTCGATCACGCGGTGCGTGTGGCCAGCCCGGGGTAGTCGATGATCAGACCCGACTCGTCGTAGTCCAGGGTGGCGTGGAAGTCGAATTCGGGAGCACGGTAGTCGTAGCGCTGACCTACCCCGTCGGCGATCCGGCGATAGTGTTGCGGTAATCGGGCCGCGGTGAGGTCGGCGGCGCGCACATAGGCGGCGGGCGCGTCGGCACCGTCGCCGACCGCGAGCCCGAGGCGGTGCACCGGCAAGGCATTGGTGAACGCCGACGCCTCGAGATCGATATCGAGACACCCGTCGAGCTCGGGCGCGACCGTGCCGTCGACCTGCCAGCGTCCCAGCCCATCGGACTGCACGGTCACCGACCGCCTGCCCTCGGGATACCGTCCGACGATCTGCGCCGACCGGGTGTGCCAGCTCCCGTCGAGCCGCAGCCGGTAGTCGATCACCCAGGTGATCCCGTCCTCGACCGCCGTCGCGCACCCTTCGACGAGAACTCCGCGCGCATCGTCACGGAAATACGTGACCTCGAATCCGGTACGCGCGTCCCGGTGTAACCAGGCGGCCGAAGAGGGCAGCGGAGTGAACATGGGAAGCGCATTCCCGCAATTCCGTCGCTCAATCGCTAACCTGCCCGCTGATCGAGCACCATCAGTTTCGCTTCGACGAGGACTTGACGCGCACGCCGTCGCACCCGGCACAGGTCGACGCTGCATTCGAGATGTATCTGCATCGCCCGATGCGCCTGTTCGGGCGACAGCTTTCCAGGGTCGGAATGGCAATCGGCGATTGCTGAAATGATTGACGTGACAAACATTTTCGTTCTCCCACCGCTACACGAGATCAAGAGGTAGGGAGGAAATTACGCCCGAAAGAGTGAATTGCCGACGGGTTGACGGGCAGTTCACACAACCTTCCCCGATCGTCCACAAGCACTCAACTTAGGCTAACCTACCTTTGGCGGAGTTGCCGCGGACAGGTCGAGAGGCGAGAACGATATGACGGTGCAGGTAGCGCCGCCGCCGGGGGCGGAGTCGGGGAACCGGCTGCCCAAGGCGGCAGCGAAAGCGCAGAAGCAGCGGGAAGCGCTGGCGCGCAAGGAGATTCTGGCACCGGTATCGGGGATGCTGACGGTGGCGAGCCTGATCGTCGCGCTCGCCTCGGTGTGCTCGGTGGTCCCGTTCCTGCTGATCGTGGCGGCCTGCCGCGAACTGCTGAACTCCCCGGTCGACACCGACCGGGTGTGGTGGCTGTTCGGCGCGGCCGTGATCGTGCTCGTCGTGCGGGCGTTGCTCCAGGTCGTGGCACTGAGCTGGTCGCACGCGGTCGACGCCGGCTACCAGCTCACGCTGCGCAGGCTGCTCGCGGCCAAGCTCACCCGGGTGCCGCTCGGCTGGTTCGGCGAGCGCAGCTCCGGTGAGGTCAAAGGCTATCTGCGCGACGATGTCGACGCCCTGCATTTCCTGGTCGCGCACGCCCGCCTCGATTTCATCGGCGCGCTGGTGGTCCCGCTGGTCACCCTCGGCTACCTGTTCACCGTCGACTGGCGACTCACGCTGGTACTGATGATTCCGCTGATCGCCTACATGATCCTGTTCAGCAAGATCATGGACCGCGACGGCCGCGATCGCCTCGCGGTGTACACCCGGTGGGAGCGCCGCCTGTCCGCCGCCACGGTCGAGTTCGTCGACGGTATCCAGGTGGTCCGGGCGTTCGGTCAGGCGGGCAAGGCGCACAGGGAGTTCCAGGACGCCGTCGAAGGTCAGGTCCAGGCGGCGCATCGGATGAAGACGCCGATCATTCGTGTGCAGGCGGCCTCCGACATCGTGGTGATGCCCGTGTTCGTCATGCTGGTGGTGGTCCTCGGTGGTCTCGCCGGTGTGGGACTCGACTGGGTGGACCCGCTCGATCTGCTGCCGTTCCTGCTGGTCGGGCTGGGTATCGGCAGTTCGCTGCTCGGCCTCGGCTACGGTTCGCAGGCCCTGCGCGCCGGTGGCGCAGCGGCCCTGCGCCTGCACGAACTCCTGCAGACCCCGGAACTGGAGATCGCCGAAACGCCCGCGGGCGCGCAGACCGGCATCGTGGGTTTCGAAGGCGTCGAGTTCGCCTACCGCACCGGCCACGACGTGCTGCGCGGCATCGACCTCGAACTGACCCCCGGCACCATCACCGCCCTGGTCGGCCCGAGCGGTTCCGGTAAGTCGACCCTGGCGAAGCTGCTGCCGCGCTTCTACGACGTGGGTGCGGGGCGAATCACCATCGACGGCCGCGATATTCGCGAATTCACCAGCGAAGAGCTCTATCGCACGGTCGGATTCGTGTTCCAGGACGTGCGCCTGATCCGCGGCACCATTCGCGAGAACCTCCTGCTGGCCCGCCCCGGCGCGGACACCGAGGCCATCGAACGCGCCACCAGGGCCGCTCAGATCCACGACCGGATCCTGGCGCTGCCCCGCGGCTACGATTCCGAGATCGGCGTCGACGCCACGCTGTCGGGCGGCGAGGCGCAGCGGCTGTCGATCGCCCGCGCACTGCTGGCCGACACCCCGGTCCTCGTCCTCGACGAGGCGACCGCGTTCGCCGATCCCGAATCCGAGGCCGCGGTCCAGGACGCATTGGCGGCCCTGGTCGCCGGGCGCACGGTGCTGGTCATCGCGCACCGCCTGCACACCATCACCGGAGTCGATCGAATCCTGGTGCTGGACAACGGAACCCTGGTCGAACAGGGCACGCATGCCGAACTGCGAGCTGCCGGTGGCCTGTATCAGCGGCTGTGGGAGATCAACGAAGCTGCCCTCGGCGCGCTCGCCCTGGTGGAGGAAACACGATGATTCGCAAGGTTTTCCGGCTCGTCCCCGACGAGTTCGCCCCCCTGATCTCGCGGCTGCTCGGCGTGATCGTGGTGCAGGCGCTGTGCCAGGCCATCGCGTATCTGCTGCTGGTTCCGGTGCTGGAAGCGCTGTTCGGTGACGATCTGAGCGGCGCGTGGCTGTGGGCGCTCGGCATGGCCGTCGCCGTGGCCGGTGTGGTCGTCTTCGGTTACCTGCAGGCCGTGATCGGTCTGCGGATCGGCCTCGGCATGCAGCGCGGTCTGCAGACCCGGCTCGGCGATCAGCTCAACGCGTTGCCGCTGGGCTGGTTCGAAGATCGTGACGCGGGCCCACTCTCGCGGGTGATGGTCGAGCAGGTGCGCGAAATGCAGGGCCTGATCGCCTATCTGCTCACCAAGGTGCTCACCGGCGTCATCGTGCCGCTGGTCGTCGCGATCGGGATGCTGTTCATCGACTGGCGCGTGGGCGTGGCGATGTTGCTCGCCGCACCGGTGCTCTACCTGGTGAACAATCTCGCCAATCGCGCCTACACCGGCGCCGACGCCCGGCTGCACGCCGCCGCGGCCGAGGCCGACTCGCGGGTGGTGGAGTTCGCGCAGGCCCAGCCGGTGCTGCGCGCGTTCGGTGCGGTCGGCGCGGGGAACAAGAAGCTGGATTCGGCACTGGTGCGGCAACGTTCGGCCGTGCTGAAGATGATGGTCGCGACCGTGCCGGGGCTGACCGTGTTCGCGCTGTTCGTGCAGGCCGTGTTCCTGGTGCTCGCGTATATCGCGGTCGTCCAGGTGACCGATGGCGCGATCTCGGTCGCCGCGGCCATCGCGCTGATCGCGGTAAGCGCGCGCTTCATCGAACCGGTGAACCAGGCCGCCCAGCTGGGTACGGCCCTGCGCTCGGCCGCCGCGGCCGCCGACCGCATCACCGACCTGCTCGCCGAATCACCCCTGCCCGCCGCGACCGAACCGGTCACTCCCGGTGCGCCCGCGGTGGTCTTCGACGAGGTGAGCTTCGGCTACCGCCCCGGCGAACCGGTCCTGTCGGACCTGACCTTCACCGTCCCCGCCGGCACCACCACCGCCATCGTCGGACCCAGTGGTTCCGGCAAGACCACCCTGCTGCGCTTGGCCGCCCGCTTCTACGATGTCGATTCCGGCGCGGTCTCGGTGGGCGAACACGATGTGCGCAGGCAACCTTCGGACACCCTGCTCGACCAGCTCTCGCTGGTCTTCCAGAACGTCTACCTGTTCAACCGCTCGGTCGCCGACAACATCCGCATCGGCAAGCTCGACGCCACCGACGACGAGCTGCACCGCGCGGCGGTGGCGGCCAGGGTCGACGAGATCGTCGATCGCCTCCCGGACGGTTTCGACACCACCGTCGGCGAAGGCGGCACCTCGCTGTCGGGCGGTGAGCGTCAACGGGTTTCGATCGCTCGCGCCCTGCTCAAGGACGCCCCGATCGTCCTGCTCGACGAGGCGACCAGTGCGCTGGACCCGCACAGCGAGGCCGTGGTGGTTCGTGGCATCCACGAACTCACCAGGGACAAGACGGTTCTCGTCGTGGCGCACCGTCTCTCGACGATCGCCCATGCCGACCAGATCCTCTTCCTGGACAGGGGCCGGATCGCCGAACGTGGTACGCACGCGGAACTGCTCGCGCTGAACGGTCGCTACGCCGCGTTCTGGAACGAGCGCGAGCGGGCAACCGGCTGGCGTCTGGAGCCGGTCTCCGCGTAAACGCCAGGGCCTCGGCGGTGTCGCGACACCGCCGAGGCTTCTCGGCCCGCCCGCTTGTGTTACTGGTGGTAGGTGGAGAGGAATTCGCCGATCCTGCCGATGATCTGGTCGAGCTCATCGGCTTGCGGCAGGGTGACGATGCGGAAGTGGTCGGGGGAGGGCCAGTTGAAGCCGGTGCCCTGCACGACGTGAATCTTGGTGGCCAGCAACAGGTCCAGCACGAACTTCTCGTCGTTGTCGATCCGGTAGGTCGCGCGGTCGAGCTTGGGGAAGGCGTAGAGCGCGCCCTTCGGCTTCACACAGGACACGCCCGGAATCGCGTTGAGGGCGGTCCACGCCCGATCACGCTGTTCGAGTAGTCGACCACCGGGCAGGGTGAGTTCGTGGATGCTCTGGTGCCCGCCCAGCGCCGCCTGCACAGCCTGCTGTGCGGGAACATTCGCGCACAGCCGCAGTCCCGACAGCATCGTCAGGCCCTCGAGGTAGCTCTCGGCATGGCGGGTCGGGCCGGAGACGGTGAGCCAGCCGGACCGGAAACCGGCGAGCCGGTAGGCCTTGGACAAGCCGTTGAACGTCAGGCACAGCAGGTCGGGCGCGAGCGAGGCGGTGACGGTGTGGGCGACGTCGTCGTAGAGGATCTTGTCGTAGATCTCGTCGGAGCAGACGATCAGATTGTGCTGGCGGGCGAGTTCGAGCATCTGCTCGAGCACCTCGGTCGGATACACCGCGCCCGTCGGATTGTTCGGGTTGATGATCACGATGGCGCGCGTGCGGTCGGTGATCTTGGCGGCGATGTCGGCGATGTCGGGATACCAGTCGGCGCTCTCGTCGCACAGGTAGTGCACCGCCTTGCCGCCGTTGAGATGCACGGCGGCGGTCCACAGCGGGAAATCGGGTGCGGGGACGAGGACTTCGTCGCCGTTCTCGATGAGTGCGGTCATCGCCATCATGATGAGTTCGGACGCGCCGTTGCCGAGGAAGACGTTCTCGATATCGAGGTCGTCGACGCCGCGGCCCTCGTAGTACTGCACCACCGCGCGCCGGGCGGGCAGCAACCCCTTGGAGGTCGCGTAGCCCGCCGACGACGGCAGGTTGGCGATGATGTCGCGCAGCAGCTCCGATGGTGCGTCGAAGCCGAACTGCATCGGGTTACCGGTATTGAGCTTGATCACCCGGTGTCCCTCGACCTCGAGTCGAGCGGCGTGCTCGGCTATCGGGCCGCGGATCTCATAGGAAACATTCGCGAGCTTGCTCGACTGTTTGAACTGCATGTCGGCTCCCCACCGTGATACGGACGGAGCTCGCCACAGTACTCGCCGGGTTCCGGCGCACGCACCGCGGCAGTTCAGAAGCCGCGCAGGCGGTCCGGGGCGACACGGATCGGCACCGAGTAGGCCTCGAAGAATTCCGATTGGGTCATCTTGATGTCGACGAAGCCCCTGGTGTATTTCCTTGCGTAGTGGGCGATCTCGTCTTCGGTGGGCGCTTCGTTCACGCGTGCCGTGCCGGTGAAGACGGCGACCTCGCCACCGCTCTCGGTGGCGTTGAAGTTGAGCGCGACCCGCGGATTGTGCGCGAGGTGCCGCAGCTTCTTGGCCTCGGGCATGGTGAAGATGAGGAACTCGTCGTTCTCCCAGTGAAACCACACCGGGTTCGGCTGCGGGGTGGTGTCCGCGCCGATGGTGGTCAACCAGATCACGTGTTCCTCGGCCAGTCGCTTGCCGACCTCTTCGCCGAAGGGGGTAGCGGCATCGAGAATGGACACGGTGCTCTCCTCGCAGGCAGGGGACAACTTCCACCCCCACCCTCGCCGAAATCCCGTCGGCCCGCCACCCGCCTCGCGGGCTGTCGCGGAACCGGTTCGCTTACTTCCAGTAGGCCTGCGCCTTGATCGAGGTCTTGGGCAGGGCGTGCTGGGTCTTGAGGGACTTCACGATCGAGCGGGTGGTGTGGCCGTCGCAGGTGACCCAGCCGTAAGTGCCGGGGACGCAGGTGATTTCCTGGGCGGCCTCGCGCAGCAGGCGGCCGTCGTCGACGCGCTGGAGCCAGGTGAGGGTGTGGTGGGGCTTGTTGTTGACCGGGATGGTCTTGTCGGACTCGTACTGCCATTCCAGCCAGACTCGCGCGGGGGTGTCGCCGATGGCGTCGAGCAGCGAGTTGATGGCGGGCAGCGAGGCGGTGTCGCCGAAGATGACGTACTCGCTCGGGGTCTGCTCCGGGAGCTGGAAGTCCGAGCCGAGCACGGTGGCGTCGAGCAGGTCGCCCGGCTTCGCGCGGCGGGCCCAGTCGGCCGCCGGACCGTTGTGCAGAGCGAAATCTATGCTCATCGTGTCTTCGTCGGGGTTCTGGTCGACCAGCGTGTAGCCGCGGTGGTGCAGCTTGTCGCTGGTCGCGTCGGGGATCCACAGGCGGATCCACTGGGTGGGGTGCACCGGGTGGTCGGCGAGCAGGCCGCCCGCGGTGAAGCCGATGCGGATGAACTTGTCGGTGATCTCCTCGTTGGAGGTCACTGTCAGCCGGTAGTCGGCGCCGCCCCAGGCCTTGGTTATCAGACCGTTCAATCCCTTACCCATGTTCGTTAGGTTAGCCTAACGACACTTGTTTGTCTGCTCCGGTGGTTAAATAAGGTAAGCCTATGCAAATATGGGCTGGTGCGTGAGAGAGTGGAGAACGAACCGGTGGATACCCTCCTGGTAGTCGGTGCTGGGCCGAAAGCCCTTGCGGTGGCGACTAAATCACACGTTCTGCGCTCCCTCGGGATGCCCGCTCCGCGCGTGGTCGTGGTCGAGGCGCATGCCGTCGGCGGCAACTGGCTGCCCACCGGCGGCTGGACCGACGGGCAGCACCGGCTGGGCACCAGCCCCGAGAAGGACGTCGGCTTCCCGTACCACTCCACCTGGGCGCGCGGGCGCAACCGCGATATCGATCACGCGATGGCCGCCTTCAGCTGGACCACGTTCCTGATCGAACACGGCACCTATGCCGAGTGGATCGACCGCGGCAGGCCGAGTCCGCAACACCATGTGTGGGCCAAGTACCTGCAGTGGGTCGCGAAGTCCATCGACCTCGAGCTGGTGCTCGGTCGGGTGGACAAGATCGGTCACGGCGACGGTGAACAGTGGCAGGTCGACGTGGTCGACGCCGACGGCGCGCAGAGCCGGCTCACCGCCGACGGCCTGATGATCACCGGCCCCGGCCGCAGCAGCCGTGCCCTCCTCGACCATCCCCGTGTGCTCAGCATCGCCGAATTCTGGGACCGGGCAGGCAAACGCACGCTGCCCGCCGCCTCCCGCGCCGCGGTGATCGGTGGCGGCGAGACCGGCGGTTCGGCGCTGGACGAGCTGGTTCGCCACGAGATGCTCACCATCTCGGTGATCTCGCCGCTGGCCACCCTCTACACCCGTGGCGAGAGCTTCTTCGAGAACTCGCTGTTCAGCGACCCCGTGAAGTGGGCGGCGCTGAGCATCCAGGAACGGCGCGACGTGATCCGGCGCACCGACCGCGGGGTGTTCTCGGTGCGTGTGCAGGAAAGTCTGTTGGGCGACAACCGCGTTCATCACCTGCAGGGGCGGGTCACCAAGATCGCGCCGCAGGGCGAATCACTGGCCTTGACGCTGAGCAACGAGTTGCGCGCCGACCAGGTCCACAACTTCGACCTGGTGGTGGATGCCACCGGTGGTCAGCCGCTGTGGTTCCTCGAGATGTTCGATCAGCGGACCGCGGATCGGCTCGAGCTCGCCGTCGGCGGTGCGTTGACGCAGTCGCGGATCGAGTCGTCGATCGGCTACGACCTGGCGGTCACCGGGCTCGGCGGCAAGCTCTATCTGCCCAATATGGCCGCGATGGCGCAGGGGCCGGGGTTCCCGAACCTCAGTTGCCTCGGCGAACTTTCGGACCGGGTGCTGCAAACGGTGCCTGCTCGGGCGCGGGCTGCCGCCATCGCGCGCTGAGTGCACACAAGAAAGCCCCCTCTCGTCGAGAGGGGGCTCTTTTGTGTTCGGCTTTCTTGCGCTCAACGCGGCGCGATGATGTCTTCCGGAGTGCGCGGGACGTACTGCAACGCGATCCGCCGGTCGGGACGGACGTCGATCTCGCCGATCGGCTGGAACCCGGCCTTGGCCAGGCTGCGGGCGATCGCCACGTTGCGGTGGTCGGGGTCGGCCAACACACGGCGGCAAGCGGGATCGGCCGCGAAGACGGCGGTGGTCATGGTGGAGATCCAGGCGGACATGATGCCCTTGCCGATCACCGCGGTGTCGGCGGTGGCGATGTGGAAGCCGGTATCGCTGGGGTCGCTGTCGTAGAAGCGACCGATCTCGTCCTTGGCGGCGCGATAGAACTCCAGGTAGGCGATGTCGCGCACACCGAGTTCGGGCTCGCCGAGGACGGCGAAGTCCAGGCTGAGAATGCACGGGCGGGAATAGGTTCCGGCCAGCTGGGCGCGGAAGTTCTCGCGGCGGCGGTCGGCGTCCCAGTCCTGTTCCCAGGATTCGAGCAGGTGCGGGCGGGCCATCCATTCGGCGAGCAGCTCGGGATCGGTGCCGTCGGGATCGGCCAGGCGCAGGCTGAACGGCGCCGCGAAGACCGGCAGCACGGGTGCGGGCGCGGCGGCCACCTCGGCGGGCAGATCGGTCTGCTCGCGGGGCAGCGCGGTGGGGGTCCCGGCGGGGTTCATCTACTCGGTGCTCCGTTCAATCGTAACCTTGGTCACCTCGATTGGTAAGGCTAGCCTATACTAATGGCTGGGTGTTACTGTTGCCCGACCGATCGCCCGGTGATAGCCGGGCCGTTCCCGATTCGGGTCGGATTCGGATGCAACAGGATTCGCCCCGTCCCGGACGACAGCGCCGGGCGGGCCCGTGCGTGAGCGCGGCGTTTGGATAGTGCGAAACGGCCGCGCAGCTTTGCGCGGCCGGTGAGGGAGAGCGACATGGCAAGAGAACTCGGCTGGATCAGGCAATTTCAGGCCCCCAGGACCGATTCCCTACCGCCGCTGATCGTCTTCCCGCACGCGGGTGCGGGCGCCTCGGCATATCGGGTGTTCGCCAAGCGTATGGCCGCCGACTTCGACACCGCGATCGTCCAGTACCCCGGCCGTCAGGACCGCGCGCGCGAAGCCGCCGCGCAGACTCTGCCCGAGCTGGCCGCCGGCGCCTTCGAGGCGTTCCGCGACTCCGCGCACAACACCGGCGCACCGCTCACCGTCTTCGGTCACAGCATGGGCTCCATCGTCGCGTTCGAATTCGTCCGGCTGGCCGAGGCCGCGGGGTTGTCCGTGCGTTTGCTGGTGGTCTCCGCTGCCGCCGCACCGCACCGAATCGCCGAGCTCCCCGCACATCCCACCGAGGACGACGAATTGCTCGACCACATGGCCACGCTCAACGGCACCGGCGCCGACGTGATGGCCAGCCGTGAGGTGATGCGGATGGCGCTGCCGGTCCTGAAGGCCGATTACCGCGCCTTCGACGCCTATTCCTGTGGTCCCGACGTGGCTGTCGCGACACCCGTGCTGGTGCTCGGTGGCGATGACGACCCGTTCGTCGGGCCGCGCGACCTCTACGGCTGGGACCAGAGCACCACCGCCGAGATCGAGGTCAACCTGTTCGAGGGCGGTCACTTCTACCTCGACGAGAACATCGACGGCATCGCCGAGGCGCTCGTCGGCAAGGCCCTCGCGCGATGAACTCCGATCCCATCGTGATCGTCGGGATGGGTGTCGAAGCCCCCGGCGGCGTCGAGACCCTGCCCGACTTCTGGTCCGCCCTCGCTTCCGGGCGTGAGCTGATCGGCCCGTTCCCGCGCGACCGTGACTGGCCGCTCGACGAACTGTTCGCCCTCGGCAGGCTCGAAGGCTGGGCGCCGGTTCGTGACGCGGGCGGGTTCCTCGACGGCGCGACCGACTTCGACGCGCAGTTCTTCGGCATCACCCCGCGCGAAGCGGTGGCGATGGATCCGCAGCAGCGCGTGGCCATGCGGGTCGCGTGGCGTGCGCTCGAACACGCGGGCATCAATCCCGGTGCGCTGGACGGTGATTCGGCCGGTGTGTGGATGGGCGTCTCGACCGTCGAATACGGGCCACGGGTGGGCTCGGTGAACGAGTACAGCGGCTATCGCGCCACAGGGACGGCGCTCGGCGCGGTAGCCGGGCGCATCTCCCACGGCCTCGGCCTGGTCGGTCCCTCGATCAGTGTGGACACCGCGTGCGCGTCGTCGCTGACCGCCGTGCACCAGGCGGCTTCGGCGATCCGCGCGGGCGAGTGCGAATGGGCGCTGGCCGGCGGAGTGTGCGTGATGGGTTCGCCCGGCGCGTTCTACGAGTTCTCCAAGAACAACGCCCTCGCCACCGACGGCCACTGCCGTTCCTACGCCGCCGACCCCACCGGCACCCTCTGGGCAGAGGGCGCGGGAGTCATCGTGCTGGAACGGGAATCGCGGGCGAAGGCGCTGGGGCACCGGATCTACGGGCAGCTGCTCGGTTCGCGGGTCAACCACAACGGTTCCGGCGCCCCGATCGCGGTGCCGAGCGCGGGCGCTCAGCAGCGGCTGATCGAGGACACGGTCGCCGCGGCCGGGATCAGCGCCGACGACATCGGCCTGATCGAAGGCCACGGCACCGGCACCGCCGTCGGCGACCCGCTCGAATTGACCGCACTGGCAGCGACTTACGGCAACCCGGACCGCACCGACGGACCTCTGCTCGGCTCGGTGAAGTCCAACACCGGCCACGCCCAGGCCGCGTCGGGGATGCTCGGGCTCATCAAGGTGCTGCTGTGCGGTGCGCATGGCGCCATCGCACCGAGCCTGTGGGCAGACGCGCCCAACACCGAGATCGACTGGGACGCGACCAGTTTGCGCCTGGCCGCCGAACTCACCGACTGGGCGCCGCGCGCGGACGGCCTGCGCTATGCCGCGGTGTCCTCGTTCGGCGTCGCGGGAACCAACGCGCACGCCATCGTCGGCCTGCCGGTGCTGGAGGAGACCAACCATGGCTGAGTACCGCTTACCGGACGGCAGCGTTCCCGTCCTGCTGTCCTCCGACACTGTCGAGGGACTGCGCGCCGAGGCGGCCGCCCTGCGTGCCTATGTTGCCGCGCATCCCGAGGCGAGCGCGCAACGAGTGTCGGACATGCTGTTGCGCACCCGCGTGCCCCGTCGTCGCCGGGCGCTGATCCTGGCGTCGCCGACGGGGGCGACCGATGAGCTGTTGTCCGCACTCGACGCGATCGCGACCGGCTCCGAGCACGCACTCGTCGTGTATGGCGACGTGCCGGCGAGCGCGCGCCGGATCGGGTTCGTCTTCCCCGGCCAGGGCAGTCAGCGGCCCGGCATGGGCGCGACGTTCTATGAGCTGTCGGCCGACTACCGCGCGGTGGTCGACGAATGCGCCGCCATTCATGCCGAACGCTTCGGGCATTCCCAGCCGCTGCACTACCTGCTCGGCAACGAGGGGCAGTACGAGGACACGGTGTGGGAAGTGCAGCCCGCGTTGATGTTCCACATGACGGGCCTGGCCGCGGTGTGGCGAGCCGCGGGGGTGGATCCGCACGCGACCATCGGCCACAGCCAGGGCGAGCTCGCCGCGGGCGCGGTCTCCGGCGTGATGACGCTGCGTGACTCGGTGCTCGCGGTGACCCATCGCGCCCTGCTCGCGGACCGGCTGTCCCCGCGCGGCTATTCGATGGCGGTCTTCGGGATGGACCGCGAGAGCGTGGAAGCGCTGATGGCACGGCACTCGGGGTGGGCCGAGCTCGCGGTCGTCAACTCGCCGCACATCATCGCCATCTCCGGTGAACGCGGCGCCGTCGTCGATCTGGTGGCCGCCGCTACCGCGCGCGGCCAGTTCGCGCGGGAGATCCGGGTCGCCTTCCCGGCACACACCTCCATCGTCGCCGAGGTACGGGCCGAGTTCGAAGGCTTCCTCGGTGACGAGATGAGCGCACCGAACTTCTCCGCCTCCGAGATCCCTTGTTACGGCGCGACTCTCGGCGAGATGATCACGCCCGACCTCAAGCAGGAGGAGTACTGGTACTGGAACCTGCGCAACCGCGTCCGGTTCGACCGCGCCGTGGTCAGCGCGGGCAGTGACGGCGTCGACCTGCTGATCGAGGTCGCCGAACACCCCGTGCTGCAACTGGCCATCCAGGAAAACCTCAGCCTGGTCCCGAACCGTCCCGGCCTGCCCGCGCGGGATTTCCGCGTCCTCGGCACGTCGCTGCGCACCGCGGACGGGCTCTCGGAATTCACCCGCAATCTCGCCCAGGTCGCTGTCCTCGACATCGACTACCGCTGGGACGCACTGCGAGTCGACGACACCGTCAGCCTCCCGCTGCGCGACTTCCCGCACACCGTCACCAACGCCAAGCGACTGTGGGCTCCCCTCGGCGCCCATGAGACCCCCGCCGAACTCGTGGTCTCCACCCCGAAACCGCAACGGCTGGTGGAACAGTGGATTCCGGTGCAGCGTCGCGCGCTGACCGCGCCACGCAGTCTCCTCGTCGTCGACCACACCGGCGAATGCGTCGAGCTGGCCGCCGCCCTGGTGGCCGCCGCGGACCGCCACGGCGCCGACGCGCGCGTGATCGGAGCCGCCGACGCGCCTTCGGGCCAGGACGCCCGGGACCACGCTGTGGGCACCGCCGACTCCGTGGTCGTGCTGTTGCCCGCTGCCGGCGACGACGACAGCGCCGGTGCGATCGACGCGCTGGTGCGGTTCTACGCCGAACGCGCCTGGGCCCCGGCATTGTCCGCGCTGCGCCCCGGTGGCGAGTGCTGGCTGCTGACCGTCGGCGGCGAGACCGTCCACGACGGTGACCCGATTCCCGGGCTGTTCCAGTCGGGCGTCAGCGCCGGATTCCGCAGTGTGGGTATCGAGAACCCGGGAATCCTGTTCCGGCACCTCGATCTCGCCGCGAACGAATCCGCTCCCGCCCAGGCCGCCAAGATCGTCGGTGCGGTGCACTCCAGCGGGGAAGCCGAGTTGGCGCTGCGCGCCGGCAAGCTGTTCGTCAAGCGCCTGGTCGTCGATACCACCAATGAAACCGGTTCGCTCGGAACAGATCTCGATCATGTGGTGATCGTCGGTGGTACCGGTCAGCTGGGTCTGCGGTTCGCCGATCAGCTGGCGCGCACCGGAGCGGGCCGCGTCACGCTGCTGAGCCGCAGCGGCGAAACCGAGGCGCTGGCACCGGAACTGGCGCGGCTGCGCGGTATCGGCGCGACCGAGATCGTGGTGCGGTCGTGTGATGTCAGCGATGTCGACGCCGCGAAGGCGTTCGGTGCGGAGATCGCCGATCGCCCGGTCGACCTGGTGATTCACGCCGCGGTCAACTATGTGGACGCCGAACTCGACCAGATCACCGGCGACGCCGTGCGCACCGCCGCCGCCGCGAAGCTGCGTGGTCTGGACAACCTGATCGACGCGGTCGCGCTGACCGTGGACTGCCGGGTTCTGCTGTGCTCGTCGATGGCGGCGACGCTGGGCGGACGCGGACAGGTCCTGTACGCGGTGACCAACCGCATGCTCGACGTGGCGGCCCGCAGGCTGCGCGCCCGTGGCATCGCCGCCGCGAGTCTGCAGTGGGGGCTGTGGAGCGTGGCAGGCCCGCTCGACGACGCCGGGTTCGCCCGGGTCGAGGAGGCAGGCGTGTTCCCGATGGTGCCCGCGGACGCGATCGAGGCAGGGCTCGCCGCGCCGGTGCGCGACGGCATGATCATCGCCGCCGACTGGGACTTCCTGCGCGAGGTGCTCGGCGCGTTCGGCCAGGCCAGCGTGCTCACCGGTCTCGAATCCGCCACGCCCGCACCGCAGGTGACACCGGCGCCCGCCGCCACGGTGAGTGCGGTTCCGGCGGACGTTGTCGCTGCGGCGCCCGCGGCGCCCACCGATAATTTCCCGCTCGACCTGCGCATGCGCACCGAACTGCTCAAGGTGATCGGCGGTGACAGCGCCGAATCCATCGACGCCACCATGCCCTTGGTGGCGCTCGGCCTCGATTCTCTGCAGGCCTTGGACTTCCGCAAGCGCGTGCGAGCGGAACTGGATCGCGATCTGCCGGTCGCGGCGATTCTCGGCGGCGCATCGCTCAACGATGTCGTGCTGCTCATGGCACAGAACACCAACCAGGGCTGAGGGGCCGAAGAACATGTCTGACACCGAAGCCACCCTGTCCGTCGCCGAGCGCCGCAAACTGCTGCTCCAGCAGAAGCTGCGCGAACGCGGCATGGCCGTAGTGAACGCCGAACCCGTTGCCGTACCGCGTATTCCGGTGGGGGAGCGGCGCCCGCTCACCCCCGGCCAGCGCCGCATGTGGTTCCTGCAGACCCGCGACGCCGACGACACCGCCCTCAACATCTGTGTCGCCTACCGCCTCACCGGCCCGCTCGACGCCGATCGCCTGCACGCGGCGTTCGACCAGGTGGTGGCTCGCCACGACATCCTCCGCACCACCTACGGCGCGGACGTCGACGGCACGCCGTATCAGGTGTTCGCCGCCGACGCCCAGGCCGAATGGTCGACCCACGACCTCACCGAGCTCGCGGAGTCGGGTCGTGACCTGCGGGTGGAGGTGCTGGCCCAGCGTGAGTTCGGTCGTCCGTTCGCGCTCGGCACCGAACTCCCGCTGCGCGCGACGCTGATCCGCACCGGGACCGACGAGCACGTCGTGCTCCTCACCATCCACCACATCGCCTGGGACGACGATTCCTGGGCGGTGTTCTTCGCCGAACTGAACGCCGCGTACCGGGCCGGGCAGCCGAGCGCCGCCGCCGGGTCGAGTACTGCGGGATCGTCCACACCGAGCGCCCCGGCCGCCTCACCCGACGAAGCGAACGAGGCAGGCCACGGAGATTCGGCGCTCGGCCGTGACACCGTGCAATTCGCGGCCATCGCGTCGACCGCGGAACCCGCCGAGGCCGACGTGGCGTTCTGGCGCGAGGCCCTGCGCCCGCTGCCCGAACCCCTCGAACTGCCCGGCTCCGCCTCGGCCACCCCCGGCCGCAACGCCCAGCGCCGCACCCACCGTCTGCCTGCCGAGCTCGTCACCCGCACCGAACAGTTCGCCCGCGAACAGGCCGCGACCCCGTTCATGGTGCTGCTCGCCGGTTTCGACGCGCTGATCCACCGCTACACCGCCGCCGACGACTTCCTCGTCTCCATCCCGGTGACCGATCGCCCCGCGGGCACCGAACAGCTCATCGGCTACTTCGGCAACACGCTGCTGCTGCGCGCCACCATGGGCGCCCACGCCGACTTCACCCAGCTCGTCGCCGCGGTCCGCGACACCTGCACCGGCGCCTTCGCGCATCGGGGCGTCGGCATCGATCGTGTCGTCCGCGAGGCGAACCCGGATCGGGTGGCCGGGCGCGACGGCTTGGATCAGCTGGTCCGCCTCGGTTTCTCGGTGCGCAAGAGCGCCGACGGTTTCGCCCTCGACGGCGTGAGCTCCACCCAGCTCGAACTCGGCGCGGCGAGCGCGCAGGTGCCGTTGGCGCTGGCCATTGTGCTCGACGCCGACGGCACCGCGGTGGTGGAAGCCGAGTACCAGACCGATGTGCTGGCCGAGGCCCTCGTCGACCAGTTGCTCGCGCACTTCGGTCAGCTCCTCGACAGTGCGTTGCGCGAGCCGCGACGCAGACTCGCCAACCTCGACATGCTCGGTGCCACCGACCGCGCGACCCTGCTGGATCGCTCGCACGGCGCCCTCGTCGATGAACCGGCGACCACCCTTGTCGCCCTGCTGGAATCGGCCGCGGCCGCCGCCCCCGACGGGCTCGCACTGCTCTCCGACGACACCGAGCTCACCTACGCCGCGCTGCACGCGCGCGCGAATCGCCTGGCCCACTGGCTGATCGGGCAGGGCGTCGGCACCGAGGACCTCGTCGGCCTTCGCTTCGGCACCTCGGTGGAGTTCATCGTCGCCGTGCTCGCCGTCCTCAAGGCCGGTGGCGCCTATCTCCCGATCGATCCGGCCTACCCGCAGGATCGCATCGAGTACCTGATCGAGGACGCGAACCCTCGATTGTTGCTCAGCGCAGTCGAATTGGCCGCTGCCGAAGAGATGGCCGCCGATCTCCCCGCGACCGCGCCCACCGATGCCGAGCGCCTGCGTCCGCTGCTCCCCGCGAATCTGGCCTACGTCATCTACACCTCCGGCTCCACCGGCAAGCCCAAGGGTGTTCCGGTGCCGCACAACGCGATCGCCGAACACATCGTCTGCTTCACCGCCGACTGGAACATGACCGCCGCCGACCGCCTGATGCAGTCGTCGTCGGTGAGTTTCGACGCCTCGCTGGTCGACATCGCGATCACCCTCACGGTCGGCGCGCAACTGATCGTGCCCAAGCCCAACGCTTTCCGCGATATCCGCTACGTCGCCGACCTGATAACCCGCCGCCAGGTGACGGTGCTGCACATGGTGCCGTCGATGCTGAGTACGTTCCTGCTGCTGCCCGAGATCAGCGAATGGCAGTCGCTGCGCCAGATCCCCGTCGGCGGCGAGGCGCTGCCCGGCGAAGTCGCCGACCGGTTCTTCAACACCCTCGAGGCCGAACTCCGCAATCACTACGGACCGACCGAGGCCGTGGTCTGCTCGACCCATATGCCGGTCGCGGGTCCGCAGGGTACCGGCGTGGTGCCGATCGGCGTCCCCAACCGCAACGTCTACACCTATGTCCTCGACGAGGCACTGCAGCTGGTGCCCGACGGCGTCGTCGGTGAGCTCTACCTCGGTGGCGATCAGCTCGCCCGCGGCTACCTGGACCGTCCCGCGCTGAGCGCGCAGCGTTTCGTCGCCGACCCGTTCGCGGCGGCCGAGGGCGGCCCCGCGATGGGCGCCCGCATGTACCGCTCCGGTGACCTGGTGCGCCGCAACGCCTTCGGCGAGCTCGAGTTCGTCGGCCGCGCCGACGAACAGGTGAAGGTGCGTGGTTTCCGCATCGAGCTCGGCGAGGTCGAGGCCGCGATCGCCGCGCATCCCGCCGTCGCCCACTGCGTGGTCGTGGTGACCGAGGACCCCGCCATCGGCGCGATGCTCGCCGCCTATGTGGTCCCCGCCGAGGGCACGGTCGACCTCGAACAGGTCCACGCGTTCGCGGCAGGCGGACTGCCGGAATACATGGTGCCCAGCGCGTTCGCGGTGATCCCCGAGATCCCGCTCACCGTCAACGGCAAGCTCGACAAGCGCGCCCTGCCCGCGGCGTCCCCCGCCGTGGTGCGCACCCACCGCGCTCCGGCCACGGCCACCGAACGCAAGGTGTGCGCCCTGTTCGGCGCCCTGTTCAGCCTCGACGAGGTCAGCGCGGAGGACTCGTTCTTCGAACTCGGCGGGCACTCCCTGCTCGCGGCGCGCCTGGTGGCCCAGGTCCGCGCGGAGTTCGGCATCGAGCTCGACGTGCGCGTCGTGTTCGACAGCCCGACCCCCGCTGCCCTGGCCGCCGACCTGGTCGCCCGCTTCCTGGCGGAATTCGATATCGACCTCGATGCCGTCGACAACGACTTCGACGACGCCCCCGCCGAGAGCACGACCACCGAACCGGCCGAAACCGTGACGGCGGATACCGCGACCGCCGGACCGGGGCGGTCCAGCCGCCCGGCGATCGGTGGGCGCCCGCGCGGCGAGCGCGTTCCGCTGTCGTACTCGCAGCTGGCGATGTGGTTCCAGTACCGGATGGAGGGTGCGGGCTCGGTCGGCAACCTGCCGCTGGCCCTGCGCTTCGACGGCGCACTCGACATCGCCGCCCTGCGTGCCGCGCTCGATGACGTGGTCGCCCGGCACGAGTCGCTGCGCACCACCTTCCCCGAACACGACGGCGTGCCCTACCAGGTGGTGCACCCCGCCGCACCGGTCCCGCTGCCGGTGCGCGAGCTCGCCGCCGGGCAGCTCACCGAGGCACTCGCCGAGATCGCCGGCTACCACTTCACCCTCGACGGTGAGCCGCTGATCCGCGCCGAACTGCTCGTGCTCGACGCGGGCGCGCACGTGCTCTCGCTGCTGGTGCACCACATCGTCGCCGATCACGCGTCCTTCGGCGTGCTGCTCGACGACCTCACCGCCGCCTACCGGGCTCGCAGCGAACAGGGTGGCGCCCCGAACTGGGCGCCGCTGCCGGTCCAGTTCGCCGACTACGCGCTGTGGCAACGCGAACTGTTCGACCAGGCCGCACCGAGCGCGTTCGCCACCGACCAGATCGAGTACTGGCGGTCCACGCTCGCCGATGTTCCCGAGGAGATCGCGGTCGCCCACGATCGGCAGCGTCCGCCGGTGCTCGGCAAGCGCGGTGAAGTGGTGAGCTTCTCGCTGCCCGCCGCCGTGCGCTCCGGGCTCGAATCGCTCGCGGTCCGCAGCGGCGCCACCGAGTTCATGGTGTGCCAGGCCGCGGTCGCCACCCTGCTGCACACCCTCGGTGGCGGCACCGACATCACCCTCGGCACTCCCGTCGCGGCGCGCACCGATCCGGCGACGACAGCCCTGATCGGGTTGTTCGCCAACATGGTCGTGCTGCGCAACGACCTGTCGAACGCGCCGACGTTGCGCGACACCGTGATTCGGGCACGCAATGTGGTGCTCGACGCCAACGCCCACCAGGAGCTGCCGATCGAGCGCCTGGTGGAAGCGCTCAACCCGCGTCGCTCGCGCTCGCGGAACCCGTTGTTCCAGAGCATGATCCACTTCCGTGGCGCCGACTGGGCACCCACCACGCTCCCGTTCGCGACCTCGGGGGAGAGCACTGTCACCGTGCTGCCCGCCGACTTCGACGTCTCGTTCCTGGATCTGAACCTGAGCCTGAACGTGACCGCCGAGGGCGGCATGGGCGTCCGCGTCGTCGTCAACGCCGATCTGTACGAACCGGCCACGGCCACGCTGATCGCCGACGCGCTCGCCGCCACGCTGCGCGCCTTCGCCGAAACGCCGGACCTGCCGGTGGCCGACCTGCGTGTGCTGCCCGCCGCGGATCTCGAGCGTCTGCTGGCCACCCCCGCCCCGGTGGCCGCGAGCGCCGTGGCCACCGGTGCGGCGGCCGACTCCGACACCGAGCGCACCCTGATCGCGCTGATCGAGGAACTGCTGGAAATCGACGACGTCGTCGGCGAGGACAACTTCTTCGCCCTCGGTGGTGACAGCGTCATCTCCATCCAGTGGTCGGCGCGCGCCGATGCCCTCGGCCTGCCGCTGTCGCCGCAGCTGGTGTTCGAATGCGCCACGATCACCGAACTGGCCGCCGCCGTCGACGCCGCCGCCGGTGACGCGACGCACGCCGATGAGCCCGAACAGGTTTCGCACGCGCCGATGAGCGCGTCGGGCCTGGAATCCGACGCCCTGTCCGCGCTGACGGCCGCCTGGTCCGCGCAGGGATGAGCACGAACGTCGGGATGAACGAGCAGTTAGGAAGGGACGCAGCATGAGTGCGCCGCAGATCGAAGACGTACTCGCGCTGAGTCCGCTGCAGGAGGGGCTCTTCTCGCTCTCCCGGCTGACGGGTACCGAGATCGACCTGTACACGATGCAGTTCGTGGTCGATATCGACGGCCCGGTCGACACCGACCTGCTGCGTCGCAGCGCGCAGGCGATGCTGGACCGTCATCCGAACCTGCGTGCCGCGTTCTGGGACACCGACGTGCCCAAACCGGTGCAGATCATCCCCTCACGCGCGGAATTGCCGTGGGCCGAACGACATGCGCGCACCACGGAATTCGAGGCGATCGCCGAATCCGAGCGCCGCGTCCCGTTCGTGCTGAGCCGTGGTCCCGCGCTGCGTGTGCTGCTGCTCGACGTCACCGACGCGCCCGAGCCGCGCAAGCGGATGATCCTCACCGCGCACCACATCCTGATGGACGGCTGGGCGGTCGCGGTGTTCTTCACCGAGCTGCTCGCCGTCTATCGAGCGGGTGGCACCCTCGACGGTCTGCCCGCGCCCCGTCCCTACCGTGACTACATCGGCTGGCTCGGCGCGCAGGACCACGACGCCGCGGCCCGCCGCTGGGCCGAGTACCTCCAGCAGGTCAGCGCACCCCTGGTGCTGGCCGACGGCACCGGCGATCGTGGCTCCGCAGTCCCGGAGACCACGCGACTCCGGTTGTCCGCCGAAGAAACCGAGCAATTGCAGCAGTGGGCGCGCACCAACGGGATGACGCTGAACACCGCCGTCCAGTTCGCCTGGACGCTGCTGCTCGGCCGCATCACCGACCGCCGAGACGTGGTCTACGGCACCACCATCTCCGGCCGCCCGGAGAAGCTCGCGGGCGTCGAAGGCATGGTCGGGCTGTTCATCAACACCGTCCCGGTCGTGCACCGCCTCGACTCCGCCGAGCCGGTCGTCGCGCAATGCGCACGCCTGCAACGCGATTCGGCGACCATGCGCGACATCGGGTATCTCAGCCTGTCGACCCTGCAACGCGCGGCCGGTCACGGTGCCCTGTTCGACACCTTGTTCGTTTTCGAGAACGCCCCCATCGACGACGCCATCCAGACGGTCACCGCCCCCGACGGCGCCCGGTTCCGGCCGATCGAGATGGAAAGCCTCGCGCACTACCCGCTCACGGTCGTCTCCCACCTGAGCGACGGCGAACTCCTCGTCCTCGTCGAAGCGATTCCCGCGCTCCTCGGACACCTCGACCCCGCCGACCTCGGCGCCCGGATGCTGACCGTCCTGCGCACCCTGCCGACCCTCGACGCCACCGCGACCACCGATGCGATCGACCTGCTCACCGAGGCCGAGCACGCCGAACTCCGCAGTGCCGCAACGAATACGACTCCGGCGCCGACCGCCACCCCGTGGGAACTGTTCGAGCAGCAGACCACCGCTACCCCGGACGCGATCGCCCTCACCACCACTGCGGGCGAGGTGTTCACCTACCGGGCGCTGCACGACGAAGCCTGCCGGTTGGCCGGGGAGTTCGCCGCGCACGGCGTCGCCCCGGAAACCGTTGTCGCCCTGATGCTCCCGCGTAGCCCGCGCTCGATCATCACCATCCTGGCGACGTTCGCCGCGGGCGCTGCTTACGTCCCGGTCGACATCACGCTCCCGGCCGCCCGGATCGCCTCGATTCTGCGCCAGTCGAATCCGGTCCTCGCCGTCGTCCTCGACGGAGATCGGACGCTGCTCGACGGCGTCACCGAGACCACAGCCGATCACCGATCGGTGCCCGTGTTGGCGCTCGACGATCCTGCCGTCATCGCACGGGTCGCGGCCCGGCCCGCCCAGGCCCCTGCGGTGAATCGCGAACTCGACCACAGCGCCTACATCATCTTCACCTCCGGCTCGACCGGCGAACCCAAGGGTGTCGTCGGCACGAACGCCGCCCTGGCGGGTTACTTCGCCGATCACCTCGCGCGCTTCTACCGTCCGGCCATGGACAAGCTCGGCCGCCCCCTGCGGATCGCGCACGCCTGGTCGCTCGGCTTCGATGCCTCCTGGCAGCCGATGGTCGGGTTCCTCGCCGGGCAGGCGCTGCACCTGTTCGACGCCGAGGAGATGCGCGACGCGCACCGCATCGTCGCCGGCATGGCCGAATTCGACATCGACATGATCGACACCACCCCGTCGATGCTCGCTCAGCTGGCGGCAGCGGGCCTGCTCGATCGTGACCTGCCGGTGCTGGCCCTCGGCGGCGAGGCGATCGACACCGCCCTGTGGGCGCGGTTGCGCGCGCTCCCCGCGACGGCTGTGTACAACTGCTACGGGCCCACCGAGACGACGGTCGAAGCGGTGGTCGCGCCCGTGGCCACCTCGGAGATCCCCACGATCGGCACCGCCAACGGCGGCATGGTCGGCTACGTGCTCGACTCCCGGCTGCGGCCGGTCCCGCAGGGCATCGTCGGCGAGCTCTACCTGTCGGGCGTGCAGCTGGCCCGCGGCTACCTCGGCAAGCCCGCCATCACCGCGGACCGTTTCGTCGCCGACCCGACGCGCCCCGGTGCGCGCATGTACCGCACCGGCGACCTCGTGCGCCGGCTCCCGGGTGGCCGCTTCGGTTACCTCGGCCGCGCCGACGCCCAGGTGAAGGTGCGTGGCTATCGCATCGAGGTCGGTGAGATCGAGACCGCGCTGCGACGTTCGGCCGATATCGACACCGCCGCGGTCACTGTGGTGCGCCGTGCCGGGGGCGCGTCGCTGGTCGGCTTCGTCGTCGGCAAGGCCGGACGGGCCGTGATCGTCAGCCGGGTGCGTGCCGATCTCGCGCAACGCCTGCCCGCGTACATGATTCCCGCGCGAATCGTCGTGCTGGACCAGCTGCCGGTGAACGTCAACGGCAAGCTCGACGGTCCCGCGCTGAACGAGCTCGCCGAGCAGTCGCTGTCGGTCGCCGACAGTAACGCGGCCGCCGAGACGCCCACCGAGATCGCGCTCAGCGAGCTGTTCGCCGAACTCTTCGACGGCCGCGCGCCCGGCATCGACGCCGACTTCTACGAACTCGGCGTCGACAGCATCGTCGCGATCTCGCTGGTCAACAAGGCCCGCCGCCGTGGACTCGCCCTCAATCCGCGCATGGTGCTGGCCTGCCCGACCATTCGCGAACTCGCCGCCGCCGTCGATGACGCGCCGGCCGCCGCCGCTCAGTCCGGTGCCGACGCCTACGGTGTGGTCCCGCCGCTGCCGGTGGTCTCCTGGATGTACGAATACGGCAACTACCGCCGCTTCACCCAGGCCGCGCTGCTGCGTCTGCCCACCGGAATCGACCGTGCGGCACTGGAATCCACCCTCCAGGCGCTGCTCGACGCGCACGACACCCTGCGCGCGGTGCTCACCGATACACCGGACGGCCCGCGCATGGTCACGCGCGCGCCCGGCGTGGTGAACACGGGCGAGCTCGTCATCGAAGCACCGCGAGGGCTCAGCGGCACCGAACTCGACACGGCCATCACGAAATACGCGCGAATCGCGAACGACGCGATCGACCCACGGGCCGGGGAAATGGTTCGGGCCGTGTGGTTCGCGGGAACCGAGTCTGCCGTCGAAGACGTGCCGGGCTCCGGCGCCGGTGCCGGCATCCTGCTGCTCGCCGTGCACCACCTCGCGGTCGACGTCGTGTCCTGGCACATCATGCTTGATGCCCTCGCCGCTGCCTGGCAGCAGATCCAAGCAGGCGTGACGCCGAAGATGCTGCCCGAGTTCACCTCCTACCGGCAGTGGTCCGAGGCCATGTGGCAGCGTGCGTCCGCACCGGAAGTCCTGGCCCAGCGTGACTACTGGACCGCACAGGTCTGCGAGCCCGACGACGCCCTCGGCTCCCGGCACCCCGTACCGGCCACCGACACCTGGTCGAGCCTGCGCGTCAGCACGGTCGCGACGCCGGTGGCGGTCACCGACCGACTCCTCGATCGTGTCGGCAAGGACGAGGGCGTCCGCGAGCTCCTGCTCACCGCCCTCACCATGACCATGGCCTCGCTGCACGCCGACAACGGAAACGACCCGGCCGCAGGTGCCTTGATCGCCATGGAGGGTCACGGCCGCGCCGACACCACCCTCGACACCGACACGGCCAACACCCTCGGCTGGTTCACCAGCGTCTTCCCCGTCCGCCTCGGCGTCGGCGACAACGCGGTGGATATCGCACGCGCGCAAGCGGACCCGGCTGCCGCCCGTACTCTGCTCGATTCCGTCTCGACGCATCTGCGCGAAATCCCCAACCAGGGACTGGATTACGGTCTGCTGCGCTACGTCAACCGCGCGGCGGAACTCCGCTCCGCCGCCGAACCCCAGGTCGAATTCAACTACCTCGGCCGAATCGACCTCAGCGGCAACGAATCCGATCCCTGGTCGTTGCTCGTCGGTGAGCACGACCAGGCCCTACCTCTCGACCCTGAACCCGACCTTCCCCTGCGGTACGCGATCGACGTCATCGCGGGCATCGGCACCACCCCCGACGGGCCGGCCCTGACCACCAACTTCCGCTGGAGCGCGTCCCTGTTCACCGAAGACCAGGCCGCGCGCTTCGCTGAACTCTGGGAGCAGGCGATCATCACGCTCGCCGACGTCGTGCACGGGTAGGGCGCCGATCGCTGGGCGATGTCGGTGCTGTGTGTCCGCATCGTCGTGTCTGGCACGCGGGCTACCCCTCGCTCACGCGGGGCAGGTCAGTCGCTGTGGGGCTTGGCGAACTCCTCGATCAGCACGGGATACTGTTCACCGCCGTGACCTGCGGCGATAGACCGATCTGCCAGGGCCTTGAACAACTTCGGCAGCTCGGCGTTGACGCCGAGCGCCTCGCACTCCTCGATCAGGTGCGCCATCGTTCGCGCGTCGGTCTCCAGGGCCGCCACCTCGGCGGGATAGGAACCACTGTCGATCTGCTCGGCGTAGCCGGGCAGCCAGGTGGCTACCCCGGTCGCCATCATCTGCGCGAACGGGGCGTACGTCGCGGCGCCGACACCGGCGGTCCGGAGCATGGCGGTGCCCTGGAGCCACGCGTTGAGGACGCTCCACATCATGGTCAGACCCGCCACGTCGTACAGGGAGGCCAGGCCGTGGTCGGCGCCGAGATAGGTGACGGTGCCGAGTACTTCGAGGGTTTTCCGGTGTGCGTCGAAGTCGGACTGTGGACCGCTGTGCAAAATCACCGCGTCGGGAGTTCCGATCGCCTGCGGGATGGCCATGATCGCGCCGTCGAGGTAGCGGGCGCCGCGCTGTTCGAACCAGTGGGCCGTTTCGCGGGCCTGGGCGGAGTCGCCCGAGGTGAGATTGAGCAGGGTCGTGCCGTCGACATCGCTCGCGGCGAACAGATCGCGCACGGCCGGGTAGTCGGTGACGCAGACGATCGTGATCGCGCTCGCCCGCAGGGCGTCACCGATGGCCGGTGCGAGTCGCGCGCCCTCGGCCACCAGGCGGTCGGCCTTGGCGGGCGTCCGATTCCAGACGGTGGTGGGATGCCCGGCCGCGAGGAACGCGCCGGCGAGCGATCGACCCATGAGGCCGAGTCCGATGACAGTCACAGGTGTTTCGGTTGCGTTGTGCATGGCAGCATCATCAACGTTGATACCGGTATGAAGGTCAAGTGAGGTTGCGATGCGAATCGGCGAACTGAGTACCCGCACGGGCGTCAACGCCCACCAACTGCGCTACTACGAAGCCCAGGGCCTGATGGTCGCCGACCGCAGCCCGAACGGCTACCGCGAATACGACGACACCGCCCCGCTACGCGTGAAGCAGATCCGCCACCTGCTCGGCGCTGGCCTGTCCTCCGAAGACATCGCCTACCTCCTACCCTGCGCGGAAGGCGAAACCCCCACCCTCCCCGCCTGCCCAGACCTGCTGTCCGCCATGCGAACCCGCCTGAACCGCATCGACGACCACATCGACCGCCTCACGCAATCCCGCGAAGCCCTGGCCGTCTACATCGCCGCCGCCGAACGCACCACCGGCGACACCTACCCACCCTTCGACGGATCCGAACCGACCCCCGCCTGAGCGATGGTCGTCGGCCGGATCCGGTCGGCAGACCCGACCGCCGAGTGGCTCAGGCTGTCCCCACTCGCCGCCGCAGCAGGCAGAATTCGTTGCCCTCGGGGTCGGCCAGCACGTGCCAGGTTTCGGCGCCGGTCTGTCCGATGTCGACCTTGCGGGCACCCGCACCGAGCAGACGCTCGAGTTCTTCGTCCTGATCGCGGTCGGTAGCGTTCACATCGAGGTGCATCGGCAGTTTCCCCCGCCTGGGGTCGGTGCTGACGCTGAACAGCAAAGTGGGCTGCGCCCCACCGAATTCGGTTCCCGGCGCGCCGATCTGGACATCACCCTCGTCCCGATCGAGCACGACATAGCCGAGCACTTCGCACCAGAAGCCCGCCAGCAGTTCCGGGTCGGCGCAATCGATGACGAGTTCGGTGATCTTGCAAGCCATGAGGCGACCCTACGCCCGCACCCGACACCTCACGCCTGATGAACACCAGCCTTGGGCCAGACCCCATCGACCCGATGCCCCCGTATCGCCATCCCCGCCACCCGCACCGTCATGTGGTCGTTCCGCCCGTCCTCCACCCTGACCGAGTAATCCACAGCATTGACCCTCAGCACCCGATCGAACCGGTGATCCGCCCCACCGAACTCATAGGTCACCCCCATCGAGTCTTCCGAAGACTTCCGAAAAACCACGTAGATCGCCACAGGCTCCTCCTTTCGGCAGTCGAATGTCGTTGGTCAGCAGCGCATTCGAGTCCGGACACAGCGGTGGCTTATGAGGTGGCTCGATTGAGGATGTCGGTGTAGAGCAGGCGCCCGCCGAGTAGCCGGAGGGCAGCGAGACGGGATTTGGCACGGCCGAGTTTGGTGGTTCGGGCGCCGCGTTCGTAGTAGAAGACGTCCCACCACCCGTCATCTCCCTCGATCAGACACCAAGCTTGTTCGCGCAGTTCACCTTCCGAGACAAGGGACGCGGGCGCATCGACATGGGAGAACCGAGCGAGTTGGCTGATCGGATTCGGGGAGAACACATCGTCGTTCGGAGTCATACCGCAATCTCCTCGATGAATCCCGAGCCGACCAGATCCACGACCGGCATCACGGTGAAGTATTGGTTGCCGCCACCTGGCCTGGCAAACCACGGAGCGACGGGGCCGGACCACACTGGCGTCGGTGTCAGGACTTTCCACCGTCGGTATCCGGATTCGGCGTAGTCGATCGGAAGCGAACGCGCGCCGAAGGGGGTTCCGATGTCGTAGAGCAGTCGAGTGAAGGTGGTGCCGAACGAGTCCATGATCCGACCCGGGGCGAGCCGAGTTGGTGTCCGGTCGGTGGGGGTCGCGAAGCCATCTGGATGGAGTATCGGATCGGGCCAGCGCAGTAGCCGTCTGCCCGCCGAGGCTCCGACGTCATCAGGAGCCACGAACTCCCGCGCCCATTGCGCTTCACGCATACCGCCGAACAGATCACCGTCATCGAGAATCGATTGAACAGCCGGACTGCTGATCGGCGCGCCGCCGACAGATCCGGCAGTACCGCGACCCGGTGCCAGTGGCTGTGACCCGTCGAGCGCTCCGCCGATCAACCCGAGGAAGCCGTAACACGCAGCGGCTTCGGTGTCGTATATGCACAGGTCGTGTGGGCCGCCACGTTCGTACCAAAAGGCTTCGAACGAGCCGTCTCGGCCTGGTACCAAGCAGTAATGGTCGTCGCGAAGTCTCCCGACCGAGGCAACCGAGTCGGGCACACCAAGTCCCCGCAAGATCATGGTGAGTTCGTCGATGTTCACGATGAAACCTCTTCTAGCTCAGTCGGAGAACGCGGCTTCGAGCTCGCTGTCGATACGTTCCTGCTCGGTATCGTCGAGCAGGACCGGCTCAAAATTGCGCGATCGGGCATGGTCGATGAACTCGGCGGGAACCGCGATTCCGTACTCCCGCACGAAGTATCCCCAGTATGTGGACCACACCCACGTGCCGTCGCTCGACATTCCGGTCGGTACGCCGTGGTCACGTGCCGGGTCGAGCGGGTCGGCCATCGACTGGGTCGTGACCAACGATTGACACTCCAGCAGGTAATGCGAAAGCGGTTCGCGGAGTTCGTTGTCCAGGCGTCCGACGAGGTCGGCCAAGCTGACTTCCGGCCACCCGTCGATGCCTTCGCGAGGGTCCTCCGAAAAATTGGGCAGTAGTTTCAACGCTCAGCCTTCCCACTCGGAACGGTCCAATTCCTCGACTCTGCCGTCGGGGTGGAATCGATGGCATGTGTCAGGCAGTCGTGGTACTTGCCATGGGCTGATACTCCGCAGTCTGGCATCAACGCCGAGTCTGCCTCGGGACGTATAGAGGTATCCATCCGGCGCTACCACCGGCGTGCCGAGCGCTTGGGCAAGACTTCGTGCGAAATTGCCGTCGAGCCGTCCGGTATTGCAGGACAACAACCGGATGGGAGTGCCGGGTACATAGTCCGATCGATGGCGGATCAAATTAGCCAGCTCTCGCGCAGACATTGTTCCTCCTCCGGTCGAGTCCATGTTCACGCTGTCCGGCCTCCCATGCGCAACAACATCGTAGTGCCCCGCAAGTGGCGGAACACTCTGTACGTCCTGGTAGAAGCGATCGTTCGCGGACATGATCGAGAACCCTGGGCGGTCGTCCGCGAACGGATGAGTAGTGGGAGACGCCGCGGGGTTGCCACGTTCTTCCAAGCCTTCGGCAGTCGGGACATCGACGTCAGAACCGGAAGTAGGTGCGTGAGGAAGGGGATCGACTTCTCTCAGATATCCGGCATCGATAAGTGCCTGCACGCTGACCGGAAGATGGTGCTGCGATCCGAGCCCAGGTTCTCCCATCTGGGGAGCAATGCCGCCCTGCCACACAGGCAATGGCCGTAGGACCTCGTATTGGTGGTACGACTCACCGTCGAGGTTGGTCGGCGGCAGCGCTCGTTGCGGGTACGGAACACCCGCAGGTGATGTGAACCTGCCAGAAGGCCCACCGAATCGGTCGATGACCTCGCCCGGTTGGAGCACGGCCGGGTGACGGTCGGTCGGGCTGGAGAAGCCCTGCGGATATAGATTGCCGTCCGCCCAAGCGGGATCGCCGTTCGGGCCAGCGATCGACCGCATCCAGGCGTCGCGGCCAACTCCGTGAAATGGGTCCCAGCCGTCGGGCAGCAGCGCGTCCACAGCGGGATTGCCGCGGCCGACGCCGGGCGGTGGATCCGGAAAGGCTCCCGTCCTGGTGCGGTGATCCCTCGCGATGGCCGACAGTTGGCTGTCGAGGGCTCGTAGTTGTTGAAGTTCGGCCTCGTCCATGTCTGGATGGACGAGCTCGTCGGTAGTTACCGGTAGTCCGTTGGGTTGAAAGTAATCGGCGACGGGCAGCGACGTGTCGCTGGTGTCGTGGCCTGCTACCGACGCGTTGTCCGAGTCCAGAGTCGAGGTCGTTCGGTAGTCGGTCGCCTGTGCGTCGATGTCGGTGGTGGATTCAGCCGCGTGTGCGAGCCAAGGTGGGAGGGAAGTCGGGACGAGCGTGGCACGGTCGATCTCGTTGCTGAGCTGTTGAAGATCGCTCGGCGAGAGAGTGCCGGCGGAACTCGGAGCCAACCCGAGCTGACCGCGCAGCTGTGACGTCAGAGCTGTGACGTCTGCGTTCGGGTGAGTGGTGCCGGGTCGCCCCGTGTCGTCCACCCTTACCTGCATCTCGGCATCGGCCGGGTTATCCACGGGAACGAGGTCGACCATGAACCATTCCCCGTTGGGGAACTGGCTGCCCTGGTTGAACGTGGTGTCGGTTGCTTGTTGTAGCTGTTCGCCGAGGTCCGCCAACGACTGGGATCCGACACCTGGCCCAGATGCGACGTTGACGTTGATGCGTGCGACTGTGACCGGCTGGCCGAGCGCATCGGGGTAGCGGTCGATTTGATACCTGCGGCCCCCGCTGGGTGCTCTGACTGTGACGGACCGTCCGATCTCGGGGGTCTCCGTGCGCAACAGTTCGCGTGCGCGGCGGGCCTGATCAGCCGGACCGTTCGTCGTGCTCGGACTGCCATCTGACGGCGCAGTCGAACCGGACAGTGCAGGGGTGACTCCGGTGTCCCTCGCTACCGTTGCGTCGATTCCTGCATCGGCCGGGCGGCTCGCGTCCGACGTATCGACTACACCTCGAATGTCTCCGTTGTCGGCCACGTGCCGTTGCGCTGCCGACTCCACGCCGCCCTCGCGGCCACCATCGGGGCCAACGGTGTGTACGGAGTGGCTTCCAGGGTCACCTTGTCGATGGTCAGATTGAGGTCTTCTCTGGTCGGCGGGGTTGTCGCCAGCGATTCGACCGTCACCAGGTACTCGATCGTCTCCGGGTCTTGCCGGATCTGTTGGAGCGTCAGTCGATTCAGTGGGGGATAGATCTGTTCGGCTTGGATCGGAGTCCCGGTCTCGATCGCTGCGTCGTACATCTCGCCGATCGTCGTCAGTGCCAGGCTCGACTGTGTGGTGACCACTCCGGTCTCCTTGTCCACCGCGTAGCTCGCCAGGCCTAGACCCGTCCCCTCCGCGATCTCCGCCGGGGTCAGAATCTCGCGGCAGATCCAGGCGTGTCGGCTCTGAAGGAGACTGAACTCCCGCGCCGGGAATATCTGAGCCAGGTAGTCCCGCACTTGTTCCGCTGTTCGGAGTTGTGGCGGCTCCATTCGCTGCTCCCTGCTGGTCAACCGTCATGAATCTGAACGAAGAGGATTGAGACGTCAGGCTCGCCGGTGGAGAATCCGAGAACGTCCGCTGTTGTGGGTCCCACCAGACTGGACCGCTCGCACCGATCGGGTAGACGATAGCGGTCGCGTGCCCGCCGCCGCCCTGCCAGTCGTTGAGGACCAGTGCCGACGAACCGGGTCCCATCTGGCTGATCCAGTCGTGCAGGGCCTGAAACCGGTCCGGGACGGACTGGTTGGGATTCGCGAAGGTCTGCCATTGGCCACCGAGCCATGCTGCGGCGCGATCTGGGCCGTTCCGTTCTCCTTGTCGGCTGACAGTTCCGTCGGGAAGCAAATCCACCGTTCGAGGTGCGGAGACTTCTGGTCGGCCGTTGAACGACGCCAGCGCGGCAAGCGAGGCGTCGAGACAGTTGATATTTCGCCCGGTGACGTGTGGTCCGCCGTCGTTGATCAACCGCCCGTAGGGATTTGTTCTCGGATCGGCACCGACCATGAACCGGTTGCCGTCGCGTAGGGCGTCTTCGACCGCGTGCTGGTGCTGGGGGATTTCGACGCCGCGCAGGTAGCCGGGGGCGAACACTCGCGTCCCGGGCATGTCGGCCAGGGGCGACGGCGTGTTGGCTCGGGCGATGTCGTTGCTGATCGAGCGAAGGTCGTCGGGGCTCAGCGGCGTGTCCGGTGCGCTCCGCGGCAAGCCCATGTGCTCGCGGAGGTCGTTGGACAGGTCGAACGGGTGTTGCTGCAAATTCAGCCGCAGGTCGGCGGCAGCCGGGTCGGTCGTCAGCTCGAGGTCGACGAGGAACTGGTCGCCGCTGTGAAGGTCCTGCGCATGATTGAAGGCGGCATCGACTGCGCGCTGGGCGAATTCGATCTCCTGGCTCAGTTCGGCTGGAGACATCAGGTGCGCGTTGGGGATGTGGGCGCGGATCGTGGCCACCGAGACCCATCGGTTGCCGACCTGGAAGCGGCGAATCCGGTAGGAGGGGCGCGGTTGGGTCGGATTCTGGTTCGCGCCGACGGTGGTTGTTCGGCCGTCGTGCGGCGGTTGATGGCGTAGTGCGTCGCGCAAGGGGCGGGCATCGGGACTGTAACCCGGGTCTCGTGATCCGTTTGTCGGAGCAGGCGTCGGAGTCGAAGTTGTTGTGGGCGTGGTGTTTTGTGGTGTCGTTTGGGCAGCGTTGGTGGGGGTGGTGGTGCTCGGTCGGCTGTCGAGGCCCGTCGCCGGGCGCGTTTCGGAGGCTGTCGGTGAGGTTGGTGGGGGCGTGGGTTGTGGGGTTCCAGTGGTTGCTGGGGGCGTCGTAATCGATCTGGGCGACGGCGGTGCTGATGGTGGGATCTGGCTGATCGGGGGCGTCGACGTGGACGTCGGTGTGGCAGTGGGCGCCGGGGTCGACGTGGTGGGTGTTGTTGTGGGGTTCGTGGTTTGGGGCGCTGTCGCGGTGGTGGCGGTCGCTGTCGATGTGTCCGTGGAGGACGGACGAGTGGTGTCGGCAGGGGTGTGGGTGGGGTTGTTCGACGGAGTTGCCGGTTGGGAGGTTGTGGACAGCGGCGAACCGGTGGTTGCGGCGGGAGTCGAAGTCGGTGATTGCTGTGTGGCCGACTCCTGCGTGGGTGTCGATGTGGTCGGTTGTTGGGTGGTCGAATCCGGTGTGTTGGTGGGGGCTGGTGTCGTGGGTTGGGGATTCGCCGGTGTCGTGGGAGTGGTGGCGGCGTGTCCGTTGTCGCTCGGAGTCGGGTTCTGTTGCCCGCTATTGGTATTCGGGGTCGTATCGGTGGGGGTGTTGGGCTGGGTCGAGGAATCCTGGGTCGGGAGGTCCAGCGACGAGCCTGTGAGGTTGGGCGTCGAGGTGTCGCCTGTGGGCGATGTGTTCGTGGGGTTGTTCGAGGGCGAGGTGTCGCCGGTCGACGGTGTTTCGGTGGGGGCGTTGCTGTTCGGGGTCGATGGCGACTCGCCGGTCTGGGGTGTCGCGGTGGGGGTGTCGCTGTTCGGGGTCGATGGTGTGGTGTCGCCGGGCGGCGGGGTCGGGTTGGACCCGTTGCCGTTCGGGCTGGACGGTGCCGTGTCGCCAGGGGAGGGGGATCCGTTGGACGAGGGTGCGGTTTGCCCGGCGTCGGTGGATCCGTTGTTGTTCGGGCTCGACGGTGTGGAGTCGCCAGTGGGCGGAGTGTCGTTCGCGCCGTTGCCATTTGGGCTCGAAGGAGTGGATTCTCCCGGTGCCGAGGAGTTGGGCGAACCATTTTGTGGGGTTGCGCCGTCCCCGGTAGGAGCGGTGGATGCTGGGTTCGTTGATTCGCCGTTGCTCGGCGTTGCCGGCGCATTCGGGCCGGTGTTGTCGGATGCGTTCGGGCTCTGATCACCGGAGGGGGTATCGGTCCCCGCGGGCGTGGTGGACCCGGGAACGTCGGTGCCCAGATCGGGAACGGTGGGGGCCGTGCTGTTTCCACCGTGGCTACTGGATTCCAGCGCGCTCTGGACGCCACCCGCTCCAGCGCTGGTGAAGGTGTCGACGCCGACATCCAGTTTGAATTCCTGGCCGAGGAAGGCCGCGCCGACTCCTGCGGTGGCGACCTGGGCGGAGAGGTCGGCGCCCAGTTCGGTGACGGTGCCGCCGACGACCTTGCCCGCGAGTTTGCCCGCGGTAGAGGACGCGACATCGCCGAGCGCGCCGGTGCCGCCGCCGAGCAGGCCGCCTGCCGCGCCGCCGACCGCGCCGCCGAAGGTGGCCAGGCCCAGATCGGTCCAGCCGAACTTGTCGGTGGAGCGGTCGCCCTTGGCTACCTGGATCAGCCGTGCGCCGAGGTCGGTGCCGCCTTCCTCGAGTGCTTCGAACGCGGCGCCGCGCAGCGCTAACCGGGCGGCCGCCTTCGCGGCGCCGCGGGTGAGCATGCGGGCGATGAGCTGCTTGATCGCCACCCGCACCGCGACCTGGGCGGCCACCCGGGCGGCCACACCGGCGACGGCGCCGACACCTGTCCACGAGGTCGCGATCGCCGCACCGATCTCCACCGCGGCGATGACCATCGTCGCGATGATCACCAGTTTGGTGTGCTCGATATCGTTGGCGCCGTCTTCGAGTAGTTCGGCCTGTTTCGCACACCACTTGCGAACAGCGGTGAAGGTCGCTTCGTCGCCCGACAGCAGCTTGTCGCGGTAAGCGGTGATGGCGGTGTGGGTTTCGCCTTCGGACAGCGCTGTCAGGGCGGCGTTCAGTGCGAGGGCGGCGTTGTCGTCGACCGTGTCGAGGGTGCTGGCCATGGCGGTCCACCCGTCGGCGACCCGGCGCATCGCCGTTTCGTCACCTTCGGGCCAATCACCCGCGCCGAGAATGTACTTGGCGACCCAGGCGAGCTCGTCGGGGATTTCGATGCCCACTACAGCGACCCCGTGGCCTTGTCGATTTCACCGGCGCGCGTCGTGTCCTGGGTCTGTAGTGCTTCGGCGACCTTGACCATGTTCTCGCCGAGTTGGGTCATCACCGTCGCCAGGCCGGTTACCGCCTTCTGGCCGGGCTCGACGCCCGGGGTGTAGTTCTTGGCGAACGACTGACCGATCTCGTCGCTGCCCCAGCACTCACCCTCGGCCGCGATCACCGCCGCCAGCTTCTGGGCGCCGGTGGTGATCGTGTCGGCGACCGAGGTGAACGACGGCTGAGTGCCGCGCAGCGCTTGCGGGTCGGCTTTCAGCGAGCTCATCGGAGGTATCCGCGATTGCGGAAGTATTCGCCTTCTTCGTCGTCGGTGTCATCGACGAGACTGTGTGGTGAGTCCGTGACCGGTTCGGGGTCCGGTGGCGGTGGCGGGGTCAGCTGGGCGATGAGGTCTTTCATGCTGGGGGCGCCCGGGATCAGGTCGGGAAGGTCCGGCATATCCGCGCTCAGGTCCGACAAGGGGGCGAGGGCTTGCTGCTGGTTCTGGGCCGCCTGGGCGGCCACCTCGGCGATCGCCTCGGTGACCGATCGGCCGAGGGACTCCGGGGTCGACCTTTTGAAGGCGTCCGGCTCGAGGTGGACCTCCGAGATCCCCGCGATGGTCCCCGAGGCGCGGACCAACCCGTCCGCCGACCAGGCGGTCACGAGCTGGGTGGCCTGGGACCGGGCGTCGAGTAGAGCCGACTTCTCAGCAGTGAAGGTATCGAGCATCGAATCGATCTGCGCACGTAAAGCGTTGTTCGACGCCTGTGTCGGCGCCGACCAGTCCTCGTTCATGAGACCCTCGATCTGTCGGAATGCACGTCATATGGTTGGACGCGCGAGACCCGTCGAGGGTTGCATGGTGTGACGTAGATCTCTACCGCTAGCGGGCCGGTGAGCCCACGATGATGCTGCCGACGTTGCACTCCTCGAGTTCGTCGAGGCCGGTGGCCGCGGCGAAGGCGGAGGTGTCGCTGAAGCCCTGGGCGACGACGCCGAGGTGCATGGCGGTGGCGGCCAGGTAGACGGTTTGCATGAGGACGCCGACGTGTTTGAGGATGTTGGCGTAGGCGACCTGTTCGTAGCTCCACATGACGCGGCCCGCGCGGGCCGAAACCAGCAGCAGGACTTGGGGTTGCGCACCGCCGGCCAGGGTCGCCGAGGTCGATTTGAGGAGCTTCTGGACGGCGGGGGCGTCGGCGGGCGCGACCGGGCGCAGGGCGTGGTCGGCCGAATCGTAGTGGTACATGCCGTTTTCCAGGCCGGCGACATTGCGCACCACGGGGTAGATCTCGAGTTCGTAGGCGCCGCCGCCGGAGGGGTAGGGGCGGGAGCCGTCCTCGCGGGTGCGGGCGGTGCGGAACAGCAATTCGCCCAGCTGGATCGAGGTGATGGGGGCGGCGTCGTCGAAGGCGCGGGTGGAGACCCGGTCTTCGATGGTGGCGGCCAGACTCGGATCGGACACACGCAGCGACACCAGATCCGGCGTCGCCAAAGCGACCGGCTCGCCGTCGAACGACGCGCGGCGCAAGGGCAATTCGGGGAACTGGCCGTCGGCCCAGCGGGTGGGGCCGAAATCGTCCCAGGTCACCGTGCGGGCGCCGAGGGTGCTGCGGCGGTGGAACCACAGGTCGGGGGTGTTCCAGGAGCGAGTGGTGAACTCGCGCTCCTCCTCGTCGCCGTCGACCAGGAAGCCGCACCACTGCAGGTCGGCCATGAACTGGGTCTTCACGGTGGCGGGCACCGGCGAATCGGCGGCGAGGGGGCCGTCGAGCAGGGCGAGCAGGCGCGGGTCGTGGATGCGCAGGTCGCACCACGCCTGCGGGTGTTCAAGGACGAAGCCCTGGTTGTCGCGGTGCAGGACAGCGAATTTCGACAGGGTCGCCGACCAGGTGGGCAGGGCCACCGTGGGGCGCGGGGCGGGGTCGGCGAAGGGACGGATGCTGTAGAGGTCACGGCCGCCGTCGCGGACTGTCACCGACAGCCAGCCGCCGTCGGTGAGCTTGCGCATCAGTGCGGTGATGTCGTCACCGGCTGCCGCGGTCGCCATTTCCGCCGCGGTCGCCGGGCCCTGGTTCAGGGTTTTCAGCGCTTGCAGCGCCCCCGCGCCCAGACCGGTCAGCTTCTCGTTGCGCGGCGGATTGAGCAGCACCGCGCCGACGGGAGTCGTCAGGCAGGTGACGCCCGCGCGCAGGGCGAATCGGGTCTGGGCGGGGTAAGCGGAGGCGAGCACGGTGAAATCCTCGGGGGTAGAACCGGTCTGGGGCAGAGCCTATTTCGCGGCGGCGGCGAACGCGGGCTCGAGCTTGTCCAGCATGTACGGCACCGACAGTGCGCTGGGCTGGTTGATCGCGCTGATCTCCTGCGTGGTCAGGAACACGACCGAACCCTTGCGCACCGACGGCAGATCGGCGTAACCGGGCAGCTGCCGGTACTTCTCGTCGAGGCCGGGGGAATAGCCGGCCAGCAGCAGGTCTGCGGTGAGCTCGTCGACCTTCTCCGGCGACAGCGCCAGGCGGCCCTGGTTGGCGGGCAGCGCGGTGAGGTTGGCCGGAATGCCCATGCCGAGTGCGGTGAACACCTTGGCCGAACCGTCGTTGGGGTCGGTGAGCACCATCAGCTGCGCGGGGCTGGCGAGCCAGGTGCTGGCGAAGGTCTTGCCCTTCAGGCCGGGGTTGGCGGTGGCGATGGCGGCGACCTTGTCGTCGACCTTCTTGATCACCGCGCTCGCGTCGGACTCCTTGTGCAGCACCTTGCCCAGCGCGGTGACCTGGTCCTGCCACGGGGTGACAGCGTCCTTGGTCAGCGCGGGCAGGGTCGGGGCAACCTTGGACAGGTCGTCGTAGGTCTTCTGATCGGCGATGAACGGGTCGGCCAGGATCAGGTCCGGCTCGAGCGCCGCGACCTGCTCGGCGATATTGCCGGTGGTGTTGAGGGCGGTGGCCGCCTTCAAGGACTCCGGCGTCCACGGCGGGGTGCTCTTGGACACCGCGGAGACGTTGTCGATGTAGCCGACGGGAACCACGCCGAGGGCGAGGGAACTGTCGAGCCACTGGTTACCCAGGGCGACGATCTTCTTCGGGGTGCCGGGGACGGTGGTCTCGCCACGGGCGTGGGTGATGGTCACCGCTTCGCCCGAGGCGGCCTCGTCCTCGCTGGAACCGCAGGCCACGACACCGAAGGCGAGGGCACCGGCGAGCGCGGCCACCGCCGCGCGCCGCCAGCCGCGCGAAGTCCGAACAGTCGTCATGGGTACACCCTCCGTAGAGCAAGTTCCAGCGTAAGTCAGCCTAGGCTAACCTACGTCGCTTTTCGGCGGGAAGCTGTGCCCTTACAGCGTGACGCGCTGGTCCTGCGGCATGAACAGCTTGTCGCCGTCCTTCACCTCGAAGGTGGTGTAGAACTCGCCGATATTGCGAACCACCTGGTTGCAGCGGAACTCGTTGGGGGAGTGGGTGTCCTGCAACCCCTGTAGCGTCGCTTCCTCGGTCTGCTTGTCGCGCCACTGCCGCGCCCACGACAGGAACATCGTCCGGAAATCGGGCTGCTCGCCGGAGCGCTGGGCCACCTTCTGATAGGCGGCCAATGCGATCTGCAGGCCGCGCAGGTCGGCCAGGTTCTCGCCGACGGTCAGCGCGCCGTTCACGTGCTGCCCCTCGGGCGCGCCCTCGGGAACGAGCACGTCGTACTGGGCGATGATCTGCTGGGTCTTGGCGTCGAACGCCGCGAGATCCTCGGGCGTCCACCAGTCGCGACGGTTGCCGTCGCCGTCGTACTTGGAGCCCTGGTCGTCGAAGCCGTGCCCGATCTCGTGGCCGATCGTGGAACCCACCGCGCCGTAGTTGACCGCGGCCTGGGCATCCTTGTCGAAGAACGGGGGCTGTAGGTAGGCGGCCGGGAAGACGATCTGGTTGGTGGTCGGGCTGTAGTAGGCATTCACCGTCTGCGGCGACATGCTCCACTCCATCTTGTCCACCTCGGTGCCGAGGCGGGCGAACGCGCGCTTGGACTCGAAAGTGTTGATGGCCAACAGGGATTCGATCAGCTTGCCGCGGGTGACCGGCACCGACGAGTAGTCGACCCACTTGTCGGGGTAGCCGATCTGGGCGACGATCTTGTCCAGCTTGGCGATCGAGGCGTCACGGGTCGGCTGGGTCATCCAGGTCGAATTGGTGAAGTTGTCGCGGTAGGCGGCGGTGAGGTCGGCGACCATCTCCAACGCGCGTTCCTTGGCCGCGGGCGGGAAGTGCTTGTCCACGTACAGCTTTCCCAGCGGTTCGCCGAGATTGTCGTCGACCACACCCACCGCGGAGCGCCACATCTCCGGCTTCTCCTCGATACCGCTGAGCACCCGGCCGACGAACTCGAAGCGCGCGTCGGCGATGGCCTTGGGCAGGAAGCGCGCGTAGCTGTTGGCGACATGCAGCTTGAGGTAGTCGCGCCACTGGGCGATATCGACCTCGCCCCACAGCTGAGCGGCCGCGGTGACGAAGGACGGCTGGCCGACCACCATCTTGTCGAACAGCGACTTGGGCCGGTCGGTCATGCCCGCCAGCCACGGATCCCAATCGAACTGTGGGCCGAGCGCGGTCAGTTCCTGCCAGCTCATCAGGTTGTAGGTGGCATCGGTGTTGCGCAGGCGCACGCTGTCCCAATGCCCGGCGGCGATGCGCTTCTCCAGATCGACCGTCCGCTGCGCCACCCCGGCCGGGTCTGGCAGGCCGAGGCCCGCGGCCAGTTGCTCGAGGTAGATCTGATAGCCCGCGAGCTGGGCGGCGAACTCGGGCTTGCGGTAGTACTGCTCGCCCAGGGTGAGCCCGGATTGGCCGACGCTGGGGATATAGGCCTTGGAGTTCTTGCGGTCGATCCCGATGCCCATCCCGATCAGCCCGGCGATGGGCGCCTCGGCCATCACCTTCGCCAGCTCCGGCTTGCCCGCGGCCTTGTCGATCGCGGCGAACAGGCTGTTGAGCGGCGTGATGCCGAGTCGCTCGATCTCGTCGAGGTCCAGGCGCGCGTCGTAGAGATCCTTGATCTGCTGCGCCTCCGAGCCGTGCTTCGGATCCCTGATGCCCTCGATGATCGCGCGCAGCTGATCCAGGGTCCGGTCGTTGGCGTCGGTGATCGCGCCGACCGAGGCCTTGTCGGGCGGGAGCTGGTAATCGCGCAGCCAGGTGCCGTTGACGTGGCGGTACAGATCGTCCTGCGGGCGGATGGTGGGGTCGCCGCCGCCCAGGTCGACGCCCGTGAGCTGGATTTCGGTGGGTTCGGGCGAGCACGACGCCAGCGCGGCGGCCACGGGCACCAAGCCCATGGCGATCAGGAATGCGCGGCGGTCGACCACCGACGGACGACCGGACGATGTCACAGGACTTCCTTCCCCGATGCGGCAGCCGCACCCTGCTTGTTGCGATCCAGCTAGCTCGCACAGGCTACCGGCGCGACGCCGTCTCGGTGGAGTGGTGGCTAGGAAGACAGGCTCGAGCTGCCTGTCGCCAGGTCGCAGGCGAGTCCGCTGCCCGCGTTCACGATTCGCATGACCGTCGGCACGCGCTTGGTCACCAGCGGTGTTCCGGTGGCGTGCAGCAGCAGGGACAGCTGCACCTCGACCTCGGTTTCGACGTGGTAGAACGCCGTGGCCTTGGCGACGGTGACGCCCGCGACGTTCACCTCGAGGTCGACGGTGTCGCTGGCGAAGAACTTGCCGTTGGCGAGGAAGTCGACCTGTGCGCCGACATAGTTGTCGAGGCCGACGACGTCGATCTTGGAGGTGCAGCCGACGGTGAGCGTGTCGGTGAGCATGTCGATGACGGGGCCCGCGCTCGCGTGCGGTGCCACCATGGTGACGACGGCGGCGAACGTGGCGGCCGTGGTCGCGAGCCGGCGCCTCATCGGCAGGGTGATGTTCATGGCGGGACGGTAGCAACGGGCCGTGCGCGACGAAGCCAGTTTGAAACATATCTACTTCAGATTGGTCGACGCACCCCGATTCGGTTCGTGCTGGGGGTTCACCTACACTAGAACGGTTGCCTGCGGGAGCTATGCCCTCGCAATCCGGCAGTGAACCCCCAGTGGAAGGTATTTCCGCTGGCAGGCGCGCGTCCGGAGGGTGACTGACCATGTGCGTCGGGTCGGCAATCCGGCGTACGTATACATCCAGGTCCAGGAGGTGCTGAAGTGATTCAGCAGGAGTCGCGACTGCGCGTCGCCGACAACACCGGAGCGAAGGAAATCCTTTGCATCCGCGTGCTCGGTGGCTCGTCGCGTCGCTATGCCGGTATCGGCGACATCATCGTCGCCACCGTGAAGGACGCCATCCCCGGCGCCAACGTGAAGAAGGGCGACGTCGTCAAGGCTGTCGTCGTTCGCACGACCAAGGAGCGTCGTCGTCCGGACGGTTCCTACATCAAGTTCGACGAGAACGCTGCCGTGCTGATCAAGCCGGACAACGATCCTCGTGGCACCCGTATCTTCGGCCCGGTCGGCCGCGAGCTGCGTGACAAGCGCTTCATGAAGATCGTTTCGCTGGCCCCGGAGGTGCTCTGACTATGAAGGTGCACAAGGGTGACACCGTGCTCGTCATTTCGGGCAAGGACAAGGGCGCCAAGGGCAAGGTCATTCAGGCCTTCCCGGCGACCGGCAAGGTTCTCGTCGAAGGCGTGAACCGCATCAAGAAGCACGTCGCGGATTCCGCGAACCAGCGTGGCGCGTCCTCGGGTGGCATCGTCACCCAGGAAGCCCCCATCCAGGTTTCCAACGTGATGGTCGTCGACTCCGACGGTAACCCGACTCGCGTCGGCTACCGCACCGACGAAGAGTCCGGCAAGCGCGTCCGGATCTCCCGTAAAAACGGGAAGGACATCTGACATGACCACCTCTGAGCAGACTCAGCCCCGGCTGAAGGCGCGCTACCGCGCCGAGATCAAGGACGCGCTCAACGGCGAGTTCGAATACGCCAACGTGATGCAGATCCCCGGCGTCGTCAAGGTCGTCGTGAACATGGGTGTCGGCGACGCCGCCCGTGACGCGAAGCTGATCAACGGTGCCGTCAAGGACCTCGAGCTGATCACCGGCCAGAAGCCCGAAATCCGTAAGGCCACCAAGTCGATCGCGCAGTTCAAGCTGCGTGAGGGCATGCCGATCGGCGCGAAGGTCACCCTTCGTGGCGACCGTATGTGGGAGTTCCTGGACCGTCTCGTGTCCATCGCGCTGCCCCGTATCCGCGACTTCCGCGGCCTGTCGCCGAAGCAGTTCGACGGCAACGGCAACTACACGTTCGGCCTCAGCGAGCAGTCGATGTTCCACGAGATCGACGTGGATTCCATCGACCGCCCGCGCGGTATGGACATCACCGTGGTCACCACCGCGACCAACAACGAAGAAGGCCGCGCGCTGCTGAAGCACCTCGGCTTCCCGTTCAAGGAGAACTGAGCACATGGCTAAGAAAGCACTGCGCATCAAGGCGGAGGCCAAGCCTAAGTTCGCCGTCCGCGCGTACACCCGCTGCCAGCGTTGCGGTCGCCCGCACGCGGTCTACCGCAAGTTCGGCCTGTGCCGTATCTGCGTCCGCGAAATGGCGCACCGCGGTGAGCTTCCGGGCGTGCACAAGAGCTCCTGGTGAGCTTGCGCTCCTCGTGAGCGCACCCGCCGCCTAGGCGAAATATCGACGAAGGCACGGACTCCCGACGGGAGTCCGTGCCTTCGCGCGTTCAGGGGGCGGTCGATTTGGTATGAATCGGATGATTCGGACATCTTGACTCGGGCTCGGCCGGGTGAATAAGGTCGGGACGCGTGGCGGGGGGTCAATCAGAGTGAAATCCTCACGCGCAGCGAAACTTTGAAATTTCATCTCGATAGTTCGGGGGAGCCGTGACGTCATTCTCTGTGGAGATTTCCGATCTGAACGGGTGGGCGGCCCAAGTCGGCCGGAACAGCGAATATATGGATAACACGTACACCTGCTCGCTCATCGGGATGACGTCGACGGACTTCGGAAGGATCCTCGAGATCATCACGGCCGACTACGCCGCACTCCTGCCCAAGTTTCATGATGCGTTGGCTACTGCTTCGAAGCGGCTGGCGACCACCCAGCAGGCGCTGGCGTTCGCAGGTCAGGAATATGTCCGTGTAGACAGCAACTGGGCCGGTGAGATCGCGAAGCTCGACAACGGGCAGACGATGAACCGCACCGATGACGGCGAGGCCGCCGGATTCAACGACGGTGTAGTTCCTGGCATGAATATGCCGACGCGTGATACGCGAACCCTGCCGGAGATTTCGCTCGGCAGAATGATGGACAAGGTCTGTGACCTCCTCGAGCTGGTCGGCGGTCCGGACCCGCGTGAGCACATCACCACCTGGATCGCCGGCGATATCGCCGAGGCCGGGACGCAGAGCGCGTCGTGGGATCGGCTGGAGGAATATCTCGAGAACATCCAGACCAACATCAAGCACGGGCAGACCAATATCGCGAAGACCTGGACGGGTCAGGCCGCCACCGCGCAGGCCACGCTGTTCGGGAACTGGGACACCGTCTGGACCAGCCAGCGGAGTGCGATGACTCAGATGGGAAGTCATCTGCGAGACGCCGTCAACGAGGCAGTCAAGCTCGCGCAGGTCGTGGTCGACGTGATCAAAACCGTGATCGCCTTGGCGGGCGCAGGGTGGGGAGCCGCTGTGGTCCCGCTCTGGGGCCAGGTCAAGATGGTGCGAACCGCCATGGAGGCAGTGTCGGTCCTCAATCAGGCCCGCAAGGTTCTGATGTTGTTCTGGTCGCTGCTGAGGCTGATCAAGGATTCCATCATCGCAGCACAGGACGTACTCTCCCGGGACGCACTTCCGGCCGAACCCGCAAAGGTGTCGTGACAGACGATGGCAACCGTAGACCACGCTTCGAAGATCAAGGCTGCCGTGTCTGCCATCGACACCGCGCTCGGTGAGCTCGAGCGGCAACTCGCCAGTTTCAAAGCCTCCTGCCAGGTTCCCGCCGAGGTGTGGCAGGGCCTGCAGGAAAAGGCCGCCAGTGGCGAACTGGGCGCCGATATGCAAGCGGCCGCCGGGCTGGTGTCCGGCGGAGGCGAGACCTGGGATTCCCTGTTCTCCGGGCAGTCCAGCAATTCGGATCTGGTTATTTCTCATCTGGATGCGATGCAGGCCGAGCACGGCGCCGCGGCACGCGCGGGGGTCGGGCCGAACGGCATGCCCGCCGAGCTGTACCGGTGATCGGAAAGCTAGTCGGCTCAGTCTGCGTCGTGGCCTGCGGAGCATTTGTCGCGGGCTGTGGTGCCGGTGAATCTGCCTCTGGCGGGCCAACTCCTACGACCTTCGTGCCCCCGCCGATCGCGGTGACGGTCGCCGCGCCACCCTCCCAGAGCGGCCCGGGGCAGGTGCGACTCGATCCGTGTACTCGGCTGGGCGACGACGTCGTCACCCGGATCGGCTTCGATCCTGCCACCCGGGCCAGGTCCGGCGGCGTCGTCACGGCGGGTCTGACAACCATCGGGTGCGACTTCATACGGAACGAGGGGGTCGACGGAACGATGATTCCGGTCGGTCTCCTCTCGGTCCGATCGAGCAACCGGACCATCGACGAGGTTCGTGCCGACAAGAATTGGCCTGTTCTGGCGAACGAAGTGGTCGGCGGGCGGGGCGCGGCGGTCTATCAGTCGCCCCAGGCCGGGCGGACCTGTGCGATCGCCGTCAAATCCGAGGACGGTGTCTTGGACATCACCCTGGTCGATTCATCGAAGAACACGTCGAATGTCTGCGATGACGTCACCGCGATCGCCCACTCCGTCGTCGGCATTCTCGATACCGAGTGAGAACTGTGTGGGGGTGAACCGGTGAACGAGGAAGAGCGGGAAGCTGATCCGCTGTATCGCAAAGGTCTCGAGGCGGCGGCCTACGACGACGCCGATAGCGGACAGCGGAGAAAGAAGCTTGCACCGGTCCTCGGATATGGGCTGGCAATGGTTGTCGCGCACTGGGTCAGGGAGGCTTTGCAGCAGGGCGCCGTACTTTTCTCGGTGATCGTCGCGGCGTTTGGAGTATTCGACACCGAGAATCCCGCATGGAGATTCGGGCTGGTAGCGGCTGGAGGGGCCGGGGCAGCGCTGGTCTTCATCGTGTTGCGTTCGCGGTGGAGTTGGCCATGGCAGTACTTCGTTCCCGTGGTGGTCCTCGGCGCTGACGCACTGCTGTTGGTTCTCTGGAACCAACGTTGATGGATGAAGTACCTACCGCCTTCGGGCGTTCAGTTGCAGACCCGGAGGTGGGTCAGTACCGCTAGGACGCGGCGGTGGTCGTCGGGTTCCGGCTGTAGGCCGAGTTTGACGAAGATGCTGCGGACGTGGGTTTCGATCGTGCGTTCGCCGAGGAACAGGGTGGCGCCGATCGCACGGTTGGAGCGGCCTTCGGCCATGAGCCGCAGGACTTCTCGTTCGCGGGTGGAGAGCGCGTCGAGTGGGAGGGCGCCGTGGTGCGGTCGCGAGACCAAGCGGCCGACCAGGTCGGGATCGATCGCCGAGCCACCCGCGGCGACCCGCTGGAGGGCAGTCACGAACTCGTCGATATCGGAAACCCGGTCTTTGAGCAGATAGCCGAGGCTGCGCGCGCCGCCCGAGAGCAGGTCGAGAACGCTCTCGGTTTCGATGTACTGCGACAGCAGCAGCACCGCCGTCTCGGGAAAGTCGCGACGGATGACTACGGCGGCATCGATGCCCTCCGTGGTGCAGGTCGGTGGCATCCGGATGTCGACCACAGCGACGTCGGGGCGGTGCGCGCGGACCAGGCCCAGCAGCGCCGCGGCATCGCCGGCCTGCCCGGCCACCTCCATGCCCTCGTCCTCGAGCAATCGGGCGATTCCCTGCCGGAGCAGCGCCGAGTCGTCGGCGAGCACCACGCGCAGGCAAGGTGCGGTCGGCGCCTGGTGGTGGCGGACCGTCGCATGTTCGGCGGTGGCGTCGGCTGCCGCGGTGAGTACCGCCCGCGCGGCGGCCGCGAACGTGCCACAGTCCGGATAGCGGTCGCCAGGGAGCTTGGCCATCGCCCGCGCGATGACCGCGTCGAATGCCCTCGGCAGGGTGTCCAGCAGCGCGCTCGGTCGTGGAATCGGCGCGTTGAGGTGGCCGTTCAGAATGGCCGCTCGACTCGGTCCTGGATAGGGCGGGCGGCCGGTGAGCAGATGAAACAGTGTGCAGCCCAGCGAGTATTCATCGGCCCGATGATCGATGGTTCGTCCTTCGATCTGTTCGGGGGCCGCGTAGCGGATGGTGGCGACCATCATTCCGGCGCTGGTGAGGTGCACGGTGTCGTCGAGCGCTTTGGCGATGCCGAAATCCGTCAGCAGCACCCGTTCGGGCTCGCCCGGCTGGTCGGGCGCGGCCAGCAGGATGTTCGACGGGTTGACATCGCGGTGGTACACACCTGTCCGATGCGCGTAGTCCAGGCCCGCCGCGACCGTTTCAGCAATGCGCACGGCCCGCTCCGGCGCTACCGGCCCGTCCCGCACCAGGCGCGCCGCATCGGTCCCCGGCACCAGCTGCATCGCGATCCAGAGGCGATCGCCCTCGCGGCCACGGTCGTAGACCGCCACGATGGCGGGGTGCTCCAGCCGGGCGGCGTGGTCGGCTTCGAACTCGAATCGCGTACGGACGTAGTCGTCCGTGGTCAGCGAGGGATGCAGGATTTTGAGTGCGACGGTGCGTGGCAGTGTGGGGTGCCGAGCCGCGTAGACGCAGCCCATGCCGCCCGCGCCCAGCACCTGCTCGATGGTGTAGCCCGCGAACACCGTGCCTGCTTCCAGGTCGCACCCTCTCATGCGTCGCCCCCGCGAAGTGGAAGGGTGGCGGTGAGGACTGTGCCCGCGCCGGAGGAACTGTCCACCCGCAGGTGCCCACCGAGCGCCGCGGCTCGATCACCCAAGCCACTCAGGCCGCCGCCGGGTCCGACCTGGGCTCCGCCGCGACCGTCGTCGGCGATCACGAGCCGCACGGCCTCGTCGACGATGCCGACCTGGATATCGACGTGCGTGCCGTTGGAATGTTTCGCCGCGTTGGTGACGGCCTCGGCGGCGATGAAGTACGCGGCCAGCTCCACCCCGGCCGGTGGCCTCGGAACCAGTGTGCCGTGGATCCGTACGGCGATCGGGGCGCGTTCGGCGAGTGAGGTCAGCGCCGCCGTCAGACCGCGTTCGGCGAGGATCGGTGGGAACACGCCCCTTGCCAGCTCGCGGAGCTCGCTGAGCGCGGTGTCCAGTTCGGCGGCGCCGAGCGTCACCAGATCACCCCGGGTTTCGGTGTCCGCTGTGCGCTGAGCTCGACGCAGCAGGAGGGCCGCGGCGACCAGACGTTGTTGCGCACCGTCGTGCAGATCGCGTTCGACCCGGCGTCGCTCGGCGTCGCCGGCTGCCACGATGCGCTCGCGCGAGCGACGTACCTCGGCGAGCTGGGCCTGCAGATCGTTGCGCAGCCGTTCGTGATCGAGGGCGAGTTCGGTCGCGCCGCGTACAGCGGCCAGCAGTTCGGGTTCGGTCTGTAAATGCTTGTCATAGACAAGGGCGGCAGCCGGGGCGCCGTCCCGCTCGAGGATCGTCGCCACCCGGTGACCTGTGCCGCGCGGCAGTACCCTGGCGATGCCCTGGTCGTCGACGTAGCCGCGTCGATCGGCGTCGAAGTTCCACAGTGCCAGGGTGGGATCGTGCAGTGCGCGCCGCAGTGCCTCGACGAAACCCGAACTGATCGGGGTCGCGCCGATTTCGACCATGGCGTCACCGACCGCCGTCCTGGCCATGCGATACCGGACCTGCCCGAACGCGATGGCCATCGGTAGTAGCACCATCGGGATGTAGCGCAGATTCAGCGTCCAACCGTGCAGCGAACCGGGGAATCGGATCGCGGTCAACATGAGCCACAGGACGCTCACTCCGGCGACCGTCGCGAGCACCATGATGGGGGCGAAGCCCGATCGATACGCCGCGGTGCCGGATCGCCACCGCTTGATCACGACGACGATGGCAGTGACGGCGATCAAAAAGGCGAATGCACCGACGATGAGCTGGATTCGATCGGCGAGCACCGGATCGTGGCGGATCAGCAATAGGTTGACCGAGGTCGATCGGTGCGGTGCGGGCACCTCCCGCGGGTCGAAGAACATCCACTCGGCCGATACACCGAACACGGCCAGCGCCCAGCACAGCCGGACGTACCGGCGTTCCCACGGTTGACGCAGCCGACCCGACGGGAAGCCGAGTAGCACCGGAATCATCACCGGCAGATAGATATTCGTCAGGACAGCACCAGCGGTGAACAACACCGGGTCACTGGACCGGCGGACGCCACAGGCCAACCACACCAATCCCGCCACCACGAACAGTGGACCGGCCAGCTCGTGTGGCCGCTTGGTCCAGGTGAACAGTCCCGACGCCACGAACGATGCCCCGGTCAGCAGGAACAGCACGAGCTCGACCTGCCCGAACTTCGGCGAATGCTGAGCCGCCGAGAAGGCTTCGCGCGGGCCGAGCAACAGGATTCTGGCCGGGTCGTAGAGCGCTACCTCCGACCAGTCCACCGACAACACCACGGCGACGCTCAACGCGGCGGCACTGGCCGTCACACCACCGATGAGCGCGATCGAACGAGGTGTCATCGAACAGCCTCCAACTACCCGACCTCTTCAGGATCCTCTGCCGGAAACCCGCACACAACCATCCACTCGATCCGCGCCGGAACTGCGAGTTTCTGCCGCCCGTCGGCCCGCTGTGCTCGTGTTGAGTGTGGTGTTGGCCGCCATGGGGCTCGGGGCGAGCGCCGCGATGGCGAGCGCCGCGCCGAAACACGGCACGTGCACAATCGTCGCCAACCCGTTCTTCTCGGGAGGGCACGGACTACTTCAGTGAAGTCCGTGCCCTCGCGCATTTCCACGTTGTGAGCTGTCACCAGCACTGGATGAAATATATGCATTTCACTCCAGGGGTGAGGGCTGATGTGTTCTCTTGGCGCATGAAGAAGTTCGCCACAGTCGCTGTTCTTTCCGTCGCGCTCCTCGGGGCGCCCGCTGTTGCATCCGCCGCCCCCAGCGCCGGTTCCGGGTCCGGGGGTGGGTCGGGGTCGTCGGAGACGGAGTTGATCTGTTCGCCGATCGCGCAGTTGTTGTTCGCCACGGGGAGTGTGGAGAAGCCGCCGCTCTACGACCTGCTCTGCCTGCTCAGCTGAACGGGGAGCGGTCGATTCCGCAGCTGACGCCGGCGGGCGGGAGCTGGCCGGTGAACAGGTAGTCGCGTTTGAGGTGTTCGGCGCAGGTGCTCTGGACGTACATGGAGCTGTGGCCCGCGCCTTCGATCACGACTACCTGGGCCCGGTTCAGTTGGGCCGCACCGGCTTTGGCTCCCCGTAGTGGGGTGGCGGGATCGTATCGGCTGTTGAGGACGAGGATCGGGGCGGCGGTTTCGCGGTTCCACGGGCCGGTGTAGCGGTCCCGGTCCTCGGCCTGCCAGAAGGCGCAGGGGGTGGCGTTGAAGACGGCGATCCGGCCGAAGTAGCGGGACTGGAGGTCTTCGGCGGCGGCCACCCGGCTGTAGACGGCGGGGTCGGTGGGGACGGTGCTGTCGGAGCATTGGATGGTGTAGAAGGCCTCGACTCGATTGGCGGGGTGGTTCTCCGCGAAGAGGGCGTCGGGGACTCTGGCGGGCAGGACTGTTGCCGCGTCGAAGAGGTTCTGGAGCAGGATCGCCAGGTCGGGGTAGGTGTCGGGGCGGGAGAGACTGCCCGCGGCGCTCACGATCTGGGAAAAGGTCCACGGCGTGCCCGCGACCGTGATCGGCGCGAGGCGGGCCCGCTCGGCCAGCGCGATCCACTTGAGTTTCGGATCGCCCGCGGCGAACGCGCAGCGTGGACCCGCGGCGGAGCAGTCGCGCAGGAAGGTGTCGAAGGTTTCGGCGATGCCGGCGGCCACGCCCTGGCGGGTGTCGAGCGGCAGATTCACGCCGTCGGTGCCGTGGCCGTTCACATTGCCCTCGAAGTCGAGAGAACCGTCGAACGCCATCGCGCGGACCCGGCCGGGGAACATGTTGGCGTAAACCGCGCCGACCTGGGTGCCATAGGAGATGCCGTGGTAGGTCAGTGCCTCATCGCCCACCGCGCGGCGCAGTAGATCCAGGTCGCGGGCGGTGTTGGCGGTGGAGGCGTGGCGCAGGATCGGCCCCGCGTGCTGCGCGCAGCGGGTCGCGATATCGGCCGAGGCGGCGAAGAACGCGGGCTCGTCGCCCGGATCGGTCGGAGTGCCGGGGAAGGAACCGAGGTACGCGGTCTGCTCATCGGCGCTCGGGAAGCACTGCGTGCCCGCGCTGCGCGAGACCGCACGCGGATCCCAGGAGACCAGGTCGAAGCGGGCGCGCAGTTCGTCGGAGAACAGCCACGGCCAGCGGGCCCGCTCGCGCAAGCGGTCGACGCCGGAGGGTCCTGGCCCGCCGAAGTTGACGAACAACGTGCCGATGCGGCGTGCGGGATCGGACGCGGGCAACTTGATGACAGCCAGGTCGATCTGCGTGGCCTGCGGGCTGTTGTAGTCCATCGGCACCTGAGCCAGCGCGCATTCGAACCCGTCCGCGCAGGACTCCCACGCCAGTGTCGGGGTGGCGGCACCCTCGGCGAGCTGGTCGACGTAGGGATCGGCCGAAGCGCGCGCGGGCGTGACGAGCGCGCCGATCCCGAGCAGTACGGCGAGCAGATAAGCCGAGCCCCGGCGGCGTGCACAGTGGGAAGACAACGGCCGAGCCTCCTGCGCGGTTCCGACGAACCACGCGAAGCTACCACATTCGTGAGCGGCGCTTACTAACGCAAAGTGGTTGGTATCGAACACAATTCGATCGACGATGTAGATCGGACGGCATCGCCGCAGGTCGTCGGGTTCCTTCGCGCGGCGGTGGATGTGGTCGTCCACAGAATTGTCCTCGAATTTCTGGGTTACCGCGGCATTACCGGCTCCTCATAATTCTGTGTCTTTCCCGAGAATGTGATCTCCCTGCTGGTCGGCAATTCATTTCGTGGCTACTGTCGGGGTCGTTGCGTGACAATGCAGCGAGCAGATGGGCGTCAATGTCGATCCCTTGCCGAGTGAATGCAGAGGATGTGAGTTCGTGACCCCGACCACAGTAAACAAGCCACGTGACGTGGCCCACCGGGTGTCTCTGCGTGGAATTCCGGCCGGCGCGATGCCGATGGTCGCGTTTCTTTCTATTTTGGCCGGATTTATCGGAGCGGCCGCTTATACGCATTCCGCCGGATATTTCGTGACATTCATGACCGGTAATACCGAGCGCGCCGTTCTCGGCTGGTTCGACAATGATCAGCTGCTGGCCACCGGGGCGATCACGCTGCTTTTCTCGTTCGGCCTCGGTGTGTTCGTGGCCTCGCTGCTGCGACGGCGGCTGTGGCGGCGCGGTCACTACGGCGCGTCCGTGGTGACCACCGTGGCGCTCGCCGTGGCCGCGGTGGTCGACTTCGCCCTCGACCGCACCGGCGGCCAGGAGGTGGGGTTCATCCCGATCGCGTTCGTCGCGTTCGCGGTGGGCGCGCTCAACACCGCGTTCGTCAAGAACGGCGAGACCAGCGTTCCGCTCAGCTATGCCACCGGAACAGTCGTGAAACTGAGCCAGGGCATCGAAAGCCATGTCAGCGGGGGTAGTGCGCGCGATTGGCTCGGCTACGGCATGCAGTACGCGGCGTTCGCCGTCGGCGCCCTGCTCGGCGGCTTGATGAGCACGGTGGTGGGTGGTGAGATGATGCTGATCGTCGCCGCCGGTGTCTCGGCCGTGGCGATCCTGATCACCTACAAGACGGGTGGGAGGGCCGGCCACACCGCCGCGTGACGGAGATCGCCCCGGTCCGTCGGCCCCCGAGTTTGGTCCTGACCACGGCGTTGCCTACACTAGAGCGGTTGCCTGGGCAGATCTGTGTCCGCTGCGCGCTTCGGCGCGGGTGGGACCGTGCCAGGCGCCGAGAGCTCGCAAGAGAACTCATCCGGTCGGTAAGTGCCGACCGGACCAGCCGAATTGTTGTAGGCCCACGGTCGACCGCGTGAGAGTGCGGGAGATGTTGCATGGGAACCGCAGCGAGAAAGGTGTCGAGGTCTAACCATGACCATGACTGATCCGATCGCAGACTTCTTGACGCGTCTGCGCAACGCCAACTCGGCGTACCACGATCAGGTGAAGGCGCCCCACTCGAAGATCAAGGTGAACATCGCCGAGATCCTCAAGCGTGAGGGCTACATCGCCGATTACCGCACCGAAGACGCGACCGTTGGCAAGGCCATCGTCGTCGATCTGAAGTACGGCCCCAGCCGTGAGCGCAGCCTGCAGGGCCTGCGTCGCGTCTCGAAGCCGGGTCTGCGTGTGTACGCGAAGTCCACCAACCTGCCCAAGGTCCTCGGCGGCCTCGGCGTGGCGATCATTTCCACGTCGACCGGTCTGCTCACCGACCGTCAGGCGGCCAAGCAGGGCGTCGGGGGCGAAGTCCTCGCCTACGTCTGGTAAGGGAGGTCAGGACAAATGTCGCGTATTGGTAAGAAGCCCATCGAGATTCCGGCCGGCGTCGACGTCAACATCGACGGCCAGGTTGTCACGGTCAAGGGGCCCAAGGGCACCCTCTCGCACACCGTGGCCGAGCCCATCATCGTCACCAAGGGTGAAGGTAATGAGCTCGAGGTTGCTCGTCCCAACGACGAGCGCGCGAACCGTTCGCTGCACGGCCTTTCCCGCACCCTGATCGCCAACATGGTCGAGGGTGTCACCAAGGGCTACGAGAAGAAGATGGAAATCTTCGGCGTCGGTTACCGCGTTCAGGCCAAGGGTTCGAACCTCGAGTTCGCCCTCGGTTACAGCCACCCGGTGCCGATCGAGGCCCCGGCAGGCATCACCTTCGCGGTGGAATCGCCCACCAAGTTCTCGGTGTCCGGAATCGACAAGCAGAAGGTCGGTCAGATCTCCGCTGTCATCCACGGACTGCGTAAGCCCGACCCGTACAAGGGCAAGGGCATCCGCTACGCCGGCGAGGTCGTTCGCCGCAAGGTCGGAAAGACGGGTAAGTGATCATGGCGCAAACTGCTAACCAGAAGGCGAAGCGGATTCCGCTGGGCAAGGATGCTTCCACGAAGCGTCGCCTGTCGAAGACCCGCCGTCACTTCCGTCTTCGTAAGAAGGTCGAAGGCACCACCGAGCGTCCGCGCCTGGTGGTCAACCGCTCCGCGCGGCACCTGCACGCTCAGCTGATCGACGACTCGGTGGGCAAGACCATTGCCGCCGCTTCCTCGATCGAGGCCGACGTGCGTGCGCTCGAGGGCGACAAGTCCGCCAAGGGCGCGAAGGTCGGTCAGCTGATCGCCGAGCGTGCCAAGGCTGCCGGTATCGAGGCGGTCGTGTTCGACCGTGGTGGTCACGACTACCACGGCCGTATCGCGGCGCTGGCCGATGCCGCTCGTGAAGGTGGGCTGAAGTTCTGATGACTGTTATTTCGAACGGAAGGAACGTCTGATGCCGGGACGTCAGCGGCGTGACGGCGGCAACGGACCCGCCGGACCCAACAGCAACTCCAACAGCAACGCCGGAGGCCCCGAGGGCAACCGTCGTGGCGGTGGCGATCGTCGCGGTGGCGGCGACCGTCGTGACAACGCGGCCGAGAAGAACCAGCTCGAGCGCGTCGTCGCGATCAACCGTGTCTCCAAGGTCGTGAAGGGTGGTCGTCGCTTCAGCTTCACCGCCCTCGTGATCGTCGGTGACGGCAACGGTCTGGTCGGCGTCGGCTACGGCAAGGCCAAGGAAGTTCCCGCGGCCATCCAGAAGGGTGTCGAGGAGGCTCGCAAGAGCTTCTTCCGCGTCCCGATGATCGGCTCGACCATCACTCACCCCGTTCAGGGTGAGGCGGCGGCCGGTGTGGTCATGTTGCGTCCGGCTTCGCCCGGTACCGGTGTGATCGCGGGCGGCGCGGCTCGCGCCGTGCTCGAATGCGCAGGCATTCACGACATTCTGGCCAAGTCGCTCGGTAGCGACAATGCGATCAACGTCGTTCACGCGACGGTTGCCGCGCTCAAGATGCTCCAGCGTCCCGAAGAGGTTGCCGCTCGTCGCGGTCTGCCGATCGAGGATGTCGCTCCGGCGGGCATGCTGCGTGCGCGTGCAGGACAGGGAGCCTGACATGGCTGATCTCAAGGTGACTCAGATCAAGAGCACGATCGGTGCCAAGTCGAACCAGCGCGACAGCCTGCGGACGCTTGGTCTGCGGAAGATCCGCCAGTCGGTGGTTCGTGAGGACAACGCTCAGAACCGCGGTCTGATCAACGTCGTGCGCCACCTCGTAACAGTTGAGGAGGTCTAGACATGACCATCAAATTGCACCACCTGCGTCCCGCCCCTGGCTCCAAGACCGAGAAGACCCGTGTGGGTCGCGGTGAGGGTTCCAAGGGTAAGACCGCCGGTCGCGGTACCAAGGGCACCAAGGCACGCAAGAACGTCCCCGCGGCGTTCGAGGGTGGCCAGATGCCGCTGCACATGCGTCTGCCGAAGCTTCGCGGCTTCACCAACCGCTTCCGGGTCGAGTACCAGGTCGTCAACGTTGGCCGCATTGCCGAGCTGTTCCCTCAGGGCGGCGTCATCGGTAAGGCAGAACTCGTCGAGGCAGGCGCCGTTCGCAAGAACGAGCTCGTCAAGGTTCTCGGCGACGGCGAGATCGGTGTCGCCATCCAGGTGACCGCCGACAAGGTGACCGGCTCCGCCAAGGAGAAGATCACCGCCGCCGGTGGCACTGTCACCGAACTGGCCTGACGGTACTGTAGTCAGCAGCTGACACCGGACGAGTCGCGAGCTCGTCCGGTGTCACTGTTAGAGTTCCAAGTGTTGTCTGCCAAGCTCGTCATCGGCTGACGATTCCACATGCTGTCCAGTGGTTCAGTCGCATGGCATGACCATGTCGTTCGCCAGGAGGATTTGTGCTTTCCGCCTTCGTATCGGCCTTCCGGACTCCGGACTTACGGCGGAAGATTCTCTTCACGCTGGGGTTGATCGCGCTGTACCGGTTGGGTGCCGCGCTGCCGTCCCCCGGTGTCGACTACCAGAACGTTCAGGAATGCGTGAAGGTGGTCTCCGGCGGTGAATCCGCCGGCATCTACCAGCTCATCAACCTGTTCTCCGGCGGGGCGCTGCTACAGCTGTCGGTGTTCGCGATCGGCATCATGCCGTACATCACCGCGAGCATCATCATCCAGCTGCTGACCGTCGTCATCCCGCGGTTCGAGGAACTGCGCAAGGAAGGCCAATCCGGCCAGACCAAGATGACGCAGTACACCAGGTACCTGTCGGTCGCGTTGGCGATCCTGCAGGCCACCGGTCTGGTCGCGCTGGCCTCGCGCGGTCAGCTGTTGCAGGGCTGTAACGAGCCGATTCTCGCCGATACCAGCATCTTCGGCATGATCATCATCGTCCTCGTGATGACCGCGGGTGCTTCGCTGGTCATGTGGTTCGGCGAGCAGATCACCGAGCGCGGTGTCGGCAACGGCATGTCGCTGCTCATCTTCGCCGGTATCGCCGCTCGACTGCCGCTCGACGGCAAGCGGATCCTCGACACCGACGGTGGCCTGATCTTCGGTGCGGTGTGTGTCGCCGTACTGGTGATCCTGGTGGCCGTGATCTTTGTCGAACAGGGTCAGCGCCGGATCCCGGTGCAGTACGCCAAGCGCGTGGTCGGTCGCAAGATGTACGGCGGTTCATCGACGTACCTGCCGTTGAAGGTCAACCAGGCCGGTGTCATCCCGGTGATCTTCGCGTCCTCGCTGCTCTACCTGCCCAACCTGATCGCGCAGCTCACCAACTCGAATACGGCGACGGATCCGAGCTGGTGGCAGGAGATCATCCAGAAATACCTGGTGAATCCGGGCAACCCGGTCTACATCGCGATCTACTTCGGTCTGATCGTGTTCTTCACCTACTTCTACGTCGCGATCACCTTCAACCCGGAGGAACGCGCGGACGAGATGAAGAAGTTCGGTGGCTTCATCCCGGGCTACCGGCCCGGTAAGCCGACCGCCGACTACCTCAACTACGTTCTGAGCCGCATCACCCTGCCTGGCTCGATCTATCTCGGTTTGGTCGCCGTTCTCCCGAACCTGTTCCTGGACATGGGTGCCAACGGTGGAGCGGCCAACCTGCCGTTCGGCGGTACCGCGGTGCTCATCATGGTCAGCGTGGGTCTCGACACGGTCAAGCAGATCGAGAGCCAGCTGATGAATCGAAATTACGAAGGGTTCCTCAAGTGAGAGTTGTTCTGCTCGGTCCGCCGGGTGCCGGCAAAGGTACTCAGGCCGTCCTGCTGTCAGAGAAGCTGGGCGTTCCGCACATCTCCACCGGAGACCTCTTCCGCGCGAATATCAGCCAGCAGACCGCCCTCGGTCGCGAGGCGCAGAAGTACATGGACGCGGGCGACCTGGTCCCCAGCGACGTCACCAACCGCATGGTCGAGGCGCGTGTCGGCGAGCCCGACGCCGCGAACGGTTTCGTGCTCGACGGTTACCCGCGCACGGTCGATCAGGCCGACGCGTTGAAGAAGATCCTCGAGCACAACGGCACCACGCTCGACGCGGTGCTGTGCTTCGTGGTCGCCGAGGACACCGTGGTCGAGCGCATGCTCGCCCGTGGGCGCGCCGACGACACCGAGGACGTCATCCGCAACCGGCTGCGGGTCTACCGTGAGGAAACCGAGCCGCTGCTCGAGCACTACGACGGTCTGGTCGTGACCGTCGACGGCATCGGCGAAGTCGATGAGGTCAACGCGCGGGCGCTGAAGGCGCTCGGTCAGTAATCAGCGGATCGGAGTACTGAGGCCGGATGGTCTTCAACCGTAAGAAGAAGGTCGTGCCGTTCCGTTCGGCGGGCGAGCTGGATGCCATGCAGGCGGCCGGCGCGATCGTCGGTGCGACGCTGGTCGCCGTTCGCGCGGCGGCCAAGCCCGGCGTCTCGACGCTGGAGCTCGACGAGGTCGCCGAGGCGACGATCCGCGACGCGGGCGCTGTTCCGTCGTTCAAGGGCTATCACGGGTTCCCCGGCTCGATCTGTTCTTCGGTCAACGATCGTGTGGTCCACGGGATCCCCTCGGCGAGTGACATTCTCGTCGAGGGCGATCTCGTGTCCATCGACTGCGGCGCCATCCTCGACGGCTGGCACGGCGACTCGGCGTGGACGTTCGGCATCGGCGCCATCATCGAGGCCGATGAGTTGCTGAGCGAGGCCACCAGGCTCTCCATGGAGACCGGCATCGCGGCGATGCTGCCGGGCAACCGGCTGACCGACGTCTCGCACGCCATCGAGCTGGGTACGCGCGCGGCCGAGCAGGCGCACGGCCGGCAGTACGGCATCGTCGACGGTTACGGTGGCCATGCCATCGGGCGCGAGATGCACATGGATCCGTTCCTGCCCAACGAGGGCGCGCCCGGTAAGGGCCCGCGCCTGGTGGTCGGGTCGGTGCTGGCGATCGAGCCGATGCTGACGCTCGGTACCACCGAGACCAAGACGCTCGACGACGACTGGACCGTGGTCACCACAGACGGGACGCGCGCGGCGCATTGGGAGCACAGCGTCGCCGTCACCGAGGACGGGCCGCGCATTCTCACGCTGCGCCCTGAGTAGTTCACCGACGGCTTTTCGGTGAAGTAATCGTTCTAATCTGTCTGGTCGCCTGCGCGATCCTGTATCTCTGAGTGATGAGATCCCGGATCGCGCTGGTCGCCGTCGGTTGCGCGGCCTCGGCCTTGCTCGTCGGCTGCGGTGAGCCGCCGCCGGACGCGCGCTATACGGGATCGGGCAACACCTACGGCACCGCGAACGCGGGTTTCGAGACCTGCATGGTGACCGACGCGGGCGGCGTCGACGACAAGTCGTTCAACGAATCCGGCTGGAACGGGGTGAAAGCCGCGATCGACGCCAACCCCGGCGTCTACGGCTCCTACCGCCAGTCCAACAGTTCCGCCGACTACGAACCCAACCTGCGAGCCTCGGCCGACGACGACTGCGATCTGGTGATCGGCGTCGGCGGCCTGATGGCCGAGGCGGTGGCACAGGTGGCCGCGGAGTACCCCGATCAGCGTTTCGCGATCGTCGACGCGCACGTCGAGCTGGACAATGTCTACTCGATGGAGTTCAACGCCGCCCAATCCTCTTATCTGGCAGGCTATCTCGCGGCGGGAGTGTCCAAGACCGGCCGGGTCGCCACCTGGGGCGGCATGCAGATCCCCGCGGTGACCATCTTCATGGACGGGTTCGCCGCCGGAGTGGCCGGGTACAACGCGGCGCACGGGACCTCGATCGCCGTGCTCGGCTGGGATGTCGAGGACCAGAACGGTTCGTTCACCGGCAATTTCGACGATACGAGCGCGGGCCGCTCGCTCACCGAGAACTTCATCGCCCAGGGCGCCGACGTGATCCACCCGGTCGCGGGACCGGTCGGCATGGGCGGGGCCTCCGCCGTGCAGGACGCGTCGAACGTTTCCATGATCTGGGTGGATTCCGATGGCTACGAGGCGGTTCCGGAGTACCAGGACATCATGTTGTCCTCGTCGATGAAGGACATCTCCGCCGCGGTACGGGTGGCGATCGACAATGCCTTCGGCGACGGCGTCACAGACGGACGGTACGTGGGCACCCTGAGTAATGCTGGGGTCGGGCTCGCGCCGTTCCACGATTTCGACGCGAAGGTGCCGGAGCCGCTGAAGCGGGAGCTCACCACTCTTCGGCGCGACATCGTCGACGGCAAGATCGTGATCAATTCCCCGGCCGCCCCGAAGCTGTAGAGGACAGGCGCATGCGACTCGAAGCACAGGGCTTGACCAAGGCCTTCGGAACGTTTCTCGCCGACGACAGCGTCGACCTGGTGGTCGAACCCGGCCAGGTGCACGCGATCCTCGGCGAGAACGGCGCGGGCAAGTCGACCCTGATGAACATGCTGTACGGCATCCTCGAACCGACCAGCGGCCAGATCCTGATCGACGGCGAGCCGGTACGGCTGCGATCGCCGGGCGACGCCATCGCCGCCGGAATCGGCATGGTGCATCAGCATTTCAAGCTCGTCGGGCCGTTCAGTGTCGCCGACAACGTGCAGCTGGGTCGCGAACACGTCAAGCGGGGCAGCCTCGACCGGGCGACCGCGCGGCGGGCGGTGCTCGAGGTGTCCGAGCGGTACGGTCTGGCGCTGGATCCCGACGCTGTGTGCGAGGACCTGCCGGTCGGTGTGCAGCAGCGGGTCGAGATCGTGAAGGCGCTGTCCGGCAGGACCGATCTGCTGATCCTGGACGAGCCGACCGCGGTGCTCACCCCGCCCGAAGTGGCCGAGTTGCTCGGGATCATCCGCAATCTCACGGCCTCGGGGATGTCGGTGATCTTCATCAGCCACAAGCTCAAAGAGGTGAAGGCGATCGCGGACACGATCACCGTTCTGCGGCGTGGGCGGGTCGTGGCCGAGGCGTCGCCGCAGGACAGCGAGGCCGAGTTGGCGGCGGCGATGGTCGGGCGGTCGGTCGTGCTGACCGTGGATCGACCGCAGGCGCAGCCGGGCGAGATCGCCCTGGATATCAAGGATCTGACCGTGCTGGGCGAGCGCGGGACGCCGATGCTCGACGGACTGAGTCTGGCTGTGCGGGCCGGTGAGATCGTCGGGTTGGCCGGGGTCGAGGGCAACGGGCAAACCGAACTGGCAAGGGCGGTGCTCGGGACCGTCACGCCCGAGAGCGGCTCGATCGAGATGGGCGGTATCCCGGTCACCGGGTGGAACCCGTACCGGCGGATCGTGGCCGGGCTCGGCTACATCCCGGAGGATCGCGGCCGCGACGGGCTGGCCGCCGATTTCACCGTCGCCGATAACCTCGTCCTCAACCAGTACCGCGACAGACCCCTGTCGAATCGCGGCGTGGTCGACGCGGCGGCGGTACGAAAGCTGGCCGACAAGGCGATCGCCGATTTCGACATCCGCACCAGGGGGCCGGGGGAGCTGGTGTCGGCGCTGTCGGGCGGCAATCAGCAGAAGGTGGTGATCGCCCGCGAATTCTCCAGGCCGCGTTCGGTTCTGGTCGCCGCGCAACCGACGCGAGGAGTGGATGTCGGCGCGATCGAGTTCATCCATCGCCGTCTGGTCGCCGAACGCGACACGGGAACCGCCGTCCTGCTCATCTCCGCGGAGCTGGACGAGATCCTGGCCCTGTCCGACCGCATCGCGGTGATCCACAACGGGCAGATCGTCGGCGTCCTGGCCCCGGATACACCGCGCGAGATCATCGGTCAGCTGATGGCGGGCCACCGTCCCGCCGATCCAGCACCCGCGAGCTGAGGAAACCCATGCCGAGTACGACCATCGAGCCGGACATCGACCCACCCGGCGAGCGTAAACCGGACAGGCGCGACGTCGGCCGCACATTCATCGGGTACCTGACCGAAGCCAACAGCGTGATGGTGACGATCTATTCGTTGTTGCTGGCCTTCGCGATCGGGGCCCTGTTGATCATCGTCTCCGACGCGGCGGTGCGGGGTGCCTGGGGCTACTTCTTCAACCGGCCCGCCGATGCGCTGAGTTTCTCGTGGCAGGCGGTGAGCGCGGGCTATCGCGACATGTTCGAGGGCGCGATCATCGACTTCGGGCGCGTGCAGCAGTATGTCGACGGTGACGCCACCCTGGCCCAGGTGCTGCGCCCGATCTCGGAGACGCTCACCTACGCGACCCCGCTGATCTTCACCGGACTCGCCGTCGGCCTGGCCTTCCGGGCCGGACTGTTCAATATCGGCGGGCACGGACAGTTCATCTTCGGCTTGCTCGGCGGCGTGGTGGTTGGGTTCGCGCTCGACCTGCCGCCCCTGCTGCATGTTCCGCTGGCCCTGCTCGCGGGTGCGCTCGCGGGCGGTCTGCTCGGCGCCATCCCCGGCGTGCTCAAGGCCAAAATCGGCGCGCACGAGGTGATCTCGTCGATCATGCTGAACAATATCGCCACCTATTTTCTGCTCTGGGCGTTGAGCACCACGTTCATCCACTCGACGACCTCGCAGGAACTGGTGTCCAAGCAGGTGGACTTCTCCGGCCGGCTGCCCCGGCTGCTCGGCTGGGCGGGCTCGGGCCTGCGGGTCAGCGCGGGGCTGTTGCTCGGGCTGGCGCTCGCGGCCGGAATCTGGTGGCTGCTGCGCAAATCCACCTTCGGGTACCGGATCCGCGCGGTCGGTGCCAATACGCATGCGGCGGAAACGGCGGGTATCGATATCGGGCGCACGTTCGTCACCACGTTGGCGGTGTCGGGCGGGCTGGCCGGGTTGGGTGGCGCCGCACTGGTGTTGGGGCTCAACCCGTACACGGTGAATCCGGGCACGGTCGCCGAATTCGGGTTCGACGGGATCACCGTCGCGCTGCTCGGGCGGGCGCATCCCGGCGGTATCGTGGCCGCCGCACTGCTGTTCGGTGCGCTGAAATCGGGCACGCTGCACATGCAGCCCGCCATTCCGGTCGAGATGTCCACGCTGTTGCAGGCGGTGATCGTGCTGTTCGTCGCCGCGCCCGCGCTGGTGAAAACCCTGCTGCACCTGCGCACACCGCGCGGTGGTCTCAACACTCTGGAAGCGAGGGGCTGGTGAGTACCACCACCGCGTCACCGGTCGTCACGGCCGAATCAGCCAGGCACGGTGTGGCCGGGGTGGTGCTCATCGTGCTCGGCATCGGTCTCGGCATTCTCGGGCTGCTGTTCATCGACGGTGGCCGGAACACCACGTTCCGATTGGATCAGACCGTCGAAAGTGGCTGGACTGTCAACACTCTCACGATCGTGCTGATCCTTGGCGTGGTGACGGTGGTGCTCGGTGGGGTGCTGGCGGCGCGGCCGCTCTCGCGGCGCGCGCACGGGGCGATCGTCGGCATCGCGGTGGCGGCCCTGGTGATCGCGGCGCTGTCGTGGGTGGTGACGCCGGGCGTCGGCTTCCCGGTGGAGTTCGTGCTGGCGTCGACGCTGTTCCTGGCGCTGCCGTTCATCTTCGGTGCGCTGTCCGGCGTGGTCTGTGAACGGTCGGGCGTGATCAACCTCGGCATCGAGGGCCAGTTTCTGGCGGGCGCGTTCACCGCGGTGCTGTTCTCCTCGATCACCGGCAGCCCCTACGCCGGGATTGTGGCCGCGGTGATCAGCGGCATGCTGTCGACGCTGCTGCTGGCCTGGCTCGCGACCCGCTTCGAAGTGAACCAGCTGGTCACCGGTGTCATCCTCAATCTGCTCGCGCTGGGGCTCACCGGCTTCCTGTTCGAACGGCTCATGCGCATGGACCATTCGCTCAACCAGCCGAGCACGGTGCCGCGCATCGGCGGGTTCCTCCACGACATCGGCCTCGGTTTCCTGACCGGCATCCCGGTGCTCGGGCCGGTGCTGTTCGACCAGAACCTGTTCGTCTATGTGGCGCTGGCCTGTGTGTTCGGGCTGTCGTATCTGCTGTTCCAGACCCGCTGGGGCCTGCGCACCCGCGCCGTCGGCGAACATCCGGCCGCGGCCGACGCCGCGGGCATCGACGTGAACCGGTTGCGCTTCTGGAACGTCACCTGTGCCGGTGCCCTGTCGGGTTTCGGCGGCGCCTTCTTCACCATCGCCAACAATGTGGCCTTCAGCAAGAACATGACCGCCGCGCTCGGCTTCGTGGCCCTGGCGGTGATGATCGTCGGCCGCTGGAAGCCGGTCGGCGCGCTGCTGGCCGCCCTGCTGTTCGGTTTCTCCAGCGCCCTGCAACGCTTCCTCAACACCATGCCGGGCAACCCGATCCCCACCGAATTCCTCGGCATGCTGCCCTACGTGGTCACCCTGGTCGTGGTCGCCGGATTCATCGGAAAGGCGGTCGCGCCCGCCGCCGACGGCATCCCGTACCGGCCGGGCGACAAGTAGTCAGCCTTCGAGCAGGACGGTGACCGGGCCGTCGTTGGTGAGTTCGATCTGCATGTGGGCGCCGAATTTTCCGGTGGCGACGGTGGCGCCCAGTTCGCGGAGTGCCTCGGCGAAGGTGTCGACGAGGGGTTCGGCGAGGGAACCGGGGGCGGCGGCGTTCCAGGACGGGCGCCGGCCCTTGGCGGTGTTGGCGTAGAGGGTGAACTGACTGACCACCAGGATGGGGGCGTCCAGGTCGGCGGCGGAGCGTTCACCGTCGAGGATGCGCAGGCGATAAGCCTTGTCGGCCAGAGCTTTCGCGTTGGCCGCGGTGTCGGTGTGGGTAGCGCCGACGAGAGCGAGGAGGCCGTGGGGGACTCCGGTCGCCGCCGGGTCGATGCGGCCGACGACCTGATCGTCGACGCTCACCTGGGCGCTGGTCACACGTTGCAGCAGTACTCGCACAGCTCCGATCATGCCGGGTGACCGCGCTGTGCGGCGTTCGGGGGCGACTCATCTGTCGGTGCGATCACCACGGGTCTGCTGGGCGCCGCGGCTTTTCGCGGTGACGATTCAATCCTTGCCGAAGAAGAGGATATTCGGGCCGTAGTCGGTGAGTGGGGCCTTCTCCGCGGACTGGCGGATGCCCGCGCCGGGGAGCTCGGTGACCTTGGCGAACATCTCGGCATTGCCGAAGGCGGCTCTGACCTGGGTTTCGGAGGCGTAGTCGGCGCCGTAGTCGGCCAGGGTCGCGAAATCCAGGGGCGCCAGTGGGGTGTCGAGGGGTGCCTGGCCCGCCGGCCTGCCGAGGGCGGCGTACTGGGTGGCGACGCCGTTGTCGTAGAGGCACAGTTCGTAGGAGATCTTCTCGATCGTGGCGACGGTGAGGACCGGCCATTTCATCGAGAGGGCCACGGCGAGTGGGTGTTTGCCGAGGGCGCCGATCTCCCAGTTGAGACTTTTCACCGAAATCCAGCTGCCCGAGGACTTTTCGACGAGCACCACATCGGCGCCGAGCTCGGTCTCGAGGTTGGTCTTGGGTTCTTTGACACCCCAGTGCTTGTCGTGCACCCCGGCGAAGCGGCCCGCGTCGACCGGATTCGCGCCGTCCTGGGCGTACGCGGCGACGATCGCGGCGCGTACCTGCTCCAGCGCGTCCGGCGCCGAGCACCGGACGGCGATCGCGCCGTAGGTCGCGGAGATCTCGACCGGTCGCGACGGCGGCTCCGGCATCGCCCCTGCCGCAAGGGGTTTGAGACCCACCAGGGCCAGCCGCCAATTGATCTCGTCGATCGTGGCCAGGTCGCCACCCGACTGGTACAGGATCTGCTGCTGCGTGAGCCGTCCCGCGCGTTCGAGGGTCGGTGCGCCCAGCTTCACCAGCGCCTGCGTGGTCTTGACCGTGAGGTCGAGCTCCTCGACCCGGGTTTCGCGCAGTTTCGCCGTGCTCGCGGTGGTGGTCACCTCGGAATACAGGGTGCGGTAGGTCGCGATGGCCTGTTTGCGTGAGCGCCCCACCATCAGGGTGCGCAGCAGAGTGCTCAGACTCGCCAGGTACTTGCCCGGTTGTTCGGAAGCGCGCGCGTACATCGCCGCCCGAATCCGGACCGCCGACTCACTGGCCGCCACCGCCGCGTCGTGATCGAGCCGCATCAACCACACGCCGCACTTGGACAACCCGTCGGCGCACATGGCCGAAACATCCGGGTAGTCCTGCGCGACCTGCCGATACGCCGAACAGGCGCTGCGAATGGTGTTGGTCGCGAGCTGCCGGTGCCCGACCAGCCGCGTCGCCTGCTCGAACAACCGCAACGCGTCCTGCAACGCACCCGCGTACTCGTAGGAGACGTACCCGCCGACCAGCCAGTGCAGCCGGATCGCCACCGCTTCCTGCGCGGGTTCCAGCGCCTCCGCCGTGCGGTCACGCCCCGACGGATCATCCCTGGTCGTGAGCAGACCCTGGGCGAATTCGGTCAGCGATCCGGCCAAGCGTAGGTAGTCGTCGGCGTGCTGGCTGCGGGTGTTGGCGCGATTGGCTGCCACGCGCCGTTCGAGGCCGCTCAGATCGGTCATGAGCAGTTCCATCGCGACGTCAAGCTGGGCACCCATCGTTCGTTCGTTCATGGCCGTCCGGCGGCCGCTAGCGCTTTGATCGAGTCTGTCACAGATCGGTGTCGGCTGCCGGATCGTTCGCCGGAACCGGCTGTTCATCCGGCATCGGTGCCGGTGTTTCCTTGGTGCTGTGCATATTTCGCATTGCTCACTAGAATGCGATGCGATCGAGTCGGCTGCGAGGGTCGGCGGTGGGGTGCTTCGAGGAGCGGTTAGCGTGGGCGATTCTCCCTGGTCAGGACTGGCCAGCAAGGCAAAAGTCAAGGTCGAGACGGGAGCTGCGCTCGAGGCGGCCAAGGCGTGCAGTACGGCGATCGAGGTGTTCAAGGGTTGCCAGAACCTGTTCCGCGACCACGACCTCAACAACTACGACGAGTCCAAGCTGGGCGGCAGCCAAGTCGACGCGGGTCCGCCGCTGCGGACCAAGTTCATCTCCGAGGCCACCCAGGCCAAGGACCTGCTCGGGCGCTATATCGACTCGCTCGAGGATCTGGTCTCCATGTTCAAGGCCGCGGGTGAGTCGTACACCGACACCGACAAGGGCTCCGGCGACAACATCGCCGCGCTCAAGGGCGATCTGAAGAATGTGAACTCCTCGCCGGGTGCCAAGGATATGAAGGGCGAGGTCTCCCAGGCCGGTGGTTACACGCCGGCTCACTGGGAAGTCGATGTCAAGGTGCGGCAGGGCACCGGCATGGAAATCAAGATGGAGAAGCACAACTACGACATCGAGACCGCGAACGTGCCCAAGCACGCGGGCACCGCGACGGCGGAATCGGTCGGTGTGCGGATACCCGTCCGCGCCGCGGACAACATGTCCTGGCGTGATATGTACGACCTCGGTCAGCGGCTGTCCTGGCAGGAGGTGGCCAACGACGCTCCGATCTGGGAGGCGATGGCCCATGCCGTGCACGGCGCCGCCTACAACCTCGAGCAGAAGCTCGGTGAGATCACCCGCGACCGGTGGGAGAGCCAGGGCGGTGACGCCGCGTTCGCCGCGATCTCCACGTTCGGCAAGTCGGCGATGACCGCGAGCGACTCCTTCACGATGATGCAGCAGAACCTCGAGTACACCGCGAACTGGTTGTACGCGACCAAGGTGTGTATGCCGATCGACAAAGAAGACAAGTGTGACGACGATCTGCAGGAGAACCGCGATCGGTACAAGCGCCACTACGTCGACGGTGTCGGGCAGACCGAGAAGCTCTTCCCTGCGGCCGCGGAGCCCGCGGCGCCGAAGGGGCCGGTGAAGCCGCCGGAGAACAATAACAACAACAACAATAATAACAACAATAATAACAATAACGGCAACAGTAATAACAACGGCAATAACAATGCCGGTGGTAGCAACAACTCCGGTGGTAGCGGAAATTCCGGTGGCAGTGGTAATTCCGGGGGTGGGAGCCAACAGCAGGCGACGTCGCCGGCCGCGGTGGCTGCCCAGCAAGCGGCGCAGCAAGCTGCCCAGCAGGCGGCCGCGGAGCTGCAGCAGAACGGCACCAACGGTTCGCAGCAGAGCGCGAACGGTCAGACGGCGGGTTCCATCGGATCAACTGGATCCACCGGGTCGTCGGCGGGGTCGAGTGGGTCGGGATCGGGCGACATGTCCAGCATCCTGTCCTCGGTGATGTCGGCGGTGACGTCCGCGGTCTCCTCACTCACCCAGGCGCTGCCCTCGCTGGCCACCGCGTTGCAGCAGGTGTCCGCCGACACCAGCGGTACCGGCGCCACCTCGGGCCTGCCCGATTTCACCCAGCTGGGCAACCTGTTCGGGCAGTTCCCCGACCTGACCGAACTGCTGTCGCAGTCGCCCGAGCTCAACCAGCTGATCGCGGACAACCCCGCCCTCTCGCCGCTGGCGGAGTTGCTCGGCATCGACACCGTGACGACGACCGTCGACGGGGCGGGAGTGCCGGAGGAGAGCGCCGAAACGGCTGCGGGCGAGGCATTCCCGCGCGCCTCGCTGCCCGACTTCTCCAACCTCTCGGGTCTGGGCGAGGTCGTCACCCCGCTCACCGGCTTGCTCGCCGAGTCGATGGCGACCGAAGCCCCCGCGCAGGTTGTGGAAGCACCGGTCGAATCCGTGGAAGTCGGCGCCGCCGGCTCGCTCGCGCACGCACGGCCGGAGGCGCAGGCGTGACGCGGAAGTGGGAGCTCACCGACATCGAATTCCGGGTGCTGTGGCAGCGATTCGTCGGCACCGATCTGCCGCGTCCGCTCACCTTCCAGACCAGGACTCGCCTGCACGAGGACTACGAGGAAGAGAAGTACCAGGTCTGGCAGCGTCTGCAACACACGGTCGATCCGACGCTTCGCTCGGTCTTCGACGTGCTGGAGCGGCCGGAAGTGTATGTGCGGCTGCGTGGTTGGAACGATCGTGCGCGTGACGACGCCGGCCAGTGGCTCAAGGCCAGGGCCGCACGAGCCGGCGCCAACGGATACCTGGTCTACCAGCTGCCCGGTGAAACCCCCACGCACAGTGGTGGTTACACGGTGGTCGACATCGGTCCCCACGGCCTGGCCGACGCCATCGTCGACCTGATGCCGGCCACCGGTGCGGGCACGGGCGGGATGATCCCGCTCGTCACCGACGCGAGCGCCGGCGCCGGCGACGAGTACGGGCAGCGATCCTCGATGTTCTTCGAGGAAGCCGACACCTCGATCGTCGAGCGCAGCACCGAGTTCTTCAGCCGTTCCGCCGACCGCACCGGAACCATCAATATCCTGCAGAATCAGTCCATGTTCGGCTCGCGGGGGATGCATCGCGACATCCTGGTGTGGCGTGATCTTCCCGACGACGGGCGCTATGTCATCGAACTCCCCAGCGAGAATCCCATCGCCACCCCGATGTCGCGATCGGACCTGACCGAGAAGGTCAACACGTCCATCCAGCGCATGATGTCGCGCGTGGAATCACATTGGGAAGCAAGCGCATAGGGGCCGCGAGGTACCCACCGTTCACAGCGCTTTCATCTCGGGTTCGTTCCGTCGTGCGAGGCTGTTGCGCACGCGAAAGAGTTGTGGTGTGCTCAGAGCCACCACTCGTGGAGGGATGAGGGCGATGGGCACCTTCGAGTACGACGCCGACGATTTCCGGACCGCGGCCGGAAAATCGCGCAACGTCAGCACGCAACTCACCGGCATCATCAATACGCTGAACAGCTCGCTCAACGGCCGCGGAAACGTCTGGGGCAACGACAAACTCGGTCAGAGCTTCAACGACGGCCCCGGCGGCAACGACGGTTACGACTCGTCGTGGACCAACACCAGCGACAACGTCAAGACGATGGCGAAGTCCATGGGCGAGTTCGCCGACGGCCAGACCGAAAGCGCCGACTACATCGACAAGATGGAAAAGGGCAACCGCGACGGCTTGACGTAGTCAGGCAGTCGGTCAACTCGCGTCCGGGATACCGAGGCCCGGCAGATGCAGGCTGCTGTTTCCGGCACGCTCGACCCAGCCCTGGTAGCCCAGCGCCAGCGGGGAGTCGATGCCGAAGCCGTCGCGGAGTCCGGTGACGGTGATCGCGGCGATCCGACGGTAGGCGTCGGTGTCGACCGGCCAGGGGAATTCGGCCCACCAGTTGTCGCAGTGGTCCTGGTCGGGTTGGCGCCAGCCGGCCCGGGTGATAGCTCGCCAGCCTGCGTCGTCGGGGCGGGATGCCGGGTCGAGCCAAGCGTTTCCGGGGAGTTCGGCCAGGACCGATTCGCTCGTCTTGCGAAATTGTGCGAAGCGGCGCGAACCGGATGGTGCCGCTTCGCCGATCACCAGAACGGTGGTGTCGGGGGCGGCGGCGAGCTCGTTTGCCAACCCACGGGCGAATTCTTCCCAGTCGGTCACAGTAGGCCCTGGTTGTCGAGTTGGAGGTTGCGGTCGTCTGCGGCGAGGCGGGTATTGGTGACCAGGTTCAGCCAGATCGACGCGGCGGAGAGGATGAGGACGACGGTCGTTTCGGCGCCTGCCCATCGAATTTGCGGGGTCGGTGCTGTGACCTGTGCGGTCGGCTCACCGAGGCGCTCGCTGATCGCCTGCGCGTAGTCGGCGAAAGCTGTTTTCACTGCGGGCTTTTCGCTCGCCTCGGCGTAGTCGGTGAGCTGCAGCTCGATGCGGGTTACATCACCACTTTTGGCTTGGATGGTCCCGCTGTCGGGGCCGAATCCGGTGTCGAGCATGATTCGGCGCGGTCGGCTGGAGATGGTCTGCCAGCCGAATTGTTCGACAATCGAGGGCGCATCGTCGATGTTCCATGACCAGTCGAGGGCGGCCAGTCTGCCGGAGAGATCGGCGGCGTCGGCGGATGGCATCGTTCGCCATGTGGTCATTCGCTTGCCTTCCTGTTGTCTTGGAGCGCGAGGCCGGTCATGGGAGCCGCGAGTGCGCCATCCTCATCCCATTGACGTCGGAGTAACAGCCGGTGGTGTCTGTCGTAGTGGTGTTCTTCGCTGATCCGGCCGTCGGGGCGGTACCGGTACCAGGATCCGATGGGGCCGGTGGGGCTGTTGACCCCTTCGTGGCTGACCTTCCCCCTGACTGATTCGGTATAGAGGCCGTCGGGATAGCCGTCGCGATAGTCCTGGATGTATGTGGGGGCGTGGACTCGTCCGGTGAAGGGGCGACCGTTGTGCTGGAGGGCACCGGATTCGGCGGCTGTGAGCGTGGGATCGTCGTGGGCCAGGTCGGGGTGTGTCTCGGCGGGGTAGGTGGTGAGCTCGCCGTTGTCGTCTCGGCGCTGTTGGCGGAGAGTCTTCCCGGAGTCGTCGGCGATTTCGCGGTGTTGTGGTGTGCCGTCCTGGTTCCAGGTGATCTGGAGACCGATGGGGTTTCCCCGGTCGTTGACCCAGGCGTGGTCGCGTGCGCCGTCCCAGTGCCAGGCGAATTCAGGCCCGTCGCGGTAGCCGTCGAGGTGCCATTCGATTTCTACTATGGGCCCGTCCGCGTAGTTGTAGCCGTATCCGACGGCTTGGCCGGTGAATGGTCGGCCGTGGTAGGTGTTGAGGCCGTCGTGGTTCTTGTCGTAGACGAGTCCGGGGTCTTTGTGGTTGACGGCACTCGGGAGGAGGGGTTTGGCAAGGGCTGCGGCGTCGAAGTCTTCGATGAGAACTCCGGCGGAGTCCCAGCGTTTACGGTGTTGGAGATAGCCGCTCGTGTCGTAGTTGTCTTCTTGGATGAGCGTGCCGTCGGGGGACCAGTAGCGCCAGTCGTCGTACTTGAATCCGCGCCTGTACCAGCCTGAGTGCCGCCGTGTTCCGTCCGGATACCAGGCGGTGCAGCTTTGTTCGCGGTAGCCGTTCTCGTAGGAAGTGTTGTCGATTTCGGTGAAGTCGGGCAGGTATTCGACTGTTTCACCGGTGAATGGTTCGCTGCGGTAGTAGACCCGTCCGTCCACCGTGGTCAGTTCGGGGTCATTGATGTCGATGAACAGCGACACGCGACGTTCCTTCCCGCTCGTTCGCTTCTCAGAAATAGGACAGGAACGCCGCGTCGAAATCGGGGTCGCGGGTGTCGAAGTTCTGGGGGACGTAGTCCTGGGCGCGGACGTGTTCTACGAACTCGGTGGGCAGGACGAGGGCCTGCTCGGCGAGGTACTTCAGCGAGTCCTCGCGCCAGATCCAGACGCCGTCGGAGTACAGGGAGGGGCCGCCCTCGATGTCGGCGTCTCTGATGAACAGGTCGGGGGATTCGCCCATGACGTCGAAGATCGCGCGAACCTTGCGCATGTAGTTCAGAATCCGGTCGCGGTCGCCCTCGACGGTACCGGTGGGCGCGTCGAAGACCGAGGGCAGCTCGTCGTGCCCGCGCTCGTACATCTCGCGGTACATGGCCACCGGCTTCAATTCCATTGCGTGCGTCCCGTTCTCGATATCATGGAGTCTGTGTCCGGCTCGGCGTGCTCGTCGGCTCGGGGCGCCCCGTCGTGCCAGCGCTTCGGCGTGCCCCGACCCCGATCCTTCGCCCGCACCGGCTGGTCGTCAAGTCGCCCGCACGGGGTTCGTTCCGGCTGCCTGGCGTTCATTCTGTCGTCACCACGGATTCGTCGGTAGCTGTCACTCTGTTGCGCAGGCGAACGAGTTGTGGTGTGCTCGACCGGGCATCACTATTGAGGGATGAGGGGCGATGGCGACGTTCACGGACTCGAGTTGGTGACGTAGCGCTCCATGATAGATCTCCCATCTGGGCTGCATTGGCTCTCGATTCTTGCCGGCATGGAGTGGCCGGAGGGCAATGAAGACGAGATGTGGGCCATGGCCGAGGACTGGCGCACGGCCGCAGATGGTCTTCGTGGCCTGGTAGACGACGTCGACGCCGTCAAAGATGCTGCGTTCAAGGCATATCCGCAGGGCGACGGCGTCGAGGACATGCTCAAGGCCTTCGAAGGGATGGCCCGCGGCGACCAGTCGGTGACCAAGCTGGGCGAACTGTTCGACATCCTCGGCGACTCGGTGTATCAGACCGGCACCGAGATCGAATACACCAAGATCATGTTCCTGTCCTCGCTGGGCTTGCTGGCGCTGGAAATCGCTGCGGCGTGGATCTTTCCGCCGACAGCGCCCGCGGTGGAGGCCGCCGCGATCGGCGTGACCCGCGTGGTGGCGCGGGGAATCTTCGGGCGCGTGCTGGCCGCGATCCTGCGACACGGCGCGAAGGCCGTGATCACTCGGGTCCTGAAGTTCATCGGCCAGCACGTCGCGATCGACACGGCGCTGGGCACCCTGCAGGAACTCGGCGTCCAGCAGTGGCAGGTGGATCAGGGCCACCGCAAGGAGGTCGACTGGAACCAGGTCAAGGCGGCCGCGGTCTCCTCCGCCGCCGGTGGTCTGGCGGCCGGGCCGTTCGGTCACTTCCTCGGCAAGCGGCTCGGCGACGGGATGTCGCCCTGGCTCAAGGGTGCGATCACCGGCACCGGTGCCGGCCTGGTCGGCGCGGGCGGCGGCATGCTCGGCCAATTCGGGTACGAGGGCATGACCCAGGGGTGGGATCAGGCCTGGAACAACCTGAAGACCGCGGCGTCCGACCCGCTCATGTGGAGTGCGGGTGCCACCAACGGCGGGCTTTCGGGGCTGAACAAGGCCGGGGCGAATTCCGCGTGGTCGGCGATGAAGCCCGGGTTGTTCGAGCGCCCCAGCTTCAGCTCGCAGGTTCGCGATGCCATGCCCGGCCACGACCTCGGAACATTCGGGCAGAACGACGGTGCGGGCGGCGACGGGTCGTCCAACCGTCCCGGCGGTGAGGGCGAGAACCGGGCCGGAGCCGACGACGAGGCGACCGGTGCCGGTGGTGACGACGGCGTGCGCGCGGGTGCGGGCGACGACACCATGGGCGACCAGGGCTCGGGTGAGTCGCGGGCCGGCGCGGGTGACGACGGCCAGTCGATGCGCCCCGCCGGTAGCACGCAGTCGCCCGAAGGCGAAGCCCAAGGGCCGACGAATTCCGAAGAGGGACGGGCGAATCAGCAGTCCGGCGACGACGGACAGTCCTCGGCAGAGGGCGGCGCGGGTGCTGGACGACAGGATTCCAAGCCCGAGGTGCAGGGCGGTGAATCGCAGGCAGGCGACGGCGGTCGTCAGGACGGCAGCGGCCGTGCCGAAGGGGAAAGCCCTGCGGCACAGTCGGATTCCGGGCAGGACAAGTCCCGGGCGGGCGAGGCCGAGCAGGCCGACGGCGCGAGCGTCGGCGAGGGTACGCGCACCGACGCGCAGTCGAGTGGTCAGCCGGTGACGCAGGTCAACGATTCTCCGGCGACCAACCGGGACACCGCGACACAGGCCGGGGCGCCGGTCGGCGCGGGTATGACAGGTGCCGGGCCCGCGGCGACGGCGGGGCCCTCGCCTGCCGCGACCGGTCAGGCGCCGGTCACCAATCAGGCCGCGACGCCGACGACCGGTCAGCCCGCCGCAAGCGCCGCTCAATCGCCCACTGCGCCAACGCAATCGACGCCGCAGCAGTCGACGCCGGGCCAGCAGGCGCCCGCGCAGGGTTCGCAGCCGGCGGCCCGCCCCGGCGCTCCGGAAGTCCGCGCGGGGCTGACCGACGGTGTGCAGCCCGGATCCGACATTCGTTCCGGCGCACCGGAAGTCAGAACCGACAACCCGACTGTCGATGAGTCGAGGGTGGCGGACCCGCAGGGCACCGCCGAAGATCCCGGTGCGACGAGTCGACCCGATGGTGAGAGTCGCGCGGGTGTCGGTGAACAGCGCGGCGCCGGTGTGGCAGAGACGCCGCTGCAGGGGTTGCAGGCCGCGCCGGGCGAAGCGCCGCCGACCCGCGCGGGCGAGCCCGAGGCAATCGCCGACCGGACTCGTGCCGGGGATTCCGAGGTTCGGCCGGAGTCCGACCCGCTGGCCGATATTCCGCCGGTGGTGCCGATCGTCGGTGCGGATCCGGGCGCGAGCCCGGCCCGGCCGGGCCCGGAGACAGGTCGTCCCGGGCGACCGGGCGCCGACGACACCGCCTCGCCGAGGGACCGCGCCGACTCCGGCGATGATCGCAGGCAACCGCAGCCCGACGACAACGACAGCGGCCCCGTCTACGACACCCAGCTGCCCAACGGCCAAGGCGTCGTGCACCATCCGACCGGCACGGCCATCGGTGAGGACGCCCGCACGCACCGGGTGAGCGAGAACGTCCGCAACGACGGCTCCCACGACGTGGTCGTGCACGGGCGGCGCGACGGTTCGGTGACGCCGAGCAACGGGGACCCGGTCCACCCGCGCGACATCGTCGACGCGATCCGCAGCAACCCGAATTACGTTCCAGGAACGCCGATCCGGCTGCTTTCCTGCCACGCGGGCAACAGCAAGGGCTGGGCGCAGTACATCGCCGACCAGCTCGGCGTCGACGTCACCGCGCCGACCGATCGCGTCGGTGTGCGGCGCGAGCCGGGCTCGGACCCGGTGATCGATCGCGGTGGCAAGTGGCGCACGTTCAGCCCGGAGTCCGCGACGGCACCGAGCGATACACCTTCGCCCAGAACGGATTCCGATCCGTCCGATCCTCGCGATCGTGACACTCTCGACGGCGACGGCCCACCACTGGATCGCGATCTCGTCGACTTCATGAGCGACCAGGACCCGCCGACCCGACCGACCGCGATGTCGTTCCTGCAACCCGAACCCGGGACCGTCAACGCTCCGTTCAGCCGAACGCCCGGTGTCGACGCGCATCTGCTGGGCGTGCTGGATCCGAACGACCCGATGGTGCAGACCGCGGGCGATCCACCCCGGATCACCCATGTCGGCGGGGAGCCGATCGACGAGTTCTCCCACCGGCTCAGCGAGGAGCGTGGCCAGGCGTTCGTCGACGCGTCCACGCCGGACGCGGCCCTGGTCGCCGACTACGAGCAGCACAAGGCCCAGCAGCAGGCGCTGGAAACCGCGAAGTCCGACAAGGGCCGGGCGGTGCGCGATGCCGCGATGGCCCTCAAGGACGCCCGGGCAGCACACACCCGCGCGGTCGAGGCCGCCGCGGACGCACGCAACCGTGGCGCCGCGGACGCCGACGCGCTCGACCGCGCCGCCGAGGACGCCGCGGACGGGGTGCAACGCGCGGAAGCAGGCGTCGCGGACGCCAAGCAGCAGGCCGCGGCGGCCAAGACCGCCCTCGACAACTTCCTGGCCGCCGACGCGGCCGAAGCCGAGGCAGGCAATTCGCCCGCCAAGCGCTTGGAGAAGGCCGAAGCCGAGCGGCTGCCCGGCAAGCGGCGTGGCCACGTCACATCCATCACCATCGACCGCCTGACCGGTCGCGTGTACGAGGCCGCCAACGGCACCTCCGAGCAGCGCATCCACCCCAGCGAGCTGCACCCGACGCTGCACGACAACGTCGCCCGCTACCAGGACCCCACCGACGCCTACCACAACGGGCGCGACCCGGCCCATTTCCCGCACACGGACAACCCGCTGGGCCACGCCGAAGTGCGCGGCACCAACGCCGCGCTGCACGACCGGGAACTGCTCAACCAGCAGCGTGGGCCGGACGACCAGCTGCCGACCGATTTCGACGGCCTGGCCTCCATTCTCAACTCGCCGTTCGTCCCCAGTCGTGGCGTCGAAGCGCCCTGCTGCGCCAACTGCACCCGGGTGGTGCAGGGCACCGAGAGCACCGCGGGCCACATCATCGACGAAGGGGCACCCCGGGTCGACCCGCTGCGGCACGCCGATCTCGAACAGGCGGCCAGGGACGGCAATCCCATCGAACCCCGGTTGGTCTCACCCGAATATCCGGAGACCGACTTCATGGGCGACGACGATGATGTCGCCGGTCCGGATCGCGGATCTGATGATTCGGTGCCGCCGGGGATGTTCCGTGGGGAAGATGGGCTGTTGCACCGGCCCGGTGATCGAACAGACAGTTATCGGGATCCGGATGGGACCTGGCATCACGTCGATGACCCGGCGGACACCAAGCGCAATGTGAAGTTCGGGTTGTACGGTCCCGATGGTTCGTTCATCAAGGACCACCTGAGTAGCGCCGACTACCTGTACGACGCGATGAAGGGTGATTCGGACTCGCACGAGATGCGCGATCCGGACCGGGCGGCCGAGCTGGAAGCCGCGTCGGAGCGGCGCCTCGAACTGCAAACCGAACGTGACGGCGTTCGGACCGAGCTCAAAAAGCTCATGGCCGAGTTCGAGATCAAAGAGGCGAAAGAGCTCGCTCCCAAGCGTCTTTCCGAAGCGATCCAGAACCTGCGCCAGGAAATCCGGTCCGATGCCACCCTGAGCCCGGACGAACGGACCGCCAGGCTCGAGCTGCTCGGCGATCTGGAAGACACCGCCACCGACTACAACGACCTCGGTCGCGAGATGATCGAGGTGTCCAAGACGCTCGGCGAGGTAGCCGGAATCGACTTCGCGCTCGATCCGGACGCCCGCCCGCGGGCCGTGCTGCTGACGCCGTTCGACGGGGCATTCGACGGCGCCGGCGTGGTCGACATCGCTGCCTACGTCCCGCGCGCGGACGCCGACTCGGCGCCGACCCTGGTCGTCGTCGAGGCCAAGGGCGTGGGCTCGGTCCTGGGCGGCTCCAAAATTGCGCAGGCGGAACAGGGTTCGCCGGAATACCTACGGCGCACTTTGGACATGGATCGCAATCTCGCGCAGATCCTCAACGAGACTCCCGACCAGATGGTGGCCCGGGGCATCGACCCCGACAGCGCCGAGGGGCGCGCGCTGACCGACGCCGTCGCCGACCTGCGGCAAGCGATGGAAGACGGCACCCTACAGGTCGAGTACCGGCTGGTACATACTGCCGCCGACGGAACGATCACCGTCACCGAGCTGCTGCTCCAGCGCGACGGCGTGAATGTGCTCGCCGATGTTCCGTTGCCGTTCGGCGCCGATCCGAATGCGCTCGACCGTGGCGATGACTCGCGCGACGACGACATCGATTTCATGGATGACGACGATCTGCCGCCCAGCGATACACCGGATACACGGGACAGCGATCCGCCTGAGCTGGCCCCCGCGATGTCGAAGGTCCAACCGGTGCCCGCCGTCGGCGAAGAGCTGGGTTCGAGCGATGTGCCCGCCGCGAAGGCGCACCTGCTCGGCGAGCTGACCGGCGACATAGTCCGGGATGCCGACGGTTACATCACCAAGGTCGACGGTGAGTACGTCGACGAACTCGTGCGCCGGGTGGCTGCCGAGCGGTTGCCTTTGTACGCGGCGGTCAGCGAAACGGCGGACCGGCAGAAGGCTGCCGATATCGCGGCGACCAAGCCGGAAAAGGCCCGTCTCGCTGATGAATTGGACGCCGCCAAGCGTGCGCGAGGCATCGCGAATCGCAATCTGAAAGGTGCGGCGCCCGAGGATCTCAGTACCTTGACCGAGATTCGCGACCAGGCGAATGAAAAGTTCGAAGCCTTGGAGAAGAAGGCCGCGGCGGCGAAATCCGCGTTCGGTGAGGCGAATGGGCGGGCGAACCCGATCGGACCCGTGGTGGCCGTTACGATCGATCGTCTGACCGGGCGTGTCTATGAAGCGGCGAATGGCGCGCCGGAATCCGGCCTCCGCGTCGCTGACCTGCATCCGAGGTTGTACGAAAACGCCGAAGCGACCGGTCAAGATATGGCCGAGCTGGCCAAGGGCAACAAGGACGCGACGGTGTGGGATCACGGCGACGATCCGCTTCGCCATGCCGAGGTTCGCACGACCAACGAAGCGCTGCACGATCGCGAACGAAACGGTGAGCGCACCGATCGCGCCTCGATGGCGGCGCTCGTTCACGCACCCACGAATCTCAAGTCGGCCGAAGGCGTCGTGTGCTGTGCGAACTGCACCCGAATGGTTTCCGGGACGGAGAGCGCCGAGGGCTTCTCCCGCAGGCACGCCGAGGGTGTGCCGCAAGACATTGTCGACGCCGAACTCCGCGCAGACCTCGAAGGCTTGGCGAATCCGGATGGCACGCCGAGGAAGCCACCCCTTGTCTCTTGGGACGGTGCGCTGCGGGCCGATACCGACTTCATGGGTGACGAAGACGGCGAAACACGGAACCGGAAACCGGATTTCGCTGACCCGGAGCCTGAACCGACGCAGCGCGAGGTCCGCGTCGAGCTGGGTGCGAACGGAGAAGTCGTCGCGCTGCACATCCAGCTGGCAGACGGGCAGTGGGTGGTCGCGCGGAACGACGGCGACGAGGCCACGCAGAATGTGCCCGCGCGCAATGACGCCGACATTCCCGAAGTCGACAACCGGAATGCCCTGCGGAAACTGGTCGACGATCTCAACGCCGGGTATCAGGGGCTGAATCTCAAGTACCCGTCCGGATCGGGTCTCGACGGGCGCGGACAGACCGCGCTGCGCGACGGCGTCAGCGGCGGCGCGCATCTGCTGACCGACCCGCCCGCGTCGCCGGCACCCGCGCATCCCGCGCCGCCGGTGGACGGTCCGATGATCAGCGAACCGCCGCCCGGCGCAGGAGATCCCGCGTTGAACGTGGCGCGGATCGGCAAGGAGGGGCTCACCTGGTACCACAACCGTGAGCACATTCCGGTTATCGGCGGGATACTGGGACGCGAGGCGGATTCGGCAGGCGATTACCGCCCGGTGTACTTCCCCGACGGCACCGAATACCGGCCGTGGATCTCCGACGCCGATCCGAATGCGGTGCGCGACACCGTGCTCAGCGAGCTGCGGGCCAACCGGATGGACGCCGACGAGGTCCGCGACATCCTGAAACAACTGTTCGCCGATGCTCGCGATCCGCGGCTGCGCCAAGACCTGATCGACGATCTGGAATTCAACGGACTCATCGACACCGACGAAGCGCGGGCGATGGAGGACGCACCCCTTCCGCCCGTCGAGACGCCGCCGGAACAGCAGGGTCCGCCGCCCGAGGGCGAGACGCTGGCCGAGATGGCCGAGCGGCTCGGTATCGATCTCGACGGTGAGGGAGCTCGGGATGTGCGCCGGGCGATCGATCTCCAGAGTCACCGGCTGCTGCGCGAGATCGGTGCGATCGAGGGCCTGGCCGACGCGGCACGCCGAGCCGACGAGGAACAGACCCGCCCGTACCGGCGTGCGGATCATCCCGCCGACCCGGCGCCTGCCCCTGACGACCGGACCCTGCACGGACCGGACCGTCTGCGCGAGCTCGAGTCGGACGAACCACGCGACGACGCCGACTATTACGACGACGACGAACCGGGCAGCGCCGACCCATCGCGGAGTCACTGGGGCGACACCAGTGCCCCACGCCCGGTGCCGTTCTCGCGGGAGGTCAGCTTCCTCGACAAGGATCCGCTCGGCCGGTTCCTGCGCGACCTGATCGTCGCCTTCGAGGGCGTCACCTCGCTGCGCGACTACGACCGGGTCGGCAACGGCGCGGACCGGCTGCCCGAATGGGCCAGCTTCTCCGATGATCGGGAGCCGGGCCGGGACGAGGCGCGGGCCCGCGAGTTCTTCGAACACGCGCTGCGCCGCGACCAGCTGCGTGACGAATTGTCCGGCTGGGCGGCGATGTTCGGCCGTGACCTCAGCGATCTGTCCGGCGATCGCATGGAGCCGACGCTCAACGAGCTGCGTGACGCGGCACGGCAGCGGGCACAGAACCTCGCCGATTTCATCGCCGCCGCGCAGCCGATCCTGCAGGGTGACGGCGCCGAACCGGTGGGCAAGTCCTACGGTGATCAGGTCGCGCGGGTGCCGGATGCCGACGGCGGGCCGGACCGGTTGCTGGTTGTCGACGGTGCGCTCGACCGTGAGGAGGCGCTGGCCCGCGCGCTGCGGGACAACCCGGAGCTGGCGATCGACATCGACAACGGGGTACTGCGGCCCGACTTCCGGGCCGTGCACGCCGACGGCGCGGGCAGGCAGTTCCTCGATCCGGTGGCCACACCGGAGGTGCAGCACATTCGGCGCACTGTGGACGGCGCCGAACTGCAGGTGACGATGATGCGCGGCGAGGACGGCGAGTGGCGCCCGGTCCAGGCGACACCGGAACCGCCGCCCGCCCCGCGCGACCGTGCGGACATGGTGCGCGAAATCGTCGATCTGGCACGGCAACTCGGTCTGGGTCCGGCCGCGCTGCACCCGGACAATATCGACGCCACCATCCGCGCGCTGCACCTGGACAACGCGGTACGCGCCGGGCAGGCCGAGGCGCTGTTCGATTACGCCCGCACGATGGCCGACATCGAGACCTTCTACCTGATCGGTGACGCGCGCGATCAGCTGACATCGCGGCTCGGTATCGCGGAGAGCGAGCTCACGCCGAGACGGATCGCCGAGGCCCTGACCGATCCGAAACAGCGGCGCGGCAAACGCCAGCAGCAGTTCGAGGACCTGCTCGACGGGCAGCAGCGCGAACCGAGCAAGACCGCGGGCTACTCCCAGCAGCTGCGCAACGTCGACGCGGCCGCGGTCAAGGCGGCGCAGGAAGCGCTGATCAAGGCACTGAGCCCCGGGAATCCGGAGGCGCTGCGCCCGAAGGTCAGCAAGACCGACCCGCGCACCGGCCGGTCGAAGGTCGGCCCGGCCGAGAGCGGCATCGATCCGGCCAAGCTGCGCAAACTCGTCACGCGGATGCACCGGCTCGGCGCGGGCGACCATGCGCGGGAGGCGCTGGCCGCCTACGCCGACGCGCTGATGCGCATCGACCCCTACACCGATCATCCCGCGGGCACCAGAGCGGCTGATCCGCGCACCACCGGCGACCCGCACATCTACGACCGCGACGCGATCCACGGCCTGCGTGATGTGGTCGGCGCCGCCGAGCCCGGTGCGAATCCCGTCGATTTCGCCGCCCAGGTCGCAGGCAACATCGCCCGCTCCTATGGCGCGGACGAGCCGGTCGGCCCGAATGATCCACGGCCACAGCCGAATCGGGACTGGGCACGCTTGGTCGGAGTGGATGTGTCCACCGCCGACGGTGCGAAGTTCGTCGAGATCTACGAGGCCTACCGCGACGGCAAGATCGAGAAGCACGAGGGTCTGAGCCCGGAGAAGCTGGCCGCCGAGATCGCGGCCATCCGCGAGGAGATCCGCCTCAGAACCGAGCAGCTCGAGCAGCTGAAGGCGCTCACCGACGAGTTCTACCGGCCGGTGGCCGACCTGCCGCCCGCCGAGGGAACGCCGGCCAGAGAGCACCCCGGCTCGCGGCCCGACGCGTTGCCCGAGGGGCGGCGCGGACTGCCCGCGGCGCCGGAGAGTGGCAAGCCGGGCGGGGGTCCGCGACCGGTTGGCCCGCAACCGGATTCGGGCCGACCCGATTCCGAGGTGCCGCCCGAACGCGGCCGCGACCTCGACGATCGGGCCGACGCGAAGCTCGACCAGACCATGCGCAAGCTGGACGAGGTCGCCGGCGAACTGGCCGAACCGATTCCTTCGCTGGACGATCTGGTCGGACCGGGCGAGCCGGTCGATCCGCTGGCGATGATCGACGACGCCGTCGAACGCCAGAACAAGCTGCACGACCAGGCGGACGAGCGCCGCGCCGACGGCGCCGATGCCGCCCTGGAGGACACGCTGCGTGATCTCGACGGTGTCGACGCGGATCTGGCCGCGTTGGAGTCGTACCTGCGCGCCCAACGGGATTTCGACGCCGCGCAGGCGGACATCGCCGCCAGGTTCGAGGAGCTGGCGGCCAGGGACGCGGAGACCGCCGCGCAGCGTGGCGATGACGCCGACGCGGATTTCGCCGTGCGCGCGGCCGACCTGGCCGCGCTCGAGTCCTACCTCGCCGCGCAGCAGCAGTTCGACGCGTTGCGTGCCGAACTCGCCGAGGCCGCGCAGACACGGCCCGACGAGCTCGACGCCGAGGCGTTGGCCGACGCGCAGGCCCTCGAGTCGTATCTGCGGGCACAGCAGGAATTCGACGCTGCCCGTGCGGAAATGGCCGCCCGGTTCGCCGCCGCGGTCGAACGGCAGGGTGGTGCCTCGACGCCGGACAGTGGGGACGGGTCGACAAGCGAGAGCGGCAACAGTTCGCGTTCTGAGGGCGGTTCCCGCGACAACGACGGTTCGCGCGAGGACGACGGTTCGCGTGACGATGACGACGATTCGGGGGATCCGCCCGCGGCGCAGACGGCGCCCGGCGGCCCGCCGTCCAAGCCGCCGTCGCGTCCGCCGACCGCGCCGAGCCCGGAACCCGAAGAGCCTGCGAAGAATTCGTCGCCACTGGACTTCGGTCTGCCCAAGACGCCCGCCGAACTGGCCGTACCCGGCGACGCCGTGCTGGATCAGCCGGTCACCGACGGTGCCGACGCCGGCGACGCACCCCAGCGCGCGTACCAGCGCAGAGACTTCCTCAACGATGTCCACCAGTTCCTGCAGGAACTCAGCGATCTGCCGCCCTCGGTCACCGCCGACACGCCACCGCTCACCCCGGAGCAAGCCGAGCAGGTCCGCGTACTCGCCGAAGCGCTCGGCCTCGGTGACGCGCTCACCGGCCAGCGTGATCCGCTCGGAGCGCTCGCCGAGATCGCCGATATGGCGCGGGCCCGCGGATTCCTCGACAGCGCACTGGATCCCGACGCCGAACTCGGCACACCCATGCGGTATCCGGACGACTACGAGCCGCTCGACGTCGACGAGTTGCAGGACGGGCTCGACCACTGGCGGGTCGAGGGCGATCCGCAAGTGCGTGCCGAGATGGCCGAGGAACTGCGGCTGGCCGGACTCGACGACGCCCGACCCTCCGTCGGCGCCGATCCGGAGCCGAACCCGCAGGCCACGCCGCTGCACCCGTCCGCGATACTGCCGCCGGAAGACGGTGCGCGCCGGCCCGGCGGGCCGAGGATCGAGCCCGCGCAGCAGGCGATGGATCGCCTGGCCGCCAGGTTCGGTGTGGATCTCACCGATGCGGGTTCCCTCGACGCCGCCCGGTACCGCCAGTTGCTGCGGGCGGGTGCGGTCGAGGCGTTCGCCGCCGCGGTCCGGCATGCCGAGGCCGCCACCGATCCGCAGCAGCGGGCGCTGCGCGAGGCCATCGCTCGGCGCTGGGCGGCCCGGCTGGGACTGCCTGCCGACCCCGGTCTCGTCCGCGCCGCCGACGACCTCAACCGGTTGCGCGCAGGGGTGACGCGCGACGCCGGTGATATGGCGCACCTGTACCAGATGGTGCGCACCGAGCTCGACGACCGCGTGCTGTCGCTCGACGTCGACGGCGACAAGATGCTGGTGCGGCTGGTGGCCGACGGGCCCGACGCCTGGCATCTCGAACCACTCGCGCGCATCGAACCGAAGCCGTTCACCTCGACCGCGGACAAGGCGGTCGAGGTGCCGCCGAAGAAGAACTGGCTGCGCAAGCTGTGGGACCGGCTCGTCAATCGCGGCTACTACGGCGACAATCCGAAGTACCCGTCCGGATCGAGCATGGACGGTGCCGGTCAGTCGATGCTCGGCCACAGTGCCGGGCTGCCATTGACCACGGTGAAGGACTCGACGCCAGGCCAGCCAGGTGGCGAATACGACCAGCTGCAGATCAAGTTCAATCCGGCGCGCATCCTCAAAGAGGGTGTGCTCATGTGGCAGAACCGCGAGCTGGTGCCGATCCTCAAGCACCTGTCCTCGCGGATCGCCGATCAGGCGGGCGAATTCCTGCCGCTGCGCAATCTCGACGGCAGCGAGTACAAGCCGTGGATCTCCGATGCCGACCCGCAGCTGCGCCGTCAGATCGAGCAGGACCTGCGCGACGCGGGGCTGGAGCATCTGCTCGAACCGGAGAGCTTGTCGCCCGGGGAGCTGGCTGCGCGGGAGCTGAAGGAACTCGCGGATTCTGATGAGCCGGTGCAGATTTCGAGCAAGGGCGAGGAAGTTCCCGCCGTTGCCGAACCGCTGCCGCCGTGGCTGCGGGATGTGGTCGACGCGGTCAACGGGCGAATCGCCGATGCGACCGTGCTCGAAGCGCTGGCCCGCGAACTCGGGGTCCAGCTCACCGATTTCAGTGAAGAAGGGCTGCGCAAGGCTGTCGCCGAGGCCGAATACCGGTTGCTGCGCCGCGACGGTGTGATCCAGGCGCTGGAAGCGGCCGCGCGATTCTTCAACGCCGAGCACGCGGACATCCCGTTCCGGCCCGCCAACTTCCACAGCAACGACCCGCTCGGCGCCTACCTCAAGGAAGTCGTCGCGGCCAAGGGCGACGAGTTCAGCTTGCGAATGCTCAACTGGCGCGGGGTGAACAACGGCGGCGAATGGGTCAACATCTGGGGCGATCTCAGCGACGACGGTGGCGATCCGACCGTGCACGCCGAGGACGCACGCAAGATCTTCGACGACGCGCTGCGCCGCGCCGGACTGCGTGACGAACGGTCCACCTGGGCACACCTGGCCGGGGCGGACCTGGAGGCGCTGGTCAACAATCTCGACGGCGAGATCGCGAGGCTGCGCGGGCAGCTGGACGACAACGTCGGAGTACTCGGTGAACTCACCCAGCGAGTAGCCGATTTCAACGACAGCGACAGCGGCGATCGGCTCGTCGTCGACCCCGAGAACGGCAAGATCGCGATCGTCGACACCGGGGCCGGACACGAGGCCGCGCTGGCCCGTGCGCTCGCCGATGCCGATGCCGACTTCATCGACCGGCTCAACCGTGGCGAGGTCGACATCGAGATCCGGGTGGTCGGGATCGATGACGGCGGCCGCGTGCACATCCTCGAGGTCGACGCGCCCGAGGTGCGGCACCTGCGCACCGAGGTGGACGGGCGCACGGTGGACGCGACGATGGTGCGCGACGGGACGCAGCCGTGGCGGATGATCGAGCGGCCGCCCACGGGCGCCGAGCCGGATGCCGGTCTTCCCGCTGTGGCGGATGACACGAATCAGCCTGTGCCGGAACCCCGTTCGCTGGCTGAGCTCCGGGCCGACATCGCCGAGGTGGCGCAGCGGCTCGGCATCGACGATCCGTCGAACCTGGCGGGGGAGCAGCTCGACACGCTGCTCGCCGAGCAGGAACGCGCCAATCAGGTGCGGGCCAGGCAGGTCGAGGGCCTGGTCGACTACGCGCGCAGCGCCGACGCGATCGACAACTTCAACGCGCTGCACAATGCGCGCAGTGCGTTGGCGCTGCGCTTCGGTGTCACGCCGGAGGCGCTCAGCCCTGACGTGATCGCCCGTGGGCTCGCCGATCCGGCGACGCGGGTGGAGCTGCATCGTCAGCGGTCGGCGAATCTCACCGATTACGCGAAGCTGCTGCGCGCACTCGACCCGGCGGCCGTCGACGCCGCCCGTGACGCGCTCGCCCCCCATCTCGGCCTGCCGCGCGGTGCGCTGCCGCTCGACGCGGCGGTGCTGGCCGAGGCGCTGTCCAACCGGGCCGCGCGCGGTGACATCGACGATCTCGTCGGGCCGCTCGCCGACTACGTGCGGGCGCTCGCGAAGGTCGATCCGTACGCCGACAACCTGGTCTACGACCCGGACACCGACCCGCGCGCCATCGGCGACGACCCTCCGGTGCACCTACGCGACGCCCTCGACTTCCTGCGCGAAGTGGGCGCCGACGACCTCGGCAACCGGTCGCCGCTACCCGCCGCCCCCGAGGACGCCGTCCCCGGACCGAGCCGCGACCACGCGCGTCTGCTCGGCGTCGACCTCACCGACGCCGACGACAAGCGGGTGGCACAGGTTTACGAGTGGTTCCGCGACGGCCGCATCGACAAGCACGAACGCCTGACCCTCGAACAGCTGGCGCGGGTGCACGAGGAGATCCGCGACGAGATCCGGCAGCGCGCCGCCGACATCGCCCGCCTGCGCGAGCTCCTCAACGAACCGTTCGTCACCGACCCCGAGATCGACGCGCCCACGTCCTCGCCCGCGATCGACGGTGGGCCGACCCAGGGTCCCCCCACTCCGGATTCCCCCGCACTGCCCACACCTGATCCCGCCACGCCTGCGCGCCCCGGTACACCCGTGCCGCCGGCATTGTCTGTGGGTCCGGGTGTCAACGGCAACAACCAGGTTCCGCCGGCGTTGCCTGCTGGTTCGGATTCCGATGGCAACAACGAGGTTCCGCCAGGGTTGCCTGCGGGGCGGGATGCTGACGGCAACAACCAGGTTCCGTCGGCATTGGGTGTGGGGCCGGATGGCAACGGCAACAACAAGGTTCCACCGAGTGTGGCCGCCGGTCCGGATGTTGACGGTGAGAACGAGGTTCAGCCGGGTGCTGGTTCGCGGCAGGATCCGGGCTCCGACCCGGCTGCCGAGAACGCTGACTCCGGGCTGCCGACACGGAGGCCGGGATCGCCGGATCCGAACGAACGAGTGGGCCCGAGAGAGCGCGGCGACTTTGGTGACCCGGCGAATTCGCCGACTCCGCGTAGGGCCGGACCGGTGGGCGCAGACCCGGATGTAGTTGCGGGCGAAGCCGATCCGAGCGGAGACGTCGGCGCGGGTCGGACCGGCGACGGCGATGCGGCTGGGCAGGCCATCCCGCGTGAGCCCGATCCAGTGGGTGCTGGTGCGAATGTAGTGGTGGGCGAAGCTGATCCGAGCAAGCCGACATCGGGCGTTGACCGGGGCGACACCGGCCGGGCCGAACAAGAAGGTTCGGAGGCGGGCCAGGGTGCGCGTCGGCCGTCGGTGGACGATCCGGATTCGGGTGTCGATGACGGTGAGCCGACCACGGCCGGAGACTCGGACAAGGGTGGGGACAACGCTGATTCGGGGGATCCCGACAAGAGCTTCGACCTGGATCGGGACGGTGGTTCCGACAGGGACAGCCAGGGTCCGCCGCGGTCGCCCGATGGTGAGGGGCAGCCGGGAGTGCGCAGGCAATTGCCGGGGTCGGCGATGCGTTCGCACATTCCGCATCCACCGCACGAGTACGAGGTCGAGCTCGACGTGCCGGTGTTCGACGCCGTCCAATGGCCGGTGCCGCCGCTGGTACTGACGCCGGAGACACCGCTGCCGCCGGAACCGCCGAGCCAGCCGGAACCGCCGCGCCCGCCGAGCCAGCCAAATCCGCCGTGCCCGCCGGATCAGCCGAATCCGTTCGTGCCACCGAAACCTCCTCTGCCGCCGGGCGAACCGCTGCCGCCGGGCGAACCGCTGCCGCCGGGCGAACCGCTGCCGCCGGTACCGACGCTTCCGCCTGCGCCGACGCTGCCGCCGGTACCGCCGCTGCCGCCGGTACCGCCGCTGCCGCCGGTACCGACTGAGCCGCCGGTACCGACTGTGCCGCCGCTGCCACCTGTGCCGCCGTGGCCGACTGAGCCGACGCCGACTGAGCCGGCTCCGAACGAACCGACGGTGCCGTCGTGGCCGGTCCAGCCGACACCGCCGGGCGGAAATCCGAGTCTGCCGTCTCTTCCGCCGTGGGGAACGCAACCCCCTGGCTCGGGCATGCCGGATCAGCCGGGAGGCGGTCAGCCGTTCCCACCAGGCAATGGTCAGCCCTATCCGCCGGGTAGTGGTCAGCCGTTCCCGCCGGGTAGTGGTCAGCCGTACCAGCCGGGTAGTGGTCAGCCGTACCAGCCGGGTAATGGTCAGCCGTTCCCGCCTGGAAGTGGGCAGCAGTACCCCCCGGGTAACGGTCAGCCGTTCCCCGGTAGCGGTCAGCCGTACCCCGGCAACGGTCAGCCGTACGCGCCTGGAAGTGGTCACCCGTACCCACCCGGTAACGGTCAGCCGTACGTGCCGGGCAATGGTCACCCTCCGGGCAATGGCCAGCTCTACCCTCCGGTGAGCGGAAACCCGGCCCTCGACCAATCCGGTTGGCAGCAGCCGGGTACCGGCAATCCGCAGGGTGGTGCGCCGATGTATCCGCCGCCCGCGATGCCGCCTGCCGGCGGGCAGGGCGATACCCGCAGGCCTTATCGGCCGGAGTATCAGCCGCCGACCGAGCACATCGTGCTGCTCGTCCGTCCGTACGGCGGTGGCGTGCTGGCCGAGTTCGATCCGCGGTCCGGTTCGTTGCGGCCCGCGGCGCCGGGACAGCTCGGCGCCGACGGCCTGTACGCCGATCTCGGTGGGGTGACGGTGATCTTCTATCGGCTCGCCGATCGGCTGATGGTGCAGGTCGGTGCACAGCCGATCGAGCTCACCTGGGCCGCGCACGTGGGCTGGGAGCGTTCACGGCAGCGGATGACGCGGTTCACGGTCGCGGTCGACGGCAGGCCGATGGGTGAGCTGATCTACCGTTCGCTGCCGCCGGAGCTGGACCTCGGCCTGTTGATCCGTAACGTGGTTGCCGATCCGGCGGGCCGGATGACAATCTTCAGCGACCGAGTCTGATGCGATCGGAGAGGTTTCGAAGGTGAGTGACGATCCGATCGAACTGAGCGATCCGGATGTGGCGATCGACGCGGCGACCGGCAGGTTGTCGTATCGGGGTGAGCCCTACAGCGGCGCGGTGACCCAGACCCGCCCCGACGGCACCTGGCGCGAGTACTGGAGCTACGACGACGGCGACCGCGACGGCGACTGGACGGGCTGGTACCCCGACGGCACCATGCGCTACAACGGCGAGTTCTACCGCAACCGGCCCGTGGGCACCTGGCAGGAGTGGTATCCCGACGGCGCCCGCCGCCTGGAGGACGTCTACGACATCGAGGGCACGCTGCTCACCCACTCGGTCTGGAACCAGGCGGGTGAGGTGATCGAATTCGAGGACGAGCGCACCCGCAAGGACATCGCGGCCGACGCGGTGCCCGCGGACGATCCCGCGTTCCGCTGGGACGACGAGGAAGGCCGCATGTACTACGGTGCCGAGCCGTTCACCGGCAGGCAGTTCCGCCGCCCGGCACCGAGCAGCCCCATCACCGACCTGGCCGGCTACACCGACGGCTACCCCGACGGTCCGACGCGCGGCTGGTACCTCGACGGCACCCCGCGCTACACCGGCGAGTACGCCGATCGGCACGAGGTGGGCCGATGGTGCACGTGGTTCCCCACCGGGAATCGCAAGGAAGAAACCGTTTTCGCCCCCGGCGGCGCGTTGCTCACCCGGACCGTGTGGGACGAGGCAGGCACCGTGACGGCGCGGTACGGCGAGAACCAGGACTAGGCAACAGGAGTGCGCAGTGGCTGACGAGCTGGCCGGGGATCCCGATGTCGGATTCACCCTCACCACGGTGGTGGCCGACGACGACGGGATCACGGATCGGGCCGCCGCCCTGAGTCATCGCATCGCGAAAACGCAGGCGGCGCTGGGTCCGCCGGGCTGGACCAAGGTCGAGGCTTCCTTCGCGCTGACGGCGGCGGCCGAGGTGTCGATGGTCGTGTTCCACGATGAGCAGGAGCGTTTCGCCCGGGTGTTCCCGAGCCCGGAACTGCTGGATCTGCTGCGTGAGCACCGGCACCTCTCCGCGTCGATGGGTGACGGGCCGTGGTGGCGCTACCTGCTCACCCTGAGCAACGCGGGCCGGATGAACGTCGAATACGACTACGGCGACGACCCGTTCCCGGACGACCAGCTCTTCCCGCCGACGGTGTACCGCACCGACATCGAGATCTATCCGCGCGATCGGCTGCCGATCTGGCTGGCCGCCTACATCGGTCACGGCAACCGGCAGATCCGCACGCCGCTGGCCGCGGCCGAGCAGGCGCGCGCCGATACCGCGGCGGGCCGCACCGCCATCGGGTCGGCGCCGGACGTGGAATTCCCGCCGCTCGATCTCCTGGCCCGCCGGTGGGCGCTGATCGCCGCCGCGTTCGTGGCGATCGGCTCCAAGTGGGGACCGCGGGTGACACCGGCCTTCCACGTCTTCGAGGGCTCGAAACACAGCGGCTCCACCCTGTGTCTGCTCCCGGGCGATCGTGCGGTGCTCTCCGGCGGAGTGTGGGACGCACCGGAACTCGACGCCGTCTACAACAAAGACCTCCCGATGCCGCAGCTCTTCCTCGGGGCGCCCGATTGGGTCGCCGAGCCGGTGATCAACCGCCGCGCCGAGAACGGTCTGCTGAGTTTCTGCTATTGGTGGGAGGGCGGCCGCTGGTATCGGGGCGCGTCGGCCGGCGCCGATGCGCTGACGTCCGCCGTCCCCGGGATGTGGGACACCAGGACCGTTGTCGACGTGCTGACCGGCTTGCTCGGCGCGAAAGCTGGTCAGGCGCAGAAGGAAGCGGTCCCCGGCCTGGTCGAGGCCGCCGAGCGTGGGGCCGTGGCCAGGGAGGCGTTCACCCGCGTCTTTCCCGACGATGTCTACAACGTCGATTCCGCCTGGTTCCAGCTGAATCTCGCCGGTTCGGCGGGCACCCACACCGTCGGCCTGGCGACCTGACGTACGGCGTCGTGCTGTTGCGTGGGTGTGGCAGTTGTGGTGTGCTCGCTAACCGACGGGCTGGGCGCGACGGCCCGCGAGTCGGAGGGAACCGGGAATGGCCAACGAGCACGCCAAGGCACAGATGGCGGACATCCTCGAGACTGTCCAGACCCAGATGCGTGCGATCGCGCAGGTCCAGCAGGACCGCGCCAAGATCATCGCCAGCGCCACCGTGCGCAAACGGGTGACGGTGACGGTCAACGCCGACTACAAGGTCATCGAGACGAAGTTCACCCCCGACATCGACGACCTCACCTACACCGAGATCGCCAAGGCCGTGACCGAGGCCGCGCAGCAGGCCTCGGTCGAGGTGGCCCGCAAGACGCAGGCGCTGATGGCGCCGATCCAGAGCGAACGCGCCCGCCTGCCGAAGATCACCGAATTGGTCGACGACATGGACGGTTTCGCGATTCCGCAGCCGGTGGAAGCCTCGCTGGAGCCGCCCAACTCGCCGGAGCGGGAACGACTCTCGACCGACGAAGAAGACGGATCCCGTGATCCGTCGCGGCCCGCTACCGACGCGGGCTGGTGATCGCGATGGTCGGAGATGGTCGAACCATCGCCACCAGTGAGATCGCTGCTGTACATGCGTAATTCATGTGACAGACCGTAGAATCGTTAGCAAGCCGTGCGAATCGGCGGTGTCGTGGTAGCGGTGCCAGGCGGGGCGCGAGGCGACACCGGTACGGACAGGGAGGGTCGACTTCATGACGGGACCATCGGCGCAGGATCAGTGGGCGGGGCTGCGTTCGGCAGCCTCGGACGGATCGCTGATGCTCGAGCCGTCGGCGCTGCCGAACCTGGTCGAAGCCGCCAACAACGCGCGCTACTGGGTCAACTCGGTGAAATCCCAGGTGGACATGGTCTCGAACCTGCCCGAGTTCTCCTCGCTGGAGTCGGGCAAACAGCTGTCGAAGCAGTTCGAAGGGAAGGCCGGTCAGCTGCAGACCGTGCTCGGCAAGCACGAGACGGTACTCGACAATGTCGCCAACACCTTTCTCGACGCGGCCCGGCATTACAAGGGCGCCGAGGACGGCAGCAAGGTGGATCTGGACGCGCTGCGCACCAAGATCGAGCAGGGTAGAAGCGCAGGCATGGCCAAGACGCCACTGCCGCCCACGGTCGTCCAGTTTCCGGCGGTGGCGACCGCGGTCAACTTGCCGAAGATCCTGTCCGACGGTAAAACCTTCGATCCGGCCGGAATGAAGGCGGAGGGCCCCGGCGGCTACAACTACAACGAACTTCAGGCGATCATGAATTCCCTGTCGACGGTTCCCGGGAATCTGGCTCACACCGCGTTGTATTGGGGCAGATTGGCAGGCTGGCTCAAAACGGGTTTCGACGACCTGAACGCCAAAGTCGAAGCGAGCAAGAAGAGCTGGACCAGCCCGGGCGGCGCCACGCGCGCCATGTCGGCGATGTCGGCCTATCACGAGGCCAACGGACTGCTGGTCGATCAGACCAAACAGGTGGCCGCAGCACTCGATTACACCGTCGGCTGGATCAACGCCACCTCCAAGGGGCTGGCGACCGCGCTCATGTTGCCCCGGTGCTACTCCGATCCCAACGGCTCGCAGGCACAGGCCGATAAGGAGGCCTGCGCCAAGAACGGCCGCCAGGTCATGTGGAACACCTACGTTCCCGGACTCAACAGCACCACGAGCCACATTCCCACGCTGCCCGATCCGACCGCGCCGTCCTCCGGGGACGGAACCGGCAACGGGAACGGAAACGGCAACGGGAACGGGAACGGGAACGGCTCCGGAAACGGCAGCGGGAGCGGATCGGGTTCGGGGAGCGGATCGGGTTCGGGCGACACCTCCGCCGCGTTCAAGAAGGCCATGGCGGAGCTGCAGGAACAGAAGTCCGGTAGCCAGCTGGGTAATGGCAGCGGGGATACCACGGGCAACGGCTCGCCGGGGTCGACCGGTTCGACGGGATCGACGGGGTCGTCCTCGACCGATCAGCTGACCTCGGCCCTGCAATCCGGTCTCGAACAGGCCAGTTCCGCCGCGCAGTCGGCCGTGGAACAGGCGACCTCGGCCGCGGAACAGAGTGCCCTGGCGGGTATTCCGAGCTCCGCGGCGCTCGGTTCCCTGCAGGACCAGGCCAAGAAGGCGCTCAGCGCGGCGAGCAAGGGCGGCGGTGGCGGCGGTGGCTCGGGTTCCGGCGGTGGTGGCGCCGGTGCGGGCGCCGCGCCGCTGTCGCCCAGTCTGGACAGCGCGTCCAAGCTGTTCCCGCGGGCTTCGGCCACCACAGGTATGGAGGGCTTCCGCACGGGCGTCGCGTCGTCGGCGGCCGGTTCGCCGATGGGTGGTATGCCGATGTCGCCGATGGGTGGGGCCGGCGGTGGTCAGGGCCAGCAGAAGGAACACAAGCGGGCCGACTACCTCGACTCGACGACCCACTTGGACGAAGCGCTCGGTGACGCGCCGATCGTCGCGAGGCCGGTGGTGGAACAGTGACGCCCACCTGGGAATTCACCGGCGACGAGTTCGATGCGCTGTGGGCAGGCATCGACGAGGAGTACATGCCGGACCCGTTCATCCACAGCAGTGAGCCGAGCACCTCCGATGCGGCGGAGTTCACGCTGAAACACAACTGGATGACGATCAAGCAGCGCTGGGGGCACGAGCTCGACGACATCATCGACGTGCTCACCCATCCCGATATCCGGCTGATCGTGCGCGGCTACGGCGGCGGCGAGCGACTCACCGATCCCGCGTTCTCGGTGCGCATGCTCGCGGCGCGCAAGGGCGACGTGGGCTATCTGGTGCGCCAGCGCCCCGGCCGCACCCTGTACCACGCTGAGGGATTCGTGATCACCCGCCATGATGCGCTGTCTCTCGGTGACGTCGTCGCAGGCCACCTGCCCCCGGCGGAAGCGGGGCGCGGCCAGGAGATCCGCCTCGACGAACCGGCCGACGACCAGCTCGATCACTCCTACGGCCGCTCGCTGGTTCAGCACTACGACGACGATGCCGCGGTGCGGACGCTGACCTTTCAGCAGGCGCCGCTCGACCGCGACGGTTTCATCGACATCGAGCAGGGCTGGTCGCGATTCGGTCCGCGCGGCATCGTGCGCTTGCGGCTGGGCTGGCGCGACCTGACCGACGACGGTCGCTACGTGCTGGTGCCCGGCACGCCGCGGGTGGCGGTCGGTGCCGATCGCAGGCGGGTGGTGTCGCTGATCAACACTCAGATCGCCGAAGTTGTCAGAGCCATCAGGGACGATCGGGCGTAATGATGCCGGGCCAGACGGAAGGGGGAGTCGTGGACGAGTTTCCGACCGAGTTCAGCGCGTCGTCGGTGACGGGCGCGATCGTGGTGCGTACCACCGAGCAGGGGTTGCCGGTGGGGATCACGGTGGATCGCGAACAGGTCCGCCGCGACCCCGCCGAGCTGGCCGCCGAGATCCTGCGGTTGTGCCAGAAGTCGGCCAAGCGGGCGGGTCTGGCACGGCGTAATCAGCTGGCGGAGGCTGGGTTCGACCCGGCGCTGCTGGCGGCGACGGGACTGCCCACCGAGACCGAGGTCGCGGCGGCGGAGATCGTCGAGGAGCAGGAATACGACACCGAGCCGGACAGCTGGCTGCGGTCGGTCTAGCGAGCGAAGAGGGGAGGACAAGGCGATGGTCGAGACCATGGACGAGCTGATCGCGAAAGTGCAGGGTCAGCTCTATCGGTTGCAGGATCTGGCCGATGCCACCAATGGCATCCGGGCGCAGGAAGTTTCGCCCGACGGCGCGGTGACGGTGACGGTCGACGGTGCGGGCGCGCTGGTCGGGCTCGAGTTCAGCGCGGCGATCGCCAAGTTGTCACCGGCGGATTTCGAGCGGGTGCTGGTACAGACCGCGCAGGCCGCCGCGCACCGCGCCTTCGGTGAGCGAGCCGAGCTGGTAACGGCGTACAACCGGGCCGGTACGTGAGATTCAACTGATCTTCACCGCAGATTTGTGTGGTGTCAGGGCCGGACGGGTAGATAAAGTAACGAAACACCATGGGCTGTTTCGAGATTGGACGATAGCCATGAACCATGTTACGGTAGTTCCGGACGCAGTTCGTGCGTACGCGGGTGCCTCGGCCACGATGGCGGCGGGGGTCGCCCAGGCAGGCGCGGTCGACCAGGTCGCCACGATGGCCGCCGCGGTGCCCGTGTTCGGCCTGATCGGCCAGGAATTCCTGATGTCGTTCGCGTACGCGCAGGCCAACCACCTCACCTCGGTGGCCCAGCTGGCCGCGGTGCACGCGGGTACCGCGTTGACCGCTACTCAGGCCGCCGCTACCTATGAGGGCGCCGACGGCGCGTCCAAGCTGGGTATCTCGGCGGTCGATCAGTAGCGATGACGTATCCAGGGGGAGATTCGGCCGGCGTGGCAGCGTCGGTCGATCCGACTGTGCTCGAGGTGCTGCGCGGTAGTTCGTTTGCGCCGATGCTCGATCAGCCGGTGAGCCAGGTGCTCGGCTCGATGGGGTTGCCGCAGCTGCCGCAGCTGCCCGAGTTCATCCAGCTGCCGGAAATGCCCGCGCTGCCGACGATCGATCTGACGGCGCTGATGCAGCCACTCACCGAGCTGGCCTCCGCGTTCGGCACCGGTGCGCTCGGCAGTACCGGCGCGACCTCGGGCACCGGTACGTCGAGCAATCCCGCTGAGGCACTGACGAATATCTCCTCGGTGCTCGAGACCGTGATGTCGCTCGGCTCGACCGCGCTACAGACGGTGATGCAGCTGTGGCAGAGCGCCGCGGCGACGGAGGCGACCACCAAGGCGACCGCGGCCCAGTCCGACGGCGCCAAGCTCGCCACCCAGAGCACCCAGGAGAAGGCGGTGCTCGCCCAGGCGGCGGGCAATGTCGCGGTCGGCGGCGCGAAGCTGGCCGCGGTGATCGCCCGGTACTCGGCCACCCTGGCGCTCGCTCCGCTCTACGTGCTCACACCGGGTGGTCAGGCGGTGCTGATCGCGGCGACCATGGAGGCGATGGCGGAGGGTCTGGCGATCACGGCCGAGACCAAGGCCGAGATGGTGGCGCGCAGCGGCGAGATGGTGCAGGCTGGTGAGAAGGTCGAGGTGACCAACGCGCCGTCCGGCGTCGACGCGGGCAGCGAGTCGCTGAGCCAGCTGATGAGCCTGATCACGCCGTTGATCAGTACCGCGAGCACCGCGGTCTCCTCGCTCGGTTCGCTTGCCGAACAGGTGAGTTCGCTGTCGACCAGTACCACCGGCTCGACGACCACCGGTACCGAGATCTCCGCGACCGGTGAGGAATCCGCCGAGGAGCTGGCCGCCGCGAGTGGCGGTGCCGGCGGAGGCGGTGCGATCGGTGGGGTCGGTGCGATCGGCGGCGTCGGGTCGTCGTCGTCACCACTGAGTCCGTGGCAGGGCGGTCGCGCCAGTGGTCTGTCCACTGTGGGTGCCACCGGTGCGGTCGGCGGCGCGGGCGGCACCACCTCCGGCGGCGCGAACATGACCACGGCATCGGCAGGCGGCTCGTCGCCGGGAATGATGCCGATGGGCGGTGCCGGCGCGGGCATGCCGATGGCGCGCGCGGTGGAGGGCGGCGGCAACGAGGCCGTGCACTCGCAGCTGGTCACCGGAAACCACGGCGACGAAGTCGTCGGCCAGATCGCGGGGGTGGCGACCCCGGTCGTCGGCGCCGCCGAACCGGTGGTCACCGATGCTCCGCCGGACAAAGAACTCTCACTGTGACGCGGCACGACCATGACAGGAGTGGCAGATGAGTAACACCTTCGAATTCGATTCGGCCGCGGCGAGCAAAGCCGCGGCAGCGCTGGACGGCATCGCCGACCGGCTCACCACCGAACTGACCGCCGTGGCACCGGCGCTGCACGTGGCACCGGCCGGTACCGAGGAGGTGTCGGTGCGCGCCGCGAACACGGCCAACGGCGTCGCCGACGACTACCTGACCGGCGCCGAGGCGGGTGCGCACGAGATGAACAAGCTCGCCGCCACCTTGCGCGCGCAGGTGAGCGAGTTCGACCAGATGGAAACCGACAACACCAGCGGCTTCAACGGATAATGATCGAACCACCGCAGCCCGGCTTCACCGGAGTGGTGTGGGAGGCGCGCGAGCCCGACAAGCTCGCCACCGACCTCACCGCCGGTGCCGGACCGATGCCGATGGCCGACGCGGCCGCCGCCTGGACGCGGCTCGCCGCGGCCTTCGGCGCGGCCGTGCTCGACTACGAGCAGGTGCTGCAGACCTTGCGTGGTTCCTGGAAGTCCGGGAGCAGCGAGCTCGTGTGGGAACGGATCTCGACGCTGCGCGAGTGGTTGCTCGAGACCGCGGCGGCCGCGACCGCCAACGCGGCCAGGATGCAAGCCCAGGTCCTCGCCTACGAGGTGGCGGCCATCGCCATGCCCAATACCGCCGACATCGCCGCGATCACGGCGATGCAGCAGGCACTGGAACAGGTCGGCGCCGCCCTCGGTGCGCCGATCAAGGCCATCGCGGCGCAGACCGACGCCGATGCCGACATGGCCAAAGCCGTTGCCTCCCGGGTGATGCGCAGCTACGAGGCGGCCACCGAACCGCTGGCGACGCCGTGGTTGCACGCGCCGCCACCGCCGATCGCCCCGGAAGCCGCGCTCACCGGCGAGAAGTCGGGTCAGAGCGCGTCGCCGACGCCGAGCGTCGGGGCGATGCCCGGGATCGGCGCGATCGGCCTCGGCGCGCTGCCGTCGATGCCGACTCCGGTCCAAACCACTTACCGCGCACCGACTTTCGTTCAGTCAGCGACCACGGTCGGAGCCACCACACAGGCGGCGCCGGTCACCACCACCCCGGCCGGGCAGTCCGCGCCGCTCGTCCCCGGCGCGATGGCGCAAGGCGGCGGCCAGGACTCGGCTGCCCGCTTCCCGCGCGCGGGCCTGGCCTACGAGGAGTCCGACCAGCTGGTCGCCGAAGGCGAGATCCAGGCCGCGCCCGCGGTGCTCGGCGTCGCCGAGCGCGCCGCCGCGCAGACCGGCGGCACCGCCACCGCGGAGGGACGGCCATGACCACGCTCACCAACGACGCGCTGCTCGCCGTCGCCGACCGGCTCGGTGTGCAGACCCTGCCGCTGGTGCTCGCCGTCGGCCCGCAGCAGGACACCTTCGACGCCTGGCGCGCGGCCCGCGACGCCGCGGTCACCGAACTCACCGCCACCGGTATCTTCGACAGCTACGGCGATGTCGAACCCGATTTGGCGGGCGCGCTGCACACCCTGGCCCAACCCGACGCCGAACTCGTCGCCCGTGGCTACGGTGACGACGGCAGGCGGCGAATCTGCTTGGCCCGCCGCGGTTCCGGTCACGCCAGCGCGATACGCACCGGCGAGACCTTCGAGATCGCCACCGATGCCATCGACGGATCCGACCGCGAACTCGCCCGCCTGCTACTGGCCGCGCTGCCGACTTGCGCGCCCGCCGAGGTAGCGCCGGTGAGCGTCGCTGCCGACGACTTGGCGGCGCGCCTCGACGCGGCCGGCACAACTTCCCAGTACGTGGACGCGATGTATGCGCTCGGTATCGACGCGCACCAGGCGACCGTGCTCGGCGCGGCCTTCGGCACCTGCCATGGCTACACCGAGATCGTCGCCGTAGTCCACCACGACGGGCTGACCACCCGAGCCCCTGGCGCGGTCGCGGTGTACGACACCGCGCGCGGCCGGATCGTCGTAGCGCCGATGACGGCGCCCGACGGGCAGGTGTGGTCGACCATCACGCCGGGCACCGATCACCGCCTCACGCAGGCGATCGGTGCGCTCCTCGAGGGGCTTCCCGGTGGGGGGTGGCGGCCAGATTAAGCCATCTCTCGTTTCAACCATCAAGTAGGAAAGGTTCGGCACATGCCCCCTCAGGGACCAGTAGGTGTAGAAGCAGGCGGCGTAGACGGCGTCGTCTCCAAGCTCGAAAGCAGCATCGGCAACCTCCGCACGTCGGTCGGCCAGATCGATGACGCCGCCCAGGCCGTGCTCCGCGGCTGGAAGGGTGACGCCTCCGACGAGTTCGTGAAGGTCGCCCAGGCCTGGCACGACGAGTCCGATGCACTGAACAAGAAGTTCGACCGGCTCACCGAAGCGGTCAGCTCCGGCAAGTCCACCCTGGTGAACATGGACGGCCAAGGCCTGTCCGGTGGCGGTTCCACCGGCGGTGGCGGCGGCTACACCAACCTCTGACCGCGATTCAGACACGAACAGGAACTGAGCTATGACCATTCTTTATGATCCCGCGGCGATGAACGAGCTGTTCAGCGACCTGCAGACCTACGGCGGGAAGATGAAGGGCGAAATCGACGAACTCGAGGGCGCCGCTTCGGATTTCCGCAACAACCTGCAGGGTGACCAGGCGATCTCGACCTTCGACACCGCGCACAAGAACGTCACCACCGAGCTGACCGACACGCTCGACAAGCTCGACAAGCTCGCCGCTCAGGTCGAGTCCGCGCTGAACCGCGCGCTCGAGGCCGACGGCAAGGTCGGCGACGGTTTCGCTGATTTCTAGGAGCTGAGTTATTGGAGCGCTGGTGCGCTCGAGCGCGGCCCCTGAGGGGCCACCCGAAAAACGGGGCGGGACTCGTGCCTTCGGCACTTTGTCCCGCCCCGTTTTTCGGGCGGCCGGGCCGCTACGCCCGCTGCGCGGGCGAGGGCCTCCTCGAGGTCGGCCCGTGGGGGTTGGGTTGTGCGGGTCGGGCTCGTACGGGGTGGACCCGTGCGAGGTCGGCCCGTATGGGGCTCGGTTGTGCGGGTGGGTGGCTGGTGCTGGTTCGCGGTGCGGTTTTCCCGAACTGGGTGTGAAGTCGGGCGATTCTCAGCGGGCCGCGAGTGATTCGCCGATGTAGTGCATTTCGTCGGGGGTGGTCACCATCGACACTGTCGCGCTGCCGGTGCTGGTTCGGACCGTGATCCGGTTCGGGGCGTACGGGTCCTGGATGAGGGTCACGTCGGGTGGCAGCGCGTCCGGATCGCGTTCGGTGGTGCGGATTTCGACGAAGGTCGCACCGCCCAGGTGGGTGGTCGGCGCGATGCCGTCGAACACCAGGACGGTGGTGGTCGGATACGGCGCCGCGGGGACGGGTGGCGGGCCGGGGGGCGCCTGTGGGGTCGCGCCCGCGGCGCGTGGCGCGATCGACAGCAGCTGGGGGGTAGCCAGATTGGCGACCATCGACTGCCACGCCTGCGGGCGCGTGGTGTGCACGACGGCGTGCGCGCCGAGCGCGGTGGCCCGCAGGACCACCTGCTGAGCCAGGTCCAGGTTCCCGATCACGTCGACGTGGCGTGTGCCCGCGCCGATCAGCGGGACGGCGATGCCCTGGCCGCGTTCGTCGGCGCCGATCAGCTGGCCGCAGCCGGTCGTCGGCACGGCGATGTCGGTGAGTGCGGTGAGGGTGCCTCGGTAGCCGTCGCGGCCACCGAGGGCGTCGGCGGCGCCGATGGGCAAGGTGTCGAGCAGGATTCGCCGCTGGCTGCCGGGGAGCTCGCGCAGACCGGCGATCGGCGCCTTGTCGTAGGGCTCCACCGAATCGAAGCGGACCACGGCGTTGAGCACGACGGTCCCCGCCTTGTCGTCCGCCCGGCCGATCCGGCCCGCGCCGGGGTGCAGGCGCAGGGTGACGGTGGTCGACAACGTGGGCAGCGACCAGATCTCGGCCAGCCCGTTGGTGCCGATCATCGGTGCGGTGAGCTGGTAGTGGGTGAGATGCCTGCCGTACTCGGATTCCAGGCCGTGCGCCGACTCGGTCAGCCGCAGCGGATCGAAGCCGTAGGACAGTTCGCGCAGCGCGCTGTTCATCTCGGTCGCGGTGAGCACCGCGGTGTCGATGCCCTGGGTGGCCAGCCGATTCGCGACCCGGCGGGTGGCGATGATCATGGTGCGCAGCGCACCGGTCGCACCGCCGCCGCGCTTGTCCACCGCGGTCGCGTTGGCCACGGGGTCCAGGCGCAGCACGAGCCAGCAGGTGCGGTGCGCGATGGCGGGCAGCGGGCCGAGAATCCGGTTGTACAGCTGTGCGGCCGCGCCGGTGCCCGCGGTGCGCGCGCCGGTGGAGATCACATCGATGCTCACCAGGCCCACATCGAATTGCTCGAGGCAGCGCGCCACTTCGGTGAGCGGCAGCAGCTGGTCGGCACTGAGCGAGCCGCGACGCAGGAGAGTGAGGGTGTCCGGCGGCGGGTCGATCCGCAGCATGGTGAGCAGCAGATCGCCGTCCCAGCGCACCCCGCAACCGCCGCCCTCCGGCAGCGGTACGTCGAACGCGGGCGCCCGATCGAGGGTGTCTGCGCGGCCGCGCAGGCGACGGGCCAACCAGTCGCCGATGCGGACCGCCGGGGGCCGTCGCCGGATCGGCACGAGCCCGATCAACAGCACGACCGCGGCGCCGCCGATCGCGCCGTAGACCGAATCCGTCGTCGCCAGCACGATCCAGGCCACGATCGCCGCGAGTATCGCGGTCGGCACACACGCACGCAGCGGGTACATCCGGAACAACCAGAATTCCGGGTCACGCAGGGTGTCGTAGACGTGTGCGCTGCCGGTTTGCCCGGCGTTCATACTGTTGTTCAAAGCCGTTGTCCCCGCTTGGCGTACGTCGAATCATGGTGAAGGACAAGTTCCGGATTTACGGTACCGTGTCCGACGAGATGGTGATCAACTCAGCAATGGAGTCCCTGTGCCGGCACAGCTGACAACCAAAGCCCAGGTCAATGGTTATCGCTTTCTGCTACGCAGGCTCGATCATGCCCTGGTCCGCCGTGACGTGCGCATGTTGCACGATCCGATGAAGTCGCAGAGCCGGTCGCTGATGGTCGGCGCGGTCCTCGGTCTGATCATCGTGGCAGGGGCGGCCATCCTCGGCTTTCTGAAACCACAGGGCGCGATCGGCGACGCGCTGATCGTCACCGGGAAGCAGAGCGGCGCCATGTATGTGGTCGTCGAGGCGAAAGAGGGCGAGAAGACCCTTCACCCGGTGCTCAATCTGGCCTCGGCCCGGCTCATCGCCGGCGACGCGCAAGCCCCGAAATCGGTGAAGGACGACAAGCTCGGTTCGATGCCACGTGGTCCGCTGCTCGGCATTCCCGGCGCCCCGGCGGCCATGCCGGGGTCCAAGCAGGGGTCGAGCTCGAATTGGACGCTGTGCGAGACCACCCCGCTCTCGGCCGCGGGGAGTGCGTCCGGCGCGGGCGGCGGCCTCACCACCGCCATCGTCGGCAAGCTCGAGACCGGCGACCGGATCGGCGCGGTCGGCGCCGACGACGCCATGCTGATGCGCCACAGCGACAAGACCTTCCTCCTGTACAAGGGCGCGAGGGCCGAGGTCGACCCGACCAACTCGGTGCTCGCCAGGACGCTCGGGCTGACCGGTCAGCAGGTCCGTCCGATCGGTAGCGCGGTGCTCGGCGCGACCACCCAGGCCCCGCCGCTCGCCGTGCCGACCATCGAGCGCGCGGGCGAACCCGGCCCCGGCAAACTGTCGAATGTGCCGATCGGCGGGATCATCTCGGTGACTGGCGTGGAGGCCGCGGGCAAGGAGACGATGTACGTGGTGCTCGCCGACGGCGTGCAGCGCGTCTCGGAGTTCACCGCCGACCTGCTGCGCAACGCCGATTCGCGGGGTATGCGCGAGATCGCCGAGCTGGCGCCGGATGTACTCGACCGGATGCCGATGCTGCACACCTTGCCGATCGACGCCTTTCCCGAACACAAGCCCCGGATCCTGTCCGCCGAGGACGCCCCCGTGGCGTGCGTGAACTGGGCCAAGGACCCCGGTGAGGCGACCGCGCAGGGCAAGTCGGTGGACGGGCCGACCGAACGCGCCACGGTGACGTTGCTCGCCGGAACGAAACTGCCGCTGGCCGGATCGGCCAAGCCGGTGACTCTCGCGACCGCCGACGGTTCGGGCAACCGAATGGATGCCGTGTACCTGGCGCCGAGCACCGGCGAATTCGTGCAGGTCACCGGCGTGGAGCCGGGGAGCTTGCGGCGTGAATCGCTGTTCTATGTGGCCGACAACGGGATTCGCTACGGCATCCCCGACGCCGCGACCGCCGCGGTACTCGGCCTCGGGGACAAGCCGAAGCTCGCGCCGTGGTCGATCATCGGCCAGCTCGTCCCCGGCCCGACGCTGTCCGCGAAAGACGCACTGACCAGCTACGATTCGTTGCCCTCGGCCAGTAAGTAGCCGAAAAGAGCGGGGCCTGGCGCGCATTCGCACCGGGCCCCTTCGGCGTTCAGCCCAGGTTCGGGATCTGTCCGATATTGAGGGTGGCGACGATCCCGGCGAGCGCGGTCCGCATGTCCGGCTCCTCGATGCGCATCAGCACGTCGTCGTCGACCTCGGCCAGGTCGAGCCCGTCGGTATTGGCCAGCCGGAACTCGCGTTCCTCTTCCGCCGACTCGATCACATTGCGGATGAAGCGACCGTTGCCTGCCAGGTCCACACCGCGGCGCGGTTGCCCGCTCTGGTCGGTGCTCTCCAGGTTGTACAGGTAGTCGCAGGTCTCGATCAGGGTGGCCAGCGACTCCGGCGAGAGTTGGGAATCCCGGCTGCCGGCCACGATTTCGCCGATCTGCCCGAGTTCGGCGGCCGTGTAGGAGGGGAACTGCAGACGCTTGGCGAAACGCGAGGCCAAGCCGTCGTTGGCGGCGAGCAACCGGTCGATCTCGCCGTCGTACCCGGCGATGATCACCACGAGCCGATCGCGGTCGTTCTCCATACGCGCCAGCAACGTGTCCACGGCCTCGCGACCGAACGCGTCACCGCCCGAAAGTCCGGTCTGGATCAGCGTGTAGGCCTCGTCGATGAACAGCACGCCGTCCATCGCGCTGTCGATCAGCTTCTCGGACTTGATCGCCGTGCCGCCGAGGTTCTGGCTCACGAAGTCGACACGCTTGGCCTCGACCACCTTGTCGGTCTTCAACAGCCCGACACCGCAATAGATCTTGGCGACCACTCGCGCGATGGTGGTCTTACCGGTACCGGGCGGGCCGGTGAAGGCCAGGTGCTGGCCACGGGACTGACTCGACAGGCCCTTGCCCGCACGGATCTTGGCCAGCTGCGCCGAGGACTGCAGCTTGGCCACCTGGTTCTTCACCGAGGCCAGTCCGACCTGCTTGTCGAGCTGTGCGCGGGCCTCGGCGAGCACGGTCTTCGCCCGGTCCTCCGCGGCGGCTTCGTTCATCGAGGCCAGCGTCGGCGCCGAGCCGGAATCCCACTTGTCGGTGCGCGCGTCGATCACCTCGCGGCTGGTGACCACGATCCGGAAGGTGCGGTCGCGCATGGCGGTCGTGTTGGCGGCGAAATCGGGCAGTTGCGAGTAGACCTGCTCGAACAGCTTCTGAGCCTCGGCCTCGTTGCCCGATTCCCGCAGGCACAGGCCACGGTTGTACATGGCGGTGAACTTGGCCGACGGAATCGGGCCCGCCTCGGCCTGTTCCATCCGCCGGATCGCCTCGCCGAACAATCCCAGCTGCGCGCACGCGGTGCCCACCATCACATTCGCACCGGTGGCCAGATAGGGGTCTTTCCAGCTTTCCGAGCCGGCCAGCACGGTCATCACATCCGACCAGCGCTGCGTGTTGTAGTGCAGGATGCCGCGGATGTAGGAGCTGATCCGATCGTCGATCTGCTTGTCGGGGTCGTCGGCGCGACCGCCGCGCAACCTCGCCAGTTCGTCGAGAACCTGCTCGGCTTGGTCGTAGTCGGTGTCGGCGATCAGCTGCGATGCCCAGGCCAGCCAGATCTCGGTGAGCCCGGCCAGCGGGTAGTCGATGTAGAGCCCGGGCAGGAACCGGCCGGCCATGGCGCGCGGGGCGAGGCCGATCCTGCGCTGCTCGCGACCGAGTGAATCAAGGCTGGTCCGGTGCAGATTGAACAGCACCTCCTTGGTCACCTCGCCGGCGGCCGCGCGGCCCAGCCACGCGTCGCACATCGACGAATCCCATTCCGTCGCGCGCTGGAAGGCCAGCTTCGCGTACTCCTCGTCGCGCGCGGACTCCTGACCGTCGATGGACAGACCGAGCGAGAGGACGCCCGCGTCGAAGGCGCGCTGAGCCTGGCGAATGTCTGGCATGTGGTGTCGGACCCCGAAATCTTCCTCTGATGGACAGCTGGTGTTCAATCCGGCGGTAGGACTTCGATCGCGCCGGTTTGCCCTGTCCGTTAGATTAGGTAACGCTGCCGTGTGGTCGCAACGGAAGTAGTCAGCTACGACTGAGAGTTCATCACTGGTGTCGACGTTGTTAGGCAATGAGCCCGAACTATGCCGAGTTTCAGTGATCGGGGGTGATACGCAGCTCGACATAGGTCTGCCCGCCACGGTGCCGATCGCCGGATTCATCGGTGATCTGGTGGCGCTGATCCGTTCGCGGGATCCGCGCCTGCCCGACGGCGACGAGGACTCCGCTCCGATCAGCGCCCAGCACTGGACGCTGGCGCGACTCGGGCAGGACCCCCTCGCACCGAGCCGCACGCTCACCGAGGCCGAGGTCTACGACGGTGAGCTGCTGGTGCTGAGCCCGGTGACCCGCAGGGAGTCGCCCGCGCTGTTCGACGACGTCATCGACGCCGTATCCCGGCTCACCGCAGGCGAGTTCCGCGGTTGGTCCGGATCGGCGGCCCGCTGGGCCGGGCTCGTGCTGGCGACCGTTTCGATCATCGCCGCGCTCGCGCTGTTGATCGTCTCGCGCACCCACACCGATCCGCTCGCGCCGGCGTTCGCGCTGCTCGGCACCGGGATCGCCGCGTCGGCGGCGGCCGGAATCGCCGCGCGGAAATTCACGGATTCGATTACCGCGAACTGGCTTTCGCTGGACGCGCTGCTGCTGTTGTTCGGCGGTGGTGCGCTGGTGGTGCCGGGTGTGCTCGGTGCGGGCAGCCTGTTGCTCGGCAGCGTGATGCTCCTGGTCGCCGCGGTGATCGGGTATCGGGTCACCGGAATCGGAGCCGGATTGTTCGCCGCCGCGATCACGCTCAGCGTGTTCGGCGCGGTGTCGGGTGTGATCTACCTGATCTGGCATCCGGGGCTGGCCAAGCTGTTCGCCGGGGTGCTCGTGGCGGCGGTGATGCTGCTGTCGTCGGTGCCACGGCTGGCCGCGGTGACGGCACGGCTGCCTATTCCGCCGGTGCCCACGGCGGGCGGGGCGATCGATCCCGCCGATCACGAACAGCGCCCCACCATCGAGGGCGTCGGCGCGGTCGGCGCGATCGCGCTGCCTTCGGCGGCCGGGCTCGGCGAACGTGCCCGGGTCGCGAATCAGATCCAGACCGGCCTCGTTGTCGCCTGCGCGCTCGCCGCGCTGATCGGTGCCGTGGGCGCGGCCGACCCGTTCGGCTCGTTCCACTCCGGCGGCGTCGCGCTCGCGGCGGTCGCGGGGATCGTGCTGTGTCTGCGCGGTCGCTCCTACGCTGACCTGGTGCAGGCCGCCACGCTGATCATCGCGGGCGCGCTCACTCTGTTCGCGTTGCTCACGGGCCTCGGCCTCGGCCACGAATCGCTCGAATTCGTCGCGGTGGCACTGCTGTTGGCGACCGCGGGTGCTGTGATCGGGTTCGGCGTCATCGGACCCCATGTCGAAGTGACACCGGTGACGCGGCGGATGATCGAGATCTTCGAGTACCTGTTGATCATCACGATGATCCCGCTCGCGCTGTGGGTGATGGATGTGTACTCGACCGCCCGCAACATATGACCGGCGCAGCCATGCGGCGCGCGCTGCTGCGGCTCACCTGTGCGGCGACCGTGCTCGGCACGGTCGCCGGATTCCCGGCGCCCGCGGGCGCCATCGCTCCGCCGCGCATCGATCCGGGCGCGCTCGACGCCGCGCTGGCGCTGAGTGGTAGGCCGGCTCCACTCGAGGCGACCGAACAGCGCGAACTGTGTGCCGAACCGGTGCTGCGCGGCAACGCCCCGGTCGAACCGCCGATGTCGCAGCAGGTCCTCGATCTGCCCTCGGCCTGGCAGTTCAGCCGGGGGGCCGGGCAGAAGGTGGCCGTGATCGATACCGGCGTCAACCGGCATCCGCGCCTGCCCGCGCTGCAAGCGGGCGGCGACTATGTGAGCGATACCGACGGCACCGTCGACTGCGACGGCCACGGCACACTGGTGGCGGGCATCATCGCCGCCCGGCCCTCGCCCGACGACGCGTTCGTCGGGGTCGCCCCGGACGCGGAGATCTTGGCCATCCGCCAGCTCAGCCTCGCCTACGACCGCAAGGACCGGGCCGGTTCGGTCAAGGAGGACGGTGCGCTGCGCAGCGACGGCTACGGCAGTGTGCTCACCCTCGCCGGTGCGGTCGTGCGCGCGGTGGACATGGGCGCCACCGTGATCAACATCTCCGAGGTGGCCTGCACCGCAGCCGGTTCCAATACCGCCGACGGCGCGCTCGGCGCCGCCGTGAAATACGCCTACGACCGCAACGTGGTGGTCGTGGCGGCGGCGGGCAATGTGGAGCAGGGCGGGCCGTGCCAGAACCAGAACGAGGGGTCCGGCTGGAGTTCGGTGACCACTGTCCCGTCCCCGGCGTGGTTCACCCCGTACGTGCTGTCGGTCGGTTCGGTCGACGCCGACGGCCAGCCCTCGGCGCTGTCGCTGCGCGGGCCGTGGGTCGGGGCCGCCGCGATCGGCCGCAACATCGTGTCGCTGGACAGCAAGCCCGGTGGCACCGGGCTGGTCGACGGCGTGCAGACGATGGAGGGTGTGCAGCCGGTCGACGGAACCAGTTTCGCCGCACCGTATGTCGCGGGGTTGGCCGCGCTGATCCGGTCGCGCTTTCCGGACCTGTCCGCCCAGCAGGTGATCGAACGGATCACCCGCACCGCGCACGCACCGGGGCGCGGCCGTGACGACGCCATCGGCGCCGGTCTGATCGACCCGCTCGCGGCGCTCACCGCACCGTTGTCCGCCGAGCCGCCCAGCAGGGGCGCCGACATCGGCCATCCGATCGCCGAACCCTACGTGGCGCCGGAACCGGATTCCCGCCCGCGCCAGGTCGCGATCGCCGGATCGCTGTTGCTGTTGGCCGCCTTGGGAATCGGCGCCGCGTTCGGGTTCCCGTTCCGCCGTCGCGGTGTTGACCTCAATCAGGAATTCGAGGAGTAGAGGGTTCGATGGCAACCGAAGGTTTCGTCCGTCGCCCCCGGATCGCGCCGCCGCGCGCACCGGGTGGTGAAGTAGCGCTCACCCCGCCGCCGGAGATCCAGCGCGCCATCCCGTCGCCGCTGATGATGAAGCTGATGCCCGTCATCATGGTGGTGGCGGTGGTCGGCATGATCGCGATGATGGTCACGATGGGCCGCAATCTGCTGGCCAATCCGATGATGATGATGTTCCCGATGATGATGCTCATGTCGATGGTCGGCATGATGGCGGGCATGCGCGGCGGTGGTCCCAAGCGCGCCGTCGAGCTCAACGAGGAACGCAAGGACTACTTCCGGTATCTCGACCAGGTGCGCAAGGACGTGCGCACCACCGGCACCAAACAGCTCGAGACGCTCGGCTGGAGTCATCCCGAACCCGCCGATCTGCCCTCGCTGATCGGTAGCAGGCGGATGTGGGAGCGCCGTCCCAACGACCCCGACTTCGGGCATGTGCGGGTCGGCGTCGGCAGCCACCGCCTCGCCACCAAGCTGGCCAGGCCCGAAACCGGCCCACTCGAAGACCTCGAACCGGTGTCCACGGTGGCGCTGCGCCGTTTCGTCCGCACGCATTCGGTGGTGCACGAACTGCCGACCGCGGTCTCGCTGCGGGCCTTCCCCGCCATCAATATCGGTGGCGACCTCGACGAGGGCCGCGAGCTGGTGCGGGCCATGCTGATGGAACTGACCACCTTCCACGGGCCGGACAATCTCGTCGTCGCCATCGTCTGCGCCGATCCCGATACGCACTGGGCCTGGGCGAAATGGCTTCCGCACGTGCAGCATCCGTCGGTGCGCGACGGACTGGGCTCGGCGCGGATGATGTACACCTCGCTGGGCGAGCTCGAATCGGCGTTGCAGACCGAGCTGATGGAACGCGGCCGGTTCATGCGCAATCCGCAGCCCACCCAGGGCCGGTTGCACCTGGTGGTGGTGATCGATGACGGCTACATCAGCGGTAACGAGCGCACCATCAGCGAATCCGGCCTCGACTCGGTGACCGTGCTCGACCTGACCGCGCCGGAGAACGGACTCGCGGCACGCCGCGGCCTGCAACTGGTCGTCGCCGACGGCGCGGTGTCGGCGCGCAGTGCCGCCGGGGTGGAACGGTTCGCCACGGCCGACGAGGTCAGCTCGGCCGAGGCGGCGGCCTTCGCGCGCTCACTCGCCCGCTACCGGCTCGCGACGGCCGCGCAGATCGTCAGCCTGGGGGAGGGCACCACCAGCGACCCCGGCCTGATGGCCCTGCTGCGCATTCCCGACGCCGCCCAGATCGACCCGGCCAGGGTGTGGCGACCGCGAACCGCGCGGGAACGCCTGCGGGTGCCGATCGGCATCACCCCGGACGGCACGCCGGTCGAGATCGACATCAAGGAATCGGCCGAGAACGGCATGGGCCCGCACGGCCTGTGCATCGGCGCCACCGGCTCGGGCAAGTCGGAGTTCCTTCGTACGCTGGTACTTTCGCTGGTCACCACGCATTCGCCGGATGCCCTCAACCTGGTGCTCGTCGACTTCAAGGGTGGCGCGACGTTCCTCGGCCTCGACTCGCTGCCGCACGTCGCGGCCGTGATCACCAACCTCGAGGACGAGCTCTCGCTGGTCGACCGCATGAAGGACGCGCTCGCCGGTGAGATGAACCGCCGCCAGGAACTGCTGCGCTCGGCGGGCAACTACGCCAACGTCACCGACTACGAGAAGGCAAGGGCGGCAGGCGTTCCGCTCGACCCGCTACCCGCGCTGTTCGTGGTGGTCGACGAGTTCTCCGAATTGCTCTCGCAGAAACCGGATTTCGCCGAACTGTTCGTGATGATCGGCCGTCTCGGTCGCTCGCTGCACGTGCATCTGCTGCTGGCCTCGCAGCGCCTGGAGGAGAACAAGCTGCGCGGCCTGGAATCGCACCTGTCCTACCGGATCGGTCTGCGCACCTTCTCGGCCAACGAATCGCGCGCGGTACTCGGCATCACCGACGCCTACCACCTGCCCAGCGTGCCCGGCGCGGGCTACCTGAAAAGCGATGCCTCCGAACCGCTTCGGTTCAACGCCAGTTACGTCTCGGGTTCCTATGTCGCGCCGGTCGGCACAGTCATCGACGACGACGGCGCGCCGGTCGGCGGGCAACGGCCCGTGGTGTTCACCGCGGCCCCCGTCGAAGCCGCCGAGCTCGAGCCGGAACACGAGGAGACCGACCCGATCCTGCGCGGTCGGCCGGAACTCCCACCACCGCCCCCGCCCGGTGGTCAGAGCGCCGAGGAGGGTATCCCGGATTCGTTGCTCGACGTGGTGGTCAAACGGCTGACCGGGCACGGCAGGCCCGCCCACGAAGTGTGGCTGCCACCGCTGGAGGAATCGCCGACCGCCGACATGTTGCTGCCCGACCCCGACTGGCGATCGCCGGTGAACCGGCACGGTCAGCTGTGGATGCCGATCGGTGTCATCGACAAGCCCTACGAGCAGCGCCGCGACGTGCTCACCATCAATCTCGCGGGCGCACAGGGCAATGTCGCGGTGGTCGGTGGCCCGCAGTCGGGCAAGTCGACCACCTTGCGCACGATCATCCTGGCCGCGGCCGCCACGCACACGCCCGAGCAGGTGCAGTTCTACTGCCTCGACTTCGGTGGCGGCAGCATGGCCGGTCTGGTCGGGATCCCGCACGTCGGTTCGGTTGCCGGTCGTCTCGACGGCGATCGGGTCCGGCGCACCATCGCCGAGCTCACCACCCTCATGCGGCAGCGCGAGGAACGATTCGCCGAGCTCGGCATCGAATCCATGGCCGAGTTCCGCCGGCGCAAGTTCTCCGCGCTCGAGGCGCGACAGATCAACGGGACCACGGCCGCACCGGGCGACCTGCTCGCCGCCGACCAGTTCGGTGACGTGTTCCTGGTGATCGACGGCTGGGGCGCCATCCGCGAGGAATTCGACATCCTCGAACCGCTGATCAATGCCATTGCCACCCAGGGTCTTTCCTTCGGCGTCCACCTGATGATCGGCGCCTCGCGCTGGGCCGAGATCCGGCCGGTGGTCAAGGACCAGGTCGGTACCAGGCTGGAGCTGCGCCTGGGCGACCCCGGTGACTCGGAGATGAATCGCCGCACCGCGCACCAGGTTCCGGTCGGCAGGCCGGGCCGGGGTCTCACCCGCGAACAGTTGCACATGCTGATCGCGTTGCCCCGCCTGGATTCGGACTCCGATCCGTCCACGGTCGCCGACGGTGTCACCAGGGCGCGCGAAGAGCTCATCGCGCTGTATCCGGGACGCCGTGCCCCGCAGGTGCGCATGCTGCCGCTGAGCTTCCCGCGCGACGAGGTCGTCGCCACCGCCAAGGGACAGGGCGTGAAGCTCGACCGCAGCAAGGTCGTCGTCGGTCTCGGCGAGTCCGAATTGCAGCCGCTGGTACTGGATTTCGGTCTCGAACCACACTTCATGGCCTTCGCGGACGTGGAATGCGGCAAGACCACGCTGCTGCGCAACATCGTGATGAGCATCGCCGAACAGTCCGACGCGTCCGAGGCGCGGGTCATCCTGATCGACTACCGGCGCACCATGCTCGGTGTGCTCGAGGGCGATCAGCTGGCCGGATACTCGACCTCGTCACAGACCTGTGGGCCGATGATCGCCGAGGTCGCGGGCTACCTGGCCAAGCGAATTCCCGGTTCCGACATCACCCAGCAGCAACTGCGCGAACGCAGCTGGTGGTCCGGCCCGGAGATCTATGTCGTCGTCGACGACTACGACATGGTGGTCACCGGATCGGTCAACCCCTTCGCCCCGCTGCTCGAATACCTGCCGCAGGCACGCGATATCGGCCTGCACCTGGTCGTCACCCGCCGCATCGGTGGCGCGTCGCGTGCGCTGTACGACCCGGTGCTCGGCGCGATGAAGAACCTGTCGGTGCAGACGCTGATCATGAGCGGTTCCCGGGACGAGGGAAAGCTGATCGGCGATGTCCGCCCGAGCAAGATGCCGCCCGGCCGAGGCACGCTGGTCTCCCGCAGCCAGGGCATCGAACTCGTGCACATCGCCGACCTGCCACCGCTGTAACCGCGCACTCAGCCGGGGAAGTGATCCATCAGCGGCAGTGCCGGGACGGAACGCCGGTGCGCCGGGCGGCGGACCGGTGAACCGCACCAGCTGTCGGTGCGGCGTTCGAACAGCGCGCAGGACGGGCCCCTCGCCAGTGGGTCGGCGATGCGGGCCAGGGTGAAGCCGGCGCGGCGGTAGTAGTCGTGCAGGTGGCGGTTGGCGGTCCAGGCATCGAGGCGGACCCAGTCCCGGTGCTTCTGGTCGGCCAGCCGGGCGGCGTGGGCGAGCATCCGGTGCCCCACCTGCAGACCCGCGAACCGCAGGTCGACGATCATGAAGTGCACGATCACCGACTCGGCCAGCTCCCACGTCGACCACAGGCCGGGATCGGCTCGCTGGTTGACCGTGATCGTCCCGGCGGGCTCACTGTTGACCTCCGCGATCCACGTCTCACCGCGATCCAGCGCCCGCCCGACCGCCCCGGCGAAGATCTCGATCGGTCGACCGCGTCCCGCCACCGTCCACTGATCCGACCCGCGTGCCGTCAGCCACGACGTGCGCTGCACGCGCAGGCGGCAGATCAGCGGCAGGTCGCCCAGGGTGGCCGGGCGCAGGCGCACCGTCATGGCAGCGCGACGGCCAACCCGGGTGCGATGCCCAATGTGCGGGCGATGACGTCGGTGCCCGTGTTGTCGCCGAGCTGATAGGCCAGCTGGTTGCGGCCCGCCAGGGAACGGTGGCGGGTGGCGCGGGTGACGCGTTCATGGTTGGCGCCGATGCGCAGATGGTCGAGCAGGACGGTGCCGGTGGCGACGCCGAGCACTGCCGCTTCTTCGGCGGTGGCGGCGCGCGCCAGCACGGTGTCGCGGTGGGCGGTCTCGCCGTAGCCGCGATCGGCCAGACGGCGGGTGGTGCCCTCGGGGATGTCGTGTGGCGAGTCGATGCCCGCGGCTTCGGCGAGGTCGCGGGGGTAGAAACTCACCTCCCACGACCACGGTTCGTTGTCCAGGTACTGCACCACCGTGCGCGCGAGCACCCAGGAATCGGCGGCGACACCGAGCCAGCGCGCGACTTCGGTGTTCGCGGGTTCCATCCTGGTGCTGAATTGCTTGGACGGTTCCCGGTTGGCCGCGCGCGCGATCTCCTCGAAGATGTCGTGTGCCGACCTGGGCCGATCGCGCCGGATGTGGTCGGTGACCACCGACTCCAGGACCTCCTGGTTGCGCACGATGGTGCCGCGGGAAGTTGCTGTGTAGACGAGATTTTCGGCGACGAGCACCTGAATCGCGTTGCGCGAGGTGGTGATCGAGACCTGCATCTGATCGGCGAGCTCGGAGTGGCTGGGTAACCGGTCGCCCGGTTTCCATGTGCCCGCGTGGATCTCCTCACGGAGGAGGTTCGCGATCCGGAGATAGGTCGGACCGTCCGCCATCATGCTCCTCGGTAGGTCGTGCAGGTAACGAAGTGTACTCGTATCGGTTACCTACGGCCGAGTAATGCTTGACAGAAAGCTTGCGAGGTTTATTGTAATGAACGTCCTGATCCGGTGCTCTGCGGCGATGACGGCGAGGCAACGTGGCTGGTTCGGAGAGTTCTACAGTTGTAATGGCTTTCCCCGACACAGTGCGGAGTGTCGATACCGCCGGGCTCCCGGCAGCTACCGGTCTGTTACCCCTCTCCGACATTCTCGTCCGGGCGTGTCGCGGACATCGGGTGGTCGGCGGACCGCTGCTGTGGTTCGCGCGTGATCTGGCCGTGCTGCACGAGAAACGGATCGTCGGGCGCGGGGGGCGAGTCGACACCGATCCGGTGGTCCTGCGCGAAATCGACTGCCGGCGTAGTGAACTGGTGCTGGCGATCGACGACTGGGTTTTGCGGGCCATCCCGCAGCACCGCCTCGGCGCCACGCTGCACACGGAGACCGTCGGCTCGGTCATCGACCGCATGGCCGAGGCTTCCGTGCGAGCGCACCACGCACTGATGACGCTGGCGGCCAACGACGAAATGCTGCACTGCGCGTGGCACCACCTGGCCGAACTGGCCGACGCCTACGACGATCTGGTGCGTGACGTACTGGCCGGGCGCAGGCGGCTGCCCGAGTGGTGAGCTAGCCCTTCGACCGCACACCACGCCCCGCGGGGCGTGGTGTGTCGTGCGTGTCAGCCGAGGCGGTGGTGGTGGACGCCGAACTCGTCGGCCACCGTCGCCGCCAGTTCCACGTACGCGCGCTTGGTGGTCTTGTGCAAGCGGTGCAGGTCGATCTCGGCGCCCTCGGAGAGGTGCTCGTCGAACGGGATGATGTGAACGGCGCGGCAGCGGGACAGGAAGTACTCGCGCAGCTGCTGGACACCGACGTTCGGTGAGCCCTCGCGCGGGAGGTTGATCACGACCACCGCGTTGCGGACCAGATGGTCGTGGCCGTGCAGGGACAGCCAGTCCAGGGTCGCGGCGGCGCTGCGGGCGCCGTCGATGGCGGCCGAGGAGATGAGCACGAGCGAATGGGCGAGGTCGAGGACGCCGCTCATCGCCGAGTGCATCAGACCGGTGCCGCAGTCGGTGAGGATGATGTTGTAGAAGCGCTGCAGGATGCGGGCCACGGCCCGGTATTCCTCGTCGTTGAACGCCTCCGACGCAGCCGGATCGCGCTCGCTGGCAAGGACTTCCAGGCGACTCGAGCCCTGGGAGGTGTGCCTGCGGACATCGGAGTAGCGCTGGATCGCCGGGTCGAGCAGCAGGTCGCGCACGGTCGAGCGGGTCTGGATGGCGACGCGCTGCGACAGGGTGCCGAAGTCGGGGTTGGCGTCGACGGCGATCACTCGGTCGCCTCGGATCGAGGCGAAGATCGAGCCGAGACCGGTGGTGGTGGTGGTCTTGCCGACGCCGCCCTTCAGTGAGAGGACCGCGATGCGGTAGTCGCCGCGCACAGGCTGGCGGATACGGGCCACGAGTTCCTGTAGACGCAGCTCCTCGGCGGACATCCCCGGGTTGATCGCACCGCCGGACACGTGATGCACGGCCTTGCGCCAACCACTGCCGGGAGCCTTCTTGGCGCGCTTGACCGGGACGTCGTCGAGCGAGGGCTGGTAGCCCTGTGGCTGTGCGCCCCAACCCGGTTGGCCGTAGGGCTGCTGGTGGCCCTGCTGGTAGTTGCCCGGCTGCTGGTACTGCTGCGGCGCGTTCGGCTGCTGGTACTGCTGTGCCGGTGTGCTGTCGGGCTGGTATTGCGGGCCGGGCCCGTTGGGCTGGTTGTACTGCTGCGCGGGCGTGCCGTCGGGCTGGTACTGCTGACCGGGGCCTTGCGGCTGCTGGTACTGCTGTGCCGACGTGCCGTCGGGCTGGTACTGCGGAACGGGCGTGCCGTCGGGCTGGTACTGCGGGGCCGGACCGTTCGGCGGGAACTGTTGCTGCGCCCCCTGATTCGGCTGCTGATAGTGCGGAGCGGGGGAGCCGTCCGGCCGATACTGCTGCACGGGGGCGCCGTCGGGCTGCTGCGCGGGTGCGGCATCGGGCCGATACTGCGGTGCCGCGCCCTCGGGCCGCTGGGCGACGCCGTCGGGACCGTACGTGGGCAGACCGTCGGGCTGCTGGTGCTGGGCCGGGGTGCCGTCGGGGCGGGGATACGGCGACGCGGTGTCGGCCGCCTGCACGAATTCACCCGAGCGATACCCGGTCTGCGCGGCGCGTGCTTGTTCCGCGGGGTTCGTGCCACCCTGCCGATTCGCCTGCCCGTGCTCACCCGGCGCACTGCCTTGTAGCCGTGGATCATCGGACCGGTACACCTCGGTCCGCCCATCCGGCGCATGCGTCGGCGCGACCGGTGTCGGGTCACCGGGGACCGAGTTGTACTGCGTCGCGGGGTAAGCCGACGGCGGCACGCGCTCGCCCGATGCGTACGGCGACCGCTGCTCGGTAGCCGGCGGCTGTTGCGGAGCTACGGACTCGGCGGAGCTGTACGGCGACCCGTGTCGTGACGCGACCGCGTCCTCGTCGGGCGCGGACCGCCCGTCGGCCGAGTGGCGCGCACCGGTTGTCGGCGATTCGGTGGCCTCCGCGGCGGTCGTCGCCGGGGATGGTTCGGCCACCTCGGCAGCTGCGCGACGAGGCGGTGTGGCCTGCTCGGCTTCCTGGAACGACGACGGCGGGCGTGGTTCCACATCGGCGGACTGCGCGACCTCGCTGGGCGCGGGTGTCGACGGTGTGTCTGTGGCGTGTTGTTCGACCTCGTCAAGCGCGGTGACCCACGATGGCGCATGGTCTGCCTGCTCGACCGCCTGATCGGCGCCGATCGGCTGAGGTTCGGCGGCGACCGGCCGAGATTCGGCGGTGGTCGGCTGCGGTTCGGCGGCGACCGGCCGGGATTCGGCGGTGGTCGGCTGCGGTTCGGCGGCGACCGGCCGGGGTTCGGCGGTGGTCGGCTGCGGCGGGACGGTCAGGCGCGGTGGGGCCTGGGTCGGACGCGCGGGCGGGTCCGGCAGCGGAGGGGGCGGGGGAAGGTCGGGGCGCTGCTGGTTCGGGCCGAGCGGGGTGAAGCCGGTCGACGGTGGCGCGGGCGTCCGGGTCGGGAGCGCGTTCGCGGCGTGGTCCACGGCCTCGCTGGTCGGCGCGGGTATTGCCGGGCCCGTGTGTGTGGGCACGCTGGTGGGCGACGGCGGGAGCGGAGGGGGTGTGCCGGTGGATGTCGGCGCGTGATCTGCCGGTGGCTGACTTGCCGACCACGGAGCCGCTGTCGACGCCTGACCGCCTGCCCACGGCGCCGGATCCGCGGCCGAGGGCCCCGGAATCGACGACGGACCGTTGGTGTCCGGTCGCGGTGCCGGATCCGCCGATGACAACGGCGCGTTGACCGGGGGAGTCAGCGGGTTCGGGGCGGCCTGCCACCCGGCGTTCGGCTGTGGCCACCCGGCGTTCGGCTGTGCGGGCGCGGCCTGCTGGTATTGCGACGCGTCGCGGCCGGTCTGGGGTGCGGGCTGCTCGTAGGTGGGCTGCGGACGCGGTTGCTCGTCGCGGCGGGGCTGCTGGTGGGACGGGCCGGGGATCAGCGGGTCGGCGGGCTGCTGCGGGGTGGACCAGCCGGAACCGGACTGGTGGGTCGGCTCGGCGGGGCGGCGCTGGTCGACAGCCTCGCCCGGACGTGGGGTGGCTGCCTCTTCCTCGGATTCGCGATCCTTGCGGCGGCGCCTGCCCTTTTCCTTGCGCGGCGCGTCGTCACCGCGCCCGCCCATGAAGCGGCGGCGTTTGGGTGCGTCGTCGATCTCGTCGTCCTGGGGCAGGTTCTCGACCGGAGCCTCGTAACCGACCTGTGTGACGTCGCTCTCCGACAGCCACGGCGGCAGCATGGGGAGGCTGTCGTTGTTGCGGCTCACCGGCACGCCTCGCTCACCAGGGTCCCCCGATCTGATCGACCCACTTCTCCGACGCCGGTGAGTTTACGCGACAACCCCCACGGCGTGGTGGCCGCCCGGTGGCTCGACACCGTGCTCAGGGCGGCGCGCGCGCAGGCCTCCCGATTGTGCGGCACGGGGCCCGGTCAGGGTGTACGGTTCGGGGCACTTTTGCCTCTGGCCGCCCGGCCCGGTAAGCTTGAGCGGCGGTGCACCTATGCGCCGACTGTTCGCATGCATGTCGACGGGCTCTTGGTTGACGCTACATACGCGGACGGCCATCAAACTCAGGTTGAGCGTAACCGGGATCGCGGAGGATATGGCGAAGAAAGACGGGGCCATCGAGGTCGAGGGTCGAGTTGTCGAGCCGCTGCCCAATGCGATGTTCCGGATCGAGCTCGAGAACGGTCACAAGGTTCTCGCGCACATCAGCGGAAAGATGCGGCAGCACTACATTCGTATCCTTCCGGAAGACCGCGTGGTCGTCGAGCTGTCGCCGTACGACCTCTCACGCGGCCGGATTGTCTACCGCTACAAGTGATGCCTGACGGCGTCGCGAGCCTCACCGGCGCGCGGCGTCGCACAGTGTCCCGGCAACGGGACGCACACCAGACTTCCCCGGTCCTCTGGCTGGGGAAAAACTGTGTTCACACCACCTGTGTGGACCAATACAAGATTGGACTGACGTGAAGGTTAATCCGAGCGTCAAGAAGATCTGCGAGAAGTGCAAGGTGATCCGCCGTCATGGTCGGGTCATGGTGATCTGCGACAACCTGCGCCACAAGCAGCGTCAGGGCTGATACAGCCTCACCACCGGGCACCGATCGTCTGATCGGACTGACCGAAAGAAGCACTCCCAGTTCCAGCACGCACGTACTTGTGCGCGCCATCCACCGGCACGGAGGCCGGTGCCCCCACCTTTGTGAAGACGGGGGGACGGACGGGGAGCAGACCTCCGCAACCATTAAGGAACCTGCCACATGGCACGTCTGATGGGCGTTGATCTCCCGCGCGAAAAGCGCATGGAGATCGCGCTGACCTACATTTTCGGAATCGGGCGCACCCGCGCCACCCAGATCCTGGCCGAGACGGGCGTCAGCCCCGACCTGCGCTCCAAGGACCTGAACGACGACGACCTGGCGAAGCTCCGCGAGTACATCGAGGCTTCGGACTACAAGGTCGAAGGTGACCTGCGCCGTGAGGTTCAGGCCGATATTCGTCGCAAGATCGAGATCGGCTGCTACCAGGGCATCCGCCACCGTCGTGGCCTGCCCGTTCGTGGTCAGCGCACCAAGACCAACGCGCGTACGCGCAAGGGTCCGAAGAAGACCGTCGCCGGCAAGAAGAAGTAGGGATAGCGTATGCCTCCGAAGAGCCGGGCCGCTGGCCCGAAGAAGACTCAGAAGTCGCGTCGCCGGGATAAGAAGAACATCCCGCACGGCCACGCGCACATCAAGAGCACGTTCAACAACACCATCGTCTCGATCACCGACCCCGAGGGCAATGTCATCTCGTGGGCGTCGTCGGGTCACGTCGGTTTCAAGGGTTCGCGTAAGAGCACCCCGTTCGCCGCGCAGCTCGCTGCCGAGAACGCTGCCCGCAAGGCGCAGGAGAACGGCGTCAAGAAGGTCGACGTGTTCGTGAAGGGCCCGGGTTCGGGCCGCGAGACCGCGATCCGTTCGCTGCAGGCCGCCGGCCTGGAGGTCGGCTCGATCTCCGATGTCACTCCTCAGCCGCACAACGGCTGCCGTCCGCCCAAGCGGCGTCGCGTCTAATAGCGGGAAAGGAAAAAGCTCAAAATGGCACGTTATACAGGCCCCATCACCCGCAAGTCGCGTCGTCTGCGCGTCGACCTCGTCGGAGGCGACCAGGCGTTCGAGCGTCGTCCTTACCCGCCCGGCCAGCACGGCCGCGCGCGGATCAAGGAATCCGAGTACCTCATGCAGCTGCAGGAGAAGCAGAAGGCTCGCTTCTCGTACGGCGTCATGGAGAAGCAGTTCCGTCGTTACTACGAAGAGGCCAACCGCCTCAAGGGTAAGACCGGCGACAACCTGCTCCGTCTGCTCGAGTCGCGTCTGGACAACGTCGTGTACCGCGCCGGTCTGGCCCGTACCCGTCGTCAGGCCCGTCAGCTGGTCAGCCACGGTCACTTCATCGTCAACGGTGTCAAGGTGAACGTCCCCAGCTACCAGGTCTCCCAGTACGACATCATCGATGTCAAGGAGAAGTCGCTCCCGACGCTGCCGTTCCAGGTGGCTCGCGAGACCGTCGGCGACCGTCCGGTTCCCGGTTGGCTGCAGGTCGTCCCCGGCCGCCTGCGCATCCTGGTGCACCAGCTGCCCGAGCGCGCGCAGATCGATGTGCCGCTGCAGGAACAGCTCATCGTCGAGTACTACTCGAAGTAATCGCTTAACGGTGGGGGTCGCTACGCGGCGACCCCCGCAATCACTGACGAGGCATCAAATAGCGGATGCCCTGAACAGGAAGTAGATCCTCATGCTGATTTCCCAGCGTCCGACACTGACCGAAGAGGTTGTGGCGGAGAACCGCTCGAAGTTCACCATCGAACCCCTCGAGCCGGGCTTCGGTTACACCCTCGGCAACTCGCTGCGTCGTACCCTGCTGTCCTCCATCCCGGGGGCCGCGGTCACGAGCATCCGCATCGACGGCGTCCTGCACGAGTTCACCACCGTCCCCGGCGTGAAGGAAGATGTCACCGACATCATCCTGAACCTCAAGGGCCTGGTCGTGTCCTCCGAAGAGGACGAGCCGGTCACCATGTACGTGCGTAAGCAGGGCCCGGGCACCGTCACCGCCGGTGACATCGTTCCGCCTGCCGGCGTCATCGTGCACAACCCGGACATGCACATCGCCACCCTGAACGACAAGGGCAAGCTCGAGATCGAGCTCGTCGTCGAGCGGGGCCGCGGTTACGTGCCCGCCGTGCAGAACAAGGCGACCGGCGCGGAAATCGGCCGGATCCCGGTGGATTCGATCTACTCCCCGGTGCTCAAGGTGACCTACAAGGTCGAGGCCACCCGTGTCGAGCAGCGCACCGACTTCGACCGTCTCATCCTCGACGTGGAGACCAAGAACTCCATCACGGCTCGGGACGCGCTGGCTTCGGCCGGTAAGACCCTGGTCGAGCTCTTCGGCCTGGCCCGTGAGCTCAACGTCGAAGCCGAGGGCATCGAGATCGGCCCCAGCCCGGCCGAGGCAGATCACATCGCCTCGTTCGGTCTGCCGATCGAGGACCTGGACCTCACCGTCCGGTCCTACAACTGCCTCAAGCGCGAGGGTGTGCACACGGTGGGCGAGCTCGTTGCCCGCACCGAGTCGGACCTGCTCGACATCCGCAACTTCGGCCAGAAGTCCATCGACGAGGTGAAGGTCAAGCTGCACACGCTGGGCCTCTCGCTCAAGGACAGCCCGGCGTCGTTCGACCCGTCCTCCGTGGTGGGTTACGACGCGAGCACCGGAACGTGGAGCGACAGCGGCACGTTCAGTGATACCGACGGCGGCGAGCAGGACTACGCCGAAACCGAACAGCTTTAATACGCCCAGGAGAAACCCACAATGCCCAAGCCCAAGAAGGGCCGCCGGTTCGGCGGCTCGGCGTCGCACCAGAAGGCGATCTTCGCCAACCTGGCCACGGCGCTTTTCGAGCACGGTCGGATCACGACCACCGAGGCCAAGGCCAAGGCGGTGCGTCCCTACGCCGAGAAGATCATCACCAAGGCGAAGGGCGGCAGCCTTGCCGACCGTCGTGAGGTCATGAAGGACATCCGCAACAAGGACGTCGTGCACGTCCTGTTCGCGGACATCGGCCCCTCGTTCGAGGGTCGCGAGGGTGGCTACACCCGTATCACCAAGGCGCTGCCGCGCAAGGGTGACAACGCGCCGATGGCCATCATCGAACTCGTCCGCGAGAAGACCGTGACCAACGAGGCCGATCGGGCCCGTCGCGTCGCCGCTTCGCAGAAGACCGAAGAGGCCCCGGCCGCTGAGGTCGAGGAGACCGTCGCCGACGAGACCGTGGCTGACGCCCCGGCCGCCGACGAGGCCACCGAGGACAAGAAGGACGCCTGATTCTCAGGAGTTCTGCCGAGCCCGTCACCCTTCGTGGGTGGCGGGCTCGGTTCTTTTCCGCGTGCGAATTCAGGAGGATGGCATGACTCGGGTGCGGCTCGGGATCAGTTATGACGGCACCGATTTCACCGGCTGGGCACGTCAGCCGGGGTTGCGCACCGTGCAGGGCGTGCTGGAGGAGTCGCTGTCGAAGGTATTGCGTGAGCCGCTGCAGCTGACGGTCGCCGGCCGCACGGACGCGGGCGTGCACGCCGAGGGACAGGTCGCGCACTTCGACACCGAGTCCGAGTTCGACGCCGACAAGTTGCTGTACCGGATGGCCAAGTTCCTGCCCAAGGACGTGCGGATCACCGAAATCCGTACCGCTGTGCCCGAGTTCGACGCCCGCTTCTCCGCGATGCGCCGCCACTACGCCTACCGGCTCACCACCGCCCCCTACGGCGCCCAGCCGTTGCAGGCGCGCGGGGTGGTGCCGTGCAAGCCCGGCGTAGAACTCGAGGCCATGCGCGCCGCTTCACGAAACCTGTTGGGCCTGCACAACTTCGCCGCCTTCTGCCGACGTCGCGAGGGCGCGACCACCATCCGCGAACTCCAGCGCTTCGACTGGGAACGTGACGGCGACCTGCTCACCGCCTACGTGAGCGCCGATGCCTTCTGCTGGTCGATGGTCCGCAGCCTCGTCGGCGCCGTCCTCGCGGTCGGCGAGGGCCGCCGCGCCCCCGAATGGACTACGTCCCTGCTCGCCGAGACGGCACGTTCCAGCTCGGTGACGGTAGCTCCCGCCCACGGTTTGAGCCTCATCGCCGTCGACTATCCGGCCGACGCCGACCTCGCCGCGCGTAATGCCCAAACCCGGGAATCCAGAACTGTGCCGGTGCCAGAGGGCGGTTGCTGCGGCGATTAATAGCCGTATCCGTTCACCGAATTCTGTGACACCTGAACTGTCGAGTGGCGATCCGATATTTGTTCGAGACTTTCCCTAGTCGAAGAAAGTAAGGAAATTTTCTTGTCTCGGCCGCCGAGTTGTGGTGGCGGCGCTCACGTTATCGGTGTGGTAATCGGGGGCGATGCTAGATTTCCCAGACGATGGATACTTCCTCGGTCACCGCATTCGACGAGTGGCAGCGATCATGGCGGAGACACGAATGGCGTCAGCTGAATTCGGGGCGAGCGTGCGCCCTGTCGCGGTGGAATAGCGACGTCGGGCGATGACGTCGTTCGAAGGATTTCCCGAGATCTGCTCGACCGCGGAGATCGCGCCGCCGGACGCTTTCGCGCACTGGGAACAGCTGGTCGCCGGCGCGATCACCGAGGTGTCGATCGCGCCCACTGTGTCACGCGCGTTCGAGGGGCGGATCAGGTCGGCCGATTTCGGGGACATCTCTGTAGGCACCGTGGTGGCCGAGGGTCACGAATTGCGCCGCACGCGCAGGCATATCGCCAGGGCCGACGATTTCCACGTCATCGGTAGCGTGGTGCTCGCCGGCCACGCCCAGGTGGAGCACGCGGGCAATCGCGTCGAGCTGGCACCGGGCGCGATGATCTTCTACGACACCGCACAGCCGATTCGGTGGCGCTCGGAGGGCCTGATCGAGGATCTCACGGTCCGGGTGCCCCGGCAGCAGGTCGTCGACTACCTGGGTATCCGTGCTGATCTGCTGCCTGCCGGGATGGTGATCGGGGAAGGGGGCGTCGGGTTGATGCTGGCCAGATTCTTCCGCCAGGTCGCCCAGCTGCACAGCACCGATCCGGCGTCGGCGGCGGTGCTCGCGAGCAGCGGTATCGACCTCCTCGGTGCGGCGGCCACCATCGCGGCGGGCGAGCGGCCCGGCCGGGCGCAGATCGCGGCGGTGAACGGGCAGCAGGTGCTGGACTATCTGCGCGCCCATTTCACCGACCCCGAACTGACGATCGAACGGATCGCGGACGGCTGCCGGGTGTCGCGGCGCACGCTCTATCGGGTGGTCGCGGAATTCGAGGGCGGGCTCGGGGCGGTCCTGCGCGGAATGCGGTTGGAGCGGGCGCGGGTGTTGCTCGTGGCGAGCGACTTCCGTTCGATCGCCGCGGTGGCGACCGCATCGGGATTCGCCACCGAGCGGCAGTTCTACCGTGCGTTCCACGCGGCGACAGGTATGACGCCGGGTGAGTACCGAGTAGTAGCTCGTTCCGGCGCCGATATCGGCTGACGATTGCCGTCAAGCCGGGTTAGGTGATGTGCCTCACATGGATGTTTCATATTGAAAGACCCGGGTCGGTTATCCGCTGGAATCGGCAGTGCTAGACGCATTTCCGATGTCGGCAAACCATCCCATTCGGAAACAACTGATGGAAATTGGACGGTTGATCTGGCAGGCTCGGCCACGGGCGAGCCCGACGATTGTGCGACGCCAACTGTTTGCTGTTCGACTCGGATAGGAAGCGAGGTGGTTGGCATGGAGATCGCGCAGTCGCGCGCCGGAGCACGCGAATCGTTTGCCGAATGGGAGTCGCTGCTGTCGGAGAGTTACGTCCCGCTGATGGCGGATCCGAGCGGTGACGGCACCTTCCACGGCCGCATCGAGCGCAGCAGTCACCCCGGCTTCGATCTGTCGACGGTCCGCGCGAGCGGCCAGCGCATCCGCCGCACCCCGCGCGGAATCGCGAAGACCGACGGTGAATTCCTCCTGGTCTCCATCCTGACCGAAGGTTCCGGACTGCTGCACCAAGACGATCGAGTCGCCTCGGTCCGCCCCGGCGACATGGTCTTCTACGACACCTCGCGCCCATACCACTGGGAGCTGGAGGGTCCGTGGGCGCAAGTCGTGGTGCAGACGCCACTCGAGGTCCTGCGTCAGCAGCTCGGCCCGGGTGGTGCCCCGTTGCCGACCGCGGTGACGGTCACCGCCGACAGCGCGGGTGGGGCGGTCGCCGGCTTCTTTCGCGATCTGGCCCGTATCCAGCAGAGCGCTCCCGGCCATGCGACTGTCCTGGCCGACAACGGGGTCAAACTGCTCGCCTCCGCGGTCCGACTGGCCTCGGGGGAGATCCCGTCGGGTCAGCCCGCGCAGGCACTGTCCCGCGAGCAGGTGCTGTCCTTCATGCGGACCCGGTGCGCCGACCCTGGCCTGACCATCGACGACATCGCCCGTGCCTGTCTGGTGTCGCGTCGAACGCTGTACCGGCTCTTCGGTGATGTGGAAGACGGACTCAGCGCCGTGCTGCGGCGTATGCGGGTGGAATGCGCGCGCACCCTGCTCACCCGCGACCCCGGCCGGGCGACCGCGACGGTCGCGCTCGCGTCCGGCTTCGCCTCCGAGCGACACTTCTTCCGGGCCTTCCGGCTGGAGACGGGGATGACTCCCGGCGAATTCCGCATGCTCGCGTCGAGCGCGCTGTCTATCTGATACCGCTGTTCTCGCGCGATATTCGGTAGACCTTCGGCGAAACTCATCGCAATCGGCGGATTGGCACAGACCGTCAGTCGGCTGGCACGGGATGACAGTTTGTGTGGCGCCATTCTGCGAGAGAGTGAATTGAACACTCTTCACTGGTTGAGCGACAAGGGGGCACGATGAGTCGGGTACGCGTGGCAGCGGTGCAAGCCGAGCCGAAGTGGTTGAATCTGTCTGCCGGAGTCGAACAGACAATCGAATACATCGCGTCGGCCGAACGTGGCGGCGCGCAAGTGATTGCTTTTCCGGAGACATTCCTGCCCGGATTCCCGTGGTGGATGTGGCTCAATTCGGTCGATTGGGGCGAGGAATTCCTGGCCAGGTATCTGGCCAACGCGCTGACTGCCGATGGCCCCGAACTGCGCGCCATCGCCTACGCCGCCCGGCGCACGGGCGTGCACGTCTCGATCGGCTTCGCCGAGCGGGCCGGACACGAGGTCTTCATGTCCCAGGCGCTGATCGATGCCGACGGCACCATCGCCGTCGCTCGCAAGGCGGAACCCACCGGGCTCGAGCGCACTGTCTTCAATGCCGCGCCCGGTGGGGGACCGCTGGTTCGTGACACCGTGCACGGCCGGATCGGTGTACTCGGCGGCGCCGATCATCTCCGTGCCGACCTGCGTGGACAGATGCACGATCAGCGCGAGCAGCTCCACGTCGCCGCGTGGTCGGGCTTCACCGTGTACTACGGGGAGGGCAAGGAATGGGGGCCCGATCTCAATACCGCCGCCAGTGTTCGCTACGCGATGGACGGATCGACCCATGTCATCGCGCCCGTCGCGGTCGTGCCGGTGGCAGGCTGGGAGGTCGTCGACGCGCGGATGCCGGAGCGGCGCCTGCTGCGTGGCGGTGGCGGGGTCTCGCGGATCTTCGGGCCCGGCGGACTCGAACTCGCCGCACCGCTGGCCGAAGGTGACGAGGGACTGCTCTACGCCGATCTAGATCTCGGCCGCACCGTGCGCCCGGCCGCCGCGGCCGCGCCCCGCGGTGAGCGCCTGCCGCTCCGGGGACCGAGCGGTCGGATCGTGCGGCGTGAGCCGGTGCGCGTCGGCCTCACGGGGGCCTGAGACGACGGCCGCGAACCACAGTGCGACGAAGCCGGAGGTCATCGCAGCGGCACCGAGACATCGGCGCCCGCTTCACGGGTCAGCCGGGCGTTCACCTTGGCCAGTGCGGGCGTCGGGACGAATCCGCCCGCCAGCAACGCCTCACCCTGCCGGAACCAGGGCGCCTGGGCGAGCAGGCCGCTCGGCGCGTAGCCGAAGTAGGTGCCGAGTTCCTCCAGGTCGGAGGGGGAGGTCATTTTCATCAAGGCGAGGTTGTCGCACTGAGAGATGATGCCGGGGTGCACCTTTGACGGCCGCTGTGTCGACAGCAGCAACCACAGGCCGAATTTGCGCCCCTCGGCGGCGATCTGGATCAACCGCTCGCGCACCGCGACGGCCACCGGCGATTCGAGTCGGGGTGAGGCGAGGTTGTGCGCTTCGTCGATCACCAGCAGAACCGGGCGGCGTTCCTCGCGTTTGGCCCACAGATCGTCGAGCAGCGACAGGGCGACGACGAGTTGCTGTGCGGGCGTGGAGAATCCGCCGAGATCCAGGACTGTCACATCGGGGCGATCGGCGACGATCTCGGTGACCGCTTGGTCGGCTCCCGCCCAGACCTCCCAGTCGAGCAGCCCCAGATTCTCCACGCGCATCGCGAGCCGGCGGCGAGCCGTGTTCTCGACGGCGCGCAGGTTGTCCAGGACATCGTGGATTTCGCCGGACATCGCCGACGCCAGATGGATCAGTTCGTTGAACTCCTCCCTGTCGGCCACCGGATCCAGCTGCAGCACAGCGGCCTTCGAGGTCAAGGGCATGTCGATGAACTTCGCCCGCAGGCGGCCGGGTGGTTCGGATTTCGGTCGCAGGACGCGGATATCGCGCTCGCGCAGGGCCTGCGCGGTGGGGCCGGTGGCGCCGGGGATCACCTCGCCGATGCGGACGAAATCGGAATTCGGGTCGAAGATGACGATCGGCAGCGCGGTGTACGCGATCAGCTGCTCGAGGACCACGCCGAGAGCGTAGGTCTTGCCGGAACCGCTCTGTCCACACCAGAACGTATGCCGGTTGAAACGGGTGGGGAGCAGTCGAGCGGGGCCGCCGGGCGCCGACAGACTCACGCCGACCTCGAGCTCGGCGCCGGTGATGTGGTGGAGCGCGGTGACGGTGTCGCGATCGGCGGGGCCGATCTCCCCGCCGTCGAACGCGTGACTGGCTCTGGTGTCGATCCCGTCATCGGTGAGTTCGCCGATCAACCTGCCCCGCAACCCGACGGGCACGGTCGCCGTGCGCTCCTCGACCAGCCCGAGCTGCCTGCGCCCCGCGCAACTGACCACGATCAGGGATCCGGCGGGGAAGGGGCTGGCCGCGGCGTTCTCGACGACGAACGAGCGGCCGTCCTCGGAGCGCACGGACAGGACGGCGGATTCGGCAGACATGGACGTGTCCTCCCGGTGGCGCGTCGACGAGCATCCTGCTGGCAACCACCAGTAAACACGGCCCGGTCACGTCTTCCGGTACACCGCGCGCACGTGTGTCGGGTGCTGTCCGCGGCCCTCGTACCGGAGCGTGCTGAAAGAGGCTTGCGCAGGGAGGTTTTACCTGGTCAAGACCGAATGTAAGTACATTTGCAATTGCATTCGAGGCGCGGAGCGGGGGTATTCTTCTGGGCGATGCCGCACGACGGCAGCATCTGATTCTCGTTTCCGGAGGTCGCCTGTGGCGAACGAAACGACGACGCTGGAGTTCTCGGCGCTGACACCGCGCAGTGCGGAGTTCGAGCAGTGGGAGGCGTTGATGACGAAGACGTATTTCCCACTCGCGCTCGATCCCACATTGGACGCGCCCACGTTCGGCAGGCTCACCAGCAGTGCCTTGCCCGGTGTCGCCGACTTCTCGCTGACCGCGCTCGCGGGTGGGAATCAGGAATTCCGGCGCACCAAGACGCATGTGGCGTGTGCCGACGAGGAATACCTGCTTGTCAGCATTCAGGTCGCCGGTCATGCCCGGCTCACCCAAGACGGCCGCTCGGTGCTACTGAAGCCGGGCGAGATGACGTTCCTCGACACCGCGCGGCCCTCGCTCTGGCACGACAGCGTGTCCTACGAGCAGGTGCTCGTGCGAGTGCCCACGCGACTGCTCCGCCTGCAGCCGGGTCTCGCCGAGGTCCGCATACCGACCGCCACCGCGATTGCTCCGGACAGCCCGGCGGGTGTGGTGGCCACCTACTTTCGTGAGCTCGCCCGGGTCCGCGCGCAATCGCCCGCACAGGCCGACATCCTGGCCAGGAGTGCGCTCGACCTCCTCGGCTCGGCGGTGCTGCTCGCCGCGGGGAGCGAACCTGTCGAGGCCCCTGCCGACGCGCTCAGTCGCGAACACGTCATGGTTTACCTCCGAAAGCGGTGCACCGACCCGGAATTGACCGTCGACGAGGTGGCCGCGGCCTGTCACATCTCGCGCCGCACGCTGTTCCGAATCTTCGACGGCACTGGAGACAGCCTCAGCACCACCCTGCGCAGATTGCGGATCATGCATGCGCGCAAGCTGCTGGCCCGCACGAGAAGCCATCCGCCCGCAGCGGTCGCTTACGCCTCGGGATTCGCCTCCGAACGGCACTTCTATCGGGTGTTCCAGCAGGAGACCGGGATGACGCCCGGCGAATATCGGCAGTCACACATCGGCTGATCAACGTGGCACTGATTGTCAGAGGCTTGGCGCGGGAGGACTGCCGGCACGATCGTTCTCGCAGCACACTGGATTTCGTTGGACCAGTGCGGTACGAGGAGCGATCACGATGTCGATTCGGATCAGGGCGGCAGCGGTGCAGGCCGAGCCCGCGTGGCTGCATCTGCCCGCAGGCGCAGGCGATCGGCTTCATCGAGGATGCCGGGGCCGGTGGAGCACAGCTCGTCGTGGTGGCGATGGCTGAAGTCGGTCGACCGGGGGTCTGAGTTCCAGTGACGCCACTGGAACGTGAAGTCTTCGCCGACGGTGTGGCGCCGTCGGCGGTTTACCACACCGAACTGGGCCGGGTCGGCGTCCTGGGGGGAGCCGACCATGTGTGCCCGGACCGGCGCGTGGACCTGTGGCGGGAGCAGGTCCACGTCGCCGCGTTCTCCGGATTCACCGTGTATCACCAGGTCGGCGACGACATCGTGGTCGCGGCGAACAGTACGGCTCTCGGGCGCACTGGCGATTTCGTGAGCCGGTCAGGACCTGACCAACCGGGCGATGGCGTCGGTGGCCTCTTTGATCTTGGCTTCGGCCTCGGGTCCACCGGCGATCGCCGCGTCGACGACGCAGTGTGAGATGTGATCCTCGAGCAGCCCCATCGCGACGGCCTGTAGTGCCTTGGTCATGGCGGAGACCTGGGTGAGGATGTCGATGCAGTACTTTTCCTCTTCGACCATCCGCTGGAGGCCGCGCGACTGACCTTCGATGCGGCGCAGTCGCTTGAGGTAGTCGTCCTTGGCGGTGATGTAGCCGTGGCCTGCGTGGCCCGCGTGCTCGTCGCCGGTCGCGGTGTCGGGGGTGGGTGTTGTCACCGTGGTCTCCTCGCCTGCCTGGTAGCTCGCGTGGCGAACTAATACCCCCCTAGGGTACAGTTTCGCGGTCGAAATGTCAGATGACAGGTCCCCGGTGCTGCGCGCGGTCGGCCCGGGCGGAAGAATCGGCGCTATGAGTTCGCTTCCCCGGCCCGCACTCGCCGTCATCGGCGGCAGCGGTTTCTATGACTTCTTCGACCACGACGCGGTGCACGTCGAGGTCGACACACCGTATGGCGCGCCGAGTGCGCCGGTCGCGATCGGGGAGGTCGAGGGCCGCGCCGTCGCCTTCCTGCCCCGGCACGGCAAGCAGCACGAGTTCGCGCCGCACACCCTGCCCTACCAGGCGAACATGTGGGCGCTGCGTTCGCTCGGGGTGCGCCGGGTGTTCGCGCCGTGCGCGGTCGGCAGCCTGCGCGCCGATTGGGGTCCCGGCACCGTGGCGGTGCCGGATCAGCTCGTCGATCGGACCTCGGGTCGCCCGCAGACCTACTTCGACGGCGGCGGTGTCCACGTCTCCTTCGCCGATCCCTACTGCGATGATCTGCGCGCCGCCGCGGTGAAGTCCGCCGGTGACCTCCGGGTCGAGGATTCCGGCACGATGGTCGTCGTTCAGGGCCCGCGCTTCTCGACCCGCGCCGAGAGCCGCTGGTTCGCCGGGCAGGGCTGGGACCTGGTCAACATGACCGGTCATCCCGAGGCCGTTCTCGCTCGCGAACTCGAAATGTGCTACGCGGCAGTCGCTCTCGTCACCGACTTGGATGCCGGTCTGGAAGAGGGCGACGGTGTGCACGCCGTCGATGTGTTCGCCGAATTCAAGAAGAACCTCGGACCTTTCAAAGAGCTCATGCGACGTGCGGTCACCGCGGTCGACGACACCGGCACCTGCGAACGCTGCCGCGTGCACGCCGGGGTGTCGCTGCCCTTCGAACTGCCCTGATCACCCCGGCTGCGCGGTGACCTGCACCTGAGCGAGTAGGAAAGCAGGCGCCGCGCCGCCGCCGGGCAGCGGTGACACCTCGACGTCGACGGTGAGCCAGCCACCCGCCTCGGCGGCCAGCCGCAACCCGCTCAACCCGGCGCGCGTGGCCCCTGCCAGCACCTCGGCCCGCAGGGCGGCGATTCTGGGCCGGTCCTCGGGATGCGGGACGGTTCGCTCGTCGACTCCGCGCCATGTCAGCCCCGGCACCGGCTCGGTGACCCAGCGCACGGCGCGCACCTGGGCGGTGTCGACGATGACCAGGTACAGGCCCGGCTGGGACTCGCGCAGCAATTCCAGCGTCGCGGCCTCGAACGACTTGTGTTGCGGGGCGACACTGTCGGTGACATCGACGGACACGCCGCGCCACGCGAACCGCTGCTCGGCGTCGCCGTTGCGCGCGGCCACCAGCAGCGAACGCGGGCCGATCGTCGAATGCACGGTGGCAACGCCCGACCAGCGACTCCGAGGTTGCGAATGGTGCAGCGCGGCAACGAATTCCAGCGCGCGATCGAAACGCTCGACCCGCTCGAACGATTCGGCACCGCTGTATTCGACCGGGGCGGAACCGAAGTGAGATCCGAGCCCGGCAGGATGCATACGTACCACGCGGGCATAGGCGTCGACCTGGAACGGCGCGACCCGAAGCTCGTCCGCCGGGACCTCCGGCCCCACCCACACCTTCACCGCATGCACGGACGAATCCGGCCACAACACCGGCACGGCCCGAAACCGCAACTCCGACCAGGGATTGCGCGACTTGGGCAACACTTCCTCCACCGGCGCCCCGGTCTCGTGCGCGGCCGCGATCAACGGCTGCAACCGGGCCGGAACAGCCCGCTGATACGACGCCCACTCGCGCGGCGCGGTACCCGCGGTCAACATCGACCAATCCCGCGACGTCCCCAACGTCTCCACCAACTGCCAACGTCCGATAATCACACGTGCGACCCCCTGCGCCCCATGAACGAAACCGACCGCCCTATCGTGCACGAGCCGGTCAGCGGCTCCGGTACCGGGGCATTTCGGGGTCGATAAGCTCGGCGGCATGAATGCACCGCTGCGGTTGGAGATCATCGTCGCCAGCACCCGGCCCGAACGATTCGCGCCCGTGGTGGCGGGCTGGCTGGTCACCGCGCTGGGGGAGCGGCCGGAATTCGAGGTGGGGGTGCTCGATCTGCGGGATCTGGCGTTGCCGGTGGACCTCACCGAGACGCCGGAGGTCGAGGCGTTCCGGGCCAGGTTGGCCGGTGCGGACGCGTTCGTCGCCGTCACCTCCGAGTACAACCACGGGTATCCGGCTTCGCTGAAGACCGCGCTCGACAGCGCCAAGCACGAGTGGCGGGCCAAGCCGATCGGGTTCGTGTCCTACGGCGGGTTGTCGGGTGGGTTGCGCGCGGTCGAGCAGTTGCGTCAGGTGGTCGCGGAACTGCACATGGTCTCGGTGCGCGAATCGGTGAGTTTCGCCCAGGCCAAACGCCGCTTCGACAAGGCAGGCATGACCGACGACCACGCCGCGATCGACGCTTGCGATCGCATGTTGAACCAATTGGCCTGGTGGGGAACGACTTTGCGGGCAGCCCGCACGGTGGAACCCTATCCGGGCTGAGCCGGCGGTGACATCGCCCGCGTGGTGACGCGAGCTACGGCGAATCGATCAGGCCGACGCCATCGCACGCTGACCACGCGGCTGGCCGATGTAGGTCGACTCGCGCGGAATCGACACCAGCGTGAGGTTCACCCTGGTCGTTCCCGTACGCAGCACCACGCGGTTGCCGATCGCTCCCGGCTGGAAGATCTCCAGGTCGGGGCGAGAAGCGGGCCAGCCGTTCGGATCACCGGTGAGGTAGATCGTGGTGACACCGGCGTGCGGGGCCGGCGCGAGCACACCGTCCACCACCGTCGCGGTGAAACCCGCGTCGGACTGGTGTGTTTCGACGGCGATGGTCAGCCGCTCCGGATTGCCGACGGTGGTCACCAACTGCTCCCAGGCCTGCGCCCGGTCGGTGCGCACCAGCACCCGCTCGCCGACAGCGAGCGCGCGGAACACCAACTGCTGGGCCAGATACAGCTCACCGGCGACGTACACGGTGGAGATACCGGCGCCGACGATCCTGGTGGCGACGCCGTTGCCCTCGTCGTCGGAGCCCAGCAGCTGCCCGCAACCCGACGACGGAAGGTGCAGCGCGCCGATGACGTCGATCGGGTACTCGATGGTCGGGATCGTGTCGTCGACACCGGGCACCGCGATCGGCAGGTGCGCCAGCAGTGCGTCGCGATGGCGTCCGCTCATCGACACCATGCCCTTGGACTTGGTCTTCTCGGGCAGCTCGCGCGCGGTCAATCGCCATGCGGCGCCGACACTCACGGATTCGGCGTCGCTACCGGGACGCAACCGCACAGCGACCGTCGTACCCCGCGACGGCGCGACCCACAGCTGGGCGAGCAGATCCGAACCCAGCTGCTTGGGATCCACCGCACTGCCGATGTTCACCGCGTTGCCGATCTCGGCGTACTTCCACCGCTGACTCAGCGTGCGCGGATCGAGACCCGCGGTGATCTGCTGTACGGCCTTGCGGATCTCGGGGGCGGTGAGGATGCGCGCGTTGCAGTCGGCGTCTTCGAGCGTGCGCATGATCCGCTGGGTGGCGATGGTGACCGAGCGGGAAGCGCCGTCGGTGCCCCCGCCACGACGAGCCGTCGCATCCGGGCAGGCCACCGCGTCGAAGCTGATCGCGAGCCACACTGTGCGGTGCGCGGTCGCGGGCAGCGGGCCGAGCAGCGATTCGTAGATCGCGCCCGCGGGGGTGCCGGACCGGCTGCGGTGGCCGTGGCTGATGATGTCGATCCCGCTGAGCAGGATGTCGTGCTGGTTGAGGCACGCGGCCAGTTCGGGCAGCGGCAACAGGTGTGAGGCGTGCACGGCGGTGCGCGCGATACGGGTCAGCCCGCCGCGCGGCGGCAGTACCTCGACGACGGTGACCACGCGGCTGCCGTCCCAGTACAGGCCGAGCGAGCGCCCGTCGGTGTCACGGAAGTCGACGGTGTCGCCGAGTGTGTAGTCGCGCTTGGCGGAATACCGGCGGATGGTCGAGATCCAATCGAGGATCGTGCGCTTGCCGATCGGGATCAGCGGCACCAGCGCCACCACGACGGCGATGGCGAGCGACATCAGCGCATCGATGCGGCAGATCAGCGCGACAACCCCCGCGATCAGGCCGAGGACCTGCGCAATGAGTAGGTGCGGCAGCGAAATCCGACCGAACAGCGGGCGCGGTCCCGCCCCGGTGAACTCAGCCATTCGTTCCTCCCCCAGGTACCCATTTGTCGATCGGCCGATGGCCGAATGCGAACAACTGCTGCCGGGAACTGTACTGTGTTGCCCGGACGAGAGCACTGTTCGGGGGAGGAACCATGCCTTCAAAACCCACAACGCGCTGGCAGGTCAGCGGATACCGCTTCCTGGTGCGGCGAATGGAGCACGCCCTGGTGCGCCGGGATGTGCGCATGCTGCACGACCCGATGCGCGCGCAGACCCGTGCCTACGTGGTCGGACTGGTGCTCGGCATCGTGGTCCTCGCAGGTTGTGGCGTGCTCGCGCTGCTGCGCCCGCAGGACAAGATCGGCGACAGCAAGATCCTGATCGCCAAGGAATCCGGCGGCGTCTACGTGGTCGTCGACAATGTGGTGCATCCCGCGCTGAACCTGGCCTCGGCCCGGTTGGCCGCCGGTGAGGCGTCCAAGGCGGCGATCGTCAAGGAGTCCGAGCTCGGGAAGAAGCCGCGCGGTCAGCTGATCGGTATTCCGGGCGCCCCGTCGTCGATCCTCTACGACAAGGGCGGCAAGGGCCGCACCTGGACGGTGTGCGATCAGCTCAAGTCCGACGGCACAGCGGATCTGACCACGTCGGTGCTGGCCGGCGACCCGAATCTCGGCGCCAAGGCATCGAAGGTGGATGCGGGCAAGGCCATGCTCGTGAAGGGCAAGGACGCCGTCTACCTGGTCTATGACGGCAAGCGTGCCCGCGTGAAGATGGACGATCCGGCCGTCACCCACGCGCTCGGGATCACCGGCGTGACTCCGCGTCCGATCAGCGAGGGCCTGCTCAACGCGATTCCCGAAGTGCTGCCCCTGATCACGCCGGTCATCGACAACCCCGGTGGCACACCGACTTACAACGTGAGCGGCCACAAGATCGGCGACGTGGTCCAGGTGTTCAACGAGCCCAACCAGAACTACGTGGTGCTCCAGAACGGACTGCAGGAGATTTCGGCGCTGACCGCCCAGATCATCCGCAACTTCTATCCGACCATGATGAACGGCACGACAATTCAGTCGACCGACCGCACCTACGCGACCATCGTCCAGACGTTGAAGGTGCAGGACTACCCGCGCGACCGGCCGACGCTGATCACCGCCAAGGACCAGCCGGTCAGCTGCATGTCGTGGAAGCCGATCGCGGGCGCCACCGACAACACCGACGCGACCGCACGCGCCGAGCTGACCTTGCTGACCGGCATCGATCTGCCGATCCCGGACAAGGCGAAGATGGTCGACCTCGCGCAGGCCGACGGCGCGGGCCCGAACGCGGACACCGTCTTCATTCCGCCGGCGTCCGGCGCCTACGTGCAGTCCACCGGCATCGAACCGAACAGCCGCCGCAAGGACAGCCTGTTCTACATCGCCGATACCGGCGTCCGCTTCGGCGTCAAGAACGCTGACGCGGTCAAGGCGCTCGGCCTGGAGGAAGTCAAGGCCGAACCGGCGCCGTGGCCGATCATCGGACTGCTCGCGGGTGGGCCGACGATGGGTCGGGAAGAGGCGATGGTCGCGCACGACGGTGTCGCGCCGGATCCGTCGCCCGCCAAAAAGCCTGTCGCCACGGTGAACTAGCCGGACGGGGTCGCCGACTTCGCGGAATCGGAGCGAAGTTCGGCGACCTCGGTCCGTAGGGCTCTGACCTCGTCGACCAGTTCGCGGAGCATGCTCTCGGCGCGGTCGGCGGCGTCGTCGACGGTCTTGAGTTGTTCGACGACCCAGCTGGTCATGGTGCCGATGGCGAAGGAGATCAGGCCGATGCCCAGCGTCATCAGCACCAGCGAGACCAGTCGGCCCTCGGTGGTCACCGGGTAGACGTCGCCGTAGCCGACCGTGGTCACCGAGACCGCCGACCACCACAGTGCGTCGCCGAAGGTCTCGATCTTGGAGTCGGGTGCGCCGTATTCGGCGTCGAAGAAGGCCAGACTCGACAGCAACAGGATCAGCAGGGAACTGGTGGCCACGAAGGTCACCAGGCGGGTGCGCGGGTGCGTCGCGCGGTTGAGAGCGTCGAGCAGCAGCAGCGAAGCACGGAGCAGCCGCAGCGGGCGGAACGGCGGTACGAGCACGACCAGCAGGTCGAGAGGATGCTTGCGGAGGAAGCGCAACCGGTCGCCCGAGAGCCGCAATCTGACCACGAAATCGACGAAGAACACCGCCCAGATCGCGATATCGGCCAGCACGAGACCGGTATCGAGGCGCGGTGACACATCGGTGTCGAGCACCCGCCACGCGTACATGACGACGAACACCACCGCGAGCGCCATCAACGGCAGATTGGTCGCGCGCTCCCACCGCTGCCTGCGGGTGAGTGGACGGTCGGTTGTTGACGAATTCATGCGGCTACCTGGGTTGACGGGCTCTGGCCCGCCGACCGTACCCTGCTCTTTGGTCGAGCAGGTCAGAGATCGTCGGCCGACATCCCGAATTTGCGCCGGATCGGGAACGACGCCAAGACGCCGAGGACCAGGATCAGGCCGATGGCGCCGGAACCGATCAGCGCCACGTTGCGCGCGGTGTTGTCCGCGGGCGGCGGCGGTGCGGGCACCGCGAGCTGCAGGCTGCGCGCCGGGCTGGCCTGCTTCGGCGGAAGTTCCCTCGGCACTTCGTTGGTCAGCGCCGCGACGGGATCCACTGCGCCGTAACCGATGTACGGATTCCAGCCCTCTGCCGGTGCGTGGGCCGTGGCCTGCAACCGCTGGATGACCTGCTTGGCGGTCAGGTCCGGGAACCTGTCGCGCACCAGCGCGGCGACGCCTGCGACGTACGGCGAAGCGAAACTTGTTCCGCTGTAGGCCATGTACTTGCCCTGGTTGTCGTACTTGCCGTCGGAGATGCCGGCGGTCCTGGCATCGAGGGACGTAATGCCTTCTCCCGGTGCGGCAATGCCGACCCATGGACCGGGCACGGTGAACGACGACGGTGCGCCGTTGGCGCCGATGGAGCCGACCGAGAGCACATACTCGTCGTACCAGGCGGGATTCACATAGGTGCGGATCGTGCTCCACAGATCCTGTGCGGGCTTGAGCGGGTCCGGCCCGGGATTGCCCGACTTGCAGGCGTTGTCGGAGTTACCCGCCGAGCTGACGATCACCACGTCCTTCTCCAGCGCCGCGTACCGCACGGCCGCGCCGAGCGCGCCGAACGCCGCTTCATTGGCCGGGGAACCGCTGTTGCAGGCGACGAGCGAGATGTTGATCACGCGGGCGCCGAAGTCGGCCGCCCGCCGGATCGCGCTCGCGAGTGAGGAGACCTTGCCGTAGCCCTCGGGGAAATCGTCGGGCCCCTTGTTCCGGCCCGCGCCCTCGGACTGATAGAGGGAGCTGGTCTGGCGAATGCTGAGGATGCGGGCCTCGGGCGCGACACCGGAGAAACCCTGGTTGTCGATCTTGGTCGCGCCGATGATCCCGGCGACAACGGTGCCGTGCACGTCGCAGTCCTCGGCCCCGTTGCCGCCCGCGGCCACGTAGTCACCGCCCGCCCACAGATCGGGCAGGCGGGGATGGGGTTCCACGCCGGTGTCGATCACCGCGACGAGTTGTCCTGCGCCACGCGAGAATTCCCACGCCCGCTCCAGATCGAGGGAACGCTGGCTGGGAGGAATCACCGCCGTCGCGGTACTCGCCTGGGTGCGGAAGCACAGTCCGTTGGTACCGCTGCCGCGCTCGGTCTTGTCCGGCGGCGCGGCGGGATCTCCCGCGGGCAGCAGTCCGGGATCGATGGCCGGCGGCCGGTCCGCGTGCGCTGTGCCGTAGAGACCGAATCCGGCGTTCAGACCGACGACCAGAGCAACGGCCGTCAGTCGAAAGCCGAGCCTCACAGCCCGCGAACCAGCGAGTAGAGATCGGCGACCCAGAACACCAGCGGCAGCACCGCGGCGACGAACGCGTACTCGAGCAGTTCGACGGCCCGGCGCATCGGCGGCGTCGCGGACTGGTTCGGCACGATCAGGCCCATCACCAGCGCCGAGATCAGAATCACCAGCGCGGCACCGAAAACGACCAGCGGCTGGCGCATTTCGAGCGCGACGCCGACCAGCATGATCAGCACGATCGACGAGCCACCCGCGATCAGCACGATGGCCTGCTCGGCGCCCGCGTAGGTGCGGCTGCGGAACATCAGTACCACCGCGCACACCAGCGCGAGCGAGATGCCGGGCCAGTAGGGATCTTCGGAGCCCGCGTCGGTCGCCAGCAGCGCGCCGGCGACGGTGACCAGCGTGGTCGCGCTGACCAGGCCGGCGAGGTAGTTACGGGCCCGTTCCGACCGCGCCCGCAGGGCGTCGAGGGTCGGCAGGGCGCGGTGGTCGTCCGGATCGTCCTCGGTCGGATCGATCGGGGTGCCGGGGGAGGGGACCGGCGGCAACGGCAATTTGGCCAGCAGCATCGAAACACGCGGCGCGAGTGAGAGTCCGGCCAGACCGAGCGCGGCGACGACCGCGCCGATCGCCTTGACCGGCTGATCGGCGAGCAGCCCCACCAGGGCCGCGGGCACGCCGAACACCGAGACGGTCGCCGCGCCGATGAACAGCGCGAGGCCGATGCCGGTGACGCGCCAGGCGAGTACCGCGATGGAACCGAGCAGCGCGAATCCGAGCAGCAGATGCGCCGCCCCGTAGTGATCGGGCACCAGCAGCATGCCGCCGGTGAACGCGGTCGGCAGCGCGCAGCCGGCGAGCACGAGCGCGGCCGAGGCGTCGCGGTACATGCGGCTCAGCACCGTGCCCGCCACCACGCAGAGGATCGCGACGAACAATGCGAGCGATCCGGAAACCCAGAACGGCAACGCATCCGGCGCGGCCAGCAGGCCGAAGCAGCCGACCAGCATGGTGAGCGCGGCGAGCACCGAACCGGTGACGCGGGCGGTCTTCGGCGTCCAGCTGCGGTAGTGCTCGGCGTCGGCGACCGCGACGTTGTACATGATGTCGTCGAACAGGGGCGTCGGCGCCGCGTGCGAGGCGCTCTCCAGCATCAGCAGTTCGCCGTCGCGTACGCCTTGTTCGCCGAGGCTCAGCGAGTTCGAGAACGGGGGGTGGCCGATGCGGGCGAGCACCCATTCGGCGGGTTCGTAGCGTTCGCCGTCGTTGTCGAAATCATTCGAGCGGCTGTGCTGCGCGACCATGTCGACCACGCTGGGGATGACGAGGGCGACCGGCACATCCACCGGAATAGCCATGTCTACCTGCGTGTGCTTGGCCAGGATGGTTACTCGGGCAAGGTCCGGCGCGCGCACGATGCCGCGCGCGGAGTCCTCTTCCACATGATCGAGTCGCGCGTGCGTCAAAACTCCCCCAGTTCCGTCTCTACCTCGTGTTTCCGCTCGACCGCTCACACGGTCGACAGTTTGCGGAACCCACCGTTCGGACAGCAGAATGCCTGACGAACCATACGACATGTCGGCCGCGACCTCTACACTGAGCCCGTCGCGACGACAGATGAGCGAGTAGTCAAGCAGGGGGAGTCTTCGACCATGAGCACCGTCAGGTTCCAGCGCCGTGCCCGGCGCGAGATGCCGCGTACACCCGGCGGCGAGGTCACGCTGCAGCCGCCGCCGGAGATCCCGCGGATCACCCCGGGCAACCTGCTCGCGAAGCTGATGCCCGTCGTCATGGTCGTCGGCATGGTCGGCATGATGGCGCTGATGTTCACCCAGGGCAGCGGCATGCTGTCCAACCCGATGTCGATGATGTTCCCGATGATGATGATCATGTCGATGGTCACCATGTTCGGACAGGGTGGTGGCAAGGGCGCCAAGGCCGCTGAGGCCAACGAGGACCGCAAGGACTATCTGCGCTACCTCGATCAGGTCCGTAAAGACGTCGACGAGACCGCCAAGCAGCAGCGCGCCGCCGTCGAGTGGAGCCACCCCGAGCCCGGCCTGATCTGGATGCTCGCGGGCACCAGCCGGATGTGGGAGCGCCGCTCCGGCGACAAGGATTTCTGCCACGCGCGCATCGGTCTCGGCGGCCAGCGCCTGGCGACCAGGCTGGTAGCCCCCGAAACCGGCCCCGTCGAAGAGCTGGAGCCCATCGCCGCGGTGTCGCTGCGCCGTTTCGTGCGCGCGCATTCCACGGTTCCCGATCTGCCCACCGCCATCGCGGTGAAGGGCTTCGGCACCGTCGCCCTCGACGGCGACCGCGCCCAAGCGCGCGACATGACGCGCGCGATGTTGTTGCAGCTGTGCATGTTCCAGGCGCCCGACCAGGTGCTCGTGGCCGTGGTCTGTGGCCCGGACACCGCCCGCGAGTGGGAGTGGACCAAGTGGCTCCCGCACACCCAGCACCCCGATTCCCAGGACGGCATCGGCACCCAGCGCATGTTCTACGGCTCCATCCGCGAGGCGATGAGCGGCCTGCATCCGCTGCTCGGCAACCGGGTCCGCTACTCGCGTAACCAGCCGAACAACCCGAACATGGTGCACGTGGTGATCGTCGTCGACGGTGGCCTGCTCGAGGCCGAGGACGACCAGCTGCGTGAGTCCGGGTACGAGGGCGTCACCATCATCGACCTGTGCAATTACGCACCGCGCCTTGCCGTTTCGCGCGGCATCAAGATGGTCGTCGAAGACGGCGAGTGCCTCGGCCGCGGCGCCACCGGCAACCAGGAACGCTTCGCCACCATCGACCGGGTCAGCGCCGAGCAGGCCCAGCAGCTGGCCCGCAGGCTCGCGCCCTACCGTGCGGCCACCCAGCGCAGCAGCGATGTCGAGACCGACGAGACCGAGACGATCTCCACCTGGTCGCAGCTGATGAACCTGGGCGATATCGGCAACTTCAACCCGGCCAGCGCCTGGCGTCCCCGCTACGGCCGCGAGCGTCTGCGCGTGCCGTTCGGCATCGGCGCCGACGGTGCACCGGTGGAGCTCGACATCAAGGAAGCCGCCGAGAACGGCATGGGCCCGCACGGCCTGTGCATCGGCGCGACCGGTTCCGGTAAGTCGGAATTCCTGCGCACCCTGGTGCTCAGCCTGCTCGCCACCCACTCGCCCGACCAGCTCAACCTGGTCCTCGTCGACTTCAAGGGTGGTGCGACGTTCCTCGGCCTGGACGGCGTTCCGCACGTCGCCGCGGTGATCACCAACCTCGAGGACGAAGCCGACCTCGTCGACCGTATGAAGGACGCGCTGGCGGGCGAGATGAACCGCCGCCAGGAAGTCCTGCGCCAGGCCGGTAACTTCGCCAACGTCTCCGAATACGAGAAGGCCCGCGCCGCCGGTGCCGACCTCGACCCGCTGCCCGCGCTGTTCGTCGTGCTCGACGAGTTCTCCGAACTGCTCACCCAGCACCCCGACTTCGCCGAACTGTTCGTGATGATCGGCCGCCTGGGCCGCTCGCTGCAGGTCCACCTCCTGCTCGCCTCGCAGCGTCTGGAAGAGGGCAAGCTCAAGGGCCTGGAATCGCACCTGTCCTACCGCATCGGCCTGAAGACCTTCTCCGCCAACGAGTCCCGCCAGGTCCTCGGCGTCCCCGACGCCTACAACCTGCCGAGTACCCCCGGTGGCGGTTACCTGAAGTCCGACTCGGGTGAGATCCAGCGCTTCCAGGCCTCGTACGTGTCGGGTCCGTATGTCGGTGGTGGATCGGCGCGCGAGGTCACCAGCGCCGGCATCGTCGGCGGCGAGATCGACGTCAACGCCCGGCCTTTCGCGGCGACCCACGTGGGCTTCCGCGCCGCCGATCGGGTTCCGCTGCCGGTGGAGGCCGAGTTCGAGCCGGAGCCGGTCGGCGACGACAACGAGCAGATGTCGAACCTGAACATGCTGGTCTCGCGCATCTCGGGCCACGGCCGACCTGCCCACGAGATCTGGTTGCCGCCGCTCGAGGAAGCGCCGACCATGGATCAGCTCGTGCCGCGCTCGATCCTCACCGGCGAATTCGCCGCGATCGCCACCCTGCGTGCCCCCATGGGCATCGTCGACCGCCCCTACGATCAGCGCCGCGACCCGTTCGTGGTCGACCTGTCCGGTTCGCGAGGCAATGTCGCGATCGTCGGCGGTCCGCAGTCGGGTAAGTCGACCGCCCTGCGTTCGATGATCATGGCGATGGCGTTGACCCACACCGCCGAGCAGGTGCAGTTCTACTGCCTCGACTTCGGTGGTGGCACGTTGACCAGCCTGCAGGGTCTGCCGCACGTCGGTTCGGTGGCAAGCCGCCTCGACGAGGATCAGGTCCGGCGCACCGTCGCCGAGATGACCACGATCGTTCGCACCCGTGAGGCGAAGTTCCGTCAGCTCGGCATCGAGTCGATGGTCGAGTTCCGTCGCCTGCGTTCGATGGATCCGGCGTCGAGCCCGGCTGCCCAGGGCGCGCACGAGGATCCGTTCGGTGACGTATTCCTGGTGATCGATGGCTACGGTTCGATCCGCCAGGACTTCGACGCGCTCGAGCAGGTCATCATGAACCTTGCGGTGCAGGGTCTTTCGTATGGCGTGCATGTGGTGATCGCGCTCGCCCGCTGGGCGGAAGCCCGCCCCGCGCTCAAGGACCAGATCGGCACCCGCATCGAGCTGCGCCTCGGCGATCCGATGGATTCCGACCTCGGCCGCAAGTTCGCGTCGCTGGTTCCGCAGGGTCGCCCCGGCCGCGGTATGACCGCCGAGTGCCTGCACATGCTCACCGCGCTGCCGCGGATCGACGGCTCCGCCGATCCGTCCAATCTGGGCCAAGCGGTGTCGTCCGCGGTCGAGACGATCGCCCGGATGACGCCGGGCCGTCCCGCGCCGCAGGTCCGCATGCTGCCCGATCAGCTGCCCCGCGAACAGCTGCTGTACCTGGCGGGCAACTGGCCCTCGCGGGTCGATCCGGCGACCAAGTGCCTGCGAATCCCGATCGGTATCAACGAGGCCGAGCTCGCTCCGGTCTACATCGATTTCGCGGAAAGCCCGCACTTCATCATCATCGGCGACTCCGAGTCCGGTAAGACCACGCTGTTGCGCTCGATCATCGAGGGCATCGCCGCGTCGAACACCCCGAATGAGGCACGGTTCATCGTCGGCGACTACCGCCGCTCGATGCTGGGCATCATCCCCGAGGGTTACCAGGCCGGATACGGTTCCACCGCACCGCAATTCACCCAGAACATGGCCGACCTCGCGGCGTATGTCGCCAAGCGGACCCCCGGTCCCGAGGTGACGCCACAGCAGTTGCGCGAGCGTTCGTGGTGGACCGGTCCCGAGCTGTATGTGCTCGTCGACGACTACGACCTGGTGGCCACCTCGTCGGGCAACCCGGTCTCGGCGCTCGTCGAGCATCTGCCGCACGCTCGCGACCTCGGCTTCCACCTGATCATCGCTCGCCGCTCCGGTGGAGCCAGCCGCGCCATGTACGAGGCGACGCTGGCCCGGATGAAGGACCTCGGTTCGGCCGCACTGGTGATGAGCTGCAGCAAAGACGAAGGCGTCATGGTCGGTACCACGCGTCCCGGCCCCAAGCCCGCCGGGCGTGGCACCTTCGTCACGCGTAACACCGAGGGCCTGGTCCAGACCGCCTGGATGCCGCAACCGGAATGACCGTCGTCGAGCTCGTTGTCAGCGAAGCCAAAGTGTGGGCGCGTGGCGCCACCACCCACTGGGATGTCGCGCCGTCGGTTGTCTTGGGCAGCAACGGTTCCGATCTCGTCGTCGGTGAGCCGCTGACCCCGCCCACCCAGGCGGTGTCGGTGGTGCAGTACCTGGCCGGCGGTGTACTCGCGCTGCCACCTCGGATGCCGACGGTGGGCCAAGCCCTGTCCGCGCTGCTCGCGGCGATCATGGACACTCTGCGGGTGACGCCGCTGTGTGAGCAGATCGTCATCGTGCATCCCACCTCGTGGGGGCAACCCGAACTCGATCTGTTCGGCACCGCCGCACAGCAATTCACCCACGAGGTGGCATTCGAGGCCTGTGCACTGCGGGCCTCGGCCGTCGATGTCACCGCCAGTCGTAGCCGCCGCACCGCGATCATCGAGTTCGGCATGCTGTCGACCTCGGCTTCGTCGGTCACCTACGACACGTACGGCACCCACGTCGAGGCGGTCGAGGTCGAACCGAACCTGGCGGCCTCGGAACTCGCCGACGAAGAAGGCTTCGGCCGGCTCACGGCACTTCTCGGCCGCCTGCTCGCCGATCGCCCCGCCGACGTCGTCCAGGTGTTCGGCGCCACCGATCCGACGGTACTGGCCTCGGTCACCGCCGCAGTCGAAAGTGCGTGCGGCGCAGGTGTTCCCGTCAGTCCGCTCACCGGAACAGACCTGGCGCGACCTACTCAGAAGGCTCCCGCCTACACGCCGAACATCCCGCCCGCGGCCGAGTGGATGCAGCCCCTGCGTGAACGTGCCGCGGCGACCAACCCGGTCGATCGCCGCCCGCTCTACATCGGCGCCGCGGCTCTCGCCGCTGTCGTCGCCGCGGCAGCGATCGGTGGCTTCTTCCTGTTCGGATCCGGCGACCAACAGGCCACGGCCGCCGTCGCGACCACCTCGGCCCCCGTGGTGACGAGCGCAGCACCCCAGCCCACATCGGCGAAGCCGAAGCCGAAACCCACCACCGAGACGGTCGGCCGAGTCGTCATCGAGATCCCTGCGGGCTGGCACCGCACCACGGCCACCGACGCCCGCGCCGACCTCGTCCCCGACGAGGCGGCCCGCCACCGCATCACCATCACCCAGAAGCCGGTCACCCCCGGTGCAGGCTACGACGAGGTCGCCGCCGACCTCAGCGCCCAAATCGCCAAAAAGCCCGCAGGCACCGTCACCCCGGTGCGCCGAGACGTAGTCTTCGCCGGCCGCCCCGGACTCTCCTACGAAGAGCGTCCCGCTGACGGGTCAACGGTTCGCTGGCAGGTCCTCGTCGAACGGGGAATCCAGGTCAGCATCGGCTGCCAGTACGCCGAAAATGGTTGGGCCGGTGTGATGTCCGCCTGCGAGCAGGTCGTCGGAGGCGTCCACGTCGGGCCATGAGCCGCATCCTCTTCGCTGCGCTCCTGGCGTCCTGCACGCTGGCATGTACCCCGGCCGACCTGTCGACCTCCAGCACGCCCTCGTGCCCGACGGACGTTCCTTCGGCTACCACGGCCAACACCGCCGGCTTCACCATCCATGCCCCCCAACTCCCGGGCTGGTCGACCCAGCCGGTCGAAGGTGGTGGTCTCGTCCTCCACCGTTTCGAGACCATCGAAGGCGCCGACCCACCCTTCGGCATGGCCACGGTCACCGTCACCACCTTCAGCCCCGCGAAGACCGCCGACGCCGCGAGCAACACTCTTCAGATCCTGCGCCCCCACGAATCCGACTGGCACCGAACACGTTCCGAAGAGGTGCGGATCTGCGGCACCCCCGCCCACCTCACCGCCGGAACCACCGCCAACTCCCACCACGACTACCTGGAGTTCGCCTACCCGGTGGGCGACAAGTTCTACCCCATCCAAATAACCACCCAAACCCCCATCACCAACGTCCCCCGCTACCGCTCAGAGCTGGACATGATCCTCAGCGGTGTGCGGATCAGCGGGCAGTAGCGGATTGCCTCGATTCGGGTTCGACGGCGTGCGCAAGTACGCTCGCAGCGGGTCGCCGGTGTATCGCGCGCGGCCTGTGAATCGGGAGGGGAAACCATGACTTATCCACCGCCGCAGCAAGGTCCGGGTTGGGCACCCGGTCAGGGTGCGCCGCAGCAGTATGCCGGTCAGCAGCCGTATCCGCCGATGCAGCCGCCGCAGTACGGCTCGCATCCGCAGCCGGGCGGTCAACCCCACCCGCAACAGGGTTGGGGTCAACCACCGCAGCAGGGATGGCCCCAACCGCCGCAGCAGAACCCGTGGTGGAAATCGCCTCTTGTGCTGGTCGGCGGCGCTGTTGTCGTCATCGGTGTGCTGGTGGTCGGCGCTGTCGCTTTCGCCGGCGGAGGCGACGACGAAGCGGGAACGGTCGCAGCGCCCCCATCGTCGGTCCAGGAAGCGCCCGCGGCGCCCACCGCTGCGAAGAGCACCTCCAAGCCCGCACCGACGACGACCAAGGCGGCCCCGCAACCTGTTTCGGCCGATGCCAAGATCGTCCTCGAAGCGTTGCCCGCGCCCCTGCGCGAAGTCGTCGCCGTCAACAACATCACCGAGAAGGCCCCGATCGGCAACGACCCGTACGCGGTCCGAGTGGTCTTCACGGTGCCCGCCAAGAACAGCTTGACGGTTGGCCTCCTCAGAACAGCCGTCGATATCGACCGCTACCCGATCGCCTGGATCGACACCAACCCGGACAAACTGCTCCGTCAGTGGAGCAGCCAGCACCCGGAATGGCTGATGGACAAGGGCGAGAAGAAGTTCCGCATCGATGACACGATCCCGGGTGGCGGGGCCACCGTGGAAACCTTCAACACGGCGACGAAGCTGTACACGGTGATGTCAGGATTCAAGGACAAAGACGCTGCCTTGAAATACCTCGAGCGCGCTGGATTCTAGGACAACTGGTCCTGAAACAAGTCAGGCCCCGGCTGTGAGCCGGGGCCTGACTTGTATGGTGCTGGGATCAGAACAGACCCGCGAGAGCGGTGTCGGTGCCCTTGAGGTCCGAGTTGCCGGTCTGGACCAGCGTGCCGGCACCTTCGAGGGTGGTGTTGAGCTGCTGCACGTGGGTGTTCCACTGCGCCTGCAGCTGAGTGAACGCATCGTTCGCGTCACCAGCCCAGTTGTTGGTGACGAAGTCGGTGACCTGCTTGTGGAAGTCCTCCAGCATGGTCATGATGCCGCGGGCATCCTGGACGATGCGCTGCGCACCGGCCTCGACCTCGCCGAAGTTAGCGGAAATCCGCGTGACGTCGTTGCCTGCCATCGATGGCTCCTTACTAAGTGTGGTGGGGTCGGATCAGAGAGCGGGGAGGTCGAGCGAGCTGACCTGGGCCTTCACCTGCGAGGCGAAGTCGTGGTCCTGCTCGTCGTAGGACTTACCGGCGTTACGCAGGTTCTCGCAGGTCTCGAGGAGCTTGTCGTTGAGCTTGTCGGCCTGGAAGTAGTAACGCTCCATGAAGGAGTCGAACGCTGCGCGGGCGCCACCACTCCACGTTGCGGTGGTCTGGTCCTCCAGCGTCTTCAGCGCCTGGATCGCGGTAAGCAGATCCTGGTGCTTGGACTCGGAGGTCTTCACGAAATTGTCAATTTCGGTTGCACTGGCACTGAGCTGACCCGCCATGGTGTCTTCCTTCCGATTTGCTGTGCTGGGAGTCGGGAGCAACTGCTCCGGTCGACCCGTTCATATGATTGGACGCGAGCCAGGGTGGATCGGTTCCCACATCTTCCGAGATTTTTTTCGGCCCCCGGGATGACGCCGATGTCCACCCTGCTGTACCTGCGGATTCATGGCTCCGCCGTCGCCCTGGCGACACGAGGCCTACATGTCCGCGAAGCTTTCCCCCTCCTTCCCCTGCCACAGCCCGAGTCACAAGGCCAGCGGCACTTCGCGTATCACCATACCGATCGCGGCGCTGTCTGCACACCCCACTCCCGCCGCCGTTGTCGGACAGGAGCATGTGTGCAACGTCAGCTACTGGGCGTTGGCGAAGACGGCATACTGCGCGGCCGCACGCTGATGCGCGTCATTGATCTGGTGGCTGCTGACGAGCCCGACATACTGCCGGTAACGCACCGAGCAGGAGAACCGCTTGATGTCACTGGAGGTGACCTTGTTCTCGATGCAGTTGGTAGCGGGCACCGCGGTGGGCGAGTTCGCCGGGCCGAATCGCGGGCCCTCGAACATCCCGGCCTGGAACTTCTCCGCGGCAGAAGAGTCTCGTGCCCGGAAAACGGTTGCGTCCCATCCGATCCCGATGTGATCGACGCCGGTCTCCTCGTACAGACCCCGGTGTTCCTGCTCCGCACGTTGTACCTGCAGGAAACCCTGGAGGCCGTACGATGCCGACCGCGTATCTTCCGGCCCGCCCAGCTGTTCGCGGTTCAACGCACGTTCCAACACATGGGCAGGATCGTGTTCGAGCATCAGTATTTCCATCGGCGTGAGCGCCGGCAACTTGTCGAGCCGTGGCAATTGGGCATCCAGGACTCGGCCGGCCAGATCCTTCAATTGCGGCAGATCAGCTGACGGCAGACCCACCTGCAGGCTCACGACGTAACTGCCTCGCGCGATATTCGCGGCCATGCTCGGTATTCCGGGGCGCCAATGCGCGTGGGCGGCCGGGTACTTGTCGATTGTCAGCTTCTGATTCTGGTCGGCGGCTACCTGGAAGTCGAGGACCTCGATCGATTCGGCCGCGCGTCTTGCTGCATCGTCGTCCGGAAATTGCATTACACGCATTCCGAAATATGTCGGTTTCAGTGAACGTTGAGTATCTGCCAGGACGTCATCGCCGGGCGATAGGGCAAACGTGCCGAAGTGTTCTTTATCGGTGCTTCCGGTACTGAATCCGTAAAGCAGCCGATGCTCTTTCAGTGATGGCTTCACCGTATCGCTGAACTCGCTCAACAAGGTTTCGGATGTAAACGAACCCCAGGCCCCGTACTTCAGGCTCGGATCAACATCGGTGCCGAGTACGAGATGGTCGGCCAGGCGCATAGCTGCTAGTTCCTGGCCGTACTTGTAGCCGTGCTTATACTGATAATAAGCGCTGACCGGGAGCGTTTGGTACTTTCCTACATCCAAGGTTCGGACATCGATTTCGCCTGCGATCGCCGTTCCGTCGACGTTCGATCCGCAGCCTGATCCCAAAATCGACGAAATAACAGCTGCGACCGCAACTTTAGCAATATGTTTGCGCATGGTCTGTCCTCGCTTCCGTCTGGCTATTATTTGGAGTTCGCCAATAGCGAGTACTGGGCCGAAATTCGCTGATGTGCATCGGTTAGTTGGTTTGCGGATATCTGGGCCGCATATCTGCCGAAGGTGATGGTGCAGTAGAACCGCGGGTTGACACCGCGGAATTTTTCCCGATTTTCGTGACATTTGGCAGACGGCAGTCCTGGTGGGCTCGGTGCCACAATGAACATGCGGCCACGTTCGCCCCGTCGCTTCTCCAGCAGCTGTGCGGACTCTGCGTTCTTGGTCCGATACAATTCCCCGCCGTTGAAAGCGGCCACGTCAACGCCTGTTTCATCGAACAGTCGCTGGTCTTCAGTGATATTCAGCGAGACCTGCAATGCGCCATGCTTCTGATATGCAGTAGGGATCGTGGCACCGTCAGTTACAGAGTCGTTGGTAGCAGGGACTGTCATGGCAAGAATTCCGTCGACATCGCGGTCCAGCGTGCTCCATTTATCGCGCGGAGTCGGTGTGAATTTCGACAAACTGGGCTGGATAGCCGCGATGACCTTCTCTGCCTTGGACTGCATCCCGGGTAGGTCGTCGGTTCCGATCTGATCACTGAGATTGTCTCTGGCGACGGTCAGTACCAAGAATTGACCTACTGAATGCCACACGTAGATTGCATCGTATAGCGGGGTCCACACGGCATGGGCTTCAGGAAATCGCGATAGCCGGGTGCCTTGGTAGTTTGCCCCGAGAATTTCCTGGTGCTTGGCGCCCAAGGATGGCACGGCGTTTTTGGCTGACTCGGCATCAGTAAACAGAAGGGCATAGTTGTTCAGTGTCCAGGAGAGATTTCCATTGAAGTCAGATCGCCCCTCGCTGTAATAGCCGGATATGAACCCGGGTGCGAAGGTGTTGAAATCTTCGCGGCTCATGAGCAGATCCCGTGACAATGGGTAGTGCGATACATCTGTGAACGTACGACTCTGGTTGAATCGGTTTGTGAAATTCAGCGCTGGGTCGATCTCTGTAGGCAGGGGCATGGCCTCGGCAATGCGTCGCGCTTCGACCAGTGCTGCCTCGTCGTCGGTTTCAGCCATTCCCAAGGGGATCGGTTTGCTCGGGTAGTTTCCCATTTCGAGCTTACTCAGGTCGACCTGTACCTCTGGAGCGGCCACCGGGCCGGCCGGGCTTGCTTCGCCCCCGCAGCCTGTCGCCAACAGGCATGCGATAGAAACTGTCGCGCTTAATGCCGCTCTGTATGCTCGTTTTCTTGATGCATTTGGTGATGTCAATTCAGAACGCAAAGCGTCCCCCCGTTGGTAGTTTTTCGAATTTCTCTATCTGATCTTTGATTTGAGGACGGGGACCAGCTTGCTGATCATCAGTGCCTCGGATTCGGGCGACCAATTCCGCATGGCGGATACCGTGCTGGGATCATCGATAGGGACGACAATTGCCCGTGAGCTGGTTATTCCGTACGGGAGACCGAGAAGCCCACCGCCACCGGCCTTCTCGTCGCTACGGAGCACGATGACGTAGCTGTCGTCCGGTGCTTCGAGCGCACTCGAGCTGTCCGAGACCTCTTTGGGTGACGGAATCCCTTCGGTATTCGTGTATTTGAAGTTGTAGACGAAACCGAGTTTTTCCAAAAACTGTGTCTGCGGGCTGCCGGTAAAATAGATTCCGAATTTGTTCGGTTGCTGCGTGACATTGAGGAGCGTGACAGTCTTACCTGCGAACTGCGGATTGTCCTTGCGTTCCTGCTCGATCGGCGGCAGGGCAGAGGCCGATGTGCTGGTGGTGGTGCCGGGCGTTGGGTCGGATCCGCCCGCGGCCCAAATGCCGACTCCGGTGCCGATTCCGACGACGAGCGCGATTGCTGCGCCGATCACTACCGCGCGCTTGGTCTTGCTGGGAGCGGTCGGTGTGGATGCTGTGAGTCCGTGCAGCGATACCGCGGCCCGCGGATCGGTGTGCTCGCGGGGCGGCATCACCTGGATCGGGTAAGTCGGTGAAGTGTTGTGGCCGGTGGGGTTGAATCCCGGTGTCAGCGCGTTCGATGCGGCATCGGTGAATTCGCGGCAGGTGGCGAAACGTTCGGCGGGGTTTTTGGCCATCGCGCGGGCGAAGACGTGGTCGATGGCGTGGGGGAGGCCGGGGCGGACTCGGGTTGCCTGGGGTGGGGGCTCGTGGAGGTGGCCCATCATGACCATGGCGGGTTGGGCTGCGGGATAAGGGTTTTGGCCGGTCAGGAGTTTGTAGAAGGCGCAGGCGAGGCTGTATATGTCGGCGCGATGGTCGAGGACGGCGCCGCTGAGTTGTTCCGGCGGGGCGTAGGCGATGGTGGCGAGGAAGCTGCCGGTCTGGGTGAGTTCGGTGGCGTCGTCGGTGGACTTCGCGACACCGAAGTCGGTGAGCAGGACGCGTTCCTCTTCGCCGTCGCTGCTCGACAGCAGAAAGTTGGCGGGCTTGACGTCGCGGTGCAGCAGGCCGCGGCGGTGGGCGTAGTCCAGGCCCTTGCCCACCTCGCTGGTGATGCGAAGGGCGCGCAGCGGGGTCATGGAATGCGGGTCGCGGGCCAGTTCGGCAGCGGCGTCGGTGCCGTCCACGTACTGCATGGCGATCCACAGCTGGCCGTGCTCTTCACCGCGGTTGTAGACCGAGACGATGTTGTTGTGGTCGAGGCCGGCGGCGAGATTGGCCTCGCGCTCGAAGCGCGCACGGAACTCGGGGTCGCGGCTGAGTTCGGCGCTGAGCACCTTCAGGGCGTCCATCCGCGGCAGGCTGGGATGTTTGGCCAGGTAAACCGTGCCCATGCCGCCGGCACCGAGTACCCGCTGCACGCGGTACCCGCCGACGATGGTGCCGTGGCTCATCACCATCTTTTACGATCTCCTGACTCAATGCCGCACACTGCCGCTTTCCCGGCTGGAGCATATAGGACTCCGTAGGGGTCGGCCGGTGTGGGATTATCGGCTGTTGGCGAATAGTGCATATTGCGCGGCCGCACGTTGATGGGCATCCAAAAGCTGGTTGCCGCTGACTATTCCGACGTATTCGTTGTAGGCGAGGATGCAGCTGAAGCGTTTCGCCGCGCCGGTGCGTTTGTTCTCCACGCAGGCGGTGTCGGGGAGGTTGGGTGGGTTGGCGGCTTCGGTTTCTACCTGCCAGAGGAACATCTTCTCGGTGACCGCGCGGCGGGCGGTCTGCTCGTCGGGAGTGCGCACGGCGATCGAGCCCCAGGACAGGGCCACCTGCTGGGCGCTCATCTTGGTGAGCTGCTCGTCGATGTAGTGGCGATCGGTGGGGAGCTGGTCGCCCGCGTAGTGCAGGATGCCGTGTTTGCCGGTGACCACGTAGTAGCCGGAGCCCTCGGGGTTGGCCAGCTGGTCAGGGTTGAGGGTGCGCATCAGCAGGTGGTCGGGGTCCCACGGCAGCGTCATGACCTCTTCGTCGGTGAGCGGCGTGGTTTCGGCGAGTGCCGCGATCTGCTCGGTGAGGGCGTTCGCGGCGAGGGTGGTGAGCGCTTGCTGGTCGGGGGTCGGCACCGAGAGCAGGAAGGCGATCACGTACGGGCCGTGGGGGAGCACGGTGCGCAGGAAGGGGGAGTCGGGACGCCAATGCGACAGGGCCGCAGGGTGTCCGGGGATGGCAACGGGTTGGTTGCGGCCTTCCTTCATGGCGAAGTCGGTGTCGTAGAACTCTTTCGCGGCGGCGGTCGCGCGGTCCGCGTCGGGGAACTGCAGGACCATGGTGGTGGCGGTGAGTCTGTTGTCGGCCTTCTTCGTCGGCCAGTCACCGTAGGTTTCGACCCGCGAATCCTTGGCGGCGCCATTGGATTCGAAGCCGTAGAGCATCTTGTACTTCTTGGCGATCGCCGACATCGCCGGCTCGTCGCCGAGCGCGGAGGGCATCACGCCGGCGGAGACGGTGGTCGCGCGTTTGCCGTAGGTCATCTGGGCGTCGACGTCGCGGGAGTTGATCACATAGTCGGCGATCCGCATCGCCGCCACCTCGTACATCTCGTAGAACGGTGGGACCGGGTCGTCGTCGTGGGCGTTGACCGGCTCGGTCGGGTACGAGCCGACGTCGAGGCTGCGAACATCCATCTCGGCAGGCAGCGCCTGCCCGGACAGGGTGGAGCCGCACGCGGTCAGGACGGTGGCCAGTGCGGCGGCCAGCACGGCGTATCGGATTGTCATTTCGCGTTCACCAACAATGCGTACTGGGCCGAGATCCGCTGCTGGGCGTCGAGGAGCTGGTTCGACCAGACGTAGGCGGCGTAGCGGTCGTAGGACACCGCGCAATAGAAGCGGATCGCGATCCGTTGTTTCCTGCCGATGTATTCCTTGCACTGGGCGCTCGGCAGGTTCTTCGGTGCGGCGGAGGCGGTGAATTTGCGGGTGACGCCGCCGAGCTCGTCGCGGACGCCCTGGGCGCCGGCGATGTCGCGGGCGCGGTAGACCTCGGCGCCGTCGTTGGCGTAGAGGTCGATGCCGTAGTCGTCGATCATCTTCGCGGCGCTCACCGGGTCGGAGAGGAAGTGGCGGGCGGTGCGGCCCGCGTAGACGCCGGGTGGGTTGATCCAGGAATCCTCGCGGGGGCGGGGTGCGGTGCGGCCGAGCATGCCGTCGCGATCGCGCTGCAGGGTCATCAGTTCGGTGCTGGGGGTGGGGGTGAATTTCGCGACGGCAGGGACGATGGTGTCGAGGCTCTTGCGGGTGAGGTCGAGCAGCGCTTGCTTGTCGACCTTCTCCAGCCAGATCTTCAGATAGTCGTAGAACCAGGTGTAGATCACCAGATGACCGGTGGCGAACCAGGACCCGATCGACTGCTGATCGGGCTGCCAGTGCGCGATCGCCGCGGGATAACCAGGAATCTCGATGCGCTGGTTGTTCGGGGCGTAGCCGAAATCGAGTTTCTCCAGCTCGGCTGCGGCGGTGGTGGCCTTCTGCGCATCGGGGAAGATCATCACCGCGTTCACCATGTCCAGGCCCATGTTGCTGGGCTTCGTCTCCGCCGAGCTCACGAATCCGCCGATGAAATCGGGGGCGACCTCGGCGAACCGGTCGACGGCCATGATCTTGCCGAGCGCGGCTTCGGCGTCGAGGAACACCGACGCGATCGACGGATTGGTGTGGATGAACCGTGGATCGATATCGGCGGGCGTCGGTACGAAGTCGCCGAGACGTTCGGCCTCGATGAAGCGGCCCTGGTCCAGGTTCGCGACCGTCCCGACCTGGCGGGGCTGGGTCGGATAGTTGCCGACGTCGAGAGTGGCGAGGTCCACCGGGGCGTCGGTGGCGGCGATCTCGTCGGGACCACCGCAGGCCGTGACGACAGTGGTCAACAGTGCGGTCGCCAGGACACAGACGACTTTGGTGGCTCGCAACTCATTTCCTCCCCGAAACGATCGTCGGCGAGATCCTACGTCACCGCAATCGAGGAGTGGGGCCGAGCGAACTCACAAGCTGTTGGCCAGCAGGGCGTACTGGGCGGTGATTTTCTGGCGGACCTCGGGCTCACCGTCGGCGCTGACCATGGCCAGATAGCGCTTGTAGGCGACATAGCAGCGGTAGACGTAGTCGTCTTCTTTGTTGCCGTTGTCGTTGAGTTTCAGGCAGGTCGCGGTGGGGACATCGGCGGGGGCGGTGATCGGGTCGTAGTGGCCCGCCGAATCGATCAGGCCCTGCATGAGCGATTGCGCGGCGGACTGGTCGCGTACCCGCGTGACGGAGCCGCCCTCGACCACCGCGTGGGCTTCCACTCCTGTTGCGTCGACCAGGTTCTGGCGGGTGGTGAGGTTGGCTGCCTTGTTGACGAGATGCTCAGGAGCATAGGAGGCGAACGAGTACTGGCCGGGGCGCATGGCGGCGCGGTCGTCGACGACCGCGCGGGCCAGGAGTCCGGCGGGGTCTACCGGGAGGTCGGAGATCTTCTCGGTGGGCGTGGGGTCGAACTTCGCGAGCTGGGCGAGTTCGGCGGCGAGATTCTTGTCGACCCAGGAAGTGAGGTCGGTCGCGTCGGCCCGTGGCCGCTGGATGAACAGCGAGATCACGAACTCTTCGTGGGCGAGGAAGGCGCCGATGGTGGGCACGCCGGGGCGCCAATGGAGGTAGGCGTCAGGGTATTCGGTGGAGGCGAGTTTGCGGTTGTCGGGGGAGACGGCCAGGTCGACGTCCTCGAGTTCCCGCGCGGCGAGAGTGGCGGCCGCCGCGGTGGGGAACCGGAACAGCGCTGTGGTCAGCGCGGTCGCGTCGGGACCGGGACGGGTCTGGCCGTCGGGATCTGCCTTGTCGGCGCCGAGCGCGACATAGCCGGTGACGAACTTGCGGTTCTCCAGAACAGGTTTGGAGACGTTGGCGACGAAATCCAGCGCGCGTTCGATATCGGGGACGATCACGCCGCCGCGTCCGTGCGAGAGCGACGGATCGATCCGCACCGCGGGCACCACGGCCGCCGACATCCGCGCACCCTCGACGATCGCGCCCCTGTCGCCCGCGGTGTCGGTGTAGCCGTGCCGGTCGGTGGCGAAGGTCCCGGTCTCCAGGCCGCGCACATCGGGCTCACCGGCGACGGCTGTGCCGCTGACGGCACAGCCGGACAGGACGATCAGAGCCCCACCCCAGGCGAGCGCGATGCGAATTCTGGTCGAATCGATCATCAGGTTCCCCTCGATGTTCCTCCCGCGACACCTATGAAGTTACCGGACCTACCCCGCCCAGGGGGACCTGATCGGGGTGCTTGCCATAGTCTGGATGACATGGCGACCCCCCTGCTGTGCAGTTCCGGTGGAGGCCGATACCTGTGAGGGATCGGCAGGTCGAAGTGGTGCTCGGAAGTCACGCGGTCGCACGGGTCGCGGGCGCGGTGATCGTGGTCGCGCATCGCGGGCAGGGCAAGCTCACGCCCGGCGATACCGCGGCGATCGCGCTGGAATCGCTGGCGGAGTTGGTGCGTGACGCGCACGAGCAGGCGCCGTCGGGGCCGGGTTCGGTGGTGGCGCGCGAGGCGACGCGGTGGCTCATGAAGTACGCCGAGCAGATCTCGCCGGGCGTGCCGATCGATTTCGGGGTGCTCTCGGCCGCCGACAACGGTGGCGTGGCGATCTTCCTGCACGGTTCGGTGACTGCGGTGCTCGCCGACGACCACGGCCCGGAGTACTACCGCGGTAGTGACGCGGCGTTCACCGTCGACCGGGTCGCCTCCGAGCCCGCGAAGGCGGTCGCGCTGTTCGTCGACGACGCCAAGGGCCGCATCCCGGATCTGCCGCCGGAGCGCGGAATCGGTTGGCTGGTCGAGGGAATCGCGCAGGCAGGCGGGGCCGTGATGTGGTCCAACGATGTGCGCAGCCGGGTGCGCACCGCGGAATCGGTGGGCCGGACTCGCAGGCCGCCACCGCCTACTGCGCGTATCGATCGGGAACCGCGTGCGGCGCAACCGGATTCACGACCGTCCGAGCAGCCCGCGACGGGGATGCAGCCGGCGACCTCGATGCTGGACGCTGTCACCGGCACCGCGCACGGCACGGTCGACACTCCCGTCGCCGACCCGCACAACGCCGAAACCCGGCTCTCCGGAACCAATCCCGCGCCCGAACCCGACCCCGACCTGCAGCGCAGGCTCGAAGCCACCGCCAAGTCGACGGTGCTGGCGGTGAAGGTGATGGGATTCAAGTGCGCGCGTGCGCATCCCAGTGATCCGCGCTCGGCGTTCTGCACGGTGTGCGGCATGCCGGTCGATCAGACCCAAGCGCTCGCCGAGGTGGTCCGCCCGCCGCTCGGCATGCTCGTGCTCGACGACGGCATGACCTATCTGATGGCCGCCGACGCGGTGATCGGGCGGGACCCGGAGAACTCCGACGCCGCCCAGCGCGGACTCATCCCGCTGCGCATCGACGACACCTCCGGCGGCATGTCGCGCGCGCATGCCGAAGTGCACCTGGTGAATTGGGACGTGCAACTCATCGATCGCGGTTCCACCAACGGCACCCGCAGCCGGCACCCCGGCTACCGCGACTGGGTCCGCCTCACCCCGAATCAGCCGATGGTGCTCGTCCCCGGCACCGAGGTGATGATCGGCAACCGGGTGCTGCGCTACGAACCGGCCGCACCACCCCCGTTCGGCTGACAGCCCTTCACCGATCGCATTCCCGGCCCCGCACATCCCGACCTCGAGGAGGGATCCGCCGCGCAGCGGCGGGTTCGCGGCCGTCCCGTCGATCAGGCGCCGTTGCGTACGCGACGAAGGAGCAAGCAACGGTGCCTGATCGACGAAGCCGACCTTGGTGTAATAGGCCGTCGCAA
>NZ_JBSFTG010000012.1:0-212030 GCF_053590715.1 Nocardia sp. NPDC003183
GGTCAGGCGCCGGGGCGTAGGCGACGAAGGAGCAAGCCCCGGTGCCTGACCGGCGGCCCCTCAGGGCCGCGGACACGCGCGCGCCAGCGCGCCAACAAACACAGCCTCAAACCGTCCCGGGACTACCCCAACCCCTGATCAGTCACTTCTCCAACCAGCCAGGTCAGCCCCCATACAAGCCCGCGGCCATTCGTCGAGCCCATGAGCGATCTCACTGGCACGTATCGCCCGCAACCCAGGAGTTTCGTCAGCAGGCAGGATGTAGGTGAACCCGAGACGTTCGTAATACGGACCGTTCCACGGCACCTGGGTGAACGTGGTGAGCGTGATCTCCTCCAGGCCGTTGCTCTTGGACCACGCAACCGCATGGTCGATCAGCCGCTTGCCGATCCGCGCCCCCGCATGGGCCGGGTCGACGGAAACCTGATCGATATGAGGTTGCCCGTCGACCAGCCCGAGAACCAGGTAGCCGATCGGCTGATCGTCGTCGTCCGGCCACACCCACGCCCGCCCCTCGACGACGAAGCCCCGCAACACCTCTCGCGACGGCGGGTCGTCCTCGGCGATCGCGGTCATGCCCACCTCGGCGAACGGCGCACCGGCCCGCCGCTCGATCTCCTGCAGCGCCGCGATCTCGTCCTCGCGCGCGAGCCGGGCCGGTCCACCGGCCACCGGAGTGGCGATGATCCCGTTGAGCAGCGCGCGCAGGGCCCAGCGCGCACGGATGTCACCGGCGGTGCGCTGTACGGACTCGGCGGCGATATGCCGGTAGATCAGGTCCACGGCCCAGGTCGAGGTCGCGGGATCGAGGCCGCCGTCGCGCAGGAGGGCCACCAACTGCTCGATCAGGCCGAGGGCGTGTTCGGTGGTGGGGAATCGGCCGAAGGCGACGAGCGCCAGACCGTCGTGGCGGCCGAGAGCCTCGATCGCGGACTCGACCAACTGGGTCACCCTGGTACGCCAGTCACCCTCGGTGGGCGCCTTGACCTGGGACAGAACGTGATCGAGCATGCCGGTCAGCAGGTCGTCACGATGGGCGAGGTAGACGTACAGCGACGCGGCGCCGGTGTCGAGTTCCTTGGCGACCCGGCGCATGGTGAGCGCGGCCGCGCCCTCGGTGTCGAGGATGCGCAGTCCGGTCTCGATCACGAGTTCGCGGCTCAACGGGACTTTCGCCGGTCGGGCCCGGCGACTGACGGGTGCGGCGTTCATGCGCCGATCCTACGCGGCTGACGAACATCGTTTGGTACGAACGCCGTTCGAAATTTACCTTCGGGCCTTATCCCCGGGCGCCGGTCCATCTATGCTGGCGGCGGAGACCAAGGTCGCGGTCTGCCGCACAGCGGGGTCGGCCGAGGCAGCGGTGAAGGCCAGTCCGACAAGGAGGCGTTGATGCACGCGCATTCGTCCACCGTGGCCATCGTGCCGGGGACCGGGATCGTCGCTCGATTCGGCGATGTCGTCGTCTATCTGGCCGGAGAGACACCGTCGACCGATCGGTTACTCGGTGCGGTGGAAACCGTCGCCAACAACACCGCGGCGAGCGCGCCCGGTGCGGCCCTGGCGCAGCGCCTGGCGGGCGTGGTGTTCGGCGGCGCTTCTGCCCCACCGCCTTTCGGCGTGCTCGCCCCGACCGCCGACGGGATGCTGATCCTGTTGCGCGGCGCGGTGATCGCCGAGATCTCCGGTGCGGAGGGCAACCGCCGCCTCGCCGGCGACCGGGCCTTCACCTGGGTCGACGAGATCATCCGCGAACCTGTCCGCCGGATCGCGGTCGGCGCCGAGATGGCCGACCCCACCAGCGCCAATCCCCGCACCGACCTGCGTGCGGGCATCGTCACCGGCAACGGTTTCGTGCTCAACCTGGGCCGGCGCCGCAATCCCCCACCGCGCCGGGTCGAATCCGTCGACGAGCCCGCCCCGACGGAGGCCACCGGCTTCCAAGCCCTGCGCCCACCGACCGCGCGATCCACCGACACCAGCGACGCGCTCCCGGCCACGGCGGAATTCCCGGCGCCGACACCCGACCAACCCGCGACCTCCGGTTTCCAGCCCGACGCCGGCCGACCCGACAGCGAGACGGTGAGCACGGGCAGCCGGCCGACCACCGGCGATGTCGCAGGCACCGGATCGAGCAACTCCGACGGCGTCACCGTGAGCACGGGTCCGCGCAGCTCACCCGCCGCCAACGCCCCCCGCGCCTGGTCCCAAGCACTCGATGCCGCCCAGCGCGCCGAACCGGTCGCGTTGAGCAAGGGCGCGCCGTCCCACAGTGGTTCGCGGGGCGCCCTGGTCACCGAAGACGGGCTGAGCTACCCACTGGACCGGCCCTACGTCCTCGGCCGCAACCCCTCGGGGGAAGAATCGGTTCGCGCTTCCGCGGCGACGCCGATACTGATCGAACGCGATCGGCTCGTCTCGCGGGTCCATGCCTTCGTCGCCCCCGACCGTGGCAAGGTGTTCGTCCGCGAGGCCCCCGCGACCTCCGGAACCTTCTTCGCCGCCCCCGACAGCGAACGCTGGTCTCGCGTCGGCACCCTCCCGATCGAGTTGCAACCGGGATGGCGCCTGCGGATCAACGACTTTCTGCTGACCTACTGCGTGTAAATCACCTACTACGAATCACAGACCATCCCGACGCCCGTGCATCCAGCTCCACGGGCGTCGGATCGCGAATCGGCTCAGGCCTCGAGGGCGTCGAGCAGGGCCGCGCGCTGACGAGCACCCAGGCCGCCGATACGGCGATCCTCGGGAATCTCGGCCTGGTCCATCAGCTTGGCGGCCTTGACCGGACCGACGCCCGGCAGTGCCTTGATCACGGCAGCGACCTTGGTCTTCTTCACCAGGTCGTCGCTGTCGGCTTTCTTGAGCAGATCGGCGACGGTGACCTTGCCCTCCTTCACCTTGCCGATCAGTTCCGAGCGCGCCTTGCGCACGGCAGCCGCTTTGGCCAACGCCTCGGTGCGCTGTTCGGCGGTCATCGTAGGCAGTGCCATGTCTCCTCCGCTTCCACTCGTCACTCGAACATCTGATTGACGGACCGAGTAAACAGCACGAAATCGGCAGCACCAGTCCGACACACCGCGAGGATACGCCGATGAGTTTTGCTTGCCGAACCCGTCGTATTCAGTGAAGGCCCTGCAAGACGGACCAAACGGACGAAATGACGGGCGGTTCAGGAGGGCGTAACACCGCGGTGACCAGCAACGACACATCATCAGAAGCACTTTTGCGGGATCAAGGTTCAACGGCGAACCACGGAGGATCGACGAAGCTCCTCGGCCCGGGCGCGACCCGTTCTCGAACGGTCGTCACCGTCTCCCGTTGCGCTACATCGACAGCTACACAGTTGTGCGCCAGACATTTTCAGCGCCTGCGGGTCGAGCAATTCAGGCCCGCGGGTGTTCTCTGCCCGCTCGATGCGCAACAATGACGCGACCCGGCGAACCCTTTTGCTACCTGGAGTTGCGATGCGCGAGGAACACCCGCTCGACCACGAGGTCACCGCTCTACCCGTACGGGTGGAACGGGCCAGGCGTCGCATCGCCTATCAGTCCGACCCGGCACTGACCGACGCGCTGTCCGAAGACGAGTTGCGCGCGGAGCGCGAACTCGCCGAAAAGATCCGCACCTACGAGCGCGATCAGCGCTGGAAGCACATCAAGGCCGCCTCCTCGCACGCCGACCGCTTGCGTGACACCACCGCGGAGCTCGAGCGGGCCGAGATGTCGGACCTGATGCTGGCCCGCAAGGCCATCGCCGCGCAACGTCGCGAGTCCAACCCGCGCGCCCGCCTCGCCTCGCTCTATCAGCACCGCACCTGGTCGCTGCGGGCGCTGGCCGGCGTGGTGATCACGGGGATGCTGTGGTCGGCGGTGAACGTCCAGCACAACATCGCCCCCGGCGGACCCACCGACCCGCTCTACTGGGCCAGCTTCGGCCTGGAGGCGATGATCAGCGTGTGCCTGATCATCATCATGATCGGCACCACGCGAGTGGCCGAGTGGGGCGTGATGGGCAACCGTAACCAGGTGCTGATCGCCGAGCTGTTCCTGCTCACGCTGACCATCGCCCTCAACACCTATCCACACCTGAGCGCACAGCACTGGTACGACGCCGCTGTGCACGCGGTGGCCCCGGTGATGATCGGTGTCGCACTGCTCATCCACAATGCCGCCAGCGCCCGCTACAGCACCGCGATCGTCCGTGCCAGCGCGGAGATCCCGGCCGACGACGCCGACGATCCCCTGGCCGCGCCGAGCCTGGGTAATCCGGCCGTCACCTAGCTTCCACCGACGCACAGCGAAGGGCCCCTCCGGATCAGATCCGAAGGGGCCCTTTGCCGTTGGTTTGTTACGCCGACTTCTCGCGACGCTCCGGACGCTGCGCCTTGCGCGGCACGATCGTCGGGAGGACGTTGTCGATGACGGTGTCGGCGTTCACGACCACCTTGGCGACGTCGTCTCGGCCGGGGATGTCGTACATCACCGGCAGCAGGACCTCTTCCATGATGGCGCGCAGGCCGCGAGCACCGGTGCCGCGCAGGATCGCCTGATCGGCGATCGCTTCGAGGGCGTCGGCGGTGAACTCGAGGTCGACGCCGTCCATCTCGAACAGGCGAACGTACTGCTTGACCAGTGCGTTCTTCGGCTCGGAGAGAATAGTGACCAGCGATTCCTTGTCCAGGTTCGTCACCGAGGCGACGATCGGCAGGCGGCCGATGAACTCCGGGATCAGACCGAACTTGATCAGATCCTCGGGCATCACATCGGCGAAGTGGTCGTCGGTGTCGACCTCGGCCTTGGAGCGCACCTCGGCACCGAAGCCGATGCCGCGGTGACCGGTGCGGTCGGAGATGATCTTCTCCAGGCCCGCGAACGCGCCCGCCACGATGAACAGCACGTTGGTGGTGTCGATCTGGATGAACTCCTGGTGCGGGTGCTTGCGACCGCCCTGCGGCGGCACACTCGCCTGGGTGCCCTCCAGAATCTTCAGCAGCGCCTGCTGCACGCCCTCGCCCGACACATCGCGGGTGATCGACGGGTTCTCGCTCTTGCGGGCGATCTTGTCGACCTCGTCGATGTAGATGATGCCGGTCTCGGCGCGCTTGACGTCGTAGTCGGCGGCCTGGATCAGCTTCAGCAGGATGTTCTCGACATCCTCACCCACATAGCCCGCCTCGGTGAGCGCGGTGGCATCGGCGATGGCGAACGGCACGTTCAGCATCTTGGCCAGGGTCTGCGCGAGGTAGGTCTTGCCGCAACCGGTGGGGCCGAGCATCAGGATGTTCGACTTCATCAGCTCGACGGCCTCACCGCGGCTGTCGCGGCCCTTGTCGCCCGCCTGAATGCGCTTGTAGTGGTTGTAGACCGCGACGGCGAGGGTCCGCTTGGCGGTGTCCTGGCCGATCACGTAGTTCTCGAGGAAATCCCGGATCTCCGAAGGCTTGGGCAACTCGTCGAGCTTCACTTCGCTCGACTCGGCCAGCTCTTCTTCGATGATCTCGTTGCACAGGTCGATGCACTCGTCGCAGATATACACCCCAGGGCCCGCGATGAGCTTCTTGACCTGCTTCTGGCTCTTTCCGCAGAACGAGCACTTCAGCAGATCGCCGCCGTCTCCGATGCGCGCCATCTCGTAGGTCCCTACTTCCTTGTCCGAGTGCGACCGTCGTCCCCCGATTGGGCCGGAAATACGTCTCGGTGCCGTCAATCAGAGCAATGGTCCCTGAGTCGACCGTACCTGGTGTGCGCGAGACAGGTCGACAACTCGCGCATGTTCGATGTGAAGGGTTGTGCGGGTCCTCACCATTGTGAGCCACCGCGGCTGAAAAAGCCGGGCCCGCCGCCCAGATCAGGACAGCGGGCCCGGGCGTGTCACTTCTGTCCGCTGAGCTTCCGGTAATCGAAGACCTGGTCGATGATGCCGTATTCCTTGGCTTCCTCGGCGGTCAGGATCTTGTCACGGTCGGTGTCCTTGCGCACCTGCTCCTCGGGCTTGCCGGTGTGGCGCGAGATGGTGACTTCCATCAGGCGACGCATCCGCTCGATCTCGGCCGCGGCGATCTCGAGGTCGGACACCTGGCCCTGCACACCGCCGGAGGACGGCTGGTGGATCAGGATGCGCGCGTTGGGCAGCGCGGCGCGCTTGCCGGGAGCGCCCGCGGCCAGCAGCACCGCGGCGGCCGAGGCCGCCTGACCCAGGCAGACCGTCACCACGTCGGGGCGCACGTACTGCATGGTGTCGTAGATCGCCATCAGCGCGGTGAACGAACCACCGGGCGAGTTGATGTACATGGTGATGTCGCGGTCGGGGTCCTGGGACTCCAGCACCAGCAGCTGCGCCATGATGTCGTTCGCGGACACGTCGTCGACCTGGTTGCCCAGGAAGATGATGCGCTCTTCGAACAGCTTGTTGTACGGGTCGGAAGTCTTGACGCCGAACGAAGTCTGCTCGGTGAACTGCGGCAGGATGTAGCGCGACTGCGGCAGGCTCGCACCGGAGCCGTGGCCGGCGCGCGGGTCGAAGAGGTTGGCCATCTTTATCTCCAAGCTTGTCTCGAGTGAGGGGGGACGGCGGCGGTTACTTCGCCTGGTTCGCGTGCGTGACCACGTGGTCGATGAAGCCGTATTCCAGGGCTTCCTTCGCCGTGAACCAGCGGTCGCGGTCCGCGTCCTCGGTCACCTGCTCCACCGACTTGCCGGTGTGCAGCGACTGCAGTTCGTTGAGCTCACGCTTGGTGTGGGCGAACTGCTCGGCCATGATCGCGATATCGGCCGCCGAACCACCGATGCCCGCCGACGGCTGGTGCATCATGATCCGGGTGTGCGGCAGCGCGAAACGCTTGCCCTTGGTGCCCGCGGTGAGCAGGAACTGTCCCATCGATGCGGCCAGACCCATCGCGACGGTCTTGATGTCGCACTCGGCGAACTGCATCGTGTCGTAGATGGCCATGCCCGCGGTGACCGAGCCACCGGGCGAGTTGATGTAGAGCGCGATGTCCTTCGTCGCGTCCTCGGCCGAGAGCAGCAGGATCTGCGCGCAGATCTTGTTCGCGATCTCATCGTCGACCTGGGTGCCCAGGAAGATGATGCGCTCGCGAAGCAGCCGTTCGTATACGGAATCACTGAGGTTGAGTCCAGCGGTAGCGGCTGTCATGACCCCTGCCTGGTTGATCGTCACGGATACCTGCCTTCTCTTCTCACCGATTGCTACGGCCATACGAATACGGTTCGTCGTCACAAACACTAACGAAGGAGGGCGGCGCCGAACTCCCGGCACCGCCCTTCTTCGCTCACAGCGCAATCAAATCACGCCGCCGAAACCTACTCGGCAGCGGCTTCGTCCAGCTCGATGTCAGCGGATTCCGCAGGGTCACCGAACATTTCGGTGGTGTCGACCACATTGCCCTCGGAGTCGGTGACCTTCACCTGACCGACAACTCCGGCCAGCGCCTTGCCGCGTCGCACGTCGGCGAAGACCGCGCCCAGCTGGCCCGCCTGCTGCACCTGCTGGATGAACTGCTCCGGCGACATGCCGTAACGCTGTGCCTGGAACAGGATTCGCTCGGTCAGCTCCTGCTGGCCGACCTGCGTGTTCTCGGCCTCGGCGATGGCGTCGAGCAGCAGCTGGGTCTTCACCGACTTCTCGGCGGCTTCCTGGGTGTCCTTGTCGAACTCCTCGCGGGAGGAGCCCTGCGCCTCGAGCGCCTCGGCCAGCTTGGCCTCGTCGTGGTCGAAACCGTGGACGGCGTCGTGGACCACGGCGTCGACCTCGGCCTTGACGACGGCCTCGGGCAGCGGGACCTCGACGGTCTCGAGCAGGGTGTCGAGCACCTTGTCACGGATGGAACCGGCCTGCTCGACCTTCTTGACGCGCTCGACGCGGCCCTTCAGGTCTTCCTTGAGCTCGTCGATGGTGTCGAACTCGCTGGCCAGCTGGGCGAACTCGTCGTCGGCCTCGGGCAGCTCGCGCTCCTTGACCGACTGCACGGTCACGGTGATCACGGCTTCCTTGCCCGCGTGGTCGCCCGCCACCAGGGTGGAGGTGAACTCGGCGGACTCGCCGGCCTTCAGGCCGATGACGGCCTCGTCGAGGCCCTCGATCAGCTGACCCGAACCGACCTCGTGCGACAGCCCGGTGGTGGCCGCCTCGGGGACGTCCTCACCGTCGACGGTGGCCGACAGGTCGATCGACACGAAGTCGCCATCGGCCACGGCACGCTCGACACCGGTGAGGGTGCCGAAGCGCTGACGCAGCGAGGTGAGCTGCTCCTCGATGTCGTCGTCACCGATGGTGAAGGAATCGACGGTCACCTCGATGCCCGAGTAGTCGGGCAGGGCGATCTCGGGACGCACGTCGACCTCGGCGGTGAACGCCAGCTCTTCGCCGTCTTCGATCTTGGTGATCTCGATCTCGGGCTGGCCGATGACCTTGACCTCCGAGGTCTGGATGGCCTCGGCGTACTTGTTCGGCAGTGCGTCGTTGACGACCTGCTCGAGCACGGCGCCACGGCCGACACGGGTCTCGATCAGCTTGGCCGGAGCCTTGCCGGGACGGAAGCCGGGGATCTTGACCTGCTGCGCCAGCGCCTTGTAGGCCTTGTCGAAGTCGGGCTTCAGCTCCTCGAAGGGCACCTCGACGTTGATCCGGACCCGGGTCGGGCTCAGCTGCTCGACGGTGCTCTTCACGGACATACTCCTTGGTTCGTAGTTCATGGTGGTGTCCCCACAGGGGGGCGACGCGCCATAGTCAGGCACGGCTAAGCCAGGTGCGGCGCACAATGCGCATCCCGACCAGGGTAGTTGACCGCCTGCGCGCTCGCGCAATCGGTGTTTGGTTGAGGGTGCCGCTAGCGGCCGACCTGCACGGCGTCGGTCACGAAGACCAACGTCTCGTTCGGCGGCACACCGTTGCCGCCCTCGCCGTAGCCGAGGTTCGGCGGCACGATCAGCAGCCTGCGCGTGCCCTGCTGCACGCCGATCAGCCCCTCGTCCCAGCCCTGGATGACCTGGCCCGCGCCGAGGGTGAGCCCGAACGGCTTACCACGCTGGAAGGAGCTGTCGAGTACCTGCTTGTCCGACCAGGTGACCAGCTCGTAGTTCATCGTCAGCGGCTGGCCGGCCACCGCGCCCGGCCCGGTGCCCACCACCAGGTCCTTGGTGATCAGAGTCTTGGGCGGGTCACAGCTGTCGGGGATGGTGATCTTGGGCGCCTCGCCGTAACCGCCGCTGACTTTCACGTCGTCGGCGGTGCATTCGCGACCTGTGCTCGCGGAGCTCCCGCCGGCCGCGCTCGAGCTCGGCGCGCTGCTCGAATCCGTGTCGGAGCCGCAGGCCGCTGTCGTGATCGCGGCGGCCGCGACGAGTCCGATTCCGATGATCCTGCCGAGAGAATGCATGGCCCGCAGAGTAATCGACCGCCGTTGCGGCGTCGGGAACCGGCACGACGGTAGGCTCGGCGGTGCGTTTCTCCACCGGTGTCGCCGGTCCTCGATCGGCGCCCGTGCAGGCCCCCGCGGCGCGGACGGCGCCGTGACCTCATCGAGTTCGAGGAGTCCGCGATGACCGAAACCACCGTGGGCGACACCGCGGCGGACAATGTGGGAGACGGTCAGGGCGAGACCATCGCCCCGAAGCCCTACGTCCTCACCGACGCGCCCGGTCCGCTCTCGCGCGAGGAACTCGTCGCCGTCGACGCGTGGTGGCGGGCGTCGAACTATCTCGCGGTCGGCCAGATCTATCTGATGAGCAATCCGCTGCTACGCACCCCGCTGGTCCCCGACGACATCAAGCCGCGCCTGCTCGGCCACTTCGGCACCGTGCCCGGCCTGAATCTGGTGTGGGCCCACGCCAATCGGGTGATCCGGGACCGCGGCCTGAACGCGGTCTATGTCGCGGGCCCCGGTCACGGCGGCCCCGGCCCCAACGCCTGCGCGTGGTTGGAGGACGCCTACGCCCAGCTCGAGCCGGACATCCCCCGCGACGTCGACGGCATGCGCCGATTCTTCCATCGGTTCTCCTTCCCCGGCGGTGTGCCGAGCCACTGCGCGCCGGAGACGCCGGGGTCCTTCCACGAGGGCGGTGAGCTCGGCTACTCGCTGCTGCACGCCTACGGCGCCGCCCTGGACAACCCCGATCTCGTCGTGTTCTGCGTCGTCGGTGACGGCGAAGCCGAGACCGGTCCGCTGGCGGGCAGCTGGCACGCGAACAAGTTCCTCAACGCGGGGCGCGATGGCGCGGTGGTGCCGATCCTCGCGCTCAACGAGTACAAGATCGCCAATCCGACGATCCTCGCCCGCGTTCCCGAGGAAGAACTGATCGAGCTGCTCCGTGGCTACGGCTACGAACCGCTGATCGTCTCCGGCAACGACCCCGCACCGGTCCACCAGGCGATGGCCGCCGCGATGAACACCTGCGTGGACCGAATCGCGCAGTTCCAGCGGGCGGCCCGCGAGGACGGGGACACGAAACGTCCGCGCTGGCCGATGATCGTGATGCACACGCCGAAGGGCTGGACCTGTCCCCCGGTGGTCGACGGCCAACGGGTGGAGGGCACGTTCCGCGCCCATCAGGTGCCGCTGCCGAACGCGCGCACCGACTCCGAGCACCGGCGGGTGCTGGAGCTGTGGTTGCGGTCGTATCGGCCGGAGGAACTGTTCGGCCGGGACGGGTCGCCGGTACCGGCCCTGCTCCAGCAGGTGCCCGCGAATCCGATGAGCCTGAACCCGGTTGCCAACGGCGGCTTGCTTATTCGCGATCTCGACCTACCCGACTGGCGCGACTACGGCGTGGACGTCGTGTCGCCAGGTGCGGGTGAGCACGAGGCCACCAGGGTCCTCGGCGGCTGGCTGCGCGATGTCACCGCCCGCAATCCGCACAACTTCCTCACCTTCGCCCCCGACGAACTGGTCAGCAATCGGTTGCAGGACATTCTCGAGGTGACCGGACGCGACTGGCAGGAGGAAGTCGGGCGCTGGGACGTGGATCTGTCGACGGTCGGGCGCGCGGTCGAAGTGCTGTCGGAGCACATGTGCGAGGGCCTGATGGAGGGTTATCTGCTGACCGGCCGCCACGGCGTCTTCACCTGCTACGAGGCGTTCATCCACATCGTCGACGCCATGTTCAATCAGCACGCCAAATGGCTCGATGCCAGCTCGGCGGTGCCGTGGCGGCGCAAGATCCCCAGCCTGAACTACCTGCTCACCTCGCATGTGTGGCGTCAGGACCACAACGGGTTCACCCATCAGGATCCCGGTTTCCTGGACGTAGTGGCGAACAAGAGCCCCGATATCGTGCGCGTGTATCTGCCGCCGGATGCCAATACCCTGCTGTCGACCTACGACCACTGCCTGCGATCGCTGCACTACGCGAACGTGGTCGTGGCGGGCAAACAGCCGGGGCCGGACTGGCTTTCGGCCGAGGAGGCGGGGCTGCACTGCACTCGCGGCCTCGGAATCTGGGAGTGGGCGTGTCACAACGACGACCCCGGCACCACGCCCGATGTCGTGCTCGGGTGCGCGGGCGATGTGCCGACCCTGGAAACTCTGGCCGCGGTGGCGATCCTCCGAGATCGGCTGCCGGACCTGCGGATTCGGTTCGTCAATGTCGTCGACCTGATGCGCATGCTGCCCGCGGACGAGCACCCGCACGGCCTGCCCGACGCCGAGTTCGATGCCCTGTTCACCACCGACCGCCCGGTGATCTTCGCCTTCCACGGCTACCCGTGGCTGGTGCACCGGCTCACCTACAGCCGCACCAACCACGCCAACCTGCACGTGCGCGGTTACAAGGAGAAGGGCACCACCACCACGCCCTTCGACATGGTGATGCTCAACGATCTGGACCGCTTCCATCTGGTGCTCGACGTGATCGACCGTGTTCCGGGGCTGCGCGAGCGGGCGGCGGGTCTGCGCCAGGAGATCGTCGACGCCCGGTTGATCGCGCGCCGCTGGACCCGCGAACAGGGCGCCGATATCCCGGTCGTGGCCGATTGGGTCTGGCCCGACTCGGCGATTCCCACCGCGCGGTAACACGGTTGCGGCGCGGGCCCGCCCTGCACGACGATGGAAGGGATATGACCGAATCCCGCCGCACCGAGCTCCTCCCCCGCGATCGCCGCGATCTGACCGGACCGTTCGACGTGATCGGCGACGTCCACGGCTGCCGCTCCGAATTGGAGACCCTGCTCGGCGAACTCGGCTACGTCCTGGACCGTGACGACCGCGGCCGACCGATCGGCGCCGCCCACCCCGGCGAGCGCACCGTGGTCTTCGTCGGCGACCTCGTCGACCGGGGCCCCGACACACCCGGGGTGCTGCGTCTGGTGATGGGGATGGTGGCCGCGAGAACCGCCCTGTGCGTCACCGGCAACCACGATCACAAGCTGATGCGCGCCCTCGACGGCCGCAATGTCCGCATCGCGCACGGCCTCGAACAGTCGCTGTCCCAACTGGCCGACGAAGACCTCGAATTCCGTACGGCCGCACACGCTTTCCTCGGCACCCTGCCGAGCCACTACCTCCTCGACGGCGGCGCGCTGGTCGTGGCCCACGCGGGTCTGCCCGAGAGCCTGCACGGCAGCACGTCGGGCCGAGCCCGCTCCTTCGCCCTCTACGGCGCCCCCACCGGTGAGCTCGACGAACACGGCTATCCCGTCCGCTACGACTGGGCCAAGGACTATCGGGGCGCCCCCACGGTCCTCTACGGCCACACGCCGGTCCACACCTTGACCTGGGTCAACAACACCCTCTGCCTGGACACCGGCGCCGTCTTCGGCGGCACCCTCTCCGCCCTGCGCTACCCCGAGATGACCACGATCTCCGTCCCCGCCGAGCAGGTCTGGAGTGAACGCGCGGGCATCACGCCCGTGCCCGACTGAGCCTGTCGACGCGACATCGCAACGCCGGGCGCCGGGACCCGTCGCCGAATCGTCAACGTCGAACCCGGGTGTGACGTGCGGATTTCCAACCCGATGGGCCTACCATCAGCAGCGGACGACCCGACTCATCGACGAGGAGAGGTTCATGCGCCGTACATTTCTCGCTCTGTCCGTATTCGCTCCGCTCATGGTCAGCGGTGTCGCGAGCGCCGATCCAGCACCGCAGGGGACGGGGACGCTGACGGCGTGGACGTTCACCGGACGGGAGCCGGTTCCGGTGAACCGGGCCGATATCGAGGTGACGCCGTGCGAGGCGAAACAGGTGGTCGCGACGCTGGTCAGCGGGGCCGACGGGCGCGCCACGGTGGCGCTGCCCGCGGGGTGTTACGAGGCGAAGGTGGTGACGGTGCCCGGCGGCTGCGGGTTGGCCGTCACCGAGCCGGTGCGGGTCACCGTGGCCGCGGGTACGGAGGCGCGGGCGGACTTCCGGTTCGGCTGCGCCTGACCGACGTTCAGTCTTTCGGGCCACCGGCCACGTAGATGACCTGGCCCGAGACGAAGCCGGCGCCCTCGCTCACGAAGAACGCGGCGGTGTTGGCGATGTCTTCGGGCGTGCCGACCCGGTTCACCGGGATCTGCGCGGCCGCAGCGGCCTTGAAGGCCTCGAAGTCCGCGCCGACCCGGGCGGCGGTGGCCGCGGTCATCTCGGTTTCGATGAAGCCGGGCGCGATCGCGTTGGCGGTGACGCCGAATTTGCCGAGTTCGAAGGCGAGGGTCTTGGTGAACCCCTGCATGCCCGCCTTGGCCGCGGCGTAGTTGGCCTGGCCGCGGTTGCCGAGTGCCGAGGTGCTCGACAGGTTGACGATGCGACCGAACTTGGCCTCGACCATGTACTTCTGCACGGCGCGGGTCATCAGGAAGGCACCGCGCAGGTGCACGTTCATGACGGTGTCCCAGTCGTCGACCGACATCTTGAACAGCAGGTTGTCGCGCAGCACGCCCGCGTTGTTGACCAGCACGGTCGGCGCGCCGAGCTCGGTGGCGATCCGCTCCACCGCGGCGGCGACGGCCGCTTCGTCGGCCACGTCGGCACCCACCGCGAGGGCGGCGCCCCCGGCGGCCTCGATGGCGGCGACGGTGCCCGCGCAGGCGGCTTCGTCGAGATCGAGGACGGCGACGGCGTATCCGTCGGCGGCGAGCTTCGTGGCCACTGCGGCGCCGATGCCACGGGCGGCTCCGGTGACGATCGCGACCTTGCGTTGCGTGGGCATCCGTCTCCTACAAGCCTGAGCTGGGCGAATGGTGATGGTCGGGGTGACAGGATTTGAACCTGCGACCCTCCGCTCCCAAAGCGGATGCGCTACCAAGCTGCGCTACACCCCGATACCTCACCGGCGAGAGCACCGTGGAGGCAATACATGTTTGAGCGGGTGACGGGAATCGAACCCGCACCATCAGCTTGGAAGGCTGAGGTTCTACCATTGAACTACACCCGCAGGCATACGACATCGATGGGATCGCCACGATGTCGTGTGCGCCACGACTGTACCGAACCTCGCGCGAAAAATGCCAATCCGGCCCCTGCCTGCCCGATTGATGCGTGTCGGCCGCCGGTGTACCCCACTCCTCGCGCGACCAACCCTCGCCATGCCCGATTAGGGCCTAATGACCCTATCCCCGAAACCCCCTCCCGGCGACGATGGTTGATGCGCCCATGGGGGCCGGCGCCTGCTCCACCGGGGGATTAAATAGGAGAATTTTCCTTAAAAACCCGGCACGTGGGCGGCGAGTAGGCCACCATGAGAATGCGCGTGACGACTACTGCCACATCGTCACGACTCGCACCCCGTGCCAGGAGGGACCCATGGCGACGCAACGTCCACCGCCCAGCGGAGGGCATCACGCTGTATGTTTCGGCTCACGAAATTTCTTTTCGGGAAATATGTAACGCCGGAGACGCTGCAGCGATGTCATACCCGATCGCCATTCGCGAGAGACCAGAGAACGCGTTGCAGAACGTGACTTTTCGGTCTCGGGTGGCTTGCTAGGATCCTTTTTGCCGGACGGGGGTATCTGGAAAGGGGGCGGTGAGCGTGTGCCGAACTCGGTGGACCCAACCGCGTAGCAGTGCGAATGATCGAGGTGGCAAGTTCGTCGCCACCTACCGCCGGTGATGTCGATGACTGTCCACATCGAGCCACCGGTCGCCGCGATGGCCCGCGCCTGGGCCCGCGCGGTATGCGCCGAACCGGGCTCTTCCACGGCGCCGCACCAGTTGGAGCCGGTGCTCGTCGACATCGTCGAGCGGCTGCTGCACCTGGCTCGGACCGAACCGTTCCCGGTTCCACAGGCGCGCAAGCTCGGCGCGCGGTTGGCCGAGGCGCCGTTCGAACGCACCAGGATGCTGGCCCACGCCAGTCGCTGGCTGCTCGGCTTCCCCTCGGGGGTTCCGGGTTCGCTGGTGGCGACCCGCTGGCCGCTGGTGGCCAGCCAGGCCATCGACAGCTACGCACAGGCTCTGCAGGAACGCGCTCTGGCGCAACAGGAACAGAACATCTCGGCGAAAGTGTCACTGCGCGTACAGGAGATCGCCGCGCTGCAGCACCGCTTGCGCCACGAGGCGACCCACGACGCCCTCACCGATCTCGCGAACCGCACGCTGCTGCAAGAACGGGTGCGCGCGTTCGCCGCCGACCCGAGCCGCGGTGTCGGTGTGCTGGTGGTGGACCTGGACCGCTTCAAACAGATCAACGACGGCTACGGACACGCGATCGGCGACGAGGTACTGGTCGAACTGGCCAACCGCTTGCGTGAGGTGTGCCCGCCCGACACGGTGATCTGCCGATACGGCGGCGACGAGTTCGTGGTGGCGGCCAATCCCCGCCGCGACACCCTCGGCGAGTTGGCGCACCTCGTGGTCGCCGCACTGCGCGACCCGGTGTGGTCGAGCGCGGGCCCCGTGCCGGTTTCGGCCAGCGTGGGCACCGCGTTCTGCCCACCGGGAAAGACGTGCGATTTCACCGACCTGCTGCGTCGCGCCGACCGCGCGATGTACTCGGCGAAATCGGCGGGCGGGCGGCGTTTCGCGCTCGCTGAATCGGGCGACCCCGAACTGGGAACGGCGGTCGCCGGCTGAGTCGGATCGCGAAGCCTGCACTTCGCGTTCCGGCTCAGCCGATTTCGACCGGATCGAGTCGTAACATCGCGGGAGTCCGTGCTCGGAATGGGGGGCACCGGCTGGTTACGGCGCGTTGATGGCCCGCATCGTGACCGTGCGCTCAGTGTTCGAGATAGGTGACCGCAGCCTGGCCGGGGGTGTCGACCGCTACGGCAGACCGGTCCTCGGTGGTGTCGCATCTGCGCACCACGACGATCAGTGGCGCGCACTGAGCGACGCCGCCGAGCCGAAAAACGATGCGGTGCTGCCGGAATGCTCGCCACATGTCACGTGCGCTCGGACCGAGGCCATCCGTGCCGCGGATCCACCTCAGGCCCATCAGAAGTTGACCGACGGTCGCGCCGAAGACACTCGGCAGCACCGTGGCGTTGGTCACCAGCAGGATCACCAGGAAGATCATGGACCCGAACATCACCGGGGCCTGGTCATCCATGTCGAGCATCCAGTCGTGACCGACGAGCAGCACAACAGCGACGAACGCGACAACGACCACACTGTAGGGAAGCACGATGTCGGCGAGGTTGGCCGCTACGTTGCGTAACTTGCGCGGTGACGGGTAGCGCGGATCACCATCGGCGCCATGATATTCCGGCCCGGGTTGCGTCATCCGATCATGCTCGCACACCGGCGGGAAATCACGCCGGCGGTTGTCAGCGGGGCTGGCAGGTGGGGCACCAGAAGAGGTTTCGGGCTTCCATGACCTTGTGCGCGATGGGAGTGGCGCAGACTCGGCAGGGTTCGCCCTGGCGGCGGTAGACGTAGGTGCGGGGGCGGTCTTTGGTGTAAGACGGTGCGCCGGTGTCGTGTTCGGGGCGAACCACGTGCATACGGCCGGTGGTGACGCCGATCGGCATGAGGTCGACCAGGTCGGCCCAGAGCGCGTCCCATTCGGTGGGGGTGATCGAGGTGCCGGGGCGGAAGGGCGAGATGCCGTGGCGGAAAAGGACTTCCGCGCGGTAGACGTTGCCGACACCGGCGATCAGGGCTTGGTCCATCAGCAGTGCGCCGATCGCCCTGCGGGAGCGCCGGATTCGCGCGCCCGCTCGTTCGTGGTCGGCGTCGGAGCGCAACGGATCGGCGCCGAGGCGTGCGGTGAGCGCGTCCACCTCGGGCGGCATCAGCACTTCACAGGCCGTGGGCCCGCGCAGATCGGTGCCGAAATCCGTTGCGGCCCCCAGCATTCGCATACGCACCTGCCCGACCGGCGCCGTCATCGGCAACTCGGCCTCGCTGAAAGTGCCGTACAGCCCGAGATGCACATGCACCGTCAATCCGGACGCATAGTGATGCAGCAGATGCTTCCCATAGGCCTCGGCCCGCTCCAGCACCTGCCCGTCCACCAGCGCGGCCCCTTCGGCGAACCGCCCCTGCGGACTCGAAACCCGCACCACCCCACCGGAGAACCGCTGCTGATGCAGGTCGGCGATCCGGTGGAGGGTATGTCCTTCCGGCACTACGTCAGTACGCGGGGATTTCGGGGGCGATGCCGGTCTTCTCGTAGTCGGCGAGAATGTCGATGCGACGCTGGTGACGCGCCTCGTCCGACCACGCGGCCGCGAGGAACGCGTCGACGATGGCCAGCGCGTCGGCGGTGGAGTGCATGCGGCCGCCGATGCCGATCAGGTTGGCGTTGTTGTGTTCGCGGGCCAGCACCGCGGTTTCGACGCTCCAGGCCAGGGCGCAGCGAGCGCCGGCGACCTTGTTGGCGGCGATCTGCTCGCCGTTGCCGCTGCCACCGAAGACCAGGCCGAGCGAGCCCGGATCGGCGACGGTGCGTCGGGCCGCCTCGATGCAGAAGGCGGGGTAGTCGTCGAGAGCGTCGTATTCGAGGGCGCCGCAGTCGACGACCTCCACTCCGGCCTCCTGCAGATGAGCCTTGACGTGATTCTTCAGTTCGAAACCGGCATGGTCGGCACCCAGGTAAACGCGCATGGCTGCGATTGTCGCAGGCCCGCTTAGAGTCGTTTCATGCACCCGCACGAACCGCATTCCCCGCATTCGGCAGGTTCCCCGCCGGAGCACACCGGACACCAGCCCGACCGAACACCGTCACTGGACAAGGACACAGCGCCGCCCTCGCCGTGGGCCCAGCCCGATCCACGGACGGGCGGATTTCCCGCGCAGGACAGCCCACCTCAGCCGCAGGCCGGCCCGTATCCGCCGGTCGCGCCCGGCCAGTACGCCCCTGGCTACTACCCGCCGAGCGGTCCGCCCGCACCGCCGCAATTCCGACCGCGCGGACTCCTGCCGTGGGATCGTCCCGCCCGGCATCCGTGGGAGATCCCGCTGCTGATCGTCGTCATCATGATCACCGCGGTCGCGTACCTGCTCGCGCTCGCGCTCATGACGGTCGAGCTGTTCGCCGATCCCATCGTCGACGAGCACGGTGTGGAGCAGACCAGTTCGATCGTCACCAGTCCGTATGTGCTGCTGCTGTTGTTCGCGCCGGTGCTGCTGTGGGCGGGTCGTGGTCTGAATCTCGCGACCCAGCGCGTGAACGGGGTGAAGATGTCGCCCACCCAGTTCCCCGAGGGGTACCGGATGGTGCAGGAGGCGGCGGCGCGATTCGGGATGTACAAGGCGCCGGACGCCTACGTCATCCTGGGCAACGGCCAGATCAACGCGTTCGCCGCGGGCCACGGGTTCCGCCGGTTCGTCGTGGTCTACAGCGACCTGTTCGAAATCGGCGGCGCGGCGCGTGAGCCCGACGGACTCGCGTTCATCATCGGGCATGAAGTCGGCCATATCGCCGCTGGTCACGTCTCCTATTGGCGCCAGCTGGGCATGTTCGTCGCACCGTGGCTGCCGATACTCGGGTCGTCGCTGATCCGTGCCCAGGAGTACACCGCCGACAATCACGGCTTCTGTTTCCGGCCGCACGGCGCGTCCACCGCGATGGCGACGCTCGCCGCGGGCAAGTACCTCAACACCGATGTCGGTGTCGACGAGATGGCCGACCGTGCCGCGCTCGACCGGGGTGGTTTCATCTGGCTGGTCAACGCGATGGCCAGCCACCCGGTGCTCACCTGGCGGATGTGGGCGCTGCGCGATCGCAGCAGGCCGGGCCCGATGTTCTGGCGTCCGAGTGCGCCGCGTCCCGGCATGATCCCGCCGCACGGCGGGTATCCGCTGAATTCGACGCCGCCCGCGTTGCCGCCGAAGCCGGTCTGATCGGTCGGGGTGCCCGCTGCGGGCACCCCCGACCGCATGCTCAGTCGAAGACCGGGTCCTCGGTGCGGGTGCGCTTGAGCTCGAAGAAGTGCGGGTACGAGGCCAGCGCGACCACGCCGTCCCACACCTTGCCCGCGTCCTCGCCGCGCGGGATGCGCGAGAGCACCGGCCCGAAGAAGGCAGTCCCGTTGATGTGGATGGTCGGCGTGCCGACATCGGGGCCGACCTTGTCCATGCCCGCGTGATGGCTGGCCCGCAACGCCTCGTCGTAGTCGGTACTGGTCGCGGCCTCGGCGAGTTCGGCGGGCAGGTTCAGTTCGGCGAGCGCGTCGGCGACGACCGCGTCGAAGGTCTCCTGCAGCGTCTCGCGCTCGTACTCGGCTTTGCGGTCGTGGATCCGGGTGCCCAGCGCCGTGTAGAGCGGGGACAGGATCTCGTCGCCGTACTTCTGACCAGCGGCGGTGACGACCCGCACCGGGCCCCACGCGGCAGCCATCATGTCGACATACCGCTCCGGCAGGCCCTCTTTGCCCTCGTTGAGCACCGCCAGGCTCATCACGTGGAAGCGCGCTTCGATATCGCGCACCTTCTCGACCTCCAGGATCCACCGCGAGGTGATCCAGCACCACGGGCACAGCGGGTCGAACCAGAAATCGGCGACATCCTTGGTGGCCTGCTCGCTCACGATGGGTTCCTCTCGGGTCAGCTGCGGTGGGCCGGGTCGCCCCACCGATTGGTGCAACCGCATCACCGCCGGAATCGTTCCCGTGGGTGAAAACGCGCACTAAGCTCGGGTTGCGAGGAGTCCGGGTCGTCCGCGAGAAGGGGTCCGTTCATGAGCTCGAATCAGCATTTCGTCGTCATCGGTGGAGGTCTGGGCGGAGCGAAGATCGCCGAAGCCCTGCGCGCCAACGATTTCGACGGCCGCGTCACTCTGCTGGCCGCCGAAGAGGAGCTGCCGTACGAGCGCCCGCCACTGTCGAAACAGCACCTGGCGGGCACCCAGCAACTGCCCGATTTCACCGTCGACCCGGCTGCTTGGTACCGGGATCACCACGTCGACCTGCGACTGGGCACCACCGCGACCGCGTTCGATCCGATCGCCAAGACGGTGACACTGCCCGACGGTTCCACGCTCGACTACGACAAATTGGCTCTCGCCACCGGTTCGCGAGCCCGCACGCTCGACATTCCCGGCGCCGATGCCCCCAACGTCTACACGCTGCGCACGATCGGCGATTCGAACGCGCTGCTCGAGATACTGCGCACCGACCGGCGCCTGGTGATCATCGGGGCCGGGTGGATCGGTCTCGAGGTCGCCGCGCAGGCCCGCGCCAAGGGTGTCGAGGTGACGGTGATCGAGACGGCCGATCTGCCGCTGGTCACGGTGCTCGGCCCGGAGATGGGCGCGTTCTACGCCGATCTGCATCGCGCTCACGGCGTCGACCTGCGCACGAACACCTCCGTCGACGCCATCCTCACCGAGGAGGACGAGGCGACCGGCGTGCAGCTCGGCGACGGCACCGTGGTGCCCGCGCAGGCGGTGCTGGTCGCGGTGGGCGCGCAGCCCAATATCGAGGCGGCCACGGCGGCCGGGTTGGCGGTCGACGGCGGCGTGCTGGTGGACGCCGCCCTGCGCACCAGCAACCCCGATGTGGTGGCGGTGGGCGATATCGCCGAGCAGGACCATCCGCTGCTGCACCGGCCGATCCGCATCGAACACTGGGCGACCGCGCTGAATCAGCCCGCCGTTGCCGCGAAGACGATGCTGGGCAAAGCGGCTGTCTATGACCGGCTTCCGTATTTCTTCAGCGATCAGTACGACGTCGGGATGGAGTACTCCGGCTATGTCGGACGCGGCGACGACGTGCGGGTGGTGGTGCGTGGCGATCTCGATGAGCGCGAATTCGTCGCGTTCTGGCTGGACACGCAGAACAGGGTGCGCGCGGGGATGAACGTCAATGTGTGGGATGTGACCGACCGGATCAAGCAGCTGATCGGATCGGCGGAGCCCGTCGACCCCGACCGGCTGGCAGACCCGGGCATCCCGCTGTGATCCACTTCACAGCGATCGTTGTGTCGAAGACTGCTCATCGGCTCCGACCAACCGTCGAACGCGCCGCGAGGGCGCAGCGAGCAGGAGCCGAACCATGAAATTCATGCTGGTCAAGACCTATTCCGAGACCGCCTACTGCGACATCCCGCTGCCGGAGTGGGCACCCGAGGACATCGCCGCCCATATCGACTTCCAGCGGGCGCTGGGCGAACAACTCGCCGCCGCGGGCGAACTCGTCGACGCGCAGGGCCTGGCCGCACCCGATCAGGCGATGATCGTGTGCTCCGACGGTCGCTCGGCGCCGGTCGTGACCGACGGGCCTTTCCCGGAGACCAAGGAGTTCCTGGCCGGTTTCTGGGTGGTCGATGTCGATTCTGTCGAGCGCGCGGTCGAGATCGCCGCGCAGGCCTCCGCGGCACCGGGCCCCGGTGGCAAGCCGATCGGGGAATACATCGAGGTGCGCCAGATCATGAGCGCGCCCGACGTGGCCTGAGGCGAGACGCTGACTGCGCGTATCGAGGACCTGCTGCGTGAACTCTCGCCGCAGGTCCTCGGCGTATTGGTCCGCCGCTTCGGTGATTTCGACCTCGCCGAGGATTCGGTGCAGGACGCGCTGCTCGCGGCGGCGACCCAGTGGGATCGCGACGGACTTCCGGACAATCCGCGCGGCTGGTTGATCCAGGTCGCGCAGCGGCGGATGGCCGACGCGGTGCGCGCCGAGGTGGCGCGGCGACGCAGGGAGACCACGGTTTTCGTGCGGGATGTGCCCGTCGAGGCGGTCGGTCGCGATGACACCCTCGACATGTACTTCCTGTGCTGCCATCCCGACTTGCCGCCCGCCGGAGCGGTGGCCCTGACACTGCGGGCGGTCGGCGGCCTGAGTACCGCCGAGATCGCGGCGGCCTTCCTCGTCCCGGAATCGACCATGGGTCAACGTATCTCGCGGGCGAAGAAGCGTCTGGCCGAATCGGATCGGCCGTTCGCCGACGGCGCGCACGACAGCACCCGGGTGAGCGCGGTGCTGCAGGTGCTGTACGTGATCTTCACGGAGGGGCACACCAGCACCGCCGGAACGGGGTTGCGTCGCGGGGACCTGTCGGCGGAAGCGATCCGGCTCACGCGTGCGCTGCGCACGCTGCTCCCGGAGAACGCCGAGGTCACCGGTCTTCTCGCGCTGATGCTGCTCACCGATGCCCGGCGCGCCGCCCGCTCCGGTGCGCACGGCGAACTGATCCCGCTCACCGAGCAGGACCGCTCCCGCTGGGACCGCACCCAGATCACCGAGGGTCTTCGCCTGCTCACCGCGACCATGCCTGCCGGGCTGACGGGTCTCTATCAGATGCAGGCCGCCATCGCGGCTCTGCATGCGCAGGCCCGATGCCCCGAGGACACCGACTGGACGCGAATCCTGCTGCTCTACAACATGATCGAACGTCTGACCCCCAATCCGATGATCACCCTCAACCGCGCGGTCGCCACCGCGATGGTGCACGGTCCGGTAGCGGGGCTGGCGGTAGCCGACAGCGTCGCCGAGCCGCTGGCGCGATCGCACCGCCTCGCCGCCGTGCGCGGGCATCTTCACGAAATGGCAGGCGAGCAGGCTGCGGCCGTGCGCGAATACCAGCGGGCGGCCAGACAGACCGCCAGCGTGCCGGAACGCGACTACCTGTTGCTGCGCGCCGCACGTCTGCGAGCGGGCGACGCGTGATATCAGGAGCTGTCGCCCGACCCCGAATTCGGTGGTGTACAGCTCGCTTTCGCGGTCACCCAGGCTGGCGACGTCGCGCGAGCAGGCGCCTGGCAGACTCGCTCCGATGACGGACGTTTTCAGTGCGGGCGTGCTGGTGTATCGCCGCGTCGAGGCCGGAATCGAGGTCCTGCTCGGGCACATGGGCGGGCCGCTGTGGGCGAAGAAGGACGCCTCGGCGTGGTCGATTCCCAAGGGCGAGTATCTGTCCGAGGAAGAGTCCGCGCGCGACGCCGCCGGGCGGGAGTTCACCGAGGAACTCGGGCTGCCGGTACCCGAGGGCGAGTGGATCGACCTCGGTGAGGTGAGTTATCGCAGCGGGGCCAGACGCAAGTACCTCACCGTGTGGGCGGTCGAGGGCGATCTCGACCCGGCCGATGTCGTGCCGGGCACATTCGAGATGCAGTGGCCGCCACGGTCGGGCAAGGTCGCGGAATTCCCCGAGATCGACCGGGCGGACTGGTTCGACCCCGCCACGGCGCGGGAAAAGCTCGGCAAAGGCCAGCGCCCCTTCCTCGACCGCCTCACCGATCAGCTGCACTGAGATCGGGGTAGATTTCAGCTATGCCCAGCGACCTGCAGCTGAAGATCATGAACAGAGTCCACCGCACCCTGCTCACGGTGACCGGCGGACGCCTCGGCAACTCGTTCTTCGGGATGCCGTCCCTGCAACTCACCACGATCGGCCGCAAATCCGGCGAGCCGCGCAAGGTCATGCTGACCGCGCCGATCATCGACGGCGACACGATCGTCATCGTCGCCTCCCGCGGCGGCGACCCCACCCATCCTTCGTGGTTCGTGAACCTGCGCGACAACCCGAACGTCGAGGTGTCACTGCGCAACGGCCCCGTGCGCCCGATGACAGCCCACGTCGCCACCCCCGACGAACGCGCGGCACTGTGGCCTCGGGTCACCGAGGCCTACAAGGGCTACGCCGACTATCAGACGAAAACGACGCGCGAGATCCCCTTGGTCCTGCTCACACCGAGGAACTGACCCACCTGCCGGCGGGTACACAGGGCGGGCATCGAACACGATGCCCGCCCTACACCAGCGCGGCCCGGAACTCGGTGGGACTCGTCCCGCGGAGTCGTTTGAAGGCCGCGCTGAAGCCGAAGGCGTCGGAATAGCCGACCGTGGTGGCCACCTGGGCGACGCTGCGCGCGGGGTCGGCGAGCAGCTCTTCGGCTTCGGCCATGCGCCATTCGGTGAGGTAGGCCAGTGGCGGTTCGCCCATCACCTCGGTGAAGCGCCGAGCGAACAGGGCGCGCGAGACCGCCGCCTCGGTGGCCAGGCTCGCCACGGTCCAGCGGTGGAACGGCCGGTCGTGGATGGCGGTGAGCGCCGGGCCGACGATCGGGTCGGCCATCCCCCGGTACCAGGCGGGCGCGCAATGCTGCTGTTCGGCCAGCCAGGAGCGCAGCGTGCAGACCAGCGCCCAGTCCAGCAGCCGGTCCATCAGCGCCTGCGAGCCCGCGCTGAACCGGACCGCGTCGGCGGCGGATTGTTCCAGCCACAAACACATTTCCGGGTCTTCGTGGACCACCATCACCTGCGGTAGCGCTCGCAACAGCCGTTCGTGGCGTCGCCCCGATGCCCGATAGGCGCCGACGAGCAGCGAAGTCTCGCCGGGCGCACCGGTTGTCGCCGGCGTGACGATCAATTCCGATGTCGCACAACTGATGTCGGTGGGACCGAAGCCGTCCGGCACGAAACAGGACAGCTCGTAGCGCTCGTGTGGACGGCCGAGCGCGGCGGGCGTGTCTGCCAGATGGAAGGGCTCACCCGCTTGCACGAGCGCGGTGTCACCGGCGATCAGAGTCGTGCGTGATCCGTCAGCGAGCACCAGGGTGCCGCCGCCACGCAGCACCGTCACCATGATCAAGGGAGCACGGTCGGCGAAACGAATCGTCCACGGTGGTCGCAGTACCGCATGGGCCACGACCGATCCTTCGGCACGAATGCCGCTCAGCAACGAACTCAACGGGTCCACTCCACCAGCGTAGACGAATTCCTATCGACTGGAGATGATCGCCCATAGATCGTCCACGCGATCCACGGTTGACTGAAGCGACCGGGCCGACCAGCCCGCACCCGATCGAACAGGAGCTCACCGTGACCCAGTCCGCCGCCACCACGACTGCCACCGCCGACCTGACCACCACCGGATCGAGCACCACCGATCCCTCGGCAACGGGTCCCACCGCGCTCGTGGTCCTGGGCCATCACCGCTCCGACTCGCTGTCCGCCCATGTCGCCGACCGCGCCGTCGGCCGCCTCACCGCCGCCGGGTACACGGTCGATTTCCTCGATCTGCAGACCGAGAACTTCGACCCGCGGATGACCGTCGCCGACCAGCCCGAGTGGGGCAACCGCGACAAGATCTACTCCCCCACCGCCGAGGCGCACATGCGGCGCATGCTGGCCGCAGACATTGTGGTCGTGGTGTTCCCGGTCTACTGGCAGAGTGTGCCCGCCCTGCTCAAAGGCTGGATCGACGCCGTATGGAACTACGGTTTCGCCTACGGCCGCAGCACGCCGCGGCTGGCAGGCAAGCGCATCCTGTGGCTCGGATTGGCCGGAGCGACAGCCGATGACGCGATCATCCCCGGCATGCAGCAGCTACTGGAAGCCCAGCTCAACGAGGGCCTGGCCTACTACAGCGGTTTCGCCGACTCGCGGGTCGGCCTGCTTCCCGATGCCGAGGAGCAGCCCCAAAGTCTCGACGCCGAAGGCAATCTCGTGATCGGCGAGGCGATCAGCGGGGACGCGCGGACCACCCACTACGCCGCCTTCGACGCGAAAGCCGAGGGCTTCGTCGACGCATTGCTCGCCGCGAGTCGCGTCGCCGCCTGACAACGACCGTTCGGCCGACCGCCCCACCGCGCCGGTCGGCCGAACACCAGGCCGCGCGCTGATCTCGTCGCCACCACCGGCTCTCGGTGGCGGCGCGAATCGGCTCAGAGCCCGGTGAGCGTACGGCGCAGCACACCGAAAAGGTCTGTGGACGTGCCTGATTCGACCGCCGCCTTGTCGATCAGATCGATGGCGGCGGCGGTGAACTCGTCGCTCTGGATCTGCACGTAGTCGGCGGGGGTGTCGATGCCGACGGCCTGCGCGGTCAACGAGGTCGATATCGCCTGCAGGAACGGGACCATCAGCGCGGCCAGGTGCGCCGCGGTGCCGCCGGTGGTGCGAACCATCGTGCCGCCCTGACGGAACGCGGCGAACATGGCATACATCCCGCCGAGGATCGACAGGTCGTACATGGCGGCGGCACCGAGATCCGCGCCGACGAATTCGGCCCGGCCGAACAGTTCCAGCACCGACCGGTGACGATCGAATGCCGCGGTCGCCCCGCTGTAGATCACGAGCGAAGCCGCGCCGCCGATCATTTCGGGCGATGCCATGATGCCGCCGTCGATCAGTTCGACCTCGTTGGCCACTGCCCACCTGCCCAGCGCACGCGCCTGCTCGGGCGTCGTGGTGGTCAGGTTGACCACCGTTCGGCCCCGCACCAGCGCTGCGGCGGGCTCGATGTGCTCGCGCACGGCAGCGTCGTCGAGAACACACAGGATGACCAGATCGGCCGCCGCCATCGCCTCGGCCGCGGTCGCGGCCACCCGCGCGCCCTGCGCCACCAGCGCTTCGGCCCGCGCCGCGGTGCGGTTCCACACCACCACCTGATGACCGCCCGCCAACAGCGCCTCGGCCAGCGCGGTGCCCATGGCACCGAGGCCGATCACCGAAACACGCTGTGCTGCCGTTGAATTCGTCATAGCTGCCTTTGCGTCGAAGTTCTTGCTGCCGGTTCGGCAACGCACTTCTAGATTTGCCTGCTGCGCTACAATCGACAAGTACCGACTATGAAGTGCAATACCCACCAAAAGGTAAGTAAGGACATCATGCAGCAGCGAGTGCGTCCGTATTCCTGCGAACTCGACGCCGCGCTCGACGTCGTCGGCGGCAAGTGGAAAGCGCTGATCCTGTGGGCCCTGTCCACCGGCACCCAGCGCTTCGGCGACCTGAAACGCCTGATTCCCGGCGTGACCGAGAAAATGCTGATCCAGCAACTGCGCGAGCTCGAACACGACGGGATCATCCATCGCGAGGTCTACGCGCAGGTTCCCCCGAAAGTCGAGTACTCACTCACCGAGCGCGGGGTGTCGCTCAACGCGGCCCTTGCCGCACTCGGCGCCTGGGGCAGGGAGAACATGAACCACATCTGCGCGGTCAAAGGCGTCGACGCACCCGTGCACTGACGCGCCACAGGACCACGCCGGGCCCGCACCGTGTTCGAAGGGCGAACGATGGTGGCGCCGGTGCGTCGACCGGCGCCGCTCGCGTCACGCCTGGATTCCGGCCCACTTCTGGCCGGTGATGCGCTCGTAGGCCTCTTCGTACTTGCGGCGAGTGCCTTCGACGACATCGGCGGGGATCTCGGGGCCCGGGTATTCCTTGTTCCAGCCGGTGGAGGTCGACCAGTCGCGCACGAACTGCTTGTCGAAGGAGCGCTGGGCTCGACCCGGCTCCCACTCGTCGGCGGGCCAGAAGCGCGAGGAGTCCGAGGTCAGTACCTCGTCACCGAGGGTGAGAACGTCACCGTCCCACCCGAATTCGACCTTCGTATCGGCCACGATCACGCCGGCCTTCGCCGCGTGCTCGGCCCCGCGCGAGTAGATCTCGAGGGTCAGATCGCGCAGCTTCTCGGCCACCTCACGGCCCTCCTGGTTCACCACATCGGCGAAACTGATCGCCTCGTCGTGGCCCTCGGACGCCTTCGTCGACGGCGTGAAGATCGGCTCCGGCAGCTTGTCGCCGTCACGCAACCCCGCGGGCAGCGCGATCCCCGACACGGTCCCCGACCGCTGGTACTCCTTGAGTCCGGACCCGGTCAGATATCCCCGCGCGATGCACTCGACAGCCAGCATCTTCAACGGCTTCACCCGAATCCCGCGGCCGGCGAACTCCGCGGGCACGTCGGTCGCCGAGACCACGTGATTCGGGATTCCGGTGAAGTACTCGAACCACCAGTTCGACAGCTGCGTCAGCAGCGCGCCCTTGTCGGGAATCGGCGTCGGCAGCACCACGTCGTAGACCGAGACCCGGTCCGACGCGACGAGCAGCAGGGTATCGCCGTCCTCGTAGAGGTCACGAACTTTCCCGGCGTGCACATGCTTCAACGTCGAGCCTCCGAATCATGGGTCGTCTACATACTGAGTATGTACGAACTGTACAGACGGCCCCGAGGGCCGAATCACGCCTGGTCACCGCGACGCGGAGTCGGTCGCTCTCCTCGTGATCCGCGCCACGGCCGGAGGGTGGCCGCACGACCGTCACGCCGGCGTGGGCGCGAAACTCGTGAGCGGGGGCCGACGGCAAGTGGCATTGTGGACGCCGAACTACCGTGCCGTGTTCGTCGACGACGAAGGAGATCAATGTCCGCCCCGAATCTCACCCGCGACCAGGCGGTCGAACGCGCGGCCGTAGTGGCCGTGCAGAACTACCGGATCGAACTCGACCTCACCGATCAGCCGCGCGGAGCGGGGTCCGAGGTGTCCGACACCTTCGGGTCGAAGACCACTGTCAGCTTCACCGCCACCCCCGGTGCCGACACCTACATCGATCTGGTCGCGCCGCGCGTGCGGTCGGCGGTGCTCAACGGCGTCGCGCTCGATGTGAGCTCCTACGACGAGTCGACCGGGATCGCGTTGCCGGGGCTGGCCGAGAACAACGAGCTGGTGGTCGAGGCCGACTGCGAGTACTCGCACACCGGTGAGGGTCTGCACCGCTTCGTGGATCCGACCGACGACAACGTGTACCTGTACTCGCAGTTCGAGACCGCCGATGCCAAGCGGATGTTCGCCTGCTTCGATCAGCCCGATCTCAAGGCCACCTTCGACATCGTCGCCACCGCGCCCGAGGACTGGGCCGTGATCTCCAACGGCGCCGATATCGAGCAGCACGAGATCGGCGCGGTCGTGCGCCACACCTTCGCCACCACCCCGCGGATGAGCACCTACCTGGTTGCCATGATCGCGGGTCCGTACGCGAAGTGGTCCGACACCTTCACCGACGCGAGTGGCGAGATCCCGCTGGGCCTGTACTGCCGTGCGTCGCTGGCCGACCACATGGACGCCGAACGGCTGTTCACCGAGACCAAACAGGGTTTCGAGTTCTACCACAACAACTTCGGCGTGCCGTACGCCTTCGGCAAGTACGACCAGCTGTTCGTGCCGGAGTTCAACGCGGGCGCGATGGAGAACGCCGGCGCTGTCACCTTCCTCGAGGACTATGTGTTCCGGTCCAAGGTGACCCGCGCGTCCTATGAGCGTCGCGCCGAGACCGTGCTGCACGAGATGGCGCACATGTGGTTCGGCGACCTGGTCACCATGAAGTGGTGGGACGACCTGTGGCTGAACGAGTCGTTCGCGACCTTCGCCTCGGTACTGTGCCAGGCCGAGGCCACCGAATACACCAGCGCCTGGACCACTTTCGCGAATGTGGAGAAGTCCTGGGCCTACCGCCAGGACCAGCTGCCCTCGACCCACCCGATCGCCGCCGACATCCCCGACCTGCACGCGGTGGAGGTCAACTTCGACGGAATCACCTACGCCAAGGGCGCTTCGGTGCTCAAGCAGCTCGTCGCCTACGTAGGACTCCAGCCGTTCCTGGCGGGGCTGCGCGATTACTTCGCCGAACATGCCTACGGCAACGCCACTTTCGACGATCTGCTCGCGGCGCTGGAGAAGGCCTCGGGTCGTGACCTGTCGGACTGGGGTGCGCAGTGGCTCAAGACCACCGGCCTCAACATCCTTCGCCCCGATTTCGTCGTCGCGGCGGACGGCACGTTCTCGAGCTTCGCGGTCGTGCAGGAAGGTGCCGCGCCCGGTGCGGGCGAGTACCGCGTGCACCGCATCGCGATCGGTGTCTACGACGATGTCGACGGCAAGCTGGTGCGTACCGACCGGGTCGAACTCGACCTCGACGCCACCGGGCGCACCGAGGTGCCCGAGCTGGTCGGCGTGCCGCGCGGTGCGCTGGTTCTGGTCAACGACGACGACCTCACCTACTGCTCGCTGCGTCTGGACGCCGATTCGCTCGACGTGGTCGTGCAGCGCGTCGGTGACATCGCCGACTCGCTGCCGCGCACGCTGGCCTGGTCGGCCGCCTGGGAGATGACCCGCCAGGCCGAGATGAAGGCCCGCGATTTCGTGGCGCTCGTGCAGCGCGGGATCGGCTCCGAGTCCGAGATCGGGGTGGTGCAGCGACTGCTCATGCAGGCCAACACCGCCATCTCGAGCTACGCCGATCCGGCGTGGGCAGAGCAGGAAGGCTGGGCGGCATACGCCGACCGGCTGCTCGAGCTGGCCCGCGCCGCCGAGTCGGGTTCGGACCATCAGCTCGCCTTCGTCAACGCACTGACCGGGGCGAAGCTGGAATCGCGCCACGTCGAGGTGCTGGCGCGGCTCCTCGACGCCGACCCGGCGGCGGCCGGTCTGCCCGGTCTCACCGTCGACACCGACCTGCGCTGGCGCATCATCACCGCGCTGGCCGCCGCGGGCCGGATCGACGCCGACGGTCCGGCCTCGCCGACCATCGACGCCGAACTGCAAGGCGACCCGACCGCGGCAGGTAAACGCCAGGCCGCCACCGCGGCCACCGCACGCCCGATCCCCGAGGTCAAGGCGCAGGCGTGGGACACGGTGATGGGCGACGACTCGGTGCCCAACATCACCGCCCGCGCCATCGTCGGCGGGTTCGCCCCGGCCGGTCAGGGTGCGGTGCTCGCACCGTACGTGGACAAGTACTTCGCCGAGATCCCCGCCGTCTGGGACCGCCGCTCGAGCGAGGTCGCCCAGACCGTCGTGATCGGGCTGTACCCGCACTGGGCGATCAGCGAGGAAGCCGTCACCAAGGCCGACGAGTTCCTGGCAGGCGACCACCCACCCGCCCTGTACCGCCTGGTCTCCGAGGGCCGAGCGGGCATCGAACGCTCCTTGCGCGCACGGGAATTCGACGCCAAGTAGTTCGACCGAAGGGCCCGGTGCCGCGATTTCGCCACACCGGGCCCTTTTCCCTGTCCGGAGCCCGCCCGAGGCCCGCGCCTGCGCTGGAGCTTCGGGCGACCGACCTCGCTGCTGTGAGCGGATCTGCTGGGGGCAGCAATGGCGGCGCGCGGGGGTGTGCGCGAGGCACCGTGGACCCATGGCACACGACGACAAGACCCCGATGTTCAGCTGGCGAGCCCGCGAACAACTGTTCGGCCGCCGAATCCTCGTCCTCGACGGCCCCCTCGACGACGACAACGGCACCCTGCTCATCACCCAACTACTCACCCTCGGCGCCCAGAGCCCCGAGGCCGGGATCTCGCTGTGGATCCACTCCCCCGGCGGCTCGGTGCCGTCGATGCTGGCGATCCGCGACGTGATGCGCCTCGTTCCGTGCGAGGTGTCCACCCTGGCGCTCGGATTGGCTTGCAGTGCAGGTCAATTCCTGCTCTCATCCGGTGCACCGGGAAAGCGGTACGCCCTGCCGCACGCCCGCGTCCTCATGCACCAGGGCTCGGCGGGCATCGGCGGTAGCGCGGTGGAGGTGGAGGTGCAGGCCGATGACCTGCGCTACACCGTCGACACCGTGCTGGGCCTCATCGCCGGCGACACCGGCCAGCCGTTCGACCGCGTCTACGAGGACTCGCTGCACGACCGCTGGTTCACCGCACCCCAGGCCCTCGAGTACGGGTTCATCGACCACATCGTCGAATCCTTCGATCAGGTCGTCCCGAACCGCCACCGCATCGGAATCACCGCATGAAACTATCTCCCGCACCGACAGCCGCCACTGATTGCGCACGCACACGGGTAACAGCACAACCGCCTGCCGCCGACACGATCCACGAGGCAGACGAATCAGGCAGAAATACACGGAGAGGCGGGCAGTGATCTCATGACCTACACGATTCCCAATGTGGTGTCGCAGCATCGCGGCGGCGGTGAGCGAATCACCGACATCTACTCGCACCTGCTCAGCGAACGCATCGTCTACCTCGGCACCCCCATCGACTCCGGCGTCGCCAACGCGCTCATCGCCCAGCTGCTGCACCTCGAATCCGACAGTCCCGGCCAGGCGATCAGCCTCTACATCAACTGCGAAGGCGGCGACCTGTCCGCCATGCTCGCCGTGTACGACACCATGCGCTTCATCAAGGCGCCGGTGCACACCACCTGTGTCGGCCAGGCGATCGCCGTCGGAGCCGTCCTGCTCGCCGGTGGCGCGGCCGGTCATCGCGCGATGCTCCCGCACACCCGAATCGTGTTGCACCAACCGGCGACTCGCGGCCAGGGCACCATCCCCGACCTGATCCTGCAAGCTGACGAGATCGTCCGGATGCGCGCGGCGATCGAGGCGATCCTGTCCAAGCACACGGGCCAGACCCCGGAAACCCTGCGCCGCGATACCGACCGCGACCGGGTGTTCACGGCCGAGACCGCGCTCGAGTACGGACTGGTCGATCAGGTCCTGCACGAGCGGGAGTGATCCCGGTCTACCCGCCGCTCACTGCTTTTCGATGCGGTCCAGGTAGACCCGCCGCACACTGTCGTCGACGCCGTTGATCGCGGCGTCGTCGTGCGCCACCTTGCGCAAGGCCCGCAATACCGGCTCCGGCACCAAACCGGACGCGTTCGCCATCAGTCCGACATAGCCGGGCACCGCGGTCTCGGCTGCCCGAGTCCTGACGGAGCGGACAACAGCGGCGGCGATGTCCTCGGGATCGACGGCGGGCAGGATGCCGTAGTCGATGCCGGAACTGAGTTCGGTACGCACCGCCGACGGCAGGACCGCGCTCACGCTGACACCGGTGCCATCCATTTCCAGCCTGGTAGCGGCGGTCAGGCCGACCACCGCGTACTTGCTGGCGTTGTACACGGCCAGGCCCTTGAGCGGGAACTTGCCCGCCAGCGAGGCGACGTTCACGACGTGACCGTAGCCGCGCTCGACCATCGCGGGCATGGCCAGCCGCATGCCGTGGATGACGCCGAAGACGTTGACGTCCATCGTGAGCTGGTCGATCCGGTCGGACTGCTCCAGGAACGGGCCGTTCGGCATCACGCCGGCATTGTTCACCAGCACGTCGAGCGGGCCGTGCCACCGGGCGGTCGCCTCGAGAAACGCCGCGTAGGAAGCCTTGTCGGTGACGTCGAGCACGTGGCCCATCGCGTGGTCGCCGAGTTCGGCGGCGGCCTGCACGGCCATGGCTTCGTCGAGGTCACCGAGCGCGACATAGGCGCCCGCCTCGACGAACGCCCGGGCGGTGGCCAGCCCGATGCCGCGCGCGGCGCCGGTGATCGCGATCGTCGCGCCCGCGAGATCGATCCGTGGGTAGCTCATTGTGTGGCCTCTCGTCTGGTGGTCGATGTGTGTGTCGCGCAGCCGGTGGCGCTCGACGGGCGTGCGATGGAAGCGCTCACGCGGACACGGTCACGTCGGTGATGGTGAAGTCCGCGGGGTCGAACGCACTGACCCGGGTGGTGAGCTCCCCGGTGGACCAGGGCCAGCTGAAACTGTTGCGGCCGTTGGCATCCATGTAATAGCTGTGGCAACCACCCGCGTTGTAGACGGTGCTCGCCAGCGCGGTTTGTACTTGGTCGACGTAGCGCGCCTGTACCTCGGGACGCACGTCCAGCGCCGCCCAGCCTTCGCGGCGGGCCCGCTCGATCGCCGAGACGAGGAAGGCGACCTGGGCTTCGAGGATGGCGAACGCCGACGAGTGGCCGGTGCCGAGGCTGGGGCCGAGCACGGTGAAGGCGTTGGGGAAACCGGTGGTGACGGTGCCGAGGTAGGCCTCGGGTGAGCCCTTCCAATGCTCGGCCAGCGTACGGCCGTCGGCGCCGCGCACGATGTCGGCCAGCGGGGTGTCGAGGATGTGGAAGCCGGTGCCGAGGATGACGGCGTCGACCTCGGCGGTGGTGCCGTCGGCGCCGACCACGGTGTTGCCACGGAATTCGGCGACCCCGGTGGCGTGCACGTCGACATTGCTCTTGGTCAGCGACTGGAGATAGCTGTTGGAGAACAGGATTCGCTTGCAGCCGAGCAGGTAGTCCGGCCGCAGCTTCGCCCGCAGCGCCGGATCACGCACCACGGCACGCAGATACGCCGAACCCACGGCCTGCACGGTCTGCATCAGCGGCCGTGGATGCCGGAACGCCACCCCGAGTCCTTCCATCAGCGCGTACTCGGTCGAGCGCAAGGCCTTGTGCGCGAACGGGAATCGGCGCATCACCTTCTTCTCGAAGCCGGGCACGCGGTGATCGAGTTTCGGCAGCACCCATTGCGCGGTGCGCTGGAACAGGTGCAGTTCGGCGACCTCGGGCTGGATCGCGGGCACGAACTGCACCGCGGACGCACCGGACCCGACCACCGCGACCCGCTTGCCACGCAGGTCGTAGTCGTGGTTCCAGCGCGCGGAATGGAAGACCTCGCCGGGGAATTCGGCCAGACCCGGAATCTCGGGCAGGCGTGGTTCGTTCCACGGACCCGCGGCCGACACGACGAAGCGCGCGCTCAGCGGGCCCTCGCTGGTTTCCAGCCGCCACAGCTGCGCCGCCTCGTCGAACCGCGAACCGACCACTTCCACCCCGAAGCGGGTGTGTTCGGCCAGCCCGTGCTCGCGCGCCACCCGGTCGACGTAGTCGAGGATCTCGGGCTGGGTCGCGAACAGCCGCGACCACTCGCTGTTCGGCGCGAAGGAGAACGAGTACAGGCCGGACGGCACATCACAGGCACAGCCGGGATAGGTGTTGGCCCGCCACGTGCCGCCGAAGGTTGCGGCCTTCTCGACGATCACCACATCCTCGATCCCGGCCTCGATCAACTTGATCGCCGCGCAGATGCCGGAAACTCCCGCTCCGATCACAACAACTTCGTGCTGGCGGTTCATACGACTTCTCCTTCGAACGAAACGAGTGGTGCGCCGATCCCGACGCGCGAGCTGACGAAATCCGAGACCGGCGACCCGACAGCGAAGCAGCGCGCATCCGCCGGTGACCGAGTTGATCCAGGAGATCGGGTGCGGCGCCGCCGCTGAGCCGGGCGGATCATGCGGGCCGGTTCGCGAGCGTGGAAGCGCGCAGGGCGTCGGCGACCCGGGTGGCGGCGCTGCGACGGGCGGCGGCGATGGTGGCCGGGCGCCGCGCCGAATCCATGAAGTTCGGGCCCATGGCGGCGAGTTCCTCGGGACCCGGTTCGACGCGGATCACGCGGGTGCCCGCGGCGCGCAGCAGCGCGACTTCGCGATCGAGTCCGCGGGTCATCTGCGTACGGAGCAGGCGTTCGACCCGGTTCAGGCCGGTGGCCGGTGCGCCGCCCTCGGATGTCATCGGCGCGATGATCACCAGCTCATCGAGGTCGAGTGGCACAAGGAGATCGGCCGACACCGACGACACCGAACCGCCGTCGACGTAGTTCTTGCCGCCGATTCGCACAGGCGGGAACCAACCGGGAATGGCCCAGGACGCGGCGATCGCATCACCCAGATCGACCGCCTGCGCACCGGCGTCGACCGATCTGCCTGCCGTCGCGATGCGAGTGTCACCCGCTCCGAAGGCAACTCGCGCACCCGTTGCCGCGTCGGCGCCGACTATCCAGGTCGCGGGGTGGCGCACCCAGCCGCTCGGGTCGGCCAGCGCCTGACCGAAGGAACGCAACCAGTCGGCGTCGCCGCCGCCGCGCGGCAGGAGTCCGGCCAGCGCGGTGTAGGGCGAATTGGCACGCAGACCGGCGCCGACCAGGCCGAGGCCGGGGAATCCGAGCCTTGGGCGCGGCGGGAATCTGCCGGGGTCGACGGCGACATGACCGGCCAGGATCGGGTCGGCACCGGGAGCGGCGTCGAGTGCGGCGAGCAGGTCGGCGGGGGTACGCCCGGAGCCGAGGGTCGCCACGAGTTCCGCGCCCGCTGAGGTGCCGATCAGGACATCGGCGGTACGGGTGTCCCAGTTCAGCGCGCGTTCGACGGCGTCGAGGGCTACGGCGGTCCAGGCGAAGCCGAGCAGGCCACCACAGCCGATCGCTACGCCACGTCGTGTAGTCATATTTCGAATACTAACGGTATTTGAATTCCAGCGGTAGTCCATTTTGCTAAACTCCTGCACATGGCCAGGATGACGCGCAAGGAGTCGCACGCCCACACGCGTGAACGACTGGTCGAGACCGCCAAACGGCTGTTCATGGCCGACGGCTACAACGTGACCCCCTTGGAGAAGGTGGCCACGGAGGCCGGGTTCTCCAAGGGCGCGGTGTACTCCAACTTCGCGACCAAGCACGAATTGGGCCTGGCCGTGCTCGACGTCGTCCACGTGGAGCGCGCCCAGTCGCTCGTGGACGCGATGCTGGCGCACGACACCTTGACGGAGCGGATCGAAGGATTCGCGCGATGGGCCGACGAGAACATCGGCGATGTCGGCTGGACCGCGCTGGAAGTCGAGTTCGCGACGAGCACCCGGCACATGCCCGAGATCCGCACCGAACTCGCCGAGCGCCGACGCACCCTGACGGCAATGCTCGCCTCGGTGATCCAGACGCAGGCCGATCAACTCGGCCTAGAACTCCCACTTTCCGCCGAAGATGCGGCGCTGCAACTACTCTCGCTCGGAATCGGCCTCGGCGTACAGCGCGCGATCGACCCCGAACTCCCCGTCAGCGCGATCGTCGACCTACTCCGCAGCCAGATCGCCGCCGGCCGCACGAGCGCGGCAGTGGACGGCTGACCCCACCACGGCCTGGTGACGGCCTGATCAGGCGGCGAGCAGGACAGCGTTCGGGGCCGGCGCGAGAGGAGCGGAGCTCGAGGGAGCGATCTGGCGTTGCCCGCCCAGCACGACCGCGCGTGTCGGCACGAGGGCGTGCCTGCGCATGGATTCGGCTACCTGCGCGACGAGATCGCCCAGCGAAGTACCGAGGGCGCCGGCCAGGGCGGCGATCATCTCGCTCGATGGCTCCTTGCGCCCGCGCTCGACCTCGGAGAGATATTGCGGCGAGATACCCGCCCGGCCCGCGGTATCGACGAGGGTGGAGCGCTGTTCCAGGCGCAGCGCGCGCAGCCGTTCACCCAGCGCCTCACGCCAGAGTGGTTCCGGCCGCGACTGCTGTTCGCCGCGTCCGCCTGGAATCACCCGCAACCCGCTGTGCTCGCCCATACTCCGAGCGTAGGGATCCCCGGACCGAAACACCCGGCTCTTCTGCTCTGGGCGTAACCAACGACCAAGGGGCCCGCCCTGATCTGGACTGAGCGGAGGGTGCGACGAAGGAGTACCCGGAGGGAAGGAAGATCAGGGGCCCGAAGGGCCCCGCTCGAGCGCGCCAGCGCTCCAAAAAAACTCAGCGGGTGATGCCGAAGCGGGTGTCTGCCCAGCCGAGCGCGTCGGCGAAGGACGCGGAGACGATCTCGCTGTGGTCGACGTCGTCGTACTTGCGGTAGTCGACCGACTCGCCTCGCCCCTGCTGTTCGGCGACCATCGCGTCCGTCGCCTGCAGCGGGACGGTGAGGTCGGAACGGCCTTGGAGCACGAGAACAGGGACGGTGAATCGCAGGCCGCTCGGGTCGTTGTCGTCGAGGACTCGCAGCAGCCCGGAGACATCGCCGTCGGCGGTGAACACGTCCTTCGCCGACAGGCCGCCCCACTTGCTCTTGTCGCGCAGCCCGCCGGTGCATTCGGAGTCGGCGACCGGCAGCAGCGACTGCGCCCGGCCGGTGAGGAATCGGGCGGGGTCGACATCGGTCACCGTCTGGGCGCCGCGAACCAGCAGCGGCAGGTACACCGACACCTCGCCCGTACCCAGCTTGCCCAGCGGATTCGACGCCGCCCACTTCGCCATCCGCACCTGTTCGCCCAGGTGCGAGGCGGGCGCCAGCGCGATGGCGCCGAGCAGCGGCGTGTTCGGCGTCCATCCCGCGGCGTCGACGGCGGCGAACAGGGCCGCGTGGCCACCTTGCGAATGCCCCATCGCCACCCAGCGCGAACCGACCGTCTTGTCGATTTCCCTTGCCGCCGTGGCGATATCGGCCATCGCGCGTTGTTCGGTCTCGCCGATCATGTACCCGTGACCGCCCGGTGTCCCCAAACCCTGATAGTCGGTCCTGGCCACCGCGTACCCCTTGGCCACCCAGCGAGCCTGTTCGTCCCTGCTCGGGGATGAGCCTTCGGATCGCGAGGCCGCGCAGACGTCGGCGACCCCGGTGCTACCCGGCCCCCAGGAGATGAGCGGCCAACCACCCACGGGCGCCACGCCTTCGGGCACCGCGAGTGTTCCCGATACCGCGACGGGTTTCTCCTGTGCGTCCAGTGACCGGTACAGCGTCAGGAAGTTGCGAGCACCCGGCACCGCCTGCGCACCGGTGAGCGGCTGCGCGCGGATCACCGAACCACGCTGTCCCGGAATCGATTCCGCGCTGGGGTTGTAGAACGCGGAAAGCGGTGCGGCCGCGGCGAATTCGGCGGGCCTGCTGTCCTGGGCGCAGGCCGGCGCGGACAGCGCCAGGCAACCCGCTGCGATCACCCGAGCAATACGTGCGTGCAAGTTTCCCCCGATACGCCGACGGCCCATGACGTGGCCGATAAACCGCCGACCAGGTTACTCGATGCCGTCCGGACGGCCGGGCGCCCCACGACCCCCAGCCGTCCACCCGTACTCAGCCCAGCACCCGGCCGAGGAAGTCGCGGATCAGCGCGGCGATCTCGGGTCCGTGCGTCTCCAGCGCGAAATGGCCCGCGTCGAGCAGGTGCAGTTCGGCGTCGGGCAGGTCACGCAGATAGGCGCGGGCACCGTCGGCACCGAAGATCTCGTCGTGGGCACCCCAGGCGATGAGCGTCGGCGGCCGATGCTCGGCGAAATACTGCTGGAAGGCCGGGTAACCGTCGAGGTTGTTCTTGTAATCGAAGAACAGCTGCAGCTGGATCTCCTTGTTGCCGGGACGGTCGAGGTAGGCCTGATCGAGGGTCCACACATCCGGGCTGACCAGTGCGAGCCGGTCGGCCGGAACGCCGTGCGTGTACTGCCATTTCGTCGCGTCGAGCTCGAGCAGCTTGCGCACTTCGGGCTCATGGGTCGCGCGGTCGTTCGCATGCGCGAACAACACGTCCCAGAACGGAGTGAAGCCGTCGAGGTAGGCGTTGCCGCTTTGGGTGATGATCGCGGTGACCCGCTCCGGATTGCGCGAGGCGATGCGCAGGCCGATGGGGGCGCCGTAGTCCTGGATGTAGAGCGCGAAACGGTCGATGCCGAGGGTGTCGAGCAGTTCCAGGGTGATCTCGGTGAGCGTGTCGAAGCTGTAGTCGAATTCGTCGACCGCCGGCATCGCCGACTGGCCGAAGCCGAGGTGATCGGGTGCGATCACGTGGTAGTCGTCGGCCAGTGCGGGAATCAGGTTGCGAAACATGGCCGAGCTGGACGGGAAGCCGTGCAGCAGAAGCAGAGTCGGCTTGCCCGAGTCGCCGGCTTCACGGTAGAAGACCGACCGGCCCTGGATCTCGACGGTGTGGTGGCTTATCTGGTTCATCGTGGATCTCTTTCTGTGTTGGTGATACTCGCGCCGAGCCCGGGAAGCTCGGCCGGGCGGGATTCAGACGGTGACCGGTACGCGACGGCGAACCGGGGAGATCAGGCCGACCGCAACGACGGTGAACACCAGGCCGAGGGCGAAGTAGCCGCGATAGCTGTCGGTGAGGGCGTGCACGACGGTGGCCACGCCGAGCCCGGTGGCGGCGGCGAGCTGGTGGATCACCCACGCGGGCGCCAGCGTGCGGCCCATCCGCGCGGGGTCGAGACCACGCGAAAGGATGGCCATGGTCAGCGGGATGACGGGGAACGAGGCGATACCGAACAGCACCGCGACCACGACCAGCACCGCGGGCCCCGGCACGAGCACCGCGGGCAACAAGGCGGCCAGGCGCACCGAATACAGCACCCGCAGTAGTGATTCCGGTGGGTAGTGCCGCAGCAGCCGCACCATCGCGGCCGAGGTCAGCCCGGCCGCCAGCGCGGCCAGCGCCACGAGCCTGCCCGCACCGGCCACCGACCAGCCCTGCTCCACCGCGTGTTTCGGCAGCATCAACACGACCACGTACAGGGTCGCCGCGTGGAAACCGAAGGACACCAGCACTTTCCATCGGTCCGCCAGCGATTCGCGGGCGCCTGCGCTGGTCGTCGCCCGCTGATCGGCGGGCAGCAGCAGCCACAGCACGGCGGTCGAAGCCAGACCGATCGCGCCGAGCAACGCGAAGGTGCCGCGCACACCGATCGGATCGAACAGCGCGGTCGCCGCCCACGGCGTGATCAGCTGGCCGAGGTTGATGCCGATCGCGGCGCGTGCCATGGCCGGTCCTACCTGCGGACCGTGTGCCCGCCCGAGCAGGGTGGTCACGGTGAGGGTCGACGACGACGCGAACCCCAATCCGCCGAGCACCATGTAGGCCGCGACGAACTGCCAGGTCTCGGTCACCGTGGCCAGCACCAGATAGCTGCTAGAGATCAGCGTGAGCCCGCCGATCAGCACGAGCTTGGGCCCGAGCAGATCGAGCAGCCTGCCGATACCCTGCTGCGCCAGGCCGGTGACCGTGGTGCCCAGCGCGGCGGCCACGGCCAGCGCCGTCGCCGACACCCCGTACGACGCGGCCGTCGGCGCGAAGAACACACCCATCGTGAAGTTGAGCCCGAACGAGACGGTCATCGCCGTCAGCCCCACCCAGGCAAGATGCTCACGTCGCATGCCCATCAGTTCCTAACTGCCTATTGACATTTGAATGGTTACAACAGGCGAATGTCCGGCCCCATTCCCTTCTCGGGAAGTCGGTCCAGACGAATACTCTCGACTGGCGGATGCGCGAGGCCACTCGAACGGCGCTCACGCCCGTCCATGTCGCGCTCAGCCAGCGCGGCCGCCGCCCGAGGCGCCTGCTTCGCCCTCAGCCCCCGCACCTTCCAGCGGCGCCTCGCCGAAGCGGGCACCACCTGGCGCGACGCCGCCTGCCGCGACCGCGCCGAACGGCCCCTGCGCGACTCCGACCTCCCCGTGCAGTCGATCGCCGCCCAGCTCGGCTACACCGATGCCCGCACCCTGCGCCGCGCGTTCCGCCGCTGGAACGGCCAGTCCCCCGACATCTTTCGCCGCACGCCCGGCGCGTGACACACGAACGGCGCGTTCACCATGAGGTGAACGCGCCGTCCGGAGGAGAACGAACTAGCGGCCGATCGCGGCGGCCATCACGCGGGTGGCCGAGATCAGGCCGTCGATCAAGTTGCCCTGACGGAACGAGGCCAGCGCGGCGGTGACGCCGAGCTGGCAGATGCGGTCGTTGGCGCGCTCGGCCACATTCGCACCGGAACGGACCTCGATCGCGCCCTGGTTCGGGGACACGGCGATGAGCACCGAATCGGCCGACTCCGGGGTGTTCGGCAGAATCGCGTCGGCACCGGCCGCCGGATCGGAGCCGAGGTCACCGAGGTAGATGTTGAAGCGGACCTTGGTGGCGCGGGTCGCCTCGGTGAGCGCGTTGTCGAGGGAGATGCGTTCACGATCGGTGAACGGCACCTCGTCGAACACGGTGCCGGGCTCGTGCACGCCGGACACCCGGCCGCTGCTGGTGAGGGCGAACCCGTGCGGCAGGTCGGCCTCGACCACCGCGGGCCAATTAGAACTTGCCACTTGCCCGGCCTCCGATCAGCTCCGCATGCGCGGTTTCGAGAGCCGCATGACTGCCATGCGGCTCGGCGGTGTGGTGCCCCGCCGCGGCGGTCACCTCATCGGTAGCACTCCACAGCACCGGCCGGTGGGTCCACTTCTGCCCGAGTGCGAAGTGGGCCGGCTTCTCACCGGGGAATGGCTTACCGAGATAGGACAAACCCGCGATCGCGAAGTAGATCGCGGCCGGGATGCCGACGAAGATCAGCACTGTCTCGAGAATGCTCACGCACCAACGGTAGACGATGCTGTGTAGTAGTTCATCCTCCGGCTGGCAGTTCCCGCACCGCGTGTCCGGCGGTGCTACACCAACCAGGCCGCCGCGTTCGGTGGCAACCGGTCGTCGGCGACCGGAGCGCTCGACAACAGCACCTCCCCCGGCGGCAACTGGATCGGGCCGTCCGAGGCGTTGAGCACGCAGATCAACCCGCCCGGCCGACGGAAAGCGAGGCAGCCGTCGGGACTGCCGTACCACTCGATCCGCTGGCCCGCGAACTCCGGCCGGGTGGCGCGCAAGTCGATCGCCAGCCGGTACAGCGACAGCGTCGAGTGCAGGGTTTCCAGCTGCGCCTCGACGGTGCGGTCGGCCCAGTCGGCCGGGATCGGCAACCACGGCGTACCCACGGTGAAACCGAACGGCGTGGTCGGGCCCTCCCACGGCATCGGGACCCGGCAACCGTCACGACCACGTTCCGTGTGGCCCGTGCGCTCCCACACCGGATCCTGCAAGACCTCCTCGGGCAGGTCGTCGACGTTGGGCAGAGCCAATTCGGCGCCGTTGTAGATGAACACCGCACCGGGCAGGGCGAGTTCGACCATCATCATCGCCCGCGCCCGCGCGACGCCGGCCTTGCCACCGCCGTAGCGGGTCACCTCCCGTTCGATGTCGTGATTGGACAGCGTCCAGGTGGGCGGGGCGCCCGCGTCGGCAACCGCGTCGAGGGAGTGTGTGATCGCGTCATGGACGCCCTGTGCGGTGAAGGGAGTCTCGGCGAGGCGGAAGTTGAACGCCAGGTGCAGCTCGTCGGGACGGACGTATTCGCCGAAGCGGACGTTGTCGTCGACCCACACCTCGCCGATCGACACCGCGTGCGGGTAGTCGTCGAGCACCGTGCGGATGCGGCGGTGAATGGCGTGCACGCCCGGGTTGTTGAAGCGGGGATCGTCGTCGTCGTGGACGAGCATCTTGGTCTCGACCCGGTCCATGTCGGGCAGGCCCTCGGGTTTGGCCATCCCGTGGGCGACATCGAGGCGGAAACCGTCGACGCCACGGTCGAGCCAGAAGCGCAGGGTCTTCTCGAAATCGTCGGCGACCTCGGGGTTTTCCCAGTTCAGGTCGGGTTGTTCGGGCGCGAAGATGTGCAGGTACCACTGCCCTGGAGAGCCGTCGGGTTCGATGATCCTGGTCCAGGCGGGGCCGCCGAAAATGCTCGGCCAGTTGTTGGGTGGCTCATCCCCGTCCTTGCCGCGACCGTCCCGGAAGAGGTAGCGAGCCCGTTCCGGGCTGCCCGGCGCAGCCTCCAGCGCCTCGGCGAACCACGCGTGTTCGATGCTGGTGTGGTTGGGCACCAGATCCATCGTCACTTTGATCTCGCGGTCGTGCGCCTCGGCGATCAACTCGTCCAGCGCCCCCAACCCGCCGAAGAGCGGGTCGATGTCGCGCGGATCGGACACGTCGTAACCACCGTCGGCCTGTGGTGACCGCATCACCGGACAGATCCACAGCGCGTCGACGCCCAATAGCTCCAGGTATCCCATCTTCTCGCGCACCCCGCCCAGGTCGCCGACACCGTCACCATCGGAGTCGGCGAACGAACGCGGATAGACCTGATAGAACACGGCGGTTTTCCACCACGGAGCGGTGCTTGCTTCCCCCGGCACCGGCGAGGCAGGTGTCTGTGTCACACCCGCAATATTGCCAAAGATCGCCCGCAATATTCATGCGGGGCGAGACTTTCTGCGAATCCGGCAAATCACCAGCGTTCGCCACGCCGCGGCGAAACATCGTGGTAAAGGGCGGCATCGATGCGAAACCGGGCGGCCATCCGCTGGTCATCAGCGAACAGCAGGCACCCGTAGGCTCAGATGCGCCCTATTAGGGCTCTCGTACCGCTACGGAGCGTTTTGCAGGGAGGCCGCTGCCATTTGGAAGTAGTCCAGCAGGGCTTTGCGGTGTTCGTCGTCCAGGATCGACGGTTCGATCTCACCGACCGCGATCCGCATGCATCGCATCCAGGCGTCGCGCTCGAGCGGCCCGATGACGAACGGATTGTGGCGCATGCGCAGCCGCGGGTGCCCGCGCTCGTCGGAGTAGGTGCGCGGCCCGCCCCAGTACTGTTCGAGGAACATCCGGAACCGGCGCTCGGCCGGACCCAGGTCCTCCTCCGGGTACAACGGGCGCAGGATCTCGTCGGCCGCGACCTCGCGATAGAACACCGACACCAGACGGCGAAACGTCTCCGCGCCGCCCACGGCTTCGTAGAAGGAGGTCGTTGTCTGCTCACCGGAAGTCACGCGCTCCATTGTGCCCCGATCACCACGGTCACGAACGCGCTGCCCTTCAACCACAGTTCATCCGGAAGTTTGAAAAATAGCCGTGCAATACCGCCGGAACCATGGTCAACTGGGGTCAGTATCGGCCCCAGATACCACATGATCCTGCCAATCATGAAATTGAGGTCACGAGGATGAAGCAGCGACCGAGCGCCCGTTCACACGAGGCGCGCACGCACCGACAACTCCAGCCCGCCGACGTCCACAATCGTGGCTCGGGGGCTGTTCCGCTGCATATCCTGTCCGATCACCATCCGGGCGCACACGGTCTTCACGACCTGCCGCATCTCCCCGCGCCTCTGCATCTCGCCGGAGACCACGACGCCGCCGCGTGGCGCAAACGCCGGGTCCTCCTCCTCAACGCCACCTACGAGCCGCTCACCGCGCTGTCCGCGCGTCGCGCTGTCGTGCTGCTGATCTGCGCCAAAGCAGACGCCGTTCACGACAATCCCGAAGGACCGGTCCTGCATTCCGCGGGCTCCGAAGTGGCGATTCCGTCCGTCATCCGCCTGCGCACCTACGTGCGGGTGCCCTACCGCGCCCGCGTGCCGATGACCCGCGCCGCGCTCATGCATCGAGACCACTACCGATGCGGGTACTGCGGCGGCAAGGCCGAGACCATCGACCACGTGATCCCCCGCAGTCGCGGCGGCGAGCACTCGTGGGAGAACTGCGTCGCCAGCTGCGCCCCCTGCAATCACCGCAAGGCCGACAAGATGCTGGCCGACCTGGGCTGGCACCTGCGCCACCCGCTGGTCTCGCCCAAGGGCCCGCATTGGCGGTTGCTGTCCACCACCGCCGATCTGGATCCGATCTGGTTGCAGTACCTCGGCGAAGGGGCCGCCTGATAGGCACAGCCGCGCATGGCCGGAACGCAGGCGAGCTACGCCTGACCAGCGCTCGATCGGCTCAGGCGCTCTCGATGACCATCGTCGCCCACGTTCCCGGCTCGAGCGCTTCGAAGATGTGAGGGAGATCGCCCAGGTAGCGGATGTAGTCGCCGGGGCGCATCTCCACGGGCTCGTCCGCCGGGCCCGCCATGGCGCGGCCCGCCGCCAGGACGACATGCTCGACGACGCCCGGGCTGTGCGGATCCGAGCGACGAGTGTGGCCGGGTTCGGCCGCGATGCGGTACACATCACAGCGCGTGTGTGACTGGCCCGCTGCGAGCAATGTCACCCGATAGTCGGCGTCGGCCGAGGGGACGGGTGCGCCCTCGTCGGCGCGAATCACCTGAACATTGGCCCGCGGCGGATCGAGCAGCCGGGAGAACGGCATTTCGAGGGCGACGCACAGCGCCCACAGGGTTTCCAGGCTGGGGTTGCCGGTGCCCGATTCCAGTTGCGACAGTGTGGATTTCGCGACACCCGCCCGATGAGCGACCTCGGTGAGCGAGAGGCCGGCGCGGGCGCGCTCACGACGCAGCGCCGCGGCGATCACCGCCTGGGGCGGTCCGACGACGGGGTCCTGCCGGTCCATCTACGCCTCCTGAGGGCTGGCGATACCGCGTTGACTTTACCCACCCCGTGCGTTCAATATAAACAACATGCGTTCGATTTGGCGAACACTCGACCGGAGAACCGTGGCTGCCGTAGCCGCGGCGTGCCTTGCCGTCGGCCTGTTCGGGGTGTCCTATGGCGCGTCGACGATCGCGGCCGGGTTCCCGATGTGGATGCCGATCGTGATGGCGGTCACGGTGCTCGCAGGCGGCTCGGAATTGCTGTTCTTCGGGATCGTCGCGGCCGGCGGTAGTCCGCTGGCGGCGGTGGTGGCCGGACTGCTGCTCAACGCGCGCCACCTGCCGTACGGATTGTCGGCGCCCGAGGTGTTCGGGCGCGGCTGGAAGCGAGCGCTCGGCATCCACGTCCTCAACGACGAGTCGGTCGCCTTCGCCACGGCCCCCGGTGATCAGGAACGCAAACGCGCCGCGTACTGGGCCTGCGGTATCGGCGTCGCACTGTGCTGGCCGCTGGGCGCCACCCTCGGCGCGGCACTGGGTTCGCTCGTACCCGATACCTCGGCGCTCGGCCTGGACGCGGTGTTCCCGGTGATCCTGCTCGCGCTGATCCTGCCCGCCCTGCGCGACCGGGCAACATTGCGGCCGGTACTGGTCGGTGCCGGGTTGGCGGTAGCGGTCGCACCGTTCGTGCCTGCCGGGCTCCCGGTGCTGATCGCCCTGGGCGGACTGGTCTTCGCTCTACGCCCACCGACCCCCACCGGCGAACCGGTGGCGGCATGAACGCGCCGTATCTGCTGCCCGCCATGTTGGCGCTCGCCGTGGGAACCTACGCACTGCGATGGACCGGCCCCGCGATGCGCCATCGGCTGCGGCTGTCCTCCCGGGCAATCCACCTCCTGGACACCGGCGCCCTCATTCTGCTCGCCGCGCTGGTAGCAACAGCCACGCTGCCGACCGGCTCCGGCCACCTCGGCGTCGCCCTACCCGCCGGTGTCGGCGTGGGCGGAGTCCTCGCGTGGCGGCGCGCCCCTCTACTCGTCACCGTGTTGGCAGCAGCCACGACAACGGCTCTGCTACGCCTCGTCGGCGTGCACTGACTCACTGCCAACCACGCTGCGCCACGACGGCACCCTTAGCCCGCCCCGCGACCCCTCGGGTGCGGAGTTACCGCACCCGAGACCCTGATCCGCCCAACTCAACTGGGCGACAACGGAATCCCGCCACCCAATCGCCGCGCGACAGACCCATACCGAGCATCCAACCGCAACCACGTCCGAGTAGCCCGCACCCGCACCAGCTCCGACGGCTGAATCCGACGCGACTCCGCCTTCTCCCCCGCATGCGGAATGAAATCCATCGCAGTGAGCGCGAAGACGACGCGCATCGGCACCTGCACCTCGAGATCACCGGTCCCGGTAACCGTAAGAACCGACTGGTCGAGAAGCGACGCGGGCGGCCCTTTGGGACCGCCGTGTTCGCGCGCCACATCCGCGCCACGTTCGGCCAGCTCCACCAGGGTGCGCGCCGGAACGTCATCCACATGCGAGAAGCCGTCGGTCGGCGGAAGGGCACCGCGCCAGGCGGAGTCCATCGAGTAACCGAGGTCGATCGGATGGCCGGTACCCAGTCCCGCGAGCACCGTGTCCGCACCGACGGTGACATCGTCGACACCGAGTTCCGCGGTGATCGTGCGCACCGCCAGCGTCTCGAACCCCGTTGCCACCCACGCGGATACGAGACTGGAACCACGCCGCCGCAATCGGACGACAGCGGCCGGGTCCAGCCGGAGGGCGCGACCGAGGAAGGTGGCCAGGTTTTCGCGTTCGGCCGGGTCGGGCGTGTGGAGCACCCGTTGTTCGGAGGAGCTCACGTAATCAGGCCCGCCACAGTGCCAGGTAGTCGCGCTCGGACTCGCTGAGCCTGCGCAGCCGCTGGGTGTCGATGTCGAACGCGGCGAGCTGGGTGGTCGCGATCACCGCGGGCGGCGAATCGGGAGCCGCGCCGTTGGCCCGCACCTCGTAACCGATGGTGAAATCGACCGCGCGCAATTGCTTGACCCACATGGCGATGTCGAGCGGGGTGTCCTCGTGCCGCAACTGTCCGCGGTACTTCACATGCAGGTCGACCAGCACACACCCCTGCCGCCCCATCGACGCCGTCGGCTTGTCGTCGTCGAACAGCCACGGAATCCGCGCCTCTTCCAGCAGGGTCACCATCCGAGCGTGGTTGACGTGCTGGAACACGTCCATATCCGACCAGCGGATCTCGACCTTCGCGTGAAAACGCTGCGGCAACACCAGCTCCGGTGCGGGCGTGCCGGTGTTGCCGTTCGGCGAACTCGTCACCGTGGTACCTCCGATTGGGCGCCCACCCCGCTCACCATGCTCCGCACCTGTCGCGCGGCAACCGACAGTGTGGCGAGGTCGTGGGTCCCGGACTCGAACAGCTCCGACAGGGCCGCGCGCGCACGGCCCAGCCTGGACTGGTTCTTCGACTCCCAGTATGCAATTTTTTCGTCGGGAGTTTCCTCCGGGTCACCCGCGGACAGCACATCGAGGGTGAGCGAGCGCAACGAACCGTACATGTCGTCGCGCAGAGCGAGCCGGGCCAGCGCGTGCCAGCGATCGCCACGTTCGAGGTGACTCACCGCCTCGAGCAGCCAGTCGATCTTGAGATGGTCGTTGAGCGCGTAGTACAGGGCGCCCACCTCGGCGCCGTCGCGATCGGTGATGTCGGCGATGTCGACGATGTCGAGCAGCGGGAACAACCCGAGCAGCCCGAACACCTCGGTGGCCAGGTCGGTCGGCGCACCGCGGGCGATCAGCTCGGCGGCGCCCTGGGTGAGGGAGGTGACATGGTGCCCGCGCAACCAGCCCGGCACCTGCGGCGCCAATTCCTGGACCCGGCGGTGATAGCGGTTGATCTCGGCGCCGACCGCGATCGGCTGCGGCCGGTTGCTCAGCAGCCAGCGCGATGCGCGGTCCAGCGTCCGCTTGGATTCCAATTCGAGCAGGTCACAGACTCCGGCGGCCGCGTCGGCGCCGCGGATGCGCGACCACACGTCATGGAGCTGGAAGATCTCGGTGGCCGCGGCGAACGCACGCACCGTATCGGTGGTGGTGGCGCCGACCTCTTCGTTGAGGCGGTGGGCGTAGGTGATGCCGCCGTAGTCGACGACCTCGTTGACGATCATCGTGGTGACGATCTCGCGGCGCAGCCGGTGCTTCTTGATGGCGGCGCCGAACTGCTCCCGCAGCGGCGTCGGGAAGTACAGGGGCAGTTTCCTCGCGAAGTAGGCGCTGTCGGGCAGGTCGGTGTCGAGCAGGTCGGCCTTGAGGCCGAGCTTCACGTGCGCGAGCAGGTTGGCCAGCTCGGGTGAGGCGAGCCCGGCGCCCTCCTCACCACGGCGAGCCAGCTCGGCGGTCGACGGCAGCGCTTCGAGCTCCCGGTCGAGGCCACGTCGCTGTTCGAGGTCGGCGATCACACGACCGTGCACATTGAGCATCTGGGGCGCGTCGGTGCGGGCGATACCGATCAAAGTGTTCTGATCGACGTTGTCGTGCAACACCATTCGAGCGACCTCGTCGGTCATCGAGGCCAGCAGCGGATTGCGGTCGGCGGGCGCGAGACCGCCCGCGCTGACCACGCCGTCGAGCAGGACCTTGATATTGACCTCATGGTCGGAGCAGTCGACGCCCGCGGAGTTGTCGAGTGCGTCGGTGTTCATCTTGCCGCCCGCACGGCAGAACTCGATCCGGCCGAGCGCGGTGGCCCCCAGGTTGCCACCTTCGCCGATCACCTTGACCCGCAATTGGTTTCCGTCGACGCGCACCGCGTCGTTGGACTTGTCACCCACCTCGGCGTTGGATTCGGTGCTCGCCTTCACATAGGTGCCGATGCCGCCGTTCCACAGCAACTGCACCGGTGCGAGCAGGATCGCGCGCACCAACTCCGGCGGCGAGAGCGTCTGCACCGAGTCGGGCAGGCCGAGCGCCGTCCGTGCCTGCGGCGAGATCGGCACCGACTTCACGGTCCGTTCGAACACGCCGCCGCCCTCGCTGATCAGGCTCCGGTCGTAGTCGGCCCACGAGGATCGCGGCAGCGCGAACAAGCGCTCACGTTCGGCGAAGGAGCTCGACGCGTCGGGGTTCGGGTCGAGGAAGATGTGCCGGTGGTCGAACGCGGCGACCAGCCGGATGTGCGGCGAGAGCAGCATGCCGTTGCCGAATACGTCACCGCTCATGTCGCCGACGCCGACCACGGTGAATTCCTGGCTCTGGGTGTCGATGTCCATCTCACGGAAGTGGCGTTTGACCGCTTCCCACGCCCCCTTGGCGGTGATGCCCATCGCCTTGTGGTCGTAGCCCGCCGAGCCACCGGAGGCGAAGGCGTCGCCGAGCCAGAAGCCGTAGCGGGTGGCCACATCGTTGGCGATATCGGAGAAGCTGGCGGTGCCTTTGTCGGCGGCGACCACCAGGTAGGTGTCGTCGCCGTCGCGGCGGACCACCCGATCGGGCGGCAGCACCGCGCCGGTGGCCAGGTCGACGTTGTCGGTGACGTCGAGCAACCCGGAGATGAAGGTGCGGTAGCAGGCGACGCCCTCGGCGATACTCGCCTGGCGGTCGACGGCCGGGTCACCGATCGGGGCGGGCGGACGCTTCACCACGAAACCGCCCTTGGCGCCGACCGGCACGATCACCGCGTTCTTCACCGCCTGCGCCTTCACCAGCCCGAGGATCTCGGTGCGGAAGTCCTCGAGCCGGTCGGACCAGCGCAGGCCGCCACGCGCTACCGAGCCGAACCGCAGGTGCACGCCCTCGACCCGCGGCGAGTACACGAAGATCTCGAATTGCGGTCGCGGCTTGGGCAATTCGGCGATCTCGCGCGGCTCGACCTTCAGTGCCAGGTAGTCGCGTGGGCGACCTTCGTCGTCGAGAACATAGTTGTTGGTTCGCAGCGTGGCTTTGATCAGGCCGAGGATGGCTCGCAGGATGCGGTCGGCGTCCATGCTGACCACCTCGTCGATCCCGGCCCGCACCCGGTTCTCGAGCTCGACGGCGGCCTCGGCGGAGACGATGGCCGGATCGAAGCGGGCGGCGAACAGGTCGACGAAATCGCGCGCGACCTCCGGATGGGCCAGCAGCACGCGGGCAATATTGACCTGGGAGTACGGGAATCCGGCCTGCTGCAGGTATTTCGCGTACGCGCGCAGGATCGCGACCGACCGCCACGGCAGGCCGGCACGCAGCACGAGTTCGTTGAGACCGTCGGCTTCGGCCCGGTCGTACCAGACCGCCTCGAAGGCGTCGGTGAACCGGGTACGCAGGGCGTCGAGCTGGCCGGGGGCCTCGAGCAGGGCGGCGTCGAGATCGCCGCCCAGTGCGTTGCGCAGCAGCTCCGGGCGAGCCTGCAAACCGAAATCGTAGATCCAGCGCTCGGTGCCGCCTTCGTGTTCGAGCTGGTAGGGCCGTTCGTCGACCACCTCGACACCCAGGCTCTGCAAGACCGGGAGGACCTGGCTCAGCGAGACACCGGAACCGGCGATGTAGAGGCTGAAGCGCCACGAACCGGGCTCCGCTTCGGGCCTGCGGTAGAGGTGCTGCCTGATGCCGCCTTCGGTGAGTCGCTCGAGACGCACGATGTCGGCCAGCGCGCGGGCGGGCGCGAAGTCCTCTTTGTAGCTTTCGGGCAGCGCCTCCGAATACCGTTTGACCACAGCGGGATCGAGCACGGTAGAGGAGGCGACCGCATCACCGATCCGGTCGTCCCAGGTGTGGCTGGCAGCGTTGAGCAGGCCCTGCAAACGCAGCCGGTTGTCCTCGGAGGTGTCGGGGCCTGCCTCGCCGGTGGCCTCGGCGGGCATCATCACCGTGAAATACACACTGGCGAGCTCACTTTCGCTCACCCGCGCCGAGTAGTCGATATCCACGCCACCGAGTTCGGCGACCAGGATCTCCTGCATCTCCAGGCGTACGGCGGTGGTGTAGCGATCGCGCGGCAAATACACCATGCAGGCCACGAAGCGGCCGTAGCCGTCGCTGCGCAGGAAGAGCCGGACCTGCCTGCGCAGGCCGACGCCGAGGACCGCGACGGCGGTGCGGCGCATGGTTTCGGTGTCGGCCGAGAACAGTTCGGTGCGCGGGAACGACTCGATCACCTCGAGCATCGCCTGCCCGGAGAAGGAGTCCTTGTCGAACCCGGCGCCCTCGATCGCGGTCCGCACCCGGCGATTGATCACCGGGATGTCGAGCACGTTCTCGTGCACCGCGCTGACGGTGAACACGCCGATGAACAGGTGCACCCCCACCTCGGCGCCCGTCTCGTCGACATCGGCGACACCGACGAAATACGGGTACACCGAGCGGTGCACTGTCGCGCGCACCAGGCCCTGGGTGAGCAGCAGCAACGGGCGGTCTTCGCCGTTGATGGGCACTTTGAAATCGGTGCCGACATCGGGCCGGAGCACACCCAGGCTCGCACCGGGCACCACGGTCGAGACCGTGTGGCCGTCCTCGACGCCGCGCCGGTAGCGGGCATACCCCAGCAGGGTGAAGTTGCCCGCGGCCAGCCACCGCAGCAGCTGGGCGCAATCGGCCACATCGACAGCGGGGAACGGCGTGGAGCTCTGGGCGGCGGACCGGTCGAGCGCGTCGGCCAGCGAGCTCTGCACCGCGGCCATGGCCTCGGTGTCGTCGATCACCTGGCGGACATCGTCGATCACCTCGGGCATGGTGCGTTCGATGTGATCGAGCTGGGCCCGGCCGGTCGACGGGTGCAGCTGCAGGTGCATCCACGATTCGGTCAGCCCGGTCGCGCCGTGGCCGTCCACCTCGTGCGCCGCGGCTGCGGTGAGGTGGCCCTCCTCGTCGCGGATGACCTCGAAGATCGGGTGGATCACCTCGGAGACGCTCACCTGCATCCGGCCCAGCGCCGCGGTGATCGACTCCACCAGCAGCGGCATGTCGTCGGTGACGACCTGCACCGCGGCACCCATCCCGGTCCCGTCGTCGGGATGGTGCACCCGCACGCTGGCCTTACCCGGCATCCGCACGGCGGCCAATTCCATGTGGTGCCGGAAGATCTGGGTGATTCCGGGGATCGGGAAGTCCACGTCACCGGCATCGACGTGTCGGAAATACGCCTCCTCGAGGGTCGCGAGATCGCCGCGCAAGCTCTGCGGCATTCCCGCGGCCCACGCCGCGCTGGAGATTTCCGACGAGACCGTCATCGTTTAGCCCACTCCCATGGATTGTGGTTCGCTTCGATTTCGCAACGCAGGTGACGCATTTTCGAGACTAGCTCCGGGTACTCGAACACGCTGAGGGAATTCGGGCTTGCCGCGCCGGTAACTTGAAGAATGCTGGGTGAACGCCAGGAAGCACCGATCGGCACAACGCCGACGGCCCGGCGGAGCGACCGTTCACAGATCGTTCCACCGGGCCGTCGTGCGGGCCGCGCGTATCAGTCGCGCGTCAGCTTGCGGTGCGTAACACGGTGCGGGCGAGCGGCTTCGGCGCCCAGACGCTCGATCTTGTTCGCCTCGTACGCCTCGAAGTTGCCCTCGAACCAGTACCACTTGGCGTCATTGTCGCTGTCGCCCTCCCACGCCAGGATGTGGGTGCAGGTGCGATCGAGGAACCACCGGTCGTGGGAGATCACGACGGCACAGCCGGGGAACTGATCGAGCGCGTTCTCGAGCGAACTGAGGGTTTCGACGTCGAGGTCGTTGGTCGGTTCGTCGAGCAGGATCAGGTTGCCACCCTCCTTGAGGGTCAGCGCCAGGTTCAGGCGGTTGCGCTCACCACCGGAGAGCACACCCGCGGGCTTCTGCTGGTCCGGCCCCTTGAAGCCGAACGCGCTGACGTAGGCGCGCGAGGGCATCTCCTGGTTGCCGACCTGGATGAAGTCCAGACCTTCGGAGACGACCTGCCAGACGTTCTTCTTCGGGTCGATGCCGCCGCGGTTCTGGTCGACATAGCTCAGCTTGACCGTCTCGCCGACCTTCACCTCACCGCTGTCGGGTGATTCGAGACCGACGATGGTCTTGAACAACGTCGTCTTACCGACACCGTTGGGTCCGATGACGCCGACGATACCGTTGCGCGGCAGCGTGAAGGACAGATCCTTGATGAGCTGACGATCGCCGAAGCCCTTGTCCAGGTTCGACACGTTGACCACGATGTCGCCCAGTCGCGGACCCGCGGGGATCTGGATCTCCTCGAAGTCCAACTTGCGGTGCTTCTCGGCCTCGGCCGCCATCTCCTCGTAACGGCCGAGGCGAGCCTTGTTCTTGGCCTGGCGGGCCTTGGCGCCGGACCGCACCCAGGCCAGTTCGTCCTTGAGGCGCTTCTGCAGCTTCTGGTCCTTCTTGCCCTGGACCTCGAGACGCTGTGCCTTCTTCTCCAGGTAGGTGGAGTAGTTGCCCTCGTAGGGGTAGGCACGCCCGCGGTCGAGCTCGAGGATCCACTCGGCGACATTGTCGAGGAAGTACCGGTCGTGGGTGACGGCCAGCACGGCGCCCGGGTAGTCGGCGAGGTGCTTCTCGAGCCAGAGCACACTCTCGGCGTCGAGGTGGTTGGTCGGTTCGTCGAGCAGCAGCAGATCGGGCTTGCTCAGCAGCAACTTGCACAGCGCGACGCGGCGGCGCTCACCACCGGAGAGGTTGGTGACCGGCTCGTCCGGCGGCGGGCAGCGCAGCGCATCCATGGCCTGCTCGAGCTGGGAGTCGACATCCCAGGCGTCGGCGTGGTCGAGGAACTCCTGGAGCTTGCCCATTTCGTCCATGAGCTCGTCGGAGTAGTCGGTGGCCATCAGTTCAGCGATCTCGTTGAACCGATCCAGCTTGACCTTGACCTCGCCGAGGCCCTCCTCCACGTTGCCGCGGACGGTCTTCTCCTCGTTGAGCGGCGGTTCCTGCTGCAGGATGCCGACCGTGGCGCCCGAGCCGAGGAACGCCTCACCGTTGTTCGGCCGGTCCAGTCCCGCCATGATCTTCAGCACGCTGGATTTACCCGCGCCGTTGGGACCCACCACACCGATCTTGGCGCCGGGAAGGAAGTTCAAGTACACGTCGTCGAGGATGACTTTGTCGCCGTGTGCTTTGCGAACCTTGATCATCTGATAAATGAACTCAGCCATACGCGGAAGCCTATCGGTGGGAGAAACGGGGACGGGATACGGAAGGGTCGAGTGCCGCGGAAACGACCCTCATGCGTCAACCTGCTCGGCACCGTTGGTGCTCGACACCACGTCCGGCGATCGCGCGGGGACAGGATCCGCCACGGTCGTACAGGCTACGGCAACGGCCTCGGTCGACGCATACCCGGTGGCAGCGTCGTCGGCCTTCGGTAGGGCAGCGCCGCGGGCATCGGAAATATTCCGCACCGCGGCATGCGGCAATGATCGCAGGCCCTCGGACCGGCGAACAACGCTCGCGTGGCAGCGCGCCAGATCGGGCCCGACCGCCACCGCGCGCATCTCGAGGTCCCGCCGCTCGGTTCCGTCCTTGCCGCGGTACTCGTGCGAGCGGAGTTGCCCGTAGGCGATCACCGGGTCGCCGCGATGCAACGATCGATCCACCCCTGCCACCAGCCTGCGCCAGCACGAGACCGTGAGATACAACGTCCCGTTGTCGGTCCACTCCCCCGTTTTGACGTCGAATCGCCGCGAATTACTCGCCATCCGGAACGTGAGCATCTGCTCACCGTTGCTGAGATCGCGCCGCACCGGATGGGTGATGACGGTCCCGATCACCGTCGCGTGTGCCTCGTACATCGTGCTCGCCCCCCGCTCGAATCCACCGTTTTCGCTCTGACCACCCAAGAATGACCTGGCGAACGGGAGTGTGGGGCGCGCGCAGTCGATCTGTGGATGAATCGGGCAGTTGTGGACAACGTCGGTGTCAGAGCACGGGAAGCTCGGTGTTCGCTCCGCACAGCACCACGATCGGCCGTACGCCGGGCTCGGGTGTGTACACACCGCTCTGCACGGCGGCCAGCGCGGCGGCACCTTCGAGCTCGACCACCACGCGGAACTCCCGCCAGAGGTATTCGCGGGCGGCGGCGACCGCGTCGTCGGCCACCGCGATCGCGGGCATCTGGTGCCGCTGGGCGATGTCGAAGGCGATGTCGCCGACCCTGGTCGCGCACAGCAGCTCGGTGGCGCACGAGGCCACGTCGATATCGACCGGCGTGCCCGCCGCGAGTGCCGCCGAGAGCACGGGTATGTGCTCGGATTCGATGCCGACGATCTCCCTGCGCTTGCCCAGTGCCGCCCCGAGGCCCGCGATCAGCCCGCCGCCGCCGACCGCGGCCAGCACCGGCGGCCTGCCGCGCACCTGTTCTTCCAGCTCGAGCCCGATGACGCCGGCGCCCGCCACCACGGCGGGCATGTCGTAGGCATGCAGATGGTCGGCCCCGCGCTCGGCGGCCAGGGTGAGCGCCCGGCGTTGCGCCTCGGCGTACGTCGTTCCGTGCCAGAGCACTTCGGCGCCGTGCGCCCACATCGCGGCCACCTTGGTGTGCGGCGCGGATTCCGGCACGACAACCGTGCATTCCTTGCCGAGCTGTGCCGCGGCCAGCGCCACCGCGATGCCCGCGTTGCCCGCCGAGGCGACAACCACGTGATCGGCGCCGCTGCCTGCCGACAACAGGGCGTTGAGCGCGCCACGCACCGTGAATGTGCCGCCGTGCTGCAGGAATTCCATTTTCAGTGACACCGGCACCGGCCCGTTCGGCCCGTCCACACTCGTGTGGAACACCGGTGTCTTGCGTACCCGCCCGGTCAGCCGCCGCCGCGCCGCCCGCACATCGGTGCGCAGCACCCGCTCCGGTTCGGCCCGCTCGGTCGATTCGCTCGACGGCACACCGAATCCGCTCACCGGCGGACCTCGCCGTCACGCCGCGCCAGCTCGGCGTACATCGCGTTGTAGGCGGTCAGGTCGGCGTCGTTGTCGCGATCGGCGGCCCGGTCGGTGCGCTTGGCCAGCTTGGTGTCGCTGCGTGACCACTGGATCAGCAGGGCGAGCATCACCACCACCAGCGGCACCTCACCGCTGGCCCAGGCGAAACTGCCGCCGTTACGCTGGTCGGCGAGCAGGTCGATGTTCCAGCCGAGGTCGAGGGTGCGATAGAACCAGTCGCCCAGCACGGTGGTCATGCTCATCAGCGCGATGCCGAAGAACGCGTGGAACGGCAGCGTGCCGAACACCATCGCGAGCTTGGTCAGCGGCGCGACCTCGCGCGGCTTGGGATCGATGCCGATCACCACCCAGTAGAACAAGTAGCCGCTGAGCAGGAAGTGCGTGTTCATCATCAGATGGGCGGCGTGCGAGTCGACGTAGGTGTCGAAGATTCCGCCCAGATACAGCGCGTAGAACCCGGCGACGAAGATCAGCGACGCCACCACCGGCTGGGTGAGGAACCGCGAGACCGGGTTGTGCACGGCCGCCAGAATCCACTCGCGCGGCCCCGGCACACCACCGCGGCCCGCGGGCGGGAGCGCGCGCAATGCCAGGGTCACCGCGCCGCCGAGGGCGAGCAGGATCGGCGCCAGCATCGACAACGCCATGTGCGCGCCCATGTGCACGCTGAACATCGCCGGCGCGTAACGACCGACCCCCGACGACGTGGCCAGCAACAACACCAGGCAGCCACTGCACCAGGCGATGGTCCGCCCGATCGGCCAGGCATCGCCGCGCTTGCGCAGCCGGTGGACGCCGAGCAGATAGAGCGCGGCGAGCACGATCGCCAGGGTTCCGAAGATCAGGTCGAAGCGCCAGTCGAACAGCAGGCGACTCACCGTCGGCGGGCCCGCGAGGGTGTAGCCCAGCTCCACTTCGACCGGCGTCGGCACCGTGGTCGGCGGCGGTGGCGGGGTGCGGCCGAGGCCGACTGCCAGGCCGATGGTCGCCGCGAAGATCAGCATCTCCACGCCGGCGAAACGGATGAGCGCGCCGCGGTCGCGCGAGTCGGCGGCCAGTGCGGGCAGCGCGGCCCGGCGCTGCAGGTAGCCGATGGCGCCCAGCACCAGCAGCGCGGCCGCTTTCGCGAGCACCAGCCTGCCGTACGTCGTGGTGAACAGGTCCGAAACGGGCACCCGCACCCAGGCATTCACGACGCCGCTGAGGCCGATCACCACGATCGAGATGGTCGCGGCCACCGAGAACCGGCGGGCGGCGATATCGGTGTTCGCGCCGCCACGCATCGCGTGCGCCAGCACCGCGATCAGCCCGCCGACCCAGACCGAGGCCGACACCATGTGCAGGATCAGGGAGTTGGTCGCCACGTCGTGGGAGCCACCGGAGGACGAGTGCCCGGTCAGCGCCAGCGGCATCATGGTCACCAACGCGCCTGCCAGCAGCACCGGCGTCCAGCCCCAGCGCAACGCGCACCGGCAGCCGATCGCCACGATCAGCGCGAACAACACTGTTGTCCGCCAGGCGCCCGCGACCTCGACCTGCGTGATCACCGGCCACAGCACTTCGGGTCGCCAGATGGCACTCACCGGCTGACCGGTCGTATCCGACACGGTCAACGGCACCAGCAGCGCCGCGCTCGCGGCCCACACCAGCGCGGCGTCGGAGGCGCGGCGCACCGCCCGATAACCGCCGACCTCGAGCAGCCCGCCGTCGCGCGGGGGCAGCAGGAACGCCGCGAACAACAGGGAGCCGACGGTCATCGCGGCGGCCAGATCGGCCACCGCGCGCAACGCGGGCAATCCATATGTTGTCAACGCCCCCGGATCGGGTATACCGAGCAAACTGAGCGCATGCGCCGCCGACAACCCGACCACCATGGCCGCGACAACCGCGGCGATACACCCGGCCACAACGCTGAGTACACCGAACGGCGCCGCCGGACCCGTATCCGCCGACGGTCCGCCGTCGACGGCGGGTCCAGCGGTGGGGTCCTGCGATAACGACATGACAACGAGGGTAGTTCGACGTGCCCAGCGACGCCCCGAGGGGGCGCTCACCCGAGCCTGCGCTCGACGATCCGGTCGGTCGCTATACTTTTCGAGCTGGACAGCGTGGCCGACTTCGGCCAAGGTTGATGCGACTGCCTCCGTAGCTCAGTTGGATAGAGCAAGGGCCTTCTAATCCCTAGGTCGCAGGTTCGATTCCTGCCGGGGGCGCAACCCTCCACCTGCGTTTCCGCAGGTGGAGGGCTTGTTTTAGCGTCGCAGGTTCGATCCACTCGGGAACCGTAACGTCGTTCGACCCACACTTTCACCGCAAATGCGTAGGTTAACCACTTCCTGGCACGAGCCGTCAGCAGACAAGAACCCGCGTCGACACGGGCGTCAGCGCGGCTCTATATCGCCACGGTCCTGCAGCCGGCTCAACAGCGCGGCCACCGTCCTGGCCTGCGCTGCAGCGATACGTTCACCTTCCGCACCACCGACGTACCGACCATCGAAGGACGCCGTGATCCCCGCCATACACCACGACGTCGAGAACTTCTTCGACCTCGGAAACGCGGGCACTACGCCAGTTGCTTGCGGTAAAAGGTAGGGAGAGTGCGTTATTGGAGCGGCATCAGACCTGATTCATTCCACCGTCTATGTAGAAGTTCGCGCCGTAGACGAAGCTGCTCAGGGGCGATGCCAAGAACGTGACGGCGGCAGCGACATCCTCCGGTTCGCCGACCCGCTGAGCGGGCAATCCCGACGCGATGGCCGCTTTCATCTCCTCGGCGCGCTCACCGAAGACATCGTCCCACAGCGGGGTATTCACCGGCCCGGGCGAGACGACGTTCACCCGGATGCCTCGACCACTCAGTTCGTTGGCCCAGGTGCGAGCGTACGCTCGCACAGCGGCTTTCGACGCCCCGTACGCACCGAAGGATGGCGCCCCGCTCTCAGCCGAAGTGGAGGCCGCGAGGATGACTGCGGCCCCCTCGTTGAGTAATGGCAGGGACTTCTTCACGGTCAGGAAGGTCCCCTTCACGTTGATGTCGAAGATTCTGTCGTGGTCTTCCTCAGTGAGGTCCTCGAGAGAGGCGAGGTGGTTGATTCCCGCGTTCGCGAACAGGATGTCCAGGCCCTGCCCGCGCTGACTCACCTGCTCATAAAGGCGATCCACGTCGGCTGAGACGCTGACGTCGCCGACCACTGCCGTCGCGTGGCCGATCTCGGCGGCGGCTTTCTCGAGCTCGTCTTTGCGTCGCCCGGTGATGAAGACGTGCGCGCCCTCAGAGGCGAGCTGCTTCGCCGTCGCAAGTCCGATACCCATACTGCCGCCCGTGACGACAGCCGTCTTATTTTTGAAATACCCCATGTGGTCTGTAACCATCTTCCGATTTATGTACCGGTTGGCACTAGGAACTCTTCAGCGATCTCGAACTGGCGACAGGAAAGTCGACGTGCACGCTGTGACGTCGATGCTCGCGCGATCACCTCGTGCTGCGCAGGGTTGTAGAGCTCGCGCCGGGCCTCAGTGAGCGCGCCGCCGACGGCCCCTGAGCCGTCGACAGCTCGCCAGTTCGCGTCCGACTCTGTAATCCAGTCCGCAATTCGTTGCCGCGCGACCTGGTCCGCATCGTCGGGTAAAGCACCGAAGGCCTTACGCAGCGGGGCTGACTCTTTCGAGATCATCGGCAACAGGTCGGGAAGCGCATCTCGCGCGGCGAGACTCGCATAGATCTGGAGGAATGATCGGTCGGGGCCGGAGAGCCCGCTCGCGACTGCTTCGAAGCCGCGCGGAGTGTCGAGTGGAGCATGTTCTCGAGCGATCGCAGCCACCTCGTCACGTACCCGCACAAGACGGTCGATACCTGCTCGCAGCTCCTCATCGAGCTCGCGCAATGCGTCGGAGCAAGTGACGTCTATCTCCGCAATCTGCGCGAGCGGTAAACCGATCTCGACCAGCCGGCGTGTACGCACCAACGAAATCAGGTGCCTTACGCGATATTGCTTATACCCGTTGTAGCGGCGTTCTGGTTCTTCCAGAAGTCCCACGTGGTGATAGTGCCGAATGGTGTTCACAGTCGTCCCCGTGAGGTCGGCCAGCTCGCGAGTACTCCATGTCACTGTGTCCTCCTCATGCGAATTGCGGCGCATACATGCGGTGACAAGTGCGGTTTCGATGCCATCCAGTCTTCGCGTGTGCTCACCCCCACCGTCTCAGAGTCACGACTCGATTCGCGTCGGTGACTATTACGTAAGTCCTCCGCGCCTGACCGTGTGCCGGCGTGGAGCGTCACAGGCTGCAGCGTGCGTCGGCGGGCGGGGTTTCGAGGTCGAGGAGATACGCGTCCACCACGTCGTCGACGCACTCGCTACCGCCGAGGAGGTAGGCGCCGTGCTGCTTGCCGTCGACGGTGAGCAGGCTTGCCCCGAGGGCTTGCGCCATCGCGATGCCGCCCTCGTGTGGCGTCGCGGGATCACCGGTGGTCGACACGACGAGTGTCGTGGGGAGGCCTTCGGCATCGGCGAGCCAGGGCTCCGCACGCGTGGGCGGTGCGGGCCACGCCTCGCACTCGCTGTGGTAGTTCCCCGCGGTGAAGACGTCGAGGTCGAACATCGGCGCGACCTGCCCGATCTCGCGTGCGAGCGCTGTGTGCTCCGCGGGCGCCAAGCGAGGCCAGTCCATGCAACGAACGGCGATGCTGGTGTCGAGGTCCGGGAAGCCGGCGCGCAGGGCGAGCGCTTCGTCGGCGCGCCCGGCCTCGAGCGCTGTCAGGGCGGAGATGACTTCGGGCCATTTCGCCTCCGCGTACAGGCCGCCGCTGATGCCGAGGTAGACGTCCCAGACGTTGGCAGCTCGGCCGCCGGCCGTCGGCGCCTGCGTCTCGATGAGAGGCCGCACGATCTCGTGCAGGCGATCGTTGGCGGCTGCGGGATCGGTGCCGAGTACACAGTCGGGTGATTCGGCGCAGAGCGCGGCGAGGTCGTCGAACCGGGCCTGCAGGCCTTTGAATTGGGACAGGCGGAATCGGCTCGCCGTCAGGTCGGGCGCGACGGCTCCGTCGAGGACGATCGCGCGGACCTTCTCGGGGTAGGTCGTGACGTACATGGCGCCGAGCTCGGAGCCGTAGCTGTAGCCGAGGTAGGTCAGCTGGTCGTCACCGAGCACCGCTCGCATGATGTCCATATCGCGCACAACGTTCGTCGACCCGGCGTTCACCAGGTTCGCGACGCCGCCGGAGCCGTCGGTGCAGCGCTGTGCGAGTTCGACTGCCTGCTCGGCGCTCGTGATGTCGTACACGGTGCCGAATCGCGGCCCGTCGCCGGCGTCGTATTCCTCGTCGGTGTAGCAGTCCAGGGCCGGGGTCGACGATCCGGTCCCGCGAGGGTCGAAGCCGACGATGTCGAAGCGCTCGTCGACGGGGCTCGCCTGCCACAGCGGCACGGTCGACGCGACGAGGCCGGTGCCGGAGCCGCCCGGGCCGCCCGGGTTGATCAGCAGCGAGCCCTCGGCCTCGCCCGTGGCGGGCAGGCGCAGGAGCGCGACCCGCGCCCTCGCACCCGCTGGCCTGTCGTAGTCGAGCGGCACCTCCACCGAGGCGCATTCGAGCGCGGGGTTCGCGAACAGCTCGGCGTCCGCCGCGCTCGTCGCGGTGCCCGCGCACCCGCCCCAGTCGAGCTCTTGCCCGAGGTAGGCGCCGAGGTCCGCATCGGCGCCGGAGCCCGGTGCAGCAGGCGTACAGCCGGCGAGTAGGAGCGTGGCGGCCGCGGCGAGCCCGGTCGTGAGGCGCCGGGATCGATTCGGGAGTCGAAGACGTGATCGCATGCGTTTCCTTTGTCGTGTCCAGGGCTGGATCTGGAACATCAGCTCCCGATCCCGTCGGTCTCGGCATCCAGGAGCCGGTGATGGCGGAAGGTGAGCGCTCGTTCGATTCCCGCGAGGCCCGCGCTGATGGCGAGAGCCGTGTTCGCCCATACCGGCAAGTCGACGGGCGAGACGAACGGGCTGCAGCGATCAGCCCAGAACCGCAGGTGGGTGACCAGCTCGAGCAGCTGTGGCGCGACGAGAATCAGATCGACCATCAGCACGATGACGGCGCAGGCGGCCAGCGTGCGCCCAACCCCCGGGTGTCGCCGGGAGAGCTGGGCGCGCCAGCGCTCGGGTGTCCCCGGCGCTGGATCGAGGCGTCGCTCGCTGCCGTCCGCACCGATCAGGTGGATCCGCCGCATGCCGTATCTGCTCGCGGCTACGACGATGGCTTCCGAGCCGAGCGGGAACCGGACCGGCATGTCGGAGGTCCGCACGTGCCGGTCGTCCCGATAGAGCGACGCTCGCCCCGACAGGTGATCGACATCGACCGTCGCCGTCGACGCATCGGGAAGGCCGACCGCGAATCGTGTGCGCTGCAGCGAGAGGGAGCGGCGGAACGGCGGCAACGATGCTCCCGGCTCCGGAGCCGGCGTCGACCACGCTCCCGCGTCGCCGTCGAACCCGTCGCAGCCGTCGATCCGGCCGTCGTTTCGAGAGCCCTGCCGCGCACCGTCCCAGGGGTCGCGCCAGTCGCTCACGTCGGGTGCCGTCCGAGGTCGGGACCATCGCAGCAGGATTTTTCTAGCATGACCATGCCAGAAAAATTAGCATGTACATGCTAAAAGCGCTACAGTCAGGTTCGTGCCCAAGAGAGTTGACCCGGATGTCCGCCGGGAGCAGATCGCCGACGCCGTGATCGACGAGATCGCCGAGCACGGGCTCCGCTCGGTGACCCTCGCCCGGATCGCCGCACGCACCGGCTTGGCCATCGGGAGCATCCGGTACTACTTCGGCGACACCGTCCGCGAGGTCATGCGCTTCACCTTGGGCGTCCTCATGCAGCGCGCCGTGGATCGCGCCGCGACGATGTCCGACGACCCGGCAACACGGATCGTGGACGTCATCGCCTTCGCCGCACCCACCAGCGAGCAGGAACGCAAGGAGAACATCGCCATGGTCGAATACCGCGTCATGGCGCGCACGGACCCCGAGCTCGCGGCCGACGTCGCTGCGACCTCTCTCGCGGGCGCGGAGGTGATCCGCTCGCTGATGCGTGAGGCGCTGGCCGACCGTGCGATCGATGAGGAAGCGCTGCACCGCGAGGCGCTGCTGCTGTTCGCCCTGATCGAGGGCTTCTCGTTCAGTTCGGCGCTGTTCTCCGCCCCGTTGCGCGAAACGGACATCCGTGCCGTGGTGACGGCGACCATGCTCCGTCTGCGCGGCGCCTATCCACCTTCCGAACAAGCCGTCCGGGAACGGGCCGCTCCGCAGGCCCCCTCAGGGGTTTAGCAGGTCGCGGAGCTGTTTGCGGGAGCTGATGCCGAGTTTGCGGTAGATGTTGCGCAGGTGCGCATCGATAGTGCGGGGACTCAGGAACAGCTGGGTAGCCACCTCCCTGGAGGTTGACCCCGTCGCGACGAGGCGAGCCACCAGCTGCTCGTGAGCGGTGAGTTCGGTGCCGGGTTCGGTTGAGCGATTGCGCGGATGCTGTCCAGTGGCGCGCAATTCCCGTGCAGCGCGCGCGGCGAACGCGTCGGCGCGCATGTCTGTGAGCATCTCGTGTGCGGTGCGAAGCTGTTCACGAGCCGACTGTCGACGTCCTTCTCGTCGCAACCATTCGCCGTAGACGAGGTGGGTCCGCGCGAGATGACCTTTCATTCTGCTGTTCTGAAGGTGGCGGATCGCCTCTTGGTAACAGGTCTCAGCGGTGGGATCAGTGGTGACGAGGGCACGCGAACGGGCGGCGAGCCCGAGCGCCCAGGCAGTGCCGCTGGCGGCAGCTCGCGTGGAGAGCTCGTCCGCCGCAGCGCTTGCCCCATCCGGGTCGTTCGCCCGAACCGACGCCTCGACCAGCTCGGGAAGGGTGAGACTGCTGTTCACGAGCTCGCCCATCTCGTTCGACCGCGCAGCAGCGTCGCGCGCAGCCCCATACTGGCCAAGACCGTTGAGAAGCACCGCGAGCGCGTAGTGTGCGGTCGCCGCTTCGGAGAGCCTTTCACCTGCGTTCGCGACACTGGCCTTGAACAACCTTCGCGTGTCGAGTTCGTGCCCGCCCCACGCGGCGACGTAGAGCTGTCCGTACAGCAGCGGTACGGCATCTGTCGCCGTGGTGATCGCAGCTTCCTCAGCCGCGACTTCCGCGGCGCGGGAGAGGTCGCCTGTCAGAACCAATGCCGAGGACAACGCGACGAGGGACAGTGGAAGCGTCGTCAGCGCGCCCGCCTCGCGTGCGAGCCGTACGTTCCTGTCGGCGAGCGTGATGCCGATGTCATCGTCGAAGAAAGCCGCCGCGGTTCGGGTCGCCAGCCATAACCACCGTCGGCTGCCCATCTCACCCGTCGCCTCCCCATCGAAGCCATGGTCGCGGAACGCTTCCATCGCGCGTCGAACAGGAGGGGCGCCCGCTGCGTACCCGATCGCGAATGTCGCCACCAACGCGTCGAGAAGCAGATCCGGCGGGCTCGGTTCACCCCGGGGTGGCGGCGCCGATCGCGCCACGCCGGCAACCTCGGCCACGCTGGAGGCGTCGACGACCAGGGCTGCGTCGATGGCGTGCAGGTAGGTTTCGCGCGCCAGTGCCGGGTCGAGAACCGTCAGGTTCCTGGCGGCTTCGAGCAACATCGCAGGAACGTCGTTGCTCTGGGTCAGATGAAAGGTGATTCGCGCTCGAAGTAGATCGACCCGGGCGCGCTGGAGCTCATCGAGCGGGCCCAGTTCGGCGACCGTGAGCAGTTCCTCGGCGGCCGCCGATGCTCCCGCGTCGTGTTTGGCGTGCGCAGCCGCCAGCGCTCGCCGTGCACGTACCGCGGGTTCAGGGGTGAGTTCCGTGGCGCGCTGAAGGAATGCCGCCGCCGCTGCGACGCCACCGCGGGCGCGTGTCCGTTCGGCGGATCGCTCGAGTTCGGCCGCTGCGTCCTCACTGGCCCCTACGACCCCGGATGCGTGGTGCCAGGCTCGGCGATCAGGATCGGTGTGGGGATCAGTCGCTGCGGCGAGTGCGCGGTGAGCGCGGCGACGAGTCTCCGGCGTAGCGGACCGGTACACAGCCGAGCGCACCAAGGGGTGACGAAACCGCACTCTGGTATCGACTTCTATCAGCCCGGTCTCCTGGGCAGGTTCGACGGCCGCCGGCGTTATCCCCAACTCTTCGGCTGCTCGCCACAGCAGCACCGCATCCCCGGTCGCGTCCGCTGCGGCGAGCAGAAGCAAGAGCTGGGCGTCTTCGGACAGCCCTGCCGAGCGACGCCGGAATCCCTCTTCGATCCGACGAGGAACGTTGAGCGCGCCGGGCGATTCGAAACCTCCCGCGAGTTCAGTCAGACGAGCGCGGCGCGGGAACTCCAGGAGCGCCAACGGGTTACCTCTCGCTTCTGCGAGGATCCGATCGCGCACTTTCTCGTCCACGGGAGCGTGTGCCCCCCGCATGAGCAGCGAGCGCGAGTCGGCATCCCGCAGGCCCTCCAGGCGCAACTCCACCGCATCGGCGGTCACGGGGTGGGGGCCGTCGGTCTCGAGCTCGCGTGAGGCGAACATCATCGCCACCCGCTCGTGTGCGATCCGCCGGCTCACGAACGCGAGGACCTGCGCCGACGCCGGGTCGAGCCACTGCGCGTCGTCGATGAGGCACAGCAGGGGCGCAGCTTCGGCAGCGTCGGTCAGGAGGTTCAATGTCGCCAGGCCGACCAGGAACATATCGGGCGCAGGCCCACTGCGACTGCCGAAAGCCACATCGATAGCGACGCGCTGAGACTCGGGAAGCCGTTTCCCTTCGTCGAGCAGCGGCGCGCACAGTTGGTGCAGGGCGGCAAAAGCGAAGAGCGCCTCGGACTCCACACCGACGCAGCCCACCACGCGGAAGACCGGGCTGCCGGCTTCTCGGGCATAGTCCAAGAGCGCCGTCTTGCCGATCCCGGGTTGCCCGCGCAGGATGATCGTCCCGCTGTTACCCACGCGCGCGGCCTCGAGCAGCTTTTCGACCGCCTCGCGTTCCGCGCGACGGCCCAGCAGCGTCGTCAGCTTCATAGGCGTCCGATCCGCAAGTATGTCCTGCACCGCAGGGTACACAACACCCCGCGTGGTTCATGACGCACGAGAGTGGGCCCGCTGCCACCCCGGTCGAGCCTGCACGGGTGCGCGGACGTGGACATCTTGACTGTGTGGTGACCACACGGTGTTGGCTCGCTGGCAGGACTCGATCGCCGTGGACGTGGCATCGAGTGCGCTCGCGACCGAAGACGAAGGAGATCCACGATGACCGCGCACCTCAGCCACCCCGACGGCCTGCTCCAACAGAAGGACTACGCGCCCGTCGCCACGACCACCGGGTCCCGGCTGCTGCTGCTGGCCGGACAGCTGGCCGTGACGCCTCTCGGTGAAACGACGGCGACCGACCTCGCATCGCAGGTCCATGACGCCCTTCGCAACGTCGCGACAGCGGTGAGGGGCGCGGGGGGCGATGTCACCGACATCGCCCGATTGACCTTCTACGTCGCCGGCTGGACCACCGACATGGCCGACGAACTGTGGGAAGGCACTTCACGCGCCCAGGAATCCGACGGCTTCAGTGCGCCGCTGCCTCCTGTCACCGTCATCGGCGTACAAACCCTGTGGAGGCCCGACCTCCTCGTGGAGATCGAAGCCACTGCCGTCCTGGACTGATCCATCAGGATGGCCACGGTCGGCAAACGCCGACCATGGCCATCGGCCGCCGACCTCGTCCGGGCCCGCGAGCTGCGGCCGTTCAGGTTCTGCGCGAGATGACCATGATGTATTCACAGGGCGCGTCCGTTCGGTTGGCGAAGCCGTGGTCCGCGTCGGCCTGGAAGAACAGGGAGTCGCCTGTATTCAGGATTTCGATGATCCCGCCGATCGCGACGGTGAGGGTGCCTTCGAGTACCACGAGTTGCTTCTCCGTACCCGCCGGATACGCGGGCAGCAACCCGGTAGAGACCTGTGCGGGCAGGTAATGGACAACCATCTCGCCGCCTCCCGCCCCCGGGGCCGCCGACACCATGTGCCGTTCGAAGCCGGTTTCCGGGTCACGGAAAACGGGGCGATCGTTCTTGCGCAGGACAACGGCCACACCGGACGCGGCCGCAGCTGCTCCACCGACCAGGTCCGAGAGCGACGCGTCGAGCGCGTGGGCGATCCTGGACGCGACACCAATTGTCGGGCTCTTCTCACCGCGTTCGACCTTGGACAGCATCGCCCGGCTGACCGACGACTGTGTGGACAGCTGTTCCAGCGTCAGGCCCGCTTCCTCACGGCGTCGCCGTACGTTACGGCCGAACGCGCCTGCCAGGTCATCACGATCCTGTGATTCGGCCACGTTTGCGTCTTGCTCGACCACCGTGCTCCTCGATCGATGGATACCTCGCTGCAGTGTAGACTTTCTCCTAAAGAAGATTTAGTCTTCCATCGGAGAGGCGCGATACGCGCCCAACACGATGGAGGCTCCATGCGTTTGATCTCGAGTGGCCGGCACCATGCCACGTTCGAATTCGGCGGTCTGCAGGTGATCTCGTTGCGAGACGGGTACATCGACATGCCACCGACACGGCTCCGCGGCGAGGACGGGCGCCCGCTCCCCGCGCTGCCGACCGCCGTGCCGCTGGCCGGCGACAACTTGCGGCTGTCGGTCAACGCCTTCTTCGTCACCGACGGCACGCGGTCGGTTCTCATCGACACCGGCGCGTCCGACGTCTGGCACGACCCCACCATGGGATTGATCTACGACGCACTCGACGAAGCGGGAATCGACCGGGCGCAGGTCACCGATGTCGCCATCACCCACAACCACGAAGACCACGTGAGCGGCCTGATCACGCCGGACGGTTCGGAGGCGTTCCCCGAACTCGAGCGGGTGTGGATCGGCGCGGGCGACACCTCGGTGTTCACGGGGCGGCTCGAGCCGATCCGCGACCGGGTCGTACCCGTGTCCGAGAAAGTCACGATCAACGACTGGGTCACCGCGATTCCGACACCGGGCCACACACCCGGTCACACCGTCTACGACGTCAGCAGCGCCACCGGCCACCTTCTCGTCTGGGGTGACACCGTCCACGTCCCCACGCTCCAATTCGATCAGCCGAACGTGACCTGGGAGTTCGACGGCAACCAGTCCCAGGCCCGCGCCGCGCGAGCGGCCCTGCTCGAACAGCTGACTCAACCGGACCACTTCGTGGCAGGCGCCCACCTCGACTCACCCGGCATCGCCCGCGTAACCCCCTCCGGCGATGGTTACGCGCTGGAATATCTCGCACCACCGATCGGCTGATCGAGCCTGTCGGCGCGGGGCCACGCTCGTCATGGCGGCCCAGGAGGCCGAACTCGCCTGCCAGCCGAGACGAACCGGGAACAGTTGGACTTCACCGGGCCTATTGACGAAATCGACGTCACGGGAGCGTCCAGAACACCCTTGTCACCAGATAGAAGAAGATCGCGGCGAGCGTCAGGAAACCCACCGAGCAGGCGAGTCCGACCAGGTCGGTGCGGGGATCGGGGCGGGGGTCCGATCGCATCCAGAATCCCAGCGCGCGGGTGACGACCGGCATCACCACCCAGGTCAGCAGGCTGACCGACAGGATGTTCCCGACCAGCAGGCTGATCCACAGCTGCGCGCCGGGCCAGATCTCGGCGATGATCACGGTGAGGATCACGACCGTCGGATACAGCCCTACCAGGACCGACAGGGCCGTCTTCCACGATGCCGGACCGCCGTCCTCGCCGGTCCGGCTCGGCGGAAACCACGACCCGTAGGGGTTGGCGATTCGGTGAACCTCGAAGTCCCTGAAGTCCGGCGCCTCTTCGAGCAACGCCTTGCGCTGGGGCGATTCGAGCCAATGGTCGAGATGTTCGGCCGAAGCGAAGGAATAGATGATCGTCCAGTCACTCTGAACACCGGGGATCGGCCGGTGCAACCCGGATCCGCGAAAACCTCGAAATGTCCGTTCGACCTCGGTCATCCGGTCCTGCCACGCGATGAATTCCGTTTCGCGGTCGGCCGCCACGGGATGCGAGACGACGACGGTCGCTACCTCTTCGGCCGGCTCGTCGACCAGCACATGCTGCGTCGACGGCCGTTCGAACAGCCCGGTTCCGCGGGCGAGAAGTTCGTCGCGCGTATCGCTGGCGAGCCAGCGCTTGAGGTTGACGATGTCGTCGAACCGATAGACGACCGACCAGTCGGACTGAGCGTCGCCCGGTGGCGTCACGTCGGCGCCGAGGAATCCGGGGAAGGTCGCCGCAGCGTCGTTCACCTCCGCCTGCCACCGCCGGAACTCGCTCTCGCGGCCGACTCGGGGCTGCTGAGTGATGACCACCGTCGCCGCGGCGGGCCGCGGCGACGGTGCCTTCGAGGCCGTCATGTCAGTACGGGTGCTTATCGGCCTTTTCGGCCCAGGTCTTGTACGCTTCGGCGCCCAGATCCCTGCGGAACTGTTCGATTTTCACGGACCGCTCGGGCAGGGGCCTGGTGAAGTCCTCGTATTGATACGCGTCGTCGAAGCCGATTTCGCTGGTGTCGGCCAGGTCGCTCGCGAAATGCACGGCGTCCAGACGTGCCCAATAGATTGCGCTCATACACATGGGACACGGTGCGCCGCTGATGAATATCTCCATCCCCATCAACATCTTCGCGCGTTCCGGGACCTTGTCGGGAGATCCTTCAGGTCGCGGGACCAATTCGAGCGTCGACTCGTTCTGATGCTCTTTGGAAATACTCGGGGCCTCGCCGTTGAGGACCTGGGTGGCCTTGCGGATGGTTTCTATTTCGGCGTGTGCGGTGGCATCACCGGTGAGCAGCACCCGATTCTGCCCGCGCGCGACGATCACCCCGTCCTTCGCGATCACCGCGCCGAACGGTCCACCCCAATCGTTGTCGACAGACTCTTTCGCCAGCCTGCATGCTTCTTCCATGAGTTCATCCGGTGTCATAGGTATTGCACCTCGAATGGTGGTTCGGACGTACTTCATAAGCCTCTGCCGCATACCGAATCTACCTCCGGCCCGATCCCCACGGAACAGCGTGCGCAATGGCGACGCATTCGTCTGGCTTTGGAAACCACTCCGTGTCCTTGGAGCAGATCGCGGCCGACAGCAACCGTGCCGAGTTCGCCATGTTCGGCCGACTCACCCTTTTCGGGTGAGCCGCACACGCCGCCGCTGTGTGACTCTCGCCATCGCGGCACTGTTCTGCGATCCAGCGAACCGGCCGAACCGCAGCTCTTCCGCACGACCCACTGTCCGGCATTCACACACAAGGAGAATCCGTTGAAACTCAGAAACAGCGTCTGTGGGATCGCCTCGATCGCGGTGGTCCTGCTGATGACCGCGGCGTGTAGCTCCGATGACGACTCCTCCGCACCGGCAGCCACCACGACCACCCAGACCACCCAGACCGACGCCATGCGCAGCAGCGTCGCTGCGACGGCATCCTCGATGATGAGCACGGTGCGCGACACCGCGGAGCAAGCGGTGCAGGACGCGATCAACACGGTCTTGGCCGCCGCACCGATCACCTTCGACGCGGGTAGTTCCGATCTCAGCACGGCTGCCGTCGCGACTCTCAAAGCGGTAGCCGTCCCGTTGCGGGGCAACGACACCGAGATCCAGATCACGACCTACGCCGAGGATTCGAATACCGCCTCGGCGAAATCCCTGGCCGAGGCGCGCGGTGACAACATCGCGGCCGCCCTCGAGAGCGACGGCATCGACAAGTCGCGCATCACGGTGAAGGCCGACGCGAACCCCTCCGACCCGGAGGTCGACGCCAACGAGGCCGCGATCACCGTGGTCGACAAATAGCGGGCTGCCGCCGACCTCCCAGACACCGCCGTGACCTGCACTGATGCCGGTCACGGCGGTGCGATGCCGGGGTGGTGCCCCCGGCCGGGTAATCTTTCGCCCCATGTGGATCATCCTTGCCATCTCCGTGGTCAGCTCGGTCGCCATCGCGATCTTGTTCGCGACGGGCTTCCCCAAGGACTGAGCATGTGCCGATAGCCCGGTGCGCGGCGGGCGTCGGCGATCCGTGCCGTTCTCGTCCTGATTCGTGGCGATCGGCCTAGAGTTGACTGATTGTGCGGGGCAATGTGGCGGGGGATGGTGGGCTTGCCTTCGCGGTGCGGCGACGTCGCAAGCCCGGGGCTTTCCGGGTGTATTGGACGCTGGCGCGGGCGGGATTCAAGCGGCAGGCCCAATACAAGCTGGCGATGTTCGCCGGGCTGTTCACCAACTGTGTGTTCGGGTTCGTTCGTGCGGCGGTGATGGTCGCGGCGGTGCGTGCCGCCGGTGATTTCGGCGGGTACGACGAGGGCACCATCGGGGCCTATGTGTGGTTGTCGCAGGCGTTACTGGGCGCCACTCAGTTCATGGGACCGCAGATCGACCTGGTCGACCGGATCAAGACCGGTGACGTCGCGATCGATTTCCTGCGTCCGATCGACGTGCAACTCGGCTACCTGGCCACCGACATGGGCCGCGCCGCCTGCACGATCCTGCCGCGCGGGGTACCGAGCATCGTCATCGGCGCCGCCACCTTCGGTTTGTCGATGCCGAGTACGCCGGTGGCCTATCTGCTCGGCCTGATCAGTGTGCTGCTCGCGGTGGCCCTGTCGTTTCTGTGCCTGTTCGCGGTGGCGCTGATCGGGTTCTGGGTGGTCGAGATCCGCGGCATCCGGGTGCTGTATCAGATCGTCGGAACGTTCCTGGCCGGGCTTTTCGTCCCGGTGCACATGTTCCCCGACTGGTTGCGTGTCGTCGCCATGTCTACGCCGTTTCCCTCCATCCTGCAGGCCCCGATCGATACGCTGTCAGGGCGCGCCGCCGGGTCGGATGCCTTGATCATCGTTGCGATACAAGGCTTCTGGGTGTTGGTGATCGGACTGCTCGGCAGGGTGTTGCTGCGGGCGGGACAACGCAGGCTGGAGGTACAGGGTGGCTGAACCGGATTCCGCGCGCGTTGTTGCCGGGACCTGGTTCACTCCCTATCTCGCAGTATTGCGTTCGCGTGTGAAAGCACAGCAGGTGTACCGCCTTTCGTTCGCCACCGAGGTGTTCAGTGCCTTCCTGATCGGGCTGGTGGAGTTCGCCGAGGTGTGGGTCATCTTCCACAACGTGAAGACCCTCGGCGGCCTCGATGTGGATGCCGCGCTGCTGCTGTTCGGGCTGTCCAACACCTCCTTCGCGCTGGCCCAGGTCGCGGTCGGGCATCTGGATTCCCTGCCCTCGATGATCAGGATGGGCACCCTCGACGCGTATCACCTTCGCCCACAACCGTTGCTGTTGCAGCTGGTGACCAGTGACATCTCGTTACGCAGACTCGCGCGAGCCGCGGTCGCGGTGATCGTGCTCGGGATCGGGCTGTGGCGCAACGATATCGACTGGGGCATCGCCCCGGTTACCTTGATCGTGATCACCCTGATCAGTGGAATCGCGCTGTTCTGTGGCCTTTTCGTATGCGCGGCCGGACTACAGTTCTTCTTGATCGACGGTGCCGAGCTCACCAACAGCTTCACCTACGGCGGTTCGTTCGCCGCGATGCAGCCGGCCTCGGTGTTCCCGACACCGCTGAAACTGTTGTTCGGGTTCGCGATTCCCGTCGCGTTCACGGCATACGTGCCGACGATCGCCCTGCTCGGTTTGCCGGGCCCACCACTGTTGCCCGCGTGGTCGGCGTGGCTGACGCCACTCGCCGCGGCGTGGGTGTGGCTGCTCGCATCGGCGGCATGGCGGATCGGTACGAGGCACTATCAGGGAGGAGGGGGATAACGATGGACGAGCACGAGCACCAGGATCCGATCATCGACATCGATGACCTCACCCGGCAATTCACCGTCTATCGCAAGAACGGCAGCCGCTGGCGCCGACATCGCGACACCATCACCGCCGTCGACCGGATGAGTTTCCGGATCGAACGCGGCTCGGCGGTCGGCTATATCGGCGCCAACGGCGCGGGCAAGTCGACGACCATCAAGATGCTCACCGGCATCCTGGTGCCGACCACCGGAACCGTGCGTACCTGCGGCCTCGAGCCGGTGCGTCAGCGTAAGGAGCTCGCCTCGCGCATCGGCGTCGTGTTCGGGCAGCGTTCGCAGCTGTGGTGGGACCTGCCGCTGCACGAATCGTTCGCGATCCTGGCCGCGATCCATCGCCTCGATCCCGATATCGCCGACAAGCGGACCCACGAACTGGTGGAACAGCTGGAAATGGCCGACACCCTCGACACCCCTGTCCGCCAGCTCTCGCTCGGTCAGCGCATGCGCGCGGAAGTTGCGGCCGCACTGTTGCATTCGCCCGAGCTGGTGATCCTGGACGAGCCGACGATCGGCCTGGATGTGCTGTCCAAACAACGATTACGGGAGTTCCTGCGCGCCGAACGGATCGAGCGCGGCACCACGCTGCTGCTCACCACCCACGATATGGGCGATATCGAACGACTCTGTGATCGGGTGCTCGTCGTCGATTACGGCAGGCTGGTGTACGACGGTTCACTGGCCGGGCTCGGCGCCACCGTCGGCGCGCGCCGGGTGCTGGTGGTCGACCTGGCTGCTCCCGCACCGGATCTCGATGATCTGCCGTGTGGGGCACAGTTGCTGTCCAGCGAGGCGGGCGGCATGCGCCAGCGCCTGGCGTTCGACGCCGAGAAGACCACTGCCGCGGCTTTACTGGCGGCGGTGTCGGACCGGGCGCAGGTGCGCGATCTGTCGATCGAGGAACCCGATATCGAGGACGTGGTCCGCCGGATCTACGAGTCGACCCGCTGAATTCAGCTCGGTCCGTCCGGGTTTCCCGAGTACATCCTCACCTCGCCGCCCTCCCCCAGGAAGGCGTTGACCAGCATGATCCGCTGCGCGCGTAGTTCCTCGTCGTCGGGGGCTCCGGTGGTGATCGAAATCTGCGGGATGGCAGCCCAGTTCACGACGTAGCGCTCGGGGGGTCCGTCGTCGTCGGACAGGCGCGCGAGCCGGAACACCGATACCGCACGGCGTTCCATGAGGCCGCGCACGACATCGGCGATGCGCTCCGGGTCCTCCAGGGCGAACAGGAACCCGAAGGTCAGCTCGGGCGATGAGACGTAAGCGGGCACAATTATCGAGGTTAGTGCATTCGGCGCCGAAATGATTGCCGGAAATGTGCCACCGCGGTTACCCGGGAGTGCTCGTGGGGAGACCCGGCCGTAATGGTGGATAACAATTTCCGCCGACCACCGGGTTTGTCCACCACGCTATTGCGCGTCGGCGCCGAATCGCGCTTTCCTGAAAGGGTCCCGATTTCCCCCGGGCCGTCTTCTCCACCCGCAGCGTCGCGGACTCTTGTCGACGTCCGGGCGGGGCTACGCCGGTGCCGGGGAGTGCACCCCCACACCCATCCTCCTCGGCTCTGGCGTATCCATGCACAACAGTGTTATCAGGGGGCGTGCCCATGCCGATCGATCACGGCCACCGTTTGGATGCCGCACAGCTGCCGACTCCTTCAGCGCTGTTGCGGGCCTTTCTGGAAACCGACCACCCCGACCCGGCACCGCACCGGGTTCTCGACGCCGCCCGCGGGCTCGCGAGCTGCCACGATCGCCGGCGCAGAGTGCTGGAGCAGGCACGCGACCCCGCCGCCTCGAGCAGCACCGGGGCGGCGTGCGCGCGCCTGGTCGACGACATCGACAACGACCGCGGCGCGCTGATCGCCCGCATCGACGGCTGGGTCGCCGCCCATGTGGAACACCGCGACGGCGCCTCGCTGCACACCGAGACCCTCGGCGCGGTGATCGACCGGATGGCGGCGAAATGGATCGCCGCCCAGCAGGCCATCGCGGGACCGGCCCCAACGACAACGACACCACGGCAGCGGGAGGCTCGCACCCATCTGCAGTGGTGTCGTCTTGCCGAATTGACCGACGGCTACCGGGATCTGATCACCGATGTCACCGAACACCGCAGGCGGTTGCCGGTGTGGTGAATCGTCAGGCCTTGTCGCCCGGCTCGGCGAACACGGGCGCCGAATCGAGATCGCCGTCGGTCGCGGTGTCGAGGTCGACCGGGTCGGTCTCGACATCGCGCGCCTTCGCGAACTCCGCCTCGGCCCGGTCCTGCGCCGCGTCGCGACGAGCGGCGGCCGCGGCTTCTCGCATCTCGATCGCGTCGGTGACGAACTCACCGATCTCCCGAGCGACCTCGGCGACCGTTCCGGTGATCAGAGTCGCGATCTTGCCGACCCGCTGGGCACCGGAGGACGTCAGTTCCTGGACCAGATCCTTATTGCTTTCGAATTTGCCGACCATTTACACGCCCACTTCGGTTGCCTTCCGATTACGCATAACGATAACACCGGGCTTGGGCGCCCTCTTCACGAAACGATCGGGCAGCGCGAGCTGGAAGATCTTGACCCAGACCGAACCGATCTGCTTGGAGAAACGACCGGTGTTGTAGGGCAGGCCGTACTTCTCGGCCAGCGCCTTCACCTCGGGCGCGATCTCCGGGTACCGGTTGGCCGGGATATCGGGGAACAGGTGGTGCTCGATCTGGTGCGAGAGGTTGCCCGACATGATGTGGAACAGCCGCGAGCCGTTGATGTTGGCCGAGCCGAGCATCTGGCGCACGTACCACTCACCGCGGGTCTCGACCTCGGTCTCCTCCTTGGAGAACGTCTGCACGCCCGAGGGGAAGTGACCACAGAAGATGATCGAGTAGGTCCACACATTGCGCACCAGGTTCGCGGCCGCGTTGCCTGCCAGCGTGTGCAGGAACAGCGGGCCGGTGAGCGCCGGGAACATCACGTAGTCCTTGAGGACCTGCTTGCCCGCCTTCTTGCCCTGCCCCTTGAGCAGCGGCTTGAGGTCGGACCACTTGCGCTTGCCCTTGATGATGTTGTCGGCTTCGAGGTCGTGCAGCATCACGCCCCACTCGAAGAACGTCATCAGCAGGAAGGCGTAGAGCGGGTTGCCCAGGTAGTAGGGGTTCCACTTCTGCGCCTCGTCGATCCGCAGGATGCCGTAACCGATGTCGCGGTCCATGTCGACGATGTTGGTGTAGGTGTGGTGCATGTAGTTGTGCGAGTGCTTCCACTGGTCGGCCGGGCAGACCGTGTCCCAGTCGAATTCGCGGGAGTTGATGCCGCGCTCACGCATCCAGTCGTACTGGCCGTGCATGACGTTGTGGCCGATCTCCATGTTGTCGAGGATCTTCGACACACCGAGGGCGGCGACGCCGGCCAGCCAGAACGGCGGCAGGAAGCCCAGGTACATCAGGCCGCGGCCGGCGATCTCGAAGCCGCGCTGGGTCTTGATGATGTTGTAGATGTAGTCGCGGTCGCGTTCGCCGAGATCGTCGACGACGCGGGCGCGGATCGCGTCGAGCGCGGCGCCGAGTTCTTCGACCTGCTCCGGGCTCAGGATGACCGGACCGTCTTTGCCTTCGGTGAGGATCGTCATGGCTGTATCTCCCCTTGCTGGTATTTCGGTGTCGTTCTACAGTGCGATGTCGACGTCGCCGACAGCTGTGTTGATGCAGACCTGGATCTGCTTGTCGGGCTCGGCGTCGAGTTCGCCGGTGCGGATATTGCGGGTGCAGCCGGAGACCTTGGTCGCGGTGCAGGAGAAGCAGATCCCCATGCGGCAGCCGTATTCCGGGGTCAGGCCGGACGCTTCGGCCTGCTCGAGCAGCGTTGCTCCGGTGTTGTCGGCGGCGACGTCGCTGCCGGAGAAGGTGACGGTGCCGGTGGCCTCCGACGGATCCGACGGGACCGTGGTGAGTGTGAATTCCTCACTGAGCACCCGGTCTTGCAGACCCTCGGCCTCGAAGATCGTGTGCACCGCGCGCATCAGCGGCGGCGGCCCGCACACGAAGGTCTGCGCGTCGGCAAACCAGGGTGCCACCCGCTCGAGCTCGTCGTAGTCGAAGAATCCACTGCCGGTGGAGGTTTCACCGTCGATCACCGTGCCCGGCTCGACCGGGTAGCGGTATTCGATGCGGAAGTTGGCGCGACGCTGCGCGATCGAGGACAGCTCGGCCCGATGCGGCACCATCTCGGGCTGACGGGCGTAGTGCAGGAAGGTGACCTGCCCGGTGTATCCCTCGGCGTCGAGGGTCCGCAACATCGACAGTACCGGCGTGATCCCGCTGCCACCGCTGACCAGCAGCACCTTGTCGGGCCGACGCTCGGGCAGGTGGAACACACCGGAGGCGGGCGCCAGGTCGACGACCATGCCCGGTTTCGCGTTGGCGTGCAGGTAGTTCGAGACGAGCCCGCCCGGGTGCGCCTTGACGGTGAGCTGCAGGTAGCGCTCGCCACGACTCTCCGGGTCGATCGGCGAGTAGCAGCGGGTGTGGCGCACGCCGTTGATCGAGACGCCGATCTGCACGTACTGACCGGCGGCGTGGCCGCGCCACTGCCGCGAGGCGCGCAGGGTGAGCGTCACCGAGCCGGGCACCGCGTGGGAGACATGAGTGACCTCGGCGCGCAGCTCCCGAGCGGTGAGCCCGGGGCGGACGAGCTCCAGGTACCGGTCCAGCGGGTGCGGCGTCGTCAACGTCTGCACCAGATCGATCAGTCCCACCATGTCGTGTTGCCCCTTATTGCGAAGTACGGAGAAGTCCTGCGACGTGCGCTTCAAATTTCAGTGCACGTCTGTACACTCACCAGTGTGCCCGATGACCCCGGGCCACTGTCAACCGGCAATAATGTGAGGCGGACAACATCATGACGAAGGCCGCTATGGTGAACGGATGTATGCTCACCGATGTGACTGAGCAGGCAGGAACCCGCAACGAGCGCAAAGCGCATACCCGGGCAGCCCTGCTCGACGGCACCCTGGCCTTGGCCTCGGAGCGCGGATTCGCGGCATTGAGCCTGCGTGAGATCGCCCGTTCGGCCGGCATCGTGCCCACCGCCTTCTACCGCCACTTCGCCTCGCTCGACGACCTCGGCGCGACCATCGTCGACGAGGGCGTCACCGCGCTGCGGCTGGCATTGCGCGAGGTCAGGCGGAAACCGGACGCGCATCTGGCCGATACGGTCCGCTTCGTCTTCGAGCAGGTTCGCGCCAAACGCGCCCTGTTCGGTTTCCTCATTCGCGAGCGTCACGGCGGGCCTGCTCCGCTGCGTCAGGCGATCGCGATGGAGATGCAGCTCATCGTGCGCGAGATCGTCGCCGATCTGTCGCGCCTGCGTGCACTGGATTCGTGGAGCACCACCGAGCTGGAGATCGCCGCGGATCTACTGGTCACCACCGTGACCGACGGTATCGCTGCGTTCGTCGCGTCCACCCCCCGTGAGGAATCGGCGATCGTGGAGCGCACCGTGATGCAGATGCGCCTGATCGCGTTGGGCATCGCGGGCTGGGTACCCAAAAACGCGGACTGAACTCAGCGTACGGGCGTACACACAATTCGACGGGCGCCCCATCGGTGAGGTGTCACATATCGGCGGATACCGCGCGCGAGGGCGCACGTACCGGGAGCAGCACCAGCAGACCCGCCGCCAGCACGACCAGAAGTCCGGCGATGCCGGCGCGATCGCTGTGGAAGGTCGAGACGAACACCCCGAACAGGGCGGGCGCCAGGAACGACACCGCCCGGCCGGTCGTGGTGTACAGACCGAACAGCTGACCTTCCCGTCCCGGCGGTGCCAGTCGCGCCAGGAACGAACGAGCCGAGGCCTGCGCGGGACCGACGAACACCGTGAGCGCGAGCCCGAAGATCCAGAACATCGTCGAGCCCGACACCATCAGCAGCGCGAGACCGCACCCGAGCATCCCGACCAGTGACGCCACGATCACCCGCTTGGGCCCGATCCGGTCGTCGAACCGCCCGGCCACGACCGCGGCCGCCCCCGCGACGACGTTCGCGGCGATCCCGAACAGCAGCACATCGGCGTCGGCGAACCCGTACACCGTCACCGCGAGCACCCCGCCGAAGGTGAACACGCCTGCCAGACCGTCCCGGAACACCGCGCTGGCCAGCAGGAAGTACACCGTGTGCCGATCCTGACCCCACAGCTCCCGCACGTCCCGGGCGAGCACCCGGTAGGAACCGAGGAAGCCGACCTTCGCGGCGCCGGGGTCGGCGCCGGTGCGCGGCATCTCGGGCACCGCGAACAGCACCGGCAGCGCGAACACCGTGAACCACACCGCCGCGAGCACGATGACGAGCCGGACATTGAGGCCCTGATCGGTGGGCATCGCGAGCAGTCCGCGGGTGTCGCCGTCCCCGGCCAGGAACCCCGCGTAGCAGATCAGCAGCAGCACGATGCCACCGAAATAGCCCATCGCCCAGCCGAATCCGGAGACCCGCCCCACCGTGGCAGGTGTCGACACCTGCCGCATCATCGCGTTGTAGGGGACGCCGGCGAGTTCGAAGGTGGCCGAGGCGAACGCGAGCAGTGCCAGGCCGAGCCAGAGATCGTGATAGTCGTCGCGCACGAAGAACATCAGCGACATCGCGCCGACCGTCAGCGCCGTCAAGGTCGCCAAGGCCCGTTTACGGGAACCGACCGCGTCGAAGTACTGCCCGCAGACCGGCGCGGTCAGCGCGACGATCAGTCCCGCCCCCGCCAGCGCCCAGCCCAGCCACGCGCTGGCCGGGGTCGTGCCCGGTAGATCCTCGCCCACCTTGTCGGTGAGATACACCGCGAAGACGAAGGTCAGCGTCACGGCCTGGAACGCCGACGATCCCCAGTCCCAGAGTCCCCACGCCAGCACCTGCCCGCGTCCGGCCGCCTCGCCGACGGTTTCGGCCGCGTTCACCTCGGTCATAAGCCGAAGAGTAACGGCGAACCGGCACCCACGCCGTCTATTACATCCGCGCCGTCAGTTCATATGAACCTGGTTGCATAGTACCCAGCGTTCCGGATACTCTCGTGCCATGGCACTGGAGCACGCGCTACTGGTCTCGCTCACCGAGCGGGCCGGGTCGGGGTATGAGCTCGCTCGCCGATTCGACAAGTCGATCGGCTACTTCTGGAGTGCTACCCACCAGCAGATCTACCGGGTGCTCAAGCGGATGGAGTCCTCCGGCTGGGTCACCGTCGAATCGGTGAACCAGCAGGGCAAACCCGACAAGAAGGTGTACTCGGTGGCTCCGGCCGGTCAGGCCGAGATCGCCCGCTGGCTCGCCGAGCCCACCGATGCCACCCCCGCCCGCGACGAACTGGGCGTGAAGATCCGCGCCGCCGCGTACGGCGACATCGATGCCGTCTGCGCCGAGGTGCAGCGCCATCGCGGCCAGCACGCCCAGCGCCTGGACGAGTACCGCCTCAGCGAAAAGAAATTCTTCCCGGTGCCGGACCAGCTCTCCGGCACCGCTCTGCACCAGTATCTGGTGCTTCGCGCGGGCATCCGCGCGGAGACCGGCTACCTCGAATGGTGCGACGAAGTACTGCAGGCCCTGCGACCGCGAAAAGGTGACGACCGCCCATGACTGCCTATCCCCATCTGTTCGAGCCACTCGACCTCGGCCACACCACGCTGCGCAACCGCGTGGTCATGGGCTCCATGCATACCGGTCTCGAGGACCGTGCCTGGGACACCAACAAACTGGCCGCCTACTTCGCCGAGCGTGCCCGCGGCGGTGTCGGCCTGATCATCACCGGCGGCTACGCCCCCAACCGCACCGGCTGGTTGCTGCCGCTCGGCGGCAAGCTCACCAACAAGACCGAGGCGTACCGGCATCGCACGATCACCAAGGCGGTGCACGCCGAGGGCGGCAAGATCGCCGTCCAGATCCTGCACGCGGGGCGCTATTCCTACATGCCGACCAGCGTTTCGGCGTCGGCGATCAAGTCCGCGATCAACCCGTTCAAGCCTCGGGCGCTGTCGTCGAAGGGCGTGGAGCGCACCATCGACGATTACGCGCGCTGCGCGGGCCTGGCCAAGTTCGCCGGGTACGACGGCTGCGAGATCATGGGCGGTGAGGGCTATTTCCTCAACCAGTTCCTCGCACCGCGGGTGAACAAGCGCACCGACAAGTGGGGAGGCACCCCGGAGAACCGGCGTCGGCTGCCCGTCGAGATCGCCCGCCGCATCCGCGCCGAGGTGGGCCCCGATTTCATCATCGTGTTCCGGTTGTCGATGGCCGAGCTCGTGGAGAAGGGCCAGACCTTCGACGAAATCGTCGCCCTGGCACAGGAATTGGAGGCTGTCGGCGTCGACATCCTCAACACCGACATCGGCTGGCACGAGGCGCGGGTGCCCACCATCGTCACCTCGGTGCCGCGCGCGGCGTTCGTGGAGTTCACCGCCAAGATCGCGCGCAAGGTGAACATCCCGGTCTGCGCCTCGAACCGGATCAACATGCCCGAGGTCGCCGAGGAGATCCTGACCCGCGGTGACGCGGCGCTGATCTCCATGGCCCGCCCGCTGCTGGCCGACGCCGAATGGGCCAACAAGGCCGAGCAGGATCGGGCCGACGAGATCAACACCTGCATCGCCTGCAACCAGGCCTGCCTCGACCACGCCTTCGGCAACAAGAAGGTCTCGTGCCTGGTCAACCCGCGTGCGGGCAGCGAGACCACGTTGAACTTGCTGCCGACTCGGCGCGCCAAGCGAATCGCCGTCGTCGGTGCGGGCCCGGCCGGGCTGTCGGCCGCGGTGAGTCTGGCCGAGCGCGGCCACCGCGTCGACCTGTTCGAATCCGACGACAAGATCGGTGGCCAGTTCGACATCGCCCGCCGCATCCCCGGCAAGGAGGAGTTCGACGAGTCGATCCGCTATTTCCGCCGCAAGATCGACGTCACCGGCGTCACCCTGCATCTCCAAAAGCGGGTCACCGCTGAGGAATTGATCGCGGGCAAGTACGACTCGGTGATCCTGGCGACCGGTGTGCGTCCGCGCATTCCCAACATCCCCGGGATCGATCACCCGATGGTGCTCTCCTACGCCGAACTGGTGAAGGAGGAGAAGCCGGTCGGCAAGAAGGTCGCCGTGATCGGCGCGGGCGGCATCGGCTACGACGTGAGCGAATACCTCACCGTCGAAGGACATCCCACGCTCAAGCTCGACGAGTGGAAAGAGGAGTGGGGCGTCGATTCCGAGAACGAGCAGGCGCCCGGCCAGCTCAAGGAGCCCAAGCCCTCCCCCGCGGCGCGCGACGTGGTGCTGTTGCAGCGCAAGTCGACCCCGTTCGGCAAGGACCTCGGCAAGACCTCCGGGTGGGTGCACCGCGCGGCCCTCAAGGCCAAGGGTGTCGAGCAGGTCGGCGGCGTGAACTACGACCGCATCGACGACGCGGGCCTGCACATCAGCTTCGGCGAGAAGCACGAGAACCCGCGGGTGATCGAGGTCGACAACGTGATCGTCTGCGCCGGACAGGAATCCGTGCGCGAACTCGAAGAGCCACTGCGCGCCGCGGGTGTCGACCTGCACCTCATCGGCGGCGCCGACCTGGCCGCCGAACTGGATGCCAAGCGCGCGATCAACCAGGGCACTCGCCTGGCGGCTGTGTTGTAGGAGCGCTGGCGCGCTCGAGCGCGGCCCCTGAGGGCCGCGAGTTAGCCACCGTTGCTGGCGGCTGCGCCGCGGACGCAACGGTGGCTAACTCGCGGCCGGGCCGCTGCGCCGCTGCGCGGCGGACCCTCCTCGAGGTCGGGTCGTGCGGGGCTGGGAGTGCGGTCATGGCGGATCATGGGTGTCGTCGGGGGGTGGCGGGGGTGAGTGTCGCCGGAAATACGGTCGGCGGTGCCGGGTGCGGTCAGCGCAGGGAGGCGTCGTGAATCATGTCGCGTAGTTCGCGACCCTCTGCTGTCTCGTACCAGCGCAGGTGACCGAGAAGCCAGTCGTAGTAGGCGATTTCGGCGTTGCGTGGGTCGTGGGCGATGGTCAGGAAGTAGTCGATTTCGGAGAGTTCGTAGCCGATGTGCACGAGCGGGAGCAGGTCCGGGAGCAGGCGCTGTTCGGGGACCGACAGCGGTCGAACCGACTGATATCCCTGGATCAGCGCGGAGATCTGGTCTGCTCGGACGTGTGCGGGTCCGCCGTCACGCAGCGAAACCCAGTCGATGGCGGCGCGCTCGATGGCGGTGGCGAGGTCGAAGACAGCCGTCGTCCGGTCGGCCAGGCCGAAATCGATCACCGAGGTCACCTCGTGGTCGTTCCACAGCAGGTTCGTCGCGTGCCAGTCCCCGTGCGTCCACAGTGGCGCGACGCCGGAAAGGTCGGCGTGAAACTGGGGAATGTCAGCGCGCCAGTCTCTCGCACCGAGGAATCGGGCGACCGACGGCCGTCGGGCGATGTGCCATTCGAAGGCGCACGCCACGTCATTGTGCATGCTCGCCAGCAGCGGTCGCGCGGGTCGAGCCGGTGCATCGAAATCTGCTGCGGCCGAATGCAATCGGCCGAGCATCGCCCCAGCGCTCCCCGCATCGTCACGGTCGCGATAGGGCGACCAGGAGAAGTCCGCGCGATACCGATCCTCCCCCATCCCCACCCGATGCACCTCGTAGACGAACGCGCCTGTCGCGCCATCACGGTCTCGGCCGGACTCATCGCTCACCCAATCCCCCACGGTGGCACGCACTTCGGGCACCGGAATATCCCGAACCCGCAGGTGCCGGATGAACCGATGCTCCTCACCCAACGCCACCACATCGCGTAATCGCGTGGGCATCCGCTTCACCACGAGCCGATCCCCACCGTCCAACCGCACCCCCACCGTCGACGACAACGGCCGCGCACCCCGCCATTCGATCGCAGCGGGCGAACCGCCCCAGGTCGCGGCGACCGCGCGAGCGATCTCGTCGTCGGTGAGCGCGGGCCACGTCGGCTCGGCCAGCGGGTCGTCGCCCATCCCGAACACCTGCTCGTCAGCCATCGGTCCAGTATCGATGGCGCCGGACCATTCAGCGTCGAACCCCCTCATCGCGCTGCCACCCCGTCGATGCGGACACCGCACGGCCGTAGCCGATCCCCTAAGCTCCCCTCGTGAGCTTGCCCTCCCCCACTGCAGACAATCGTGCCGTCGTCACCGGCGCGTCCTCCGGCATCGGCACCGCGCTGGCCGCCGAACTGGCCGGGCGCGGCTATTCGCTGATCCTGGTCGCGCGCCGCGGTGAGATCCTCACCGAGCTGGCCCAGCGGTTGACCCTGGCCCACGGCATCACCGCCGAGGTCCGCGCGGTCGACCTGGCCGATCGCACCCAGCGGGCCAGCCTCGTCGACGAGCTCGCGGTTCGCGATATCGCCGTTCTCTGCAACAACGCGGGCATCGCGACGTTCGGTCCGGTCGCCGAACTCGACTTCGCCTACGAGCGGATGCAGATGGAACTCAACGCCACCGCCGTGCACGACCTGAGCCTGGCGGTGCTGCCCGGCATGATCGAGCGCAAGGCGGGCGGGATCCTGATCAGCGGTTCGGCGGCGGGCAATATGCCGATCCCCAACAACGCCACCTACGCGGCGTCGAAGGCGTTCGCGAACACCTTCTCGGAGTCGCTGCGCGGCGAGCTCAAGGGCAGCGGCGTGAACGTCACCCTGCTGGCGCCCGGTCCCGTCCGCACCGAAACCCCGGCCCCCGAAGACCAGTCGATCGTCGACAAGATGGTTCCCGACTTCCTCTGGGTGTCGTCGGAGTACACCGCGAAGGTCTCCATCGACGCGCTGGCCCGCAACAAGATGCGCATCGTCCCCGGCCTGATCAGCAAGGGCATGAGCGTGGCGGGCAATTACGGCCCCCGTTCGTTCACCGCACCGATCGCGGGCGCGTTCTACAAGAAGCTGGGCGGCTGACACCCACGTCAGCAAGTCGTCAGGAACGGTCGCCGGGTGGTCAAGGACCCGTAAAGACCGAGTTCGGCTGCCCGCGAGCGGCGTAGTCCTGGAAGTGGCCCCGCCGTCCGAGTGCGGGGGCGTCCTCCTGGAGGAGACCACCGTGACGTTGCTCGATATCTTCCCGTCCCTGCGTGCGAGTGCGGTCCCCCGACTCGACCCCGCGGTGTGGCCCGCCGACACCCACTACGACGGTGACGGCCGGATCACCCTCGGCGGCGTGGCCCTGCACGATGTCGCCGACCAGTACGGCACACCGGTGCGTGTGATCGACGAGACGGAGGTGCGGGAACGCTGCCGCGCCTACCGCAAGCACTTTCCCGACACCGAGATCGTCTACGCGGGTACCGCCCTGATGCTGCGCACAGTTGCCCGCTGGGTCGCCGAGGAGGGCCTCGCCGTGCAGGTCGGTTCGACCGGTGAACTCGAGGTGGCGCTCGCGGCGGGCATCGACCCACGCCGGATCGTCCTGCAGGGCAACGGGGCTCCCTTCGACGAGCTCCGCGCCGCGGTAGGCGCGGGGGTCGGCCGCATCGTGGTCTCCACCCTCACCGAGATCACCCTGCTCGCCTCGCTCGCGACCCGCCCACAGCAGGTGCTGTTGCGGGTGGCGCCCGGAATCGAGGTGCCGGGCAGCTCACGGTTCGGGTTCCCGCTCGGCAGCGATTCCTGCGCCACGGCCGTGGCCCGGATCATCGCGCAGCCGAAGCTGATCCTGACCGGACTGCACTGCCACCTCGGCGCACAGATCCACGACCCCGACCTGTACGGCGAGGCGATCCGCCGGATGATCGGCGAGATGGCCTGGATCCAGGCCGAACACAGCACCCTGCTGACCCATCTCGATATCGGCGGCGGGCACGCGGTGGCGCTGCGCGGCGGCGATGCCGAGCTCAACCTGCGCGAACTCGCCGACATCCTCGATGACGCGCTCGACGCGGGCTGTGCGCGCCACCACTTCCCCCGCCCGGTCCTCGCGATGGAACCGGGGCGCGCGATCGTCGCGCGGGCGGGTGTCACGCTCCACCGGGTGCTCGCCGTCACCGAGGTCGCCGGCGGCAGGTGCGTGATCGTCGACGGGGATACCGACGGGCGCGACGATGGAGCGCGCTCGTGGTCAACCGGCATCCGGCCGGACCCCAGCTCACCGCATCGGTCGCGAGCAGGCACGGTGCCGCGGGCAGGCTCATCGCCGCCGAGGTCCGGATTCCGGCCGATCTTCGTGCCGGCGAGGTTCTCGCGGTGCCGTGCACCGGTGCCTATCACCCGTGCGCGGCCGGATATCGAACAGCGGGCAGGCCGCCGGTCGTCGCGGTCGCCCACGGCCGCACCGAGCAGCTGCTCCGTCGCGAGACGACCGCCGACCTGCTGATGCGCGAGCTCGCGCGGTGACTGGCTGATCCCGGGACTCGGGGAGTGCGGCCCGCCGATCGACAGGCCGCACTCGATCACCGGCGGCGGGTGCCGAAAATACTGCGGCTGATCTCGCGCCCGGCTGCACTCGCCGCCGACCGAAGGAAACTCTTCACCGCCGGATTCGCCATGATCCGTTCAGCGGCCGAATCCTCTTCCCTCCGGTCCGTCGAGCGCCCCGGCGCGGGGGCGGATTCGGGTACCGGCTCGGCGGCCGCCACGCTGGCGAGCAGCATCTCGTAGGCCGATTCCCGGTCGACGCTCTGCCCGTATCTGCCCTGCAGCGCGCTCGACAGTGCCTTGGACTTGATCGCCTCGTCGCCGATGGTGTCCATCAGTGAGCGCGGTGGCGCGATCTTGGTCCAGGCAACGGGCGTGGGCGCACCGGTTTCGGAGAGCACGGTGACGATCGCCTCACCGGTACCGAGCGAGGTCAGCGCCTCTTCCAGGTCGTACACCGACGACTTCGGATACGTGCGCACCGTCTTGGACAGTGCCTTCTGATCGTCGGGGGTGAAGGCGCGCAACGCGTGCTGCACGCGGGCTCCGAGCTGGGAGAGCACCGGGTTGGGGATGTCGGTGGGCAACTGGGTGCAGAAGAACACACCGACACCCTTGGACCGGATCAGCTTCACCGTCTGCTCGACCTGCTGCAGAAACGCCTTGGACGCCTCGGCGAACAGCAGATGCGCCTCGTCGAAGATGAACACGAGCTTCGGCTTGTCCACGTCACCCACCTCGGGCAACGTCTGGAACAGATCGGCGAGCACCCACATCAGGAACGTCGAGAACAACGCGGGCCGCGCCGCCTGCTGACCGAGCTCGAACAGCGTGATCACGCCGAGCCCGCCCGCGATGCGCAGCAGATCGGCCGGGTCGAGTTCGGGTTCGCCGAAGAACGTGTCGCCGCCGTCGGCTTCCAGATTCACCAGCGACCGCAGGATCACCCCGGCCGTCTGCGAGGACACCCCACCGATGCCCTTGAGGTCTTCCTTGCCTTCGGGACTGGTCAGGTGGGTGATCACCGCCCGCAGGTCCTTCAGGTCCAGCAGGGCGAGGCCGCGCTGATCGGCCCAGTGGAAGATCAGGCCGAGCGTCGATTCCTGGGTGTCGTTGAGGCCGAGCACCTTGCTGAGCAGGATCGGTCCGAACGAGGTGATCGTCGCCCGGATCGGCACCCCGATGCCGCCGGTGCCCAGCGATACGAACTCGGTGGGGAACGCACCGGGCGCCCAGTCGGTCGCGCCGGTCTCCGCCGCGCGCGCCCGGATCTTGTCGGTGTCGGCGCCCGGCTCGCTCAGGCCCGACAGGTCGCCCTTGACGTCGGCCATCACCACGGGAACGCCCGCGCGGGACAGATGTTCGGCGATGCCCTGCAGGGTCTTGGTCTTGCCGGTGCCGGTCGCACCGGCGACGAGACCGTGCCGGTTCATCATCCGCAGCGGAATACGCACGCGCGCACCAGGATCGGCCACGCCGTCGACCATCACCGTGCCGAGTTCCAGTGCGGGTCCGCTGAAGGCGTAGCCCTCGGCGAGCTGCGCGGCCGCGCCGGATGCCGCCGGCTTCGAGGTAGATTCCTCACTCGCAGAATCGGATTCGCCGCCCTCGGCCGCCGGTCGACTGTCCGTGGCCGGTGCCGCGCTCGCCGCCGCGGCTTCCTGCTCGGCGGCCTCCGCGGCCGCCATGGCCTCGGCGGCGACCCTGGTCGCGTCTTCGGCCGCCTTGCGTGCCGCTGCCGCCTTCTCCTGTGGGGTGGTCATTCGCGCGTCCTCCGTCTGCTCACTGGCACGTACGCAAGAAATGCTCGAAACGTCTGCGGTCAATTCCAGGCAAACTGTATCCGGGCACGTCACCCGGTCGGCAAACATCCGGGGATGTCGTCGGCAAACCCGGTCCGCCTCGCCCACGCGACACACCTGCCGACCAGGTTCCCGGGCCCACCATTAGGGTGGCTCCCGTGTCAGACAAACTCCTGGTCTGGATGGATTGCGAAATGACGGGGCTCCGTCTCGACAGCGACAAGCTGATCGAGATCGCCGCGCTCGTAACCGACAGCGACCTCAACATTCTCGGTGACGGTGTCGACATCGTCATCCACGCCGACGACGCCGCCCTGGCCTGCATGCCACCGGTCGTCGCCACCATGCACGCGAAATCCGGTCTGACCGAAGAGGTTCGGCGTTCCACCGTCACTCTCGAACAGGCCCAGCAGCAGGTACTCGACTACATCCGCGAGTACGCGCCCACCGCGCGCACGGTGCCGCTGTGCGGTAACTCCATCGGCACCGATCGCGGTTTCATCGCCCGCGACATGCCGGAGCTGGACGCGCACCTGCACTACCGGATGGTCGACGTGAGCTCGATCAAGGAACTGTGCCGACGCTGGTACCCGCGCATCTACTTCGGCCAGCCGGAGAAGGGTCTGGCCCACCGCGCGCTGGCCGACATCAAGGAATCCATCCGCGAACTCGAGTACTACCGCCGCACCGCGTTCGTCCCGCTGCCCGGGCCGTCGACCGCCGAGATCGCGGCGGCTGCCCAGGAGGCTACCGAGGCCGTGGATGTCACCGGTTCGAGTCATCTACCAGCGGATTAGGGGTTGACACTACACACACGCTAATATCGACGGCGCCGGTGATTCACCGGTGATGGTGACCGTAGTTCAGTTGGTAGAGCACCAGGTTGTGATCCTGGATGTCGCGGGTTCGAGTCCCGTCGGTCACCCCGAAGAGAAGGCCCGGTCCACAAGGACCGGGCCTTCTTTGCTGTCTCGGCACCCCGCGGCTACGGACCGACCTGGGCGGCACCGCTTTCGGCGCGGCTCGCCCGGTGCCGTCGGACGGCCGACCGGTTCGCACACGCCGGGCTACAGAAACGCTGCCTGCCGTTGCGTGAAATGTCGGCGTACACCTGTGAGCACCCGTCCGCCGCGCAGACGCCGAGACGGTCCATCCCCAGCCCGGTGAGGTGCAATGCGGTGCCGACGGTGATCAGCGCCGCGATCTGGCGGTCCGTCGCCACCCCCGGGTCACGGAAATGCAGATGCCAGCCGTCGCCCACATGGTCGGTCAAGCGGGGCGCGGAGGCGTACTCGGCCAGCAGCACATTGAGCCGGGCCGCACGTTCGGCGCGGTCCGCGCACTCCAGCACGCCCCGCCAGCGCCCCAGGAAGGCCGTTACCGACGTCAGATCGCCGTCGGACACCGGCGTGGACAGCACCAAGCCCGCCGCCGCGCAGCGTCGCGCCAACTCCGCGGCGTTCGAACACGGAACGTTGAGCAGGTCGACGCCCAGCAGCACCGGCTCACGCCCGTAATGGTTGTAATGCACAATGCCATTACATCAGACTCGAACCATGAACAGCCACCCCGCACACACCTGGCAGATCGAGTCACGCCACCGGACCAGCGAGGGCGTTGTGGCCTACCAACGCTGCCGCTGCGGCGCGCGCAGGGTGGTCGTCGACCAGCTGAGCGTCGCGTCCGAGATCCATCGCGACGAACCGGGGCTGGCCGCCGCCGGATAACTCGCACCACCATGACGAACATCACGTTTGACCGCTACACTTTGGACCGCTGCCCAGATGTGGGGCAGATCTCGCCATCGCGTCAGCGCTCGACCGGAAAGACCCCTTGATGAAGCGTTCCACCGTCGTCGCCGTCCTCGCGGCCGTCACCGTGCTCGGCCCCGTCGCCGGGACCGCCACGGCCTCGCCCGGCCTGCCCCTCACCGACTTCACGGCGGAGACCCCCATCGGCGACTTCGGCCTGCCGAGCGATCAGCCCGAATCCGGTTCGGCGCAGAGCGGCTCCACCACCGGCGTCGAAACCACCGGGTCCTCCGGGACCGGCTCGGCCGGCCTGCCCAACCTCGACCGCCTGCTGTTCGGCGGCCGCATTCTGTGCGGCGCCTTCGGTAGCGCGCTCGCGGTCGCGGGCGAGGCGATGATGGACTGCAGCGAACTTCCCACCCCGCTCTGAGCGGTCCACAGACACAACGAAGGGGCACCGGAAAATCCGGTGCCCCTTCGTTTTTCGTCTGTCGCGCGCCTACGGAGCGTCGGCGTTGCCCGCCTTCCATTCCGGCCACGCGATGTTCCAGTCACCCAGCCCGTCGACACCGGACAGGGTGCCGCCGACCGTGTTCTTGATGACGGTGATGTCACCACGCTTGGCGTTCTCGTACACCCAGCGCGCGTTCGCCGGACTCAGGTTCAGGCAGCCGTGACTGGAGTTGGAGTAGCCCTGCTGCCCCACCGACCACGGTGCCGAGTGGAAGAAGATGCCGCTGTAGGAGATTCGCGTCGCGTAGTCGACCGGCGTGCGGTACCCGTCGGACGAGTTCACCGCCACACCGTAGGTCGAGGAGTCCATGATGATCTTCTCGTGCCGGTCGCTGACGATGTAGACGCCGTTGTCGGTGGGCGTGCTGTCCTTACCCATCGAGGTGGGCATGGTCATGATCACCTGACCGTTCTTCTCCACCACCACCTGCTTGGTGTTGTCGTCGGCGGTGAAGACCACCGCGTCACCGATGGTGAAGAACGAATGGATGTTGTCCTGGCCGTACAGACCCTTGCCCAGGTCCTTGCCGTAGACGTTCACATCGATGGTCACCTTGGTGCCCGGTGTCCAGTAGTGCTCTGGGCGCCACCGCACTTCGCGATTGTTCACCCAGTAGAAGGCGCCCTCGACGGCGGGCTCGGTGGTGATCTTGATGGCCTCTTGGGCGGCACGGCGATCGGGGATGTTCTCGTCGAACTGGATCGCGACCGGCTGACCGATTCCCACCACTTCGCCCTCGCCGGGCAGCAGGTACGGCTTGGTCTGGCTCTTCGGCGAGCTGGTGGTGAAGCTCAGCGTCGAGGAGTTCGCGCCACCGAGCCCGATGGCCGAGGCCGTGAGCTTGTAGGTCTTGCCGTAGCCGAGCACCTCGGCGGTCGACCAGGAGCGCCCGTCCGCGGCCAGCTGACCCGCTACCGCGGCGCCCTGCTGGTTGGTCAGCGTGACGTCGGTGAACTTGCCGTCCTCGACCTGGAAGGCCATGGGCATGCCGGGCGAGACGCCGACCTGCCCGTCCTTGATGGTCGAGACGAGCTTCGGCTTGATGAGCTCGGCGAGGGGGTTGCGATCGATCGCCACCTCCACCCCGGTGCCCTCGGCGGCCGAGCAGGCCGACGCGCCGAGCGCGAACACCGCCAACAGCACCATCGGAACGATCGTCCGTAGCGACCGAGGTCGCCCCCGCTTCTTACCCATGTCAACCCCGTTTCCGTACCGACGCGATTACAGTGCGCCGCAGATCCCACCGACCCGAATCGCTAGAGCCATCCGTGTAGGCGGGGGGCGTTACGAACTCGACGTCTCGCCCATTCTGCCAGCTGACCCGGCCGGTTCCAACGGGAAAGCCCCCGCGACACGACCAAGTCACAATCGTTAGATAGGTCCGGAGGTCGTCGGCGTTAACAACGCCAGATGTGCCACATTGTTGCTGGTCAGCGCCCGATTTCACTTTCCGCCCCACGGCCTGCTAATGTTTGTTCCGCACCGGAGACGGGGCAAAGAACAAAGACATGCGCCATTAGCTCAATTGGCAGAGCAGCTGACTCTTAATCAGCGGGTTCGGGGTTCAAGTCCCTGATGGCGCACCACAACGAAGCCCCTGACCAGGTCCCATGGTCAGGGGCTTCGTTCGTTTCGGCCGCCGGATAGGCCGTCACCGTTCAGTGATCTCGCTCACGAGGGGCAGAGTTGGCCACTGGCGCGACGCGCTTGCTCTCGGCAGTGTCACGGTGCCATGCGGCAGCACTGACAGCGATACCGAGAACAGTGACAGCGGCGGCGACCAGGTACACGACGCGCAGTCCGGCAGAGTCGATCACCTGCCCGCCGAACCAGGCCGCGAAGGCCGCGGCGAGCTGGTACGCCGAGGCGTTGACCGCGATAGCGAGCGTCGGGGCCTGCCTCGCGGTGTTCAGGACACGGGCCTGCATTCCCGGGATCACCGAGAAGCCGAGTGCACCCACCAGGAACACCATCACGCCGATGAGCACGGTCTGGCCGCTCACCGCCCACATCAGCAGCAACGCACAAGCCAGCAACACGAGCAGACCGAGCTGCGCACGTTTCGGTGAGCGGTCGGACAGTCTGCCGCCGACGACGTTGCCCACTGTGGCGCCGAGGCCGTAGACGAGGAGCATCACCGCCACAGCGCTGGAGGCGAACGTCGCGACCTCGGTCAGCAACGGCGCGAAATAGACGAACACCATCAGCACGCCCGCACTGCCGATCGCCGTCACGGCAATGGCCAGCTGAACGTCGCGATCGCCGAACACCCGCAATTCCGACCACGCCGAACCGCCGGAGTTCGCCACCTCCGGGACCGAGCGCAGAACGAGCACCAAGCCGAGAGCGCATACCGCCGCAATCGCGAAAAACGGTGTACGCCAATCGAACCGATTGCCCAGCAGCGTCCCGATCGGTGCACCCAGCACCATTGCGATGTTCATCCCGAAGACCAGTTTCGAGACCGTGGACGCCCGCTTGTCCGGCGGCGAGGTCGCGGTCGCGATGACGATCGCGTTCGCGAAGAACGTGGAGGTGACCAGCGCGGTGACAACGCGGGCAACGAAGAGGAACTCATAGGAGGGCGCCAGCGCGGAGGCGACGTTGCCTGCCACCGCGATCAAGAGCAGCACGCTGATCAACGGTTTGCGCGAGTAGCGCGCAGTGAGCGCGGTGACGACCGGCCCACCGAAGATCATCCCGACGGCATAAGCGGTCACCAGAAGCCCGGCCGCCGAAATGGAGACGCCGAATTCAGCCGCGACATCGGGAAGGATTCCCGCGATCACGAATTCACCGGTCGTAATACCGAAGACGCACAATACGAGTGCGGCGAGACTTTGTCGCATGATTCCTATTCCTGCTGGTCGATCCGTGGCGGCAGCGAAATAAACCTTGCCAGCCCGGGCGATGCCTCACAACGGTGTAACTATCAGGATCTCGCCGTCATCGATAGAGTGTGGGTTATGGATGGGACAGGCTCGAGCTTGCAGGGCGACGACCCCACACCCCACCAACTCCGCCTGCTGCTGGTTCTCGCCGAGGAGCTGCATTTCGGCCGGGCAGCGCGCCGCGTGTACCTGACTCAGCCCGCACTCAGCCAGCAAATCCGGGCACTGGAGCAACGACTGGGAGTTCGGCTCTTCGATCGAACCAGCAGACGGGTAGAACTCACTCCTATCGCGCTGAAATTGCTGCCGCTGGCTCGTTCGATAGTGGATTCCTCGGAGCAGTTGAGAGAAATGGCGAATCACGCCTCGACAGAGGCGAGAATATTGCGGATCGGGGTGTGCGAGAGTTTTACGGCACTCGGCCCGACCCGCCAGATCATCGATGGAATATCGACACGTTTTCCGGAACTGGGCCCTCGTGTGCAGGTGATCGACACGTTCACCGAGCAGCTGGCCGCGCTGGAGCGCGGTGAAATCCATGCGGCGTTCGTCCATGTGCCTGTTCCGTCGCATCTGCACGTCGTTCCACTCGTGGTCGAGCGCCGGGTCGCGTGCCTGGCCGCGACGGATCCGCTGGCGCGACGAGAGTCGCTGCGCCTGGCCGATCTCGCACACCACGCGGTCGTCACGATGGTGCCCGAGTCGTTCCCGGAGGGACGTGCGTACTGGGCCGCCGACCCGCGGCCCGACGGCCGAGCCGTTCGCTATGCCACGGCCATGGGCACGACGTTCGAGTCGATGCTCGCGACCGTCGCACTGACCGGCGCGGTCGCCTTCGTCCCCGCCTCTGCCGCACAGTTGTACCCACGCCCCGACCTGCGCTTCGTGCCGGTCGACGCACTTGCCGACTGCACTTTCGGCATCGTATGGCGTTCGAGCGAGACGGACGAGCCCCGCATGGCCGGTCTGCGAGAGGTGGTAGCCGCAGTTGCCGGGCAACGGTCACGATCTCGTTATCGGACTGCCATGGACAATCCGGCGTGCTAGCGCTCAGAGCCCGATTCGGACTCGCTCTAGCTGCGCAAACCCCCGCAAAACCTGATTCGGGCAAACTTTTTCTGTGACGGCCGCCACGCAGATCAGAGTCGCAAACCTCCTGCATAGATAACGATTCTGCAACTGCCCGGCAATGAACCAAGATCGGCAGCGTTTGCCGTTCAGGTTTCGTTCACCTTGCGTTAACCCGTCGTGACCATTCTGTCATCAGGTCACAAACGGACCTGCGGTTTGGTTAGCCCGGAAGTATCCAACCTCCGATAGCACCGAACAGCGCGTGGTCTCCCCGCAGCCAGCTGTGGAGCACCGTGCGACGCCAGCGATGAACTGCCATCGAGCGTTCGTCCCCCGACAGTGTCGCACCTTCCCATACAGACAGAAACAACGCATCGCCTGACCGGCGTGTACTCCCGTGCGCGCTGCGCGATCCATCGCGCCCTGATGCAGGGCCTGCGTCGCCAGACAGAGATGAAGGAACAGAAAAGCCATGCTCAACAAAGACAAGCTCAGCACCGTTATCGGCCGTCGCTCGCGCCGTGAGGCGTTCACCGTGGCAGTCGCCGCGGTCGGCCTGGTCGCCGTAGCCGCGTCCTCCGCCGTCTCGTTCGCCGACGACAGCGTTCCCGAGCGTGCCGCCATGGTCGTCGAGCAGGCGGAGAACATCCCCGCCGTCGGCGCCGCCCCCGCCATCCAGGCCATCCCGGCGCCCGCGCCGCAGGCCGCTCCCGCCCCGGCACCGGAGGCCGCCCCGGCTCCCGAGGCCGCCCCGGCCCCGATGCCCGAGGTGAAGTCCTACGAGGACAACCTGCACGGCTGGATCACCGAAGCGCTCGACATCATGGCCGCCAAGGGCATCCCCGGCAGCTACGAGGGCATCCACCGCAACATCATGCGCGAGTCGACCGGCAACCCCCAGGCGATCAACCTGTGGGACTCCAACGCCGCGATGGGCATCCCCTCCAAGGGCCTGCTCCAGGTGATCGACCCCACCTTCGCGACCTACCACGTCGAGGGCACCCCCTTCGACGTCTGGAACCCCGTGGCCAACATCGTCGCGGCCTGCAACTACGCGGCGCAGCGCTACGGCTCCATGGACAACGTCAACTCCGCTTACTGAGCAACCTGACGGGTGAACGCCCGCGCCCCGGTCATCGCCGACCGGAGCGCGGGCGTTCCGTCGTAGAATCGCCGTCGTGCCAGACAGCGCCGATCAGGCACCCGATCACGCGCATTCCGACGCGGCCACCGCCAGCCGCGTCGCCAAGGCCCGCCGCATGGCCGCCTACGTCTGGTCACGCGATATCCGCAGCGCCGAACTGCTCGCCCTGCCCGCGGCCACCCTGCGCAAGCTGGCCCGCGCCGCCGACACCAATCCGCCGAGCACCGGCGAGACCTGGCAGGTGGTCGCCGACCTCCTCGACCAGAAGGACGCCTGGGCGGCCCGCAACCCCGGGCACGCCGCCGCGGTGCGCACCCACGCCGACGAGAAGCTGCTGTGGGTCAAGCCCCCGGTGAAGCCGTGGGAGTCCTAACACCGCGCCTCAGGCGAGCAGCAGGCCGACGGCCAGCGCGAGCATGACCACGGCGATCAGCGAATCCAGGACACGCCACGCGCTCGGGCGCGCGAAGAGCGGACCGAGCCGGCGAGCACCGTAGCCGAGGGCGCCGAACCACAGGACGCTGGCGAGCATGGCTCCGGCGGCGAGGAACCAGCGGTCGGGCGCCGCGTAGGTGCTGGCGAAGGAACCGAGCAAGACCAGCGTGTCGAGATACACGTGCGGGTTGAGCCAGGTCAGCGCCAGACAGGTGAGTACGGACGCGCCGACGGCCACCGAGGCACCCGCCGCGTCGGTGATCAGGGTCGACGAACCCAGGGCGCGCCGAGCCGCCAGCAGCGCGTAGCCGACCAGAAAGGCCGCCCCCGCGTACCGGGCGACGGTCAGCACCGCCGGAAACGACTCGACGACCGCCCCGAACCCGGCCACGCCCGCGCCGATCAACACGATGTCGGACACCGCGCACACCGCGATCACCGGCAACACGTGCTGCCCACGCACCCCCTGACGCAGCACGAACGCGTTCTGCGCGCCGATGGCCACGATGAGCGAGAGCCCGAAGCCCAATCCGGAGAGGGCGGCCGACGCCGCCGATGATGCCGTCACAGCTCTCGACGTTAAGAGGTCGTCAATTTTCAGTCCAGCTAATGATTCTTCACTACCATTAGAGTTACTTCAGTGGATTTCCAACTGGACCAGCTGCGCGCGCTCAACGCCGTCCTCACCGAGGGCACGTTCGACGCGGCCGCCCGTCGGCTCGACCTCACCCCGTCGGCCATCAGCCAGCGAATCAAAGCGCTAGAGGAATCGGCGGGACGCGTGCTGGTGCAACGCTCGAAACCGGTGCGCCCCACCGAATCCGGGCTCGCGGTGCTGCGTCTGGCCCGGCAGGTGGAATTGCTCGCGGGCGACACCGCGCGCGAACTCGGCGATGCCGACCGCCCCGCCGACCGGCCGATCCGCATCCCGATCGCCGTCAACGCCGACTCCCTCGAATCGTGGGTCATGCCCGCGCTCGCGAGCGTGCCCGCCGGGATCTCCTTCGACCTGCACCGCGAAGACGAGGAACACACCACCCGGTTGCTGCGCGACGGCACGGTGACCGCCGCGATCACCGCCACCGCCACACCGGTGCAGGGCTGCACCGTGACCCCGCTGGGGGCGATGCGCTACCGCCCCACGGCGACACCGCGGTTCGTCCGCACCTGGTTCCCCGACGGCCCGACCTCCGCCGCGTATGCCCACGCGCCCGTCGTGCACTTCGATCGCAAAGACGATCTCCAGCTCCGCCAGCTACGCCGGCGCACCCGTCGCCAGGTCGATCCGCCGGGTCACTACGTGCCCTCGTCGAGCGCGTTCGCCGAGGCGGTGCGGCTCGGCCTCGGCTGGGGCATGCTGCCCGACCTGCAAACCGGGAAAGACCGCACCGCAGGCACTTTGGTCAACATCGACGGTGATTCCCACATCGATGTCCCGCTGTACTGGCAGCAGTGGAAACTACACTCCCCCGCCCTCGCCGCCGTCGCCACCGCGATCGCCGCGGCCGCCGCGTCGGCGCTGACCACGAGCTGACCGGCCCTCGGCTCAGGCGTCGTCGAGATCCGGGACCAGGCGCAGTCCCCACTGATTGGCGCAGTTGGTACACACCCACGTCCCGTTCATCTCCCGATAGGTGAACGTGTCGTCACAGGCGGGGCAGTTCGGCGAATCGGTCATCGAAGATCCTTGTGAGTGGTGAATTATCGAGCAGCGGAGAGGAATTCGATCAGGATGCGGTTGACCTCGTCGGGCCGCTCCAGATATCCGTAGTGCCCACACCGTTCGATCTCGGTATAGGTGGCGGTCGGGATCGCCTCGGCGACCTCCCGGCAGAACCGCGGCGGCACCATCTGATCATCGGCGAACCCGACCACCAAGCTGGGCACCGAGATCCCGCGATACGCCTGCCGCCGGTCCTGCGACCGATCCATTGCCGCTTGCGCCCGAGTGCCGGGGGTTCCCTTCCCCGAGGTGAATTCGAAGATATCGAGCCACTCCTGCGCCTTGGCCGGATCGGCCAGAGTGTGTGGCGACAGATTGATCATCGCCTTGACGGCGGCCGCGTATTCCGGCGGTAGCTGAATCCCCTTGTCGAACAACGCCTGCTCGCCCTTGCTGAGGGTGCTCGTCACCGGATACGGCCGCGCGGTGGCGGCGAACATGACCGCCCGGCGCAGCAACTCCGGCCGGGCCAGCGCGAGTTCGGCGACGATCCGCGAGCCCATCGAGGTGCCGACCACATGCGCCGGAGCCCCTAGGTGCTCGATCAGCGCGGCGGTATCACCGACCAGCTGCGCCATGGTGATCCCCGATGCCGACTCCGACGACGGCGCGATCCCCCGATTGTCGACAGTGGCGACGGTGAACCCCGCCTTGACCAGGGCGGGCACCTGATAGGTGCGCCAGACACGTCCAGGACTCCCACTACCCATCACGAGCAGGACAAGCGGTCCCGAACCGGTGACGTCGTAGCTGAGCTGGATGCCGTTGAGCGAGGCGATGGGCATATCTCAACGTACCGCCACGACAGGGCGGGCTCGACATCGAGGACGGCCACGCACCTGCCTCAGCTCACCGCGGCGAAATAGGCGGTGCGAACGGCGACAGTCGCGGGCGCGGGGAAGTCGGGTGCGCCGGATCCGAGTGGCCCGATCCTGACCTGCCAGGTGCTGGTCGAGGTGTCGATGGCGGTGCGGGCGGTGGACGGCTGGAGGACGACGTCGTTGCCGCCGTCGCAGGAGTAGGCGCCGACCAGGCCGTCGGAGCGGCCGCCCCAGGCGCCGCCGACGCGGATGCGGCAGTGGCGGCCGTCGGCGAGTTCGAGTGCCCACGGCTCGGGCGACGCGGTTTTGCCGATATCGGCGACCGGCGGGTCGACGGTGTACCGGCGCAGTCCGCGCTGCCACGGATCGTTCGCGCACAGCAGGGAAGCCTTGTCGGGAGCCGCCCAGCACACGTTGGCCGAGTCGGCGGAAGCACCGCATTCGTAGATGCCCGCGGTGGTGGCCGAGCGGCTCGGCGACATGTGGGAGCAGTCGAGGACGCCGACCGGAGTGGAGCCGGACACGGTGAAACCGTTGGACGGCTGACCCGCGGCGTCGACGGCGACCAGCGAAACGACGTCGGTCGCGACCGGCGGCTGTGGCGCGGTGGTGCCGGGGAGGCTGCTCGGTGCGCCCTGACCGGTCGGGCGAGGGCCCGGCGTCGTCGGAACGACGGTGATCACCGGCGACCGATCCGGCGTGGTCGTCGGACCGCCCGCACCGGGCAGTTCGGTGGCGGGCGCGCCAGAACCCCACGAGCCACCGCGAGCGGTCGTCGTCGCCGGTTGCGCGGTGCCGTCTTCGGTCGAGCACCCCGCGACCGACAACGCACACAGCATGCCCATCGAAACGATGTATCCGGCTGTCTTCATGCCACCACCCCTGCGTGCGAAGTTCGAGCCCTGTCTACTGCGCATCGGGTCGGTGGCCCGAATCGTTAACCGGCCGAATCGCTTCGGGCCTCACTCGCCGCGATCACTTTGCCTGCCAGCGAGCGGATCGCCGTGCTCTCCGCGTCGGTCATCCGGTCGACGAACACCTCCCGCACCAATTCGACATGCTCGGGCGCGGCCTCGCGCAACACCGTGCGGCCTGCCTCGGTCAGCGACACGACGATTCCGCGCGCGTCGTCCTCGGCCTGCACTCGATCGACGAGTCCGCGAGCGGCCATGCGGGCCACATGCTTGGACAACCGGGACTTGTCCCAGCAGACCTGGGCGGCCAGCTCCTTGGCTCGCAGGCATCCGTCGGGTGCCGCCGACAGCGGGACCAGCAGCTCGTAGTCGGCCATCGATAGTCCGTATTCGCCCAGACCCGCGGCCAGGACGGCGTCGAGTCGCTGACGCATGAGGATGTAGGACTGCCATGTCTGCTGCTCTTCTTCGGACAACCATCTGGGCACGGGAATGATTCTAGAACTCTGTTGGTTGACATGGAAACCAACAGCCTGACGAAGCTCCCAGGAGGCACCCCATGCCAGCTATCACCGTCGACGACATCATGGTGCTGCCCCGGCTGCCCCGCCCCGATGTCACCGAGACCCAGCGCCCGGTACGCCAGATCGTCACCGCCGCGCGCCAGCAGGAGGGCGCCGGCTTCGAGGTGACCCGGCCGTTCCCCAGCGTCGACCTACGCTCGGCCGACCCGTTCATCCTGCTCGACCAGATGGGCCCGGTCGCCTACGAGCCGTATGCGGCCAAGGGCGCGCCGTGGCACCCGCACCGTGGCTTCGAAACCGTCACCTACATGCTCGACGGCACCATGGTCCACCACGATTCCCAAGGTGGCGGCGGCGTCATCGGCGAGGGCGACACCCAGTGGATGACCGCGGGCTCGGGCATGCTGCACGACGAACTGCCCGAGGAGAAGCTCGTCATCTCCGGCGGCACGTTCCACGGAATCCAGCTGTGGGTGAACCTGCCGCGGGCGAACAAATTCGCCACCCCGCGCTACCAGGACCTGCGCGCGAGCGAACTGACCCTGGTGAGCTCGCACGACGGCGGCGCGCTCGTGCGCGTCATCGCCGGCGAGTTCGCCGGTTTCTCCGGCCCCGGCTCCACCTACACCCCGATCGCCTACGCGCACGCCTCGCTCGTCCCCGGCGCCCAGCTGGAGACGCCGTGGCCGAAGGACTTCACCGCGATGGCCTATGTGCTGTCGGGCAGCGGCACGGTCGGCGTCGATCGCAGGCCGATCAGCGCCGGGCAACTGGTGGTCTTCGGCAAGGGCGACGCCCTCACCCTGACCGCCGATCTCACCCAGCACAGCACCACCGGCGATCTCGAGGTCCTGCTACTCGGCGGAACTCCGTTGCGCGAACCGGTGATTCAATACGGGCCGTTCGTGATGAACACTCGGGAGGAAATCATCGAGGCGATGGAGGATTTCAACGCGGGTCGCATGGGCACCATCCCGGCCGAACACCTGACCGGGCGCAGACTGGGTGAATAACCGACCGAGACTCCCGGCGAATCCTCGGGTCGCGTGCGGTTGACAATCGGTCGCCCCGTCACAAAGGTGGACGGGGCTACCGGCCACATCGTGGCCGTGACCACACCCGAACCGCAGCAGACATAGAGGAATTCATGAACGTTCGTCGGCTCACCGTCAGCCTTGCCGCCGTAGGGCTCGCCCTGATCGCCGCTCCCGTCTCCCACGCCGACCCGGTATCGGGCTCGGCGGGTACCGGTTCGTCCAGCTTCGACTCCATCCTCGGAGCGACCGGCTCGGCCAACCTGGTCCAGTCCGGTTCGGCCGGTGGCGCGTTCCGCAGCTGCGACGACGCGATGGCCGCAGGCCGCGCGCCGCTGTTCCGTGGCGAGCCGGGCTACTCCCCGCACCTCGACCCCGATGGCGACGGCCTGGCCTGCCCCACGCAGTAAAGCCACAAAAAACACCCGATGTGACTCGTTGGCACATCGGGTGTTTTTTGTTGTCCGGCCGACTGATTCAGCGGCGGAAGATCTTGATCAGCACCAGGCCGGCCACGAGGGCGCCCGCTCCGATCAGCGTGTATTTGACCTTCGGCTCGTTCAACTTGGCGACCACCATCGTCTTGGTGTCTTCCGCGATCCGTTGCGGATCCGCGCGCACCGCCAGTTCGTCGAGCGTGGTCGCCAACCGGGTACGCGCGATCTCGATCTCGCGTTCGATCCGGTCGGTGTCGTCCTTGGCCACCGTCACCTCCAGGTATATGTCTTGCTGCTCGTCACCGAGTCTATCCATGCGCCTCGCGGACCCGGTCGGTTACCGTGCGGTGGTGACCGACAACCATCGCCTCTCCCCCGGAGACACCGCCCCCGAATTCACGCTGCCCGACGCCGACGGCAAGGACGTGTCGCTGTCGGATTACCGCGGCCGCAAGGTGATCGTCTACTTCTACCCCGCCGCCAGCACCCCCGGCTGCACCAAGCAGGCCTGCGACTTCCGCGACAATCTGGCCGAGCTGGGCGGCGCGGGCCTCGAGGTGCTCGGCATCTCTCCCGACAAGCCCGCCAAGCTGGCCAAGTTCCGCGACAACGAGAACCTGACCTTCCCGCTGCTCTCGGACCCCGAGCGCGAGGTGCTCAAAGAATGGGGCGCCTTCGGCGAGAAGATGATGTACGGCAAGACCGTGACGGGTGTGATCCGCTCGACGTTCGTGGTCGACGAGAAGGGCAAGATCGAGGTTGCCCAGTACAACGTCCGCGCCACCGGGCACGTCGCGAAGTTGCGCCGCGACCTGTCGGTCTAGTCGCCGAAGGTGGCGATGAAGACCTCGTAACCGTCGAGCAAACGGGCGAGGCCGAACTCGAAGTCGGCCCTCTCCCAGTCGATATCGTCATCGTCGAACGCGGCATTGGAGAGGGCGGCCGACACCGAGGGGAAGCGCTGCGGGTCGAGCACCCTGGCCATCACCGAGGCGAAGTCGCCGCCCTCTTCCTCCTGCAGATCCCGGAGGAACCGCCGTTTACCGACCACGAACATCGACACGTTCATCACCAGCTGGAGCTTGATCGGCTCCGGCACGGCCGCTTCGGCGAGAACCTGCAACGCGGTTTCGAGCCAGGCCATGTTGTTCGGCCCCATCGGCGGCCTGCTCAGCGGGATGTCCAACCACCACAGATGACGGCCGAGCCGCTCGAACTCGGCCAGCGCCCACCGCTCGAGACCCACCCGCCACGGCGTTCCCGCGGCGATCTCGGGCGGGGCCCCCACCACGCGATCCATCAGCAGGTCGACCAGCGTGTTCTTGCTGTCGACGTACCGATACAGCGACATCGCGGTGAAGCCGAGCTGCTTGGCGACCCGATTCATCGACAGCGCCGCGAAACCCTCCGCATCGGCCACTTCGGTCGCGGCGTCGAGGATCTGATCCAGGGTGAGCCCGCGTTTGGGCCCCCTGCCGCCGGGTTGCTCGCGCCCCCACATCAGCTCGACCGCTTTCGGTAGCGCCATGTCGCCGGACGTCGTCATCTGCCTCCTCTGCTCGCCTCGACTCTAACCCGCGCACTCTTGCGCGCAAGAACTGTTTAGCCTATAAACTGTGTTTATTACATAAACAGTTTCTCGATCGGAGAGAACTCATGACATCGCCACCACCGCCCGCACTCTCGATCCGCCGATTGCACAAGACCTACGGCTCCCATGTCGTCCTGGACGACCTCGACCTGGACATCACCGCGGGCACCGTCTTCGCCCTGCTCGGACCCAACGGTGCGGGCAAGACCACGCTGGTCCGCATCCTGGCCACCCTCAGCAAGCCCGATCGCGGCGACGTCAGGCTCTTCGAACACGACCTGGCGCAAGCCCCTGATACGGTCCGGCGCCTGATCGGCGTCACCGGTCAGTACGCCGCCGTCGACGGGGTACTCACCGGCGCCGAGAACCTGCGCCTCACCGGCAGGCTGCTGCACCTCGGCAAGGACGAGACCCGACGCCGTGGCGACGCACTCCTGGAACGCTTCGACCTGGTCGACGCCGCCGACAAACCGGTCGCCTCCTACTCGGGCGGCATGCGGCGCAGGCTCGACCTCGCGATGAGCCTGATGGGTGAGCCACGCATGGTCTTCCTCGACGAACCGACCACCGGCCTCGACCCACGGAGCCGACGCGATCTGTGGTCCGCCATCAGGGAATTGGCGGCCGAGGGGACAACCATCCTGCTCACCACCCAGTACCTGGAGGAAGCCGATCAGCTCGCCGACCGGATCGCCGTACTCGACCACGGCCGGATCGTCGCCGACGGCACCCCGGACGAACTCAAACGCCTCGTGCCGGGCGGCCACATCCGGTTCCGCTTCGCCGATCGCGGACTGCTGACCGCCGCGACCACCGCGCTCGACACCGCGACCGGCGCCCACCCCGATCCCGAACAGCTGACCCTGCAGGTGCCCTCGGACGGCAGCGCCGTCGAGATCAAGCGGCTACTCGACCGTTTCGCCGAACTCGATATCGCGATCGAGCAGCTCACTGTCCACACCCCCGACCTCGACGACGTGTTCTTCGCGTTGACCGGTCAGCCCGGACGAACCGAGGTCGCGGCATGAACGCCACGCGCACACTGCAGGATTCGGCCACCATGCTGGACCGCAATATCCGCCACACCCTGCGCAGCCCCGACACCATGATCATGACGGTCGTGCTGCCGGTGATGATCCTGCTGATGTTCGTGTTCGTCTTCGGTGGCGCCATGGACGTGGGTCCCGGTGCCTACATCGACTACGTGGTACCCGGAATCATCCTGCTGTGTGCGAGTTTCGGGGCGTCCACCACGGCGCTCGCGCTGTCCACCGACGTGGCCGAGGGCATCATCGACCGGTTCCGCACCATGGCCATCGCGCGGTCGGCGGTACTCACCGGGCATGTCGCCGAGAGCGTGATCCGCAATCTGATCACCTCCGCGATCGTGATCGGGGTGGCGGTGGTGCTCGGTTTCCGCCCGACCACCGACCCACTGCGCTGGCTGGGCGTTTTCGGTGTGCTGGCGATGTTCGTGTTCGCGCTGTCGTGGTTGGCGGCCGCGTTGGGCCTGCTCGCCCCGAACCCGGAGGCGGCCAACGGCTTCACCTTCGTGTTCATGTTCCTGCCCTATGTGAGTTCGGCGTTCGTGCCGACCTCGTCGATGCCGACGTGGCTGCACTGGTACGCCGAGAATCAGCCGGTGACCCCGGTGATCGAGACGCTGCGCGGGTTGTCGATGGGCACGCCGATCGGCAACAGCTGGGTACTCGCGGTGCTGTGGTGTGCCGGCATCGGGCTCGTCGGGTACATCGCGGCGGGGGCGCTGTTCCGTCGGCAGAGCAACGTCTGAGAACCACGAAGGGGCAGCGCGTGCGCTGCCCCTTCGTGGTGGAGACGATCAGTCGGCGGACGCCGTGTGCGGGCCCTGCGGCATGGGCGCCTGCGCGGGCTGCATCCCGAGCGGAATGCCGGTGCCGGGCAGGGTCGGTGCGGCGGCGGGAATCTGCGGAACCACGGGAACAGCGGGTTCGAGCGGAAGCGGGTCTTCCTGTGGCGCGTCCCCGTACAGCTGGGTCGGGTAGTCGAGCGGGAACTCGCCCGGGTTCACCAGTTGCGGATTCGGCGACACCGTTTCGTACGGCGACGTGGGCGATTCTTCCACCGGACTCACCTGCAACCCGCTACCGGAACCCACACCGCCGCTCGACCCGGACTCCACCGAGGCGGCTTCATGTGTCTGGGGGGCTTGCGGAATGACCGGCGCCGACGCGGCACCGGGCTCCGACGACACGGCCGTGTTGTCGACCGCGGGCGGCCCGCTGTTGATCACCGCGTACGAACCACCCGCCACGAGCCCGCCCGCGAGCACACTCGCCGCCGCGGCGACCATCGCCGTCCCACGCTTGGACCGCGACCCGGTCGAGATCGGCACCACGACGGTATCGCCGAGCGCGACCAGCGCGGCACCGGCGGCGGGCGCGAACGGCGCCAACCGGCACGGCAGCACCGGCACCCCGAATCCGGCGACCGCGTCGCGCACCGCGGGTGCGTCCGACGACGAGCCGACCAGCACCACCGCGGCCGGCTTCACCGACGCCGCCTCGAACTGATCCCACCCCGCCGACACTCCGGCGCGCAATGCGTCGGGTGTGGGTGCGCCGGTCTGCGAGTAGGCGGCGAGCACACGGTGCCGACCCTGGTCGATCAGTGTCATCGCCTGGTAGCCCGGCACCGCCTCGTAGACGAGCAGATTGTCGAACTCGTCGAGCCAGGTCATCGCGCCCGCGACGAACAGATGCGACGATTTCGCCGAAACCAGCGAGGCCGTGCGCCATTGGGTCTCCGCCAGGCGGGTCACGATCGCGCGCCGTTCGACGGCGTCGCGGTAACTCACTGCCACCCCGGCGATCTCGTGCTCGTCGTCGAGCTCGGTCGCGATCGCATCGAGGGCGGTGTGTACCGCTGCCGCCACTTCGGCCTTACCGTCTCCGTTGGCACGGACGGTGCGCCGCAGCAGCATCCGATCCGTGAGAGTGACGCCCGATTCGGCGAACGCCACCGCGTGCACGGCTCCCCGTTCGGTGCTGACGCCGAGGGTTACCACAGATCCTGCTGCCACAAGTCTTGCCTTCCCCTGTGCGAAACGGTGCGGGACGGGACCACGCAGGGTCCGTCACTTCGCGGTAGGTCTGGTGCGGCGTGAGCTGGCTAGCCGCGAATAAGCGTGCAGATAGACGCACACTTATCTGATGATTCGTCACCGGTCAGGGCATGGATGGGTCGGGATTTCAGCCAGTTGTTGACACGCTGTCGGTAGAGGCGTGTCGCGGATCTGTGTATACCGCTAGCCTGGATGGGTGGAAGTACACGCGCAGGCCCGGTCACCGCAGAGCCGTCCGGACCCTGCGCTGGAATTGCAGGACGACCCCCAGGAGTTGATGCCGCGCAAGCGGCCGACGCAGGAGCGCAGCAAGCGCAAATTCGACGCGCTGCTGGCGTCCTCGCGCGAGTTGCTGGTCGAGGTGGGTTTCGAGTCGTTCACCTGTGAAGAGGTCGCCCAGCGCGCCGAGGTGCCCATCGGCACGCTGTATCAGTTCTTCGCCAACAAGTACGTGATCGTCTGTGAACTCAATCGGCAAGACCTGGTTGCGGTTTCCCGCGAGCTGGCCGACTTCCACGGTGAAGTGCCCTCACTGGACTGGTTGCGGCACATGAACCAGTTCGTCGACCACATGGCGAACCTGTGGACCACCGACCCGTCACGGCGCGAAGTGTGGCTGGCGATGCAGTCGACCCCGTCCACACGCGCGACAGGCGCGTTGCACGAAAAGGAATTCGCCGCGGTCGTCTCGCAGATGCTGCGGCCGCTGACCCCGCGCACCCCGCGCGCCCGGCGCACGATGATGGCCGAAGTGCTGGTGCACGTCGTGTACTCGATGCTGAATTTCTCGGTACAGGAAAACCAGTCGAATACCGACGCGGTCGCCGAACTCAAGCGCCTCATGGTGGCGTATCTACTGGTGGCGGAAAAAGAATCGCGAACCGCCGAGGAACACTAGCGGTTCGCGATTTCTAGCCCCGGCCGTCGATCAGATCGGCCAGTTCGCCCGGGTCTTCCAGCACCACCATCGCCGCGGCGGTATCGCCGTCGTGGGTCAGGGAGAGGTGCACTCGGACGCGGGGCAGGAATTCCGCGGCGAGGCCGTGGAGTTTGATGCTGGGCCTGCCCCACGCGTCGTTGACGACTTCGATGAGCGGATACGGGTTGTCGCCGATCTGCGGACTGCGGGCGAAACGAGACGATGCCCAAGCTTTGAGCACCGCCTCCTTCGCGGCCCAGCGTGCGGCGAAGCTGCGGTCCGGGTCGGTCTGCTTGCTCTGGCAGTAGCGACGCTCACCAGCGGTGAATGTCTCCCTGAGCATGGTCGACCCGGGCCGTTGCAGCTGTTCGGCGAACTCGGAGATGGTCACCAAGTCCAAGCCGATACCGAGAATCGTCACAAAGCGGCAGCCTACGACGCTTCGGTCGGCTGCGGGGTGATTTGCCCGGTGCCGCAACCCCATCCGCTCGCGCTGTAGACGCCGTCGCTGTCCAGACGCGCCTGCGGCGAGAGCAGCATGTCGGCCTCGAGCTGACGGATCTGCTTGGCCGGCGTGCCGTCGGCGCCCAGTCGACGATCAGCGGGCTTCTCGTACAGTGCCGACCCGCCGCACATGGCCTCGGCGAACCGCTGCCTGCCCGCGAGCTGACGCGTCTGCGCCCGCTCCTGGTACTCCGCCCGCGCGGCCGGTTCGATGGCGGCCAGGAACGCCTGCGGATGCACCACCGCGAGCAGACCGGACACGTGACCGAAGCCGAGCGAGGTCACCAGACCCGCCTTCAGCGCGAACTTCTCGCCGAAGCGCAGCGGCTCACGCGCCCACACCAGGTGCGGGTAGCCCGCCATCTTCTCGTCGACGCAGTCCAGGCTCCGGTTCGGCGGCACCACACCGTTTTCCAGCACCTGGCACAGGCCGATGAGCTGGAACGCCGCCGCGCCCCCCTTGGCATGTCCGGTGAGGCTCTTCTGCGAGACCACGAACAGCGGTGCGCCCTCGGTACGACCCAGCGCGCCCGCCAGCCGCTCGTGCAGCTCCGACTCGTTGGGGTCGTTGGCCGCGGTGGAGGTGTCGTGCTTGGAGATCACCGCGATGTCGTCGGGGGTCACGCCGAGCTTGCGCAGTTCGGCCGCCAGTCGCGACTCGCTGCCGCCGCGCCCCGCACCCAATGCGCCGAGACCCGGCGCCGGGATGGAGGTGTGCACGCCGTCGGCGAAGGACTGGGCGAAGGCGACGACGCCGAGCACCGGCAGACCCATCTGCACGGCCACGTCACCACGGGCCAGCAGCACGGTGCCGCCACCCTGCGATTCCACGAACCCGCCGCGGCGGCGATCGTTGGCGCGGGAGAAGTAGCGGTCGCTGATTCCCTTGGCGCGCATGCTCGCCGAGTCGGCGGTGGCCGACATGTCACCGAAGCCGACGATGCCTTCGATACCCAGGTCGTCGAAGCCGCCGGCGACCACGACCTCGGCCTTGCCGAGCCGGATCTTGTCGACGCCTTCCTCGACCGAGACCGCCGCCGTGGCGCACGCCGCGACCGGATGCACCATGGCGCCGTAGCTGCCGACGTAGGACTGCACCACATGCGCCAGGGCGACGTTGGGCAGTGCCTCCTGCAGGATGTCGTTCGGGCGCGGTTCGCCGAGCAGGTTGTCGACATAGAGCGAGCGCATCGAGGACATGCCGCCCATGCCGGTGCCCTGGGTGTTGGCCACCAGGCTCGGGTGCACCCAGCTCATCAGCTCGTCGGGGCTGAAGCCCGCGCCGACGAACGCGTCGACGGTGCAGACGATGTTCCACAGCGCGACCCGGTCGATCGAGGCGGCCATGTCGGCCGAGACGCCCCAGATGGTGGGATCCCAGCCGGTCGGGATCTGACCGCCGACCACACGCGACAGCTTCGCCTTGCGCGGCACCCGGATCTCGGTGCCCGCCTGACGAGTCACGGTCCAGTCGCTGGAATCGGCGACCGGCGCGATGACGGTGTGCTCGGGATCGGCGGTGTGGAAGGCGCGTGCCTCCGCCTCGCCGGCGACGGTGAACGACAGGTCCTGATCGAGGAACACCGAGGTGAGCAGCGGGGCCGCGTTGTCGAGCATCGCGCCGTCGTCTTCGTAGCGGCGCACACCGCAGCGTTCGACCACGGTGTCGTGGTAGCGCTGCGCGACCTCCGATTCCGGCACGAAGTCGCCGGATTCGGTGTCGTACCAGCCGGGCTTCGGTTCGTTCTCCCAGCGGATCAGACCGGTGGTCCAGGCCAGCTCGAGCACGCCGGCGGCCGACAGTTCGTCTTCGACCTCCATCTCGAAGCGGGTGCGCGAGGAGCCGTACGGCCCGAGCTCACCGGCGCCGACGATCACGACCATGTCGCTCAGCTCCGCGGTGACCGGGGCCCATTCCGGCACCGGCAGTGCCGAACTCAGGGTCGGCGGGGCGGGCAGTGCGGCGATCGTCGCGACGGTGGCGGCTTCTTCGACCTTCTCGGCCGCGGCCTCCTGCGCCTGCTTGGCGAGCGCGGGCAGGTCGAGCTTGGCACGCGCCAGACCACCGGTGAGGTCGATCTGCTGCGGGCCGGTGATGGTCACCTGGCGGGCACGCGAGGTGCACCACTTGAGCAGCTCGTCGGCCATCTCGTCGGTCGACCAGGTGTGCACACCCGCCTTCTCGACGGCTTCGACCATGGGGTCGTTGTGGCCCATCAGCCCGGTGCCGCGCACCCAGCCGATCAGCGCGTGCACCAGGGTGACGCGTTCGGCCCAGGACTTCTCGGCCTTCCATTTCAAGACCACCGCGTCGAGGGCGGCCTTGGACTCGCCGTACGCGCCGTCGCCGCCGAACAGGCCACGGTTGGGCGAACCCGGCAGCACCACATGCAGTTTCGCGTCGACGTCGTGGTCGGCGCCGAGGGCGGACAGGCCGCCGATCAGCCGTTCCACCGACCACAGCAGCACGCGCATTTCCATTTCGGCCCGAGCGCCCGCGTCGGCGAGGTCACCGGCGACGCGCGGCGCCGCGAACGGCAGCAGCATCGTCGGGGTCATCGCGTCCTTGACCTTGATCTTGGCGCCGCCCGCGTTGTCGACCTGTTCGGTGCCGACCCACTCGATCAGCGCGTCGAGGTCCTGGTAGGAGGCCATGTTGGCCGGGACCACCCACAGCGCCGCACCGTGGCGGGCGTTGTCGCGGTAGAGCGAGCGGTAGAACCGCAGCCGCTCGTCGTTGAGACCCGACGTGGTAACCACCACGGTCGCGCCGCCGGACAGCAGCTTGCCGGTGACCGCCGCCGCGATGGAACCCTTGCTGGCGCCGGTGATCACGGCGAGATCGTCGGACCACAGACCTGGCTCGGTGGTGTCGAGCGCGGTCTTCGCGATCTGCGCGTACACCCCGGCCAGCACCGAACGGGCCTCGTGCATGGCCCGCTGCCGCCACCAGTTCGCCTGGGCGGCCACGGCTTCACCGGCGCCGGCGAATCCGTCGATCGACTGTTCCGCGGTGGTGGCGTCGTCGCCGAGCCACATCTTCGCGAGATCCTCGCGGGCGGTGGCCCACCGGTCATCGATGAGAACGGCCTTGCGGGCGTCGAACGCGGGCGCGACCAGACGCGGCCAGTCCGAACCCAATTCGGCCGAGACGAGGTCCGCGAGAGTGTCGGCAGTCGCCTCGGGAGCGCTGATCTTCTCGCTGAGGCCGAGTTGTTCGAGTACCACCCGCGCCGCGGTGGCGAGCACGCCGTCGCGTCCGGTGATCTGCTCGGTGAACTCGCCGAGCGCCGCCGCGTCGACGGTGCCGCCTGCCGCGCCACCCGCCGAGGGCATCGAGACCGAGACACCGCGCCGTGCCGCCACGGCCTGCACGGCCGCGTCGATGGCGGCGTCGACCGATGCGGCGTCACCGAGCGCACCACCGGCGAGACCGCCGAGGTCACCACCGCGCACGCTGGCGCCTTCGCGGGTGCCGAGCGAGACCTCCGCGGTGACGTGGCTCGCCCAGCCGTCGCCGAGTTCCCAGACCTTCTTGACCCGGTCGGCGATGGCGGCGGGCCGCTTGCCCGACGGTCCGAAGACCTTGCGCAGGTGGTCGCCGATGGAGTCGGTGAGCACGCTGCCGAACGGCTTGTAGGTGCGGGCCAGGCGTTCGACCGTGGCCGCCAGCGCGCCCATGTCGGCGTCGGCGGCACCGTCGATGGCGCCGAGGGACAGTTCGGCGCCGAGGTCGACGAGCAACTGGTTGCGGCGCGAGGAGACACCGTCGCACAGGCCCTCGATGGTGTCGACCGGGCCGATCTGGTCCATCCGCAGCTTCGTCCACAGCGCGATGAGCACACGGGTGGCGTCGGCGGCGCTGAAGGCGATGTCGTCGGGGCGCGGGCCGCCGGTCGCCACCGGAGCGGCGGCGGCGACGGGTGCCGCCGTGGCCGGCGCGGCCGCGGCTTCGACCGGGGTCTCGTCGATGTCGTCGACCGGGGCCGGATCGGTATCGGTGGAGTAGACGACCGCGGCGTCACGTTCGACGTTGACGACCTCCACGGTCGCCCCGCCGAACGCGGGCAGCTTCAGCGTCTGCGAGGCCAGGTTCGCCACCGTCGGGGTGGCGCCGAGGCCGATTTCGACGAAGCGCTCGACCCCGAGACCGCCGTGCGCGGTGTCGGTGAACAGCAGATCCTGGGTCTCGATCCAGCGCACCGGGCTGGCGAACTGCCAGGCCAGCAGCTCGATCAGCACCACCCGGCACAGCTCGGCATCGCGCGTGGCCCAGCTGTCGAAGTCGGCCAGCACGGCTACGAGCGGCTCCGAGGGCACGAGTTCGGCGATCTCGGCGAGGAACGCGCGATCCAGGGAGAATGGGCGTGGCACCAGGTTCGGAATGTAGCGTCCGACCAGGACTTCCGGGTGCACCTCGGCGGGCAGCAGCTGCTCGAGCTTGTGCCGGAACTCCGGCACACCGTCGCGCAGCACCGAGGAGTGGAACGGCACGTCGATGCCAGGCACCAGGATGAAGGCCCGCTTGCCACCGAATTCCGCACGGCGGCGATCGATTTCGGTCTCGAGCGCTTCGAGCCCGGCGACCGTGCCCGCGATGGCGTACTGGGAGCCGCGCAGGTTCAGGTTCACCACTTCGAGGAACTCGCCGGTCTCGGCGCCGATGCCGTCGACGAAGTCGATCACCTCGGCGTCGGGCAGGCCGATCTGCGACGGGCGGATGGCGGCCATCCGATAGTCACTGCGGCCCTTGGCATCACGCGGTACCAGCTCGTGCATGGCCGAGCCACGCTGGAACACCACCTCGAGCACGGCCTCCAGCGGCAGCACGCCGGCGACGGCGGCGAGGGCGTTGTACTCGCCGACCGAGTGACCGGCCAGCATCGCGCCTTCGACGAACGCGCCCGCTTCCCGCAGTTCGGCGACCTGGGCGACACCGAGGGTGGCCATGGCGACCTGGGTGAACTGGGTCAGGTGCAGCACGCCGTCCGGGTGCCGATGTTCGACACCGCGCGCCTTGAGGTAGGTCGGGTTGTCGCGCACCACCGCCAGGATCGAGAAACCGAGGGCTTCGCGGGTGTGCGCGTCGGCACGCTCCCACACCCGCTTGGCCGCCTTCGAGCGGGTCAGCGCGTCCAGGCCCATCCCCTTGCGCTGGATGCCCTGGCCCGGGAAGGCGTACACGGTCTTCGGGGCGGCGGTGCGCCCGGTCGCGGTCATGACCAGGTCACCGTCGACGCGGCAGGAGACCTCGACGATCTCGGCGCCCGCGTCCACCGCGATCCGCTCCACCCGCACGTCCACGGTCGCGCCGGGGCGCACCATGCCGAGGAACCGGGTGGTCCATGCCGTGAGAGTGCGTGCGGGAACGGAGCTTTCGGGATCCACGGCGACCACCGCGTGCTGGGCGGCGGCCGAGAGCCACATACCGTGCACGATCGGGCTGCCGAGGCCGGCCAGCTTGGCGGCGGCCTCGGAGGTGTGGATCGGGTTGTGGTCACCGGAGACCGCGGCGAAGGCGTGCATGGCGCGCGGGGCGGCCATCTGCACGTCGCGGCGACGGCGGCGCGGGGTGTCGGTGGCGGTGCCGGACACCGCACCGGCCGCACGCGGCGGATCGGTGAGCTCGCCCGCACCGTTGCGGCCGCGGATGGCGAAGCGTTCGACGAGGCGGGCCAGCGGGGTGGCGTCGAGTCCCTGATCCAGGATCAGGCCGATGTTCACCACGACCTCGACCACGCGGCCCATGTCGGTGTCGACCACCGCGCCACCTTCGGCGCGAACGACAAGAATGCTTGTCTCGGAGGGCAATTCGTTCAGCAGTTCGACCTGGTGATCGAGGTGGACCAGGTCGAGCATGCCCTCGATGACACAGCCGCCGACCGGGGTGCGAGCCGCGCCGAGCACCGCGAAGACCGCGGGCCAGCAGGCGCCGACGAGCACATCGGGGGCGGTGCGACCGAGGGTGCTGAGGGTGTCGGGCAGGCCGGAGCCGGTGACACCGGCGTGGTCGGCGATCAGGTCCGGCATCCACGCCAGATTGAGGTGCGCCACACCGGCTTTCACCTCGGGCAGCGACTTCCCGGCGGCAACGCCGAGCAGTGCCGACATCGCGATTTCGGCGTCGGCGTCGGTGATCACCGGCGCGCCACCGGAGTACACGCTCGCCGGCACGGTGATGCGGATCCGCACGGAGTCGCGGGCCAGCGGCACCGAAAGCTCCACGTAGCTGAATTCGCTTTCGGGCCCGGTGGTTTCGGTCAGCGTGGCACCGGTGCTCTGATGCACCGCGCTCCCCTGCTCGACGGTCCACTCCGAGACGTCACCCAGGCGGTGCACCGGGTTGACGGTGGTGCGACCGGCCCACTGCACATCGGGGGCGGCGAGCACGGTGTCGATCGCTCCCGCCACCACACCGGCGACGCGACGCGCGTCCACCGGTTCGGGGACGACACCGGCCCTGACCAGGCTGTACGCGGTGTCCTGTTCGAAGCGGTCGAGCAGTTCGCCGACCGGCTCGTCCACGCGGGTGATGCCCGCGACAGCGACGGTGCCGGGGATGACGCACACCTGATCGGCCGAGTAGCGCGGATCATGGGCCTGCCACAGCGAGTCCGAACGCCACCAGCGGCGCACATCGGCATCGACGACGGGCACGAAGTTCACCGGCTTGCCCGGCGTCTTGCACAGGGAGACGAAGAACGGCACGTCGGCCGGGTGCAGCACAGTGTCCGCGACGGTCGGGTACTGCTTCTTCAGCTCGCACAACGCCTGCACGGGGTGCTCGAAGGCGTCGTCGTCGGCGAACAGGGTTTCGATCTCGCCGCTGTCGGCCGGGTTGAGCCGGGATTCGGTGCGGCGCATCATCTCCGCGAACCGGTCGCGCCAGCTGATGTCGAGCCAGTCCGAGCGGGTCGCGTCGCGGATCGCGTCACCGATATCGCTGCCGCAGTCGAACGAGATCGGCACCTCGCTCGACACAGCCAGCGAGACGTAGCGTTCCAGCCACTGCTGGTAGGTCATGGTGGCGATGTCGCCGAAGTAGGGCTTGGCGGTGGCGTCGAGCGCCGCGATGATCTCGGCGCGACGGCTCGCCACGGCCTCGGCATCGCCCGCGACCTCGTCGAGCAGGCGGCCGGTGCGCGAGGCGGCGTTGTCGATCTCGTGGATGTCGGCGCCCAGCTGGCTGCGCCCGGAGGCCATTCCGCCGCTGGCGGTGCCCGCACCGACCCAATCGGGGGTGCCGGGGGTATCGACCAGCAGCTGCTTCACCGCGGGGGCGGTGGTGGCTTCCAGGGTCGCCATGGCCGCGGTGCCGACGAGCACACCGTCGAGGGGCATCAGCGGGTAGCCGTGGCCGGTGGACCAGGTGCCGGTGAGGTAGTCGGTGGCGCGCTCGGGGGTGCCGATGCCGCCGCCGACGCAGATCACCACATTGGCCTGGCTGCGCAGCTGAGCATAGGTCGCCAGCAGCAGGTCGTCGAGGTCTTCCCAGGAGTGGTGCCCGCCCGCCTTGCCGCCTTCGATGTGCATGATCACCGGGTAGTCCGGGACAGCGTCGGCGATGCGCAGCACGGCCTTGATCTGGGCGACGGTGCCCGGCTTGAACGCGACGTGGCTGATGCCGGCCTCGGACAGCTCGCCGATCAGCGCGACGGCCTCGTCGAGTTCGGGGATGCCCGCGGTGACGATCACGCCGTCGATCGGCGCACCCGCGGCCCGCGCCTTCTGCACCAGGCGCTTGCCGCCGAGCTGCAGCTTCCACAGGTAGGGGTCGAGGAACAGCGAGTTGAACTGCACCGCGCGGCCCGGGTGCAGCAGCTGACGCAGCTCGCTCACCCGGTCGGCGAAGATCTGCTCGGTGACCTGTCCGCCACCGGCCAGCTCGGCCCAGTGGCCTGCGTTGGCCGCGGCCGCGACGATTTTCGCGTCGACGGTGGTCGGGGTCATGCCTGCCAGCAGGATCGGCGAGCGACCGGTGAGCTTGGTGAACGCGGTCTCGACGACGATGCGGCCGTTGGGCAGACGCACCGGCTTCGGCGCGAACGCCGACCACGGCGTCGACGCCTCGGGCGCGGCGCCCGGGGTGAGCAGGCTGCGCTGACCGGCGCGAGTGGCGGCGGCGACTACACCGACACCGGTGCCCTTGAGCGAGCCGCCGGTCACCCGCGAGAGCAGGTCGCCGGGGCCCAGGTCCAGGATCCACTGCGCGCCCGCGTCGACCACGGCGTCGACGGTGGCGACCCAGTCGATCGGGTCGACGAGCACCTGCTGGGTCAGAGCGGCGGCGAGGTCGGCGTCGATCTCGCACTGACGGGCCCAGCCCGCGACCAGTTCGACCGTCTCGGCGAGTGCCGGGTGGTGGAAGGCGACGTCGACGGCGATGTCCTCGAACACGGGCGCGAAGACCGCGCCACCGCGGGCCTTGCTCTCGCGCTCACGGGTCTGCTCGTCGTGCAGCTGCGCGCAACGCGTGCGCACTCGATCGATCTGCGCGGGCGCACCCGAGAGCACGACGCGCTTGCGCCCGTTGCGGATCGACACGACCGCGGCGACCGCGGGGTCGACTCCTTCGGCCACCTCGGCGACGATCGCCCGCAGCTCTTCGGGATCCACGTTCGACACCGCGACCATCGGCGAGCGCTCGCCCACCGGCATCAGTCCACGCCTGCGCGCGACGAGCCCGGCAGCGGCGCCGACGAGCTGGGCGATGGCCAGCAGCTCCGCGTCACGCGTGCCGCCCGCTTCGACCGCGGCGGCGGCGAACAGCCCCTGCGAGTGTCCGACGATGGCGACGGGAGCGTGCTCGACCGGGTCAAGGCCCTGCAGGCGCAATGCCCTGGTCGCGGCGAGCTGGGCCAGCAGTACGCCGGGCATGGACACAGCCACCGAGCGCAGCACCGCGTCCGAGGGCGCCGAGGACGGCTCCTCCGGCTCGTCGAGCTCGCTCTCGAGCACCCAGCCCATCGGGTCGAAACCGCCGGGGCGCACCACCAGCAACTGCGTCGCAACCGGCTCGAGCAGCACGGCCGCGTCGTTGACCAGCGCGGTCAGCTCGGGCTCCAGCGCGCTGTCGCGCCCGATCTCCTCGAGCTCGCGCAGCCACTGCGCACCCTGTCCACCGAACGCCAACGCGTATCCCGCCCCGTTGCGCAGCTGCTCCAGCAGCGCCGCGCGGACACCTCTCGCCTGGCCACGACCATTGGCGCTCGCGGTCGCTCCCATGCCGATTTCGGTGCTCTCGTTGATCGTCAAGACGCTCGACTTCCTTCTCCTGGCGTGTCGCCCACCGACGGCACGCACACGTTTCCGGCAGCCCCTCGGGCCTGTTGAGAGCCACAATCGCACAAAATCATGAGGAAAGCCTCACGTTTCCGGCCCGGTAGCGGGCTACTCCCCAGTATTTCTGTACGCCCGTACCGAAATCTTCTGAAACATGACGCAGCCTCATGTTTGAACGCGCAGGTCCGGCCTGTTACCCGAGTTCTCAAACATGAGTGCCCCTCACATTGAGAGTTACTGAATCGTTATAACCCCAGGTCGTGTTACCCACGAGTACGCCACGCCGCCCCAACGCTTCGCGAAGCCCGATTCGCCCGGTAGAGTTTGGACGGTCGTACACATCCAAGCGCGAGTGGCGAAATTGGCAGACGCGCCAGATTTAGGTTCTGGTGTCCACGGACGTAGGGGTTCAAGTCCCCTCTCGCGCACAGATTTGTGGCATCTATGCCACTTTTCAGCCTGTTCGGCGCCCTCTGTGCCGGGTGCGGCGAACGCTGGTGATCGAGCCCGTCGTTCCGCCGCAGACCCCGCTCCAGGAACGCATCCACGGCCCGCTGCCGGTGCGTTTCATCCCCCGCACAACCGACCCGGAGATCATCTACGGCTTCGCTGTCGTGGGTGATGCGGGCCGTGTCACCGATCGCGACGACTACATCTGGGGACGGGTCAGCGAGTCACTGCCCTGGGTGGCCACGCAAGGTGTTACCGCCCACTGGCTGCGTCACACCACGTTGACCTGGGTCGAACGAACTTTCAGCTATGCCGTGGCCCGTACTTTCGCCGGACACCGTGGTAAGAATTCCGGCACTACCGACACCTACGTCAAGTCGTACTTGGACGAAGTCGCTGCCGCGCTCGCGGTACTCACCGGCGAGCCGCACCCGCTTGCGCGCGGTGTCGGGCACCCGGCTGCGACTGTCGAACTCGGCCACCGGACCATCTGAAAGGCATTGCTACGCCTGAGACGGTAAGCAACACGGACCGGCGGGTGTTGCCCGCCGATCCGTGTTGCTTGGTTGGGGATGAATGTCAGTGGGGGCTGGAACAGTTGTCGCTATGGATGTACGAACCGTCGTTGTCGCAGGTGCCTCGCTATCCGTTGAACTTTCCGGGCGAAAGACGTTGCCCCCGCTTCTGCTCCTCCACGGCGGAATGGGGAGCACCGCCGATTTCGCCGAACTCGTGCCCCTCCTTGCACATGACCGCCGGGTGATCTGCCTGGACAGTCGCGGACACGGACGCTCCACCCTGGGCGACGTGCCGTTGAGCTATCAGCGCCTCGAGTGGGATGCGCTCGCTGTCCTGGACGAGCTCGGCGTCGCGCGTGCCGACGTGATGGGATTCAGTGACGGAGGCATCGCAGGGCTCCGACTCGCCGCGCATCACCCGGAAAGGGTCGGGATGCTGTTCACGATCGGTTCGGACTGGACCTTGCCGGAGGCGAGCCGCGCGTTCCTGTCGCAGGTCACCCCGCAAGGGTGGTGCGACCGCAACCAGAATGGCCCGTACTCCGAGGCGGCCTACACCGCGAAGAACCCGGAGCCTGACTTCGAACGGCTGGTCAGGGAGAACGTGACCATGTGGATCGACGACACCAACGCGACCGGATACCCCGGCGAGGACATCCGGAAGATCAGCGCCCCGATCGTCATGATCCGCGGCGCCGACGACCGCCTCTCCAGCCACGATCTCGCCGTTGCTCTACTGCAGATGCTGCCAGGGTCCGCGCTGCACGAACTCCCTGACGCCGGACACGAAGTCGCCGCCAGCCGACCCGCCGCCGTCGCCGAGATCGTTCGTCAAGACCAGACTCACACGGTCTGAGAATTGCCTCGTGATTCAAGAACTGTCGCTGCATTGATGTTCAGCGGTTGCTCAGTTACGTGGTGGTGGTCGGCGAGGATTCTTCCCATGGAGTTCCTCTGCCACCACCATGACCGAACCGGATCGATGACGCTCCGACGCGAGCTGCTGGCGCAGCCTTGAACGTAGAAGGATCAGTTCGATAATGTGCCACCCCATGGCAATTGGCCAGCAGACTACTGGCCAATTGCACCGTCCACGAGTGCTACTTTCAAAACGCAAGGTGCGGTGAGCGCTGGTCATCCCGCCGCAAGCCCCGCTTCAGGAATGTATCCACGGCCCGCTGCCGGTGCGCTTCATCCCCCGCAACCGTCCCCGGAGATCATCGACGGCATAGCGGTCGTGGGTGATGCGGGGCCGTGTCACCGAACGCGCGGTGCTCTCGACGCTGGGATGGCTACCGGGCAGCGGCTGGCAGTGTCGCGCCGAGAGAATCGACTGATTCTCGTATGCGAGACGACCGATGGCGACAAGTTCGCTGATCACAGGTCGACGGTGACTCGACGTCCTCGCGCACGGTCGGTGCACAGCAGCATCGTGTCGGGTTCGTCGAGGAACCGCGCGGTCCCCCGGCTCTCGACGGCACCGGCAAGCACCTTGACCCGGCAAGTGCCACAGAAACCTTGCTGACACGAGTAGGCGGTGCCCGGCCGGGTCGCGCGCACCGCGGACAGGGCTGACTGGTCCGCGGCGACCTCGACCTCGGTATCGGTGCGCGCCAAACGGATTCGGAACTGCTCGCCACCGATCACCGGTGGTGCCGAGAAGCGTTCGAAATGCAGTCCTGCCGCGCCTGTTTCGGGCAGGAACGCACGAAAAGTGTCGTGCAGCACGGGCGGACCGCAGTAGTAGATCGACGAGCCGGCGCGGACGTCGGCGAGCAGCTCGGCAGGGTCGGGGCGGCCGTTGCGCTCGGTGGTCAGCACGCGGATTCGATTCCGGTCCGTGGCGGCGAGCTCTGCCAGGAACGGCAGGGTCGCCTCGTTGCGGCCGAAGTAGGTGAGGGTCCAGTCGAGGCCGGAGCGGTGGGCGTGGCCGATCATGGGCAGCAGGGCGGTGATCCCGATCCCGCCGGCGACGAAGGCGATATTGTCGACGCCGGCCTTCGACAGCCCCGGGTCAGCGAACGGAAAAGCATTGCGCGGCCCACGAATCGACAGGATCGAGCCTTCGCCTACGTCGTCGTGGATCTCGGTCGACGCCGTTCCGCCGTCGATCCAGCGCACCGCGATCCGGTACGTCGTCCGGTCGTCGGGATCGCCGCACAACGAGTACTGGCGGACCGTCCCCGACGGCAATGTGACATCGATGTGCGAGCCGGGATGCCAGCGCGGCAGCTCGGTTCCGGCACAGGATCGCAGCGTCAGGCTCACCACGCCCAGCGCCTCGGTCGTCTTCTCCACGACCCGGACCGCGATGCCACGCTCCACGACCGCGGGCCCGGTCGCGGGCAGGCGCATGTTGCTGAGCGCACTGTAGAAGCGCAGCAGGGAACGGTAGGCCCGCATGACCCGGTCGGGCCGGTTCGGATCGGTGAAAGACGGTGGGATGCGGCGACGGTCGAGCACGACGCCGACCCGGTCCGCGGTGGTCCGGATCTCGCTCATGACGCGGCCAGTGCGGCGGGAGAGGCCGCGAGGTAGGCGACCGCCTGCGAGGTCGAGCCGTAATTGCGGGGATGGTAGGACGGCCTGAAGTACTCGATGGACATCTTCGCGAGGCTGCCGGGTGACGGCACCATCCCCGCGCGCCAGGCGCGGCGCGCGGCCCGCACTGTCGCGAACAGTCCGCGTTCGGCGACCGGATCGTCGTTGAGCAGCAGCCGCATTCCGCGCAAGTGCAGCAAGGCGAAGGTGGGCATCGCGACCAGATAGGCCCTGATGCGATGCCAATAGCTGCCGTCCAGATGCGTGAACAGGTCGTAGGCGACGTGCCGATGTTCGACTTCCTCGGCAAGGTGCCACAGCACCAGGTCGAGCACTCGCGGCTCGATGGTGCCTCGGCGCCACGCGTCGGCGTTGAGCGCCCAGTCGCCCAGGTACGACGTGAAGTGCTCGAGCGCCGCGACAACGGCGACACGTTCGAGCAGCCAGTTGTGCGCACGCCGGTCGGTCAGTTCGCGCTCGCCGAGCAGTGCCCGGAAGAACCACCGGATCTGGTCGGTGAACCGGGTGGAGTCGAGCCCGTGCAGGTCGAGGTAGTCGACCAGGCTCTGATGCGCGGACGAGTGCGTGGCCTCCTGCCCGATGAAACCCACGACGTCCTCGTGGACCTCGGGATCGGTGATCAGCGGCAACGCCTGCTGAAAAACCTGGACGAAGAACACCTCGCCCTCGGGCAGCAGCATGTTGAAGCTGTTGATCACATGAGTCGAGAACGGGTCGTCGTAGACGTAGTGGAACGGCAGACCGGTCCAATCCCATTCCACGGCACGTGCTTTGAGTGCGACTTTGTCTTGATCATGCAGAGTGCTCACGGGGTTCTCCTGCCTGGGTTGCGGTGGTGGCTGCTTCGACGGCGTCGACGAACGCGCGGATGCGGTCGGCGATCTCGGCGGGGTTGAACGCCGGGGCCCAGTGGCCGCCGTCGACATCGTGGACCTGCCACTGGTCGGCGACGTGGGCCACGTCGCGCTGTGCGGCGGGCGTGATGAAGATGTCGCGACGCGGGGCGAGCACCTGCACCGGTACACCGACCCTGCGCAGGTGGGGACGGAGCAGCGTCGGTACCAGATTGGCGCTGTAGATCTTGAGGCCGGCGCGGTTGTCGCGCGCCCGGTGCGGCGAAATATTCGGTGCCACACCGGCTTCCAGTCGGTGCGCGAGCCCGATCGCGGCGTCGACGAGGCCGAGCCTGCACAGCAGCGCGCCGAGCACGGGGGTGGCCAGCGCGCCCATGTAGAGCGGGGACTTCCACATCGTGGCGACCGCACGCCATCCGGCCGGTCCGGCGGCGAGGCTGCTGCGCAACCAGTGCGGGACACCGTCCAGACAGGGCCCGGAGATCGAGGTCAGGGAGGCGATCGCCGAGCGCGTCGCCGGGGCCGCGGCGGCGTGCCAGGCCTGCACCGCGCCCCAGTCGTGGCCGACCAGGTGCACCGGCCGGTCGGGGGAGACCGCCGCGGCTACCGCGCCGATATCGGCGGCGAGCTGATCCTTGCGATAGGCGGAGATCGCCCGGGGTTTGTCCGAATCGCCGCTGCCACGTACGTCGAACGTCACGGTGTGGAACCGGTCCGACAGCACCCGCGCGACGCCGTTCCAGACCGTCTGGTCGTCGGGGAAGCCGTGTACCAGCACGACGGTGGGCCGGGCGAGGTCGCCGGCCGTGGTGACGACCAGGCGATGTCCGTCGGTCGTCTCGATGGGGAAGCTCATCTGCGAATGCCCTTCTGCCTCGGATCATCGGTGATCCGAACGAGCTCGTCGTCTATGACGCGCTACATAGTGGGATGCCAGCAATGTAGCCGTAACTGCGTGTTACAGTCAATGGCGAATGAGTTTCCACCTGCGTAACCCAGGGGGAAATGGTGCGCGAACGGGATCGTGGCAGAATCTGGATATGATGATAGACATAGGATGGTGACGCGGTGACCGCAGAGAACAGCGCGGCCGGAGTGACAGCGTCGGCCCGCGACAAGATGCTGATCGGCGCCGCCCTGCTTTTCCGTGAGAAGGGCATCGAGGGCACTTCCTTCGCCGACGTGATCGCCCGCTCGCAGGCGCCCCGGGGCTCGATCTATCACCACTTCCCCGGCGGGAAGGCACAGCTGGCCGAGGAGGCCACCCGGCACGCCGGGGCGCTGATGGCGTCGATGATCCTCAACGATCTGGCCACGAGTGGCCCCACCGCGACGCTGTCGCACATCGTCGACCTCTTCCGGCGCCAGCTCCACGACACCGATTTCGCGGCAGGCTGCCCCATCGCCGCGGGCGCGCTGGAAAGCGGCGATTTCGCCGAGGCGAAGAACGCCGCGGGCGAGGCCTTCGCGTCCTGGGAGTCGCTGATCACCGTCGCGCTGTGGCAACAAGGGGTACCGATGCCACGCGCCCAATCGCTGTCGACCACCGCGATCGCGGCGATCGAGGGCGCGATCCTGGTCGCCAAGGCGCAGCGATCGACCACAGCCCTGGATCGGGTAGATGCCGAACTCACCGCATGGCTGACGGCAGTACTGCCTACCGCGCGCACCGAGAACGACGTATGACCGACACCGCCACTGACGGGCGAGCACCGTTGCGAGCCGCGTCCACTACAGATTTCTCGCCGGAGGCCACCACCCCATGTCGACCACCACGCTGAACCCGATCGATGTCGCCTTCCTCTGGGGGGAAACCGACTCCAACCTGATGAACATCGCACACCTCGACATCTTCCGGCTGCCACCGGACGCGGGCCCGGACTTCGTCGCGGACCTGCTCGACGACCTACGGACCTACACCGGTGCGACCAGCCCCTTCGACCGCCGCATCGACTCCGCGCTGATCGCTCGTGTGCTCCCACAATGGGTCAGCGTCGAAGCGCCGGACCTCGACTACCACCTCCAGCACCATGTACTGCCCGCGCCGGGCGGACAGCGTGAGCTCGGCGCCCTCGTCTCGCGCCTGCACGGTGTACCGATGGATCGGTCGCACCCGCTGTGGCAACTGCACGTCATCGAGGGCCTCGACGACGGACGCCTGGCGCTCTACGTCAAGGGACACCACGCCCTGCTCGACGGCGTCGCCACCGTGCGGCTCGCCCGCAAAGTGATGTCGAACGATCCCGACGAACGCGGCAGGCCGGCGATCTGGGCCTATCGGGAAACCCGGAAGCCCCGGCCCCGCCCCACCCCGGATTCGGCAGGTGCGGGCGCGAGCCCGGTCTCCTCGCTCCGGCGACTGATGAACGCTCCGATCCGGGGAATCGCCGATCAGCTCACGGGTGTGCAGGCGATCTCACGCATGTACGGCGGGCTGTTCGAATCCGACGCGGCCCTGGTCAAGCCGTATTCCGCGCCGGCATCGATCCTCAACGGCGCGATCACCGCCGAACGCCGGATAGCCACCCAGTCGTTCGATCTGGCGCGCATCACCGCGCTCGCTCAGCGATGCGGGGGAACGATCAACGACGTCATCCTCGCGATCTGCGCGGGCGGCCTGCGCCGCTACCTCGCCGAGATCGACGCGCTGCCCGCGGACTCACTGATCGCCGGCATGCCGATGTCGTTCCGCCCCAAGGACAGCGACGACGCCGAGGGCAACGCGACGACCATGGCGCTGGCCACCCTCGCGACCGACATCACCGATGTCCGGGAACGCGTCTCGGCGATCGTCGCCTCGACGGTCGCTGCCAAGGAACACATGAGCCGGATGTCGGGCGCGGCGGTCATGGCGTACACGGCGATGCTCATGGCGCCCTTCGGCGCGAGTCTGGTACTCGGCGTGAGCAGCCGGATCACGCCGATGTTCAATGTCGTCATCTCCAATATGCCGGGCCCGAGCCGGCAATTGCACTACAACGGTATGACCCTGGAGGAGTGGCACGCGGTATCGATCCCGCTCGACGGTCAAGCACTCAACCTGACGATCCTGTCCTACGCGAATCGCCTCAACCTGTGTGTGACCGCGTGCGCGACCGCACTGCCCCATGTCCAACGGGTCGCACCGTACTGCGGTGACGCGCTGGCCGAACTCGAACGTGCCTACGGGCAATAGCGACAACGAAAGGCAATGGCATGGAATTTCTCCGCACCGACCGGAACGGCCCCGTTCAAACCATCTGGTTGAACAACCCGCCCTACAACTTCCTCACCGATGCTGTGATGGGTGAACTACTCGACCTCCTGCGCGCCATCGACGGTGACGACGGAGTCCGTGCGGTCGTGCTCACCAGCGCCGTCGACGGGGTCTTCGTCAGCCATTACTCGGTGTCGGAGATCCTGGAGGGCGTCGAGGCCGCACCGCTGACGCTGAACGCGCGCACGGCCGGCGCAGCGCTGCGGATGAGTTCCTTGGCCGACCGTGTTCCCGGCGGGCAGTCGGGCTTGGCCCGGGCCGGTGCGGGCGGTGTCGCGAACCTCCGCCGCTATCACGAGGTGTGCCGACTGATGCGGGAGTCCAGCACCGTCTTCATCGCCGCGCTCAACGGCCGCGCGCTGGGTGGCGGTTGCGAGCTGTCGCTGGCTTGCGACCTGCGCCTGATGGCCGACGGTCCCTTCGAAATCGGGCAGCCCGAGATCCTGGTCGGCATCATCCCCGGCGGCGGTGGCACCCAGATGCTGACTCGCGTGCTCGGCGCGGGGCGTGCGCTCGAATTGTGTCTCGAGGGCGCTCCGATCACCCCGAGCCGGGCACTGGAGATCGGGCTCGTGCACAGATTGATCGACGCCGACGAGCTGCTGACCGAGGCGCAGGCGACGGCTGCCAGGTTGGCGAAGCGCTCCCCCACTGCGGTCCGTGGTATCAAACACGCTGTCTACCAGGGTGGTTCGACCTCACTCGAGAAGGGCCTGCACATCGAACGCGCCCACTTCCTCACCGCGGCGTCCACGCCGTCGGCCAAACGCGCGATGGCCACCTACCTCGCCGACGTCGAATCGACGATCGACGCGGGCCGCGACATGTCCGACTTCGTCGCGGACAGCCTGCCGGGCTGGATCGACGGCACCAAGGTCGACTTCACCGAATAGCGCGGCCAGGCTGCCGCTGCCGATCGCGGTCCCTGCCTGCCGATGACGACGTCACGGGTGGCTCGAACTCGAAGAGTTGCTCGCTCAGGTCGGCTGTGGCTGCCAACCGGGACCTCGGAACAGGAACCCGAGCTTGTCCGAGAATTTCGCCGCGTTCTGCACGTCCTGCCAGATCGCGACTATCTCGCGGGCGTTGATCTTTGCGATGTTGTAGGTGTCGACGTTCTTGGTGAGGCCGTAGATCGCCTGCTCGCCCTCCGGTTCGAAGGAGCCGAAGACGCGGTCCCAGATGATGAGCACGCCACCGTAGTTGCGGTCGAGGTATTCAGTGTTGGAGCCGTGGTGCACGCGGTGGTGGCTCGGTGTGTTGAACACGAATTCGATAGGCGCCCAGAGTTTGCCGATGGCCTCGGTGTGGATGCCGAACTGGTACAGCAGGTTGATCGCGTAGGAGGCGGCGATGATCTTGCCATCGATTCCCGACAGCGCCAGCGGTGCCAGGAACGGCAGGGACGTGACAACCAGCCATGGCGTACGCAGTGCTGTGGTGAGGTTGAAGTTCTCGCTCGAGTGATGCACGACGTGGACCGACCAGAACACCCGGATTTCGTGGTGCGCGCGATGAAACCAGTAGTACGCGAAGTCGACCCCGATCAGCGCGACGGCCCACGCAACCCAGCCCTCGAGGTGCCACGGCACCAGCGAGGAAACAGTTGCGAAGATCGCGAGCTCCGCCAGCGCCCAGGGAATGTTGAGCACTTGATACCCCACACCGGCGGCGATGGAGGTAGCTGAGTCACGGTAGTCGTAGGGCTTGCCGTGACGCTTGATGTACACGAACTCCGCCACGACGGCGACAAGGAAGACCGGAATCGCCAGCCAGATCAGCATGGTCGAGACATCCGTGCCGGACATCGCGGACGCAAGTCGGGGCAAGACGACTACGGCAGCCGTGCTCAGTCCCGCGAGGAGCACTCCGAACGCCACGACGAACCTGGTCCGGCGGCGGGCCCGGAACTTCTCCCGCCACACCTCGGTAGTCGATTTCGCGCCACTCATAGGTAAACCATCGTCTGGAGCCGCACTCCACACCAGGGACCCCAGGTGTGGCTGATCGCCACCTTGTTGCCGGCAGGGCCGAATGCCCCGCCGATATCGCGACCGGGATCAGGACGGCTTCGGCACGGCTTCCGGGATGCGTCTCATCCGGAACGAGGTGAACAACCCGACGAGACCGGCCAGGAGCGGAACCAGTAGTGCCACCTGCAGAGCTAAGGGCCGAGCCTCGGTGTTGATGCGAACGATCTCGTCGCGGATCTGCGGCGGTTGGTCGACGAGCAGCTGATCGAGCTGGGTGTTGCTCATGATCTCGGCGTCGTCCTCCAGCACCTGCGCCACCTGTTGTTGCTGTGCCTGTGGGAGCACCGTGCTCGATTCCGCCATGCTCGTGAAGGTGATCGACAACGTCGCCAGCATGATGGCGCCGGCGAACGCCAGCCCGAAGGACAACCCGAACGACCCGGCCGCCGAATTGACGCCGGCGGCTTCGCTGATCCGCTCCTCCTCGATCGGGGCCAGTGTGTAGTTGTTGAGCTGGGACACCAGCAGACCCAGCCCTGAGCCCGCGATGATGAGCGGAAGGATGAGCCCCCAGCCGAATTCCGCGCGGGGCACGATCGGAACGAGTACCACCGTCCCGACCGTCAGGAGCACGAATCCCCACCGGATGATGGTGCTCGCGGGCCGATCGCCCGCGTATCTGCCGGCGAGCAGCGCTACGGCGAACATGCTCAACGACAGGGGCGCGATGGACAGTCCTGCTTGCATCGCGTTGTACTCGAGCACCATCTGCAGGTAGATCGGCAGGGCGATCATCGTGCCGCCGAGGGCGATCTGCTGCAGCATCTGTCCCGAGATGCCCAGCCGGAAGGCCTTGGAACGGAACAGGTCCGGGTCGAGCAGTATCGATTTGCCCGCACGCTTGCGCCGAACGAGCCAATAGGCGAGGCCGGCCAGCGCGACGGCCCCGAGGGCCAGGAGGGCGCCGACCGCTTCGCCGCCTTCCTGCCACACCAGGATTCCCAGCACGATTCCGCCCATACCGAGTACCGACAGCACCGCCCCGACCAGGTCGACGCTGCGCGGGCCGGTATAGGACACATCGCGGACGATGCCCATCCCGGACAGCACGATCGCGATAACGACGACCTCCAACACGAACCCGACGCGCCACGACAGGTAGGTGGTGATGAATCCGCCGAGCAGTGGGCCGATCGCGGCCGCGATCGCGGCCGCCGCGCCGACCAGGGCATAGACCTTCTTCTGCGCCGCGCCTTCGAAGTTGCCGTGGATCAGCGATTGCATGGCGGGCAACAGCAGCGATGCGCCGATCCCGCCGAGCACCGCCCAGAAGATGACGATCGCGATCAGGCTCTGCGCGAACGCCATCGCCGTCGCCCCGATCGCGTAGCCGATCAATCCCAGCGCATAGGCACGCTTGCGTCCGATCAGGTCACCTGCTTTTCCGCCGATCAGAATAAATGCGGCCGAAACCAGCGCTTCCAACGCGATCGCCGCTTGGACCCCGCTGACGGTCGTGTCGAGATCTCGCACCACCGCCGAGATCGACACGTTCATCAGCGATGTATCGACGACGAGCACGAACATCGCCATCGCCAGCAACACCGCCAGCAGTCGCTGTGTGCCGCCCGTCTGCCCAGCCGAATCGTTGCTCATCGACGCTCACCATCCCGGCAGTCGTGACGTACTTCTGCTGTTTGCTATGACCGGAATCCATTGCAACACGGAATTCACCGTGAACGTCGGACCGACGACGCCGTGACCTCGACGAGAAGACCTGATCCGAGCGACACTCACCCGTCCCGAGCCGGCACCGCCTTCGTGACCGGTGAGTCGCGTTCAGCCAGCGCGGGCCGTGCCACCAGTTCCACCACCAGCAGGGCTGCCACCGCGACGAGCACGGTCACCACCACGACCACGCCCGACGGGTACGGCCAGAACACCAGGGTCGTCACCGCGATCACGATGATGACCACCCGCAGCGGGATGCGGAACCGCGCGACCGCGGACTCGATCGGATTCGGGGCCCGCCCGTGCTCGGGGCGCAGCGCGTCGAGCGCCCGAGTACCAGCGCCACGGACCGCGGCCGCCGATCCCGACGATCCGGTGAGGTAGCCGACGACCGCGATCACCACGGCCAGCACGAACACCGCCCGCAACGCGGTGCGCAGCGGAACCAGCACGGTGTCGATCAGCACCGTGGCCGCCTGCGCGGAGAGCACGTCCGCAGGGACGGCCCCCAGATACCACGACCGGCCGAGGGCGATCGCCACGGCCAGCAGCGCCATCGCGATCGCGATGCTGACTCCGACCAGCGCAACGGCGCGTCGGCGTGCGCCGTTCGGCGCCACCCACACGGCACCGACGGCGGCCAGCAGGGTCAGCCAGGGCAGCACCGCGGAGGCTTTGTCCAATGCCGAGGTCGCCCGCTGCGCCTTGACGAGTTCGGGCGATTCGAACAGCACGAACGACTTGTCGACCGTGGGGACCTTGTCCGCGAACGCGAACCCCCGATCGATCAGCGCGGCCCGAACCCGGTCGATGATCGGGGCCAGCGAGATGCTGACCACGCCCTGATCGCTGACATCGACGCCAGGCCGGGTCTGCCCGGTCAGCACCGCGACCAGCGCCTGATGCGCCTGCTCGTTGGCCTGGATCCACAGGGCTTCGAACTGGTCGGACGCCACGAACGATGCCACCGTCCGGTGCACGAACGACTCGGCCTGATCGGCGATCACCGGCGCCAGCCCGACCACGGCGGGCGGCACGCGGGGAGCGTCGTCGGCGATCGACCGCAGCGCGTCGGCGGTGATCGCCTCGACATCGAGGCGCGTCATGACCTCATCGGTGATCTGATCGGTGAGTTCGCCCTGCAGCACCGGGTCCGACCCCAGCGCGGCCATTGTCCGGACATAGCGGTCGGTGTCGAGGACCTCGCTGTGGGCGTAGCGGGCGAGGACCGCGGAAAAGGACAGGACGGCGACCAGCACGAGCAGGACCGCCGCGCCCGTCCAGCGCAATTTCCGGTGACCGGAGGGACGTCGGCCCTCGGCCGGAGCAGCGTTCGGCGATTCCTCATCGCGGGCGCGACGAAGTTCGGTCAGTTCCTGTCGCAGGCGCTGTAGTTCCGCGCGCTCAGCCGCGTCGAGTGGTTCGTCGGCATTCACAATGCTCCTCCGATACAGCCCGAAGGCCGGCCGGGAGTTGCCGCTCCGCGGCCGGATGTTTCGTCGTTCAGACCAACTCGGGGACGCGCAGATGGGCGAAGCCGAGTCGGAACTCCGCCACCTCGAGGACCTCGGCTCCCATGGTGCGGACGGCTTCGGCGCGCATGCGATCCACCAGGGGGCGGCTGTTGTCCAATTCCTCTCGGCTTGCCCAGACCGTGGATCCCACCCCTCGGCCGGTGTCCCGGTCGACGAACAGGCTGGCGCTGCGGAATCCATCGATCTTCTCGAATTCCGGCAGCAAGCTGGACTTGAATGTGTGGATCGCCAAGTCGACTGCCGTCGGGTCGACCTGGATCCAGGTGCATCGGGTGCAGGCACTCGCGCCGGCCAGGTGATCGCGGTGCATGACCGCGACTTCCCATTCCTCGATGTGCTCGACCTGTCCGTTGAGCGCTTCGGCCAGACCGTCGCGCAGCGATCGGACGCGCATCCTGCTGTCGTGCAGGGCGTCCTCCGATTCCCACGCGGTCGTGGCGATGCATCGGCCTGTCGCCCTGTCCACCATCAGTGACATACCGACCCACCCGTCGATTTCGGGCATATTCGGCATCACCGCATTGTGGAGGTATGCGATACCACGGTCGATCGACGACCGCTGGGCAGCGAATGTGCTGGAACGTGCGTACACGGGCCACCTCCTACTCCAGGAAGGGCGGCGCCCCGGCGGGCGCCACCGGACATATCCACTGTCCTCCGAAAAGACCGTCCACACAATGCGACGGCCGTCGTCACCACGTTCGAAATCAGGCAATATTCGACAGCGCGAAGGTATTGACATCGAGCAGATCCGGAGAAGACTGGATATACACCGGAATACCGGAATGAGCCGCACTGCCGACGAAGACGTTCGCCGACGGTAGTGACGACATTTCAGGATCTGGCTAAGCCCCCGGCAAGCCAATCGAAAACCGGAGTTGTCAGCGACGACTGAGCTCATGGTTTCGATGGAGACTACCGGGGACTGTTCTGTTTACGGCCGAAATTCTCGGCAGTGCAATGAATTCGAACGACGGAGCCGCGCGTGGCGGGGAGGCCCCGCCTAGGCGAGGGTGATGTCGACGGGCACCGCGGTGCGCACTGTGTGCCCCACCGGCGAGCTGGACAGCACCTTCGTGTGCAGGTCCTCGAGCTGCTCCCGGGAAGCGTCCGAATCGATCGACACTGTCGCGGTGATGGACTCGAAGCCCGCGTGTCCCTGGGCGAGCCCGAGGAAAACGTGCAGGTCGAGGTCGCCCTTCACGTCGATGCGCAGATCGTCGATGCGGATGCCGGCGATCGTGGCGTTGGCCGCGTAGCCGACCGCGAGGCAGTTGCCCAGGGCCGCGAGAAGCTGTTCGACGGGGTTCGGGGCGGTGTCGGCGCCGCCGAGAGCCGACGGCTCGTCCGACGGGATCGGCGCGAACTTGCGGACGCGCGCCTCCGAGGCGAACCCGCCCTTCCACCCGACATGCGCCGCCCAGGTGGTCTGCCCCTTGGCCGGATCGGCTCGAACAGCCGCCACGAGACCACCGACGGCGTCGATATCCACGTTGTTGAGTCGGGTACTGGCTTCGACGGTCATGAGAGTCTCCTTGCGGCAGCGAGCGGGAATACTCGAACCACCACAGGGTCCTCGCCGCAGCCGCACTCCCAACAGGGTTTGCCGCACGATGAATCCAGCGCCGGACCGGTCAGTACTCGCCCTTGATGACGAAGTAGGAACCGCGAATGGTGCCTGCGAGCTTCGACTTCTGCCGTGCGAACTTGAACGAGTCGAGCTCGGCGGGTACTTCCATTCCGTCGCTGAGCTTGAACCCGACCGCCCGCTTCTTCGCATCGTCGATCGAGTACATCACGTTGATCGACAGGCCGCTTTCGTAGAAGACATAGGCCATACGAATGTTCTCGACCTGGAAAGCGGTAGCTTCGAGCGGGCGCGAGGCGATGACGATGTCACGTTCTTCGGCGAGTATCCGGCTCACCCGGTCGACAGCCGATGTCGCCTCGCTCGCGGGCTCCACTGTGAAGACATGATCGTATTTGTTCTTGAAATACCTGGCCTCGTTCGCCCGCAATCCCGCGAGCGCGTCGGCGACCGGCGACGACTCCAATCCCCGGGTCGAAACGGTCTCGAAATCCACGATGTAAGCCACGGCGAACTCCTCAGCGGGTACGGCCGGGTGCAGCCCGGCGAGCTGGCCGGGACCCATACTGCACCAGCACAACCCATCGCGCCCCCTGACAGGCCAGGGTGCGACGCGCGAGTTTCGCTGCGTCAGTGCGAGTAGTCGCGGAAGGTCATGACACCGCCGACCAGGACTACCACCGCCGTGAGGATGTAGACGGTGACGCGAAACCAGGTCGGCCCGTAGTAACTGACCGCCATCGACGCGCCCAACGCTGCGAGAATCAGCACCACCCCGTAGAAGGGTGTGCGTTGCTCCCTGTCAACCATTCCTCCAGTGTCCGCCGACTGCGCCGCGGGTGCCAATGCCGATCTTGCCGATCACGGTTGCCGCACCGCCGCGACACTTGTTTATACGTATACTTCTACGTATAGTCACAAGCGTTGTCCGGCAGCACCGCCGGGTCCGCACGCTCGATCGGAACGAACATGACCGTCTCGCAGATCACCCGCCCCGGAATGCTGCCCACCAGCAACTACGCACCGTGGGTCGGCTCTGCGTCGCACGTCGACCCCATCCGTGTGCTGCGATTCCTGCGCGGCGATCACGCCCTCGCTCAGCTGATCCGGTTCGCTCTGGTCGGCGGTGCCAGCAACATCGCCTATGTGCTGTTGTTCATGACCATGCACGACAGCGGTCCACTGGTCGCCAATGTCGCCGGGTCGATGGTGAGCACCGTGATCGCCAACGAATTGCACCGCCAGCTCACCTTCCGGGCGGGAAGCAGGGTCGGCGGATTCACCGCGCAGTGGGAGGGCGGCGGGCTGGCGCTGCTCGGCCTCGGCATCAGCACGGCGGCGCTGGCCGGGCTGGATTTCCTGGCGCCGAATCTCGGGGAGGTCGCGCAGGCGGGTGCGGTGATCGCCGTCATGGCCGCGGTCGGCGGTCTGCGGTTCCTGGTTCTGCGCAGTCTCGTCTTCGGAAACTAGGCGAGAGATGCGCCGAATCATTATCAGTGGCACCGTTTCCCTTATCGTGCCAGGACGAATTCTATTGGGCAGCAGGCGTTTACGCGTCGATCGCACAATCGATACCCCCACATAATTTCGCCCTGTCAGAAATGTCTGATGAATGACGGGCCCTGCAGACCGGGCGGGACAGTTCTGCTGACCGGGCTGCCCAGTTCGGGAAAATCCACCATCGCAGCCGCCACCCGGCAGCGGGTGGCGGCCGCCGGGCATCGGGTCGAGGTACTCGACGGCGACGACGTGCGCGGGCGGCTGTGGCCCGAACTCGGCCTCTCCCCCGGCGACCGCACACAGAATCTCGGCCGGATCACCACCCTCGCGCTGATGCTGGCCGGGCACGGCGTGCTCGTTCTCGTGGCAGCCATCGCGCCGTACGCCGCCGATCGCGCGCTGATGCGGGTGCGCCACGACGACGCCGGCCTCGACTTCGCCGAAGTCCACGTCGCGACAGCGCTTTCCACCTGCACACAACGCGACGTCAAGGGCCTGTACGGGCGCCGATCCAGAGGCGAGCTCACCCAGCTCACCGGGGTCGACGCGGCCTACGAGGAACCGCTGTCGCCCGCTCTGCGGATAGACACCACCGCCGAGCCGGTCGCCGAATCCGCCGATCACGTCCTCGATCTCCTGATCCGCCGGGGCCTGATCACCGCTGTGCTGCCGAGCCCACGCCCGTGAGGCAGACGACGGCGAACCGCCTCGTACCCGCGCCGATCTTCATCCTGTCCGCGCCCCGATCCGGGTCGACCCTGCTGCGGTCGGTCCTCGACAGCCATGCACGCATCCACGCCCCACACGAACTCCACCTGAACCTGCTGACCGTCCAGGAACTGGAGTGGGCCGCCGATGACATCACCGAGCGCTACGCGAGTATCTCGCTGGACGCGCTCGGCCTGACGATCCGTGAACTCGAACATCTCCTCTGGGACCGCCTGCTGCACCACGAGCTGGAACGCAGCGGGAAGGACCGGATGGTCAACAAGACGACGAGCAGCGTGCTGACCTGGAGACGGATCGCCGCGTGCTGGCCCGACGCCCGCTACGTGTTCCTGTTGCGCCACCCGGTCCAGATCGCCGACTCGCTGGGCCGCGCGTGGGCGGATCGCCGTGAGATCGACCCGGTGCGGCGGACGCTGGAGTTCGTCGCGGCGATGAACGAGGCCAGGGCGACGCTGGACGGCCACGAGATCCGCTACGAGGACCTGACCCACCGCCCCGAGGAAACCGTGCGCGGCCTGTGCCGGTTCCTCGACGTCGAGTGGCAGCCCTCGATGCTGGACTACGGCCGTTTCGACCACGGCAGCTACATTCGCGGCATCGGCGACTGGAGCGACACCATCCGCTCCGGCGCCATCCAGCCTGCCCGGCCACTGCCCGCCGACGAGACGATCCCGGACGCGCTGAGGACGGCGTGCCGAGAATGGGGCTACCCGGCTCGCGCGGAGCAGGACCACCGAGATGCCGCGCTGAGCTAGCGACTCAGATCCCGGAACCGCTTCACTGCCAGCGGGAAGAACACCGCGATCAAACCGAGCGGCCATGCCACCGCCAGCATTTCGGCGTGTGCCCCGGCCCAGGAGTCGCCGACCGCACCCGGATTGCCCAGCAGACCGCGCACCGCCGTGGCCGTCGCCGACATCGGGTTCCACTCGACGACCGCACCCAGCCAGGACGGCATCGACTCGGGCGAGGCGATGGCATTGGAGAGGAAGCTGATCGGCCAGACCAGGATCTGCACCGCCTGCACCAGTTCGGGCTTGCCCGCGACCATCGCCAGGTAGATGCCGATCCACAACATCGCGAAGCGGAACAGCAACAACAGCCCTACCGCCGCCAGGAACGAGGCGGCACCATCGTGCCAGCGCCAGCCGATCGCGTACCCGACCGCGATCATCACGATCAGCCCGACCGCCGACTGCAGCATGTCGGCGACGCTGCGACCCACCAGGACCGCGGCCGAGTTCATCGGCATCGAGCGGAATCGATCGATGACCCCCTTGCCGAGGTCCTGGGTCACCGCGAGCATGGTCGCCTCGAGGCCGAAGGCCATTGTCATGGTGAGGATTCCGGGGACCAGGTAGTCCTTGAAGTCACCGTCGATGCCGCGCCCGCCGCCGATCAGGTAGCTGAACATCAGCAACAGCATCACCGGGAACACCAGCCCGACGACCACCTGGACGGGCTGGCGGGCCCAGTGCGCCAGCTCGCGTCTGGTCATCGTCCAGGAATCGGTGAGCGCCGTGCTCAGGGTCCGGTTCGTCGAATATGTCGCGCTCACGCCGCGTCCTCCTTGGTCAGCTGCATGAAGACTTCGTCGAGCGTCGGCCGTCTGATCGCGATGTCCTCGGCTTCGATGCCGTTGGTCTCCAGCGCCCGGACCGTCTCGGTGAGTGCCGCCATCCGGTCACCGACCGCGGCGCTGACCATCCGCCGGTCCTCGTCCACCACCGCCTCGCCGGGGATGAGCGCGGCCGCGAGGGCCAGCTGGGTGGAGTCGTGCAGGACTACGTCGATGCGGTCGCCGCCGGTCTTGGATTTCAGCTGGTCGGCGGTGCCCGCCGCGATGACCTTCCCGTGGTCGATCACCGAGATCTGATCGGCCAATTGATCGGCCTCCTCCAGGTATTGCGTGGTCAGCAGCACGGTGGTGCCGCCGTCGACCAGGGAGCGCACCGAACTCCACACCTCGGCGCGACCGCGGGGATCGAGCCCGGTCGTGGGTTCGTCCAGGAACAGCACCTGCGGTGCGGAGATGAGCGACGCCGCGAGGTCGAGCCGCCGGCGCATACCGCCGCTGTACTGCTTGACCGCTTTCTTGCCGGTGTCCGCGAGACCGAATCGCGCGAGGAGTTCGTCGGCCCTGACACCCGCGCGCCGCGCGCCCAGGTGGTAGAGACGCCCGAACATCTCCAGGTTCTGCCGACCGCTGAGTTCCTCGTCGACAGCCGCGCTCTGGCCGAGCAGGCCGATGCGTGAACGCACCTCGTCGGCTCGCGTGCGCACGTCGATGCCCGCCACCTCGACCCGCCCTTCCTCCGGCCGGAGCAACGTGGACATGATGCGCACGGCCGTGGTCTTTCCCGCGCCGTTCGGGCCGAGTACCGCGTGCACGGTACCGGCCCGAACAGCGAGATCGAGTCCGTCGAGGGCCTGCTTCGCCCCGTACTTCTTGCGCAGGCCTTCGACGACGATCGAGAGATCGTGGTCAGTCAAAACACCCTCCATCAACCAGTGATCAAATTTGACTAGATGGCTAAGGTACCGGGGCCGGTTCAGTTAGTCAAACTTGAATACTGCTATTTTGATCGCACTCGCTCGGAAGGGAGACGTCCATGTCAGCGATCCGGTTGCTGGTCCTCGGCGCGGTCCGTCAGCACGGCCGAGCGCACGGTTATCAGGTGCGCAACGACCTGGAATTCTGGGGCGCGCACGAATGGTCCAACGCCAAGCCCGGCTCGATCTACCACGCGCTCAAGCAGATGGCCAAGCAGGGACTGCTCCTCGCGCACGAGGTCGCCCCGAGCACCGTCGGCGGTCCGCCCCGCGTCGAGTACGAGGTCACCGACAAGGGCACCGAGGAGTTCCTCACACTGCTCCGCGAGGCTCTGACCTCGTACGACCAGCAGATGGACATGATCTCGGCCGCCATCGGTTTCATCGTCGACCTACCGCGCGCCGAGGCGGTCGCGCTCCTGAAGCAACGAATGATCGGCCTCGAGCAGTGGCGTGCCTCGGTCACCGAGTACTACACGCCGGAGCAGGGTCCGGGGCAGCTCGGACACATCGGCGAGATCATGAACATGTGGGTGCACTCCGCCGACAGCGAAGCAGCCTGGACGCACGGCCTGATCGACCGCATCGAAGGCGGCGCGTACACCTTCGCCGACGAGGGCGAACCTTTCGTGGGCATCCTCGCCGAGGACGAGCCGAACCCGTTCGGCACCGGCCCGCACCCCGACGACCTCCGCTGACCGGGGTTTCACCAGCTCAAGGGCGAACCAGGACTTCGCTCGGCCGCTCGGCCGGGGCGGACGATTGCCGTTCGATCAAACCCAGTGCGACGCCGGCGACGATGACCGCGCCGCCCGCCACCTGGGCGAGCCGGAACGGCTCGCCGTTGATGATCACGGCGCTGAGCACGCCGAAGACCGGGACCAGGTTGAGAATGTTCACCGCGACGCTCGGCGCCATCCTGCGCAGGCCGTAGTTGTAGAGCAGGAACCCGCCGACCGAGCACGCCACGGCCAGGTAGACGAGCAGCGACGACGTGGTCACGTCGGGCATGCGCCAGCTGCCGGCTTCCAGGAGCGCGATCAGGACGAATCCGCCCGCCCCCGCCATGGTCTGGTAGTAGGTGACGGTCAGGGCGCCGTGTCCGGCACTCGCCCGCTTGCCGAGCACGTTGTAGCCCGCCCAGGCCAGTCCGCCGAGCAGCAGGATGATGTCGCCCAGCCACCGTGCGCTGCCGCCGATCCGGGCACCGTCGTGGACCACGAGAACGGCACCGGCGGTGGCCAGCAGCACGCCCGTCACCCGCAGCGGCGGCAGCCGGACGCGCAGGACGGCCAGCTCCAGCAGCATCGTCATCAGCGGGTACGTCGCCACGATGAGAGCCGCGTCGGAGGCTGTGGACAGATCCACGCCGACGTTCTCGAGGACGAAATAGACGGTGATGCCGAGTAATCCGCACAGGTAGAGCAGGCGCCGCTGCCCGGCATCCGGCCGGTCGCCGCGGTGGCGGTCCAGTCGCACCATCGCGGCGAGCAGCAACGCCGCCATGGTGAATCGGGCGGCCCCGATACTGAGCGGCCCGAGGTCGGCCAACAGCACTTTCGTCACCGCGTAGGAACTGCTCCACAACAGCGCGGCCGCGACCACCGCGCCCACCGCCCCCACGCTCGGCCCTCGTTCACGCACCGGAAGGCACCTCTTTCCGAAGTATCGCAGCCGAACGAAAATCAGCTGACCGGCGAGACGCTAGCAATATAGTCAGCAGCTATGCGTACACTCCGAACTAGATTCGGAAATTGATAGAGAGAGGCGAGCGTGGACGAACTAGATTCGGCGTTGGTACGGATGCTCCAACAGGATGGTCGGCGCACCAATCGCGACATGGCCCAAGCGCTCGACATCGCCCCCTCGACCTGTCTGGAGCGGATCAGATCGCTGCGCGAACGCGGCATCCTGACCGGGTTCCACGCGGAGGCGGACCTCGCGGCGATCGGGCGCGGGTTGCAGGCCGTGATCGCCGTGCGCGTCCACCCACCGACCCGCGCGGTGATCGAGGGCTTCCAGGCGTTCCTGGAGCAGATGCCCGAGGTGATCTCGCTGTTCGTGCTCACCGGCAACGACGATTTCCTCGTGCACGTGGCCGTCCGCGACACCGACCATCTGCACGGGGTGGTCCTGGACAAGCTGACGACGCGTCCGGAACTCGCCAACGTCCGCACCTCGGTGGTCTACGGGCACCAGCGCAAGAAGGTGATCAGCCCCACGTGAGCGGTGCCGCGGTCACGGCGCGGACGTGTTCCTCGCGCACGCCCGGTGCGCATTCGCGCAGGACCAGACCCGTCGGCTCGACGTCGATGACAGCCAAGTCGGTGATGATCCGATGCACGACGCCCGCCCCGGTGAGCGGCAAGGTACAGGTCGGCACGATTTTCGGGGTACCCGCCTTGTCGGTGTGCGTCATCACCACGATCACGCGACGGGCGCCGTGGACCAGGTCCATCGCCCCGCCCATCCCTTTGACCATCCGACCCGGCACCATCCAGTTGGCGAGGTCGCCCGCGGCCGAGACCTGCATGCCGCCGAGGACCGCGGTGTCGATGTGGCCACCACGGATCATGCCGAAACTGAGCGACGAATCGAAGAACGAGGCGCCGTCGGCGACGGTGACGGTTTCCTTGCCCGCGTTGATCAGGTCGGCGTCGACGTCGTCGTCGCGGGGGTAGGGACCGGTGCCGAGGATCCCGTTCTCCGAATGCAGCGTCACCGCCACACCCTCGGGCAGGAAATTGGGGATCAGGGTCGGCAGCCCGATACCGAGGTTGACGTACTCGCCGGACCGTAGTTCCCGCGCGGCGCGGGCGGCCATCTCGGTGCGCGTCCAGCCGAGCGCCACCGTCGATGCGGTCATGACACGGTCCGCCTTTCGATGAGTTTGGTCTGCGGCCCCGTGTGCACGATCCGGTCGACGAACACGCCGGGCAGATGCACCTGCGCCGGATCGAGGGAACCGGCGGGCACCAGCGTCTCGACCTGGGCGATACACACCGTGCCCGCCATCGCGGCGAGCGGGTTGAAATTGCGGGCGGCCTTGTTGAACACCAGATTTCCGTCGGTGTCGCCGATCAGGGCGTGCACGAGCGCGTAGTCGGCGGTGATGGATTCCTCGAGCACGAACCGGCGACCATGGAAGGTGCGGACCTCTTTGGCGGGCGAGGCGATCGCGACGGACCCGTCGGACCGGTACCGCCACGGCAATCCCCCGTCGGATACCGGCGTCCCGACACCCGCCGCGGTGAAGAAGGCCGGAATCCCGGTCCCGCCCGCGCGCAGTTTCTCGGCGAGGGTGCCCTGCGGTGTCAGTTCGACTTCCAGTTCACCGGACAGATACTGGCGCGCGAACTCGGCGTTCTCCCCGACATAGGACGCGGTGATCCGACGGATACGCTTCTGCGCCAGCAAGATCCCCAGCCCATGACTGTCGGTGCCGCAGTTGTTCGAGAAGATCTCCAGCTCGTCGGCCGCGCCCGCCGCCAGTGCGGCGACGAGTGCGTCGGGAATGCCGCACACCCCGAAACCGCCGACGGCGAGCGAGGATCCGGACCCGATATCGGCGACCGCCGCGGCAGCCGTGGCGAACACCGTCGTCATCGGGCGAGCTCCCCGGTGAGGTCGAGGAGTTCGTCGAGCAGTTCCTGGGCGCGCGGCCACGGACCGTAGCCCGCCGCCGGATTCAGATGCCCGACGTCGCCGAGGTCGACCAGCCTGCTCCCCCATACCTCGGCCATGCCCGCGACGCGACGCGTCGTGGCCAAGGGGTCGGTGCTGCTCGCGGCCACGATGCTCGGGAACGGCAACTGCCGCCGCGGGATCGGTGTCCAGCCGTTGGCCGCCAGTTCCTCGGCGGTCGGATAGCCCGGTGGCAGCGGGGTTTCGAAGTCGGGCGGTGTCGCGAGCAGCGCGCCGCGCACCGGCCGGTCGGACTGCTGAGCCCAGTGGACGGTGATCATTACGCCCGCGCTGTGCGCGACCAGGACGACAGGGCCGTCGATCTCGGCGAGCACTGCCTCGAGTGTGGCGACCCGCGCGGCCAGGCTCAGCCCGTCGCGCTCGAGCGGCGGCACGATCGCCACCTTGTCGAGGGTGTCGGCGAGCAGCGTCTGCCAGTGGCCGGCGACATGGTCGCGCAGACCGGGCACGATCACGACGGTGGGTTCGGGGAGGGAATTCATGTGTGCGGTAATCCTTTTCGACGGGATCAGTGCGGAGCCGAGGCATGGACGGAGGCGAGCTTGCGCAGACCGATCGGGTACATCCGGCGGCCGAGGAGCAGGGCGGCGATGGCGAGCACCGACACGACCGGGGTGATGCGCAGCGCGTCCCGCAGCCCGAGATGATCGGCGAGCACGCCGACGACGAACGGGCCGAGCGCCAGTCCGAGCAGACTGTTGGCGAGGGTGAGGGTGCCGAACGCCGAAGCGCGAACCGAAGGGTGGGTGAGGTTGGCGACCATGGCGACGGTGGGACCGGCCGAGCCGCCGGAGAAGAACGCGCCGATGCCGAGCAGAATCAGTTGCGGGGCACCGGTACTCAGGCTGAATCCGATGCCGAGGGTCACGAGCGAGGTCAGGCAGAACACGATCGCGGTGGTCCACTTGCGGGCCATCTCCGAACGCCCGACCCGGTCGGTGATCACCCCGCACACCACCATGCCTGTGCCGACGAGTGTCACGATCACGGCCGCCAGACCCGCGGCCCGGTCCGGGGCCAGCCCGTAGTAGCGGTTGAAGAAGCTGGGCATCCACGACAGCAGCACCGCGGCGGTGAACATCTGCAACCCGCTGCCCACATAGGCGCACAGCACCGCCGGATTGGTGAACAGCGTCGAAATCGGCGCCCGGAAGGCGACTTCGGGAGTGGGTTCGGCCGCGTGTTCGGCGTTGCGCTGCTCCTTGACCACCACCCAGAACGCCACGGCCAGCACAAGCCCGAACACCGCCATCGTCGCGAATGACCACCGCCACCCCAGGTGCACGGCGATCACGCCACCCGCGGCGACACCGAGCACCGATCCGAACGAACCACCGGCCATGAACGCGCCGCTCAGCGCGGCATGCCGCCGCGCGGCGAACACACTGAGCACCAGCGCGATGCCGACACTGCCGTACGCGGCCTCCCCGACGCCGACGAAGAAACGCGCGGCCAGCATCTGCGGATAGTTGTCGGCCAGTGCGCACACCAGCGTCGCGATACTCCACACCACGGCCATCAGCACCAGGCTCTTGACCCGGCCCCACCGGTCGGCCAGCACCGACAGCGGCAGGGTGAGCAACCCGACCATCAGCGCGACCACACTGCTCAGCGACGCCAACTGCGAATCCGACAGCGTCCATTCGGTTTTCAGGAACGGAAATACCGCGCTCAGCACTTGTCGGGACATGTAGTCGGCCAGTAGCAGGCCGAAAGCCAGTGCAAACACCAGCCAGGGATAGTTGCGGCGAATGGTCGAGGAACGGCTCGGCGCCGGCGCGGGCTTCGCGGCGGTGGTGGTGAGGTCCATGGGTGCTCCTGCGAACCGGTGGACGTCGTCGCTGACGTCCACCGGGTTGTCGAGAAGGGGAAGGGTCAGGCGTGGTGGGTGAACCCGACCTGGCCCGGCTGGCGATTCGGGGCGAACCCGAGCTTGGCGAGCGTCTCGTCGGCGTCGGCGTAGTGCTCGTCGAGTTTGTAGATCTCGCGCGCTTCCTTGCCGGTGGCGACCTCACGGCCGAGCTCACCGGCGATCCGGACCAGCTGCTGGACCTGCTGGACCGAGGTCATCTTCTCGCCCTTGCGACCCCACAGGGTGTCCTCGTTGCCGCAGCGCGCGTGCAGACCCATGGCGATGGCCATCGTGTTCACCGGCAGCACGCTGCGCATCAGCGTCTCCAGGGTGAGCACGGCGCCGTCGGGGGTGCGGCGGATGAACTCCATCATGTTGTAGGGGTTCGGCCCGTCGAAGCCGCCGCCGATGCCGACCCAGGTGAGCATGAGCGGGCCGGTGTAGACGCCGCGCCGGATCAGCCGCTCCACGGTCTCGAGCTGCGGGATGCTCGACAGCTGGAAGTGCGGCTGAATGCCGTTGGCCTGCAATCGCTTCAGGTGTTCGGCGACCCAGGTCGGACCCGCCGGGACGAACATCTCGCGATAGGCCTCGTACACCTCGGGCCGCTCGAAGGAGGTGCCCGCGATGTCGTCCTCGGTCATCAGCTCGACGATGTTCATCTGACTGGTGTTGATCGCGATGGTGACCTGATCGGGCTTGGGATCGAGCTCGGCCAGCATGTGCCGGGCATCGTCGGTGAGCCATTTCGCGTCGGCGCCTTCACCTTCGGGCGAGAACGAGATCGAGCCGCCCACCTGCAGGATCATGTCCGGCACGGCCTCGCGCAGGCGGCCGAGCAGCTCGTTGAACTTCGACAGGCGCTTGGAGCCCTTGCCATCGAGTTCACGCACATGGATGTGCAGCACGGTGGCGCCGGCTTCGTAGCAGTCCACGGCCGCCTGGACGTGCTCGTCCATGGTCAGCGGCAGGTCGTCGCGGAAGTCGTCGAGTTCCCATTCCGGGCCGTACGGTGCGACGGTGATGACCAGCTTTTCCTGGTTTTCGGGGAACAGTGCGTCGTCGTGAAAATGCATGGGGGTACTCCGATCGGAATTGCGGGGTTATCGAAAAAGGGAATGTCAGAAGGGACGGTCGCCGACGATCCCGGCACGTTCCATCTTGCGGACGGCGGGCCAGTAGTCCTGGACCGCGTAGTGCTGGGTGCACCGGTTGTCCCAGATCGCGAAGCTGTTCTCGGTCCAGCGCCAGCGCACCTGGTATTCGGGGATACTCGCCTGGCGCATCAGGTAATTGAGCAGTTCGCTCGCGCCCGGCGCGTAGTCGGCGCCGAATCGGATGTTCTCCGGCGTGTGGTAATTGACCAGATGCGTCGTGAAGGAATTGACGAACAGAATGTCCTCGCCGGTGTCCGGATGAATGCGCACCACCGGATGTTCGGCATCGGGGAAACGCTCGTGCAGGGCGAGCCGCTTCTCCTCGGTGAGCGCGGCGCCGAAACTCGCCTCGATACTGTGCCGGGCCCGCAGATGCGCGATCTGGGATTTCACCGACTGCGGCAGCCGTTTGTACGCCTCGACCATGTTCACCCAGATGGTGTCGCCGCCGACGGGCGGCGTTTCCACGCAGCGCAGCACGGCGCCCATCGGCGGATTGACCCGCCAGGTGGCATCGCAGTGGTAGGCGTTCTCGTAGTGCTCGGGCGCACTGTCGAGGTCCTTGTAGATGCGGACGAGACCAGGGTGGTCGGGATCGCTGCCGAGGGCCGGGTGGTCCTCGAGCGGGCCGAAACGTTCAGCGAGGGCGACGTGTTCGGCGCGGGTGATGTCCTGGTCGCGGACGAAGAGCACCTTGTGGCGCAGCAGCAGGGTGCGCAGTTCGGCGAACAGGGCGTCGTCGACGGCGGCCTCGGCGAGGTCCACCCCGTGCAGTTGCGCGCCGATGGTCGCGGTCAGCGGCACCGCGTGGATCGCGGTTCGAACGGTCATTGGCTTGTTCCTTTCCGGTGGGCGCGTCAGATCGCGAAGACCGACGCGCCGACGCTGCGGCCCGCTTCGAGGTCGCGATGGGCCTGGACGGCGTTCGGGAGTTCGTAGCGCTGGTTGATCTCGACCCGCAGGCGCCCCGCGGTGAGGTGGTCGTGCAGTTCACCGGCCAGTTCGGCGCGTTCGGCCGGGTCGGCGATGTAGTCCGCGAGCGCGGGCCGGGTGACGTACAGCGAGCCCTTCACGGCCAGCTGCATCGGTTCGATCGGCGGCACCGGACCCGAGGCGGTACCGAAGCACACCAGCAGACCGCGCCGGGCGAGGGAGTCGATCGAGGACTGGTAGGTGGTCTTGCCGATGCTGTCGTAGACCACGGGAACGCCCGCGCCGTCGGTGATTTCACGGACCCGGGTCGCGACGTCCTCGCGGGTGTAGATCACTACGTGGTCGCAGCCGTTGGCGCGGGCGACCGCCGCCTTCTCCTCGCTGGAGACGGTGCCGATCACACTGACCCCGAGCAGTTTCGCCCACTGGGTGAACAGCTGACCGACCCCACCCGCCGCCGCGTGCAGGAGCACCGTGTCGCCGGCGCGCAGCGGATGGATGCGGCGCAACAGGTAGGCGGTGGTCAGGCCGCGCATCGTGGTCGCGGCCGCGGTGTCGAACGCGATGGCATCGGGCAGGGCGATCAGGTGCTCGGCGGGCATGATCCGTTCGGTGCTGTACGCGCCGAGCGGGCTGCCGGTGTAGGTGACGCGGTCACCGGGCGCGAAATCGACGCCGGGGCCGACGGCTTCGATGACGCCCGCCCCCTCCACACCGAGGCCCGCCGGCAACGCCGCCGGGTACAGACCGGTGCGGAAATACGTGTCGGCGAAGTTGAGACCGACCGCCTCGTGCCGGATCCGGACCTGGCCCGGCCCCGGCTCACCGACCTCGGTGGACTCCCACCGCATCACGTCGGGACCACCGGTTTCAGCGAATCGAATTGCGTGTGCCACTGCCATCTCCTCCTGTGTGATGCAGCTAACTGTAGGGTGGGTCACACCGAGATATTTGCCCTCACGGGACAGAAAACTATTCATTTCGGGACAGCGAGGAGGTGTCGGATGAAGCCGTTGTCCAGGTACGCGTCACTGAACGACTACGTCGAACTGGCGCGCTCGCTCGGGCTCGAACCCGCTCGGCTGATCCGCGATTGCGGACTCGACCCGGCCGGTTTCGGCACGCAGGACCGCTGGATTCCGGCCGAAGCCGTCGCCGAGCTACTGGAACGCTCGGCCGCCGAATCCGGCCGCGAGGACTTCGGTGTGCGGTTGGCGCAGCTGCGCCGCTTCTCCAACCTCGGCCCGTTGAGCCTGGTCATCCGCGAGGAACCGGACGTGCGCAGCGCGCTGCGGTTGCTGTCGCGCCACGAGCACATGTACAACGAGGCGCTGCACACCGAGGTCATCGAGGCGAACGGCATGGCTACCATTCGGGTGAGCGTGGACGTCGGCCGAGCGGTGCCCGTACGGCAGGCCGTCGAACTCACCACCGGGGTGCTGCACGGATTGCTCCGCGGTTTCGTCGGACCCACCTGGCGGCCGATGCAGGTGTGCTTCTCCCACCCCGCCCCGCGCGAGAGCACCACCTACCTCAAGATGTTCGGCCCGCATGTCGAGTTCGATCAGGATTTCGACGGAATCCTCACCTACAGCAGCGATCTCGACGCGGAGAACGCGATGGCCGACCCACTGCTGCACGCCTACACGCAGCAGTTGCTCGGCGCGATCGCGCCCTCGCGGGAGGCCACGGTCGCCGACCGGGTCCGCGAACTCGTCGAACTGCTGTTGCCGACGGGCCGGTGCACCGTCGAACAGGTGGCGCGCAGCCTCGGGGTCGACCGGCGCACGGTCCACCGCAAGCTCGCCCAGGACGGCACGACGTTCACCTCGATGGTCGACGAGATCCGCGGGGCACTGGCCGAGCGGATGGTGGCCAACCGCCGCCACTCCCTCACCGAAGTAGGTGACCTGCTCGGCTTTTCGTCGGTGAGCAACTTCTCGCGGTGGTTCAGTACCAGGTATGGAGTCAGCCCCCGGCAGTGGCGGCAACGCGAGTGAGCGCGCCATCGCCGCAACTCAACGGTGAGTGGCCAGTTCGGCGATGGTCGTACGGACCCCGCGCACGGCGGGAACCGCGGCGAATTCGGCTGCTTCGTAATGGAAGTCGCGCAGGCGGGCGGTAGTGCGGGCAGGCATCTCGGCCCCGTGCGTCGCCAGTGCCTGCTCGATCTGTGCGGCGGCCTGCTCTGGTTCGCGGAGCATCAGTTGGAGTCTGGCCGAGAAGATCAACGCCATCGCGGCCGGGATGAAGCTGTCGAGCCGCGGTGCTCGAATATGGGCCGAGGCGGTACGAACCAGATCCGGGCGGGTGACGGCAAGGTCCCGGTAGGTCGGACCTAGTAATTGGGACTGCCGGCCGGGGCCCGGCCAATCGCGGCGTGGGCCGAGCACCATGCTGAACGCGACGGCGGCGAGACTGGTATCGCCCGGGACCGGCTCACGTACCACCTCGTTCGCCTCTGCCCGACATTCGGCGGCGACGATGCTGGCCCGCAGGCACGCGGCCCGGTCACCGAGGATGCCGTGCGCGCAGGCCTCGAGTTCGGCGAGGATCGACCGCAGATGTGGAGTCGCGGTGCGGCGCGCGATGTACTGCGCGAGCTGGACGATCTCCAGCCCCTCCGCAGGACAGCCGTTGTCGAGGCACTGCCAGGTTGTCTCAGCGAGGACGGCGCCGGTCAGCGCCGGGTCGCCGGCGGCGTGCGCCAGCCGCGCGGCGGTGACGAAGTAGCGCCGCGCGGCCCGGTTGTCCTCCACATCCCAGCTCATGGTGGCCGCGATATCGGCCAGTTCGGCACCGATGAGCAGCGCAGGCGCATTCGAGGTTCCCGGCGAAAGGCGTCGTAACCGAGGAATGTTCATCGCCAACCAAGCGGTCACCGGCGCTCGCGCCGGTGACTCGTCGTCCCACTGTCTGGCGCGGGCCCACCGCGCCAGCTCCTCGGCCGCGTCGACTTCCTCGGGCGCGAACCCGTCGCGCGAACGGGTCGGCGGCGGCTGCCGCAACAATTGCCTGAACTGCGCGGGCAGGTCCGCGTCGGGCAACAACGACAGCAGCGGCGCCAACTGGGCGGGCAGGTCTCGCGCGACGCCGACCGATTCGACGGCGAGCCGGTCGTGCAAGTCCCACAGTGACGTGTGCAGCACGGACTCGTACGCGGCGACATGCTCGGCTCGCACCATCCGCACGCCGGTTTCGAGCTGGCCCAGGTACGGCTTCGAATAGTTCGTCCGCGCGGCCATCGCCTGCAGGCTCAGGCCCGCCGCCGTGCGCGCGGCCCGCAGCGCGCGCCCGACCTCGGTCATGAGGTCGGCCTCGCGGCATGAGTCGGGTCGATCATCGTTGGAAGCGTACGTCGCCGTGCTGGTCCGCGTGCGGGGTCTGCAACTGTCTGCAGAAGGGGCGTGGCCGAGCTCCTCCTGCCCTGGACGGACCTAACGTCCACGATCGTGAGCACAACCCTGCTCGCCGTGCGGATCTACCAGCTCGAAATCTCTATCAGCTCGAACAACGGAGCGTGGCCATGTCCACCAGCACCATCCAGCCCGACAACGACACCGGAAGGCTCGAAGGCGCCTCGCGCGCACGAATTTTCACGGTGCTAGCGGTGATCGTTCTCTTCTCCGAGATCGCACCCATGCAGTACACGATCGTCGCGGCAGCGCTACAGAAGATCGCCCCGAGCTTCCCCGGCGTCGGCGCCAACATCAACTGGGCCATCATCGTTTTCGGATTGATCGGCGCGGCCGCGTCTCCGTTGATCGGCAAGATGAGTGATGTCTGGGGCAAGAAGCGGATGTTCCTCATCTGCGGCGCCCTGTTCGTGATCGGCTGCGTACTCGACGCGACCACCTCGAACTGGGGTGTGTTCTTGTTCGGTCGCTGCCTGCAAGCCACCGCCATCGCGACCGCGGTGATCGCCTACGGCCTCATCCGGGACCTGATGCCGCGCAAGATGGTTCCGCTCGCGCTGGGTCTCACCGCGACCGGCTTCGGCGTCGCCTCCATCGCGGGCCCGCTGCTGGGCGGCTACCTCGTCGACAACCACAGCTGGCGTGCCATCTTCTGGGTACTGGGGGCATTCACTGTGGTGATGCTGCCGCTGGTGTGGTTCATCGTGCCCGAGTCCAAGCTCCGCGTGACCGAGCGCATCGACATCGTCGGCGCCGCACTGCTCGCCGGTGGTGCCGCGCTCACCCTGATCTACGTCGACAAAGGCCACGACTGGGGATGGTCGAAGCCGACCACGCTGGCCTGGCTGATCGCGGGCCTCGTGCTGCTCGTGCTGTTCGTCCTCGTCGAAAAGCGGGCCACCACACCGATCATGGACATGCAGCTGCTCTTCCATCCGCGCGTGGCGCTGGTCCTCGCCGGTGCGCTCTTCGCGTCCCTGCAGATCGGCATCGTGTCCTACGCCATCGCCTACATGTCCCAGACCCCGCCGGAGTCGACCGTCGTCGACGGTGTCGCGCAGGGCACCCTGGCCCAGATCCAGCAGCTGACGGGTCAGGCGCTGCCGATCGAGGCCGTGCAGGTAACCCTCGATCCCGGCTATACCTACGGCAGTGGATACACCCTGCTCGAGTTCGCCGTCCGGATCGCGCTGCTCGGTTCGGTGGTCACGATGATCTTCGGCGCGGTCGCGGGCCTGCTGGCCAGGCGGGTCGGTGCCCGGCTGCCGCTCGTCGCGGCACTGGTCATCTTCGCCGCAGCGGCCGTAGCGTTCGCGGTCCTGCCGCTGACCGCCACCAACTTCCTGATCGTGAACTCGATCTTCAGCATCGGCTTCGGTATGTACTACGCCTGTATGCCGATCCTGCTGGTGGAGGCGGTTCCGCAGGAACAGCAGGGCGTCAGCATGGGCATGCTCGGCGTGATGCAGTCCATGGGTGTCGCGATCGGTCTCGCGATCGTCACTGCCTTCCTGCACAGCAACGGCATGAGCGCCCTGGTGAGCGTCGGCGGCCAGGCTCAACCGGCCACCCCGCTGCCCGACCTGTTCGGTGATCGTGGCTACCAACTGGGCTTCTGGGTCTGCGCGGCGGCCTCGGCCGTCGCCCTCACCCTCGCCCTGGTGATGAAGCACGGCCGCACCCCGGCCACGGGCGGCACCGCCCACTGATCCGGGTTCGACCAGCCGGTGGTGTCTCCCGCCGGCTGGTCACCTCGTGGGCCAGCCGCCGTTGCGGTCGCTCATGTCCGGCTCGTCGTCGTCACCGACCAGGTGCTGGATGCCGAGCTTCTCGGCGAACAGGTGGCGCTGGGTGATCCAGCCGAGGATCGACAGACCCACCCAGGCCAGGGTGGCGGTGACCTGCTGCCAGCCGGGCTCGGGGTCGCGCAGGAACGACAGCGAGTCGCTGAACAGCGCGACACCGCTGCAGATCATGCTCGCGCCGCCGATCGAGGTCAACCACAGCAGTGCGCGGGCCCGGAACTTCTGTGCCAGGAACGCGCCTGACACGCCCACCGCGAGCGCGACGATCATGCTCAGGGCGACGTTCTTGTCGCCGGGCTGCAACACCGTCGCCAGCTTGGTGCCGATCATCACGCCGGTCAGACCGCCGATGAAATAGGAGGCGAAACGGAACACCAGCGAGGTGACCACCCAGACCGACACCGCTCCGATCAGCGCGGCCAGCAACAGCCACCAGAAGCTCGCGTTGAACAGGTCCGCGATCAGCCAGCCGAGACCGAACCCGATCGCGAGCAAGCCCAGGTGGACCGAGCGAATCCCGTAGAAGCACAACAGCGCTCCGACGAGAGCGACCAGAATGCCGTTCATCTGCGTTCCTTTCGGCAGGCGAGCATGTTCATGAGCCGGACAGTGCCGCGGCCGCGGCGGCGACGGTGGGATAGATCGGGACCGGGACATCACCGTGCTCGGCCGAGCCGAGGGCGTCACCGAACTGGGCGACCGGTCGCGCGATCGCGAACCCGATGCGCCGGGCGGCCAGCGTGTCACGCAGGGCGAGCAGCATCGCCGCGGCGGTCACGTCGACCGAGGGCGAGGTCTCGGCGTCGAGGACGACCATCCGGGTGCGGTCGGTGCACAGCCCTTCGATCTGGTCCTTCACATAACCGGAGTTGGCGAAGAACAGCCCCGACTCGACCCGGACGACCAGCAGATCGGGGCGCGTCGCCGCGTCCGGGTGCCGGACGGCGGCGACCCACAACGACCCTTCCTTACCGAGCTCGGCCACATGCGGTTGCGAGGCCCGGTACACCAGCAGCAGCATCGACACGCCGATACCGATGAGCAGGCCGGGCAGCGTATCGAAGATCAGCACGCCCAGCATCGCGGCCATCGCGGCCAGGAAGTCGGCGCGTGCCGCCTTGCCGTAGATGCTGGCGAGCATGTGGGTCCAAACCCGGTAGAGGCGACGCAGGGCGGCGATGTCGACCAGCTCGATGACGGCCGCGATCACGACCGCCGCCAAGGTGGCCTCCGGCAGTTTCTCGAACAACCCGGTCAGGAACAGCAGCGTGACGACGGTGAGCCCGGCCACGACAAGCCCGCTGAGCTGGGTCTTCGCCCCGGCGCCACCGTTGACCGCCGTCTTCGACAAGCTACCGTTGACGACCATCCCCGAACTCAGCCCCGAGCCGAGATTGGCGGCGCCGAGGCCGAGCAGCTCCCGATTCGCGTCGATGGGGTAACCCGCCTTGGCCGCATAGGTTTTCGCGGCGCCGAGGCCCTCGGCGAAGCCGATCAGCAACACCCCCACGGCGGGTCCGAGCAGATCGAGGTAGTCACCGAACGACACTCCCGACGGCAGGCCGAGCGTGGGCAGTCCCGAGTCGATATGACCGACAATCGAGACACCCTTGTCGTCGAGTCCGAACACGGTCACGACGACGATGCCGAACCCCACCGCCACCAACGCGCCCGGAACGAACGGCAGCCAGCGGCGCAGTGCGAGCACCAGCGCGAGGCTGATCAAGCCGACCGTCACGGTGCGCCACTGGGCATGGCCCAGCTCGGTGATGATGCCCCACGCCTGCCGGAAGAAGTTGCCGTCGTGTTTGTCGACGCCGAGCAACTTGGGCACCTGCCCGATGATGATGACCAGGGCGAGTCCGACGATGAAGCCCTTGAGTACCGGTTCGGAGATGAACGCGGCGATGAAGCCGAGCCGGATGAGACCGGCGAGCAGACCTACCAGGCCGGTCGCGATGGCGAGTGCGGCCGTCAACGCGATGTAGCGGCCGTTGTCGGCGCCCGCGAGCGGGGCGATGATCGCCGCCGACAGTGCCGCGGTCGCCGACATCGGCCCGACCACCAGGTGCCGCGAACTGCCTGCCAGCGCGTAGAGCACCAGCGACGGCACCGCCGCGTACAGGCCGACCACCGGCGGCACCCCGGCGATCGACGCGTAGGCCAGCGCTTCGGGCACGAGCACCGCCCACACTGTGAGACCGGCGATCACATCCGGCCGCAGCCACGCCCGCCGATACCCCTGCAGTGACTCGAACACCGGTATCGACACCGCTACAGCCCGCCGATGCCCTTGCCGACGACCACAGCGCCCATGATCAACAGCACGATCGCCATCACCGCATGGTTGTTGAGCTGCAACCACTCCCGCAGGCTGTCGAGCATCGGACCGAGCTTGTCGGCCGCGAGCATGTATCCCACGACCACGGCCAGCACGGTGACCGAGGCGAGCAAGGTGAACACCACGATCGCGACCAGGTCGCCCCCCGCGCTCAGACCGCCTGCCCCGATCGCGACACCCGCCGACACACACAGCAGCAGATTCTTCGGATTGACGCCCGACAGCAGCGCTCCCAGCCCCAGCGCCTTCACCGGTGTGAGCGTGTCGATCGCCTTCATCCAGCCGGGCACCTCGGTCTGCGACCGTTCCTGCCACTGGATCACCGCCAGGACCACCAGCGCGACGCCGAGAATGATCTTCACGATCGAGGCGCCGGTCGACGGTTCGCTGTCCGTGCCGCCCAGTGTCCCGGCGAGCATGGTCATCACGCCGGTCACGACGAGGATGCCGGCCACCCACCCCACGGCGAAGCCCTTCGCGGCACCGCCCGCGTTCTTCGACAGGATCATCAGAATGGCGGCGATGATCGGGATCGGCGAGACCGCCACACCCACCGCCAGTGGCAGGAGACCGCCGATTACTGAGCCCATGCCACGACGCTAAGCGGGCCGATCCCGGCGCGCCTCACACTTTCCGGGTGAACTGCGCGCTCGCTGTTTCATCCGAATCGGGTGAAGCGGCCCAGCACTCGCCGGGGGCACGATCTGCCCATGGGATCACCAGCAACGCTCGGACCGGTCGAATTCCTTGTGCTCACCTTTCCCGGCACCGAGATCGACGAATCCGTGTCCGCGGCACTGGCCGAGATCGTCGCGAAAGGCACGGTCACGCTGCTCGATCTGATCGTGCTGTCCATGGACGACGCGGGCGCCATCACCGAACGCGAGATCGACGACGACATCTCCGCGGTGGGTCTGACGGGTCTGACGGCGGCCGACATCGACCTCGTCAGCGACGACGACCTCGACGTAGTCCGGGCATCGATGGAACCGGGAACGACCGCCGTCGTCATCGTTTTCGAGGAAACGTGGGCGCTGCGCCTGGCAGGCGCGGTGCGCGCGGCCGACGGTGAGGTCGCGCTGCACGTGCAAGTACCGCGCGATGCCGTCGACGCCGCGCTCGCCCTCGCCTAGGAAGGAATCGATATGCCACTTCGCCGGGGTCGCGTCGGGCGACCGGGACTGATCGGCACCATCGCCAGAACCGCGGTCGTCGCGGGTACCGCGACCGCCACCTCGAACGCGATGAACCGGCGCGGCGCGCAGCGGGCCGCCGAACAACAGGCCTACGCCCAACAGCAGGCACCGCCTCCGCCGCCGCAGCAACAGGCTCCCCCGCCGCCCGCCGCCCCGAGTGTGGGCAACGACACCGTCGCCCAGCTCGGCAAATTGGCCGAGCTGCATTCCGCGGGCGCACTGTCGGACGCCGAATTCGCCGCCGCGAAAGCCAAACTGCTCAGCTGAGTTTCCGGCGAACGCCGCCCCCGGCCACGGTGCCGGGGGCGGCGGGTTGTGATCACTGCACACGACCACCGACCGTGTGGATGATGACCACCTTCGGGTCCCACGGCACGAGCTCGTCCACCTTCCGCTGCAACTCCTCGCGCGGCGGCAACTGCGCGGGGCCCAGCACCGAGACGGTCGCGATATCGCTGTGCAGGGTGACGTCCATGACCTGCGCGTCCGGAGTGTCCCGGAGCCAGTCGCCGGCCGCGTCGGCGATCTGACCGGTCCACAGAGTCGACAGCGAGTTGAGCACCATCGGGATCGCCACCAGCACCAGCGCCGCGCCGAGCACCAGGTAGGCCCTGCCTCGCCGCATCGTCGCCGGATCGGCCTCGCCCGCGTACCCGGCGATGAGCAGCACGATCGTCGACGTGATGATCATCGCGACCACATTCGACGCGAACAGCACGAACGCGCCACCGGCGAGGGCGGGTGCGTGCGATCCCAGGCACACCCCCACCACCCCGAGCGGCGGCACCAGCGAAATCGCGATCGCCACCCCGGGCAGCACATCGCCCACGTCACGCCGGGTGATCGCGATCGCCGCGACCAAGCCGGTCGCGATCGCCGCGGTCAGGTCCATCAATTTCGGCGAGGTCCGCCCCACGACCTGGGCGTTGGACAGCACATTCACCGGATTGGGCAGCACCTGCGCGAAGAGGAACCCCAGCGCGACCACCACCACGATCCCCGACAGGACCAGCAGCAGACTCCGGCCGAGCAACGGCCCGCGACCGGTCACCACGCCCAACGCGACACCCAGGATCGGTATCGACAGTGGCGCGACGATCATCGCGCCGATCACGGTCGCGGTGGAATCGCCGATGACGCCCGAAATAGCGATCACCGCCGACATCACCAGCATGATCCAGAACGCCGAGCGCTTCGACGAGACCTGGCCCACCGACAGATCCAGCTTGTCGGTCAGCTCGTCCATCGATCGACGTTGCTCCTGCGGGACAAGAAAGCTCAGCATGGCGGTCCTTTCCGAAAAGTCACCTCAGCCGGCGAGGTTGACGATGCCGCGAGCGGTGAACAGGGCACCGAATCCGAGCAGTACCGACAACGTCAGCATCCGGCTGTGGCTCAACATCCACGCCTGCGCGACCGCCAGACTGTGCTCGGCCCGTTCGCCCATCGCGAGATAGATCCCGATCGGAATCAGGAAGTCGACGACCGCCGCGACGAGCAGGATCGCGGTCGCCAACAGCGCGTCGGCCAGGCCGACGGCGGAGCTGGCGATCACGCTCATCCCCGACATCATGATGAACAGATTCGGGTTCAACACCCCGAGTACGACCCCGATCGCGAAGGCCTTGCGCGGGCCTGCGGTGGCGAGTTCATCGAGCACACGTGGCTTTTCGCCGGTGTTCCGGCGGGGCCGCACCAGCATGACGACGCCGAGAGCCAGAAAGATCAGACCGACCACGAGTCCGGCGATGTGGGAGGTCTGGGCCGTGGTAGCTCCCGGGTCCGGCGCACCGCCGATGCACGCGGCGAGCGCGACGATCGAATACACGACCAAGAACCCGAGCCCGAACATCGATGCGTTGCGCACCGGGTCGCGCGAGCGCAGCAACAGGACACAGCCGATCACCGCGCCCGGCGTGACCATCAATCCCACGATCTCCGGCAACAGCAATGCCATCAGTCCGCCCACGTCACGCCCTCCGCTCTCGGTGGATCCGAACCTCGGCATCGGCGTAGGCGGCAAGTGTCGACTCGCCGAGTGTGCTTGTCGCCGGGAAGAATTCGATGTGCAGGCCCTGTGCGTGCAGCAGGTCGTCGGTCCAGACGTCGCGAATGTGCGGGTCGACACCGCTGAGGTAGAGGCGGCCACCGAGCGAGTCCAGCCGGCGCGCGTAGTCGCCGACCACGTGCAGGAAGGTCGCGCTCACGCTCGTGCGCCCTCGCAGGCGCAGAATGACGACGGGCTCGTGCGCGCCGTCGGGGTCGGGCAGCTTGGCCTGCAGCGTGCGCGCGCCCGCGTAGAACAGGCTGCCGTAGACATCCAGGATCACGACCTCGTTGTCGGACAGTGAGGTCGGGGCCTTCGCCTCGACGAGATGCTCACCCTCGACCCGTAACCGCACCACCTTCAAATCGATGGCCTCCTGGTTCAGCTGCAGCAGCAGCGACAACCCGACCCCGACACCGACTGCCGCCGTCACGGGCAACAGCAGGGTGGCGAAGAAGGTCACCAGCAGCGCGATCCGTGAGATCGCGCCGCTGCTCCAGATGGCGACGAGGCGGTCCGGATCGATCGACCGCGCTGCGGCGACCATCAGTATCGCGGCCAGCGTGGGCAGCGGCACCCTGCCCACCGCCCCGGCCAGCGCGACCAGGATCACCAGAATCCAGAGCCCCGACCACATTCCGCCCCAGCGGCCACGCGCACCGGAGGAGACGTTGATCGCCGTCTGCCCCACCGATCCACCGACCGGCATCCCCCGAAACAACCCGGCGAAGACATTGCCGATGCCTTGCGCCGTGAAATCACGATCGACCGAGCTTCGCGTCCCGCCGGGGTTGGGTGCCGACTCCGCAACCCCGGCCCCCTGGACCAGCACGATCAGCGTCACCGCCAACGCCCCGGCGACCAACGACAGCGACAGCGTGCTCGAGTCCGGCAGGTGCGGCAGCGGAATCCCGGTGGGAATCTCGCCTGTGTCGGCGACCGTGCCGACTTCGCTCCAGCCGAAAGCGAGCACGACGATCATCGGCACCACCAAGGCGAACAGGGCGGCGACCGTGCGCAGCCGCGTGTGTGCCAACCCGATGAGCAGCATCATCGCGAGTACGCCGACAACGGCTGCCCGCCAGTCGAAGTCCAACGGATGCAGCACCACGTGCAGCGCCTTCTCCGCCGCGATCGACCCCCGCACCGGCGCACCGAGCAGACTCGGCAACTGGCCGAACAGGATGTTGGCCGAGATGCCGAGCAGGAACCCGGTCATCACCGAGTGTGAGACGAACCGGGTGTACTTGCCCAGCCGCAACATCGCGGCGACGATCATCATCGCGCCCGCGACCAGCGTCAACATCACGATGGCGCCCGACCGCTGATCCGGTTCGACATCGGTCAGGGTCGAACCCACCGCCAACGCGGACGCACTCGTCGTGGTGACCACCATCAGCTGCGTGCTGGTACCGAACCCGCCGAAGAATCGCCCGGCCATGCTCGCGTAGAGCCCGTGCACCGGACTCACCCCCGCGAGAACACCCGCCGCCATCCCGTCCGGCACCCCGCCGATCGCACCCGGAATCCCCGCGACGACATCGGCTTTCGACATGCGCTCGGTCACGAACCACCGTCGTACCCGCCGCACGATGTCAGTCACCGGTCCGCCGCCGCACCGTCGCCCTCGCGCCCATCGCAGCTCCTTCGACGGCGGACCGGTGGATCAGGGGGTGACGATCGCGAAATCCGGGTCGGGGGCGTCGAGGTAGCCGACCAGTTCGGCCAGCTTGGTGGGATCGCCCTCGGCGGTGACGCGACCGTCGCCGATCATCTTCGCCAGATCCTGGCCACCGAGCAGTGCCGCGCGCAGGTCCGCTTCGGTGAGCGTGAACGTCGCCTGGGCGGGCGGGGGCTCGCCTTCGACGTCGAAGTGCACGAGCAGTCCGTTGCGCAGCTCGGTGCGGTGCACCGTGCCGGAATCGGTGATGCGCCAATCGATGACGATCCTCGCGTCCCACGCGCGCGGGCCGTCGACGCGCAGCGCGATCGCGTCGAACAGCTGCTCCACGGAGAGGGCGGCGGAAATATCGGCCGACGACGTCGCCAGCGGAGTACCGACATTGCCGTTGCGCAATTCGTAGGCGCCCATCAGGAAGAAGTTGCGCCAGGTGCCGTTCTCCGCGCCGAAGCCGAGCTGTTCGAGCGTGTCGGCCTGTAGCGCTTTCGCCTCGGCATTATCGGGGTCGGCGAAGATGACGTAGTTGAGCACCTGGGCCACCCAGCGGAAGTCGCCCTCGTCGTAGGACTTTCGCGCCTTGGCGACGGCTTCGTCGGCACCGCCCATGAAATCCACATGGCGCCGGGCGTTCGCGACCGGCGGGTGCTGCCACAGCGTGGCGGGATTGCCGTCGAACCAGCCCATGTATCGCTGGTAGATCGCTTTGACATTGTGGCTCACCGACCCGTAATAGCCGTGGGTCGACCACGAGTTCACGACGGCGGGCGGCAAGGGCAGGTCCTCGGCGATCTCGATGCCGGTGGAGCCCTTGTTCAATGCCCGCAGAGTCTGGTCGTGGAGATAGCCGTAGAGATCGCGCTGTACCGAAAGGAATTCGGTCAGCCGATCGGTTCCCCAGGTCGGCCAATGGTGCGAGGCGAACACAACATCGGTGCGGGCGGCGTATCGGTTGATCGCCTGCGTGAGGTAACTCGACCACACGTGCGGATCGCGAACCAGCGCACCGCGCAATGTCAGCAGATTGTGCAGGGTGTGGGTGGCGTTCTCGGCCATGCACAGCGCCCGCCGGTCGGGGAAGTAGAAGTTCATCTCCGATGGCGCCTCGGTGCCCGGCGTCATCTGGAATTCGATGCTCACCCCGTCTACTGTCACGTTCTGCCCGGTGTGGTCGATGTAGACCGTCGGCGAGATCAAGGTCGGGGTACCGAGCGAATTCGTCGGCCCGAGGCCGGCACCGACCGACCCCTTCGGTCCGCGGGGAAGTGCGGCGCCGTACATATAGGCCGCCCGGCGCGCCATCGCGGTGCCCGCGTACACGTTTTCCTCGACCGCGTGTTCGGTGAAACCGACCGGCGCGATGATCGGGCAATGCCCGGCCGCCACCTCTTCTTCGGTGGTCACCCCCTTCACACCGCCGAAATGGTCGATATGGGAATGCGAATAGATCACTCCGGTCACCGGGCGGTCGCCGCGATGCTCGCGGTACAGCGCGAGCCCGGCGGCGGCGGTCTCCTCCGAGATCAGCGGATCGATCACGATCACGCCGGCGTCGCCTTCGACCAGCGTCATATTGGACAGATCGAATCCGCGGATCTGGAAGATGCCGTCGGTGACCTCGTACAGGCCTTGCTTCACACACAGTTGCGACTGCCGCCACAGACTCGGATTCACCGTGGGCGGGCACTCGCCGTCGAGGAACGAGTAGGCGTCGATGTCCCACACCACCTTGCCCGCGGCGTTCTTCACCACCCCCGGCGTCAGCGCCGCGACGAACCCACGCTCGGCATCGGCGAAATCCTGGTTGTCATCGAACGGTAGCGTGCGCAGCAACGTCTCGTTGTTGGCTTCGACGCTGGCCGAGGCATCCTGCTGACTGGTCATCAGATGGTGTTCCTGTCTATGAGCGACGCCGGATCGCGCAGTCGTTCGCGGATTTCAGGAGAGAGCCTTGGCCTTGAGTTGCTGGAATTCCGCCTCGGTGATGGCGCCGGCGTCGAGCAGCTTCTTCCCGTCGGCGATCTGGGCTGCGGAATTGGTGCCCGCGGCCTGCCTGATGTAATCGTCGGTCTCCGTGCGTGCCTGCTTCTGCGCTTCGGCGGTCCGTTCCGCCATGCCGCTACCGCGGAAGATCAGATACACCAGTCCGGTGATCAGCGGGAACAGGATCAGACACACCACCCACACCGCTTTCACCCAGCCCGAGGTGGACCGGTCCCGGAAAAGATCGGTCAGCAGGTAGAACATCAACATCAGGTAGGCGACAAAGCAGAAGCTCACAATGATGACCCAGAGAACGTCCCACACCGACGACATGATTCGACCTCACTTCTGTGATGCGTGACCACCGGGCGGCGGTTACGGTTCAACCCTTGCCGCCATCGTCGCGAAGCCCGTGCCCGCACACATCATCCGAATCGGGTGAATCCGTCCGCACCGCTCGACCTCACCCATAACGGGGGATCCGGATCGTCCCCGACAGCCCCTACCGTCGAATCCATGACGATCACCTCGCATCCCGTCCGCCAGGGTCTCGCGGCGGGCGTCACCATGCTCGCGGTGATCATGCTCCTGGTAGCAGGCACACTGAGCATCCTGCGCGGTATCGCCGACGTCACCGAGGACGAGCTATTCCTGATCCCGAGCGAATACAGCTACCAGCTCGACGTCAGCGCCTGGGGCTGGATCCACCTGGCGCTGGGTGTACTCCTCGTAGCCGTCGCCGTCGGGATGATTCTGACCGCGTCCTGGGCCCGTTTCGCTGCCTACTGTCTGGCCGCCCTCTCGATCATCGCCAATTTCCTGTCCCTGCCGTACTGCCCGTGGTGGTCGGTGATCATCATCGGCATCGACCTCGTCGTCATCTGGGCCATCTCCACCTGGAACCCCCGACCGAGTCTGAGCGTGCAGGTCGTCCCCGTGACCGAGATGGCTACGTCTTCGTAGCGGTGATCTGGGTCAACACGCAGCGCCATCGGCCGTCGGCGTGGATGAAGGCGTCGGTGGTCCATTCGTCGGCGTCGAATCGAATGCCCTGGTAGTGAGCGGTATTGGTGACCCTGGTCGTCAGCAGGGCGAGTTCGCCGTGGTAGCGGATTCTGGGCTCACCGACGCGCTCCATCGCCGAGTGTGTGAGGTCACCCGATCGGACGAAGGCCAGGAACTGTTCGGCGGTGGTCATGCCGTTCTCGGAGACCATGATCCACTCGTCGGCCATATAGGAGCCGATCCGGTCCGCGTCGTTGGCGACGATCGCCACCTGCCACTCGTCCAGAACGGCCAGGAGTTGGTCATCGACCGTGCGACCGGAAGAAGTTCGTGTTGTTGCCATGCGGCAACGCTAAGACTGGGCGCGGTCGGCGGTCTTGGACGAATGGAACGCGCTGCCCGCGGCCCTGACCGGCGATGCGGCCGCGCCCAGCTTCGGCGGCGGCCGCATCGACGCACGGTTACGGTGTCACGACCGCGAAATTCGGGTCGGGGGTGTCCAGGAGACCGAACAGTCGCTGGAGGACGCCGGGGTCGCCGGTGTGGTCGATCCCGGCCAAGCCCTTGCCCGCGAGAATGCCGAGTAGTTGTGGCTTGGTGAGAGTGACGGTGAGGTCGATATCGGCCTTGGACCGTGGGTCGGGCGTCTGGATGAGGACGCCGTTGGACAGGGTGAGACGCACGACAGAGTCCTGGTCGGTGAAATGCCATTCGATCCGGAACGAATCCTTCGCCGCGCGTGGACCGTTCACCCGGATGGCGATCGAGTCGAACAGCTGGTCCACCGACAGTGCCGCGGCCATCCCGCCGCCGAGGTCGAGCTCGGTCCGTTGGATTCCGTGCCGCAGTTCGTTGTCGCCGGTGAGGTAGAAGCAGCGCCAGGTGGCGTTCTCGGCCCCGAAGCCGAGTGTTCGATAGGTCTGGGCGAGTGCGTCTTTCGCGGCTTTGTTGTCCGGCTCGGCGAACACGGCATGGGTGAGCAGCTCAGCGGCGAAGCGCAGATCGCCCGCGTCGGCGTAGGCACGTCCCTTCTCGATCACCGCGTCGATGCCGCCGATGGTCTCGACGTACCGGACCGCTTTCGCCGTACGCGGGTGCTCCCAGAGCGAGGTCGGGTTCCCGTCGAACCAGCCGAGATAGCGCTGGTAGACCGCCTTGACGTTGTGGCTCACCGACCCGTAATAGCCACGGGCGCTCCACGCGTCGGCCAGGTTCGGCGACAACTCGAACTGTTCGGCGATCTCCGGGCCGTTGAGTCCCTCGTTCATCATCCGCAGTGTCTGATCGTGCAGGTACATGTACAGGTCGCGCTGCACCGACAGGAATCCCATGATGTTCTCGGCACCCCAGGTGGGCCAGTGGTGCGAGGCGAACGCGACATCGGCGTCGACGGCGAACATCTCGATCGCCTCGTCGATGTAGCGCGACCAGATCCGCGGATCGCGCACCTGCGCGCCGCGCAGGGTCAGCAGGTTGTGCAGATTGTGGGTCGCGTTCTCGGCGAGACAGAGGGCGCGGTGGCGGGGAAAATAGAAGTTCATCTCCGCGGGAGCCTCGGTGCCCGGGGTCATCTGGAAGACGATCGGCACGCCGTCGACGGTCTCCTGCTGGCCGGTACGCGTGATGTCGACGGTGGGCGGGATCAGGCCGAACGTGCCATGGGAGGCCTGGATGCCCAGCCCGGTGCTGCACTGGCCTTCGGGTCCGGGCGTCATCCCCATGCCGTACATGTAGGTGCCGCGCCGCGTCATCGCGACACCCGCATAGACGTTCTCCGAAACGGCCTCCGCCATGAAACCGGCCGGCGCGAGAATCGGCACGTCACCACGGCCGTCGGGCAGCACGCCGTCGACACCGCCGAAGTGGTCCCCGTGGGAGTGGGTATAGATGACACCGGTGACGGGCCGGTCGCCGCGCTCCTCGCGATACAACGCCAACCCGGCCGCCGCGCACTCGGCCGAGATGAGCGGATCGATCACGATGATGCCCGTATCGCCCTCGACGATCGTCATATTGGAGATGTCGAAACCACGGATCTGATAGATGCCGTCCACGACCTCGTACAGCCCGTTCTTCACACAGAGCTGGGCCTGCCGGAACAGACTCGGGTTGATCGTTTCCGGACACGGCCCGTCGAGGAACCCGTATCCGCTGGTGTCGAAAACGACCGTGCCGTCAGCCTTGGCGATCCGCATGGGCGTCAGGGTCTTGATGAACCCGCGATCAGCATTCTCGAAATCGGTGCGATCGTCGTAGTCCAATGCCATCGCAAATCAGCTCCTCAGCTCGGTCGACGCGTCGACTCGATGCTCGGCGCCCCGCAGGCTCGCCACCTCACCCGCAGCGGGTGAATTGCGCACGCGAGGTCGGCGGCGCCACGGCGGGGTCGTGTCGAGCATCCGCCTAAGCTGCGGGTGTGGCAGATCCGGTATCGGCTGAGAATTCGTCGGGAGACGCGATCGCGCGGGCGTTGCGCGCGGAGATCCTGGCCGGTCGGCTCGTAGCCGGGGAACGGCTGGTCGAGGAAGCCCTGGCGAAACGGTTCGGGGTGTCGAGGATTCCGGTACGCGAGGCACTGGCCCGGCTGCAGACCGAAGGTTTCGTCACCATCGTCCGCCATCGCGGTGCGACGGTGTCGTCGTCGTTGATCCACGACGGTCGCGAGCTACTTCAGGTGCGGCGGGGTCTCGAGGTGCTGGCGGCGCAGCTCGCGGCGGAAGGACGGGGTGGCGTGGTCGCGGACGACATCTCGCGGGTCGCCGACGGCGAGACGGACACGCAGACGCCGTTCCACGAGCTGGTCGCGACCGCCTCGGGCAACGAACAGCTGCGCGAGATGCTCGCCACGCTGAACCAGCGGGTGCAGTGGAGTCTCGGCCACAACCCGGAGACCTCGGCCGACGATCATCGCGCGGTGGCGATCGCGATCCGTAACGGAGCGGCGGTCCAGGCGGGCTATCTGATGGATGAGCACCTGCGCCGGGACGAACAATTCTTCTCGGCGGAGTTCGATCGTTAGCTACAGCCACTAGTTGTATACAGTCTAGCTGGATATATCGATGGCTTAACATGAAGTACGGGGAGCGAAACTCGTACGTCACAGGAACTGTATACAAATTAGGCAGTGCGATTCCAGTTCCACGCTGTAGTCGGCTCGCCGATACGACCGTTGTCGGCGTCACACTCCCGTACCCGGAGTTCCGACATGTCCCACACCGCCCCCGGCGAACTCACCGCCGTCACCGTCCCCTCTCCGTCGCCTGCCACCGAACCCGGAGTCTCCGCCGGGTTGTCCTCGGCCTTGGACCGCATCGGTTTCGGCCGAGTACAGATCGTCGTCATCTCGCTGCTGATGGCGGGCCTGTTCTTCGATTCACTGGAACAGAATTCGACCGGTGCGATGGGTCCGCTGCTGAAGGAATCCTTCGGCATCGACAACGCGCAGCTGACCATGATCAACACCGTCACTGTGCTCGGCGGCCTGGCCGGTCGACTCATCGGCGGCTACCTCGCCGACCGGTGGGGCAGGCGCGCCGCGCTGAGTCTGAACCTGCTCGTCTACACCCTCGGCGGCCTCGTCAGCGCGGTCGCGGTGAACTACGAGATGCTGCTCGCCAGCCGATTCGTCGTCGGCATCGGACTGGGTGGCGAATTCACCGTCGGGTTGGCGATTCTCGCCGAGATCGTGGCCACGCGTCATCGCGGCACACTGCTGGCGACGCTCAACATCTCCTCCGGTGGCATCGGCAACATCGCGTCGTTCGGGTTCTTCTGGCTGGTGCTCAGCCCGTTGAACAACGTCCTCGGCGGGAACGACAGCTCCTGGCGCTGGACCTACGTGATCCTGGCCGTGCCGGCCGTGCTGGTCGTGTTCTTCCGCCGCTACCTGCCCGAATCGCCACGGTTCCTGCTGTCGAAGGGCAACATTCACGCGGCGAACGTGAGCCTGTCGAAGCTGGGCAGCGGCAGTGTCGCCGGACTGCGTCATCCCGGCGTCGTCACCCCGTACGTCACCGAAGCCGACATTCCGGTTCCCACGAAGTCGTCCTATCTCACCGTCTTCCGGGGTCGCAATCTCCGCAACACCGTGGCCATCGGCGCTGCCTCCTGGATGTCGTTCGGCGCGCAGGTGACACTGCTGTTCCTGATGCCGATCCTGCTGGTATCGCGCGGATATTCGCTGTCGGACTCGCTGGCCTTCACGATGATCATGAATGTCGGCAGCCTGCTGGGCGCCTGCGCGGCGTCGTATCTCGCGGGCCGGGCGCCACGGCGCCGCACGGTGATGTCCGCCGCGGTGCTCGGCTGCGTCTCCGCGATCACCTTCGCCACTTTCGCGAACTCGACCGCGCTGATCCTGGTGCTGGGCATGATCTTCCAGTTCTTCACCATGATGCTCAACACCATGCTGTCGGTGTGGTCGCCGGAGCTGTTCCCGACTTCAGTCCGGGCCATGGGCACCTCGGTGGTCAACGGCATCGGCAATGTGGCCGGCGCTGTCATGCCGTTCGCCGCGCTGTTCTTCTTCGACCTCGCCGGCGTGCCCGGCGTGTTCTTCATGATCGCGGTCATGTACGCCCTGCTGGTGGTGGCCGCCCGATTCGGACCCGAAACCTTCGGTAAGTCACTCGAAGCCGTCACCGAACAACCCCGCTGAGGAGCCGACCCCATGCTCGACCTGACGATATCCGCGACCGCACACGGCTTGAACTACCTGCCGGAGTACTACGCCGATCACCTCGGCCTGTTCGCGGAGCACAACGTGAAAGTCACTGCGACAGCGAAGGATCCCTGGACAGGGGTGCTCGACGATCTCGACAGCGGAGCGGCGGATATCGCCCTGGGCGGGCTGTGGGTACCCGGGATGTACTGGGGAACTCCGCGCGAACTCACGGTGTTCGCCCAGCTCAACCACCAGTTCCCCAAGGCGCTGGTGACCCGTCCCGGTACCGGTGCCATCGACTGGGCCGATCTCACCGGCCGCACCGTCCTCGCGCCGGGGATCGGCGGCAGCGCCCCGTACGCCTTCACCGCGGGACTGATCCGCGAGTCAGGCGTCGACCCCGCGGGCATCACCTTCCTGCGTGATCTGTCCACCCCGATGTTCGTCGAACTGTTCGAGGCCGGGCTCGGTGATGCGATCGTCCTCGATATGACCACCGCGCAAGTGCTGCAGGACAATGGAACCGGCACCATCGCGATCGACTACGCCGAAGTCGGCGGTCTCGGCCCGAACAGTGTCTATTACTGCCGGACCGACCGCGTCGAGGAGCTCTTCGACCGGCTCGTCGGCTTCACCTCGGCTCTGGGCGAGTCGATGCGGCGGTTGCGGACGACGACGGTCCCTGAGCTCGAGCCACTGCTCACAGAGCACTGGCCCCACCTCGCCCCGGCGACCCTGGCTCGCTCCTGCGAGCGCATCAAGGATTCTCGAACCTGGGACACTGTGCGCATCGACGCCGAGGCCAGCGACCGATGGATGCGAATTCTCCACCAGGAAAGAATGGTTCGCACACCACCCCCGTTCGCAGAACTCGTCGACACGCGCATCGTCGACAGCGCCGAGCTCACCGTGGCGTACAGATAGCGCGCTGGTCAGCTGCGTGGGCGTCCCGGATTTCGGGGGTTCCCGCAGCTGACCGGCAGTGCTGGTGCCTCAGAGGTTGACGCCGAAATCGCGGGCGATGCCTTCCAGGCCGGAGGCGTAGCCCTGGCCGGTGGCGCGGAACTTCCACTCGGCGCCGTTGCGGTACAGCTCGCCGAAGACCATGGCGGTTTCGGTGGACGCGTCCTCGGAGAGGTCGTAGCGCGCCAGTTCCTCGCCGTTGCTGCGGTCGAGGACGCGGATGTAGGCGTTGCGCACCTGGCCGAAGGACTGGTTGCGGGTGGCGGCGTCGTAGATCGAGACCGGGAACACGATGGAGTCGATCGTGGCCGGGGTGTTGGCCAGGTCGACGTTGATCGTCTCGTCGTCACCGTCGCCGGCGCCGGTGGTGTTGTCGCCCGCGTGCTCGATCGCGCCCTCGGGCGACTTCAGGTTGTTGAAGAAGACGAAGTGCCCGCTCGACACCACCTTCTTGTCGGCGCCGAGGCCGATGGCGCTGGCGTCGAGGTCGAAGTCCGTGCCCGTGGTGGTCCGCAGATCCCAGCCGAGGCCGACCGCGACGGCGGTGAGGTTCGGCGCCGCCTTGGTCAGTGAGACATTGCCGCCCTTGGACAAGCTGACACCCATATCGAATCCCCTTGCTCATCGCGGCACGAAGCGCGCCGACGACCACACCCTAACGTTCGACTCTGAACGTTTGCTGTGATCAATCCTGTTCGGCCGCACCTGTTTCCACGGGCATGCGGTCGGCGCCCCAACTGCGCCGGAGATAGCCGATCACCCGGTCCAGCTCCGCGCGCTCGACGGCGGCCAGCTCACCCGGCTCGAGCGGGTCGAAATGGAAGATGTAGAGCCGCGAGGCGAATTGCTCGAAGGGCAGCGACGCTTCGCCGAAACGCTCACCGTGCCCGGCTGTTCCGACGACGACCCCGTCGCCCCAGTCCTGGCCGCTGTCGTTGTTCGGGTTGTAGAAGTACACCCGCATCACGTCCTGCGGGTCGAGGCTGACGCGCAGCACGGTGATCGCGTGCCAGCCGACGAAGCGGGCCGCGCTGTCGGTGACGGCGATACCGGCGGGCTGCGGGTGGATCACCGGCTGGTTGCCGTTGTAGAAGGGGTGATAGCCCGCGTAGAAGTGGCGCAGGAATTCGTCGAGGTCGGTCAGCAAGCCGGTGGCGACATCGACATTGATCCGGAAGCCGCGGCCGGACCACCAGCCGTGGAATTCCGGGTTGATCCAGCGGTGCGGGTCGCCGTCGCGGCCGATACAGCGCCGTCCCATCTGCGCGTAGATCCGGTCCAGGTGCGGTACCACCAGCAGCGAGACCGGGTCCAGATCCAGTTGCAGCGCGGTCGATTCCGTGTCCTCGGTCTCGCGCGAGGAGATCGGCTGCCCTTCGAAGTGCATCACGATCTCGTCGTCGCGCGCGGCCCACACCAGCGTCTGCAGCAGATAGTCGGGGTCGTTGTAGGCCCACATCGACAGTGCTCGCGCCGATTGGCAGGTGGGGTTGTCGCCCTGCCCGATTCCCAGCGGCAGGCCGAGAACCGACAGCATCCCCGACAGCAGCCACGCCCGCGGCTCCGGCGTCGGCCCGAACACCTGGGTCAGCCGCCGGCGCGAGTGCGGTGAAAGCCGCAGTGCCAGTTGGCGCCACAGCGCGGGCGCGACCGGTGGCTGATAGAGGATGCCGCGTTCGAGCAGCAGGGTGAGTCCGTACACGCACTGCGCCGTTTCGACGTGCACGGCCTGCTCGATGAGACTGTGCACGAGTTCGTGATAGCAGAGCAGGCTGTCGCGGCCGGTGCTGGACAAGCCCATCGCCTCGCCGAGCAGATACTCACCCTTGGTGAGCAGAAAGCGCAGCAGCACAGCGTGATACGGCGAGACCAGCCCGGTGTCGTGCATGGACCGCGCGAATCCCGTTGCCTCGTACTGCAACGCACTGTCGTCCATCGATTCCAGCCGCGTGCGGTAGATCTCGACCCCGGGGTCTTCCCGGCACCCCTCGGTGGTTCCGTAGAGACTACTGATCAGCCGGTCGGCGCCGAGGCCGCTGGCGCCGAGATCCACGTCGGGATTCGCCCGGGCGACGGCGATCTGGGTGATCATCCGTTTGACCCCGTCGACCTGGATGGGCCGCTGCCGCAGAATGCGCCAGATCTCGTCGACCAGGTTCTCCAGCACCTTCTCGTACCCGACCTCGGCGACGAGGTAGTGCAGCAGCTCGCGCGAGACCTGGGCCATCCGCCCCTGCTGTTCCCGCTCCGCCTCGGTGGGCGGGGAGAACAGCAGCGACAGATTCACCGCGAGCACCTGCGACAGGTGATCCTCGGCCTCTTCGGCCGACACCAGCGCATGCTGATATTCGCCCTTGGCGACCGCGAGCAATCGCAGATCGCTCACCGCCTCCAACACCATGGTGTCGGCGTTGGCGCTGCGCAAGGAGCCGGTACTCAGCGCCGGGATGAGGATCTGCGGCTGCGCCCAGTCGGTCCCGAGGAAAAGGCCCGCGGTCTCCAGCTTTTCGGCCCGTTCACGCACCGCCGCGCAACCACCGGGCAGCAGCAGCACCCGCCGCAGCGAGTCCATCACCCTGGGCAGCTTGACCTGCTTACCGAAATCGCCCGCGTCCGCGAGGGACTGTATGGCGTGGTCCACCGTGGCGAGACGCCGGTCCAAGCTCGCCGGGTCGTGGCCGTCCGGACTCAATCGCCGATCCCTTCGCACTCCGCTGCCCCTGGCAACGGATCAAATATAGAAGTCGAGCTCTTCTTGTCGCTTCAACAGATCCCGCAGAGTGTACGGGTCCTCGCCGAAGAAATAGAGCAGACCCCAGTGATTACCGAATGCGGTACGTTTGGTGACCTTTTCGGCCTGCGGCGCGGTGAGCTCGTGCGTCTCGAAGTAATCATGATCCTCGGTCTCGGGCGGCACCGACAGCCGACTGACCACACGTCGACGCGGATACACGCCGAAGCACCCGGCGTGGCCGGTGGCATCCACTACTTCCTTCGGGAAGAACGCGTCGATCTCCTCGGCGGTGGACTTCGGGTCGAACGCCAGTACCAGCGCGTGGTAGGCGTTGAAACCATAGGTCCGTTCCAGCAGTTCGAACACCTTGAAACCCGGTGGCCGGTAGGCGACCTCGCCGAAATACATTTCCCCGTCGCTGGTGACGAAGTACTCGGGATGGATGAAGCCGAATTCGATGTCGAAGGTCTTGATCAGTTTTTCGACCTGCCGGGTGATCTCGGGCCGATATTTCTCGAGTTCCGGCGTCGCGGGCACGAACACCGAGTATCCGAGCGTCACGTACTCCGAGATGTTCAGGAAGCAGATGCGGCCGTTGTGGACCCAGGCCTCGACCGCGAACTCCCAGCCGTCCAGGTGCGATTCCATCAGCATCGGGAACTCGTCGTCGGGGATGAAGTCCACCTCGTCGGGGGTCCGGATGATCCGGTGACCGAGGCAGCCCGCCTTGTCGAACGCCTTGAGGTGAATCGGATCGTTGGGATCACCGTCGAGTTTCAGCAGGGTTTGATTGACCCGCTTCAGGAATCGGATCACGTCGTCGCGTTCGTGCGCCTCTTCGAAGATTCCGACCCGGATACCGCCGAGCTGCGCGCGCCGCTTCATCAACGACTTGTCACGCAGGAGCATCGACTGCCCGAGCAGGCGAGGATTGTCGAGCAGGACGGAGTTGATCGCTCCGGCCCATTCCACCGTCTCCTCGAAGATCGGAATGGCGACGTCGACTCCCTTTTTCTTCAGGGTCTCGGCGATCTCCATCGAACGATCGTTGAGCCGCTCGAAATCCCAGGGGATATAGGGTATGCCGTGCTCCGTGCAATAACTTTCCGCCCATTCGGGCGCAACTACGATATAGCGGCGGTCGAACCGGTCAACCGCCTCGACCGCATTCAGACTCCAGCCCAGCAGGGCTACATAACCTTTGTTCGGGTTTCGACTTTTCGATTCGTCAGCTGAAATCGACAAACCTTATCCCTCCTCGAACTCCACAACCCGGAAAGCGGGACGCTGAAATGAATCCCTGCAGGGCTGCCATTTCCATGGAGTACCCGGCCCCTGCTCGATCAACCATGACGAAGCTGTGACCGAGGGGCTTGCGACCGGGCGCGACCAGCACCCATCCCGCGGCGGGACTACGCTCAGGCGATGCCCGGTCCAGAGACCCTTCCGCCGCCACGCAACGGTGTCGGCCTCGCGTCGTTGGTGCTCGGCATCATCGCCTGCGCGGTCTCGTTCATTCCCGTCGTCAGCGAGTTCGTCGCCGCCCCAGCCGGTATCGGTGCCGTGGCCGCCGCGTTCATCGGCTGGGATCGGATCGAGAACGGTGTGGCCACCAACCGCGCCGACACGATCGCGGGCGGCATCCTCGGCGCGATCGCGCTGGCGGTCACGGCCCTCGTCTACCTCGCGACCCACTCCGGCTGACGAGCGCATTCCGTCGCCATGCACGCGGCGAGCGAAGTCCGTAGCCTGAAAATCGTGATTACTCTCAAGAAGGAAGACGGCGCGGCCGATCTCGCCGGTATCACCAAAATGAGCGTGGGGGTGAGCTGGGATCCGTCGGCGGGTTCCAGCGGTGGAATTCTCGGAATGGCCCGGCGCAAGCGCGGTGTCGACCTCGATCTGATCGCCGTGCTGTTCCAGGGTGCTGAGCCGGTGCGATTCGCCGGCCTGGATTCACTCGATCCGCTCGGCAACGGATCGGTGCTGCACACCGGCGACGAGCAGACCGGTGCGGCCGCGGGCGACGACGAGACCGTGCACGTCACGTTCGCCACTGTTCCCCCCGCGATCGACTCCATCGTCTTCGTGGCCGTCGCGTTCAAGAAGGGCAGTTCCTTCGAGAAGGCGAACAACGTCTCGTTCAAGATCTACGACGCGACCGGGGGCGATACCCAGCCTGTCGCCGATATCTGGCCGTCATTGCTCGGCGCGGAGAACGCCAACGCGATCGCGCGGACCTTCCGCAACGGTCCGGTGTGGCAGCTGGAGGTCCTCGACCGCAAGGGCAAGATCAAGCAGGGCGATCGCCAGGCGTTGCTGCGCTTCGCGATCGGCTGACGTCGCGGCGGCAGGGCCCGGCGCGCAGTGCGCCGAGCTCCGCCGTGGCGCGGCGAACAGACCTCGCACTTTCCCACTTTTGCGACATCGGCGAAGTTCGTCAAGACCACGCGATTTCGGTGTTCCCTGAATAGTTGCTGCGCTACGGTTTTCCGCATGGACGACATCGAGTTGGATTTGCCGAGCGTCGCTACTTCCCACAACGCCGGACGAATTCTGGAAATCGGCGCGGTCGGTCTGCGCAACCCCCTCCCCGTCGACGGCGAACAGGCCCACGCCTATGTGTGCTGCGTCGACGGCACCACCCTGCAGCTCCCGGATTCGCTGCAGAACTGGGCCATGCAAACCCTCGCCGCGAACTTCGACCTACGCGCCACCGGCCTACCCTCACTGTTCCCCTGCCGCTTCGAATTCGGCATCCGCGACGGCGCGGCCTACGCGGTACCGGTGACCCAGCGGTCGCTACGCGAGAAGGCGAACGCGTGACGACCTGAGCAGAGAATTCCTTTGTCGCACAACGCGTCTACCGCCAATATCTGCGTGCGCTGAAGAACTAGGCGATCGGCGGCAGGTGGACGACCTGGCCCGCGTAGGCCAGACCGGCGCCGAAGCCGAGTAGCAGCGCGGTGTCGCCGGGGTCGGCGGCGCCGGAGCGCACCAGCTGTTCCATGGCCATCGGAATGGAGGCGGCGCTGGTGTTGCCGGTTTCGATGATGTCGCGCGCGACGGCGACAGTTTCGGGCAGGCCGAGGGTGCGGACCAGCGCGTCGGTGATGCGGATATTGGCCTGGTGCGGAACGAACGCGTCGAGGTCGTGAGCCGTGAGGCCCGCGAGGTCGAGCGCGTCACGACACGCCTTCTCCAGAAACGTGACGGCCCAGCGGAAGACCTCGGTGCCGTTCATCCGGATGTAGGGACGTTGCGACGTGCCACCGCTGGCCTCCGCCGCGGCGACTTCGGCGAAATACTCCAGGAAGTCCTTGTCCTGCTTGATCGCCGAGGTGCGCGCGCCATCCGACCCCCACGCGACCGGGCCGATCCCCTCCTGCTCGGCCGGCCCGACGACGACCGCGCCGGCACCGTCGGCGAAGATGAACGCGCACCCGCGATCGGTGGTGTCGAGCAGATCCGACAATCGCTCCACACCGATCACCAGCACCTGCCGCGCCTGACCCGAGCGCACCAGATTCGCCGCATCGGCCAACGCGTAGCAGAAGCCCGCGCAGCCCGCGGAGATGTCGAACGCGGCGGTGTCGTGCATGCCGAGTTCGGTCGCCACCACCGCGCCCGCCGACGGACCGAGCACCATCTGCGACGACGTCGCCAGCACCACCGCGTCGATCTGCTCGGCGCTCACCCCCGACGCCGTGAGCGCGTCCCGAGCAGCCGCGACACTCATCGAGACGATCGTCTCGTCGGGCTCGGCCCAGTGCCGGGCGGCGATCCCGGAACGGGTCTTGATCCACTCGTCCGAGGACTCGATCGCGTCGACGATCTCGGAGTTGGGCACGACACGGCGCGGGCGGTACACGCCGAGGCCGAGAATTCCCGCGTGGGTGACCGGAACCGCGGTGGCAATGGGGGTGGGCATGACATCCTCTCCATATGAACCGATCGGTTCACGTAGGAATAGGTCTAACATGAACCGATCGGTTCAATCAAGGGGTAGGAGAAGATCGGATGGCCGCCGGACCACGCGCCCGACTCATCGAGCACACGATCAGCACCGTCCAGGAACACGGCGTGCACGCGTCCTCCCTCAGCGAACTACTCGAGCGCAGCAGGACCTCACGCAACTCGCTGTACCAGCACTTCCCGTCCGGAAAGGGCGAATTGGTGCAGACAGCGGCACGGATCGTGGCACGCCTGGTGTACTCACATGTGAGCGCCATGGCCGACGCCCTGCAGACCGCGCCGTCGGCCCAGCAGTGGCTCACCGACCTGCTCGCCTTCTGGCGCGCCCCGCTGGAGAAATCCGACTACACCGCGGGCTCGTTCATGATGGCGGCCGCTCTCGACGAACTCGACCCCGCCGTCCAGTCCATCGCGGGCCAGGCGTTCGCCGAATGGACCGCCCGGCTCGCCGACGGGATCGTCGCCACCGGGATCGAGCGATCGACCGCGGTGTCGCTGGCCGGGTTCCTGCTCACCACCATCGAGGGCACGATCGTGCACAGCCGCGCGCTCAAGTCCGCGCATCCGTTCGACCAGGCGGTCACTCAGCTGACGATCCTGTTCACGGTGCACCTGACCGAACGGTGAGCCGTCTCACGAGATGCTGTGTGCCGCATCGAGTTCGGCGCGCAAGGTGGCGATGATCCGGCGACGGGCCGCCGCCCCTTCGGGGCTGGGCGTCAACGGGTAAACGTGCACGAGTCCGGGTTCTTCCTGATAGTCGAGGTCGACGCCCGCCGCGCGCGCCTTCGCCGCCAGCAGGCGGGCGTCGGGGTTCAGGATGTCGTCGGTGCCGGTGAACACGGTGATCGGGCCCAGCCCGCCGAAGTCGCCGAACAGGGGGCTGACCAGGGGATCCTTCATCGAGAGTTCGCCGCTCCACATCCGGCCGAACACCAGCCCACCGTCGCGACCCAGCCACGGGTCACGCAGCAGAACCGCATCGATCTCGGGGTTCTCGAGAGTGAGGTCGAGCGCAGGAGAGATCAGCAGCGTGCGGGGGACGATATGACCCGCGTCGCGCAGGTGCAGCGCGGTGGACAGCGCGATCTGACCGCCCGCGGAGTCGCCGGCGAGGAAGGTCGGACCGTAGCGCTCGTCGGCCGCTGTGACCAGTTCGGCGACACGGGGAATCACCTCCGCCGCGGTGCCGAACGGAATCAGCGGATAGATCGGGACCGTCACGACGAGATGCGTCCGCGCGGCGATCCTGGCCGCGAGTTGCCAATGTTGCGAAGCGATTTCGCCCACCCAGCCGCCACCGTGCGCGTACACGAGGCCACCGCGGGAGATCCCGTCCGACGGGGTCAGCGTGTAGATCGGCCAGCCACGGTCGTGCTCCACCGAGATCTCGACACCGCGGAGTGTGCGCGGCGGACCGTAGGCAAGGGGCCGCAGCGCGCGCTCGCGCACGTGCGCTGCGGCCAGCTCGGCATCGACGTAATTCCGGTTGCGCCGGGTGACCCGCAGGAAGCCCGGAATCACGAACCGACTCATCACACCGGGCACCGCGACCTCCACTCGACGACGAGACCGGTGCGGTCCACAGCGCTCGGGCCGAGCGTCACCGGTGCCAGCCAAGCTACTCCGTGCCGGCCTCAGCCGAGGGGCTGCTCGGTGATATCGGTGCGCAAGCTGGTGCCGTTGAGGTCCAGATAGAGCACGCCCTCGGTGACCGAGAGGGTAGCGGTATTGCGACGGTCGACCAGTCCCGCGGCCTCATCGATGAACGCGCGATCGAAACTGATCAGTGGAATCTGCGCCGCGTTGTGAATCTTCTTGCCCGCGTACTGCGCGAGCACCTTCGCCGGGTCGCGGTGGGTATAGACCACGGCCCGACCAGCGAGTTTGCTCCCGCGGTGAATACGGTCCGCGTCGGGCGCGCCGACCTCGATCCACGCGGTCGTCCGGCCGGTCATATCCCGAACCTGCACCGCGGGCTCATCGGTGGCCGAGATCCCGCCGTCGCTGAACACGATCCCCTCCTCGTACTGCAAGCAGTACGCGAGGATCCGGGTGATCATGTACTCGGCCGTCTCCGACGGGTGCCGGGCAACCCGCAACTCGAGATCCTCGTACACCCCCCGATCCACATCGGCGAGCTGAACGGCGAAGTTGTGCAGTGTTGCGCTGAGTGCCATAGGAGCTCCGACCCTACCGGGCCGCGACGTCGACTACTCGCGCACTCCCGGTTGCGCTGACCGGTCCGGACCGCCAGCATCTGTACATGAGAATCACTCACGTTTCGGCTCTGGCCGCCGTTTTCCTCGCACTCGGCACGGCAACCGTTGCGGCAGAACCGAATGCGGCCGACTCACCCCGTCAGGCCATTGCCCGCGCCTACCTCGACGCCCTGGTGTCCCACGACGCGAGCGCGGTCCCCTTCGCCCCCGACGCCACCCGCGTCGAGGTCGGCATCCGAACCGGCTACTCGGGCCCCCAGCTGAGCGCCGACTTGGAGAACGGCCTCCAGTACCGCGTGATCCAGGGCATTCGCGACCTCACCATGTCCGAATCCGGCGACACGGTCACCACCCACTACCTCCTCGACGCCGGAGTGGCCGACATCCGCCTGACCACCGTGGAGATCACCGAGACCTTCGTCATCCCGGTGGACTCCATCCAGACGATCGAGGCCACGATCACACCGGTGCTGTAACGACCTCGCGGCCGACGAGCTGTCTCGCGCTCACTGATCCGCATCCAGCAAGGCCCGCGGGGCGGCCTGACACCACGAGTCGGTGACGATGGCTTCCAGTTCCTCGCGATCGTCGAGTGACGCCAGGCGGACGCGGACCCAGGGGTTACCGGACTCGTGCGAGGCGATCCAGAATTTGCCGGGTTCGGCGAGGACCAGTTCGTCGCGATCGAGAATCGGGCAGCGGACCGCCATCGAGGTCTCGTCCTCGGGCAGGGTGAGGAACAGCTTGCCCGCGACCTTGAAAATCGGCATGCCCCAGGCGAAATGCTCTGTCGTCTGCGGCAGCGACAGCACGAAGGCGCGGACGTCCTCCCCGGTGACATTCATGCCCACATCCTGACACCACACACCGACACGATCGGATCCATCGCCGCGGGACCGGGACCGCTAGTCGACGGCACCGAGGGTGGCCACGGTTTTCCTGGCGCGGGAGGCGGTGATCCGGCGGCCGATCACGCCGTGGCGGGGGGCGAAGAGGTAGACGAAGGTGAAGGCGACGCCCTGGGTCACCACGACCATGCCGCCGGCGGCGGTGTCGAGGTGGTAGCTGATGTAGAGGCCGGTCACCGCGCACAGCACCGAGATGGTGGGAGCGATGACGAGCATGCGGGAGAAGCGGTCGGTCAGGAGATAGGCGGTGGCGCCGGGGATGATCAGCATGGCCACCACCAGCACCACGCCGACCGCTTGCAACGCGACCACCGAGGTCAGGGCCAGCAGGGCCAGCAGAGCGGTGCCGAGCACGCGGGGGTTGAGGCCGATGGCGTGGGCGTGGGTGGCGTCGAAGGCGTAGAGGGTGAAGTCGCGGCGTTTGAGGACCAGGGCGACCAGGACGATGGCGGCCAGGATCATGATCTGGATCATCTCGCCGCGGCTCACGCCGAGCAGGTTGCCGAAGACGATGTGGTTCAGGTCGGTCTGGCTCGGCGTCACCGACACCAGCACCAAGCCGAACGCGAACAGGGTGGTGAACACGATGCCGATGGCGGCGTCTTCCTTCACCCGGCTCGTATCGCGGACCACGCCGATCAACGCCACCGCGAGGAACCCGAAGATCACCGCGCCGACAGCGAACGGCCAGCCGACGATGTAGGCCAGCACCACACCGGGCAGCACCGCGTGCGATACCGCGTCACCCATCAGCGACCAGCCGATCAGCACCAGCCAGCACGACAGCACCGCACAGACCACGGCGGCCGTGACCGTGGTGGCCAGCGCGCGCACCATGAATTCGTAGCGCAGCGGGTCGATGAAGAATTCCTCGAGGCTCATCGGTCTCCGTCCACATCCAGGCCGAAGGCCTTGGCCAGGTTCTCCGGGCGCAACACCACATCGGGGTCGCCGTGCTCGAGCACCCGGCGGTTCAACAGCACTGCCTCGTCGGCCAATTGGGGCAACGCGTGCAGATCATGGGTGGACACCAGGATGGTGGCCCCGTCGGCGGCGAGCTCACGCAACAGCGCGGTGATGGTCGCCTCGGAGCGCTTGTCGACACCGGCGAACGGCTCGTCGAGCAGCAGGATCGTGGCCTCCTGGGCGATGCCCCGAGCCACGAACGTGCGCTTCTTCTGACCACCCGACAGCTGCCCGATCTGCCGGTCGGCCAGGTCGGTGAGTTCGACGCGGGCCAGCGCGGCGTCGACGGCGGCACGGTCGGCCTTGCTCGCCCGGCGGGTGAAACCCATTTTCCCGTAGCGCCCGGTCATCACCACATCGCGCACCGACAGCGGGAAACTCCAGTCCACGTCCTCGGACTGCGGCACGTAACCGAGACTGCCCGCCTTGCGCGCGGCGGCCGGGGGGCGGCCGTTGATCAGCACCCGGCCTCGATCGGGCGTGACCAGCCCCATCACGGTCTTGAACAGCGTCGACTTGCCCGAGCCGTTCATACCGATCAGCCCGCACACCCGGCCCGATTTCAGGGTCAGTTCGACAGTGTCGAGCGCGAGCACATCACCGTAGTGGACTGTCACGTCCTGGATTTCGACTACCGGTGCGGTCATTTCGAGACTCCGGCGAGTGCGGTCGCGATGGTCTTCGCGTCGTGGCGGATCAGGTCCAAGTAGGTCGGGACCGGTCCGTCGGCCTCGGACAGCGAGTCGACATAGAGCACGCCGCCGAACCGTGAACCGGACGCCTCGACCACGCGTTGCATCGGCGCGTCCGACACCGTCGATTCACAGAACACGGCGGGCACGCCGCGCTGGCGAACGAAGTCGATGGTCGAGCCGATCTGCTGCGGGGTGGCCTGCTGTTCGGCGTTGACCGGCCAGATGTACTTCTCGGTCAGCCCCGCGTCGCGAGCCAGGTAGGAGAACGCGCCCTCGCAGGTGACCAGGGCGCGCTGGTCGGCGGGCAGGGTGTTCACCGCGGCGACGAGATCGTCGCGCACGGCGCCGAGCTGCGTCTTGTAGGCATCGCCGTTGGCACGGTAGGCGTCGGCGTGTTCGGGGTCGAGATCGGTGAACGCGCGGACCATGTTGCCGACGTAGATCTGCGCGTTCACCGGCGACATCCAGGCGTGCGGATTGGGCTTGCCCCGGTAGGCGTCCTCGCTGATGTCCATCGGCGCCACCCCCTCGCTGACCACGGCGTGCGGCACATCGAGGTCGGCGACGAACTGGGTGAACCAGGCCTCGAGGTTCAGCCCGTTGTCCAGGATCAGATCAGCCTTGGCGGCCTTCTTGATATCGCCCGGCGTCGGCTCGTACCCATGGATCTCAGCCCCCACCTTGGTAATCGATTCGACCCGCAGATGCTCGCCTGCCACATTCCGTGCCATGTCGGCCAGGACCGTGAAGGTGGTGAGAACCACCTTCTTCCCGTCGTCATCGGAGGTGATCCCACCGCAGGCAGTGAGCGCGAACGCGATGACACTCAGAACACATGCCGCAAGCACCCGGCGGCGCGCCGGCGAACGGTAGAACCCAACCCTCATTCCAGAATTATATTGTTCGGGTAGCCAAACTTTCAAGTTCAGGGCTAGAAACAGTCGCGAGGACGGCTCAGGATGCCCAGGGCGGGGTGAAGGTAGAGCCGTCGGGGAGCTCGGCCGCGAAGCCGACCCGCACAGTCACCAGCAGCCTGGCGATCTCGTCGGCCGAGTTCGCGAGGGCGATCATCGAACCGGCGGGCGCGACCGCCGCGTCACCGGGTTTCATCGGCGCGGATTCGCCGTCGATCGTCATGGTCACCTCGCCCGACAGCACAACGAACGCCTCCTCCCCCAGGATGCGATGGGGCACGCCGACCGAATCGGCCCGAACCTCGGTCTGCCAGACGCACAGCTCGGCACTGCCGGTGCCGGGTCGGACGAGGGACGTGAAGCGGGCGTTGTGCACCTCGTGCACCTGCGCGTCTGCGGAACGGATCACCGGCATTCGAAACCTCCATAAGGTCAATCAACTTGTCTATATAGTCAAGTAGATTGACTATTGTGTCAAGTGCCAGAATGACTGTCGTGCCCGTGAACGCAGACCTCCCCCTCCTGTTGCTCGCGGCAGCGGCCGAGGTGACCGAGGCGGTGCACGCCAGGGTCGCCGCGGCGGGGTTCACCGACATCCGGCCGACGCACGGCTTCGCGTTCGTCCGCATGGCGCCCGACGGTGCGACGGTCGGGGAGATCGCCGACCACCTCGGCGTCACCAAACAGGCAGCCAGTCAGCTGGTCGACGAGCTGGTCACCAAGGGCTATGCCGATCGCAATCCACACCCGCGCGATGCGCGCGCCCGCCTGATCACCCTCACCGAACGCGGCTGGGCATGCACGCGAGCCGCCGACGCCGCCATGGCCGAGTTCACCCAGACCTGGTCGGACACCCTCGGCGCGACCACCCTCACCCAGGTCAGCAAGGCGCTGGGTCGCGTCGTCACCCCGGGGCGAGTCCGCCCGAGCTGGTGAACTGCCACCACCGCCGTAACCAAATCTTGCAAACCGACGATGTGCATAACGGGTACCCAACAATCCGAAGAACTGGATTTTCAAAACCTGCGCGGTGTCACGGCGAGCGGCATACTCTCGGATCGAGCGGTGACGCGCCACCGCAGCACCCGGGCCGACGGTCCGGGTAGCGCACTCGTCACGTCACCGTTCGTCTCGATCCCGGAGGGTCAATGTCAGCCCTGGTCACCGTTCACACCGTCGACACCGTCACTCGGCACAAGTACGAGCGGCTGCAGTACACCGGTTCGGCCGGCGTGGTCGCCTCGCTCGAGGACGCCCGCCTCGTGGATCGATGGCGCGCCGACTACCCCGGCTGGGACGGCGAGCACTGGGCGTTCGACGCGGGCACCGAAAGCCCGGGACGGCTGCGCCCGATCAATGTCGCGGCGCGCAACAACTGATCAACGCGGTGACGAGCGCCTGATCAGCGCGGTGCGCACCACATGATCAGGCGGCACCCGCGGCAGCAGCCCGATCGATGATCCGCGGGAACGGGCTTGCCGCTTCCAGCTGGTAGGCCAGGTCGAGCAGTGTCCGCTCGTCACCACGGCGCGCGGCCAGCTGGATCGATCCGGGCAGACCGCTGGGCACCAGGCCGTGCGGCAGCGAAATGCCGGGTCCCCCACCGACGTTGTTGAGCGGAGTGAAGCCGACGTAGTCGGCGAGCTTGGCGAACAGCGCGTCGAACGGCTGGCCGGGCGCGAGCTCGCCGATGCGCGGCGCGGGATGCGAGAGCACCGGGGTGAGTAGCACGTCGACCTCGGCGAAATGCCGGTCATAGGCCGCGACTCCCCCGCGCAACCGCCACGTCGACGCGGCCACCGCGAGCGGATTGCGCTTGGCCAGCCCGATCAGACCGGTGGTGAACGGGTCGAGTTTGCGCGCATCGAAGTACCCGCGGTGGCCCAGCCGGAACGACAGCGCCATCGCCGCGGCCATCACCGCCCAGTACTGCTTGAAGTCCTCGACGAAGCGCGGATCCACATCCAGCCGCGTCTCGACGATCTCGTGGCCGAGACCCTCGAGCACCTTCGCCGCCGAGGACAGGACCGCGCCGTTGTCGGCGTGCACCGGCCGGCCGAGGACATCGGCGGTGATCAGGCCGATCCGCAGCCGTCGCGCACTCGGCCCCTCGACCAGACCCACCGGCGGCAGCGCCGGATTCGCGCCGAATCGTTCCACGGCGGCCAGGTAGTGCGCGGTATCGCGGACCGAGCGGGTGACCACGCCCTCGGCGACCAGATGCACCGGCAGTTTGCGGGCGCCGGGCTGGTCGAGCAGGCGGTTGCGGGTGGTTTTCAGGCCGACGAGACCGTTGGCCGCGGCGGGAATGCGGATCGAGCCGCCACCGTCGTTGGCATGCGCGATCGGCACCACCCCGGCCGCCACGAGCGCCGCCGAACCGCCCGAGGAGGCGCCCGCCGAGTACTCCGGATTCCACGGATTGCGGGTCGGCGCGCGATCGGTGAATTCGGTGCTCGCGGTGAGCCCGAATTCCGGCAGCGTCGACTTACCGAGCACGATCACGCCCGAGTGCAGGAACTGCGCGCCGGGACCGCTGGTCACCGTGGCCGGATGCGGTGTGAACGCGGCCGAGCCGTGGCAGCTGGGCAGCCCCGCGATATCGGTGTTGTCCTTCACGAACGCGGGCACCCCGGCGAAGACCCCCGCGGTCTCGGGCGCCGACGCCGCGCGATCGAAGCACGTCACCTGCACCGCGTCCAGCCTCGGATCGACCCGCCGTGTCCTGGCGATCGCGGCCTCGAGAACCTCCGACCGGCTCACCTCCCCCGCGCGCAACGCCGCGGCGACACCGACCGCGTCCAGCGTTCCCAGGGCATCGTCGGTGAATCCGTGCACGGCAGAGCTCATATCCGCAGCGTAATGCGAGCCCGGGTCCCTTCGCAGCAGTAACGAACCTGCTAACCCTTCTCGACTATCGCATTTCTATTGATAATGGTTATCATTAGCATCTTGCTCGAGGTTGGAGGACATGTGGGACACCTGTTGATGGTGGAGAGCTGGGTCGGTTCGATGAGCACCCTGCTCCCGGCGGGAATCGAGGACAGTGGCCACGAATTCAGCTTCCTGACCCGAGATCTCGGGCATTACCTGCGGCCGGGAACACCCCTGCCACATCCCCTGCTCGGGGCGGCCAACGTGTTCACCGCCGAAACCAACGACGAGTCGACACTGCTGCCGTACGTGCGAAAACTGCAGGCGGCATTCGGTTTCGACGGCGTGCTCACCTCGTGCGACTACTATCTGCCGACCGTCGCCGCGATCGCCGCCGATCTCGGCTTGCCCGGGCCCGGCCGGACCGCGGTGGCCGATGCCTGCGACAAGTACCGGACCAGGCTGATCTGCCGTGCCGCCGGTGTCGCCGGTCCCGCCTTCGCCGTCGCGCGGGAATGGGATGAGATCGTGGGCGCCGCAGCCGAACTCGGCTATCCCCTGGTGGTCAAGCCGGTCGACCTCTGCGGCGGGATGTTCGTGCGCCGGGTCGGCGACGAGGCCGAGTTGCGCGTCGCGGCGGACGCCATCGCCGGATTCCCGATCAACGCCCGAGGACAGCACCGCTCACCACTCGTCCTGCTCGAAGAGTGCGTGGACGGGCCGGAATTCAGCGTGGAAACCGTCACCGTCGCCGGGCGGACGACGGTGATCGGAGTGACCGACAAACGGATCACCGGTGCCCCCGCCTTCATCGAGTCGGGCCACATGTTCCCCGCTGCCCTCGAGCCCGGCGATTCCGCCGCGGTGGCCGAGCTGGCAGTCGCGGCGATCACCGCGCTCGGTCTCGACGCGACCGTCGCCCACACCGAGGTCAAACTCGGCGCGCACGGCCCCCGCCTGATCGAGGTGAACCCCCGCCCCGCCGGGAATCGCATCACCGAACTGGTGCGACGGGTCACCGGAATCGACCTCACCGCCGTGCACGCCGAAGCTGTCGCGGGCGGCAATCCCGACGTCACGCCCCGGGAGACCGGTATCGCCAGCGCGGCCGTCGCGTTCGCGGTTCCGACGGATACCGGCCTGCTGACCACGGTGGACGGAGCACAGAACTGGGCGGCGGACCCCAGGATCGTGGAGCGCAAACTGGCGGATCCCGGCACCGAGGTCCGTCCCGCGACCGACAACAACACCTATCTCGGTCACGTCATGGTGGTGGACGACACGCACCGCACCACCGGCGACCTCGCACAGCGGTTGATCGCCGATCTCCGTTTCGACCTCGACGCTGCGCGATGATCGCCGCCGCCGTGCGCCCCGACTCCGTCGCCGAGCTCATCACGTGGGCGCGCCGGGGCAGGCTCGGACCCGAACCCACAACCCTGCACGCGTCCACGGCGTTTCGCACCGCCTACGGCACCCGGCACGCGGGCCGCTCTCGCGGATACCGCAACGAGGTGCTGAGCCTGCGGGTCGGCGCGGCGGTGGGCTCGTGCGGTCTCGAACCCGGCTCTGCCACCGACGATCTGGTCGACAGCTGTGTCGCGGCGACGATCGACGAACTGCTCGCGCATCCGGTGCCCGCGGTCCGGATCGCCGCGCTCGATGCCTATCTGATGCACGTGCGTCCGCATCCGTACGCGGGTGGCGTGCAGGGCGAACAGGTGGTGATCGAGGGGCCGACCTCGCTGACGAAGTCGCGCCGCCGGGCGAGCACCGTCGTCGACCTACTGCCCGCCGGGGTGTCGCGGGTACTGGTGGTGGGCGTCGTCGGTTCGCTGCTCGCCGAACTGCGGGCGCGCGCCATCACGTATCTGCCGTGCGACCTCGCCGGTGGCGTCACCGAATGGGGTGAGCCGGTCTTCGAGTCGGTCGCCGACGCTCCGTCGGACTACGACGCGCTGCTGGTCACCGGAATGTCGCTGGGTAACGAGACATTCGACGAATTCCGGGCCGTGGCGAACCGGCGCGGCCTGCCGCTGGTGCTGTTCGCCCAGACCGGCAGCGCGGTGCTGCCCTGGTTCCTGGGCGCGGGCGTACACGCGGTCTCGGCCGAGCCCTACCCGTTCTTCTCCCTCGACGGCGGGCCGAGTGCCGTCGTCACCTACCGAGAGCTGTCATGACACCCCCGCAACCCGCGCTTCTGCAGTTGATCGGCGGCACACCCGCCGTGCCCATTCCGTCCGGAAACAGCTGGTACACAGCAAAACTCGAGGCAGCGAGCGTAGCGGGCATGAAAGCCCGTGCGGCAGTGTCGATGTTGCGCGCCGCTGCGGCGAGAGGTGAGCTCGCGCCGGGCGCGACGATCATCGAATCCACCAGCGGCACTCTGGGACTGGGCCTGGCGCTGGCCTGCAAGGCACTGGGCCATCCGGTGCTGCTGGTGGTCGACGACGAGCTGGAACCCGATCTCCGCGCGTTGTTCTCGGCGTTTCAGATCCCGCTCGACGTGGTCACCGCACCACACCCCTCCGGCGGCTGGCAGCAGGCGCGGCTGGATCGGCTGGCCGCATTGCTCACCGCCACACCGGGTGCGTACTGGCCCGACCAGTACGACAACCCCGACAACGCGGGCGGCTACCAGGCGATGGGCGAGGAAATCCTCGCCCAGGTCGACGGCGTCGACGTGCTGGTCGCCTCGATCGGTTCCGGCGGGCACTGCGCCGGGCTCGCCCGGGTGCTGCGCACACGGTGGCCTCGGCTGCGGGTGATCGGGGTCGACGCCGTCGGCTCCCGGATCTTCGGCCAACCAGATCGCCGCCGGCTCATGCGCGGTCTCGGCAGCAGCATCCTGCCCCGCAATGTCGCCTACGCCGACTTCGACGAGGTGCACTGGGTCGACGCCGCCGAGGCGGTCGCGTCGTGTCGCCGGGTCGCGGCGGCCACCGGCATCGCGGGTGGCTGGAGCACCGGCGCCGCCGCCCTGGTCGCGGGCTGGGTCGCCGAGCGTGAACCCGACGCCCGCGTGCTGACCGTGTTCCCCGACGGGCCACACCGCTATCTGGGCACCATCTACAACGACGACTGGTGCCGAACCAACGGTCTCTTCCGCGCGCCCGCCACCGCACCCACCACGATCGCCGCCCCGGACAGCGCCGAAGTGCTCGGCTGGGGCCGATGTTCGATCGTCCGCGACCCTGCCGCCGAGGTGAGCGCGTGACCCCCGCAACGGCTTTCCAGCCCGGAACCGGCAGATGAACGGCATCGACACCTTCCGCGCGCTACCGGGGGCCGTCCGGCTACTGCTCGTGAATCATCTTGTGGGGCATATCGGTTTCTATCTCCTCGTACCGTTTCTGGCCGACTACCTCCTCGACGACCTCGCGCTGTCGGCGGCCGTTGTCGGAATCGTGCTCGGGGTGCGTAATCTCAGCCAGCAGGGTCTGTTCCTCGTCGGCGGCTCGGCGGCCGACCGGCTCGGCGCGCGCGGCGTGATCATGGTCGGCCTGGCGATCAGGGCACTCGGCTTCTCGCTGTTCGCCGTCGGCGGTTCGCTGCCGGTGGTGCTGGCGGCCTCGGTGCTCACCGGTTTCGCGGGGGCACTGTTCAATCCGGCGGTCCGCGCGTTCATCGCCAGGGACAGCGGTGCGCATTCGGCGCAGGCCTTCGCGCTGTTCAACGTCTTCGGCAATGCGGGCTCCGCGATCGGACCGGTACTCGGCACCGTGTTGACAGCGGCGGGCTTCCGGATATCGGCCCTGGTCGCGGCGGCGATCTTCGCGGTGCTGGCCGTGGTGCAATGGCTGCTGCTGCCCGCGCGACCGGTGCCCGCGCACGAGGGTGGGGTCGGTACCGACTTCGCGACGGTGTTCACCGATCGCCGGTTCTGGGCGTTCACCCTCGCGCTGATGCCGATGTTCGCTTTGCAGAGCCAGATCTACTTCCTGTTCACCCTGCAAGCGCAGGACAGTGCCGGGCCCGGTCACGGTCCGGCGGCGGTGGCGGCGCTGTTCGTGGTCGAAACGATCGCCGTGGTGGCGCTCCAGGTTCGGGTCACCACGGTGCTGGCGCGCCGACCACAGCGCGGGCCCGCGATGGCGCTCGGGATGGCCGTCATGGGAGCCGCGTTCCTCCTGCCTCCCGCCGTCGCGGGGGTGGTGCCGTTCGAGGGAAACAGCGTGGTGGGCACAGTGATCCGGATTGCTCCGGTGGTCGCGGCCGCGGTGCTGCTCGCGATCGGCGTGACCGCGGTGCAACCCTTCGTCAACGAGGCGATCGGCCGCTTCGCCGGAACTCGGCTGACCGGAACCTATTTCGGCGCGTTCTATCTGGCGTCCGGCATTTTCACGGTCGTCGCCACCTCGATCACCGGCGCCGTCCTCGACCACACCGGCGGCCCCCTGAGCTGGCCGCCCTCGCTGCTGTGCGCCGCGGCCGGTGTGCTGTCGGCCCTCGCGCTGCTGCGGCTACACCGCCGGAACCTGCTGCCCGGCCCCGCAGCGATCCGGCCCGAACTCGCACCGGTCGCCGACGACAACACCCCCAGCGAAAGGCGATGACTCCGATGACCATTGATCTCGCCACGCCGGGAATCGGTGTCGGCCGCGCCTACGGAAGCTGCGGCGAACTGCTCCAGGGCGTCACCGAACAGAATCGGCATTTCCTGGTCACGCTCCCCATTCGGCGCGGCACGGTGGCCGTCTTCGAGCCGGGCGGCGACCGCATAGATGTTGTGCCGGAGGGCAAGTCGAAGGCGGCGCGACTCGCGAGCGGGATGGTCGGCAGGTCGCGCGTGCTGGGTGGCGGGCGACTCACCCTGCACAGCGAACTTCCCGAAGGCAAGGGGCTGGCCAGCTCCACCGCCGATCTCGTCGCCACCGCCCGCGCGGTCGCCGACGCCGAGGGTCGCTCGGTGCCCGTCGCGGAACTCGAAGCCGACCTGCGCGCCATCGAACCGTCCGACGGCGTCATGTACCCGGGCACCGTCGCCTATTTCCATCGCGAGGTGCGGTTACTCGCCCGCCTCGGCACCCTCCCGGCACTGACGATCGTCACCGGCGACGAGGGCGGCTCGGTCGACACCGTCGAATTCAACCGGGGCGAACCCGGCTTCAGCGCCGCCGACAAACGCGAATTCGACAGGCTGCTCGGCGAACTCGGCCCGGCGATCACCCACGGTGACATCGCCGCGATCGGCGCGGTGGCCACCCGCAGTGCCGTGCTGAGCGCCGCATCGCGTGACCGTCCGCATCTGGACGCGACCATCCGGGCGGCGCGCGCCATCGGCGCGGCCGGAGTCGTCGTCGCCCACAGCGGCACGACCACCGGAATCCTGCTCGCCGACAACGACCCACGTCTGCGCGAGCAGGTCCTCGCCGCGCACGAGATCTGCGCCGCCTTCGCCTGCTCGGTGGCGGTGCATCACTCGTGGCGACCCGGCATGCAGCGCGTTCCCACCGTCGATCACCCACACCCGGTGACGATTCCCCGAACAGAGAGCTCTCCGCGATGATCACCGTCGACCAGATCCGCTTCACCTACGACGGCCGAATCACGCTCGACGACATCAGCTTTCGTGTGACACCCGGCAGCACACTCGGACTGATCGGCCCCAACGGTTCGGGCAAGTCCACGCTGCTGCGGCTGATGTACCGGGCGCTGCGCCCGGCGGGCGGATCCGTCGTCGTCGACGCGGTGCCGGTGGAGCGGCTGCGCGGGCGCGAGCTCGCGAGTCGCCTCGCCGTCGTCGCACAGGAAGCGCCGCCGGATACGCCGGTCACCGTGGCCGAGACCGTGCTGCTCGGCAGGTCGCCGTGGGTCGGTGCGTTCCAGGGGTATTCGCGCGCCGACCGGATCGCCGCCGCGGCCGCGCTCGAACACGTGGGCGCGCGGGCACTGGCCGACCGCCGTTTCGCGACGCTCTCCGGCGGCGAACGCCAGCGCGTCCTGATCGCCAGAGCACTCGCCCAGCAGGCCGACCACCTGCTCCTCGACGAACCCACCAACCACCTCGACATCCGCTACCAGCACGAATTGCTCACCCTGGTCCGCGGTCTCACCGCGACCACCACGATCGTGGTGCTGCACGAGCTGAACCTGGCCGCCCGCTACTGCGACCGCCTGGTCCTGCTCGACCAGGGGCGCGTCGCCGCCGCAGGCACTGTCGCCGAAGTCCTGACCCCGCGGATCCTCGAACCCGTCTACAAGATCCCCGTTCGCCGAACGTCGGCCTTCGGCGCCGTCCAACTCCTCTTCGGCCCGGCTGCCGAACCTCCCGCCACAACACTTCCGTCCGAGACCAGAGAGGCGGCCACGACATGACCGCGACCCTGGTGGCCGATCCGGCCATCGACGACCTCGATCACGCCCGCCACCGCGGCCGCGCAGTGCTGCTGACCGCCGGGCTCACCATCGCGCTCGCCTGCACGCTGGTGGTCGCAGCCGGGCTCGGGCCGGTCGCCGTCCCGCCGGGCACCGTGGCGCGGATCATCGGCCACCATGTCTTCGGTCACCCGGTATCCGTCGATTGGAGCGCCGCCCAGGACTCCATCGTCTGGTTGGTGCGGGTGCCGCGCGTGTTGCTCGGCGCACTCGTGGGCGCCGCCCTGGCGATCACCGGTGCCGTCTTGCAGACCATCGTGCGCAATGTGCTCGCCGACCCCCACATCCTCGGCGTCACCTCGGGCGCGTCGACCGGTGCCGCGGTGTATCTGCTGTTCGGGGTCGCCGCGGCGACCACCGCCACCGCCCTCGCGGCGAGCGCCTTCATCGGCGCGTTGATCGCCACCGCGCTGCTGTTCGTGATCTCGCGGATCAACGGCCAGCTCACCTCGCTGCGGCTGCTGCTCGGCGGGGTGACCATCGGCTACATCTTCTCGGCCGCGACCAGCTTCCTGATCTTCGCCTCCGACCGGCCCGAAGGCGCGCGCACCGTGCTGTTCTGGCTGCTCGGCTCGCTCGCGCCTGCCGCCTGGTCCTCGGTGGCGACCACCGTCGCCGTCGTCGCGGTGGCACTGGTCGCGGTGCTGTTGATGGCGCCCCGGCTGGACGCACTGGCCGCCGGTGACGACACCGCGCGCACGCTCGGCATCGCACCGAATCGCATTCGGCTGTGGGCGTTGCTGATCGTCGCACTCGCGGTCGGCGCGGTGGTCGCCGTCGCCGGAGCGATCGGCTTCGTCGGGCTGATCGTGCCGCACGTGGCCCGGCTGTGTACCGGTGGCACACATCGGCACCTACTCGTGGTCAGCGCGCTGATCGGCGCGCTCTTCCTGGTGATCGCCGATGTGGCGGCACGCACCGTCTTCGCGCCACGCGAACTGCCCATCGGGATCGTCACCGCCACCGTCGGCGCCCCACTGCTCCTCGTCCTGATCCGCCGCTTCCGTGCCACTGGCGAGTCCTGAAACCCGCACTCCACCCCCGCTGTCCCGGTCACGACGACCGGGCGAAATCCCCCCACCGATCGATGAGGACCACCGTGTTCACCCGTGTCATCTCCGCCCGCCGCTCCGCCGTTCCCGTACTCGCCCTCCTCACCAGCGCGATCGTTACCGGTTGCGGCACACCAGCTCCCGCTACCGCACCCTCGGCAAGCGGTTTCCCGCTGACGATCTCGAGCTGCGGTCGCGACGTCACCTTCTCCTCGCCCCCACAGCGCGTCGTCACGGTCGGTTCCATCGCCGCACCACTGATCGCGGCCGCGGGCGCAGCGGACCGCATCGTCACCCGTACCTTCGAAGCCGCCGCCTTCCCCGGCCAGTACGGCGAGGCATTGCAGGGCATCGAAATCACCGCGCCCACCGCCGAACTCGCCCGCGAGGAGATCATCAGCCGGGCCCCCGACCTGGTCGTGAGCGTCGAAGGTCTCTCGGTGACCCCCGACGACCTCGCCCAGGTGGGCATACCGCTGATCGTGACCCGCGGCTACTGCCGCGACGCGGCCGGCACCTTCGAGGACGTCTTCGCCGACATCGCCCTCTACGGAAAGCTCTTCGGCACCGAGAGCGCGGCCGACACCGAAGTCACCACACTGAAGCAGCGAGTACAGGCGGTGACCGAACGGCACAGTGGCACAACGACTCCCCGTCCCGCCGCCGCGCTGATCCTGTCGCGCGACGGCGCCCAGCTCAAAGCCTACGGCGCCAAGAGCACAGTCCACGAACAGCTGAAGATCCTCGGCCTCGGCAATGTCTACGGCCAGATCGACAAGCGCAACTTCGAAGCCAACACCGAAACACTCATCGCCGCCGACCCCGCAGTGATCATCCTGCTCACCCAGGGCGACCAGACACCCGACTCGGTGCGCACCGCCCTGCGCCAACGTCCCGAACTGGCCGGGCTGCGCGCGATTCGGGAGAACCGGATCATCGTGGCGCCCTTCGGTTACACCGGGCCCGGACCGGTAGCCGTCGAGGGTCTGGAAGTGCTCGACCGCGAATTGGCGCAGCTGCGATGACCGCCACCACCGGCTACCTCGTCCGCGAGGCAGGCACCGCGGATCTCGCGGGCGCGCGCAGCGTCATGCTCGACACCTTCTACCAGGTGTTCGGCATCGGCTATCTGCCCGAATATCACCAGGACGTGATCGACCCGGACACCGCGTATCTGCGGCATCCGCGCCACCGGCTGTGGGTCGCCGCGCACGAGGGCGTCATCGTCGGCACCACCGCAATCCGGGCGCAGGGGCCCGCCCATCCCCCACATCCGGCCGAGCTCGCGCGCCGCTACCCCGACGAGACCACCGCGCAGCTGTTCCGGGTCTATGTGCGGCCCGAGCACCATCGACGCGGACTGGCCACCCGGCTCGTCACCGCGGCGGTCGAGCACGTGCGCGCCACCCCGGCTTTCGAGCGGCTGTATCTGCACACCGACGCGCGGACACCCGGTGCGCTCGAATTCTGGCTGACCTTCGGCCACATCGTGTGCGACGCCCGAGGGCCACATGGCGGCTTCCAGACGGTGCACCTGGAGATTCCGCTGGATCGCGGCGATCAACAGCCGGTCTGACGGTTCCCTGCTGGCGCGGTGACGGCATACACGGCACTATCGAACGCGTGGAACACTTGCGAATCGCGCGACGTTCGGGCGCTGTGTCGTGACCGCGCTGGCTCCCGGCGAGAACCGGCCCGCGCCCGGTGACCAACTGACCGTCACGGTCGCGAGTTCGGCGTCGGTCGACGTGTCGGCCCTGCTGGTGAACGCGGCGGGCAAGGTGCGCTCCGACGCCGACTTCGTCTTCTTCAATCAGCCGACCGGGCCGGGCGTGGTGTACCGGCACGGCAACGGCGGACCCGATGTGGTGGGCGTGCAGACCTCGGCATTGCCCGCCGATGTGGACAAGGTGGTGGTCACCGCGAGCCTCGACGGTCGTGGACCCGCGACGTTCGCCGCCGTCGGCACCTTGACCACCACCATCGAATCCGGCTCCACCGCACTGACTTTCCCGATTCCCGGACTCACCACCGAAAGCGGTGTGGTGTGTGTGGAGATCTATCGCCGCAACGGCGCGTGGAAGGTCCGCGCGATCGGTCAGGGGTACGACGACGGGCTCGCGGGCATCGCATCGGCCTACGGGGTGAACCTCGACGAAGACCCCGAACCCGCTGCGGCGCAGGGTAATTCCGGTGCCGCGGGCACTGCCGGCGACTCCCGAGGTGCACCCGGCCCAGGTCACCTGCCGCCGCACACTCCCGGTTCCCACGCCCCGATGCCACCCGGTCAATTCGCGCCGCCCCCTGGGGCACCCCCTGTTCCGGGTCAGCCGGGGACGCCATCCGGCTACCCGGCCGCACCCCCGCCGGGCGCACCTGCCTACCCGGCCGCGCCCACACCGGCCTACCCGCCACCCGCCTACGGACAGCCCGGCGGACCCGCTCAACAGCCAACGTATGCATCTCAGCAAGGAGCCCAGCCCGTGCACAGCGACCTGTTCGACCCCTCGCATGCCGAGGTCAACGGCCTCGGTATCCAGAAGCAGGGCGGCAAGATGGTGAAGGTCGGCATGAACGGGGAGGTGATGGCGCGATCCGGGTCCATGGTGGCTTACCAGGGTGACCTGAAGTTCGAGGCGCTCGGCTCCGGCGGCATCGGCCGCGCCATCCGCCAGCATCTCACCGGCGAAGGCGTGCCGCTGATGAAGGTGACCGGCCGCGGCGACCTGTTCCTGGCCAACAGCGCCGCCGACGTGCACATCATCGACCTCGACGGCACCGACGGGCTCACCATCAACGGCGCCAACGTCCTCGCCTTCGACTCCACGCTGCGCTACGACATCGGCCGCGTCCAGGGCGCCGCGGGCTACGCCTCCAACGCGGGCCTGTTCAACTGCGTCTTCACCGGCCGCGGCCGCATCGCCATCACCACCCACGGCACCCCGGTCGTCCTCACCGTCGACCAGGCCACCTACGCCGACCCGAACGCCGCCGTAGCGTGGTCGTCGAGCCTGCAGACCGGCATCAAGCGCAACGACTCCTTCGGCCTCGGCCGCCTGATGGGCCGCAGCACCGGCGAAGCGAGCACCCTCGCGTTCTCCGGCCGCGGCTTCGTCATCGTCCAGCCCTCCGAACTTCCCCCGGGCGGCCTCATCGGCGGCACCGGCGGCGGCCAGCAAGCGGGCACCGGCGGCAGCATCTTCGGCTGACCCGAACACGGAAAAGGCCGATACCCGCGCGGTCGCGGGTATCGGCCTGTGTCCTGCCTGCTAGTTCGCGCGCTCCTTGCGGGCCTGGCGGCGGGCCTCACGCATGTCGTTGAGTTCCTGTTCCAGGCTCTCCGCGATGCGGAACTGGCCCGTGTCGTAGATGCTGGTCGGCTCGATCGCCTCGTATCCGAAATTGGCTTCGGCGAAAGCCTTTTCGACCCGGGCCTCGATGTCGGAGATGGCGCTCTTGCGGGCGGCGGGAACCGAATCGGTGGCCGGCTCCGGCTTGGCCGGCTCCTTGGCGGGCTCCGGTGCCACCACGGGCGCGGGAGCGGACTTCTTGGCGGTGGCCTTGTCCGCGGAAGACGGCTTGCCGATGCCGAAGCGCTTGCGCTTCTCCGGCGAGCGGCCGTTGCCGTTGGCAACCGGCTCGGTGGGGGTCCAGGCGGGTTCGCGGGTGATCGGCGTGGTAGCGGCCGTTTCGGTGGCAGCGATCGCCTCGGCGCGAGCCGCGCCCGTCATCGGCGGGGTGTAGGTGAGGCGGATACCCTCGGTGGCCTGGCGGCCGAGGATGTTGTCGGCGGGGTCGGGCAGGTCCCTGACCTGGCTGGTCGCGCGGGTGATGGCCAAGCCGTACCGGGCGCTGACCGCGTCGTGGATCAGCAGCGCGACACCGATCATCACCGGCGCGACCGCGTGCACGGCAACGTCGTACCAGCGCCCTTCCCGCACGTAGGGATAGGTGTTGAGGGTGACGGTGAGCCCCAGCAGCGCGAGCTCGGCGAGCGCGACCTGGCGGCGGTTGTCGATCACGCCCCACTCGGCGACCTTGTTCGTGCCGACCATGATGATGATCAGACACACGCTGATCATCGCTTCGAGCAGATAGCTGAACCAGAACAGCGGATCGCTCGGCCCACCGGGCGCGATGTTCTGCTGCACGTTCACCGCGGACCACAGCATGCCCGCGCCGACCACGCCGGCCAGTGCCTTCAGCGACCACGACCGGTGCCGATACAGCGAAGCGAGCTTCGCGTGCGGGCTCGATTCGCGACGCTGGGACGCCATCGCCTTCCTGGCGAGCAGCAGATCTCGCATGTCGGCCTTCTCGATCGCTTCGGTGGTCTGTCGGCTGCGGTCCGATGCGGACGCCATCGCCTGGGTGTGCTTCCAGCGCTGTTCGCGATCCTGTTCACGGATGCGTTCGGCGAGTTCGCGTTCGGCGCGCAGCTCATCTTCGGAGAGCGCGTCGGTGAGGGCCGGATCGAATTGGTAAGCGAGACGCCCGCGGGCACGTTCGACTCGCTGGGCGAGCTGGCTGACGTCGTCCTCGAGACCGGATTCGATCGTCATGCCAGACCACCGCCCCGGGCGCGCGAAGGCAGGCAGGTGACCACAGGTGTGAACGGCACGGACCATTCTTACAGCATGTCTGGAAACTCCGATAGTTTTCAGGCACCGCCCTTCTCGGGCGTCGTCGGGCTGACAGTATTTGCTGTCGCCGCTATTGCCGACGGGGTGGAGGTCGCCCGCTGCGATACCGCTCCTGAACCGTTGGCCGCTGGGCTGAGTCAGGAACGACACCTGGCGAAGTCGTTTTCTCGCAAAACGGTGCTCTGCCTGTGGAACGATCAGTGCGGCCCTGTCGTCGGCGGATCGAGTGTTCCTCTGCGAGTGTGGGTTCAGCGCAGATCGTGACCACAACGCGGCGCGGTCGATCCCGACCCAACCCTGGCAATCACTGTCTTCACGCGGCTCATGACGGTGCGCCGGATGCAGAGCGGACGATTCGGCTGACCCCGGCAGAGTCACTGACCGCGCTGTGTCGTGGTCACCGACCCGGACAGACGCCCGCCCGGTTTTCGCCTGGATGCTGCGGAGCCGAAACGACGGGACAGTTTTGCCCTTACTCTCGCAACGGGGAAACCCGATCCGCTTACATTGCGGACCGCGTTCGACAGCCGTGTGGCGGCTCATCATCAGCGAGTGTGACACAGGCCACCGGCACCACACTGAACGCGCAGCCACAGGACAGTTCCAGGTTTCAAGTGCACTCAGAGCGGACATCTCGAGGTGACCTGCGTTGATTTCGCGGACACTTGTCGGAGCTCCGTGTCATGCTGTCCGCCACCACTGGGGAGTGGGTGGACTGACTCGAAGGGGACGAGCATGTCTACGGAGGGAACGGTGTTGTCGCCCGCGCCGCATTGCGAGCCGCGGTTGGAGGGTGGGGAAGAGGTGCCGCGTTCTGTCGCCGTGAATACCGCTGTGCCCCACCGGGTTACTGGTTCCGGTCGACCGAGGGCCGCGGGCGGAACGCCGGCGAGTATCCGCAGGGCAGTGCGCGCCTCCTGCACGCAGGCAGCGCCGACCGGCGAATCTGTCGCGACCGCAAAACGATTTGCCGAGCAGGTGCTCCGGCTGCTCTTGGAGGTGGTCGATCGGCGCAGATCGTCGACTCACCTGCGCGCTCACACAGACGCGCGCGTACTCGCCGCCATCAACACCATGCTCGCGCAGGACTTGGTCCCCGGCCGGGGCTTGGGCAGCGCCACCCTGACCCGCGTGAAACTGACCGCGACACAAGACGGTGCCGCCGAAGTCTTCGCTTCGTATCAGCGTGGGCCGCGGACTCTCGCTATCGCCGGCCGCATCGAGTCGACCAAGGACAGCTGGCGCTTGGTCGCGGTGCGGATGTTCTGATCGCCACCGACGGTCGAAGCGTGGATGCCGAAGTCGATTTCGACGAGCTCCTGAGCGAGGTCCGTCGACTGCCTCAACGCAGCGCGGTGACTCCCGAGAAGTCATGGGGTGCGCGGTGATTGCGATCGGAAAGGCTGCCGAGAGCGTGGTCGGGGTGAAGGCCGAAGTATTGCCTGCGGGTCCGGCTAGTCCAGGCCAGCGCCGCCGCGGCGGCGATACGGTGGAAATGGACGGTGTAGCCGTGTTCGTAGATGCGCAGCAGGGCGTAGCCCCCGGGGTACTCCTTCACGGCCGCTACCTCCAGGTATTCGACGCGGCCGGAATCGGGGCGGCTGCGGCGATTCCGGTGGGTGTGGCCGCTGTGGTGCAGGAATACGCCAGGGGCCGTTCGGTAGCAGGCTTGCAGTGCGGCCACGCTCGCACGATCGAGAACGAAACCGGGGCCGCCGGGGTTGCTCAGTGCCGCATAGCGGGTCGCGGGGTGGTGGCCGAAGATCAGCGTCGGGCGGTCGGGGTCGGCGGCGAGGGTCGCGCGGAGCTCGGCGAGTTGGTCGGCGTGGATCGTGCCGCCGGAACCACGCCTGCGCGTGGTGTCGAGACCGATCAGGCGCAAGCCACCCAGCTCATGGCAGGCGAGTTGCCCGAACGGCTGAAACACCTGGCCCCAGTGATCATTCGCGCCGCGCGGAACGTCGTGATTGCCACGGCAGACGAAGTGGTCGCTGCCCGCCCTGCCCCAGGCGTCCAGACGCGCCGCGATGCCCGCGCACTGTTCAGCGGTGCCACAATCGGTGAGATCGCCCGCGACCACCAGATGATCGGCCGCGCGCTCGGGTCGGCGGATGTCGTGCAGCAGTGCCTCGGTCATCACCTGCGGGTAGTGGCCGTCGTCGTGGCGCAGACCCGGCGGCAGCCCGGCGACGATCAAGCCGCTGCGGTCCTCGCCCCAGTGCAGGTCGTTGGCGAGGGCGATCGTGCGCAGCAGTCGCCCCGGCGGTGGCGGCGCGGTGAGGAAAACGCCCGTGACCTCCGGAGTTCCCGGGCGTCGAGTCACCCAGGTACGGCCGGGAACAGCGGTTTCGCCGTCGGAGCAGGCCCGGAAGCGATATCGGCGGCCCGGCTCGAGACCGCGCACTTGCGCGTAGTGGTGCGCGGTGCGACGGCCGTCGAGGTAGCGGGTCACCGGTGTGGCCGAGCTGTCGGCGGGCGCGAGCAATACTTCGGTGTCGGCCGCGGCCGGGCGAAGCTGTCCCGCGCGATCACGTCGATGGGTCGACCACGTGAGGATCGCCGTGTCGTGAGTGACCGTGACGACCTCGAGATCGGTGACGACGAGCCGATCACGCACGCCGCTCCACGAATACGGCCGCGCCATCGGCGCACGCACGGTGGCCGCCGCCGCCCCCGAGGCGGCGTTGACCAACCATGCGGTGTGCAGTCGCGGATCGAGCATGCCGGGCTCCGTTCGCCGTCTCTCGCTGACAGTACGGCGCCCGGCTGAACACCCGTGGGCGGTGATGTGGACGTTGATCGCCCAGGTAGCGACCGGAAAGCGATGACGCCGCCGCTAGTCGTCGCGCGGCATCTTCCGCAGCTGCTGTGTCCCATCGCTGTGCGGTGGGTCGCCGTCGAGTCCGTCGGGTAGCCGCCGCGCCCCACTGGCTACCTCGGCGATGAGATCGTCGTAACCACAAGCCAATTCGTGCAGGCGCAGTTGCGCGGCACGCAGTTGGGCTTCGGCCCCGCAGGCCAGCGCGCGGTAGGTGAGCGCGGCGAAATGGGCCATGCGGTCCACGACGGCGCCGATGCTCTCGGTGTGCATGGGTGCGGAGGTCGCCGGAGTGGGTGAGCGGATCACCACCCAGCGGTCGATCTCGCAGACCAGACGCGCACGCGCCCAGTCGATCTCGCTGGTATCGCCGGGAATCTGCTGTTCGCGGCGTTCGTGCAGGGTGGCCAGCTCGTGCGCGGCGGAGAGGACGGGATCACTCGCACCGGCGACCCCGCAGACCGCCTGCATCATCTGTGCTCGGTCCGGCAGTACCGGTTCCGGTCCGGGTCGTCCCGTCGAACCGCTGCCGTCCGTGTCCACTGTTGCCGCACCGTCCCCGTCGTCGGTTTTGTACCGCTTGTCGAAGGACATTCGTCTCGGCGGGGACGACGGATAGGTCACGAAATGACCCCCCAACAGCGAAAACCGGCCGCGAACAAGAGTTCACGGCCGGTCGCGATCACCGATCGAGCTGGAGTATCACAGGCTCCGGGCGATGATTTCCTTCATGATCTCGTTGGTGCCCGCGTAGATCAGCTGGACGCGGTTGTCGACCCACATGCGGGCGATCGGGTACTCGTTCATGTACCCGTAGCCGCCGAACAGCTGCAGACAGGTGTCGGCGATCTGCATCGCCTTGTCGGTGGTCCACCACTTCGCCATGGCGACGGTGGGGATGTCGAGTTCGCCGCGGAGGTGCTTCTCGACGCAGTCGTCGATGAACACGCGCGCGATGCGGGCCTCGGTGGCGACCTCGGCCAGCTTGAACTTGGTGTTCTGGAAACCGAACACCGGACGGCCGAACGCCTCACGCTCCTTGGTGTAGCGCAGCGTGTGGTCGAGGGCGACCTCCATGCCCGCGACCGCGCCCATCGAGACGATCAGGCGCTCCTGGGGCAGCTGCTGCATCAGCTGGATGAAGCCCTGACCCTCCTGGGTGCCGAGCAGGTTGGTCACCGGGACGCGCACGTCCTCGAAGAACAGCTCGGAGGTGTCCTGGCCCTTCTGGCCGATCTTGTCGAGCACGCGACCGCGACGGAACCCTTCGCGATCGGCCTCGACCAGGACCAGCGAGACGCCGGAGGCGCCCTGAGTGGGGTCGGTCTTGGCGACCAGGATGATCAAGTCGGCTTGTGCGCCGTTGGTGATGAAGGTCTTGGAGCCGTTGATGACGTACTCGTCGCCGTCACGGATCGCCTTGGCCTTGACGGCCTGCAGGTCGGAGCCAGTGCCGGGCTCGGTCATCGCGATGGCGCCGACGACCTCGCCGCTGGCCATCTTGGGCAGCCAGTGCTTCTTCTGCTCCTCGGTGCCGTAGGCGAGGAGGTAGTGGGCCACGATGCCGTTGTGCAGGCTGATTCCCCACGAGGTGTCGACCGCGCGGGCCTGCTCCTCCATGAGCACGGCCTCGTGCGCGAAGGTGCCGCCACCGCCGCCGTACTCCTCGGGGATCGAGATGCACAGCAGGCCGACTTCGCCCGCCTTGTTCCACAGGTCGCGGTCGACGTGGTGCTGCTCGCGGTACTTGTCGATGTTGGGGACAAGTTCCTTGGCCATGAACGCACGGGTCATGTCACGCAGGGCGTCCAGGTCCTCGTTCATCCAGCTGGACCGATTGGCGGCCATCGAGTCTCCTTGTTCGGCTCGGCACAGCACCGGTCCAGGCGTGACCGGTGGTTACGGACACCAGTGTGCCGCAGTATTGGCGTCGTGACAATAGTGCTGCCGAAATAGCCTCTCACCAGCGCATCATCGGTAAAGGTGAGAACGGATGGATGAGCGCGCGCCGGACTGTCAGCTCCACCAGCTTGAGATGGAAGCCGCTGTCCGGGTACCGCCGCATCAGTGCGGAGTAGGCCGCGTATGGCAGTCCGTAGCGGCGCGCACCGAACGTCACGTCGATCAGATCGGCCCGCCGGAACAGCTCCACCGGATCGGTCGCGGCGCCCGCCGGGCGCACACGATGGTGGTCGCGGATCATCTCGGCGACGAGCTCGGCGATGTCCTCCCGGTCGTGCGTGATCAGCCAGTCGCCCGCCAGCGCGCACGACGGTTCGAGATAGTCGAAGGTGCACGCCGCCCAGATGCCGAGATCGTGGAAGGTCGCCGCGGTGCGGAACTCCTCCCGCGCGCTCGGCGGCGGCCCCGGCTCGCCGCTGCGAGCGAACAGGAGATCGGCTGAGCGCAATACCCGCAGCACATGATGGAAATAGGCCTTGCGGTCGGCGCCGAGCCGGGCGGTCCACGGTTCGAGTCGTTCGGCGATCGCCTGGTCGAGTTCGCTTGTGTGCTCGGTCAATTCGTCACTCCGAAGTAGATCTCACGGGCGTGTGCGAACCCCCCGGCACCCCCGAACCAACCCTAGGTGTCCACGATGGGCGCCGCTCGGCGAAACGGAGTTTCTCTCGAACAGCCCGGGCTCTGCGGATCGGGTGTCGGTCAACCTTCATGCCAACGTCGGCATGAAGCGACAACGCTCGATAAGAGCAGCCTCTGAGAACCTGGCCGGATTCCGGACATCCGCTCAGAACAGCGTCATCGGCTCGTCGGACTCGGGTGTCGGCTGGGCGGGCAGGTCGGGGACGATCGCGCGGACCTCATCGTGGAAACGGCGTGCCAGGCCACGGGCCGCGGCATTGTCGGGCGTGTGCACGAAGACCGTCGGCGAGCGACCTTCGCGCAGCCAACCCGCGACCGTCTCCACCCACGGCTGCCAGCCCGCGACGGTGCGGTCGGTGTCGGCGCGCCCGTGGTAGCGCACGATCGGGTACTCGGTGAGCGCCCGCGTCCGGCGCGGAACGCGAGGCTTCTTCGCCCGTGCCTCGAATTCGGAGGGGTCACCCGGTGGCCCGTCGAACAGGACCGTCGTGTCGAACGGCACCCATTCGGCCCCGATCCGCCCGAGCACCCGTTCCAGCTGCACCGCGGCCCGCTCGTCGTCGAAGAACGCTGGATGACGCACTTCCACCGCGCAGCGCAGTCCACCGGGCAACTCGCGCTGGAAGCGCGCGAGGGCGCCGAGATCGGTCGGGCCGAACGAGGCGGGCAACTGGATCCACAACGCGTGCACCCGCGGCCCGAGCGGTGCCATCACGTCGAGGAACGCCCCGAGTTCGGCGCCCGCGTCGACGAGCCGGCGCTCGTGCGTCACCGCCCTCGGCGGCTTGAGCACGAACCGGAAATCGGGCGCAGTCTGTCGCGCCCATGACTCGACGGTGGACGCGGACGGCGTCGCGTAGAACGTGGTGTTGCCCTCGACCGCACCGCAGTGCCCGGCGTAGGCACGCAGGCGCTCCCCCGGCGCGGGCAACCGCTGCTGCCACTGCGGATGCGTCCACATCGCACACCCCATCCGCAGCTCACGCACAGGCCGACGGTAATACAGCGACCGGCCGCCCCTAAAATGAGACCGGTTGCCACCAGTTCGCCCTGTGCGCGGGCGGCGGGAGTAGCGGTGTCCGGCCGAGCAGATCGGCGACCGTACGACCGCCACATCCATGAATTCCGGTGCGCGCACAACGGAAAGGGCCTGTGATGGCGATTCTCACCACCGAGCGGCCCAGTGCTGTCTCCGTCACCCGCGCCTGGCTGGGCGTGTCCGCCGCCATGGTGGCGATCGCGTGGGGCGGCAACGAGTTCACGCCGCTGCTGGTGATGTACAAAGCCCACGGCCTTGCGCTGACCGCGGTCGACCTGCTGCTGTTCTACTACGTCCTTGGCATCGTGCCCGCCCTGCTCATCGGCGGCCCACTGTCCGACCGGTTCGGCCGCCGCCCCTTGATGCTGCCCGCCCCACTGATCGCCGCGGCCGGTTCGCTGTTGCTCGCGGTGGGCGCGGCCTCGGTGCCGATGCTGGCGGCCGGGCGGATGCTGTGCGGTGTCGCGCTCGGACTGGCGATGGCGGTCGGCGGCAGCTGGCTCAAGGAACTGTCGCAACCTCCCTTCGCCGCCGCTGCCACAGGCAAGGGGGCCCGGCGATCCGCGATGAGCCTGACCGCCGGGTTCGCCCTCGGCGCGGGTGTGGCGGGAACCCTCGCGCAGTGGGGTCCGCTGCCCGATTCGACCGCCTATCTCGTCAATGCGGCGCTCTGCGTCGCGACCGCGTTCTGGGTGGCTCGAACACCGGAAACCGTGACCCGCCGAGCGAATCCGGGCAGGCTGCGCGACGACTTGAAGATCCCCGCCGCCGGGCACCGGCGATTCCTGCGGGTGGCGGTGCCGATCGCCCTGTGGCTGTTCACCGCCAACGCCACCGCCTACGCGGTCCTGCCGACGCTGATGCTGCCGCGCGTGCAGCAGGCCCCGATCGCCTTCTCCGCCCTGGTCACCATGGTGACGCTCGGCTGCGGATTCACCATCCAATCGGTGGCGCGACGCATCGACCGCCCTGGCACCGCGCGCGCGGCGGTGGTCGCGCTCGTGCTGCTCACCACCGGCATGGTTCTGGCGGCGTGGACGGCGGCCACTTTGAGCATCTGGGTGACGCTGCTGACCGCCGTGGTGCTCGGCAGCGGTTACGGCATCGGCCTCGTCGCAGGGCTGCAGCAGATCGAACGTCTCGCGGGCCCCGGCGACCTCGCGGGCTTGAACGCGGTCTTCTACTCGGTGAGCTACCTCGGCTTCGGCGTGCCCGCGGTCCTGTCGTCCCTGCACAGCGGCCTCGGTTTCGGCTACCCCGCCATGTATCTGGTCACCGCCGCGATCGCCGCCGGTTGCCTCGCGCTCGTCGCCGCGAACTACCGCGAACGGATCTGAGCGCAACCCTGTCCCGCTGAAGCCGTCGCCCGCGCATCGGCCGACCCCGACGATCCGCGACCGCGCGTTACGGTGGATCGAGTGAGCACCGACCCCGTCGAAACCCTTCTCCGCTGGCAGGATTCCGGCGCGGTCTGGCGGGTCGTCAGCCGCCGACCCGACTCCGTGACCATCGCCCTCTACGAGTGCACCGGCGGGCAGGAAGCAGACCGCTTCACCTCCACCGATCCCGCGCTCCTGCGGTTTCTCGGCGAACGCGCCACCAGCGAGGACTGACCCGCCCGCGGTGAACGGGGTTACGCTGGTTGGCGCTATCGCTTCACGCCCGTCGGCCCACACGGCCGGATCGCCAAGTGAGGAGAGACCATGTCGGCCCCTACCGGACTACCCGCTGGAACCTGGGTCATCGACCCGGCGCATTCCACGCTCCAGTTCTCCGTGCGCCATCTGATGGTGAGCAAAGTGCGCGGCCGATTCACCGATTTCGCGGGCACGCTCGTGGTTCATCCCGACGGCTCCGCCGATGCCGATGTCGAGATGAAGGTGGCTTCGGTCACCACCGACAACGCGCAACGAGACGGGCACTTGGCCAGCGCCGACTTCTTCGACGTCGCCAACCACCCGATCGCCACCTTCAAGGCCACCGGTTTCACGGCGCGCAGCACCGAGTTCTCCGTCACCGGCGACTTCACCATCCGCGGCAACACCCACCCGGTGACCCTCGAGGTCGAATTCCTCGGCACCGGCCCCGGGATGGCCGACGCCCCGGTCGCCGGTTTCTCCGCGACCGCCACCATCAACCGCCGCGATTTCGGCCTCACCACCGACATCCCGATGGCCGACGGCGGCGCCGTGATCGGCGACAAGATCAACCTCTCGCTCGACGTCGAGGTCGGCCTGCAGAGCTGAGCGGCACCGAGCACAGGAGGGGCGCATGTCAGGACGACGTTTCCGAGCCGGCCTAGCCGCCGGACTCCTGGTGCTGGTCGCGGCCTGCGGCGGCTCACCCACCGAATCCGGGACCGAATCCGCCGCCCCACCGGCCCCGGCGATCTCGGTCGCGCCGGAAGACGGCGCGACCGAGATCGATCCGCTGGGCCCGGTGCGTGTGAGTACCAGCGACGGGCAGCTCACCGCGGTCACGATGACCAACGAGCAGGGCGGCACGGTCGACGGCATCCTCACCCCCGACCAGTCGGCATGGAAACCGTCGGAACCACTGGGCTACGGCCACACCTACACGGTCACGGCCGAGGCGGTCACCGTCACCGGCCGGGTCGGGCCGATCACCTCGTCGTTCACCACGCTGGCGCCGAACAACCAGACCAAGGTCTATTTCCGAACCACGGGCGGCACGGAACTCTCCTCGTCGGGCACTTTCGGCGTCGGCACCGTCGTTGTCGCGCACTTCGACGAGGACGTGCCCGATCGCGCGACGGCCGAGAAGCACCTGTCGGTCACCACCGATCCGCCCGTCACCGGCTCCTGGTACTGGCTCGACAACCGCAACGCCCACTGGCGGCCCGCGAACTACTACACGCCCGGCACGAAAGTGACGCTCACCGCCGACATCTACGGCAAGGATCTCGGCGGTGGCCTCTACGGCCAGGAAGACACGAAGACCAGCTTCACCATCGGCCCCTCGCACGTCTCGATCGTCGACGACAACGACAAGCAGGTGCAGGTGTACGAGAACGGCACGCTGATCAAGACGATGCCCACCTCGCTGGGCATGGGCGGTAGCCAGACCGTCGCGGGCAAGACCATCACCTTCTGGACCCAGCCCGGGGTGTACACCGTGATGGACAAAGCCAATCCGGTGATCATGGACTCCTCCACCTACGGCCTGCCGGTGAACTCCCGGCTCGGCTACAAGGAATCCATCGGCTGGGCGACCAGGATCAGCACCGACGGCATCTATTTGCACCAACTCGACGACACGATCTGGGCGCAGGGCAACACCAACGTCTCACATGGCTGCCTCAATCTCAGCGGCGAGAACGCGCGCTGGTTCTACAATTTCTCCCAACCCGGCGACGTGGTCGAGATCAGGAATACCGGCGGCGCCCCGCTCGAGGTGTGGCAGAACGGCGACTGGAGTGTGCCGTGGGAACAGTGGCAGGCAGGTAGCGCGCTGCGGTGAACGGGGACAACGACTTTCCGCCGCCGCCGCGCCGGGAGACAGCACGACGGGGACCACAGCGCGTCGGCAAGCACGCCGCCACCGACCCTCGCGCGCCACGGCGCGGCCGCGCTCGCCGAGCCGGGTTGATCATGGCCAGAATGCTCGTGGCCACCACCGCACTGGCCGTTCTCGCGGGCACCGGCCTGGCCTGGTCGGCCAAGCAGGACTTCGATTCCGGCTTCACCCATTCCACCGCACTCGGTGAGGACGCCCCGCGTTCCGGCGGCGGCGCCGTCAACATCCTGTTGATCGGCCTGGACACCCGCAAGGATCTCAACGGCAACGACCTGCCGAAAGAGGTGCTCGACCAGTTGCACGCCGGTGACGGCACCGAGGGCGGCTACAACGCGAATTCGCTGATCCTGCTGCACATTCCGGCCGACAAGAGCAAGGTCGTCGCCTTCTCCATCCCCCGCGACAACTATGTGCCGGTGACGGGAATCCCCGGCTACCAACAGATCAAGATCAAAGAGGCGTACGGCTTGAAAAAGGCCGCGGTGCAAGCGAAGTTGATCGACCAGGGCGAAAAGGATCCGGTGGTACTGGAGCGGCGCGGCCGGGAGGCCGGACGCGCGTCCATCGTTACCACCGTCCGCAATCTCGTCGGGGTTCCGATCGACCGGTTCGCCGAGATCTCCCTCGCGGGCTTCTATGACCTGGCCACCGCTGTCGGTGGGGTCGACGTGTGTCTCAACCACGCCGTCGACGACAGCGAGTTCTCCGGCGCGAGTTTCCCCGCGGGCAGGCAGCACCTCGATGGTTCACAAGCCCTGGCGTTCGTCCGCCAACGTCACGGACTGCTCAACGGCGACCTCGACCGCACCCATCGTCAACAGGCTTTCCTCACCTCGGTCGCCAAGTCGCTCAAGGACTCCGGAACGCTGACCAACCTGAGCCAACTCACGGAACTGATGGACGTGGCGCACCGTGACGTGGTGCTCTCCGACGGCTGGAACCTGTTCGACTTCGCCCGCGACATGGGCTCCGCCGGCTCGGTACCGGTCGAATTCCGCACGCTGCCGGTGGTGCGCTACGACGTGATCGACGGTCAGGACGTGAACATCGTCGACCCGGCCGCGATCAAACGGGAGGTGCGGGCGGCCTTCGGCCAGGAGGTGCCGGCGACCACGACCACGGCATCGCCCCTGACGAGCGTGGTCGATGTGCACAATGTGGGCACCGAGAAAGGGCAGGCGGCGGCGCTCTCGGCCGCGCTGACGAGCCGGGGCTACGGTGCGGGCCTGATCGGCAACGGTGATTCGAGCGACGGCCAGTACTCGGCCATCACCTACGGCCTCGGTGCCGCCGACGATGCGCGTGCGCTGGCGGAACTTCTCGGCGGGCTGCCGGTTTCCGCCTCGCCGTCGATCGAAGACGGGCGGATCAAGGTCGCGCTCGGCGCGGACTTCACGATGCCCACCGAGCTGAGCCCGACCACATCGACGACCACGCCCCCCACGACCACGACATCCGGCTCGATGCCGCTGCCCGACCAGGGAAAACCGTTGTCCACCAACATCGGCGACACCATTCCCTGCGTCAACTGAGCGACCTGCGCCGCGTCAGCCGGGCCCCGGAGCCGGACGCACAAGGCGGATATCGGTCGGCCACCGGAATGCCCAGTGGCCGACCGTCTCTCACTCCTCCGGTGCGTCCGGATAGGCCTGCTGCCGGTATCCACCGCGCAGCGTCCCGTCCAGATACGCGGCCTTGCAGGCCCGTCGGGCGATCTTCCCGCTCGACGTCCGCGGAATCGATCCCGCGGGCACCAGCAACAGGTCGCGCACCATCACCCCGTGCCTGCGGGCGATCGCCGCGCGCACCGCGTCCGTGATCGGGCCCGGCTCGAGTTTCGCCGCGCCCGTCCCTCTTTCGGCGACGATCACCAATTGCTCCGCCGCCGGATCGGACACCGTCCCGGCCTCAAGCACCGGTGCGGGCAACTGGCCCGCCTGCACCGAGAAGGCCGCGATGAAGCCGGGCCGCAGCGCCGTACTGGCCTCCTGCGCCGAGTATTCGAGATCCTGCGGGTAGTGGTTGCGCCCGTCCACGATCACCAGGTCCTTCACCCGGCCGGTGATGAACAGCTCGCCGTCGTGATAGGCGCCGTAGTCGCCGGTGCGCATCCACTTCGCGTCATCGGGCGCACCCTCGGCGCGACTACCGACCGGCATGCGCGCGACCACCCGATTGCGGAAGGTCTCCGCGGTCTCCTCTGCCCGGCCCCAGTACCCGATGCCCATATTGTCACCGTGCAGCCAGATCTCGCCGACCTCGCCGTCGCGACGCTCGATCCCGGTACCGGGATCGACGATCACCGCCCACTGTGACCGCGCCACGTGTCCGCACGACACCTGCGCCACCGCGTTCTCGGCGTGCTCGTCGCACTCCACCATCCGGCCGTCGTTCAACTGGCCGCGATCGACATAGACCACCCGCGCCTCGTCGTCACGCTTGGTCGCCGACACGAACAGCGTCGCCTCGGCCATCCCGTAGCACGGCTTGATCGCGGTCTTGGACAGCCCGTAGGGCGCGAACGCCTCGTTGAACTTGCGCATCGAGGCCACCGACACCGGCTCACTGCCGTTGATCAGACCGATCACGTTCGACAGGTCGAGCGATTCGTCTCCCTTGGGCAACCCGCGCATCGCCGCGTGTTCGAACGCGAAGTTCGGTGCCGCCGAATAGATTTCGGCGCCGTCCGCTTGCGCGGCCAGCTCCTTGATCCAGCGCGCGGGCCTGCGCACGAACGCGCTGGGCGACATGATGGTGATGAACTTGCCACCGATGGTCGGCAGGATCACCGTGAGCAGCCCCATGTCGTGGAACAGCGGCAGCCAGGTGACCCCGCGGGCGTTCTCGGTGATCCCGATGGCATCGATCATCTGCAGCAGGTTGGTCCCCACCGAGCGGTGGGTGATCTCGACACCGGCGGGCACCCTGGTGGACCCGGAGGTGTACTGCAGATACGCCACGCTGTCGATATTGATGTCGGGCCTGCGCCAGCGCGTGCCGACGGTGTCGGGAATCGCCTCGACCGCGATGATTCTGGGCCGTTGCGCCGCGGGCTGTTCGCGGAAGAAGTTGCGCACGCCGGCCGCCGCGCTACCGACGGTGAGTACCGCGGCCGGTTCGCAGTCGCCGAGTACGGCGTGCAGCCGGTCGCTGTGGCCCTGCTCCTCCGGATCGAACAGCGGCACAGCCACATTCCCCGCGTACACCGCCGCGAACAGCGCGACGACATAGTCGAGGCCCTGCGGCGCCAGCACCGCCACCCGGTCGCCGGGCTGGGTCACCTGCTGCAATCGCGCGGCCACCGCGCGCAGCCGCACGCCGAACTCACGCCAGGTCAGCTCCTGGTATTCCCCCTCACGTTCTGTCGAATAGTCGATGAAGCGATAGGCCAGGTCGTCCCCGTTGGCCTCGCTGTGTTTGTCGACGAAGTCGATCAGGGTCTGATCACCGGGAATCCGGATAGTCCCCAGTTCGTCTACATAGTCGTCGAAAGTCTCGCCGATCATTCCCAATCCTTTTCAACGCACATTGACTCCGAATCCGCCACCACAAGGCGAATCGTCAATACCGTCCGAACGAGATCGCCACGTTGTGACCGCCGAAACCGAAGGAGTTGTTCACCGCGTAATCGATGCGACCACGCCGCGCCTGACCCGACACCACGTCCAAATCGATTTCGGGGTCCTGATTGTCCAGATTCAGCGTGGGCGGCACGATGCCGTCGCGCACACTGAGCACCGTCAGCACCGATTCGAGCGCACCGACCGCGCCGATCGAATGCCCGAGAGCCGATTTCGGCGCGTACACCGACGCGTGCGAGCCGATCGCCTTCGCGATCGCATTGGCCTCGGCGGTGTCGCCGATCGGGGTCGCGGTGGCGTGGGCGTTGATGTGGGTGACGTCGGTGCGGCTGATCCCGCCGGTCTGCATCGCCCGCGTCATCGCCCGCGCGGCGCCGGTGCCCTCGGGATCCGGTGCGACGAGGTGGAATCCGTCGGAGGTGACGCCCGCGCCGAGCAGCCGGGCGTGAATCGTCGCGCCCCGCGCCTTCGCGTGCTCCTCGGTCTCGATCACCATCATCGCGCCCGCCTCGCCGAAGACGAACCCGTCACGGTCGGCGTCGAAGGGACGCGAGGCCGCCTTGGGATCGTCGTTGCGGGTGCTCATGGCTCGCATCTGCGTGAACGCCGCGATCGGCACCGCCTGAATGGAGCCCTCGACACCGCCGGTCACCACCATGTCGGCATCGCCCATCATGATCATCCGCCACGCGTTGGCGATCGCCTCCGAGCCCGACGAGCAGGCCGACACCGGAGTGGAAACCCCGGCCCGCGCACCCAATTCGAGGCCGACGCAGGCCGCGGGACCGTTGGGCATGATGGCCTGCACGGTCAACGGCGAGACCTTGCGGTAACCGCCGTTGCGCAGCCGATCACGGGCGTAGATCAGCGATTCCGCGCCGCCGAGGCCGGTACCGATCGAGACGCCGAGCCGGTCGCGGTCCACGACGGGGCTGCCCGCGTTGCGCCACACCTCGCGGCCGAGAACCACGGCCATCTGTTCGACGTAGGACAGTTTGCGCGCCTCTTCGCGGGTGAGCGAGAGGGTGGGCGACACCTTCAGGTGGCCGCCGATCCGCACCGGCAGTTCGAAATCGTCGATGAAGGAGTCTTCCAAGACGTCGATTCCGCTCTCGCCGTTGAGCAGACCTTTCCAGGTCGAGTCGACGTCGCCCGCGATCGACGTGGTCGCCGCCAGGCTCGTGACCACGATGTCCGTCATAATTTTTCGCTCACTCTCTCTAGCTATGCCACGACTGAACGGGAACCGCTGATGGAGCTGAACTGGTGGAGCGTATATGCACACGGCGCGACGCGCCCAAATTCCGAAACAGTGCGAAGGAACACCGTGTCGTTTCCAGGCGCGATGCGCCGGGTCTATTGTGACGACGGGCAACACTACCGGACCGACGCAACTCTCGCTTTTCACTAACCGGAAAGGGCAACGAGCGTGGCCAGGAACCTGACCCAACTGGAACTACTGATCGAGCTGGAACCCATCGCCGCGAGCAATGTCGACCGCCATCTATCGATGGCCAAGGACTGGCACCCGCACGATTATGTGCCGTGGGACCGTGGCCGCAACTTCGCGTCCATGGGCGGAATCGATTGGGACCCAGAACAATCCGCCCTCAGCGAACTCGCCAAGGCGGCCATGGTCACCAACCTGCTCACCGAGGACAACCTGCCCTCCTACCACCGTGAGATCGCCGAGAACTTCTCCAAGGACGGCGCCTGGGGCACCTGGGTGGGCCGCTGGACCGCCGAGGAGAACCGGCACGGAATCGTACTGCGCGACTACCTGGTGGTGACCCGCGGGGTCGACCCGGTCGCGCTCGAACAGGCCCGAATGATCCACATGACCAACGGATATTCGGCGATGGCCGTCGTGGACGACAAGGCGCCGGGCTTCGACATCCACGCCTCGACCGGCGCCGGATTCCTGTTCTCCGTGGCCTATGTGACCTTCCAGGAACTGGCCACCAGGGTGAGCCACCGCAACACCGGGCGGGTCTGCGACGACCCGATCGCCGACCGCATGCTTGCCCGCATCGCCGCCGACGAGAACCTGCACATGATCTTCTACCGCAACCTGTGCGCCGCCTCGCTCGACCTGGCCCCCGACCAGACCATCGAGGCGATCAACACCATCGTGCAGAACTTCCAGATGCCCGGCGCGGGCATGCCCGGCTGGCGACGCAACGGCGTGCTGATGGCCAAGCACGGCATCTACGATCTGCGCCAGCATCTCGAAGAGGTACTGATGCCGGTGCTGCGCAAGTGGAACATCTTCGAGCGCAATGACTTCGGGCCTCGAGGCGAGCGCGCTCGCGAGGATCTGGCAGCCTTCCTCGATCGGCTGGGCGGGGACGTTCTCCGCTTCGAGGAACAACGCGATCGTTCACTGGCGCGAGCGGCCGGGCGCGAGCGGCAATCGGTCTGATCGGTTCCGGCCCGGACCGCTACCGGGCCGGATCGCGGCGCGCGTCGTTCTTGTTGCGGTACATCGCCGCGTCGGCGGCGTGCACCAATTCGTCTACGGCGCCGGGCAATTGCTCGAAGAAGGCGGTGCCGATGCTGGCGCCCACGGCGAGCATGTGTCCGTCCACCTCGAGCGGCTCGGTGAGCGCGGACAGCAGCTCGCCGGCCAGTCGCGCCAATTGCGCTTCACCGGAGCATCTTTCGACCAGCACCAGGAACTCGTCACCGCCGATGCGGGCGGCGAGCGCCTTGTCCGGGCGCACCGCTTCGCGCATCCGGTCGGCCACGACTTCGAGCACACGATCTCCGATCGTGTGCCCCCACAGATCGTTGATCTCCTTGAACCCGTCGAGGTCCAGATAGCAGACCCCGATCGGCGGTTGCGCTTGCGCCAGTCGGTTGAACAGGTGCGGGCGGTTCGGGAGACCGGTGAGCGCGTCGTGATTGGCGTCGTGCCACAGGCGGTCGGCGAGCTGCTTGCGCTCGGTGACATCGACCGCGACGCCGATCAGGAACTCGATACCCCCATCGGTGCCGCGCACCGCCGACATCGACAGGTCGATCGCGGTCACCCGACCGTCGGCATGTAGATGCTCGGTCTCGGTCCGGAAGCTCTCGGATTCGCCGGCGACCATCAACTGGAGTTGTTCGAACGCGAAATTCAGGTTCTGCGGGCCCAGGATGTCGGCGACGGTCCGGCCCGGCATCGTCTCCGGGGTCTGGCCGAGCATATGGGCCATGATGGCGTTGCAGTTGATCACCTGGCCGGTCATATCGACGGTGCCGATGCCGACGAGCGCGCCGTCGAAGACCGCCTCGAAACGGGCTTCGGAGAGCGCCCGGCGGTTCTCCGCCTCCTGCGCCGCGGCGAGCACCGCGGCCAGCGTGGCCTCCTGCTCGGCCAGCGCGGCGGCCCGCAGCGCCGCGGTGAAGCCTGCCGCGAAGTCGGCGGCCAGGACGATCGCCCGGTCGCGGATCTGCGGTAGTGCGGGGTCGGCCGGGCCGTCGGCGACGAGCTCGACCAGATCGGCACAGATCACCGGCACCGAACGGCTCACCGCCGACGGGTCACGGTAGTTGGCGGCGACCAGCATCCGAGCCGCCCGTCGCGCGATGTCCGGGTCCTCCCCACCGCGTGCCGCGTCGATCAGACCGGTGCACAGGGCAGCCAGCATCTCTTCGATCTGCGAGCGGTTGAGGGTAGGAGCTACGACGCCATCGAGGGCATCCGCCCACCGCCGCGCCAGCTCCCACGACCCCACTGCTTCATCCACCTGTCATCGTCTATCGCACCCGCCATGTCAGGCGGTCTATTTCTTGATCGCGACACCGCCCATGCCGAGCGAGCGGCCCGGCTTCTCGTGCTGATCGCGCTCGGACTCGGGCCGCCACAACGGCAACTCGACAACGCCTGGCTCGACCGAATCCCATCCCTCGAACAACGCGACGATCTCATCCTTGGACCGGAAATGAATACCGACCTTGGACTGGTTCACCGAGTGCGTACCCAGTTTACCGGCGTCATCGGGCCGAAGCTCGGAGGTGAGATGTGAAATGGCTATAAAACTACCCGCTGCCACCACTTCGCGCAGCGCTGCCACCTTGCCGACCGGATCGTCCACATCGGGCACCAGATGCAGCACCGCGATCAGCAGCAGCCCCACAGGGGCGTCGAAGTCGATCAACCCTGTCTCGCGCACCGCGGCGACCAAGTCGACAGGTTTGCGTAGGTCGGCCTCGATCGCACCCGCGCGCTCGTTGCCCTGCAGAATGGTTCGCGAATGAGCGACGGCCACCGGGTCGATGTCGACGTAGAGCACCGTGGCCTCCGGGTCGAGCTCGTGCACGATCTCGTGCACGTTGCCCGCGGTGGGGATGCCCGATCCGACGTCGAGGAACTGCCGGATTCCGGCATCGAGCATGAAGCGGACCGCCCGGCGCAGAAACGCGCGATTACTCAGCGCCAACCGCGGCAGGTCTGGAACGAGCCCGGTAGCCATCTCCGCGGCGTCCCGGTCGACCGCGAAGTTGTGCGAGCCGCCGAGCAAAGCGTCGTACATCCGAGCCGGACTCGGATGCTGCATATCGACACCTTCGGGCGCCCATACCGGCCGTTCCATCGAATTCCCCTGTCTGCCATTACCGCACCGCACCCTCGCAACCCGCGATGACGCCTCCCGCATCGTAATCGGCGCCACCGACATCGGCGCGGCTATCCATTAGCGAAAGTCATGGCCTCGACCGATGGTGGTGCCGGGGCCTATTTTTCGGAGCCGTACGGCTGGGCCCACAGGGGGGCCACATCCGGGGTCATAGTGGCGACGACCGGGATACCGGCCGCCAGAAAATTGTCCAGCGCCCGGCGCATATGGTCGGCGGAGGTGATCAGGACAGCTTTGGTCACGCCGAGCGCTTCCATCATGCGCGCCGAGAACTCGGCATTCTGCACGGTGGAACCGGCTTCGGTTTCCGCGTGCAACCGGTTCCTGGCCACACCACGAACATTGAGCCAGTCGGCCATCACCTGTGCCTCGGTGACACCGTTGCGTGGGTTGCCGCCGGTCACGATCACCGGCGAAGCGGGCGACATAAAGGCCTGAATCAGCGCCGCGTGCAAGCGATTACCCAATTCGGGCCGCATCGTGCCATCGGGCAGCAGACCGTATCCGAGCACCACGATCGCCGTCTCGGGGCCGTAGGTGGCCGGCAGCACGATCCCGGCGAGGCCGGCGACCGACCCGACCGCGCCGATCAGTGGATCGGCGGATGGCGCGGCGGCACCGAGTGGCGCGGTCGCGACCGCGCCGACCAGTGCGGCAGGCAGCACCAGGACGGCCGCACAACGGCGCAGTGCCTGGTGAGTGAAGAGCCAGTTCATGGTGACCTCCCGAAGCGACGTCGCATCATCGTCGCTGACCGGAACCGCCGACATGCCCATTTCTGAAATGTTGATGGTTCGGACTGTTCGCCCCGGTCCGGGAGGTATCCTGGGAACGCAAAAAGGCCCTCCAACCGAAGTTGGAGGGCCTTTCGCAAAGATGTTCCGGCAGTGTCCTACTCTCCCACACCCTGTCGAGTGCAGTACCATCGGCGCAGGTGGCCTTAGCTTCCGGATTCGGAATGGGACCGGGCGTTTCCCCACCGCTATAACTACCGTAACTCTATGAAACCAGACAGCGCTCCCCACAAGGGGTTTGCTGCAGTGTCTGTTGTTTCAGAAACCGCACAGTGGACGCGTAACACCTTCGTAGTAAGCCCTCGGCCTATTAGTACCAGTCACCTACACCAGTTACCTGGCTTCCAAT
>NZ_JBSFTG010000013.1:0-198779 GCF_053590715.1 Nocardia sp. NPDC003183
AGCCGCCGTTGCTTGCTCCTCCGTCGCCTACGCAACGGCGGCTAACCGGCGACCCGGCCGCGAACCGGCCACTGCGTGGCCGACCCTCCCTAGGGGTCGGGGTGCTGGTTGGCTACCGTCATGGCGTGTCGCAATCAGTTGAACCCCCTGCTGTTCCCCTCGTGTCGAAGGTGATAGCGGGTTTGCGGCAGGGTGCGGCGTTTCTTGTTGTCGGGGCGATCGGGTTTCTGGTCGACGCGGGGACCTACAACCTTTTGGTGTTCTGGGGTGGGGGTTTCTCCTTCTCCGAAGGTGTGCTCTATCACTCGCCGCTGGTCGCCAAGATCATCGCGATCGTGGTGGCGACGGTGGTCACCTACTTCGGCAACAAGTGGTGGACCTACTCGCACCGCAAGTCCGGCAGCCCTGTTCGGGAATATGTTCTGTACGCGATCGTCAATGTCGTAGCGATCCTCCTGCAACTCGGCTGCCTCGGCTTTTCCCGATATGTGCTCGACCTGTCGTCACCGCTGGCGGACAACATTTCCGCCACTGTGGTCGGGCAGACGATGGCGGTCGTATTCCGCTATTGGGCCTACAGCAAATTCGTTTTCACCGGCTCATCGGCAAGCGATGAGCAACACGCGCGGAGTGCGGCAACTCCTCACTGACAACGCGCGGGTGGCGTGTGATTGATATCCTCGCCCCGCCCGCCGCGACGCCCTTCTTTACGTGACTGCCTGCGCCGGCGCAGTCGATACCGAGAATTTCGAGGACTTCATGGAGCAGTCGGCTACCAAAGCCGTGACCGAATCGAACGATCGGCGCGAGGCCGCGCCCGCATCGTTGCGCGGTGAACACTCAGCGCCCGAGCGGCTGGTGCTGGCCCGAGGCATCTTCACCGGGCCCTCGGCGCGGGTGAACGACGACCTCTACGCCGTCGTCAAGGGGGGTGCCGCCGTCCGCGAACGGCACTCGCTGCACCTGCCCAAGGGCGCGACCGCGCACACCAACACCTACTTCGGCCGATTCGCCGCCAGCTACTGGCAGCGCTGGACCACCGTCACCGAGGTATCGGTGGGTGCGCATCTGGTGGTCGGCAACAAAGCGAATGTGCGGCTGGTCGCCTCCGATATCGCCGGGCACCGCCGGATCATCGCCTCGCTGGTGGCAACGAGCAGCGGGGTCGTCTCGCTGACGGCACCGCTGGATCAGTACGTCGACGGCGGTGCGTTGTGGCTCGAGTTCGACGCCGTCGGGGGCGAACTCGACATCACCGAACTCGCCTGGACCGCGCAGGCGCCCGAGAAGGTGCGCCCGGTCGCCATCGCGATCTGCACCTTCAACCGGGCCGAGGACTGCGCGCACACCGTCGCCGCGCTGGCCTCGGACGCGACCGTGCTGGCCGCGATCGACGCGGTGTACGTCGTCGACCAGGGCACCGACCTGGTCGAGGACCGCCCGCTGTTCCAGCAGGTCCGTCCTGATTTCGGTGACAAACTGCGCTACATCCGCCAGCCCAACCTCGGCGGCGCGGGCGGCTTCACCCGTGGCCTCTACGAGGTGTCGGCGGCCAACGAGCACGCCGACGTCATCCTGATGGACGACGACATCCTCTGCGAGCCCGAGACCGTGCTGCGCCTGCAGGCGTTCGCCAACCTCACCGTCGAACCGACCCTGGTCGGCGCGCAGATGCTGTTCCTGCTCAACCCCGACTACCTCAATGTCGGCGCGGAGGAGGTGCACCTGCACGAGCTCAAGCACGGCCAGAAGGTGCCCAAGGCGCTGCGCAACACCTCCATGCTCAAGAAGAACCAGGAGCGCCGGGTCGACGCGGGCTACAACGCCTGGTGGACCTGTTTGATCCCGGCCGAGGTGGTGTCGAAGATCGGGCTGCCGGTGCCGATCTTCTTCCAGTGGGACGACGTCGAGTACGGCATCCGCGCGCGCGAGCACGGTTTCGTCACCGTCACGCTGCCCAACGCCGCCGTCTGGCACGCCGACTTCTACTGGAAGGACTACGACGACTGGGCGCGGTACTTCTCCACCCGTAACTCGCTCATCGTCGGCGCCCTGCACACCGATCTCGACGGCAAGTCGATCACGCGCGAGTTCTTCCGCTACATCGCCGAGCACCTGGTCGGCATGCAGTACGGGCTGGTGCACACCACGCTGCAGGGCATCGAGGACTTCATGAAGGGTCCGAAGGCGTTGCGCGACGGCGGTATCGACGCGCTGGCCGCCGCCCGCAGCACCCGCAACGACTACCCCGAGACGATCAAGCACCCCGCGGCCACCCCGCCGGTGAACTCCGCCGACATCTCGGTTCGCCGGGCCAGCGGCGAACCGAGCCGCGTCACCCTGGTGCTGATCAAGCGCGCCATCACCCAGTGGACCGGCCGCACGCAGCCCGGTCTGATCGGCGTCACCCGCGAGGACGCGCACTGGTGGCACATCGGCCTGTTCGAGCACGTGGTGGTCACCGACGCTTCCCAGTCCGGCGTGCGGGTACGTCGCCGGGACAAGGCTCGTGCTCGCGCACTGCTCATCCGCGCCTACCGCACCTTGCGCAAGCTCCGTAAGGAACTCCCGGCACTGCAGGCCGAATATCGCAGGGCCGTACCGGAACTCACGAGCCGGGAGAACTGGGCGCGGCTGTACGGCATCGACCCGAGCTGACCCGTGACGCGTTTCGTCCGGGCCGCCTCCGCCGCTGACGCGGAGGCGGCCGCCGGGCTGCAAGCCGAATTGCACGCGCATTTCGAGGTGCACCGTCCGGCCGACATCATGCGCCGCACACGGCGGCTAGCCAACAACGACTACTCCGCCTGGCGACCGGCGCCACTGCTGATCGTCGAAGACGAAACACCGATCGGTTTCGCGACTTACGACTTGTTCCAGCCGAGCAAGTGGTCGGCGGGTGAGCTACGGATCTCGGAATTCCTGATCACGGAGTCCTCGCGTGGCGCAGGTGCCGGCGCGGCCCTGCTCGCCGCCGTCCACGAGGTAGCGAGCGCCGCAGGAGTAGCGGTGAGCGAGCCGAACCAGGCCGACCCGGATGTGTTCACGACCGTGGAGTGCTACATCGGCTCCCACGTCATCGACTTCGCCTACGAGCGGGCTCGAGCCGGGCACTGGTCGTCGCTGCGTGCCGAGGCCGAGGAAAAAGGCTGGCCCGCACCACGACTCGACGACCTGTGGCACACCGAACTCCACGACGATCCCGAGCCCGGCCACCTGTACGCCGAGGGCGAGGTTCCGTTCATCCTGCTGCCCGACGGCCGGGTGATCACCGCGCGATTCCGGACGATCTATGTCAAGGAATATCTCGGTCACGGCCCGGAGAACCGCTGGACGCTGGCTCTGTCAGGGAGCGAGTTGCGCACGGTGGGCGGGCTGGAGATCGACCACAGCTGGTCACGAGCGGAGAACCGTCCCGCGCTCGCGGTGGCCACCGACGACGGCCGGCTCATGGTGAATTACTCCTACTACGCCGGCAATCATTTCGGCTCCGACTCGGGCACCATCGACTACATCATCGATCTGGCCGAGGCCACCGTGTCCCATCGCGCACACGTCACCTTCGAACAGGATTAGCGAGATCATCAGGCACTGACGCGGTTCGGCTCTCGGCCGGTGTTCGCGTGCGTGCCTGATGATCAACTACTCCGGCTCAGCGGCGGCCGCGTTCGCGGTAGTTCCTCCGCTGCTGTTTGCTGATGTCGCGCCAGACTCGTTCGCGTTCGGCGGCCAGGCGTTTGTCGGTGCGGGCCGCCATCCAGTCGTTCTCTCTCGCGAGTTTGCGATAGCTGGTCAGCCTGCGTTCGGTGATGGTGCCATCGGCCAGTCCGGCCTGCACCGCGCAGCCGGGTTCGGTCTCGTGGACGCAGTCGGCGAAACGGCAATCGGCAGCGAGGGATTCGATGTCGCTGAAGGTCTTGCCGATGCCTTCCGCGGCGTCGTAGAGCCCGATGCCGCGCAGGCCGGGGGTGTCGATGAGCGTGCCGCCGCCGGGCAGTGGCCGCAGCTCACGGTGCACCGTGGTGTGGCGGCCTTTGCCGTCCACCGCGCGAACCGCGTTGGTGGCGAACACGTCCGCGCCCAGCAGTGCGTTGGCGAGGGTGGATTTGCCCGCTCCGGACGGCCCGATCAGGGCGACGGTGCCGTTGAGCACCGCGGTGAGCACCTCGAGACCGACCGCGGCGGCGGCACTCACCGCCACCACGGTCGCGCCGGGCGCCACCGCACGCACCTCGTCGAGCGGAAGATATTCCGCCGCATCGGCTTTGGTGAGCACGACGACCGGCTGGGCATTGCTCTCCCACGCGAGGGCGAGCATTCGTTCGATCCGCCCCAGGTCGACGTCACCATCGGCGGCAGAGCAGATCAGCACGGTATCGACATTGGTGGCCAGCACCTGGGCCACCGAGCGCCCCGACACCGACGATCGCATGATCGCCGAGCGCCGGGGGAGCAGTTGCCGCACAGTGCCTTCGGCATCGAGTCCGACCCAGTCGCCGGTGCACAGTCCGGTGATGTCGCGCGGGCAGGCGGCTCGCGCCGGGCCGTGCGGTGTCACCACATCGCATTCGCTGCGGTCCATCCGCACGATGCGAGCGGGTGCGAGATCGCCGAGCAGCGGCAGATATTCAGAAGCTACGGTTTCGGTCCAGCCGTAAGGGACGAGCAGGTCGTAGTCGACCATCGTAAGGAATCCTTCGTCGGGTGCCGAACCCGAACGACGGGTTCAGCGAGTAGAGGTGATGTCCGGAGCAACCTGGGCAGGCGCACAATCGCGCCGCCCGGCCACGGCAATCCACACGTGTGTACTCACGGACATCCACCTCCTCTCCAACGTTCGAACACCACTGTGCCCGACCACGCCGACACCCGGCAACTCATTTTCCGTGCGCGGTCCTGCGCCGTCGTCACAGAGGCGAACTCGCGCTGTTGCGCGGCCCGATGACGGCACGCCTGCGGTCCCGCAGGTAGGCGTTCGGGGCTACGGCACGAAAACTTCGGTCGACTGGGGGATGTTGGGCTTGTCGGTGCGGACCGTGACCTGGACTCGACCGGGGCCGGTGTTCGCGATCACGTCCTGGACCGGGTAGGTGCTGGTGCTGGTGGCCGGGATGAAGCGGGTCACCGAGCCGGTGGCGCCGCTGTCCAGGTTCTTCCAGTCGACGACAACGTTCACATCGCATGCCAGCACGGTGGGCGCCCAGTTGCCGAGTGGGGAGAAGCCCTGCGAGACGCGCAGGGCGATGCTGTGGGTGGCGCCTGGCGCCACGCTCGGGAATTGAGCGGTCCGTCGAACGCGGTGCCCGCCACGTTCAGGAGGCCGACGCAGACGCCGTTGCCCAGGGTAGCCACCGGCGCGGTCCTGACTTCGTTCATCACGCAGGAGCGCGGGCCGACATTGGACCAGCCGAGCTGGCACTGGTCGTCCGCCTGGGCGGTGCCGGGGGCGGCGAGACAGAGCGCGGCGCCGGCGAGCACGGTCGCCGCGGCGGATGCGAAACTCTTTGCGAAGGTCACGGTTCGCATCGTAAGACCGAACGGCAGATTGTTGCCAGAGGGAACTACCCCCTAGTTTCGGGGGCTAGTCGGGTTTACCGAAGTGCTCGTTGCGGCCCAGCGACCGCAGCCGGAACCATTCCTTGAGGCCGGCCGGGTCGCGGCGGGTCACCAGGAAGAACCAGGAGAATCGGATCCACTCCTGCGGCAACAGCTTCCGCATACCGGGCTGCGACATCAGGTAACCGCGATTGCGGTAGGTGAAGTAGCGCTTCACCGGATCGTCCGGGTACTGGGTGTGCATTCGCCCGCCCAGGATCGGCTTGAATTCCTCGGCGCCGTTGGGATGCAGGTAGGCGGTCTGCAAGCAGGTGCCGAACGGCAGCCCGGAGCGGACCAGGCGGCGATGCACCTCCACCTCGTCGCCGCGCACGAACAGCCGCAGGTCGGGCACGCCGATCAGGTCGACGGCCTTCGCCGAGATCAGCGCGCCGTTGAACAGCGACGCGATGCCGGGCAGGAAGTCCTCGTCGCCGAGCTCCGAACGCAGCCGCCGCCACACCACGCCGCGGCGCAGCGGGAACGCGAGCCGGTCCGGCTCATCGATATCGCAGACCACCGGCGACACCTCGACCAGGTTGTGCCTGCGCGCGCAATCGATCAGTGTCGCGAGTACTTCGGGCCCGTCGGGGCGGCCGTCGTCATCGGCCAGCCACACCCAATCCGCACCCTGGGTGAGCGCGTGCAGCATGCCGAGCGCGAAACCGCCCGCGCCGCCGAGGTTGTGGCGTGAACCCAGGTAGGTCGCCTCGATCGGCTGCTGCGCGACCAGCTCGGCCACCGCGTCCTCGTTGGCGTTGTCGACAACGATCAGATGGTCCACCGGACGCGTCTGCGAGGCGAGCACTTTCAACGACTCGGCGAGCAGTTCGCGACGCTTGTGCGTGACGACCACCGCGATGATCCGCGCGGTCGGGCCGGTCTCGGTCGTGATGTCGGCGGGTTCGGCACCGGGGGGCAGTTCCGCGTCGTCGGGCAGCACCACCGCGGGCAGCGCGTCGCCGGGCAGCACGGCGGCGGGCTCGACGGGTGCCGGCGTCGCCTCGAGACGGTCGGTCATGCTGAACCCACCCGGCACGGCAGCCGGGGCAGCCTCGTCACGTTGACCGCTCATACCTGATTCTGCTCCAGCTTCTTCTCGCCCGCCGCGCCGAGTGCGCCCTCGGTTTCCAGATCACGCAACACCTGTGCCACGTGATTACCCGCCTCGGGCCCTTCATACGCTCGCACAACGTCCTCGATCCCGCCCTGTTCGCGGATCTGACCGTGGTCGATCCACATCGCGGTATCGCAGAGCTGGGCGAGGAATTCGTTGGAGTGGCTGGCGAACACCAAAATGCCCGACCGCGCGACCAGCGACTGCAGCCGCGTGCGGGCCTTCTTCATGAACTCCGCGTCGACCGCGCCGATGCCCTCGTCGAGCAGCAGGATCTCGGGGTCGATCGAGGTGACCACACCCATCGCCAGCCGCACCCGCATGCCGGTGGAGTAGGTGCGCAGCGGCATCGACAGGTACTCACCGAGCTCGGTGAAGTCGGCGATCTCGTCGATCTTGGCCATCATCTGCTTGCGCGTCTGCCCGAGGAACAGGCCGCGGATGATGATGTTCTCGTAGCCGGAGATCTCCGGGTCCATGCCGACGCCGAGGTCGAACACCGGCGCCACCCGGCCGCGGATGCGCGCACTGCCGCGCGAGGGTTCGTAGATGCCCGAGAGCAAACGCAGCAGCGTCGACTTGCCCGCGCCGTTGTGGCCGACCAGGCCCACCCGGTCGCCTTCTTTGAGCGAGAGGTTGATGTCGCGCAGCGCCTCGACCACCACCACGTCGGAGCTGTTGCGCCCGATCGCGCCGCCCGCCTTGCCGAGGAACGCCTTCTTCAGCGACCGCGACTTGGCGTCGAAGATCGGGAACTCGACCCACGCCTCATGGGTTTCGATACTCACACGGCTCATCGAGAACTGCTCCTAAACCCAGTACGGGACGCGGGCACGGTACTGCTTGAGCGCCAGGATCGCGACAGCCCAGCCGACGACGGTGATCGCACCGACGATCGCCCAGTGATGCCACTGCGACGGCTCACCGAGCAGGGGAGCGCGCACGATCTCCAGGTAGTGATAGGTGGGGATGATCTCGAGGAGCTTGGCGCGGTCGCCCGCCCCGCCGACCGAGTTCTCCAGCGCCTTCGTCGACCACATCACCGGCGTCAGCACGAACAGCATCAGCGTCATCGAGCCCAGAATCGGGGCGATATCGCGGTAGCGGGTGGAGAAGATGCCGAAGACGATCGTCACCCACATCGCGTTGAGGAACAGCAGCAGGATCGCGGGGAACACCAGCAGGAACGACAGATCCAGGTCACGCCAGATCGAGAACGCCACCACCAGCAGCGCGTAGATCGCGGCGTTGTGGATGAAGAACAGGAACTGCCGCCACACCAGGCGATACACGTGCACACTCAGCGCCGAGGGCAACTGTTTGATCAGTCCCTCGTTGGCGATGAACACATCGGAGCCCTCGAGAATCGAGGCACTGATGACGTTCCACACGATCAGGCCGACGGTCACATACGGCAGGTACTCACTGATCGGCTGGTCCAGCAGCGTCGAATACAGCAGACCCATCGCCAGCGCCTGCAAACCGGTCGCGATGGTGATCCAGAACGGACCGAGCACCGACCGGCGGTAGCGCTGCTTGATGTCCTGCCAGCCCAGCGACAACCACAGCTCGCGCTGGTGTAGTCCGTCGCGCATGTCCTTGAAAGCACGCCCGAAGGTCTGCGAATCCGACACCATCGGCGTCTTCACCAGCAGCGGCGCATCGGTGGTGTGCTCGGCAGCGGCGACTTCGGCTAGCGCCGCGTCGGCGGGAATGTCGTCAGAATGCACGGGGCTCTCTTCGGTACGCACGTCACCCTCATCGGAGACCGATTCAGGACGGGCGGCAGCGGCGGGCACGGTCCCCGACCTTACAGTGTTGTTTTCCGGCTGGCGCCGGGTGTCGCGGCCCCGAGGGGCCTCGATCTCGCCTCCCTCCGGGTACTCCTTCGTCGCACCCTCCACTCAGTCCAGATCGAGGCGGGCCGCGAACAAGAGACTCGGGGGGTTCACAGGTACTGGCCGCCGCCCACATGGCCGCCTGGCTTGGCGTCCGCCGCGTGCATTCCGGGCGGAAGCGCACCCTGGCGCATCTGCTCCAGCTGAGCGCGGGCGGCCATCTGCTGGGCGAACAGCGCGGTCTGGATGCCGTGGAACAGGCCCTCCAGCCAGCCGACGAGCTGAGCCTGAGCGATGCGTAGTTCCGCGTCCGAGGGCACCGAGTCGTCGGTGAACGGGAGAGTGAGGCGTTCGAGTTCCTCGCGCAGTTCCGGGGCGAGGCCCTGTTCGAGCTCACGCACCGAGGACTTGTGGATCTCCTTGAGGCGCGAGCGGCTGGCGTCGTCCAGCGGTGCGGCGCGAACCTCCTCGAGGAGCTGCTTGATCATCGTGCCGATGCGCATCACCTTGGCGGGCTGCTCGACCATGTCTGTCAGCGACTCCGCCGACTCGCTCGCGGCCTTCTCGTCGTCCGGCACGACCTGAGCGGTGAACGCGGACGCGTTGTCGGCGTCGGCGGGCACGGTCAGTGGACGGCCGTCGGGACCGATCACGACGATGGATTCGGGGACATCCTCCGAGTGCGTCATATCCCCATCATTGCGTGTGCGCCGGGTTCGCGCTAAAACCCCCACGCGGTTACCCCGGGAGGCCCCCTGCCCTTAAAGTGGCCACCATGACTTATGACGTCGCGAGGGTTCGGGGCCTGATACCGTCCCTGGGCGACGGCTGGATCCATCTGGACCCGCAGGCGGGGATGCTGGTTCCCGATTCGGTATCTCGTGCCGTCTCAACGGGTTTCCGCACCTCTTCGTTTTCCCACATCGGCCGCCACGGTGCGGCATCGCGCAGCGGCGCGATCCTCGACGCCGCACGGGAAGCTGTCGCCGATCTGGTCGGTGGAGATCCGGCCGGCGTCGTCCTCGGTCCCGATCGTGCGGTTCTGCTGGCCTGGCTGGCCGAATCGCTGAGCTCACGCCTCGGTCTCGGCACCGGCATCGTGCTCTCCCGTTTGGACGACGAGGCCAACGTCGCCCCGTGGCTGCGCATCGCCAACCGCTACGGCGCGCACGTGCGCTGGGCCGAGGTGGAGATCGAGACCTGCGAGATGCCGTCGTGGCAGTTCGAGGAGCTGATCGGGCCGACCGCGCGCTTGGTGGCGCTCACCGCCGCGTCTCCGATCGTCGGGTCGGCGCCCGGTGTCCGGGTGGCCGCCGATCGGGTCCACGACGTGGGCGGACTGCTGGTGGCCGACGCGTTCGGCGCGGCGCCGTACGCGCTGATCGACATCGACGAACTCAATGCCGACGTCGTCGCGCTGAGCGCGCCGTCGTGGGGCGGACCGCAGGTGGGCGCACTGGTTTTCCGCGACCCGGCGTTCCTCGATCGCATCCCCTCGATGTCGCTCAACCCCTATGCCAAGGGTGCTGAACGCCTCGAAGTGGGCGGGCATCAGTACGCGCTGCTGGCCGGGCTCACCGAGTCGATCGACTTCCTCGCCGGGCTCGACGAGCGCGCCACGGGCACCCGCCGCGAACGCCTCGAGATGTCGATCACCTCGCTGCAGGACTATCACGACCAGCTCTTCGATCACCTCATGCAGGTGCTGGAGAAGGTCGACAACCTCACCGTGATCGGCCGGGCCTCCACCCGCATCCCGACGGTCAGTTTCACGATGGCCGGAATGCAGGCGGAGAAGGTGGCGGCCAAGCTGGCCGATGCCAGGATCGGGACGGTCAGCGGTGTGCACGGCGGCAGCCGACTACTCGACGCGCTGGGTGTGAACGATGAGGGCGGTGCGGTGACGATCGGGCTCGCGCCCTATACGACCCGCTACGAGATCGACCAGCTCGGCCGTGCCCTCAGCGCCCTCGAATAGCGTGCGCTAGTCGCGAACCCGCAGGATCACCTTGCCGAAGGTCTGCGAGTCGTCGAGCAGTTCGTGCGCGCGGGCGGCTTCGGTGATCGGCAGCTCGGTGGAGATCACCGGCACGATCTCGCCTGCGGCCACCTGCGGCCACAGTTGTGCGCGGACCGCCGCGATGATCTCGGCCTTGCTCCCCGGCCCCGATCGTGGACGGCCGCGCACGTTGGTCGCCGCCACGGTGCCCCACTTACGCAGCAGTGCGGCGATATTCAGCGTTCCGCTGACGCCCCCTTGCATTCCGATCACCACCAGCTGCCCATAGGGTGCGAGCGCCTCCACGTTTCGTTCCAGGTACTTCGCACCCATGTTGTCGAGAATCACGTCGGCCCCGCCCTGATCCGCGACCGCTGCGACGAAGTCGCCGGTCCGGTAGTTGATCAAGATCTCCGCCCCCAGCTCGGCGCACTTGGTCAGCTTCGCGTCCGAGCCGGCCGTCACCGCGACCCGCGCTCCGAGCCCGCGCGCCACCTGGATCGCGTGCGTCCCGATCCCGCCACCGCCGCCGTGGATCAACACCAGCTGCCCCGATCGCAGCCCCGCCGTCATCACCAGGTTCGACCACACGGTCGCCGCCACCTCCGGCAACCCCGCGGCCGCGACCGCGTCCATCCCCTCCGGAATCGGCAACAGCTGCGTCGCGGGCACCGCCACGAACTGGGCGTACCCACCTCCGGCGAGCAACGCGCACACCCGATCCCCGACCTGCCAGTCCGTCACCCCCGCCCCCAACCGCGTGATCGTCCCCGAACACTCCAACCCGAGGATCGAACTCGCATCCGCGGGCGGCGGATAGAACCCCTTCCGCTGCATCACATCGGCCCGATTGACTCCCGCCGCAACAACTTCCACCAACACTTCACCGGGCCCCGGCTCCGGATCGATCGTCACGGTCCACTCCATGACCTCCGGCCCACCGAACCCGTTCAGCTCAATCGCGTACATGACACCAATCCTCTCCCCACGCCCCGCCGCTAGCCAGAACCCCGCGCCGATGTCGCCGACAGTTCTCGCCGGCGCGAGACAACCCGGCCCGGGTCCGCCCGGACTTGCGGAAGGCCGGATCAGGTCGGCTACCATCCTTCCCAGGGAGACGTGGCAGAGCGGCCGAATGCACTCGCCTTGAAAGCGAGCATGGGTAACACCATCGGGGGTTCAAATCCCTCCGTCTCCGCCAAAGGCCCGCAGGTCAGGATCGGTCGAGGAGCTTCGGTCCTGGCACGGGTCCACCCGTTCGGAAGGTTTCGATTTCCTCGGCTCGGGTGCTCACCCATTCCAGCAGTCCGTGGAGCTTTTCGGCTGCCTCGTGGCCGATCGGGGTCAGGGCGTAGGAAACCTGTGGGGGCACAGTGGGTTCGACGGTGCGCTCGACCAGGCCGTAGTCGGTGAAGGTGCGCAGGTTCTGCGACAGCATCTTCTCGCTGATGCTGCCGATTCGGTCACGCAGGACGTGGTAGCGCATGGAGCCGTCGAGTAGCGCGGCCAGGATCAGGACGCCCCAGCGACTGGTGACTTTGCCGAGGATGGCGTGGGCCGGACACTCTTTGTCGAATACGTCACGTTGACCGAGTGTGGGCCGGTCGCTGTCCGGGACTCCTACCGCCATGCCATGAGCTTACCTATCGGTATGCCCTTTCCAATGGAAAGTCCCCTTCCTACGGTTGGCCCATGGCGGATATCAGCAGGGTTCTGGTGATCGGGGCGACCGGTCATGTCGGCGGTCAGGTGGCGGCGCAGCTCGCCGCGGGCGGAACGCGGGTGCGGGCATCGGCGCGCGACCCGCGCGCGGCGTCGCTGCCTTCGGGTATCGAGGTGGTGCAGGGCGACCTGACAGTCCCGGAGACCTTGGACAGTGCCCTTGACGGCATCGACGCGGTCTACCTGACCTGGCCGATGTTGTCGGCGGAGATCGCGGAGCGGGTCGTTGCCCGCATCGCCGCACACGCGCGCCGCATCGTCCTGCTCTCCTCCGCCTCGGTCCGCGACGAACTGGATGAGCAGGACCACCCGATCGGCCGGGCACACGCCCTCATCGAGCAGCCGATCACCGAGTCGTCACTGGAATGGACCTTCCTGCGGCCCGGTGGTTTCGCTACCAACACGGTCGAATGGGCACCTCAGATTCGCGCGGGCGACGTCGTGCGCGGCGCGTACGGCGCCGCCACGATGCCCCTGCTGCACGAGGCGGATATCGCCGCGGTCGCCGTGCGCGCACTGACCACCGACGGCCACGCCGGGGCGAAGTACCACCTGACCGGCCCGGCCGCGCTGAGCCGAATCGACCAGGTCGAAGCGATCGGCGCCGCACTCGGCCGCACGTTGGTCTGGGAGGAGATCAGCCCCGAAGACGCAGTGGCGCACATGGGTTGGCTCCCGCCCGACATCGCGCGCGTGGTGCTGCACGGACTCGCCGGACTCGTCGGCACACCGGGCTCGGTGACCTCCACCGTGCACGACGTCACCGGGTCACCGGCCCGCGACTATCGCCGATGGGCAGCCGACCACGTCGCCGATTTCCGCTGACTACTCCTCGTCCCACGCCTGGATCGACGTCTGGTCGACTATGCGACCGTCGCGCAGGTTCGCCATCGAGTGGGCCAGGACGCGCGTGCCGTCCGGGTATCGGCACGATTCCACGAAGGCGATGTGGTCGCCGTCGATCAAGACGCTGTCGAGGGAGTGGGTCATCTCCCTGGAGCACACGTCGTCGAGCATCGCGCTGATCGCCGAGCGACCGTGCATCACCCGGGGGTGACTCGGTTGGTCGCGGTGGTCGACCATGCGGATCTCGGCATCGTCGCTGTAGAGCGTCAGCAGTGTTGCGGCATCACGGCTTTCGATTCCGCGGCGCAGTGCGTCGGCATCGAATCCCGAACTGGATGCGGTGCTCATCGGGGGCTCCCTCGCTCGTCGAAACGAGCCGGACCAGGGCGATTCGGCCCGTATCGAGAACCCTACGCTCGCCGCCGACCGCGCGTAACCCGTCGAGAACCGGCCACCCACCGGGTGGGTGGCCGGTTCGGCCGAGCGGGATGTCGACGCGCGGAGTCAGGGTTCCTGGCGGCGGCGGTCGTCGATCCCTTCGGCTTCCACGCGTTCCTTGCGGACCGTTTCGGAGACCGTTTTCTCGTCGTCGATCTCATCGACCGCCAGCCGTACACGCTCCACCGGGACGGCTTCCTTCTCGACGTGCACCTGGTCGGCGTGCAGGGTGACCTCGCGGTCCTCCTCGCCGATGGTCGTGCGCCCCGTGCGGTCGGTGATCGGCTCGCGTTCGACGTGCACTTCCTCGTGCGTCACGGGCACCTTGAACGTCTGCTCCTCGGTGACCACCGACTTGTGCAACCGTGCGGTGCCGACCTCTTCGCTCTCGGTGTCGATGCGCAACTGCTCTTCCGAGCGCACCATCGAGTCGTCACCGTAGCGAGCGGTGTCGGACTGGCCGGTCACGGTCCGCGACGGGTTGCCATGGGTCATCGGCAGGTCGTCTTCGGGTCGAATCCGCGGGCGCCCTTCGGCATTCCAGCCCGAAGCCCGTGGATCGACGTGGTAGTGCTCGAACAGTTCCTGTTCCGATTGTGCGCTGATCCGGGACCCGTCGTGGTATGGCGCCGATTTCACCAGCTCCTTGTTCACGTGCAGTCGGAGCGAGTCGTCGTCGGGCAGATGTTCGGCGCCGGCCAGCGGAACCAGCGAGTCGTGGCTGAAGAAGCCGGTCGAGACGGCAACCCAGGTGGGCGCTCCGGACTGGTTGTCGAGGTAGATCTGCTTGACCTTGCCGATCTTGTCGCCGCGTTCGTCGTAGGCGGTGGTGCCGATCAGCGATTCCAGGGCCGATTTGCTCATGATGATCCCTCCTACCTGGTACGGAGGCCGGTCGCGGGCATGTTGGGCTCGTTCGTCGGCTCCGCTGGGGGTTGTTGGATGATCAATCGGGCGTAGCGTCCGGCACGACCGGATTCGGCTACGTCACAGCAAATACCCGGTCGGTCACGAGTCAAACAGCCCGCCGTAGCTCAGTCTCGGCGGACGAAATTCGGTCGAACGTCCAGGTCGGGCGCGTCGTAGTAGCGGTGGAAGGTGGGCGTCAGCCCGGACGAGATGGGCGGATTGACCCAACTCCAGTCGGTCGGGCACGCGCGCCCGGCGGCTTCCTCGCGCTGGACGTGATCGCAGAACTGCTTGGCCACGGTGTGGTGGTCGACCATGTGCACGCCGGATGTGCGAAAGCTGTGCAGCACAGCATGATTGAGCTCGATCAGCGCCTTGTCCCGCCACAGCGTCCGCACCGACGAGGTGTCGAGACCCATCATGTCGGCGATCAGCGGCAGCATGTTGTAGCGATCGGTGTCGCTGAGGTTGCGCGCGCCGATCTCGGTGCCGACGTACCAGCCGTTGAAGGGAGCGAAGGGGTAGCAAACACCGCCCACCTCCAGATCCATGTTCGAAACGGCGGGCAGCGCGTGCCATTTCAGGCCGAGTGCGGCGAACCACGGGTAGTCGGGGTGGATCAGGTCGACCTCGCGGACCAATTCGCGCGGAACGTCGAAATACTGCACGTCCTCGGTGGGCGTGGTGATCAGCACCGGCAGCACGTCGAACGGCGTGCGCGCCCCGCGCCAGCCCAGCTCCAGCGCCTGTTCGGTGGCCGCGATATTGGCCGGATCACCGGTGACGGTGCCGTCGCCGTTGCGGTAGCCGGCATAGCGGATCAGCTGCGAGCTCTCGATCCGGTACTCGCCGCCGCCGGGTTCGGCCGCCGGGCCGACCGTGATCATCGACTGAATCGCGCCGCCGTTGGTGGCCAGGCGCAGATGTTGCCAGCACACCTCGGAAAGTTCCCGTGCGGAAGTAACTCGGCGGGCGTCGAGTAGCTTCAGTGATCGCCAATGTTTGCGGCCGACACAGCGAGCGTGGTTGCGCCACGCCAGTTTCGCGCCGATCAAGATCTCCTCGGCGGTCTGGGTATACGTCCCGGTATCGCGCAATTCGGCGAGCGCGCCGAGGCGACGCTGGGTGGGCAGGTGCCCGAGTTCGGGGTAGCGGAAGAACTCGTCGCAGTCGCGCAGGCGACGATCCAGCTCGATCGGCGGCGGCACGGCGACATCGACATCGGACGCCAAAGTCACTGTGGGGGTTGATTTTTCGCAGACGGCAGGGCGAGAGCCTTGATTCACGGTATATCTCCGGTCGGGCAGCAGGGTGCGGGGCCGTGCGGGTGCACCCTCCGACGCGGGAAGATTGCCCGCCGAGAACACATTCACTCGACCGGTGGCGCGCCGACCGGGTGATCGGTCGACCCGAAATCAGCTTCGGCAAGCCTACGACCGGTGTGCTGGCGGTGTGCTCGAATTCGGGGTAATCCCACGGCAACCCGCGTCAAGGGTTGCTGACCGTGCGCCGGACTAACGGAATCGGGCCGCCGTTTCGGGTGCGGTGGCGAAGCTGAGGAACTGTTCGTTCTCGTGCGGATCGCCGACCGTCACCCGCACACCGTCACCGGCGAACGGCCGAACCAGTACGCCCGCAAGGGCACTCGCCTCGGCGAACTCGATACTGCGCTCGCGCAACGGCAACCAGACGAAATTGGCCTCGCTCGGCGGCACCTCGTAGCCCGCGGCCAGTAGCGCCTCGCGCAGCTGATGCCGTTGCGCCACCAGCACATCGGTGCGATCGAGCAGTTCGCCACGCGCCTGCAACGAGGCGATCGCGGCCGCCTGCGCGATCCGGTTCACGCTGAACGGAATGTGGACCTTCAGCAGCGCTGCGATCACCTCGGGATCGCCCACCGCGTAGCCGACGCGCAGCCCGGCCAGACCGTAGGCCTTCGAGAATGTGCGCAGCACAACCACATTCGGCCGGGTGCGGCCGATCTCGACGCCGTCGGGGCGGGTCTCGGGCGTCAGCCGCAGGTACTCGTAGTAGGCCTCGTCGAGCACGACGAGAACGTGCGCGGGCACCCGGTCGAGGAACCGCTCCAGCTCGGCGCGCCCGTGCGCGGTGCCGCTGGGGTTGTTCGGGTTGCACACGAAGATCAGCTTGGTGCGCTCGGTGACCGCGTCGGCCATCGCGTCCAGATCGTGCAGGTGATCCTCGGTCAGCGGTACCCGCACCGCGGTCGCGTTGCCCACCTGCGTGACGATCGGGTACGCCTCGAACGAACGCCACGCGAACACCACCTCGTCGGCGGGGGCGTCGCAGGTGATCTGCACGAGTTCCTGGCACAGCGCCACGCTGCCACAGCCGACCGCGACATTCGCCACGGTGACCTCGAGGAACTCGGCGAGCGCCGCCCGCAGCTCGCTGACCTGATTGTCCGGATAGCGGTTGGCCAGCTCGGCGGACTCCGCGATCGCCTTGGCCGCGCTCGGCAACGGACCGAAGGTCGTCTCGTTGGACGCGAGCTTCACCGCATCCGGGTGGTTACGGCCGGGAACGTAGGCCGGGATGGTGGCGAGGTCGGGGCGGATGTGCGCGGTCACGCCTCCACCCTACGATGATCGGCTGCCGCGACATGCGGCACGGCCGTCCAGACCTACCCAAGTGCAGTTCTGCCGCCTACGCTGGGTTTATGCCGGGCACTTACGACGACGTCGCCCCCCTGCGGCCGGTGGATGCCGACACGGCCGCCGTCGCGCGGCGCACTGCCGTGCCGATCACCGTGGTGGAGCCCGAACGGGTGGCCCGCGGTGGCATCGTTGTCCTGCACGAATCCCGGGAATTCTCCCCCCAGCTACTCGATCTGATGCGGGCGCTGTCGTTCGAGGGCTGGATCGTCGTCGCGCCGCATCTGTTCGACCGCATCGCCGACGCGCAGCGACACGAGGTGTTCGGTGACGAACTCTTCGACGACTTCGACGCCGGTTTCGACTGGCTCACCGGCCGCGGCGTCTTCCCTGACACGATCGGCGTTCTCGGCTTCGACAGCGCGGGCACCGCGGCCTTCCTCGTCGCCGCCACCCGCCCGATCGGCGCTGCGGTGAGCGTGGCCGCCCCCGGCATCTCCGAACCGCTTCCCGACCAGAACGCGGCCCTGATCGACATCGCCGCCGACCTCCAGGCCCCTTGGCTCGGGATCTTCGGCGCGGACGACCCGGCCACCCCACCCGAGGCGGTCGACCGCCTCCGCGAGGCCACCGCGAAGGCGGATGTGGCCAGTCTCACAATCACTTATCCGGGCCTGAGTCACCGTGTCGACCGATCCGATCCCGAAGACGAGGCGGCCACCGCCATTCGCGTCGACTCCCAGACTCGTATCTACGACTGGTTCGACAGCAACTTACGCTGATTGACCAGGCGTTTTGGACTACTACCACTGCTCGTGTAATCTTCATTCCCGGCGGTTCGACAAGGACCGGTGCCCTCGAAAGAGAAGGCTCCAGGAGGCGTGCCAGAGCGGCCGAATGGGACTCACTGCTAATGAGTTGTCCCTTCACGGGGACCGGAGGTTCAAATCCTCTCGCCTCCGCCACACCCAGCTTGCTGGGTAACAACTGAAGATGCACCACCATGCGCCCGTAGCTCAACGGATAGAGCACTTGACTACGGATCAAGAGGTTAGGGGTTCGAATCCCTTCGGGCGCACAAAAAGACCGCCTCTCACCAGGGTTTACCGGTGAGAGGCGGTTTTCGTTTCTGGGAAATCTCGCCAGATCCGCTACTTTCCCCCTACAAACGATCCGCTACTTTCCCTGCGTGAACTTGTCGAGGGCCTTCCTTGCGTCCGGTCTGACAGTCCGCCGTTCGAGGTAGTGCCGCTCGGTTGTATCCAGCTTCGCATGCGACAACTGGGCTTGTGCTTGAGCCGGCCCGAGGTCGTCACGGACCACAGGTTCTCGTGGACGTACGACGTCAAGCTGCCCGACTGAGAGGTGCCTCCGCTGCCGACAACCGCCTATCCCGCCGTGGTTCGGGCCGATGTCGAAACGCTGTGGCAGTACAACCAACTCCACCATGACATTCGACCGACCGACGTCGGTATTGGCCTCGGCAGCCATGATTTGGGCGTTGCCACCCACACCGCAGACCTGTTCCGATCCGGCATGTTCCCACGCATTGTCTTCACCGGGGCGAACGTACCTACGACTGTTGCCCGGTTTCCGCGAGGGGAAGCCGTGCACTACAGGGAACATGCCATCGAACGGGGTGTGCCCGCCGAGGCAATCATCCTCGAGCCGCGAGCAACGAATACCACCGAGAACATCCAGTTCACCCGAAACGTGCTGGAGAGCCGGGGCTTGGCCGACGCGATCCGATCTGTAACCGTGGTCTCTCGGCCCTATCAACAGCGCCGCAGTTACGCGATTCTGCGCAAGCAGTGGCCGGAGGTCGACGTCATCTGTTCGTCGTTGCCCCTCGCCCTGGACGACTACATCGCGACCATCGGTGACGCAGAACGCGTGATCGACATGCTGGTCGGCGACACGCAGCGAATCTGGAAGTATCCCGAGCAGGGGTGGGCGATCGAGCAAGACATACCCGACGACGTCATGGAGTCGTTCACCCGACTTGTCCACGCCGGGTACACATCTCGGCTGCTTCCCGCTTGAGCTCCACACGCGCCCGATGTACTTGTAGGCGTGGCACACTCAGCTGACACAGCCACCCGAGGAGGCCGCGTGTCCAACCCTGATTCCCCGCCCGACCGGGCACACACCCGCATCGCTCGGGCGATCAAGGGCGACATCGACAGTGGAACCCTCCGCGATGGACAGCTATTGCCGACCACTCGCGAACTCTCAGCGCATTGGCGAGCTAGCCCACGCACAGTCACCGAGGCCATGCAGCTACTGATCGCCGACGGCTACGTCCATGCACGCAGCCGATCACACCGGATCGTCACAGCTCCGCGCACCGCAACCATTGAACCTGCGCCTTTCGAACAGATCGACGAGGACGGAGCTGGACGCAAGCCTGCCTATGAACGCATCGCTGATGAATACACGCGGCAGATTCACGAAGGCTTACTGAGCCCCAGCTCGCCGCTACCCAGTCAGGCTGAAATGGCTGAGCGCCACGGCGTTTCCAACATCGTCATCCGCGATGCAGTTCGCCTACTGAAGTCGAGGGGGCTCGTCCGAACCATCCGAAGGCGAGGAGCCTTTGTTGCCGAACAGCTTCCGGACGACAACGACACCGGGATGCCTGAAGAGGCAATCGGCGAGACCGAACGAATCCGCGCAATCGCCGACCCAATTCGCCGTGCCCAACTCGCAACCGAGCTGAGCACCCAGTATCAGATCCGTCTGGCTGAGCTGTCCAGCATCCGTCAGGTTGCCATCGAAGACGCCTACAGAGCCGGTGTCACCGCTACCGAGATTGCTCAGCGCCTCGGCCTGACCAAGGGCAGGATCAGCCAAATCCGACACCCGAAGGTCTGAACCAGCCACCTTCACGGAGTTGTTGCTGAATTTCGCTATATAGAGTCAAGAGCGCCTAGCGGCGGCGCATGCGCGCCGCCGCCGCGCTTCGACGCGCAGCGGGCTTGCTCGTACCTCACCGCCCGGCGCGTCGGCACATCGGCGACGAGCACGCGCATACCGAAGGCGGCTATTCCTCTACGAGCTCGCTTCTTGCATCAACCGAGCAGTGTGGGCGCGACGAGAGCCGTACCCGATTGACCTCCCGCAGCCGAGGACAAATCCGCCGGCACTCTGCCCGGTCGACTGGCTGTGGTCCCGCGCAAGCGACGGACTCGGACGACGATCGGCACGTTGCGGGTTGGTCCGAAGCCCCTCGGACGGTTCAGAAGCCGCGGCCGCTGCTACTGGTCCGGATCCGACGACGAGGTACCAGACACCGGGCACGTCCCAGCGTAGGGCGGGGTTCGAAGGGCCATGCGTGGTCGGGGACCACCGCGCGGCCGGACCGGGTACCTCATCGGGTTACGTGTGTGGGTCCATCACCACCGTGCTCGAGGAGTTCGTGCAGTGGTCGCCCAGGCACCTTCCTGCCGTGGCGGTCTGATCGATCCAGGGCTAGCACGACTGCGGCGGGCATCAAGGGCGCCTAGCGGCGTCACTACGTGATTGCTATCGCAACCCTTGACACCCACCACAGCCGTGCTCGAGACGCCCTCAATCAGACCACCCCAGCAGGAAGGCACCCGATCATGAGCTACGCACTGCACGAACTCCCCGACCTCTCCAGCCTCGGCGGCGAGTGGATCACCGTCACCGTCGCCGACTGCGCCTATGGCACCCCGGTCCAGGTCGGCCGGGCGATGTTCCCCGACCACGAATGGCCCTTCGAGCCCCGCAACTGCCGCTGCTGGGACATGCCCGGTGTCTGGTACCTCGACGGCTACGTCCTGCTCTGCATGGGCTGCGGCGTCGACGGCACCTAACCCGCCCAATGGGGCTTCGGCCCCCTTTACCCTTCCGGGCACCGACAACGAGGTCGGCAGCGGATCGCCAACGATGTTGATCCCAGCCCGGACCCGGCGCACTGATTCGCCGGAACCCCTGCCGCCCGCGTGGCGACGCCTTCCCTACGCGGGACGGCAGGGCACCAACCCCAGACGAGTTGCTGAACGAATCCGCGGTGAGGTCGGCGGCGGCCGGCTACTTCTTCGACGGCTCTTCGTCCACGCCATCCCAGACGCGATTCAACCAGGCACGAGGCTTCGGAAACACCATCAGCGGTAGCGACAACACCCGCAGCGCGACCAGCAGGTAGACCACAGCTTCCCCGAGCAACTTCGGACCGGCAGCCACAACGCAGGCGGTCGCCACAACTGCGAGCAGCGCGAACAGGGGCCAATGCCCTTGATTCCAGGCTTCGAAGGCGCCGAACCCGGCGGTGCTACCGGCGATAACGATCAGCAGGACCACGGGAACGTCCCACCAACTGTCCGATCCGCTGGACCACCACTTAACGACCGGATGAGTATTGGGCACGGCCACGCGGGAACCCCCTATCGACGAACACGATCGGACACTACCGCGCGCTCTGGTGAGGTTTGGCGTCCCAGCCTTCCTCTGATGGCCCGAGTATCTGACTTCGGTGCGGATGAGTAAAGGGCGCTTGGTGTCACTCCGTGATGCCATCGGCCCCCTTGACCAGCCCTTCCCTCAGCACAGAGATGGCCAGTATGAGGAAGCAAGGGAAGGGAAGTCACCGGTTCCGACGTGTCGGTGCATCAGCGACGTGGTCCTACCAAAATCAAGTGTCGCCTATTCCGGATTTGCTCTACTGTGCCGGTTCTATGACCGATCCCTCGAATTCGGTGCCTGACTGGGCAGAACGCCTTGAAAAGGTCCGCAGCGCCACTGTCGGTTGGTACGACTGGTTGAGCACGCCCGATCCGGCGGAGCCCTCAAGCGCACTGTTAGGCGACGACCGTATCCACGCGAAAGAGCCGGTCAGGAACGCAGCTTGGCTAGGGTTGATTGCGGCGACCGACCATCTCGGGCTAATGGTCGACAGTCTGTCTGCGGACAAGGCACGGCCAGTCGCACACTTCACGCTCGCGCGAGCATCGCTCTTCGCAGCGGCACGAACGGTATGGATTCTTAGTCCGAGCAGCCGCCGAACCCGCCAGGAGCGAGCGCTTTGGGTTCTCTACGACGACACACGAAACCTCATGAACCACATCGAGGGCACCAGCGCGGATGCCCCTTCTGACCCCGCCGCCATCGCCGCCAAAGGTCACGTTCAGTCCGAGATGGATGACCTCAAGCAGTTGGCTCAGAACAGTCTGGGCCTCACGCTCAATAAGCACGGCAGGCCATCTGACACGACGATAGTTTCTGCGGCAGCGGGCTACCTCGATCCAACCGGCGGCAATACATACCGAGGAATAATGATGTCGTGGCGAGTTCACTCAGGTCACGCGCACGGTCTGAGCTGGCCGAACCTACTCAAACGTCCTACACAGACATTCGTCGGTCCAGATGGACGCAGTTACCATGAGCACGCGATCGACTATGTCGCGATCGCGGGAGCTGTCGCTGCCGCAACGACGATGACAAATAAGGCATTCGCCCTCTACCAGGAACGCGCGAGCTCGCATCTCACGCCCTGAGGCAGCAGAAAGGCAGCAAATGCCCGGCACAGGACCGTACGGGAATGCGCCACAAGACCCTGCCACCCAGCTCAGAGGCATGAAAAGGTACCAGACGGTAGCCCGGAGCAACGTTTGGGACGAAGAGGTCCACTCCTTTCCGGGTCGACTGTCTGTGGTCCCGATCAGGAAGGCGGGGACGACGACGGATCGGCACGCTTGCGGGGTTGGCCCGAAACCCCTATCAAGCGGGTCAGAAGCCGCGGCCGACTAATGCTCTGCGTGTTCAGTCTGACTGCAGTGGAGCGGCTTCGGTCAGATGCTCGCGGACAATATTCGTCATCGTCTTTCTGCTTGTATTGATCTCTTTCATTAGGTCACGCAGAGGTTGCAAATCGGGCTGCTGCTTGTCTCGCATGGCAGTGCCGCAGGCTTCTTGGCTCAGCACCTGTAGCCGTCTCGTGCGCTTGTACAGCTGAGTCACCGCATCCTGTGTGTTTGGCTCGCTAATCAGCATCAGAGCAGGGGTGAACACGAGTTCTAGGCGTTGAATTGCTTCCATCCATGGATTCATCACCTCCATGAACCGGTCGACGTCCTGCTGCGTCACTAGAAGGTGTGCCTCGCCGACTGCATCCAGATAGGCAAGAAACGGAAATGCGAGGTCGCCGATCTGGTCCCAAATCGGAGGCAGTGTTCGGAGTTGCTCCAGCCGCCTCGAGGCGTCGAGCTCGCGGGCCAGCCGATCGTCCGCAGCCCGTAGCTCACGTGCTAGACGCTCGTTGACTCGCTCAATCTCAGCCTGAGCTGCCGCTGTTGCTGCAGTCGCGGTGTCGCGAGCCAGCTTGGTCTGCCAAAGTGCGACGATTACCGCTGCGGTTGTACCAATGCCGGCAATCCATGTTCCGAGGTCACCCCACTGCGAAGCTCCCCATCGGTGAAACAGTCCGTAGGTCACTGCCGCTACGAGCGCTGTAAACCACAGCGCCAAGGCGCTACTGACGATCCGCCCCAAACCAAAGAAGTGCATGACGCTCATCTAAGCAGCCCGTGTGGGCGCCTCGTCCATCTAAAGGGTGGTGGGGGGCGCTCACGGACATCATGATGGTTGCGGGGTCGGCTTATGACTCGCCCACTACTTTCCCACTACAAACCCCGGTGATTCGGACAAACGACAGCAGACGGTGACGTAGCGACGATCGTAAAAGGCGCTGGTAGCAGCAGGTTTGGAGGTACGCCAGCAGACAGCCGCAGAGCAACGGAACAATCAAGAGGTTTTTTTTCGTGGGAGGTGTGGTCAATCCGGGCTGGTCGCTGCCAGGACTCTGGCGGTTTCGCGGGCGGTCGGGGCGGGGGTGGCTATTCCTTTGAGGCCGGCGACTTTCGCGTTGATGTTGTCGGCGACGGTGATCGGGGGGTAGCCCTGTTCGCCGGGGGCGAGGGTGCCGGGGAGGGCTTGGATCACCGCGTCGTGGTTGCCGTCGAAGAAGAAGGCGGCGGAGCGTCGGCGGCGGATGTGGCCGTCGATGATCGGCGGATCGACACGGTGGAGGGTGGACATCCAGCGGTCGTTGGTCCAGCGGGCCATCGCGTCGCCGAGGTTGATCAGTAGAGCGCCTTGCGCGGGCTGCACGTTGTGCCAGTGGCCGTGTTTGTCGAGCACCTGGAGACCGGGGACGCGGTCGGCCCACAGGATGGTCAGGATGCCGAAGTCGGTGTGTGCGCCCATGCCGGTCATGTCGCCGTCGAGACGCAGTTCGCCCTCTGGCAGGGCGTAGTTGTTCATCTTCAGCGCGTCGATGGAATGGTCGGTGAGGGTGTCGAAGTAGTCGGCGGGTAGCCGCAGGGCTGCGGTGAAGGCGCGCAACAGGATTCGCGACAGCCGCTGTGCGTGGGCGAAGTAGGTGTCGATCGCGGGACGGAAGCCCGGCGCGGCCTCGGGCCAGTTATTGGCGGCATACGACGACGCGGGTAGGTCGAGGCCGGGGAAGTCGGTGGACTGGGTGCCGACGATGAAAGCCTCGTAGAAGTCGTTCATCTGATTCGCCGTGGGCAGTCCCAGACTCAGGCTCAGCGATTCCGACCTCGGCGGCGAGTAGCCACGGTTCTCCGAGGTCGAGCGCCGGTAGCGCTTCTTGATGTCGAGTGGCAGTGCGAAGAACTCGTCGAGCGCGTCGGTGAGTCCGGCCAGTACCTCGTCGGGGATGGCATGGCCGACGATCTGCATGAAGCCGACCTCGCGGCAAGCGGTGTCGATTTCGGCGGCGACCGCCGCGCGACCGGCATCGTCGGTGCCGGTCAGAAAGGGAGTGATGTCGATGGTGGGGACGGTGAACGGGGACGTCATCTCTTCAGGGTCTATTGCATGTATTGCCTCCGCATTACAGAACTGATGGAAGAGCAGACATGTAGTGAGTACGTAACGGTCCGGAAATCGACCAAAAGTTGCATGTAGTCATCGCGCAGAAGGGCGCGACGACCAGGAGGACGACATGCAGAACCACCGACACCGCAGGCGCGCCGCGACCTCGGGAGCAGTGCTGTTGGCGGCGCTGCTCGCCGTCGCCGGTTGCGGCACCGATTCCCCGGATCAGGGTGGCGCCGCTGTCGCGCTCGAACCCGCGGCGCCCGCGCAGACACTGCGCGGGGTGTGCCCGGACACGGTCACCATCCAGCTGCAGTGGCAGCCGCAATCCGATCAGGGCGGGTTGTTCCAGCTGCTCGGGCCCGGGTACCGCGTGGACGAGGAGACCAAGTCGGTCGAAGGGCCGCTGGTGGCAGGCGGTAAGGACACCGGTGTGCGGTTGCAGCTGCGCGCGGGTGGGCCCGCGATCGGTTTCCAGTCCGTCCCCTCGCGCATGTACGTCGACGACACCGTCACGCTCGGGGTGGTGCACGGCGAGCAGGTGATCGCGGCGAGTGCCGCCAAGTCTGTCGTCGCTGTCACGCCGCTGCTGAAGTACAGCCCGTCCATTCTGATGTGGGATCCGGCGAGTCACCCGGACTGGCGTTCGATCGCCGACATCGGCCGCTCGAACGCGCCCGTTGTGGTGTCGAAGGAGCAGATCTTTCCGCAGTGGCTGGTGGCCAAGGGCCTGCTGAAACAGTCGCAGATCGATACCGGATACGACGGCGCCCCGGCCCGCTTCGTCGCCGACCCGACGATCGCCCAGCAGGGTTTCGCCAGCGCGGAACCGTACGTCTACGAGCACGAGGCCCGTGCCTGGAACAAGCCGGTGGCCTACGACCTGATCAAGAACTCCGGCTTCGACACCTATGCCTCGAATCTCACCGTGCGCGCCGACACAGTCGACGGACTGGCACCGTGTCTGGCCAAGTTGGTACCGATCGTGCAGCAGGCCGGCGCCGACTTCGGCTCCGCACCAGCCGACGCCAATGCCAAGGTCGTCGATATCGTTTCTCGCACACCGGCATTCACTCCCTATCCGGCAGGTGAGGCGGAGTTCGCCGCGAAGCAGCTCGTCGAGCTCGGCCTTTTGGCCAACGAGGCCGACGGCTCCTTCGGCACCTACGAGCAGGCTCGAACCCAGCGCAACCTCGAGGACCTGCGGCCGATCCTGGTGGCAGGCGGTGCGGCGATCCCACCGGCGCTGACAGCGGGCGAGATCTTCACCAACCGCTTCACCGACCCGAAAATCGGCATTCGCTGACCACGTGGAACCTCCGAACTGTGCTGGAGCGAAGGTTCTTTCGTAGGTCGCGAGGTTTCCCTGTCGGGACTACTTCCAAGCCGGGAGCGGCGGTAAGGGGCCGGTCAGGTCGCTACCTGAGGTACGGCCGACGAGCCAGCCGAGGAGGGCGGTGGCGGGGCCGAGGACGGTGTGGTGGGGACGGCCAGGGCCGACGGTGGCGATGAAATCTGTGTCGGTGGACTGGATGTCGAAGGTGGGGGTGGCTTCGGGCTGGAGTTTGGCGGAGAGGTCCGCGATGGTCTCGGGGAGAAGCCGCGCGACGAAGGGGGCAGGCCAATCGGCGGCGGTGTAGCCGACGTCGAGGTCCACGTGGTGGATCTCGGTCTCGCGCAGGCGCATCCAGGGGATCTGGTCGGCGGTGAGGGTGCCGCCCTGGCGGTTGCGGACCTCGACCTGCCAGTCGGCGGCGGGCATGGTGGTGGCGACGGCCTGCCAGCGGTGCGCGGTGGCGGTGAAGTCCGCGTGCTGCACGGTCAGCGGTCGGGGTGCGCCTGCCTCGATATCGGCATCACGAATGGCGACGCTCGGGTACTGCGGCATCTCGATGCCGGTGCGGGCCCACAGCAGCAGGTTCAACAGGCTGTCGGCATTGCGTGCCATGTGCGCCAGCACGTGACCGCGCGTCCACCCCGGTAACAGGGACGGTTCGGCCAACGCCGGATCGGTGAGGGTGCCGATGGCGGCGTCGAAGCGCGCGGTGGAGGCGGCGACCTGATCGAGCAGGTCGGTGGGAGTAGCCGTTTCGCTGGTCACGGATTCGAGGGTAGTGCGCCGCCGTCGCCGCGGACGCGAGAACGACGGCGTCGAACCTGCTCTGTGGACAACTCCGAACCTGTGGACAACTGGGGATGATCGGCCGTCGACGCCGGATCGCCGGAGCGGCTCCGTGTGACGATTCAGCTAGCGATGATCGCGTCGGCCTCGATCTCCACCAGCAGGTCAGGGGCGATCAGCGCGGTGACCTCGTACATGGAGGCCGCGGGGCGGATCGTGCCGAACACTTCGGCATGGGCGGCCGCGACCTCGGGCCAGCGGGCGATATCGGTGACGAACATGCGCGTGCGCACCACGTCGCGCACGCTTGCCCCGGCCTGCTCCAGCGCGGCGGCGATGCGAGCCAGGACCTCACGGGTCTGGGCGCCGATGTCGTCGCCGCCGACAGCGCCACCACCGGCGACAGCGGCGGTGGTACCGCTGACGACTACCTGGTCGCCGACCCGTACCGCTCGCGAATACCCGACGACATCTTCGAAATCGGAGGCTGAGGAAATGTTCACCCGAGTTGTGGTCATGGTTGCCAGAATGGTCCACCGCGTGGTGGAGGACAATTCATTTCCCGGTCGTCTCGTGGTCGGATCGCGACGGTATGCATGGCAAATGAACGTGCGTCCAGGTCTTCGTCTTTTCCCTCTCACCGCAGCTTTGTGCGCCGCCGCCGTGGTGGCGGGCTGCTCGTCGCCGGACTCCGCGGCCGGCTTCACCGCCGGCAAGGACCAGCCGCTGGTGATCTCGCTCGACGACCTGGTCGCCAAGGCGGGTACCAGCGCGGTGCTGGGGGTCAGCCTCGAGCCCGAGCACGGCAATGTCACCCGCCGGGCCGACGGCGCCTACGTCTACACCCCGAGCGCCGGCTACACCGGTCTCGACCAGTTCACCGTCACCACCACCGACGCGGTTCGCCTCTACACGACCGATATTCCGGTGCTCGGCGAGTTCGGTGGCACCACGGTGCAGGGCAGTGGGTTCGGCTCGGCCTGGACCGCGGTGCCCGGTAGCACCGACGAGTTCTACGGGCTCACCGACCGCGGCCCGAACGTCGACGGTCCGGCGAAGAACGAGAAGCTCTCGCCCACACCGGGTTTCGTGCCCAAGATCGGCCGGTTCAAGCTGGTCGACACCAAGGCCGTGCTGCAGTCGAGCATCGAACTGCGGAGCAAGTCGGGCGTGCCGTTCAACGGGCAGGTCGACACCTCGGCGAGCACCGGCGAGACCATCAAGGACCTCCAGGGCAATGTCCTGCCGCCCACCGACCACGGCATCGATCCCGAAGGCCTCGTCGCACTGGCCGACGGCACCTTCTGGATCTCCGACGAATACGGTCCGTTCCTGGTGCATTTCGATGCCACGGGCACCGAGATCGAGCGGCTCGCGCCCGGCAGCGGCCTGCCGAAGGAGATCGCGCTGCGCACACCCAACCAGGGCATGGAGGGGCTGACCATCACTCCCGACGGCAGCACCCTGGTCGGCATGGTGCAGAGCGCGCTCAACACCCCCGGACTGAGCGGCTCGGCCAAGGAGGTGCCGTTCGCGCGGATCGTGACCGTCGATCTGAAGACCAAGGCGCAGAAGGAATTCCTGTACCCGCTGGAAAACCCGAAGCAGTCGAAGGTCGCGGTCTCGGAGATCACCGCGCTGAGCGCCACCACGTTCCTGGTCGACGAGCGTGACGGCAACCTCGCGCCCAAGTCGGACAAGAAGATCTGGACCATCGACATCGCGGGCGCGACCGATGTCGGCCCGCAGTCCGCCGTGCCGGGCGCGACTTACGACGCCGAGAAGGGCGGCCTGCTGATCGACGGCAAGCCCCTGGAGACGCTGATCGGGGTCACCCCGACCACCGAAGCCGTCGCCGCGCTGACCAAGGCGGGCGTCACCCCGGTCGCGAAGAAGAGCAACCTCGACCTCTCCGCGCTGGTCGCCGCACTCGACGAGAAGGGCAGGTTCTTCGGTCACGACAAGATCGAGGGCATCGCCACCCTCGACGGCGGCAAGACCATCTACATCGCCAACGACAGCGACTTCGGCCTGGCCGCCAGCCAGGGTGAACAGCCCCCGTTCGGGCTGAAGCCCAAGACGCTGCCCAACGGTACACAGGACACCGGCGAGGTGCTCGCGGTGGACACGACCAAGCTGCCGGCGAAGATCGACGGCTACACGGTGAAGATCACCGTCAAGTAGTCCACTCGCGGGCTTCGACGAGTACCGCGGTGGCCAGGGCGAGTAACCACAGCGACATGGTTCCGACCTGGATTCGCTGGGCTATGCCGAGCGCGTAGGAGCCGGACAGGTTGTCGGCGACCATCATCCAAATGGTCGCCGCCGACCCGAGAACCAGTACGGCGACACCGAATTCCCGCAGGATCCGCCAGCGGTGGTAGCGGTAGGCGGCGGCGCTGAAGGCGAACGCCGCCACCGCGATCGAGGTGACGGCCAGTGTGCTCGTGAGCGCGTGCGGTTGATGCAGTTGCGGAAACAGTCCGCTGTCGCCGCCGCACGCGCTGTCTCCCGGGGCGCAGTCGTGGAGCGGGAGCAGGGCGTCGGCGATGGTGGACGCGCCGAAACACAACAGCGCTGTCCAGCCGATCGTGGTCAGCCGGCGGCGCCGGAAAACGAGCAGTCCACCCAGCGCCGCGGGGATCAGCAACAGGCCGACCACGGTGTCGGCGGTGCCGAACACCTCACGGTAGGGCTTGCCCTCGGCGTCGAGTTCGCTGAGGAAGTCGTTGACCGGGTCGGTGCCGATCGGCAGCGCGAATTCCAGCAGCCAGGACGAGTAGCACAGGCCCGCGATCGCGATCGCGAGCGCGATCAGCAACGAGTAGCCACGGGTGTGCCGTGCGAATTCGGTCACACCGACCATTGTGCGTGTCCGGCTGCCACCGCCCGGATCAGGCGCGTCGAAAGCGGGGACGTGGTTTCATCGTGGCATCACAGGCACGCACAGGTTGCTGTCAGGTTCGCCGTGCAGGGTGTTTGGTAACCAACGGAGAGGTCCTCGATGAGCTACATGATCGCGCTGGCAGGTTTTGCCACGATCCTCGCGCTGGCCGTGTCCGGATTCGTCGCGGCGGAGTCGTCGCGCGCACGGGTGCGGGTTCGCGCCGAACGCAGTCCGCGTCGTCGCTGAAGAACTCGATAGTCACCGGTCAGGTTTGGAGCGTTTCACCAGTGCGGTGATCCGCTCGGCCGCCGCCTGCGGATCTTCGTGCTCCCACACCCGGATGACCGCCCAGCCCGCCGCTGTCAAGGCGATGTCGGTGGCGCGATCGCGGGCGACATTGCCTGCCAGCTTGTCGGCCCACCACTGCGCGTTGTTCTTCGGATCGGTCGCGTGGTCAGGGCAGCGATGCCAGAAACAGCCGTCGACGTAGACGGCGATGCGCAGTCGTGGAAACACCACATCCGCGCGACGGCGCTGACCTTTGATGGGCGGACGGTCGACGAAATAGCGCAGGCCCGCCCGGTGCAATTCGCGGCGTAGTGCCAGCTCGGGAGCGGTATCAGCGCGTCGCTGCTTGGACATGCGCGCGCTTGTGGCGGCGTCGGTGACGAGCTTGCGCGCAGCGGATGACCTCGACGAGGCGGCGGACTCGTCGGGCGATTCCCGGTTGTGTGCCCGCCGCGCGCTCATGCCGCCCAGCCGCCCATGCGGTCGAGGTGATCCCGGACGTCGTCGAGGAATCCGGGCGGGAAGCGCAGGCTTCCCATCTCGGTGCGGCGCAGGAATCCCGCCGTCGCGCGGGGAGAGAGCAGGCGGGGCTCGGTGAGGAAGTTCTTCAGGTCCTCGTAGGGCTCGTGGACCGGCCAGGTCGAGAGGGGGACGCGGTGCACGACACCCGCGTGTCCCCAGGCGGCGCTCGGCCACGGCTGGCCCGCGGCTATCGGCTCTCCCACGGTCAGCGGGTCCGACGGCGCGGCCAGGCGTTCGCCGACCCAGTTCGCCATCCGCACGCTCACCGCGTTGCCCACCAGTTTCCAGCGATGACCGTGGCGCACGCCGGGAACATCGAGGGCGGGGGCGGTCCAGTCGGCGTCGAACCCCTGTAATCGTTCGCCGTCGACGATCCCCGGCGTCACGATCTCGCCCGCGGGCAACCGGACCGCGGGCGGACTGGCGATGCCGAGACCGGAACCGCCCTTGAGGGTCGGCACCGCGTTCACCGCCCAGCCGAGGCCGCGCACACCCTCGGTCCAGTAGAAGCCGCACGGATCGCAGTCCGGATCGCCGTAGTCGCGGGGACCGGCGTCGTCGCCGAACAGCACCTGGCGGGGGTCCTCGGTGCGCGAAGCCAGCATCAGCACGCGCTGACGTCGTTGCGGCAAGCCGAACGCGCGACCGTCGACGACCCGATAGGCCCAGGCGTACCCGAGCTCCTCCAGCGCGGCGGTGATGTGGCGCATGGCCGCGCCGCGACCCAGCTGCAGCATGAACGGGACATTCTCGATCAACAGCCACCGCGGTCCGCGCTGCCTGCGCACCAGCCGGAAAACCTCGTCGACCAGGCCGGATCGACGACCGGTGATGCCCGCGGTGCGCCCGGCTTGTGAGAGGTCCTGGCACGGGAAACCCGCCGCGACCAGCTCGGTGCCCGCGGGGAGCGACCGCAGGCGGGTGATGTCGCCGTGCAGGTCGGTGTCGGGGAACCGCGCCGCGAGGACACCCTGGGCACCGGGATCGATCTCACACAGCAGCTCCGACGCCCAACCATGCCTGCTCAGACCGAGTTCGAGCCCGCCGATCCCGGCGAACAACCCGACCATCCGCGACAACGAGACTCCTGTGTTTTCGGAGCGCCGGCGCGCTCGGGTTAGCGGCCACCGGGTGGTCCGCTCTTCAGCGACCCGTTCCCTCGCGCCTGGGGCGAATTGTATCGGTCCCCTGAACAGGTGCGGGCCGCGAACGAATCCTTCCCGACGACGGGTGCCGCGTGGCTCGGCAGGGGGTAGACGGGTGGGCTCGGGCCGAGGAAAATCGGTGGCCGGGGGTGGGGGTGCTCTGGGACTCTTGATGGGCCGAACTTGTCGGACCCAAGTGCGAACATCACCTGGCGTCCGTACCGGAAAACCAACCAGCCGACCGGACATCAAGGGGGAGTTTTGTCTGTCACATCAGAGCTGGCGGCCGCCGAATCGGAGGCCGACAGATCGGAGCGGCCGTCGCCGCAGTCGAGTGGGGGAATGCGGTCGCTGCGGCGATTTCTGCCCTTTCTCCGGCCCTACCGGGTGCCGCTGCTGCTGGCCAACGCGCTGGCGATCGTCACCGCGAGCACCGCGATCGCGATTCCGCTCGTCATCGCACGGGTGGTCGACGGGCCGATCGCGCGGCGCGATTTCGTCGGTCTGCTGGCGCCGGTCGCGCTGATCTTCCTGCTCGGATCACTCGAATCGTTCGGTATGTGGGGCAGGCGATGGCTGGTGTCCAAGCCCTCGACGATGTTCGAAATCACCATGCGCGCCAAGCTTTTCACGCAACTGCAGGCCCTCTCGATCGGCCGTCACGACGGCTGGCAGTCGGGTCAGCTGCTCTCGCGCGCCATCGACGATCTGTCGGTGCTGCGGCGGTTCGTCGCGTTCGCCGGTCCGTTCCTCATCGTCAACGGGGTGATCATGCCCACCGGGCTGATCGTGTTGTTCGCGATGAACTGGCAAGTGGGACTGATCTTCACGGTGACCTCCCTGCCGCTGACGCTGTTCTGCGCGCGCTTCGTCCGCCGCTTCGAGGTGGCCTCGCGGCGTTCGCAGGACCAGTCCGGCGACCTGGCCACCATCGCCCAGGAATCGGCGCAGGGCGTGCGGGTGCTCAAGGCGCTGGGGCGCGGCCGCTTCTTCGGGACGCGTTTCACCGCGCTCTCGCGCGAGCTGCAGCGCACGGAAATGGAGAAGGTGCGCCTGGACGCCACGCTGTGGGCGGCGTTGGTGACCTTGCCGACCGTGTCGATCGCGGTGTCGCTCGGGGTGGGTGGCTATTCGGTGGTGCACGGCTCGATGACGATCGGCACGCTGGTCGCGAGCATCACGCTGGCCACGTTCCTGCAGTGGCCGATCATCTGGCTCGGCTTCCTGCTGTCGGAGCTGTTCGAGGCGCGCACCGCGGCCGATCGATTCTGGGAGATCATCGACACCCCGCTCGACATCACCGACCCGCCGCACCCGGCGAAACTGCCTGACCCGCTGCGCGGGGAACTGGTCATCGACCGGGTCCGCTTCGCCTACCCGCGATCCGGGGGCGGTCCGGAACACACCGTGCTGGAGGAGATCTCGCTGCGGATCCGGCCGGGGGAGACGGTCGCGCTCGTCGGCGCGACGGGTAGCGGCAAGACCGCGCTGCTCGAGCTGATTCCCCGGCTCTACGACGTCAGCGGCGGCCGGATCACCATCGACGGTGTCGACATCGCCACGCTGCGCCTGGCGGAGCTGCGCCGGGTGGTGACGGTGGCTTTCGAGGAACCGGTGCTGTTCTCGGCCAGCGTGCGCGAGAACGTGGCACTGGGCGACGCGCGTGCCACCGACGTCGACGTGCGGCAGGCGCTCGATATCGCGCAGGCGAGCGAATTCGTCGACGCGTTGCCGTGGGGGCTCGACACCCGCATCGGTGAGCAGGGCATGAGTCTGTCGGGCGGCCAGCGTCAGCGTCTGGCCCTGGCCAGAGCTGTGCTCACCGGCGATACCGCCGCCCACGGCCGGATCATGGTCCTCGACGACCCGCTGTCGGCGCTGGACGTGGAAACCGAAGAGCGCGTGCAGGATCAGCTGCGGGCGGTGCTCTCCGGCGCTACCACTCTGCTCGTCGCGCACCGGCCGTCCACCGCCGCGCTGGCCGACCGCGTCGCGCTGCTCGCCGACGGACGCATCGTCGCCGAGGGCAGCCACGAGAAACTGCTGCGCACGAGCAGCCACTACCGCGAACTGATGGGAGGTGAAGCATGAGCACCGAGACGGTGACGACGGAAAAGGAAGTGCCGGAGGAGAAGGCCGATCTGGCGGCCGACTGGCGCGGTATCGCCAAGGAGGACGACGCCGTCACCGGGACCGGAAACCTGGTGCTGGCCGGGCGATCCCGGCGATTGCTCCTCGATCTGGTGCGGCCCTACCGCAAGCAGGCGATTCTCACCTTCGTCCTGATCCTGCTCGACAACGCGGCCAAGGTGTCGCTGCCGCTGTTCATCGCCTACGGGCTCGACCACGGCATCAGCCAAGGCCGCCAGGGCAATTGGACGCCGATGATCGCGACCGTCGCCGGATTCGTCGCGGTGACGTTGCTGTCGGGGCTCACCACGTTCGCCTTCCTGCGGGCCTCCGGGTCGCTGAGTCAGCGGGTGCTGTTCGACCTGCGGGTGCGCGCGTTCCGGCACACGCAGCGATTGAGCGTGTCGTTCCACGAGAAGTACACCTCGGGCAAGGTCGTCACCCGGCTCACCAGCGATATCGAAGCACTCCAGGAACTGCTCGAAGGCGCGCTGAATCAGGCGCTGAGCGCGGTGATCTCGGTGGTGACCATCGCGGCCCTGCTGATCTGGCTCGACCCGCTGCTCGCCTCGATCGTGCTGATCGGGTTCGTGCCGCTGGTGCTGGTCACCCGGTGGGCGCAGCGGCGTCAGCGCGCGGGGTACCGGCGCACGCGCGGGGCGATCTCGCGCGTTGTCGTGCAGTTCGTCGAGTCGATGAGCGGCATGCGGGCGGTGCAGGCGTTCCGGCGCGAACATCGCAACGAGGAGGTCCTCGGCGTCGAGGATTCGGCGTACCAGAAGGCGACGACCACCGCGGTCCGCGGGATGGGCGACTACGTCGGGCTCTCCAACTTCATCGGCAAGCTGACCACGGTGATCGTGCTGCTGGTCGGCGCCTGGCAGGTGATGGAGGGCAACCTCGCGATCGGTGTGCTCGCCGCGTACCTGCTCTACCTCGACCAGTTCTATGGCCCCCTCGACGAACTCGCGCAGGTGTTCAACTCCTACCAGTCCGCCGCCGCGGCGCTGGAGAAGATCTCCGGCGTGCTCGAGGAGGAACCGGCGGTCGCCGAACCCGAACGCCCGGTGACACTCGAGCGGGCGACCGGTGCGGTGCGGATGGACCAGGTGTGGTTCGGCTACAACACCACGTCGGTGCTGCCGGAATTCGACCTGGAGATCCCGGCCGGACAGGTGGTGGCGCTCGTCGGTGCCACCGGTGCGGGCAAGTCGACGCTGGCGAAACTGCTCACCCGGTTCTACGACCCGAGCGGTGGCGTCATCACGCTCGACGACGTGGATCTGCGCCACCTGGCCGATGTCGAGCTGCGCAGGCACGTCGTGATGATCACGCAGGAGGCATACCTGTTCTCCGGCACCATCGCCGACAACATCCGGCTCGGCAGGCCCGAGGCGACCGACGCCGAGGTCACCGCGGCCGCGCGCGCGGTGGGGCTGGACGCCTTCGTCGGCGGGCTTCCCGACGGCTACGCCACCGACGTGCGCACGCGCGGCGGCAGGCTCTCGGCGGGCCAGCGTCAGCTGGTGGCGTTCGCACGGGTGTTCCTGGCCGATCCGGCGGTGATCGTCCTCGACGAAGCCACCTCCAGCCTGGATATCCCCGGTGAGCGGCTGGTGCAGCACGCGCTGGAGACCCTGCTGCGCGACCGCACGGCCGTGATCATCGCCCACCGGCTGTCCACCGTGGCCATTGCCGACCGGGTGCTGGTGCTCGACGGCGGCCGGATCGTGGAGGACGGCGCACCGGCCGAGCTGATCGCGGGCCAGGGCCGCTTCGCAGGATTGCACGCCGCATGGCGGGATTCGCTGGTGTGATGCGCCCGTGTTGTGCAGCGCCGGGGCTGGTGTCGCTTACCGTAGAGAGGTGACGACCCCAGCCCCGGGCCCGGCCGACGGCCCCACCGAGATCAGACCTGCCTCCCGGTGGCCTGCGGTGCTCACCTGGCGTGCCCACGACAACACCCGCATGGAATCGGTGCGGGTGACGGTGAACGGCAATCGGATCAGGGCGGCGGGCCGGATGATCGGCTGCGCCGGCGATGAGCACCCGGCATTCAGCGCGTCGTACGACCTGGTCACCGACGAAGCGGGCGCGACGCGACGGTTGTCGCTGCGCACCACCACGGCGGCCGGTGAACGCCATGCCTCGATCTCGCGCGACGAGGAGAACTACTGGCTCGTCGACGCGGGCGGCACGCACGTGCGCTCCACCTTCGGCGGCGCACTCGATGTCGACGTGGTGCTGAGTCCGTTCTTCAACACCCTGCCGATCCGCCGGTTCGGCCTGCAGAACGCCGTCGGCGACGTCCAGGTCCCCGTCGTCTACGTGCGACTACCCGACCTGCTGGTGCAGGAGGCCGAGCTCATCTACTCGAGCGCGTCCGACGGGATCAACGTCCTATCGCCGGTCTCGAGCGCCACCCTGACGGTCGATCCGGAAGGTTTCGTCCTCGACTACCCGGGGCTGGCCGAACGCGCCTGATCTCGAGTACTCAGAGCGCGCGGAGCACCCCACCGTCACGACCGGCGCGGTGAAGTTCACCGAGCCAGTCGCCGGCGCCGGGCGTGATGCCGGTGATGTTCCAGGTCGTGCGGTCGTCGTAGGCGGTGCGGCCGCGGAAACCCGTCTCGACGAGTTCGCCGAGACGGCTGTCCGCGCGCAGGGATTCGCGGGCAGTGACGAGTGTCTCGATGGCCTCGTCGAGCACCCGTTCCAGCGCGGTCGCGTTCGGCTCGCAGATGGCACGCACGAGGTCGGGCGCGGTACCCGCGACGCGGGTACCGTCTCGGAACGAGCCCGCCGCCAGGCCGAGCGCCAGCTTCCCGCCCGCGGCCCCCGCCGCGGCCAGCGCTTCGGCCAGCACATGCGGCAGGTGCGAGATCCGCGCGACAGCTCGATCGTGTTCCTCGGCGAGCACCGGTACCACCACCGAACCACAGTCCAACGCGAGCCGCACCACCCGCGACCACGGTTGCACCCGCGTTCCCTCGTCCACTCCGACCGCCCAGACCGCACCCTGGAAAAGATCGGAATCAGTGGCAGCCCAACCGGATTGGGACGTTCCCGTCATCGGATGCCCGCCGACGTACAAGGCCTCGAGTCCGTGCTTTCGCACCGCGTCCAGCACCGGCCCCTTCACGCTCACCACATCGGTCAGCGGGCACCCGGGCGCGAGCACGGCGATGTCGGCCAGCAGGTGTTCGACCGCGGGCATCGGCACCGCGATCACCAGCAGCGCGTCCAGCTCGGCAGCCCGGGCCAGCACCGCGGACAGGTCGCCGGACACCTCGAAACCGTCCTGACACGCCGCGGAGACGCCGGATTCGGAGCGGTTGTAGCCGAACGCCCGGTACCCCGCCGCGACGGCGGCGCGCAGCAGCGAACCGCCGATCAGGCCGGTCCCGAGGACGCACACAGCCCCACGCTCGTCGATGCTCATCCGAACAGATTGGCACACGAGTTCATCATTAGGGGTGGGACAGACTACCGTTTGGTCCATGGCAGCACAGCGCTCGGGCACGAACAGGGCGACGTCGGATGACGACTTCGACGTCGAAGGGTTCGCAGTGGCCGTGGTCCGCGAAGAAGGCACATGGCGGGTCAGCCCGCTCAGCTCCGATGCCCTGCACGATCTGTCGGCCGCCGAGACCGAATTGAAGGCTTTGCGCAGCTCAGGTGCGGTGTTCGGCCTGATCGACGTCGATGACGAATTCTTCATCGTGTTGCGTCCCGCGCCGAGCGGCACCCGTCTGCTCGTCTCCGACGCCACCGCGGCGATCGACTACGACATCGCCGCCGACGTCCTCGACGCGCTCAATGTCGAGATTCCCGACATCGACCCCGACGATCTCGACGACGTCGAACCGTGGGAGGAGGGCGACCTGGGCGTCCTGGCCGACCTGGGCCTGCCCGAACCGGTTCTCAGTGTGATCATCGCCGACACCGATCTCTACCCCGACGAGCAGCTCGGCATGATCGCCCAGCGTCTCGGTTTCGCCGACGAATTCGCCGCGGTCCTGGACAAAATGCCGAGGTGACCGACGAGGAGATGATGCGCGCCGCCCTGGCGGCCGCAGCCGACGCCGACCCGCGCGATGTGCCGGTCGGCGCCGTCGTCTTCGACGCGCAAGGTCGTGAACTGGCCCGCGCCACCAACGCGCGCGAAGCCCTCGGCGACCCCACCGCGCATGCCGAAGTCCTGGCCTTGCGCGCGGCCGCGGCAGTCCACGGCGACGGCTGGCGACTCGAAGGCGCGACCCTCGCTGTCACCCTCGAACCGTGCACGATGTGCGCGGGCGCCCTGGTGCTGGCGCGAATCGGCAAGGTCGTGTTCGGCGCCTGGGAACCCAAAACCGGTGCCGTCGGCTCGCTCTGGGACGTCGTCCGCGATCGCCGCCTCAACCACCGCCCCGAAGTCCGCGGCGGCATCCTCGAACCGGACTGTGTCGCCCTCCTCGACACCTTCTTCAAAAACCGGCGCTGACCAGCCGATTTAACAATCCCGCACCCACTCCGGTACCGTAGTCGGCGGTGGCGTGTCCGAGCGGCCTAAGGAGCACGCCTCGAAAGCGTGTGAGGGGTAACCCCCCTCCGAGGGTTCAAATCCCTCCGCCACCGCCACGAGCCCCTCACTTGTTCACGCAGGTGGGGGGCTTTTTCTTGTCCGAAAGGTGCGCCGGTACGACGACGGCGAGGTGCGCACGGCTCGCGTGAAATGGTGCCGGAAGGTGACCGGGGTGGCGAAACCGGCCGCGGTCGCGATTTCCTCAATGGGTGCGTCGCCGGTCTCGAGCATGGCCAGTGCCGCCTGAATCCGCTGGGCGATCAGCCATTTGCTCGGCGTCGCCCCGGTTTCCCGGACGAAATGGCGCAGGTAGGTGCGCGGTGAGAGGCCTGCGACCCGGGCCAGATCGGGTACGCCGATCGGGTCGGCGAGGTGTTCGAGCGCCCAGGAGAGGCTGCGGGCGATGGGGGCGTCGAGGGGTTCGGGGGGCATGGGCGATTCGATGTATTGAGCTTGGCCGCCCGCGCGGTGGGGCTGGATGACGAGGCGGCGGGCGACGGCGTTGGCGACGGACGCGCCCAGGTCGTTGCGAACCAGATGGAGCGCCAGGTCCAGCCCGGCGGCGCAGCCCGCGCTGGTCAGGATGTCGCCTTCGTCGGTGTAGAGGGGCTCGGGGTCGACCTCGACCAGGGGGTAGCGCTCGCGCAGCAGGTCGGCGTATCGCCAGTGCGTGGTGGCCCGGCGGCCGTCGAGCAGGCCGGCGGCGGCCAGGGCGAACGCGCCGGAGCAGATCGACACGATCCGGGAGCCGTTGCGGTGCGCCCGGCGCAGCGCGTCGATCAATTCCGGCGAGGTCCGCGCGCGCGGGTCGGCGACGCTCGGGACCACGACCGTGTCGGCGGCGGCGAATTCCGCGAGACCGTACGGGCTGGTCATGGTCGCGCCGCCGATCACGCGGACGGGTTCGGGGGTTTCGGTGCAGATTTTCAGCTCGTACCAGGGCTGCTCGATATCGGGCCAGGTCAGGCCGAAGACCTCGATGACGATGCCGGTTTCGAACGCCGTCATCCCGTCGTACGCCAGCACGGAGACAGACCTCATGTCTAAATCTTAGCGATAGTCGTCATCTATGCCACTTCTCCCGATGACACGGAAGTCCGACCATGGAGATATGTTGAAGCAACTCAAGGACTTCGCCATCGGAATCCACACCGCGAACGCGATCCGGCACGGCATCCGCCCACCTGTCGCGGCTCGGCCGGAAAGCCGGAAGTCGCGGTGCGGGGGAGCGCGGACCACCCGGTAGCGGCAAGATCTGTCGTCGGGTATTCACCTCGTCCGACCTGCGGTGTATTCCTCGCGTAATAGACTGGGTTACACCGAATCCGGGAAGGAACGATGATTATGCGCGGGCGACAGCCGCCACCCGCGAAGTCCGGAATCGGGCTCGGGGGAAAACTTCTGGTTCTCATCGTGCTCGGCTGGGTCGCTGTCGGGCTGCTCGCGGCCGGCCAGCGGCACCACTTCGCTCACCTGCCCAAGCAGTGTTCGGACTGGGCGACCATCGCGGTCACCGCCGCGGCGGGGCCCGCGAACTACATCGGGCTCAATCCGCGCGTCACCGAATGTCAAGTGCCGCAGCCGAGTCAGTAGCGAAACGGCCGGGGAACACGAGTTCCCCGGCCGTCGACGCTCAGCCTTGCGGAGCGGCGCGACCTGCCGCTGTTCGGCCTGGACCTCGCGCAGCCGCGAGCCCTCGATGTCGATATCGGGCACGATCCGGTCCAGCCACTTCGGCATCCACCACGCCCACTTGCCCAGCAGCACAAGCAGAGCGGGAATGAGCACCATCCGGACGACGAACGCGTCCAACGCCACGCCCGCGGCCAGCGCGAAGCCCATCGACTTGGCGGTGACATCGGATTCCAGCAGGAACGAACCGAACACCGAGATCATGATGATCGCCGCGGAGGTCACCACGCGCGCTCCGTGGTGATAACCCTTGATCACGGCCTCGGTGGGGTCGGCGCCGTGTACGTATTCCTCGCGCATGCGGGTCACCAGGAACACCTGGTAGTCCATGGCCAAGCCGAAGACCAAGCCGATCAACATGATCGGCAGGAAGCTCACCAGTGGATGTGGATCCTTGATCAGCCCGAGCTCGCCCTCCTGGAAGATCAGCACGGTCGCGCCGAAGGTGGCGCCCATCGACAGCAGGAAGCCGAGCGCGGCGGTGAGCGGGACCAGGATGGACCGGAACACCAGGATCAGCAGGATGAACGCCGCGCCCGCCACGATCGCCATGTACGGCACGATCTTGCTCAGCAGGACATGGTCGATGTCGGCGTAGATGGCGGTGGTTCCGGTGATGCCGTACGACATCTTGTACTGCTCGTTCAGATCGGATTCCGCAGCGCGCGCCGACTGCACCAGATCCTTCGTCGACTGCGCGTTGGGCCCGGTCTTGGGTATGCCGTTGATCAGGGCGCCCGCGCCGTCCTTGCTCATCTGCGGCTCGGTGACCAGATCCATGTCGGGGTAGGACTGTAGCTTGTCGCGCAAGGCATTCAGCGCCGCCTGCCGCTGGTCAGCGGGGGTTTCGCTGAGGTCGACGGCCACCTGCAAAACACCGTTGCTGCCCTCGCCGAAGCCTTCGGTGCGCAGGTCGTAGGCCTTACGGACGGTGGTCGACTTGGGCAGGCTGTCCTCGCCCGGCAGGCCGAGGTTCAGGTTCAGCGCCGGTGCGGCGAGCAGGCCGAGCACCACGATGGCCAGGATCATCGTGACCGCGGGGAACTTGGCGATCCCCCTGGCCACCCGGGTGCCGTTGGTGACGACGCTGTCGTCCTCGGGATCGTGCTGGGCGATCAGCGGCAGTTTCGGCTTGAACAGCGCCTTGCCGAAGGCGCCGAGCAGCGCGGGCATCAGGGTGATGGCGGTGAGCACGGCGAACGCCGCCGCGATGGCGCCACCCAGACCCATGAACGTCAGGAACCTGACCCCGACGATGCTCAGCCCGACCAGCGCGATGATCACGGTGAGCCCGGCGAACACCACCGCCGAGCCCGCGGTACCCAACGCGGTACCGGCCGCTTCCTCGGCGGAATCCTGCACCGCCAGTTCGTGTTTGTAGCGCGAGACGATGAACAGCGCGTAGTCGATGGAGAGGGCGATGCCGATCATCGAGGCCAGGAACGTGGTGAAGCTCGGCACCGACAGCACCGAGGTCGACAGGAAGATCAGCGACGTCGCCGCGCCCAGCCCGACGATCGCGGTGATGATCGGCACGAACGCGGCGACGATGGCGCCGAACGCCACGATCATCACCACCAATGCCACGGCCATACCGATCATCTCGGACTTGCCGCTCGGCATCTCCTGTTCCATCGCGATGGTGCCGCTGATCTCGACCGTCAGCCCGGCCGCGCGGGCGGAGTCGCCGGCGTTGTAGGCGGCCTCGCGTTCGTCGGCGGTGATGTCGGCGAAGTCCTTGATCGCGAACGGGACACTGAAGTACGCGACGGTCTCGGGTGCGGTCTCGTTCAGCACATTCAGGGGCGCGCCACTGCAGGTCGACGGATCGGGTTGCCCGGTGAGACAGCCCATTTCCTCGGTCGCGGTGATCGGATTCACGATCGGTTCGGCATGGTCGACGATGTCGAGCTGCTCGAGGTCGGCGATCAGGTCATCGATCGCGGCGCGGTTGGCCGGGTCGGTGAGCTTCTGGCCCGCGGGCGCTCCCACAACATAGGTACCGGTCACCGCGTCGAACGCGAACGCCTCCGACATACCGGGGAAGTGCTTGTCGAGGATTTCGGTGGCCCGTTCCGAGGGCAGGTTCGGCATGCTGAAGTCATCGGTCATCGGCTTCTGCAACGAGGATCCCAGCCCCGCGAGCACCATGAAGAGCAGCAACCAGACGGGCAGCACAATCCATTTGCGGCGAAAGGCCAGCTTGCCCCACCGGTAGAGATAGATGGACACGGTTCTTCTCCTCGTGGATCGGTGCGGAGCGCGGATCGGAGGTGTAGCCGGGTCGAACTAGCCCTGAGTCTGGTGCCCAGCAACGGTGATATCAAGCACCGGTGCAGCGCGGATGCCGAAAACGAACGGCCCCGCAATCCGGTAGCGGATTGCGGGGCCGTGCTCGAGGTCTCGGGTCAGCCGACCGAAACCGGGTGCTTCACCGTTTCGACGTTCTCGGTACGCAGCTGCTCGAGCTTCGCACCCTCGACGTCGATATCGGGCACGACGCGGTCGAGCCACTTCGGCATCCACCACGCCCACTTGCCCATGATCACCAGCAGCGCGGGCACGACGACCATGCGAACGATGAACGCGTCGATCGCCACACCGGCGGCCAGCGCGAAACCGAACGACTTGGCGGTGACGTCGGTCTCCAGGATGAAGGAGCCGAACACCGAGATCATGATGATCGCGGCCGAGGTCACCACGCGGGCACCGTGGTGGTAACCGGCGACCATCGCGTCCTTGGCCGACTTGCCGTGCACGAATTCCTCGCGCATGCGGGTCACCAGGAACACCTGGTAGTCCATGGCCAAGCCGAAGACCAAGCCGATCAACATGATCGGCAGGAAGCTGACCAGTGGTTGCGGATCTTCGATCAGGCCGAACTTGCCCTGCTGGAAGATCAGCACCGTCGCACCGAAGGTGGCGCCCATCGACAGCAGGAAGCCGAGCGCGGCGGTGAGCGGGACCAGGATCGAGCGGAACACCAGGATCAGCAGGATGAACGCGGCACCGGCCACGATCGCCAGGTACGGCAGGATCTTGCTGAGCAGTACATGGTCGACATCGGCGTAGATGGCGGTGGTGCCGGTGATGCCGTACTCCATGCCGTACTGCGCGTTCAGATCCGCTTCCGCGCCACGCGCTTCGGCGACCAGATCCTTGGTGTCCTGGTTGTTCGGACCGGACTTCGGGACACCGTTGAGCATGGCGCCCTGGTTGTCCTTGCTCCACATCGGCTCGGTGACGTAATCCATGCCCTCGTAGGACTCGAGCTTGGCGCGCAGCGCGCCGACGGCGGCCTCGCGCTCACCCTCGGGCGTCGCACTCAGGTCAGCGGCCACCATGAGCACACCGTTGCTGCCCTCGCCGAAGCCTTCGGTCCGCAGGTCGTAGGCCTTACGGATGGTGGAGGTCTTCGGCATGCTGTCGTCACCGGGCAGGCCGAGGTTCAGGCCCGCGGCGGGCGCGGCGAGCGCGCCGAGCACGATCACCGACAGGATCAGCGCGACCCACGGCGCCTTGGCGATCAGCTTGGCGAAACGCTGGCCGTTGGTGACCGAGGTGTCGTCGTCGGGATCGTGCTGCGCCACGATCGGCAGCTTCGGCTTGAACAGCGACTTGCCGAAGGCGCCCATCAGCGCCGGCATCAAGGTGACGGCGGTGAGCACGGCGAACGCGGCGGCGATGGCGCCACCCAGACCCATGAAGGTCAGGAATTCCACGCCGACGATGCCGAGCGCGCCGAGCGCGATGATGACGGTGAGACCGGCGAACACCACGGCCGAACCGGCGGTACCGAGCGCGGTACCCGCGGCTTCTTCGGCCGAATCACGCACGGCCAGTTCGTGTTTGTACCGGGAGACGATGAACAGCGCGTAGTCGATCGACAGCGCGATACCGATCATCGAGGCCAGGAAGGTGGTGAAGCCGGGCACCTCCATCACCGAGGTACCGAGCATGATCAGCGAGGTCGCCGCGCCGAGGCCGACGATGGCGGTGATGATGGGCACGACCGCGGCGACGATGGCGCCGAAGGCCACCACCATCACGATCAGCGCGACACCCATGCCGATCAGTTCGGACTTGCCGCTCGGCTGTTCCTGCTTCATCGCGATCGAGCCGCTGAGTTCGACGGTCAGCCCGGCGTTGCGGGCTTCGGCGCCGACCTCGAAGGCGGCGTCGCGCTCGGCGTCGGTCACGTCGGTGACGGCCTTGATGGTGAACGGGACGCTGAGTACGCCGACGGTGCCGGGTGCGGTCTCGCTCAGCACGTTGAGCGGGGCCGACGAACACTTCGACGGGTCAGGGGCGGCGAGGCAGCCCATCTCCTCGGTGGCCGCGATGGGGCTGGCCAGCTTCTTCTCGTGATCGACGATCGACAGGTCGTTGAGCTTGGCGATGAACGCGTCGATCGCGGCCCGGTTGGCCGGGTCGGTGAGCTTCTGCCCCTCCGGAGCGCCGATCACGTAGGTGCCGGTGACGGCATCCATCGAGAACTGCTCCGACATGCCTTCGAAGTGCTTGTCGAGGATCTCGTTGGCGCGGGCCGACGGGAGCTCGGGCATGCTGAAGTCGTTGGACATCGGCTTGCTCAGGGTGGCGCCGAGGCCGCCGAGCAGCACGAACAGCAGTAGCCAGACCGGCAGGACAATCCATTTACGGCGGAAAGCGAACTTTCCCCATCTGTACAGGTATACGGACACGCGTGTGCTCCTAGCGCGAAGAACGGGTGGGTGGCATGGCTCGTAGACAGCACTCGCGGGCCACCCCTGCGGGACCCGCCTCCACAACATCGTTTTCTGCCTACCGTGCGGTAGGTAGACTACCTAGTGGATAAGTGGAGGAGCAACCTCAATATTGGGGGCGCCGGATCCGTCACACCGAATCATGGGAGGATTGCCGCCATGCCCACCCGAGACATCGCCGACACCGTCACCGCAGGTGGGGGTACTAAACAGGCGATCCGCGACGCCGCAGTACAGCTGTTCGCCGCCAAGGGTTTCGAACAGACGAGCCTGCGCGAGGTAGCGGATGTGGTGGGAATCACGAAGGCTTCGCTCTATTACCACTACGCGTCGAAGCTCGATCTGCTTCTGGCGATCATCGATCCGATCATCGATCACATGCGCGACATCGTCGAGGACATCGAGGCCGTTCCCTACAACGACGAAGGCATTCGCGCGGTCCTGCGCACCTACCTGCGCGGCATGATCCGCCATCGCGACGCGGGGGCGCTCTGCGTGCGCGACACCGCGGCCATCGTCAACGCCATCGCCGATCGCTATCCCGACCTGATGGAACCCACCCGTGAGCTGCGGCTGTGGCTGGCCGGGCCCGATCCGACCCAGAACTCGATGCTGCGTGCCGCTGCCGCCATCGAGGTGCTCGGAGTGGCGCTGCTGTCCTCGGAGCTGGCACCGGGCGCCACCGACGAGCTGGTCGAGAAGACTCTCCTCGACGCGGCAACCTGCGTACTGACCGGCTATATCAATTCGGCGTGAGCGGGCGGCCCGCGTGGTGACGCTTCGCTACCGCCTCCGGCCGCTGACCGCTCGATCCAGGAGCACCGCGTAAGTTCGACACCGTGCATATCACCGCCAGGGTTGATTACGCGGTGCGAACGCTGCTCGAGCTCGCCGCGGCCGACGGAGTCGTCAAGTCCGAGGCCATCGCCGCCGCCGCGCAGATCCCACCGAAGGTGCTGGAGACGGTGCTGGCCGAACTGCGTCGCGCCGAGCTCGTGCTGAGCAGGCGCGGGCCCGACGGCGGGTATCGCCTCGGCAGGCCCGCGACCGAGATCTCGGTGGCCGATGTGATCCGCGCCGTGGAGTCGCCGCTGGCGTCGGTGCGCGGGCAGCGGCCCGAAGATGTGCGGTATCCGGGCGCGGCGGAACCGCTGCAGCAGGTATGGATCGCGCTGCGGGTCAATATTCGGGCCGTGCTGGAGAACGTCTCCATCGCCGACGTCGCCACCGACCGGCTGCCCGGTTTCATCGGTGAACTGGTCGCCGACCCCGGCGCCTGGGTGCGTCGCGAGCCGCGTACACCCGCAGGCACATGAAGTTGTCCACAGGCTGAGAGTTGTCCACAGGGCAGGTAAAAGTGCTCGGCGCTGCTCACCCGCGCGCTGTAGCCTTCGACCATCATGTTGATCACCCTGCTGCGGACCTACCTGGCCCCGTACCGCGCCCAGCTGGCGGGTGTCCTCGTACTCCAGCTGATCTCGGTTATCGCGATGCTCTACCTGCCCAGCCTCAATGCCGATCTGATCGACGACGGTGTCACCAAGGGCGACATCGGTTTCATCTGGACCACCGGTCTGTGGATGCTCGCGGTGAGCTGCGTGCAGATCGTGGCCTCGGCCGCGTCGGTGTACTTCGGCGCGCAGGCGGCGATGGGCGCCGGTCGCGACATGCGCGGTGGCGTGCTGCACCGGGTGGAGACGTTCTCGGCCAGAGAGGTGGGGATGTTCGGCGCGCCGTCGCTGATCACCCGCTCGACCAACGACATTCAGCAGGTCCAGCTGCTCATCGTGATGTCGGTGACAATCCTGGTGATGGCGCCGATCATGTGCGTCGGTGGCGTCATCATGGCGCTGCGCGAGGATCTCGGGCTCTCGTGGTTGCTGCTGATCGCGGTGCCCGCCCTCGCCCTCTCCATGGGCACGATCGTGGCCAGGATGGTGCCGGGGTTCCGGCAGATGCAGGAACGCATCGACGGAGTCAACCGCGTGCTGCGCGAGCAGATCACCGGTATCAGGGTGGTCCGCGCGTTCGTGCGCGAGCGGCAGGAGATCTGGCGCTTCGGGATGGCCAACACCGCGCTCACCGACGCGTCGCTGCGCGTCGGCAAGCTGATGGCGCTGATGTTCCCGACCGTGATGTTGATCAGTAATCTCACCGCTGTCGGCGTGATCTGGTTCGGCGGTCACCATGTGGACAACGGCACGATGCAGATCGGCTCGCTCACCGCGATGCTGTCCTACGTCATGCAGATCCTGATGGCCGTCATGATGGCCTCGTTCCTGGCGATGATGGCCCCGCGCGCGGCCGTCTCCGCCGATCGGATCGGCGCGGTGCTCGAGACCGAGTCCTCGGTGCGCCCGCCGCGGTTGCCGCAGTCGTTCAAGGGCGACCAGGCCACGGTCGACCTGCAGTTCGCGGAATTCGCCTACCCCGGCGCGGAGAAGCCGGTGTTGCGCGGTATCCGATTCCAGGTGTCGCCCGGTACCACCACTGCCGTCGTCGGTTCCACCGGCGCGGGCAAGACCACGCTGATCAACCTGATCCCGCGTCTGATCGACGTCACCGACGGCGCGGTCTACGTCGGCGGCACCGATGTACGCCACCTAGACCTCGAACTTCTGCGTAGTGGGATCGGATTGGTGCCGCAGAAGGCCTATCTGTTCTCCGGCACCATCGCGACCAACCTGCGCTACGGCAACCCCGACGCCACCGACGACGAACTCTGGCACGCGCTCGAGGTCGCCCAGGCAGCCGACTTCGTGCGGGAGATGCCGCAGGGTCTCGACACTCCGGTGGCCCAGGGCGGCACCACGGTGTCGGGCGGTCAGCGTCAGCGGCTGTGTATCGCCCGCGCGCTGGTGCGCAGGCCGCGGATCTTCCTGTTCGACGATTCGTTCTCCGCGCTCGATGTCGCCACCGACGCCCGGCTGCGCGCCGCGCTCAAGCCCGAGACCGCCGACGCGTCGGTGATCATCGTGGCCCAGCGGATTCAGACGATTCGCGACGCCGACCAGATCGTCGTCCTCGAAGACGGTGCGATGGCCGGCATCGGAACCCATGACCAATTGATGCAGCGCTGCTCGGAGTACCGCGAGATCGTCGAGTCCCAGCTGAGCGTGGAGGAAGCCCGATGAGGCCAGGTGGACCCGTTCCCGGAGCGCCGGGAACGAAGGCCAAGTCGTTCCGTCCGTCGCTGAAGCGACTGGTGAGCAGGCTGGCCCCCGAGAAGTTCACGGTCGGTGTGATCGTCGCGCTGGTGATCACTTCCGTGGTGCTCAATACGCTCGGCCCGTATCTGCTCGGCAGGGCGACGAACCTGGTGTTCGACGGCTTCGTCGGTAAGCAGCTCGAGCCCGGCCTCACCAAGGACCAGACCGTCGAGCTGCTACGCAGCCAGGGCGAGACCACCCGCGCCGACATGCTCTCGGCGATGAACGTGATCCCCGGTACCGGCATCGACTTCGACGCCGTCGGCCGCGTGCTGATGCTCGTGCTCGCGCTGTACGTGGCCGCCGCGATCTTCGGCTGGCTGCAGGGTTATCTGCTCAATATCGCCATCAACCGCACCGTGAAGCGGCTGCGCGACGAGGTGGAGCAGAAGCTGCACCGGCTGCCGCTGCGCTACTTCGACACCGCGCCGCGTGGTGACGTGCTCAGCCGCGTCACCAACGACGTCGACAATGTCTCGCAGAGCCTGCAGCAGACGATGAGCCAGCTGCTGGTCTCGCTGTTCACCGTGGTCGGCATCCTGATCATGATGTTCTGGATCTCGCCGCTGCTGGCACTGATCGCGCTGCTCACGGTGCCCGCCGCGATCGTGGTCACCGCGCAGATCGCCAAGCGGTCCAAGCCGCACTTCGTCAACCAGTGGAAATTCACCGGCGAGGTGAACTCCTCGGTGGAAGAGGCCTACACCGGCCACGAGATCATCACCGCGTTCGGCCGCGGCCGCGAGGTCGGCGAGGAGTTCGACAAGCGCAACGACAAGCTCTACGACGCGAGCTTCAAGGCGCAGTTCATCTCCGGCCTGATCATGCCCGCCATCATGTTCCTCGGGAACGTGAACTTCGTGTTCATCGCACTGGTCGGCGGGCTGCGGGTGGCCACCGGCAATCTGTCGCTCGGCGACGTGCAGGCGTTCATCCAGTACTCGCGCCAGTTCAGCCAGCCGCTCACCCAGATCGGTGCGATGGCGAACCTGCTGCAGTCCGGCGTCGCCTCGGCGGAACGGATCTTCGAGATCCTCGACGCCGAGGAGCAGTCCCCCGATCCGGTGGTGGAGATCGCGCGCCCGGTGGATCGCGGGCGGGTGGAGTTCGAGGCGGTGTCGTTCGGTTACGACCCGGAAACCCCTGTCATCGAACGGCTTTCGCTGGTGGCCGATCCCGGCCACGTGGTCGCCATCGTCGGCCCGACCGGCGCGGGCAAGACCACGCTGGTGAACCTGCTGATGCGCTTCTACGAACTCGACGCGGGCACCATCGCCATCGACGACGTCGACATCACCACCATCACCCGCGACCACCTGCGCTCGCGCATCGGCATGGTGCTGCAGGACACCTGGCTGTTCAAGGGCACCATCCGCGAGAACATCGCCTACGGCAATCCGACGGCGCCGGAAGCCGACATCCAGGCCGCGGCCAGGGCGGCCTACGTCGACCGGTTCGTGCACTCGCTCCCCAACGGCTACGACACGGTCATCGACGAAGAGGGCGGCGGGGTGAGCGCGGGCGAGAAGCAGCTCATCACGATCGCCCGCGCGTTCCTGGCCAAGCCGTCGATCCTGATCCTGGACGAGGCGACGAGCTCGGTCGACACCCGCACCGAGTCGCTGGTCCAGCACGCCACCGCGGCCCTGCGCCGCGATCGCACCAGTTTCGTGATCGCGCATCGGCTTTCGACGATCCGGGACGCGGATCTGATCGTCGTGATGGACAAGGGGCGCATCGTCGAACACGGCACCCACGAGCGGCTGCTGGCCGAGCGCGGGCCGTACTACAACCTGTACAACGCCCAGTTCGCGGCCGCTCAGTAAGGCCCTGGCACGATGGGTCGGTGGCCGACAGCAGCGAGTTCTCCTTCGAAGTAGGCACCCGTCTGGACGGGGGCAGGCACGGCCGGACCGGCGTGATCTCCACCCCGCACGGCGAGATCGCCACGCCCGCCTTCATTCCGGTGGGAACGAAGGCTTCGGTGAAGGCCGTGCTGCCGGAGACGATGCGCGAGATCGGGGCGCAGGCGCTGCTGGCCAACGCCTACCACCTGTACCTGCAGCCCGGCGCCGACGTGGTCGACGAGGCGGGTGGGCTCGGGAAGTTCATGAACTGGCCGGGGCCCACCTTCACCGACAGCGGCGGATTCCAGGTGATGTCGCTGGGGGTCGGTTTCAAGAAGGTCCTCGCCATGGAGGCTGTGGACATCCGGTCCGATCAGGTGATCGCGGCGGGCAAGGAGCGCCTGGCCACCGTCGATGACGACGGGGTCACCTTCCGTTCGCACCTGGACGGTTCGAAGCATCGCTTCACACCCGAGGTGTCGATGGGCATCCAGCACGAACTCGGGGCCGACATCATGTTCGCCTTCGATGAGCTGACCACCTTGATGAATACCCGTGGCTATCAGGAGAAGTCGTTGCAGCGCACGCACGAGTGGGCGCAGCGGTGCATCGACGAGCACGAACGGCTCACCGCGGTGCGCGGTCATCGGCCGTATCAGGCGCTGTTCGCGGTGATCCAGGGTGCGCAGTACGAAGACCTGCGGCGCAAGGCTTGTCGTGAGCTGGAGTCGATCCGGGGCAGTGGTGGAACGGAATTCGACGGTTACGGCATCGGCGGAGCGCTGGAGAAGCACAATCTCGGCACGATCGTCGGGTGGTGCTGTGATGAGCTGCCCGAGGCCAAACCGCGCCACATGCTGGGAATCAGCGAGCCGGAGGACATGTTCACCGCGATCGAGAACGGGGCGGACACGTTCGACTGCGTCAATCCCTCGCGGGTGGCGCGCAATGCCGCGATCTACGTCGACGAGGGGCGGTTCAACATCAACACCGCCCGGTTCCGTCGCGACTTCACCCCGATCGACGAGAACTGTGACTGCTACACCTGCGCCCACTACACCCGCGCCTACCTGCATCACCTGTTCAAGGCCAAGGAAATGCTCTCGGCGACGCTGTGCACAATTCACAACGAGCGCTTCACGATTCGCCTCGTCGACCGGATCAGGGCCAGCATCGAGGGCGGCTACTTCGACGAGTTCAAGAAGGAGTTCCTGGGCCAGTGGCGGGGCCGGATCAAGGTGCCGGGGGAGTAGGCGGCGGACCTTCCGATCCGCCGCCCACCCTGCGGGCTAGTCGTGCAGCGCGTCGACCTTCGCCGGAGCGTAGGTCGGTTCGGTCTTCTTGAGGACGGCGATGACGCGGTAGGTGATCGGCATGACGAGCACCTCGCACAGGGTCTTCCACAGGAAGCCGACGATGACGTAGTTGATGAACGACTGCCAGGTGTTGATGCCGATGGCGGTAGCGGCGATCGAGCAGAAGATCAGGGTGTCGGCGAACTCGCCGACAACGGTGGAGCCGATCAGGCGAGCCCACAGGTGCTTTTCCTTGGTGCGCTCTTTGATCAGTACCAGGGTGGCCGAGTTCAGCAGCTGACCGACGAAGTAGCCGGCGAGGCCGGCGAGCACCAGCTGAGGGGTGGTGCCGAGGACCGTGCGGAAGGCTTCCTGGTTCTCGTAGAAGCCCGCGGGGGGCAGCTGGATGGCGATGTAGAAGCAGGCGACGGTCAGCAGCAGCGCGGCGAAACCGGTGTAGATGGCGTGGCGGGTGGCGCGGAAGCCGTAGACCTCGCTGAGCACGTCGCCGAGGATGTAGGCCAGCGGGAACAGGAAGAAGGCGCCGTCGGTCGCGATCGGCAGGATCTGGATCGGGCCCAGCATCACCGAACTGTCGGTGAAGAACTCCACACCCTTGGTGGCGCAGATATTGGAGATGATCAGCGTCGCGGTGAACAGGGCGACGATTACCGGATAGAACCCCCGCGCAACCTGGGCGAATGCCGCATGTTCCGGCGCGGGGTGCCCAGATTCAGCTGGTTTGTCGAGCGAGTTTGTATCAGTCACGAGCCCCATTCTCCCAAGAAACACCCCGTCCACTACCCGGGCCCGCTAAACCCGATACGTCTCTACCCCAAGGGGCCCGCCCCGATCTGGACTGACCGGAGGGTGCGACGAAGGAGTACCCGGAGGGAGGGAAGATCGGGGCCTCCAGGGCCCCGCTCGAGCGCGCCAGCGCTCCAAAAACACAGCCCGTACACTACCCGGGGCCGGTGCGCCCGATATGTCCTCTTCCCGCCTCGAAACGCCCAGCGTTCCACGGAACACCGTTGTGGAATACCCTGTAGCAATGACGAATCCCGGCGATTCCGACGAGTGGTGGAAGCAGTACGGCGGCTCCGGCGTGTCCCCGGAGTCCGGCGCGCCGGGTTCGGTGCCGCAGCATCCGACCGCCCAGCCGTCGCAGCCTTCCCAATATCCGTCGTCGCCGCAGTATCCCCAGCAGCCGGCGCCGCCCCCCTCGCAGCCGCAGTACTCGCAGCAGCCGTCGCAGCCGCAGTACCAGCAGCCCAATCAGCCGCAGTACCCGCAGCAGCCGCCCGCTTACGGGCAGCAGCCCGGCTACGGCGGCTATCCGGCGGCGGGTGCGTACCAGCCCTACGGGCAGTACCCGCAGCCGCAGGGCACCAACGGTCTGGCGATCGGCGCGCTGGTCTCCTCGCTGATCGGGCTGTGCAGCTGCGGTGTCGGCGCGATCGTCGGCATCATCCTCGGCGTGATGGCGCTCAACCAGATCAAGGAGCGCGGCGGCGAAGGTAAGGGCATGGCGCAGGCAGGCATCTGGATCGGTGTCGCCGCGATCGTGGGCTGGATCCTCTACATTCTCTTCTTCGTGGTGCTCGGCATCGCCGGTGGACTCGACTCGTCCACGACCTACTGATCTCACAACGAAACAGGGGCGCTTCCGGATTCCGGAAGCGCCCCTGTTGTTTTCGTCAGGTGTGGGGAATCAGCCCTTGACGACCTGCGTGCCGCCGGCGAACTTGTCGTGCCAGCCCTGCTTGTTCGGGTCGTTGCTGATCGTGACCATGATGTAGATCGCCAGGCCGAGGCTGACGAGCCCACCGACGCAGGGAATCAGGCCGACAATCGTGAACAGGTTGCGCTTGAGGGACTGCTCGGGCGTCAGGCTCGGCGCGCCACCGGGGGCGAGTACGCGCAGGCCGAGGATCTTCTTGCCCAGGCTCTGGCCCTGCTGGGTGACCTCCATGGCGACGAAGTAGCCGTAGATGGCCAGCGACAAGATCAAACTGGTGGCGATCTGGCCACCGGTGCCGCTACCGACGATGAGCCCGAGCACGATCGCGACGGGGATACCGACGATCAGGTAGTCGATCAGACGCGCACCGATCCGGATTCCCAGGTCGGCGGCCTGTACCCCGCCGAAGCCCTGCTGCTGGCCGTACTGGCCCTGCTGCGGGTAGGGCTGCTGCTGACCGTACGGGTCCTGCCCGTAGGCCGGCTGCTGCTGGCCGTAGGGGTCCGGCTGGCCGTAACCGGGCTGGGGTGCGCCGCCGTGTCCGGGCTGGCCGTACGGCTGCTGCTGGCCGTAGCCGGGCTGCGGCTGCTGCTGGCCGTAGGGGTCCTGGCCGTAGCCGCCGGGCTGACCGCCCTGCGGGTACTGGTTGGGGTCGTAACCACCGCTGGTCATAATCTCAGTCCTCGTTTTGATCTTCTAGATCGGTCTATGCGTACGTTACGGACATCCCTCTGGTCGGAACAACCCGATAGGCTCGAGTATCCATGGTTTCTCGGGGATACGCGCTGGGTCGAAAACATCGCGCAGCTCGCCGGTCGTCCGCGCGGAATACCCGAGTGACTCCGCGATCGCCGCCACCACGTCTCCGGGCGTGTGGCCCAGGGCACGTTGGTCCGAAAGGCTCACGGCGCCATCGCGTTTCGCCAGCCGCTTGCCTTCCTCGTTGAGCACGAGCGGCACGTGGGCGTAGGTCGGGGCGGTGAGTCCGAGCAGTTCCGCGAGATACGCCTGGCGCGGGGTGGACGGCAGCAGATCGTCGCCGCGAACCACCTGGTCGACGCCCTGGGCGGCATCGTCGACGACGACGGTGAGGTTGTAGGCCGGGACACCGTCGCCGCGGCGCAACACCAAATCGTCGACAGCGCCCCGATATCGGCCGTGCAGTAGGTCGGTGATCTCGTACTCGGTGACGTCGGCGCGCAATCGCACTGCGCCGACGCGTCCTTCGGCCCGCTTGGCCGCGCGCTCGGCGTCGCTGAGCTCACGGCAGGTGCCGGGGTAGGCGCCCATCGGCCCGTGCGGCGCGGTGGCGGCCTGCTGGATTTCGCGTCTGGTGCAGAAACATTCATAGGTGCGTCCGGCTGCGGTCAGTTCGGCCACAGCGGCCGCGTAGCTCGGCAGCCGTTCGGATTGGTAGACCACGGGGCCGTCCCAGTCGATGCCGATCGCGGCGAGGTCGTCGAGCTGACCCGCGGCGGCGCCGGGCCGGACTCGGTCCAGATCGTCGACGCGGATCAGGAACTCGCGCGCGGAAGTTCGCGCGAAAAGCCAGGCGAGTACCGCGGTACGCAGGTTTCCCACGTGCAGCTCGCCCGAAGGGCTCGGCGCGTAGCGGCCCGCGCCTCGACTCGTTGGCACTCCACGATCCTAGGTGGGCTCGCGGCACAGCCGCGTACGTAGCCGCTCCTCGGCGATGCCGTCGCCGGCATCGAGCGCGTCGAGCAGCTCCCGCGCGTGCGCGATCAGTCCGGCGCGGTCGACATCGTGCTGCTGGGCATTCGCCGGGTAGGACCCGAGTCGCTCGCTCGCCCGGCGCAGTAGAGTACCCGCGCCTTTGGCGTTGCCGCGCTGGATGTGGGTGAGGCCGACGGCGTATTGGGCCAGCCCTTGCCAGAGCATCCGTTCGGCAACCGGCCCGTTCTTCCATGCCGCCTCCAATACCTCGTGGGCATTGAATGCCAATCCGTCGTCCAGCAGTTGCTGAGCGAAGGTGAGAGTTTGCTGGGGTCCGAGGTCGAGGTCGTCGGGAATTCGGGCGACTCCGGCACTGCCGGGGGGCAGCGGTCGGCCGAGTCGATCGCGAGGACGGTCGTTACGGGCACGACCTGCGGTGTCACGGTCACGGGAGATCATTCCCCCATGATCCACGCCTGCCCTCGATGGTGCTCATGTGACTGCTGAGGTACTCGAGAAATTGACGTATCACGGACTAATCACACGGAAGTAAATGGGGATGTGTCAACCAGATCGGGAATGGGTAAGAGGCCTGGCAATGCCTCCGCAAACGTGAAGCTTCGCAAGGTTGGCAAAACGATATGGGAAAGCAAATTCTCTTCCGCAACATTGCGGAAGACCTGCTAGTGTTTCTTCCGCGGGGGCAGCCCCCGGAGGCGGAAACGCCTCGATGCGCTGGTTCGTGCCGGTCGGTTGCGCGCGCCGTGTGGCAGTGCCTTGTGTGCCACGAAGTAACTCATCGGTCGCGCCGGATTTCGGAATGTTGCAACGATTCCAGGAGTTATCCCCTCTTCTCGATGAACCAAAGGAGCAAGTGCCGTGGAAGTTGATGTAACCGACGCTGTGTGGCGGAAGAGCACCTACAGCGGACCCGATGGGAACTGCGTCGAAGTAGCCTTTCTCGCCGGCGGCGACATCGCCGTTCGTGACACCAAGGATCGTGGTCGCGGACCCGTACTGGCCTTCGGTCCAGGGCAGTGGCGAGCCTTCCTCGCCGATGTCACCGCGGGAGAGTTCGCGCGGGGCTGAACCGCGAGATGCATCTCGAATGGGCAATACCGGCCCCGAGTCGAGCGGACTCGGGGCCTTCTCAGTGATCTCGGCGGGGTGGCCTATCGTGGCCGGATGACCACGATGGCCGCGCGTGACGCGACGATGTACTGGCTGTCGCGGCGCACCGCCAACGACGTGTTCCTGCTCTACTCTTTCGCCGAAACCGATTCCGCCACCGACGAACTCCGCGCTTTCATCGCCGCGCGCGCCGCGCGCATTCCGGATCTGCGGATCCGGTTGCAGGAGATTCCGGGCGATCTCGACTACCCGCGCTGGGTTCCGGCCGAATTCACCTCCCAGCAATTCGTGCACCACAGGCCGGACGGCCTGTCGTGGCAGGCGTTGCTCGCGGATCTGGGCGAACTCCTGGGAACCGGTGTCGTCGCGACCGAATTTCCGTGGCGTGTCCATGTTTTCCGGTCGGTTCACTCCGCACCACGGTCGGCCGCGCCCGTTGTGGTGGTGGTGCTGCAACTTTCGCACGCACTGGCCGACGGCACCCGTGCCGCCGCCATCGCGCGAGCGCTCTTCGGGATGGCTGTGGATGAAGCTGTTGTCCACAGCACACCCGATGTGCCTGTGGACAACTCGGCAGATCACCCGGTCGGACCTGGTAAAACTTCTGCACAGCCTGGGGATTCCTGTGGACAACCCTGTGGATGGATCGCTCGGCGAGTCGATCCGAGAGTGCTTGGGGTGCTGCGTCTTCCCGCGCAGGTCGCGGCGACGGTGTGGCGCGGGCGGGCCGCGTACCTCGCGCAGCGGGAATTGGCGGACCGGACGGCCGCCGGTGAGGTACCCGCGGCCACAACCGGGTTCGCGCCCTGTGCGCTGAATCCGGCTACCGCGGTCGACGGTCACACCGTGAGAATGCTCGTCGTCGATGCGGACGACCTCCGCATTCCGGGCAAAACCGTCACTGTTGTTGCGCTGACGGCGATTTCGCGGGCACTGGTCGACTATCTCTCGCAACGAGGTGAGCAACCGGAACGGCTGGGTACCGCACTACCGATGGCGCTTCCGGGGCCGAGTGCGGCCCGCAACAACTACCGCGGACTGTCCATCGACCTGCACATCGACGAACCCGACCTGCGTACGCGCGCGAACCTCATCGCCGATGAACTCGCTGCCCGCCGCGAACGAGCGCTGAATCCGCTGCTCTCCGCGCAGGATCGAGTCGGCGATGTCGTCCCCGCGGTGCTGGCGGTGTGTGATGTCGAACGGGCCGAACTGGACAATGTCCCCGCGGCGCTCGATGGCAATACCGTCGTGTCCAGTGTGTATCGCGGGCCGGCCGATCTCGCCTTCGCGGGTGCCCCGGTCCTGTTCACCGGCGGTTTTCCGGCTCTCGGTACCGTCATGCACCTGACTCACGGTGTCCACGGCATCGGCGAAACGATCACGCTGTCCGTGCATTCCGATCCGCGGGTGCTGTCCGATCCGGACCGCTACCTGGAATTGCTCGCCGTCGCGCTCGATGCGGTCGTCGCCGCGCACCGCTGATCCGCGGGGCAGGACCAGTTTTCACCGACGTCGACCGTGGCCGACGCTGTTTCCCGCGCGATCGAGCTCCGCGCCCACCGCGAGCAGCGCCGAGTGCAAGGCCGTCGCCGGGTCGGTTCCCGCGGCTTCACCCTCGATCACGCCGTCGATCCGGAACGGGCAGAAGTATCCGGTTCCGCTGTCTCCCCGGTGTGGTCGCCCGATCTCGATCAGCGGGCCGGTTCGATGCGCCGCGGCGATCGCCGTCGCGAGGGCCGCATCGGCAGCTCGCGGATCACATCGACGAGTACCTGGCAGCGCGGGCGTCGATTGCGCGTGTACCCGCTCGTACCACGCGATCACCTCGAAAGACGCCGCTCGCGTACCGGTTTCGTAGTGTCCCAGCGCCGCCCTGCTGTACGGAACGCGCGCGGCCAACGCCGCCAGCGACAACCCCGACTCTTCCCGCAATCGCCGCAACCGAGCTCCGACGACGCCGTTCCCCTGCTCGCCCCGACTGGACATGGGCTCATCGTAGAGAACTGTAGACGTTTGTAGACGCTTTTTGCTGTCCAAAAGGTCTTGGCGGCGACCATACTTTCTCGTGGCGGCTCGGCGACCACCATACCGCGCCACTCGTGCAAGCACTGACTCGTTCGGAGGGGAACCGATGGAGATCTATCTGTGGATTGCCGTGGGGCTGTTCGTGTTCGGGGCGCTGAGCCGCTACCTACTACTCACACCGCCCGCCGAACGCGGGCGCCCGAGCGTCGCCGAGATCAGGCGGCGGCTTCAGGCCGAGCGCGAGGGACCCGGCCACGACTCGACATTGCCGTCGGTGCGCAGCATTTCCGCCAGCAGCTTCTCGGCGTCGGATTTCTCCCGCGCCAGCACGCTCCAGCCGCGTACCAGGCCGTCGGGGCCCGATTTCGTCGTCCACGAGCCGACGGCATGAGCACCCTGGGGATGCAGCGAGTAGTAGATGGTGCCGACCGGGAACGCGATGTCCATGCCGCGCATCCAGCCGGTGAGCGCCTCGCCCTCCCAGATCCGCATCTCGCCACGTACCTGGGCGACCGGATCGGCTTCGGGCGCAGGCGGTTCAGCGGCCGAGTCGAGCATCAGATGGTCACCCTCGTGCCGGATGGTCACCGCCGCTACCTCGACCTCGTCCGCGTGGTTCGCCGGTTTCTGCCAGGCTGCCCACCAGTCACCCGCCAGGTCGACGCGGTTGTCGACGATGCCCGCCAGCTCCGCCAGCGAGACCTGCAACGCGTCGGCCAATCGGACAGCGACCGGCAGTGTCGGCGATTGCTCCTCGGACTCGTACCTGGTGATCTGGCGCGAGCTCACCCCGATCGCGGTGGCCAGCGCGGGCTGCGAGAGCCCGAGCAGCCTGCGCCGCTCCTGGATCACCTTCCCCGTCCCGGTGTTCATACAGTCATCGCCTCCATTGCCTGCCCCTCCCGTCACACCCTGCTGGACACTTCCGCACCAGACCCGCCGACATCGCGGGCCGCCGCCCTCCGCTACGAAGACCACTGGCGCGCCGCACATGCCGACTGTCTGGCCGATTCTTCCATTTCTTCGCTCCAGCAGGCCCGTTTCGTGCTGACTCAGCACAACGGATGCGGCCCGCGCTGCCTACAGCACCTGGCGGCGACGGCCTACAGCACCGGATTGATCGACGACATCTGACCCTACGGCGCGACCTCGGACGTCGTCACCGTTCGGCTACCAGCGAATCCGGACCCGACACGTTGACGAACTGATTGCGAGACGGCGAAGGTGCTGCGATCGCTATTACCGTCGAGGTATGAGTGTGGACCCCTTGGCGGAAGGCGACGGCGCCACCATCCTCGAACGCCCAGGTCTGCGCCAGCGATGGTGGCGTTTGCGCAGGCCGTTCGTCCTGCCGTCACAACGGGCCACCGCCGACAACATCGTCGCCGCACCCACCCCGCTGCAACCGATCGACCTCGCCGACGACGCCGAGGTGTCGCAGGTACTCGACCTGGCCGTGCGCGTGGGTGAGGTCGTCCTCTCCGCGGGTACCGGTGTCGGTGACACGTCAGCGCAGGTCCGCTTCATCGCCTCGACCTACGGTCTGAACAGCTGCGATATCGACGTCACCTTCGACGCGATCCGTATCTGGGCCGACCGTGGACCCAGCCTGCCGCCGGCCAGCGATATGCGCGTCGTGAAGTACCGCTCGCTCGACTTCACGCGGTTGGCCGCGGTCGACCGGCTGACGCGCCGCATTCGCAGCCAGATCGTCCCCGTCGACCAGGCGCACGCCGCCCTCGACGAACTGATCTCGTCGCGCCACCCCTACCCGCGCTGGGTGTCGACGGCGGGTTGGTCGCTGCTGGCGGCGGCGATCGCGGTGCTGCTCGGCGGTGGGTTCGTTCTCGCCGCGATCAGTTTCGTGAGCACCGCGGCGATCGACGTGGTGAACCGATACCTGCATCAGCTCGGTCTGCCGATGTTCTTCCAGCACATGGTCGGTGGTGTCATCGCCACGATCCCGGCCATCGCGCTCGCCTCGATCAGCGACCACTGGCGTTCCGACGCGGCGCTGATCGTCGCGGCGGGCATCACCGTGCTGCTGTCCGGTCAGCAGTTGGTGGGTTCGGTGCAGGATGCCATCACCGGCGCGCCGATCACCGCGGCCGCCCGCATGCTCGAAGTGGTGATGATGACCGGCGGCATCGTCGCGGGCATCGGTCTGGCCCTGCGGATCTCGACGATGATGGGGATCGCGGTGCCCGAGATCGCGGCCAGCGCGGGCCGCGACACCGATGATCTGGCGATCAAGCTGGTGGCCGGTGCGGTCGCGGCGATCGCCTTCGCGATGGCCTGTTACGCGGAGCGGCGGGCGCTGTTCGCGGCCGGGCTCAGCGGTGCGGGCGGCACCATGGCCTTCCTCGGCGCGCAGGACATCGGTTTCGGGCCGGTGGTGTCGGCCGGCCTGGCGGCCACGGTGATCGGCCTCGCCGGTGGTCTGATGGCGCGTCGCGCGCTCACCCCGCCCCTGGTCGTCGCGGCGGCGGGCATCACGCCGCTGCTGCCGGGTCTGAAGGTATATCGCGGGCTGTATGCCCTGCTCGAGGACGAAACGCTGCTCGGTTTCGGGCAGATCCTCGGGGCGTTCGGTGTCGGCTGCGCGCTGGCCGCGGGCGTCATCCTGGGTGAATGGTTCGACCGGTTGCTGAGTCGTCGTGGTGCGCCGCGCGACTTCGATCCGTCGTTCACCAGCGACCGATGAGGTAGGTCGGCGAAGTTCAGATCTGCACGAGGGTGCTGGTCAGATCTGCACGAGGGTGCGAGGCCCGTCGGCGGCCGTGTCGGCGGGCGCCGGGTCCTGGATGCGTGGTTTTCCTGCCGCCCAGCGCATCTGGCTGCGCGCCGCGGGTGCCTCGGTGGCCGCGGGGATGACCAGCAGCGCTAGGGCGGCGCCGTTGCTGCCGACCACGTGCATGATGCGCGCGGCCTGGTCGTTGCGGGCTGTGCTGTCGCCGGATTCGCTGGTGGTCCAGTCGAATCCGAGCCGGGCCAGCTTGCCGATCCGCGGTCCGACCGCGGTCACCAACTGGTGCAACTCGGTCATCGGCTGGTCGGTTCGCGGCCACCAGGCGCCGTCGATCGGCCCGGTGGTGGCTGTGCGGTCACGCAGCATCAGCCGGATCGGCCCGGACGCGTCGCGCCCGATGCTCGTTTCAGGTGATGTATTCACTTCGTTCTGTACTTTCTGATTTCTGTGCGATCGACGCGCTCGTGGCATCGACCGGCGCGATCCGAACTCCGGACCGGCGCGAAGGCTGGGTACCCACTGGACTGCGTCGGCACGCACATCTGTGTTGGGGCGGCGACGACGGTATGTGGGTGTGGTGGGGGTCTCCCGCACCATCGGGGCTCACTCTACGGATGCCCACTGACAGATCCACCGATTAAACGAACAGGGCCCCGACCGGCGAACCGATCAGGGCCCTGCTGTTGCGGAGGATAGGGGATTTGAACCCCTGAGGGCGTTAACCCAACCCGCGTTCCAGGCGAGCGCCATAGGCCACTAGGCGAATCCTCCGTGGAGCAGCATAGCGGGTCGCAGGGGGTCGATGCCAAACCGGGCCCCCGCGACCGCTTCTGACCTGCTACTTCTTCAGAGCGGCCAGTACCTTGCGGACCTGGGTCTCGGCGGCGGTGCGCATGGCCGCCTTGTCGACAGTGCGCATCGTCGACACCTCGATCTCCACCTTCACCGAGATGTTGCTGTCGTGCGCGGCCACCACGACGGAGTAGTCGCTCGGGATGGAGCCGTAGGTGTGCTGCTCGCTGGCGTAGTACGCCTCCGTGCCGAGGCCGCTCACCGGGCCGTGGTCGTAGTCCTTGCCGGTGGTCTTGGTGTCGTAGCCCTTCCAGCGCGCGTAGTCGGACTCGGTCTCGCTCTCGGTCTTGAACTCGACCTCGAGACCCAGGGCCGCGTCGTTGGCGTTGCGGCCCGACTCCTGGTTCTTGGCGTCGCAGTCGTAGGAGCCGCCGCCGATGTACTCCGACGGGCCACGCTCGGTGTGGGTGGTCGTCTCGCGCGTGGACGACCACTGGTTCAGCACGGTGAGATCGACCAGGTCGCAGGCGTTCTTGCCGTCTTTGTAGACGTAGCTACCCGCCCACTTGTCCGGATCGGGTCCGAAGGGGTTGTCGTCGTCGACCTTGTTGGCCGTGAACGCGATCAGCCCGATCACGAGCGCGCCCACCGCCACGATGGCGCCACCGACGATCCACCAGACCGCCTTGTTGCCCGACGAGGGCGGCCGCGGCGGTGCGCCCCATTGCGGCTGCGGCGCTTGATAGGCGCCCGCTTGCGGATGCGCGTACTGCTGCGGCTGTGGGAACGGTTGTGGATTCGCTCCGCTCTGATAAGGCCCGGGCGGCGCGGTGTAGGGCTGGGGGTTCGCGCCGCTCTGATAGGGCCCGGGCGGTGCGGTGTACGGGCCGGGCGCGCCGATATTGCCGCGCAGCACTGTCGGGTCGGCTTGGGCGGGGTTCTGACCTGCGCCTTCGCCTGGTCGTTCCCACCATGCGACGGTGGGGTCGGACGGCGGCACACCGTCGCCGGGTGGTCGCTGATTCGGGCCGGTCACGATTGGGCCCCCTCTCCAGTCATGGGGAACACCGAACCCCCGCTGCCGATATCGGATAGATCGTAGCCAGCGTCACCGTCGCCGCGGCGGTTATACGGTTGCGTACACTCGAGTATCGACCGGTCGGATGCGCTCGTCGTCGAGGGATATGAGGTGGAACACGTCGTGGGAACCGCGCGAACGCCCCGGGCCAGATGGGTCGAGGAGGGCCTGGCCGTACTGGCGTCCTCCGGCGTCGACGCCGTGCGGGTCGAGGCGCTGGCCAAGCGCATCGGCGTGACCAAAGGCGGGTTCTACGGTTACTTCGCCGACCGTGACGCACTACTCACCGCGATGCTCGACGTGTGGGAGAGCGAAGCGACAGACCAGGTGCTCGAACGCGTCGAAACCCTCGACCCGAAGACCAAGGCGCGCGTGGCGGGCCTGCTCACCTTCTCCAGCAATCGACTGCTCCCGATCGACCTCGCGATCCGCGACTGGGCCCGCCGCGACGACGACGTCGCCGCACGCCTTCGCCGCGTCGACAACACGCGAATGGCGTTGCTGCGCGAGACAATCGGCGTGTTCTGCGAAGATCCCGACGAGGTCGAAGCCAGGAGTCTGCTCGCCTTCTGCGCCACCATCGGCAGCCACTTCCTGGCCGCCGATCACGCGGGCCGCACCCGCGTCGAGGTCCTCACGCGCGCCGCCGACCTGCTGTTCGAAGACCGGAATCGCTAGTACCGCGAACAACCGCTACACTGGCCGACGGATCCCGCGCGGCGAGCATCCTGTGAACTCCCCCAGGGCCGGAAGGCAGCAAGGGTCAACGGGCTCTGCCGGGTGCGCGGGGTCCCCTTTAATTTCAGGGGTCCCCGCTCCGACCGATCGGCCTACGCACCTTCGCAGCGTGCGAGCCTGATCCCGGCCCCGATACCCCGCCGATTGCGGGCAATCGCCGGGTAACGTTGCGCCTGTCAGCACGCATAGCGTGCACCCCCTTGCTGCTTCGAAAGGCTGCCCAGGATGCCCCGGCAAACGCAGATCGGTTTGATGAGCCACGAGGAACTCGTGTCCGAGCACGAGTCCCAGACCGCGAAATACGCGACGCTCAAAACTGAGAAGCTCACGCTGGATCTCACCCGAGGTAAGCCCTCGCCGGAGCAACTCGACCTGTCCTCGTCGCTGCTGTCCCTGCCGGGCGAGGGCGACTTCCGCGACGGCTCGGGCACCGACTGCCGCAACTACGGCGGCCTCACCGGTCTGCCGGAACTGCGCGCGATCTTCGGCGAACTGCTCGGTATCCCCGTCGAGCGACTGCTGGCGGGCAACAACGCCAGCCTCGAGATCATGCACGACATCATCGTGTTCTCGATGCTCTACGGCACCCCCGACTCCCCGCGCCGCTGGGTCGGCGACGAGCCGATCAAGTGGCTGTGTCCGGCCCCCGGCTACGACCGTCACTTCGCCATCACCGAGGCGCTCGGCATCGAGATGATCACCATCCCGATGCGCCACGACGGCCCCGATGTCCACGCCATCGCGACGCTGCTGGCGAACGACCCGCAGATCAAGGGCCTGTGGGCGGTGCCGAACTACTCCAACCCCACCGGTGTCGTCTACTCGGAAGAGATTGTCCGCGAACTGGTTTCGCTGCCCGCCGCGGCACCGGACTTCCGGCTGTTCTGGGACAACGCCTACGCGGTGCACCCGCTCACCGATATCGCGGCGCCGGTCGTCGACGTACTCGGCCTGGCCGAGGCGGCGGGCAACCCGAACCGTCCGCTGGTGTTCGCGTCGACCTCCAAGATCACCTTCGCCGGTGCGGGCGTGAGCTTCTTCGGAGCGTCACAGGCCAACATCGACTGGTATCTGTCGCACGCCTCGAAGAAGAGCATCGGCCCCGACAAGCTCAACCAGCTGCGGCACCTGCGCTTCTTCACCGATGCCGAGGGTGTGCGCGACCACATGCAGAAGCACCGTGCGCTGCTCGAACCCAAGTTCGCGCTCGTGCGCCGCATCCTGGAAGACCGCCTCGGCGCGTCGAAGGTGGCGTCGTGGACCGAGCCGAAGGGCGGCTACTTCATCAGCCTCGACGTGCTCGAGGGCACCGCGGCCCGGGTGATCGCGCTGGCCAAGGAGGCGGGCATCGCGCTCACCGCCGCGGGCTCGGCGTTCCCGTACAGCAAGGATCCCGAGGACAAGAACATCCGCATCGCCCCCAGCTTCCCGCAGCTGCCGGAACTGGAGAAGGCGATGGACGGACTCGCGACCTGCGTGCTGCTCGCGGCCACGGAGAAGCTGCTCTGAGATCGCTCAGTGCGGTTTGGTCACCAGCGTGCCGAACAGGGTGACCGAGATATGGATGTCGCCGCGGTCCGCGCCTGCCTGCAGGTCGGCGAGGAGTTGATCGCGATCGCTCGCGGTGATCGCCCCGCGCAGGGCGGCCAGGTCCGCGATGCGGCGCACCAGCGCTCCCGCGCCGACCGTTCGGTCCTGCACCAGTGCGTGTGAGCCGATCTCCTCGACCACCAGGCCGGTGCCGCTGAGCAGCCCGGGGAGGCGTCGGCCCGAGAGCGGATTGGTGGTCGAGGAGATCAGGGTGTCGATCACCGCGCTCACCACCCGGGGGTTGCCGGGATGCACGATCGCGGTCGCCCAGTCGCAGTCCACCACCACCGCGCGCCCACCGGGCCGCAGCACCCTGGCGATCTCGGCCGCCGCCCGCGCGGGTGCGGTGAGGTGCTGGAACACCCGTTCGCACAGCACCGCGTCGAAGGTATCGGTGCCGAACGGTAAGCCGTAGGCATCGCCGGAGACGAAGCTCGCGCTCGACCCGGACTCGATCGCGCGGCGCTGCGCCGAGGCGAGCAGATGCGGATCCGGCTCGACGCCGATCGCGGTGCCGTGGGGCCCGACTTCCTCGGCGAAGGTGAACACCTCCGATCCGGTGCCCGACCCGATGTCGAGCGCGCTCTCGCCGGGCCGCAGCGCCAGCGCGGTGTGACTCCAGGCGCCGAGCGCGCGCATACCGGGTCGGGTGACTTCCAGATCATGGGCGTCGATCAGCTGATCCCGGGCCGCTCGGTCGAAGCGGGCCGGGCGTGGGGTGTAGTCGGTCATTCGCACCGCCAGAGTGGGAGCAGTCCTCGTGAGCATGGACTCAGAGGCTACTGGTGAAATGTGTCACGATGAATGTATGACTCGCACGCTGTGCCTCGCGCAGGAATCCGAGGCCGACGAACTGCTCAGCACCGACGATTTCGCGCTGCTGCTGGGAATGCTGCTCGACCAGCAGTATCCGATGGAGCACGCGTTTCGTGGGCCGCGCAAACTCGCCGAGCGCATGGGCGGATTCGATCTGCGCCGCATCGCCGAAGCGGATCCGGCCGAATTCGAGGAACTCGCGGCCACCCCACCGGCGATTCACCGTTATGGGCGGTCGATGGCGCGGCGGGCCCAAGCGCTCGCCCAGTATGTGATCGAGCACTATGACGGCCTACCTGCGCAGATCTGGACCGCGGGTGATCCCGACGGCGCGGAGGTGCTGCGCCGGTTGCAGGACCTGCCGGGGTTCGGGGCGCAGAAGGCGAAGATCTTCCTCGCATTGCTCGGAAAACAGCGGGGCGTGCAGCCCGACGGCTGGCGAAAAGCGGCCGGATCCTATGGCGACGACGGGTCGCGACGCTCGGTCGCCGACGTCGTCGATGCCGAAACATTGTCGGAAGTACGAGAATTCAAGAAGCAGGCCAAGGCGGCGGCCAAAGCCTCGAAATGAATTCCTAGTTAAGATCTAGCTGCTTTTTTCCCTCGTCACGAGGGTGGATCTGCTCGAAGCTTGCATCTCGAACAGCTCCACAACAGATGAGGGATTGGCAGTTTTATGAAGATGAGGAAGTTCGCCGTTGTCGCGGCGCTCCTGACCGTGGCTACGGGCATCACGGCAGGCACCGTGAACGCCGCGCCGGCCGAGGAAGCCGCCCCGATCAACTACACCGCCGAGGTCGTCGACGATTCGAAGGCCGTCATCACCACCGATGCCGGCTCGCTGGTCGAAGAGGACGGTGTCTTCAAGATCAAGGCCCCCAACGGCGCCACCCTCGCGGGCACCCCCCTGAGTTTCCGCCTCGACGAGTTCGAGCTGCCGATCGCGGCCGAGATCTCGGGCAACACCGCGACCCTGACCCCGCAGCTGGATCCGGCCAAGGCTGTCTACAAGCCGGTCGCGCTGCCCTACGAGGACAAGGCGCCGTGGAAGACCGAGTACGAGCGTGAGCAGGCCGCCTGGAGCCGTCTGACCTCCACCATCTCGCTGGGTGCCGCGATCGGCACCCTGGTCGGTGGCCTCGGCGGCGCCGCGCTCGGTTGCGTCGCGGGTGCGGCGGGCGGCCTGGTCGCCGGTGGCGTGCTCGGCGCGATCTTCGGCGCCCTCCCCGGCGGCATCGGCGGCTGCGTCGTCGGCGCCACCACGATCGGCGCCCTCGGCGTCATCCTGGGCCAGATCTTCATCACCGCCCCGGTGGCGATCGGTGCTGCGATCCAGTACTTCTCCACGATCTCCGCGCCCTTCAACGCGCCGGCCAAGTAAGTCCGACCGGATCGTCGAAACCCTCTGCGGGAACTCGGTTCCCGCAGAGGGTTTCCCCCGTTTGTACCCATTGCGCCTGTCGTGTGCCCCCGCTGACCTGCGGCGATGATGTGCCTCAGCGCACAATTCGCCGGTTTGGCTTGGATGGGTCGGGATTAGGTGTTAACTTGATTGTTATGTCCAGCAACCATCTCCCCGCCCAGCGGGTCACGTACGTGACCGCCGCTCTGGGCTTGCGGTTGCCGTTGACGCGCGAACTGTGTCGTTCCTGCTTCTGCAGCTGAGCCCTTCAGGTTCGCGAGCTGCCACGCCCCACGTGTAGGCAATCCCGTTGGGATAACGGGATTTTTGGCAAGGAACTTCATATGTCTGCTCCCATCATCGATCGCCCCGTCTCCCGGACGGGCGCCGGTCGCCCTCGTGTTTCCCGCCCCGTTGTGCCGCCGGAGCTGCGGCGTAGCGACAACCCCGCCGCAGCGGTGCTGCGTACCGCGGCCTCCGGTCCGGTCTCGCGCGACAACGCCGCGCGAGCAACGGGTTTGAGTATCGCCACCGTCAATCGGCAAGTGGCGTCGCTGCTTTCGGCCGGACTGCTGCGTGAGCGGCCCGATCTGACCGCCGCGGGCGCGGTCGGCAGGCCGCGGGTGCCCTTCGAGATCGATCACGACGCCTACCTGACGCTGGGCATTCATATCGGCGCCGAGGCGACGAAGATCGTCGCCGCTGATCTGCGTGGCCGCATTCTCGGCGGGCTCGCCATCGCCACACCGCAGACCGGGCAGGAATTCGCGGTCACCACCGTCGCGCGCAGCGCCAAGGCGTTCCTGCAGCGGTGGCATCGGCGGACGCCGCTGTGGGCGGGTGTGGCCATCGGTGGGCGGGTGGATCCGCAGAGCGGTGTGGTCGACCATCCGAAGCTGGAATGGAAGGGTGCGCCGATCGGGCAGGTGCTCGGCGATGTGCTCGAGCTGCCGGTTTCCGTCGCGCCGCACGTCGAGGCGATGGCTGCCTCGGAGCTGCTGCTGCCCACCTTCGACGCGCGCAGGCCCGAGCCCGATACCGAACTTCCCGCTGCTCAGCACGGCAGCAGCCTCTACTTCTACGTCCGTGAGACCGCGGGCATCGCCGTCACCCTCGACGGCCGGGTACACACCCCGAGCAACGGGCCTGGGTCGATCGCGCATCTGCCGACGGGCTCCGATGTGCAGTGCACGTGCGGCCGGCGTGGATGCTTGGAAGTGACCGTCGGTGATCGGGCCCTGCAGGCGCGGGCTGTCGGCCGCGGAATCATCCCGGCGCACAACGGGACTGCCGGGACCACGATCAATGATCTGTATCGGACGGCCGAGTCCGGGTCCGAATCGGCGCGGGAACTGCTCGCCGAGCGGGCGACGATGCTCGGACAGACTGTCGCGCTGGTTCGCGACATGCTCAACCCGGATCGAGTTGTGCTGGGCGGTCAGGCGTTCACGGGGTACCGGCCCGCGCTGGGGCATGTGGCTCGCTCGTTTTCGCAGAGCACGCAGTTGGCGGCCACCGATATCCGGATCAGTGGATTCGGGGGGAAGGTCCAGGAGTTCGCGGCGGTGGTTACTTCGCTGAGCGCGCTGTACGCGGATCCGTTGGCGGCTATCCGCCGGGTGTGAGAGCCGAGAAAGGCCCTGCGACTCTTCATGAGTGGCAGGGCCTTTTCGTATGCCCAGGTCGCTCAGCGCGGGTTGAAGGCGCCTTCCAGTGCGGTGATGAAGAACGGGAACTGGGCGGCGAAGCGGTGGAGGTTGGGGTCTCGGTCGTAGCCGGCGAACCAGTAGAGGCCGGGCTGTGAGTCGGCTGCGGGGTTCATGTCGCGGAAGGTGCGGATCCAGTTGTCCGCTCGGCCGCTGATCACCGTGTAGGGGAGGGCGCGGGAGAAGATCGTCTCCTGGTCGATGGGCGGGATCCGGTCGCGCACGACGGTGTCGAGACCACGGTGCATCGCGCGGATTCGGCCTGCGACGGTGTCGCCGAGTGGGGTTCGGGTGGGGAGGTAGTTGGGGAGCAGCATCGCCGCTCCGCCTGCCAGGGCGATGGCCACGCCGACCAGGGCGTGTCCCGCGGTCAGGGCGAGGGTGACCGTGATGATCAGGCCGAGGGCGATCAGGGCGGCGCCGATCCAGCGGGGGAGCGCGCGCTGTTTCGGGTCGGCGAAGGCGCCGGTGGCGACGGCGTCGTTGCGCATGGCGGCGCGGATCGGGTCCAGTTGCAGGCGGCCGGGGGCGCGCAGTTCGCGGACGGCGACGGTGTCGGTGCCTTCGGGCAGCAGCATGTCGTAGACGGTGCGCTCGTATTCGCGCAGCTGGTCGTCGGGGGCGTTGACGCGGCTGATGCGCCAATCGTCTTCGCCCCGCGCGTTCACGGGGGTGATCCACAGGTAGCGCCGGACGGCGAGATCGACGACGGTGGCGGCGATGTCGACCGGATCGGCGTGTTCGTCGATGATCAGGCCGGCTTCGCCGGGGAGCACGCCGTCGGGGGAGGTGAACTCGACGCGGCCTGCCTGCTGGATCAGCGGATCGAAGGTGTCGCTACCCGCCACCGCGGCGGCAGCCCGCTTCCGCGCCAGCAGTACGTAGGCGATCATGCCCGCCAGCGCGAGCAGGAAGGCGCCGAAGGCCGCGAGCACGGGGGTGGTGAAGGCGAACGGGCCCGTACCGCCGCCGCGCACATCGGCATTCGCGGGCACGGTGCCGGGCGGCATCTGCAAGGTGAGGTCGATGGCATCGCCCTTGCGCAGGTCGGTCTGGTGCAGATACAGCACGCCGTCGGGTTCGGTGTGGACATCGGCGCACGGCTTGGCATTGCCCGCGGAGCCGAGTTTGCAGTCGACGATGCCCATTTGGAAGCTCGGGCTGATCACCGAGACGTCGAGCACGGCGATATCGGCGTTGAGCACGCCCAGCCAGTGGAACACCTGCGTGCCCGGCATGTCGGAGACGGTGTTGTGCACCGTATACGTGAACTTCGATTCGCCCGGCTTCGCCTCGACGACGAACTGGTCGTTGACAGTGGTGGCGGTGCCCGTACCGCTCGCGGTCACATCGGTGACCTTGAAGACCCGTTCCACGTCGTCACCGACCTTGAGGCGCAACGGCAGCGACATCGTGAAATTTCCGTCGGCGGGTACCGCGACAGTTTCGATGACTTCGAGCACACCGGTTTCGGTGAGCGTGAGGTCGGCGGTGATCGAAACACCGGAGGTGGAGGGCTCCGTATGGGCTACCGGCGCGGCCACGAGCAAACCCGCCGCAGCGAGCAGCAGCGCGCCAGCGGCGCCCCCCCGAAAAGTCAGCATGGGTGCTTACTCTAGACAGCTTGCTATTCTGCGTCAGCGGCTGTCGACGACTCATGAGACGAGGGGGGTACGGGGGAGTGACTCAACCACCGTACGGTTATGGGCCGAACGGCCCAGGTGGACGACCGGTTCCACCACCCCCCGGCTATGGTCCGCCCCCGGGATACCGGCCACAACCGGGATATGGGCAGCCGGGTTATCCACAGCCGCAGGGCTATCCACAGGGTTATGGGCAGCGTCCGGCGTATGGTCCGCCGCCGGGTTACCGCCCGCCGCCGATGCCCTACGGGCCGCCGGGCAGGCCGACTCCGCCGCCGCGTAAGCGGGGCGGTGGCTTCACCTCGGCAATCCTGGTCGTCATCTTCCTGCTGGTCGGCGGGCTGGTGAAGTACGCCGTCAATACCGGCGTCGACCTCGGGATCGGCGCGATCGGTCCGAAACCGACCACTACCTATACCCCGCAGCCGGGGACCGCGCCCGCCGCGACCGGCGACAACCCGCTGCTCACCGACTCCGACGGCACCCTGGTCCCGGCATCGTGCAATTACGCGCCGTGGGGCACGCAGGTGGACAAGGCGCGCGCCTTCTTCGAGTCGGCCGCCAAGTGCCTCGAGTCGGCATGGAAACCGCTGCTGGCGGAGAACAATCTGCCCTTCGAGTCGCCGACGCTCAGCGTCACCGCGACCACCGACGGCATCACCACCCCGTGCACCGGGTCGACGAGCAACTTCGCCGCCTTCTACTGCCCGGCGAACAAGACCATCTACATGCCGATCAGCCAGCTGCAGACCGAGCAGTTCCGCGACAACTGGGTGGTGTACCTGTCGGTGTTCGCGCACGAGTACGGCCACCACGTGCAGGCCCAGTCGGGCATCCTGCGCAAGGCCAACAGCGAGCGCGTCGACGCGGGCGCCCGCTCGGCCAAGGGTCTGGAGCTCTCGCGCCGAGTCGAGTTGCAGGCCAACTGCTTCGACGGCATGTTCATCGCCTCCTCGAAGGGCGGTGGTTCGCTGACCTCCTCGCAGGTCACGGTCGCCACCAAGGATTCCTACGGCCGCGGTGACGGCCCCGGCGACATGCGCGACCACGGCACCGCCGAGCACGGCGGCCAGTGGTTCGAAACCGGCCTGGACCGCAACCTCACGGCCCAGTGCAACACCTTCACCGTCGCTGCGAGCGAAGTGAACTGAGGCACCCCGCCTCTCCGCGCCTGCCGGGCTCGGGCGCCACACCGGTAGCGTGAGCGGCCGACGGCGGGGCGCGGGGTGAGTCAGCCCGTTCCCGGTGAGTTACCCATATCCGCGCGTGACCAGTTGTCAGGTGATTTCATGTATCCCCCGCCTCCTCCGCAACCGCCATACGGTAGGCCCCTGCCGCCACCGTATGGCGGGCAGATGCCGCCGTATGGGGGACAGATGCCGCCGTATGGACAGCCGGCGATGCCGCCCTACGGCAGACCGTTGCCGCCGCCTTACGGCTATGCGCCGCAGGGGTATCCGCCGCCGCGTCGGGGCGGTTCGGGTGCGGTCGGTGCGGTGTTGACGGTGTTGACCGTGTTCGGGGTCATCGGGTTGCTGGTCGCCGCGGTGGCCCTGTCCGATCAGAGCTCGCCGGGCTCGGTCGCCAAGACGACGCCGCCGAGTTTCACCTACAGCTCGAATTCGCCGGTGCCGACCACGAATCCGACGACAGCGCGCGCTACGACCACCGCGCGCACCACGGCGCCGACAACGACCAAACCGGCGGGGCCGCAACCTGTTATCGCCCTCGGTCAGCATCCGCTGTTCAGCAACGACGACGCGGGCCTGACGAACATGGACTGCGATCTGCCGCGATGGTCGACCGCCGCGGCGGTGGCCAAGGCGTTCTTCGCGGCGGCTCAGGTGTGCCTCGATCAGATGTGGCGGTCGAATCTGACCGCCGCGAATCTGCCCTTCCAGAGCCCGGGTCTGGTTGTCGCGGAACAGCCGTCGCAGCTGTCGTCGCCGTGTGGTGGTTCAACCAGCGACGCGTTCTACTGCAGTGCCTCTAGCACCATCTACATGTCGACGGAGGGGTTGGTGCTGCACAACACCCCGTATCCGCCGATGGAGGCGCTGTCGGTCTACGCCCACGAATACGGTCACCACATCCAGGGGCTCACCGGTTTGATGCAGGCCTCGTCGAACCAGCGTCGCGAGCAGGGCACGATGTCGGCGGGCGGGCTGGAGACCTCGCGTCGAATGGAGCTGCAGGCCAGCTGTTTCGGCGGCATGTACATCGGTTCGTCGGAAGCAGGCGGTTCGTGGACCTCGCAGGAGGGCTACGCCGCGGTGAAGCACAACTACAACCGCGGTGACGGCGACGGCCGCCACCGCGATCACGGCACCCCGGACCACAACGGCAACTGGTACAACCAGGGCTACTCGAAGAACCGCAATTTCGAATGCAACACCTGGTTGGCACCAGCCGACGAGGTCAGTTAGTTGCCGTAGTGGCCCTCGCCGAAGCGGCGGGGAGAGGAGCCGTGCACCCCTTCGGCATAGGCGGTTTCGGCGTGGAGGGCGAAGTCGATGCCCGCTGTTTCGTCTTCCTTGCTCACCCGGAAGCCGATGACCTTGTCGATGCCCTTGCCGAGCACCCACGAGACCGCGAAGGCGTACGCCGCGACCACCAGGACCGCGACGAGCTGCTTGCCGAGCTGGGCGAGGCCGCCGCCGTAGAGCAGCCCGTTCACGCCGCCGGTCATCACCTGGGTGGCCAGCAGGCCGATCAGGACCGTGCCCACGATGCCGCCCACGAAGTGCACACCGACCACGTCGAGCGAATCGTCATAGCCCGCTTTGTGTTTCCAGCCGACCGCGAACGAACACACCACGCCGGCGGCCAAGCCGACCAGCACCGCACCGAGGGTGTTCACCACGCCGCAGGACGGGGTGATCGCGACCAGACCGGCCACCGCGCCCGAAGCCGCACCGAACGTGGTGGGCCTGCCGTCGCGGATCTGTTCGACGATGAGCCAGCCGAGCATACCGAGACTGCCCGCGACCAGGGTGTTCAGGAAGACAGCCGCCGCGGTGCCGGTGGCGCCCAGCGCGGAGCCCGCGTTGAAACCGAACCAGCCGAACCACAGCAGACCGGCACCGAGCAGCACGAACGGCAGGTTGTGCGGACGCATCGCATCGATGTTGAAACCGATGCGCGGTCCGAGGACCAGCGCCAAGGCGAGGGCGGAAGCGCCGGAGGCGATCTCGACCACCAGCCCGCCCGCGTAGTCGAGCGCGCCGAAGTTCAGCAGCCAGCCGTCCGGCCCCCACACCCAGTGCGCGATCGGCGCGTACACCGCCAGCGTCCACAGCGGAACGAACACCATCCAGCCCGCGAACTTGGCACGGTCGGCGATGGCGCCGGAGACCAGGGCGGCGGTCAGGATCGCGAACGTCAGCTGGAAGGTGACGAACAGCAGCTCCGGAATGGTGCCGCGGACGGAGTCGGGATTGATCCCGGCCAGCCCGAGATGCTCGAGATCGCCGATCAGACCACCACCCGCGTCGTCGCCGAACGCGAGGCTGTAGCCGACGACCAGCCAGACCACGGTGACCAGCGGGATCGCGATGAAGCTCATCATCAGCATGTTCAGCACGCCGGTCGAGCGCACCATCCCGCCGTAGAACACGGCCAGTGCGGGCGTCATCAACAGCACCATGGCGGTGGCCGCGAGTAGCCAAGCAGTGGCCGCCGGGTCGATCGTTGCGGGCACGGTAACTCCTTTCACGCGTGGATGCGTTGCGAGAAAGTTACCGAACACTCACCACGGATGGCGGCGCTAGCCCCGGTTTTCCTTGGCCAGCGCCCGCACGCCGCGCTTGCCGGGAACGGGCAGGTCATCGCCGTCGGCGAGCCACTCGGCAGTGGTGAGCCAGCGGCGCTGGGCATGCGCGTCGGCCACGTCGAAGAACAGGCGGCGGCCGCGATCGTCGCGCGCGTCGCGGGCGAGCACCGCCCAGCTCGGCGGCTTGCCCCGGTCGGCGGTGTGTTCCACGACGAAGCCCGCGACCAGCTTGCCGATCATGTTGACCGGCTTCTGCGAGACCCGGTTGCCGTATTTGGTGGTGTGCCAGCGCCGCGCCGGGCACAGCGAACCGGGGCTCGCGTTCGAGGCGATCCAGCCCGCGCGCTGCGCTCGTTCGATCAGCCACAGATGCTTGACCGCCGACGGCGCGATCTCACCCACCCGTTCGGCGATGAGCGTGCAGACCTCGGCATCGGCGAGGATATCGCGCCTGGTGGGGCCGATATCGTGGTCGGTCCAGTGCGCCGCGGCGAGGCGGGCCAGCACGCGCCCGAACTCGTCGATGCTGCGCTGGGCGCGACGGCCGAGCCGCTCGATCCGCTCGGCCTCGCGGCGCATCTCGTTCTGCGCGGTGAGCGTGCGAATGGCCGCCATCGTCGGCACCTGCCCGCGTTCGAGCAGTTGCAGGATGGCGTCGGCGGTCGCCGGGTCGGCTGCGGCAGCGACGGGTAACGAGTCGCGTTTGATGTCGAAGTCTTGTGGGCTGATCGCCCGGCTCAGTAGCCCGACTGCGGCGTTGTCGCCGGCGAAGTCGGTGTGGGCGAGCCAGGCGGTTGCGATGTCATCACACGACAGCACGGTGAAACGTTCCTCCGGTCGGTGCGGTGGGGGAGCGATCGGTGCGCGAAGGTTGTGCCCCGGTCGGGATGAGGGACCGGCCGGGGTCACCAACCTGATGAAGGTTTGGCCACCGAAGTTGCCGAGATCCACGGTAGCCAGGCACTTGCGCCGCTGTCACGACCGTTCATTGTTTCGTTACATCCGGTATGGGGCCGTCAATCGGGGAATTGGTTTGGATTGCTGTCACAACCAGTATCAACAGACTGTTCGATGGCGGATTCGCCACGTGTGCGGCAGTCGATAGCTCAGCCGTTGCGCCTAGCGGCACGCTTTGCACCTACGCTCCATACCGCGAAATTCAATGTGATTTAGATCACATCATTATCAAGGCTTCGTTACCGCGCGCGGGTACAGTGCCAGCCGCCGATAAACCCTGTCGGACACTCTCGGTAGCCTGTGGGTCGTGGCTCTGTACCGGAAGTATCGACCGGCGACATTCGCAGAAGTAGTGGGTCAGGAGCACGTCACCGACCCGCTGAGTACAGCGCTGGATACCGGACGGATCAGTCACGCGTATCTGTTCTCCGGGCCGCGTGGTTGCGGTAAGACGTCGTCCGCGCGCATCCTCGCGCGGTCGCTGAACTGCGTGGACGGGCCGACGTCGACCCCGTGCGGCACGTGCTCGTCGTGTGTGGCGCTCGGGCCGGGCGGCTCGGGCAATCTCGACGTGATCGAACTCGACGCGGCCAGTCACGGTGGTGTCGACGACACCCGCGAGCTGCGCGATCGCGCCTTCTACGCGCCCGCCGAGTCGCGCTACCGCGTGTTCATCGTCGACGAGGCGCACATGGTCACCACGGCCGGTTTCAACGCGCTGCTCAAGATCGTCGAGGAACCGCCCGCCCACCTGATCTTCATCTTCGCCACCACCGAGCCGGACAAGGTGCTGCCGACGATTCGCTCACGCACGCACCACTATCCGTTCCGGCTCCTGCCGCCCGCCACCATGCGCGGACTGCTCGGCAAGATCTGCGAGCAGGAGCACGTACCGGTGGAGGAGGCGGTGTACCCGCTGGTCATCCGGGCCGGTGGTGGTTCGCCGCGCGACAGCCTGAGCGTGCTCGACCAGCTGCTGGCCGGCGCCGGGCCGGACGGTGTCACCTACCCGCGCGCGGTCTCGCTGCTCGGCGTCACCGATGTGGCGCTGATCGACGACGCCATCGACGCGCTGGCCGCCGATGATGGTGCGGCCCTGTTCAACACGGTCGATTCGGTGATGGAAGCGGGCCACGACCCGCGCCGGTTCGCCGTCGACCTGCTCGAACGGCTGCGCGACCTGATCCTGTTGCGCGCGGTCCCCGATGCCGCCGACCGCGGCCTGGTCTCCGGTCCAGGCGACGTCCTGGAAAGAATGCGTGACCAGGCCGAACGTCTGGGCCCCGCCACCCTCACCCGCTACGCCGAACTCCTGCACGAGGGCCTCGGTGAAATGCGCGGCGCCACCGCCCCGCGCCTGCTCCTCGAAGTGATCTGCGCCCGCATGCTCCTGCCGTCGGTGTCCGACGCCGAGTCGGCCACCCTGCAACGGCTGGAACGGCTGGAACGCGGATTCGCGAGCGGATCGGCCCCCGCGCCCGCCCGCCCGGGGCCTGCGGCGGGTGAGTCACCCGCCGAACGCCCGGCCGTCCCGGCCTCCCGTGGCCGCCGCGGTGCGGAACTCCTCGCCGCCGCGCGCGCCGAGAAGGAAGCGGCGACCAGCGGATCGTCGGCATCCGGCGCCGCGAGCCCTGCTGTCGCGGAACAGAAGACCGCGGCCCCGGCCACACCGCCGGCACCCGTGACGTCCGCACCGGGTGTGTCCCCGAGAGTGTCTGCACCCGGTTCGCCGACCGCACCGCACGCAGCGGCCACGCCGGCTGCACCGCAAGCCCCTGTGACGTCCGCACCGAGTGTGTCCCCGACAGTGTCTGCGCCCAGTGCGCCGACCGCACCGCAAGCATCGGCCACACCGGCTGCACCGCAAGCGCCGACCGCACCGCCCGAGCAGGCAGCGCCGACGGCACAGTCGGCACCGACCGCATCACCCGAGCAGGCAGCGCCGACGGCACCGCCCGCGCCGACGGCACCGCCCGCGCCAACGGCACCGCCCGCGCCAACGGCACCGCCCGCGCCGACGGCACCGCCCGCGCAGCTCGAGCCCTCCGCGCCGCCCATCGATTCCGGGCACAGTGCCGTTGACATCTCGTCGGAAAGAGTCGCTTCCCAGCGGCTCGCGGCAGATTCTCCCGAGGTCGAGGCGACCCGTCTGACCGGCAGCGGCTCGCGCGCAGCCGACATCGACTCGATTCCGGAAGCGGTAGCACCGCAGGTGGATTCGCCGGTTCAGCCGGAACCCGAACTGGGTGAAGCCGAAGCGCCGTCGCGGGTCGAGACTGCTTCTGCACAGGTGGAGCCGCCGGTCGGCGCGGCACCCACCGAGGATCTGGTCGGGATCGTCGATGCCGCGTGGCCGGAGATCAAGGGCAGGGTGCGGGAGTTCGGGGCTACCTTGCAGGCGCTGTTATCGGGGGCGGCGGTGTCGCGGGTCGAGGGCGAGGTGATCGTTTTCGCGCATCCGGCCGCGCCGTTGGCGCAGCGGTTGTCCGATCCGCGCAATATCGAAGCAGTGCGTTCGGCGGTGCGGGCCGTGCTCGGGCGTGAACTGGATGTGCGCTGGGAGACCGGTGCGCCCGCGCCGCGACCCGCGCCCGCCGCTAAGGCCGGGCCCGCGCGGGGGCCGGGAAATCCGGAGGGCAAGCCCGCGGGACGCCCCAAGTTCTCGCGGCCGAGCCAGGCGGCGGGCAACCAGTCGCCGAACCGGGCGAACCGGCCGTCCGACGATGACATTCCGCCGCCGGATTTCCCTGACCTCCCCGACGACCCCGGCCCGGACGAGGGGTCCGAGTCCCGGTCCGGTGGCGATTCCGCGCGCAGCGCCGCCGTTCTCGCCCCGCCGACCCCGGAGGAAGAACGGGAGATGCTGGCCGCCGCCGCGGTGCCGGTGGCTCCCGGTGACCGTCAAGACCCGGACGAGGTCGCGCTGGCGTTGCTACGTGAACAGTTCGGAGCAAAGAGTCTGGATGGTTGACAGCCACCGTCCGTACCGCGTTAAGTTAACCGGAGTTCGCACACCACGGTAGTATGAACGGGTGGCCGGTTTCACCGGATGAGCATGGTTCTATGCTCCGCTGGTGTTTGCCGGGATTTGTACGGCGTCGAGACAATTGGTCGTGGCGTTCGTGCGGCCACCGCACCCCAAGGAAGGAAACACTCCGATATGACCACAGAGGCCTACATCTACGAGGCCATCCGCACTCCGCGCGGCCGCGGCAAGAAGAACGGCTCGCTGCACTCGGTCAAGCCGATCGATCTGACTGTTGGTCTGATCCAGGAGCTGCGTGGCCGCTTCCCGAACCTCGACGAGGACCAGATCTCGGACCTCATCCTCGGCGTGGTCACCCCCGTCGGTGACCAGGGCATGGACATCGCCCGCACCGCGGTCACCATCGCCGGCCTGCCCGACACCGTCGGTGGCTTCCAGCTCAACCGCTTCTGTGCTTCCGGCCTCGAGGCCGTGAACCTGGCTGCGCAGAAGGTTCGCTCCGGCTTCGACGACCTCGTCATCGCCGGTGGCGTCGAGTCGATGTCGCGCGTACCGATGGGCTCCGACGGCGGCTCCTGGGCGCTCGACCCGGCCACCAACTACGACGGCTACTTCGTGCCCCAGGGCATCTCGGCCGACCTGATCGCCACCATCGAGGGCTTCACCCGCGATGACGTCGACGCCTACGCGGTGCGCTCGCAGGACCTGGCCGCCGCGGCGACCACCGGCGGCTACTTCGCCAAGTCGATCGTCCCGGTCAAGGACATCAACGGCCTGGTCGTGCTCGACAACGACGAGCACATGCGTCCCGGCACCACCGCCGCCGACCTCGGCAAGCTGAACCCGGCCTTCGCCGGCATCGGTGAGATGGGTGGCTTCGACGCCGTCGCGCTGCAGAAGTTCACCTACATCGAGAAGATCAACCACGTCCACCACGGTGGCAACAGCTCGGGCATCGTCGACGGCGCCGCCCTGCTGCTGATCGGTTCCGAAGAGGCGGGCAAGAACTCGGGTCTGACCCCGCGTGCCCGCGTCGTCGCGACCGCCACCTCCGGTGCGGACTCCACCATCATGCTCACCGGTCCCACCCCGGCCGCCAAGAAGGCGCTGGCCAAGGCCGGTCTGACGATCGAGGACATGGACCTCGTCGAGATCAACGAGGCCTTCGCCTCCGTGGTGCTGAAGTTCCAGAAGGACCTGAACGTCCCGGACGAGAAGCTGAACGTCAACGGTGGCGCGATCGCGATGGGCCACCCGCTGGGTGCCACCGGCGCGATGATCACCGGCACGGTGCTCGACGAGCTGGAGCGTCGCAACGCGCGCTACGGCCTGATCACCCTGTGCATCGGCGGCGGCATGGGCGTCGCCACCATCATCGAGCGCGTCTGAGCTCCGGCCGACTTTCACTTCTCATAGGAGAGAACGAAAAACTATGACTGACAACATCATCGGCTGGGAGAAGGACGCCGACGGCGTGGTCGTCCTCACTATCGACGACCCCAGCCAGGGCGCCAACACCATGAACGACGCGTACCTCGCGTCGATGAACGCCACCGTCGACCGCCTCGAGGCGGAGAAGGACGACATCACCGGTGTCGTCATCACCTCCGGCAAGAAGACCTTCTTCGCCGGCGGCGACCTGAAGAACATGATGAAGGTCGGCCCGGACAACGCGGCCGAGGTCGTCAAGATGGTCACCGACGTGAAGGCCCCGCTGCGTCGCCTCGAGCAGCTCGGCAAGCCGGTCGTCGCCGCCATCAACGGCGCTGCCCTCGGTGGCGGCCTGGAGATCGCGCTGGCCACCCACTACCGCATCGCGGCCGACGTCAAGGGTTCGGCCATCGGCCTGCCCGAGGTCTCCCTGGGCCTGCTGCCCGGTGGCGGCGGCGTGACCCGCACCGTGCGCATGCTCGGCCTGCAGAACGCGCTGATGCAGGTGCTGCTGCAGGGCCAGCGTCACCGCGTCACCAAGGCCAAGGAAATCGGCCTGATCGACGAGGTCGTCGCCACGGTCGAGGAACTGATCCCCGCCGCCAAGGTGTGGATCGCGGCCAACCCCGAAGCGGCGCAGCCGTGGGACAAGAAGGGCTACCGGATCCCCGGCGGCACCCCGTCCACCCCGGCCTTCGCGGCGAACCTGCCCGCGTTCCCGGCCAACCTGCGCAAGCAGATCAAGGGCACCAACATGCCCGCCCCGCGCGCCATCATGGCCGCGGCGGTCGAGGGTGCGCAGGTCGACATCGACAACGCGCTGACCATCGAGGGCCGTTACTTCACGAGCCTGCTGACCGGTCCGGTCGCGAAGAACATGATCCAGGCGTTCTTCTTCGACCTCAACCACATCAACGGTGGCGGCTCGCGTCCGTCCGTCGAGGATGTGCCCAAGCGTGAGATCAAGAAGATCGGTGTCGTCGGCGCCGGCATGATGGGCGCGGGCATCGCCTACGTCTCCGCCAAGGCCGGCTACGACGTCGTCCTCAAGGACGTCGAGCTCGCCAACGCCGTCAAGGGCAAGGGCTACGCCGAGGCCATCGAGGCCAAGGCTCTCTCGCGTGGCAAGACCACCCAGGAGAAGTCCGACGCGCTGCTGGCTCGCATCACCCCGACCGCGGACGCCGCCGACTTCAAGGGCGTCGACTTCGTGATCGAGGCCGTGTTCGAGAACCCGGACCTCAAGAACAAGGTCTTCCAGGAGATCGAGGACATCGTCGACGCCGATGCCCTGCTCGGCTCGAACACCTCGACCCTGCCGATCACCCTGCTCGCCAACGGTGTGAAGCGCTCCGAGGACTTCATCGGTATCCACTTCTTCTCCCCCGTGGACAAGATGCCGCTGGTGGAGATCATCAAGGGCGAGAAGACCTCCGACGAGGCGCTGGCCCGGGTGTACGACTACACCCTCGCCATCAAGAAGACCCCGATCGTCGTCAACGACAGCCGTGGCTTCTTCACCTCGCGCGTGATCGGTACCTTCATCAACGAGGCCATCTCCATGGTCGCCGAGGGTGTCGACCCGGCCACCGTCGAGCAGGCCGGTCTGCAGGCGGGCTACCCGGCCGCGCCGCTGAAGCTCAGCGACGAACTGAACTTCACCACCATGCAGAAGATCTACAAGGAGACCTCCGAGGCCATCCTTGCCGCCGGTGGTGAGCTCAACGCCGCGTCCGCGAAGACCGCCGAGGTCCTCAACACCCTGATCGACAAGTACGACCGCAAGGGCAAGCTGGGCGGCGCGGGCTTCTACGAGTACGTCGACGGCAAGGCCACCGGCCTGTGGGACGAGCTGCGCGAGATCTTCAGCTCGAGCCGTGAGCTCCCGGAGGGTGTCACCTTCCAGGACCTCAAGGACCGGATGATGTTCGCCGAGTCCATCGAGACCCAGAAGTGCTTCGACGAAGGCGTGCTCACCAGCACCGCCGACGCGAACATCGGCTCGATCTTCGGCATCGGCTTCCCGGCCTGGTCGGGTGGCTCGCACCAGTTCATCGTCGGCTACCCCGGTGGCCAGGAGGCCTTCGTGGCCCGCGCCGACGAGCTGGCCGCGAAGTTCGGCCCGCGTTTCGAGGTCCCGGCCTCGCTGCGCAAGTAAGTCGGTAGTTCCCGGTTTCGCACCGGGTCGGCGCCCGTCACCTCAACGAGGTGGCGGGCGTTCGCCGTTGTCGGGGCCAACCAAGAGTCCAGCTCGGACTTCGGAGGTGGTAGGGCGGCGACCGACAGTTCGGGTGGTGTTCACCTGGGGGTGTGGTGCGGTGGATAGCTTGTCGGTCATGGGACGTCGGGTGGCTGCAGCGGTTCTGGGAATTGTCGTCGCGGGGGGCGCGGTGCCGGACGCGGGGGCCGCGGTCGATGGCGTGCGGGTGCTGGGGGAACAGGTCGTGGGGCACGACGTCGAATTCGGGGAGACGGTGGTCGGCGGGCTGTCGGGCATCGACTATCGCGCCGACGCCGGTGAATTCGTCTTGATCAGCGATGACCGGTCGGAAAAGGGGCCCGCCAGGGTGTACACGGCTCGGATTCCAGTGGGGGAGACGGGTATCGGGCCCGTGAGCGTCACCGGCACGAAGCCGCTGCTGCGGGCGGACGGCGGCGTGTATCCGCCGAAATCGGTGGATCCCGAGGACATTCGGGTTGATCCGTGGACGGGAGACTACTTCTGGACACAGGAGGGCGAGCGGACCGGTGAGGTGCTTGCCGATCCTTCGGTACGGGTGGCTCGCGCGGACGGCGGGTTCGTCGCGGAGCTGCCGATTCCGGAAAACGAACGGATGCGCGCTGATTCGGGGCCACGGCAGAATCAGGCGCTCGAGGGGGCGACGTTCGCGGCCGGTGGGGCGTTGTTCGTGACCGCGATGGAGGGGCCGCTGCTCCAAGACGGTCCGGGCGCGACCACGACGGCGGGGGCCACGACGCGGATCACCGTCCAGGCCAGGTTCGGGCCGGTGCTCGCGCAGTACGCGTACCCGCTGGAGCCGGTGTTCGCCGAGTCGCGGCCGGAGGCCGGGCAGGCGAGCAACGGCGTGACCGCGATCCTCGCCGACGACAGCTTCGATCCGACCCGATTCCTGGTGGTCGAACGGGCTTTCGCCAAGGGGGTGGGGAATCGGGTGCGGATCTTCGAGATCGACACCACGGCCGCGAGTACCGTGCTCGACGCGCCGATCGCGGGTGCTCGCCCGGTGGCCAAGCGGCTCGTCGCCGACCTCGCCGATCTGGGGATCGAGGCCGTCGACAACATCGAGGGAATGACCTGGGGCCCGCGCCTGCCCTCGGGTGAGCGCACGTTGGTGCTGGTCGCGGACAACAACTTCGCGTCCGAACAGCGCACTCAGCTGATCGCGCTCGCGGTGCGCTGAACCGCGGGTTTCGGACAACCGTTGCCGCCACAGCGTCGAATCTCCACCCGATAGACGCCGGATCGCGCTAGCTTGGATATGTGCGGTGATGTCGGTGACCTCCCCGCATGCCGACCGAAACGCCGGTGACGCCGATGGTGAGAGGTGGTCACATGGATCCGGAGCAGACGCGTATGCGGCGCGGCCTGGCCGAGGCGGCGCCGGTGGAGCTCAATACGCAGCGGACGGTGGCGCCGGGAGTGCCCGACGAGGCCGTGATCGCGGAACTCGATGCCATGGGCCTCACGGGGGCCAAGGAGATCGGGCGCGGCGGATTCGGCGTGGTGTACCGCGCATTGCAGCCGGCGCTGGATCGCGTGGTCGCGGTGAAGGTGCTGTCCTCGGAGATCGATGTGGAGAGCCGGGAACGGTTCCTGCGCGAGGAACAGGCGATGGGCAGGCTGTCCGGACATCCGAATATCGTCGACATCCTGCAGGTCGACGTGACCGCGACCGGGCTGCCGCTGATCGTGATGCCCTACGCCTCGCGCGGTTCACTCGAACGCCTCATCCACGATCGTGGCCCGCTGACCTGGTCGGATACTCTGCGCGCCGGGGTGAAGCTGGCCGCGGCGATCGAATCGGCGCATCGGGCGGGCATCCTGCACCGGGATGTGAAACCGGCGAACGTGCTGATCAGCGGGTATGGCGAACCGCAACTCACCGATTTCGGCATCGCCCGCATCCCCGGCGGATTCCAGACGTCGAGCAGCTTGATCACCGGTTCGCCCGCGTTCACCGCGCCGGAATTGCTCAAGGGCAGTGAACCGACCGTGCGGTCTGATGTCTACGGTCTCGGCGCGACGCTGTTCGCCCTGCTGACCGGCCATGCCGCGTTCGAACGCCAGGCGGGGGAGAAGGTGGTCGCGCAATTCCTGCGCATCACCACCCAGCATGTCCCCGACCTGCGCGCTCAGGACATCCCCGGCGACGTGGCGGAAGTGATCGAACGGGCCATGTCCCCCGAGCCCGCCGACCGCCCGGCCTCGGCCTACGAGTTCGGCGAACTGCTCCGCGAAGTGCAGCGTGCGCACGGCCAGATGCCCGACGAAATGGCATTGCTCGAGTCCGAGGAGACCACCGACGACGCCCCGGAGGTCCTGAAGTCGGTCACCGGCCGCCGCAGCTGGCCGCTGACCCTGCAGGCCGCAGGCGCCTCGGTGCCCATGCCGGGTTCGACGACCGGCACGTTTCCGCCGACCGCCGCCACCAAATTCCGCCCACCCACGCCCGCGCGCGAACCCTTCCCGCGCCAGCGCCTGCTCGACGTGCTGCGTGCGGGCGGCGAGCGCCGACTCGCCCTGATCCACGCGCCCGCCGGTTTCGGCAAGAGCACCATCGCCACGCAGTGGCGCGCCGACCTGGCCACCCGCGACATTCCGGTGGCGTGGCTGGGCGTCGACCAGGACGACGACAGCGAGATCTGGTTCCTCGCCCACCTCATCGAGGCCATCCGCCGGGTGCGCCCCGACGTCGGCGCGGGTCTCGAGCAGGTGCTGGAGGAGCGGCCCGCCGACGCGGTCGCCTATGTGATCGCCACCCTGATCGACGAGATCCACGCGAGCGGGCGCCCGGTGGTCGTCGTGGTGGACGACTGGCACCGGGTACGCGATCCCGGCGTGCAACGCGCGATGGCGACCCTGCTCGACAACGGCTGCCACCACGTGCGGTTCGTCATCACCAGCCGCGATCAGTCCGGCTTGCCGATCAGCAGGTTGCGGGTGCGCGACGAACTGGTGGAGCTGGACGCGGCCGCGCTGCGGCTCACCGAATCGGAGACCCGGCAGATCCTGGTGGAGCGCAACGGTTTCGCGCTCACCGACGAGCAGGTCGAACAGATCCACCTCGCGACCGACGGCTGGCCCGCCGCGATCCAGCTGGTGAGCCTCACACTGCGCGACAAGGCCGATCCGGCCCAGTTGCTCGCCTCGCTCGCCGAGGGCGGGCACGGGATGCGCGAGTATCTGGCCGAGAACGTGCTCGACGCGCTGGCGCCCGAGCAACTGGAGTTCCTGATGGCGATCTCGGTGGTCGAGCGGGTGAACGGGTCGCTGGCCGGGGTGCTCGCCGATGTCTCCGATGGTGCGGCGATGCTGGAGCAGGCCGAGCAGCGTGAGCTCTTCCTGCATCGGATCCAGCACGATCCGGAGTGGTACCGCATGCAACCGCTGTTCGCCGAGCATCTGCGCGCCCGCCTCGACCGCGAACATCCCGGGCGCTCGAAAGCGCTGCACCGCAAGGCCGCACGCTGGTACGCCGAGCATCAACTGCTGCGCAAGTCGGTGGATCACGCGCTGGCCGCGACCGATCTCAAACTCGCCGCCGACCTGCTCGAGAGCGGGGGCATGGACCTGATCGACGGATCCCGGCTCGCCACCCTGCTCGGCACCGTCTCGAAACTACCTGTGCAGCAGGTGACCTCACGGTCGAAGCTGTTGATGGCGGTGGCCAGGGCGAATATGAACATGCAGCAGACGGGGACGGCCCGCAACGCGCTCGGCCGACTCTCGAATCTGCTGGCCCGCAGCTCGCCCGGCGAACCGGAACTGACCGAACAGCGATGTGTCGCAACGGTGCTGGACGCTGCCGACCGGGTAGCCCACGATGACATCACCGAGGTAGCCGACAGTCTGGTACCCATTCTGGACGAACCCGGCGACCTGCCCGCCTGGACGGTGTCGACCGCCGCGAATCTGATGTCGTTCGTTCGGCTGTGCGAGTTCGACTTCAGCGCGGTGACCGAGCTCCAGGATTGGGCCGCCGACTATCACACCCAGTCGAAGGACCCACTCGGTCCGGTATTCGGGCTGTGCGCGCTGGGCGACGCCGCCTACGAGCACCTCGACATCGCCTCTGCTACCACCTCTTTCGAGCAGGCATACGAAGCCGCGCGGACCAAGGCGGGGCCGCGCTCGGACGCCGCGCGGATCGCGGCGGCCCTGCTCGGCGAAGTGGCGTATCGCCGTGGCGATCTGGCGCTGGCCGATCGGCTCCTCGACGAGAGCCACGAGCTGGTTACCCGGGTCGGTCCCGTCGACTTCCTGATCGCGACCTTCGTGGTCGGTGCCAGGGTGAAGGCGGCTCTCGGCGATCAGTACACCGCCTCGGCCCGCCTCGACGAAGGCGCGCGAGTGGCTGCGGAGAACGGCTTGGCTCGCCTGGACGCGCATGTGCGGGCCGAGCGGGCCAGGCTCGGATTCCCCACCGGCGAAGACACCTTCGTCCCCGACAGCTCCGGTAACGGCGCACGGCGCAAGAAGGGCGCCGCCGCGCTGATCACCGAGGCGCGGGCCATCGCCGACATTCGGCGGCTACTGGCCGAACAGCGCCTGCGTGCCGATGATCGCGCGGCCCGCCATGCGCGGGTGATCTACGCGAAAACACTCGAACAGGGCCGTCCCCGGGCGGAATTGGACGCGACCTTGCTGCTCGCGGAGTGTCTCGCATCGGCGGGATGGGTCGGGGAGGCGACCGGGCTGGTGCTTCCGGTCCTGCGCACCTGCGCCGAACTGGGCTGGACCAGACCGCTGCTGGACGCGGGGCCGGGGGTCGTGGGCCTGCTCCACGTACTGCGCACGCAATCCCATGACGGGCAGGATCATCCGATCCTGCGCGCCCTGCCCGGTCACTTCCTCGACGAACTACTGGTCTGATCGCGGCCCGGTGGCCCGGGCCGCGATCAGCGACCTACGGCTGCCACCACGGGCGCAACGGGACGTCCCAGGCGCCGTTCGCGTCGAGCTTCACGCCGAGCACATGGTGCAGCTGGATCACGTTGCGCTGGAAGCCGAGTCGGCATCCCGCCATGTACAGGCCCCACACCTTCGCGGTGCCCTCGCCGACCTCGGCGACGGCCGCGTCCCAATTGGCGACCAGGTTCTTGCACCACTCGTGCAGTGTCAGCGCGTAGTGCTCGCGCAGATTCTCCTCGTGCAGCACCTCGAGGCCGACGTTCTGGATATCGGAGATGATGCGTCCGGAGCCGATCAGCTCCCCGTCGGGGAACACGTAGCGGTCGATGAAATCGCCCGCCTTGGTGGTGCGGGTGTTGTCGTGGCGGGTGATGCAGTGATTGAGGAACAGGCCGCCCACCCGCAGCTTGTCCTTGATGTAGCCGAAGTAGAACGGGTAGTTGTGCACGCCGATGTGCTCGGTGAGGCCGATCGAGGAGACCGCGTCGAATTCGCCCTCGGGGATGTCGCGGTAGTCGCTGTGCCGGACCTCGGCGAGCTCGCTGAGACCTTCCTCGGCGATCTTCTGCTGTGCCCAGGCGGCCTGTTCGGCCGACAGCGTCGCCCCGATCACCTTCACGCCACGGCGCGCCGCATAGCGGACCATGCCGCCCCAGCCACAGCCGATATCGAGCAGCCGGTCGCCTTCCTTCAGGCGCAGCTTGTCGAAGATCAGCCGGTACTTGTTCTCCTGTGCCTGCTCGAGCGTCCAGTCCTCGTCGCCGTACACCGCGCAGGTGTAGGTCATCGACGGGCCGAGGACGTACTCGTAGAACTTGTTGGAGACGTCGTAGTGGTGGTGGATCGCCTCGGCATCGCGAGTCTTGGAGTGGCGTAAGCCTTCCAGCGCGATCCGGCGCCAGCGCGGCAGCGTTTCCTGCGGCGGGGGCGCGATCGGCTTGAGCCGCTCCCAGCCCAGCGAGCGCGCGATGGTGACCAGCGACAATGCCGAAGGACGATGGAACTTCATGTCCTGCATGGCCTTCAAGATGTCGTACGGGTCGCCGGGATGCACTCCCTCGGCGATCATGTCGCCGGCGATATAGGCCCGCGCCATGCCGAGGTCGCCGGGGGCGCCTGCCAGGTAGTTGATGCCGCGTGGGGTCTTGATCTCGAGCGCGTAGGGCGCGTCCTCCGGGCCGGTCGCGCTGCCGTCGTAGGCGGTCAGGCGGACGGGGATTTCGCCGTCTACGAGGCTCTCGACGACCTCGGCGATGTTGAGCCGGGTGCCCAGCTCGGCCAATACCTCGGATCGGTCCTTGAATGTCGTCACTTGCGTTGCACCGCCTTCGAATACAGATTCAGCAGTCGTTGGTCCGGGTCGTAACGGGTCTTCAGTTCGGTGTAGGTGTCGCCGCCGTAGAGCTCGGCGAACTCGGCCTCGTCGTAGTAGGAGTCCGAGTAGAGCGACTTGTGTCCGTCGAACGCGGACACGATCTTCTCGATGGCGCGGTTGGCCGCCCCTTCCGGTTGACCTCGCTCTGTCGGCACCGCCGACCAGAATCCGACATTGACGTAGGTGCGCTGTGGCTCGAGCGGATACAGTGGCCACGGACGCGCACCGTCCGTCGCCGGCGCGTCGTCGAGCGCACGCAAGCGCAATGGGCACAACCAGATCGGCTCGATGGGTATTTCCCGCAGGAACCATTCGACGAAGTCGGCGGTGTGCTGGACCGGCACCTCGATGTCCTGTACGACGCGTTCCTGCGGCGGGTTGCCCTTGCGGGCCTGCCTGCGGTCGTCGATGTGGTACTTGCGATCGAGCGCGACCAGTTTCCAGTAGAAACTGCTGCGGCGGCGCGACTTCGGCCAGAGTCTGCGGATCTTCGGGTTCTGCGCGCCGAACGCGCGCGAGCACCAGAACCAGTCGGTATCCCAGCGCCACAGGTAATCGTGGATGGTCAGCCGGTCCCGGATCACGCCGTCGGGGTGCTGCAGGGAGCGGTAGAAGATGTCCATGCCGGTGTAGTCGCTGACCGGGCCGGGCTCGTCGGTCTGGCGACCCAGGGTCAGGTAGCTCTCGTTCGCGCTGAACACCACGCCGTCGATGTAGTCGACAGCTTCGTCCTGGAAGCGGCGTTCGACGACGATCCGATCGAGTTCGGCTTCCAGTTCGCGCAGGTCGTGGAATCGCACGTGGCGTAATTCCACGAACGGCAGGACGGGTTCGAGTTCGATCTTCAGCCGGACGGAGTATCCGAGAGTGCCGTAGGAGTTGGGGAAGCCGTGGAACAGGTCGGCGTGCTCGCCGGTCGGCGTCGCGGTGACGATCTCCCCGGACCCGGTCAAAATGTCCATTTCCAGCACGGATTCGTGGGGTAGACCGTTGCGGAACGAGGTGGATTCGATGCCGAGGCCGGTCACCGCTCCGCCCAGGGTGATGGTCTTGAGCTGGGGCACCACCAGCGGCGCCAGCCCGTAGGGGAGGGTGGCCGCCACCAGGTCCTCATAGGTGGTCATGCCCGCGACGTCGGCCGTGCGGGCCTGCGGGTCTACCGCGATCACCTGCCCGAGGCCGGACACGTCGAGACCGGGCGCGGTGGGTGCCGCCCTGGCCCGGAACAAGTTCGATGTCTTCTTCGCCAGCCGGACGACGGCGCCGGGTGGGATGGCGCGATAGCTTTCCAGCAGTCGCTCCACTCCCGCTCGATGCGCGGCATATCCGGACTCGCGTGTGGCCGGTTCGTGACCAGCCCTACCCAAAAGACTCACTGCCACCCTTTGACGCTAGTACGACCGTGTCCGCCGGGCCACCGGATACTTGCGCGCCGCGACAAAATGTCACGCACATGTTCCCGCACCGCCCGAACCTGGTCGGGTGAAGCGGTCGGGGACAGGGCAGGATGTAACCCGGTCGAGATATCGCCACACCCCCAGCAAGGAGTCAACAGTGGGACAGGTCAGCGCCAGCAGTTCGATCGTCGTCGCCGCGGATCCGCAGCGCACGCTCGCCGCGATCGGCGACTACGAGACGATCCGGCCGCGCATTCTTTCCTCGCACTACCGCGACTACAAGGTTGTCGAGGGCGGCAACGGCGCGGGCACCGTGGTGGAGTGGACGCTGCAGGCCACCGAGAAGCGCTCACGCAACGTGCGCGCGACCGTGACGGTGGCCGATTCGGTTCTCACCGAGCGCGACGCCAACTCCACCATGGTCAACACCTGGACCGTCACCCCCGACGGCACCGGCTCGAAGGTCACCGTCGAGACCACCTGGAAGGGTGCGGGCGGCATCTCGGGCATCTTCGAGGGCATCTTCGCCCCGCTCGGCCTGAAGAAGATCCAGGCCGAGGTGCTGGGCAACCTCTCGCGCGAACTGGCCTGAGCTCAGTTCACGGGTCAGTCCTTGCCGATGTCGAAGAGGTTTCCTTCGGGGTCGGCGAGGGTGGTCCACTGGAGGCCGTACTCGTCGAAGTCGCCGATGTGCTTGCCGCCCAGGCTGACTGCGCGTTCGATGTAGTCGGCCCACTCGGCTGTGTGGAAATCCAGATGGACCACGTTCTTGCCAGGTGTCTTGTCGGGAACCTGGATGAACATCAGGATCGGGGCGAGACCGGCGGATCTGCCGACGGTGGCGAAGAACTGCGAGGCCTCCGGGTCGACGGGTATGTCGAGCAGTTGCGCGTAGAACTCGGCCTGGGCCGTGGCGTTGTGGCAGTCCATGGTGATGTTCGCCAGGGCGATGGTCATCAGATTTCTCCTTCGGTGATCGGCCAGCACACTTCGGTGCGGTAGTCGGCCGGGTTTTCGGTGATGTCCGGTCCCACGAGGTAGCGCTCGCGGACCGGCTCGTCGGGCAGTGCGGCGCCGTGCTCGGCGACGTGGCTGCCGAGGGCGCCATAGGTGCGGTCGAAGTCTTCGAACGGGCCGTCGTGCACCGCCACGGCGAAGTGGCGGGCGGGAAAGTCGACGATGGCGAGGCCGCGGGTGGGGATGAACTCGGCCCCGGGCGGCAGCGGCACGTACGCGGTGACCTCGCCGTTGGCCTCGGTGAAGAACTCGGTCGAATACGTCGCGCCCGCAACGCCTCCCGGATCGACACCGGACTCCAGCAGAATCATGTACAGCTGCTCGAACGCCGTGCCGCACCAGTCGGCGATGTCGGTGCGCTCGACCTGTTCGGTGACCGTGAGCGCCGTGAACGCGGGCTCGATCCGGTAGTCGACCTCGATCGGCAGCGGGGGCGCGGTGAGCAGGGCGCGCAGCGAGACCACCACCTCACGGGTGCGTTGCAGCGCCGCCTCCATCCTGGTGAGGTGCGCCCGCAGGGTGGTGTCACGCTCGGCGGGATCCGCGGTGGCGAGCACGGTGCGGATCTCCGGCAGCGGCATGTCCAGGTCGCGCAGGCGGCGGATCAGATGCGCCCGCTCCACCTGGTCGGTGGAATAGCGGCGATAGCCGGTGCCCGCGTCCACCGCGGCGGGCTCGAGTAGCTCGATCTCGTGGTAGTACCGCAGCGTCTTGACGCTCAGATGGGTGAGGCGGGCGAACTCGCCGATCGCCACGGTTGATGTCATGAAGTCCAGGGAACACCCTCCAGCGGGTGGAGGGTCAAGAACCGATCAGGCGGGCGTCAGCACGAAGGCGGCGAGCAGCGGCCACGAGCCCTCGCGCCACCACGAATAGCCGAACCAGACGCCGGGGGTGACCTCGCGGATCTCGTCGTAGACCTGCGGGGTGGGTGACGGCGCGTAGTTCAGCGCCCAGGTGGGGGCGCCGTCGAGGATCGACGGTGCGCGATAGACATCGGCGGGAAACGCCTCGATCCCGGCCCCGGTGACCCGGTTGGTCAGTGTGCCGCCGTCGGGCCCGGTGCGGAACACCTTGCCGATCCACAGCGACTCGGCGGCCCCTCTGAACTGCTGCGGGCGTGTCACCCACCCGTTGGTGAGGCCCACCGGCACCGCGCCCGCCTGCGAGTCCCGGTAGATCTGGTCCTGCTGGGTGACACTGCACCGGAAACGCAACGAATCAACGGTCGCCGCCCGATTGCCGGAATCAAGAACGCAGCCGTTGCCGTAGTCGTTGATCCCGGTCCCGGAATCGGCCGATACGGCGGCGGGTGCGAGAAGAAGCAGGCTGGAGAACGATACGCCCAAGGCCATCATCGAAGCCAGGCGCGCACGGGACACATTCATCGGATCTCCTAGAGATTGCTGAATCATTGCCCTACCTAGGCTGATCGTATGCGCGAATCGTCTGCGGAACCATCGTTTCAGTGACCGTTTCCCACGACTAAACTGGCAACCGCACGCGGCCATGCCCCGCACCCGACGTATCCCACGGTTTTCGGCCGCCTCGCACCCGAGGGGCGAGACGGAAACGCCGAAGGCGCAGTATCGTCCCTCGGGTGCGAGGCCCCCAGGGCCGAAAACCCCGCGGCGCCAGCCGCCAAAAAACACAGGAGTGTTGTGCAACCCGGTGATGGTCAGTTCGATATGCAGGCACTGCTCGCCCAGGCTCAGCAGATGCAGCAGGCAGTGATGCAGGCGCAGGCCGAGCTCGCCGAGACCGAGGTGGCGGGTCAGGCCGGCGGCGGTCTGGTGCAGGCCAAAATCAAGGTCAGCGGCGAGGTGATCGCGCTGACGATCGACCCGAAGGTGGTCGATCCGGAGGATGTCGACGGACTGCAGGACCTGGTGATCGGTGCGATCAACGACGCGATGGCCAATGCGCAGCAGCTCGCGGCCGAGCGCCTCGGCCCGCTGTCGCAGGGTCTCGGCGGCGGCTCGATGCCCGGTCTGCCCGACTTCTGATGTATGAGGGGCCGGTTCAGGATTTGATCGACGAGCTGGGCAAACTGCCCGGCGTCGGTCCGAAGAGCGCACAGCGCATCGCTTTTCATCTGCTGCAGGTGGAGCCGCCGGATATCGACAGGCTGCAAGCCGCTCTGCAGAAGGTGCGCGACGGCGTCCAGTTCTGTGTGTCGTGCGGCACCGTCGCCGATGGTGAGCTGTGCCGGATCTGTGCCGACCCACGCCGCGACCGCACGATGATCTGTGTGGTCGAGGAACCCAAGGATGTGCAGGCGATCGAGCGCACCCGCGAGTTCCGTGGTCGCTACCACGTGCTCGGTGGTGCGCTCGATCCGCTCAGCGGCGTCGGGCCGGATCAGCTGCGGATCAGGGAACTGCTCACCCGCATCGGCAATCAGGAGGACGGCATCGATGTGAGCGAGGTGATCATCGCGACCGACCCGAATACCGAGGGCGAGGCGACGGCCACCTATCTCGTGCGGATGCTGCGCGATTTCCCCGGGCTCACCGTCACCCGGTTGGCCTCCGGGCTGCCGATGGGCGGCGACCTGGAATTCGCCGACGAATTGACCCTCGGACGGGCACTGTCCGGCAGGCGGACGCTGTAGGACGGATGGCGGCGCGCTGGTCGCCGCCGGTCACGTCCGTCCCGGGATCAGAGCTCGACGCGGGTCCAGGCGACGCCGTCGGTGGTGGCGGGCTTGCCGTTGGCCCACTCCCAGATGATGCGGGCGACCTGCGCCGGGTCGTCGAGGGTCGTGCCGAAATGCCGGTCGGGGCCGCCGTCGCGATATTCGAGGGTGTAGGGCCCGTTCGGGTCGCGATAGGTCTGGATGTAGCGCTGTTCGCCCTGCTCGACGATGAGATACGGGTTGGGCGCGGCGAGCCCGGCCACCCAGTGGTGGGCCAATTCCTCGGTGAGATAGGGGAATTCGCCCGCGCCGCCGTGCGTGACGTTGATCGGGATGTGGCCTGCCGGGTCGATGAGCCAGGTCAGCTGCGGATCGTAGACGGCGTAGCCGCGCGGGGTGGCCAGGTCGAAGAGCAGATTGCGGACGAAGCCGATGGCGTCGTACGGCGAGGGGATGTAGAGCGTGTCGCCGCTGGGACCGCCGACGGATTCGACGCTGAGGAACGAGTCGTCCACCGGCAGTTCGGCGTTGCGCGCGTTCAGTTCGGCCGCGATCTCGGCGATCGATGCGGACTCGGTCACGCCTTCCTGGGCGGCCAGGTACGCGTCGATCTCGTCGACAGAGCTGGCGACGCCGGACGGCAGGAGGATGTGGTCGTAGCTCACCCGGCCAGCCTACGGGGAGCGGAGTCGGCGGTAATCGATGTGGTCCCTGCCCCGCGCTATTACCAGCGTGTTTCGAAAGGGGGGCCGGTCGGGAAACTCAGGTTTCGTCGACCCGCGCGGTGTCGGGGGTGTGTGGTCCACTTGGTGGATGGGCATCAAGGTGTCACTCGAGCACCGCACGGCATACTCCTTCGATCGTCTCGTCGAGGTGCATCCGCATGAAGTGCGGTTGCGCCCCGCGCCGCACTCGCGGACGCCGATCGAGGCGTATTCGCTCGAGGTGTCGCCGGCCGAGCACTTCGTCAACTGGCAGCAGGACGCGTTCGGCAATTTCGTTGCGCGCCTGGTGTTTCCGAATCCGACCAAGGAGTTGTCGATCACCGTGGGGTTGATCGCCGACCTCGAGGTGGTCAACCCGTTCGACTTCTTCATCGAGGATTACGCGGAGTTCTTCCCGTTCGAGTACGACACCGCACTCGCCGAGGATCTCGCGCCCTATCTGCGGCGCGTCGACGAGGCGGAGCCGGGCAGCGGTCCCGGCGAGTTGTTGCGGGAGTGGGCGCGGGTACACCGGCCGCAGGGCCGGACCCGTGCCATCGACTACCTCGTGGAACTCAACTACGCGCTGCGCAATTCGGTCGACTACACCGTGCGCATGGAGGCGGGTGTGCAGACACCCGATCACACCTTGCGCACCGCGCTCGGGTCCTGCCGCGACTCGGCCTGGCTGCTGGTCGGCGTGCTGCGTGAGCTGGGGCTGGCCGCCCGCTTCGTCTCCGGCTACCTGGTCCAGCTCACCTCCGACGTGCCCTCGCTGGACGGCCCGTCGGGCCCGACCGCCGACTTCACCGACCTGCACGCCTGGACCGAGGTGTATCTGCCCGGCGCGGGCTGGGTCGGCATGGATCCCACCTCCGGACTGTTCGCGGGCGAGGGCCACATCCCACTCGCGGCCACCCCGCATCCCGGCGCCGCCGCCCCGATCACCGGGGCGACCGGGATCACCGAGGCCACCCTCGACTTCAGCAATGTGGTTCGGCGTATCCACGAGGATCCGCGAGTCACGCTGCCCTATACCGATTCCCAGTGGGACCGCATCGTCGCCTCCGGTGCCGCGATCGACGCGCGGATGGCCGCGGCCGATGTGGGCCTCACCATGGGCGGCGAGCCCACCTTCGTCTCCATCGACGACCAGATGAGCGCCCAGTGGACCACCGACGCCGACGGCAGACACAAACGTGAGCGCGCCGTCGACCTGGCCGACAGGCTCCGCGCGATCTACGCGCCGACCGGCATCGTGCAGTATCGCCAGGGCAAGTGGTATCCCGGAGAACCGTTGCCCCGCTGGGAGATCGCGATCGCGTGGCGGCCCGATGGCGAGCCGGTCTGGCAGCGTCAGGACCTGCTCACCGACCCGTGGACACCGATTTCGCAGCACACGCCGGTGAAGCCGGTCGCCGAGACCGGCGGGCACTCGAACGGCTACGCCCCGGCCGGTGCCGAGGTCGCGACCGCAGTTGTCGCGCTGGGTCTGGCGGACGAGTCCGGCGTGAACGCGGCCGATGACGTGCCGGGGCCGGTCGACGCGGTGTCGGTGCTCGATGCGCAGCTACCCCCCGTTGGCCCGGTCGACATGGTCGCGGTCTTCGACGCGCGCCGTCGGGTCGGCGGTGACGAACTCGCTGCCGCCGTCGTCGCGCTGGGGCTCGCCGACGATGACGATGACCGGCGCGACAGCGAGCCGGTCGGTATCGACGTGGTCGACGAGGCCGATCTCGCGGAAGCCGCGGAACCTGCTCTCGAAGCCGTGGAACTGGAGGTGGTGGAGTTCGACGACGGACCGGCGCTGATCGACGAGCCCGTCGAGTTCGTCGCCGCCGAGCACCGCCGGGCCGCGGAGAGTCAGCAGGCCAGCGCTGAAGCCGGCGGTTCCGTTCGCCCTGCGAAGAGGGCCGAGGAGCCGAAGAGGGCCGGAGAGCCGACGAAGGCCGAGGAGCCGACGAAGGCCGCGGAGCCGACGAAGGAAGCCGAGGAGTCGGTCAAGGCTGCGGAGAAGGCCGAGGACCCACTGCGAAAAGTGCTGCGGAAGAGCAAACTTCGTGGGAAGAAGGGCAAGGCGAGTGCGCCGCAGTCGGCCTACCCGCCCATCCAGCTCGCCCGTTCGCAGCCGATCAATTCGGCCGCCGGGGTGATCCCCGACCGGGCGCCCGCTGCCGATATCGGTGCGGCCAAGGCGCTGATCGCTGAGATCGCGGGCACCCTGGGGTTGCCCGATGGACAGGTGCGGCCCGCGTTCGAGGATCCGCTGGCGCGGTTGGCCGCGACCGTGAGTGCGCCGTACGGCGATCCGCCGCCCGCCGACATCGACCCGGCCGAGGACTCGCCCGAGGTGCGGCGGGTACTGCTCGAGAGCCTGGAGGAGTCGGTCGATCAGCCGTCGGCGTATGTGCTGCCGATTCATCGACGGGCCGACGGCGCGGGCTGGGCCAGTGCCGACTGGCAACTGCGTCGCGGGCGTGCCGAGGGCGGCCGCGGCCGGATCGTGTTGGCCGATGGTGATTCGCCTGCCGGACTTCGCCTTCCGATCGGGTCGGTGTCCTGGCACGCGCCGCCGATCCTGCCCGACAGCGACCCGCTCTATCAGAAACCGCTGCGCGCGGAACGGGCCGAGCCGCCCGCAGCGGTGGAGCCCGCCGATTTCACCCCCACGACCGCGCTGGTCGCCGAGGTCAGACAGGGGCGGCTGCACGTGTTCCTGCCGCCGGTCGCCGAGCTCGACGACTTCCTCGATCTGATCGCCAAGGTCGAGGCGGCCGCGGTGGCGATCGGGCAGCCGGTGGTGCTGGAGGGCTACGCCCCGCCGAGTGATGCACGGCTACAGACGTTTTCGGTGACGCCCGACCCGGGCGTGATCGAGGTGAACATCATGCCCACCAGCTCGTTCGCCGAGCAGGCCGAGGTGCTGAACACCCTCTACGAGCAGGCCAGGTTCGCCCGGCTGAGCACCGAGTCGTTCGACGTGGACGGCACGCACGGCGGCACCGGCGGCGGCAACCACATCACCCTCGGCGGGGTCACCCCGGCGCGTTCGCCGATGCTGCGCCGCCCCGACCTGCTGGTCTCCATGCTCACCTACTGGCAGCGTCATCCCGCGCTGTCGTACCTGTTCGCGGGTCGTTTCGTCGGCCCGACCTCGCAGGCGCCCCGCGCGGACGAGGGTCGCGAAGGCGCGCTCTACGAACTCGAGATCGCCTTCGCCGAGGTCGCCAGGCTCACCGCCGAGCAAGCCCACGGGCCGACGCCGTCCGAGATCCAGTCGGCCCCTTGGCATATCGATCGCGCACTGCGCCATCTGCTCACCGATCTCACCGGCAACACCCACCGTGCCGAGTTCTGCATCGACAAGCTGTACAGCCCCGACTCCGCGCGCGGCCGTCTCGGGTTGCTCGAACTGCGCGGCTTCGAGATGCCGCCGCATTTCCAGATGGCGATGGTGCAATCGCTGCTGGTGCGCGGCCTGGTCGCGATGTTCTGGGACAAGCCGCTGCGCGCGCCGCTGATCCGCCACGGGTCCAACCTGCACGGCCGCTATCTGCTGCCGCACTTCCTGATGAACGACATCGCCGAAGTGGCCGCCGACCTGCGCGCGGCGGGCGTCGACTTCGACACCGCCTGGCTCGACCCCTTCACCGAATTCCGCTTCCCCCGTATCGGCACCGCCATGATCGGTGAGGCGGAGCTGGAACTGCGCGGGGCGATCGAACCCTGGCTCACCCTCGGTGAACAGACCACCGGCCAGGGCACCGCTCGCTACGTGGACTCCTCGGTGGAACGGTTGCAGGTGCGGCTGGTCGGCGCCGACCGTGGCCGCTACGTCCTCACCTGCAACGGCATGCCGGTACCGCTGCTGGCCACCGACAAATCCGACGTGCAGGTGGCAGGCGTGCGCTACCGCGCCTGGCAGCCGCCGAACTCCCTGCACCCCTCGATCACCGTCGACGCCCCCCTGGTGTTCGACCTGATAGACGTCGCGACAGGCATCTCCCGTGGCGGCTGCACCTACCACGTCGTGCACCCCGGCGGCCGCGCCTACGACGACGCACCCGTCAACGCCGTCGCCGCTCAATCGCGCCGTAACCGCCGTTTCGAGGCCGCCGGTCATACGGTGAACCCGATCGATCCCGCCGAACTCCGTGCGAAGATCGCGGCACAGTCGACCGATGTGGGAGCACCAGGCATCCTGGACCTACGCCGCGCGCGAACAGTCTGGGGCCAGTAGGAAAGGGGAGGCCCGGCGCGCCACAGAACGCCGGGGCGACCAGCACACCGATCTGGTCACCAGTCGATGGAAGTCACCGGCTTTGGGTTTTGCGGCCGTCCCGATTCTGGACTGACGGAGGGAGGGAGCGCAGCGACTGACCGGAGGAGGGAAGAATCGGGACAATCGGGGCCGCAAAACCCCGCGGCGCCAGCCGCAAAAATTACAGGAGGCTCGGTGGCTCAGCGCGATGAAGCGCAACGGGGCGGGAATCGGCCGGGATCGGGCGTTCGCGCTCAGGTTGCCGAGCAGTTCGCGCGGTATCGGGCTGACAGTTCGGCGGGGGCGCGCTTCGACGAGTGCGGCAGGCCGACCAGGGGCTATTACGACGAGTTGGTCGACGGGCGTGGGCGGGTGCGGTCGATGTGGTCGGAGCTGTCGGCCGACTTCATCGACCAGGGGATCGGCGGGATCGACCGGATCGATCACCGGGTGCGCAGGCAGATCGAGGACGACGGTGTCACCTACACCGAGGTCGGCCTGGGCGGCGACGACGACACCGCGATACCGCAACCGTGGCGGCTGGACCCGATTCCGCTGCTGGTGTCCGCCGAGGACTGGACCCGCCTCGAAACCGGTCTCGTGCAGCGCTCGCTGGTTCTCGATGAGGTGCTCACCGACGTCTACGGCCCGCGCAGGCTGCTGAGTTCGGGCCTGTTGCCGCCGGAGGTGGTGTTCGGCAATACCGGGTATGTGCGGGCCGCGCACGGCATCACGATCCCCGGCACCCACCAGCTCTTTCTGCACGCCTGCGACATCAGCCGGTGGAGCGACGGGCAGTTCCGGGTTCTCGCCGACTGGGCGCAGGCACCCTCGGGCGCCGGGTACGCGCTGGCCGACCGTCGTGTGGTGGCTTCGGCCATTCCCGAGGCTTTCGAGCACGCGGGACCGCGTCCACTCAGCCCGTTCGCGCGGGCCATGCGGTTGATGCTCGAGGAGGCGGCGCCCGAACTGGCCGATGGGGAAGAGCCGGTCGTCGTCGTACTCAGCCCGGGTTCGCATTCCGAAACCGCCTTCGACCAGGCTTATCTCGCGCAGATGCTCGGGTTCCCGCTGGTGGAGAGTTCCGATCTGGTGGTGCGCGACGGTGCGCTGTGGATGCGCTCGCTCGGCAGCTTGGAACGGGTCGACGTGGTGTTGCGGCGGGTGGACGCCGAGTTCTCCGACCCGCTGGATCTGCGCCCCGATTCGCGGCTCGGCGTGGTCGGGTTGGTCGAGGTGCTGCGTCGCGGTGCGGTGACGGTGGTGAACACCCTCGGTAGCGGGTTGCTGGAATCGCCCGCGCTGAGCCCGTTCCTGCCGCGCATCGCCCGCTCGGTGCTCGGCGAGGATCTGCTGCTCGATGCCACCCCCACCTACTGGGGTGGCGACGACACTGAGCGCGCGCACTTGGTGTCGCACGTCGGTGACCTGGTGATCCGCTCCGCTGTCGACGGCTCGACGATCTTCGGACCGAGCCTGTCGGCGGCCGAGCGCGCCGATCTCGCCGCCCGGATCGAGGTCGAGCGATGGAAGTGGGTGGGGCAGGAGCCCGCCGAGTTCTCGGTCGCGCCCGCGGTCGACGGCCCGGCGGGGCTGGCGCCGGCACCGGTGGGCATGCGATTGTTCTCGCTGGCCAGGCGGGGCAGCTATACGGCGATGTCGGGAGGCCTGGGTCAGCAGCGCATGCGGCTCGAACCGACCCGCAGCGTGATCAAAGTGGCCGCGAAGGACGTGTGGGTCCGCGCGGCTCCGGCCGCCGTGCCCGCGGCGAGTTCCGAAGCGCCGCACGAGGAGCGGTTGCGCAGGGCGGTGCCGGTCGTCGAGGCGATCAGCTCGCCGCGCGTGCTCAACGACCTGTTCTGGATGGGCCGCTACAGCGAACGCGCCGAGTCGGTGGTCCGCCTGCTCGCCGCCACCCATGACGTCTATCAGGACTATCGCTACCGACCATGGCTCGATGGCGCCGAAGCCTTGCCGATCCTCATGCGTGCCCTGTCGATCACCACGGGCACCGTCGCTCCACAGTCGGTGCTGCCCAACGGAATCGGTCAGCTGGTGGCCGTGCGATCCGGCGATGTCGCAACCGAAGATCCGAACCCCGATGCTGGGCACCGTGATTCGGTAGGCGCCGAAGCGCCTGACCCGGTGGCGACGCGGTCATCGCGGTCCTCGGTCAGCGAAGATGCAGGAACGGAGGCGGTGGAGCACGACGCGCCTGCTGAACCGAAGGCATCACAGTCGGCGGGGCAGAGCCGGTCCGCTGGTCGGGATCAGCCCACAGCGGACGAGCCCGAACCCGATTCCGAGGCAGAGGCGCCGTGGGAGCGGGCGGGCACCAGTGCGCTGGCCCGCGCGCTGCGCACCACCGGTGTCACGCCCGAGCGTGGTTCGGAGCCGGTGCCGGCCCCCGAGCCCGAGCCGGTGCTCGCTCGGTCGCGACAGGCGCAGGGCCAGTTCACCCACCGAGCCATGGATTCCAGTGGTCAGGACGGCGTGGCCGCGCGGCGGGCGGTGGCCGGAGCTTCGGCTGAGGGGTTCGGGTACCTGGCCTCGTTGACCGGTGATCGTGAGCTGGCCGGGTCGCTGTCGTACGCGGTGGATCACTACGGATCCGCCGCGCGAGCGGTGCGCGATCAATTGTCCGGTGACACCTGGATGATCATCGGCGCCGTCGACCGCGCACTGGCCGAATTCCGCAGTGCCAGTACCGAGCAGGAGACGGCGTTGTCGTCGGTGCATTCGCTGGCGCTGGCGGCACTGCTGTCGCTGTCGGGGATCGGCGCGGAGTCGCTGGTGCGCGACACCGGCTGGTACGTCATGGATATCGGTAAACGGATCGAGCGCGGGCTGGCGGTGACGTCGCTGATCAATGCCGCGCTGGGGCGACGGAGTTCGGCCGAAGTACAAGGGGTGGTCGCGGAGGCCGTGCTCACCGCCACCGAGTCGGCGGTGAGTTACCGTCGCCGCCATCGTGGTTCGGCGCACGTGGCCGCGCTCGCGGGACTGCTGCTGTTCGACCCGGGCAACCCGCGGTCGCTGATCTATCAGCTCGACCGTCTCGAGGCCGACTTCCAGGCGCTGCCCGGTGGTTCCGGCGCCTCGCGTTCGCAGCGCCTGCTCGCCGACGCCCAGCGCATGCTGCGCCGCGTCGACCCGGCCGACCTGGAACACACCGACGACGACGGCGTGCGCACCGAACTGGTGGAACTGCTGGAGGGGGTGCACTTGCGACTGCGCAAGCTGGCCGAATCGTTCGAGGCCACCAAACTCACCGTCCCGCTGGGTATTCAGCCGCTCTGGGGCAATACCAGGATGGTCGGATGACCCGGCGATACATGGTGGTGCACCGCACCACCTACAGCTACTCCGACGAGGTGACCAGCTCCTACGGTCGCGCGTATCTCACCCCGCGCGAATATCCGGGTCAGCGCCTGCTCGAGCACGAAATCTACATCGACCCGGTGCCCTCGGACCGCTCGGTGGGCACCGACGTCTACGGCAACACCACGACGTATTTCCACGTGACCTCCGAGCATCGCAACCTCGAGGTCACCGGCGAGTCCCTCATCGATGTCGACGGCGAAGACCCGGCGGCGCTGCCGGGTGCCGACATGCCATGGGAGTCGGCGCGTCCTACGTCTGCCACCGGCCCGCTGGCCGTCGAGTTCACCCTCGATCTGCTCCCGCCCGAGATCACCCCCGACGTCGTCGCGTACGCCGTGGAGAGTTTTCCGCCGGGCAGGCCGCTGCTCGAAGCCGTGACCGAACTGAACACGCGCATCCACCACGACTTCCAGTACCGTTCCGGGTCCACGACGGTGAGCACCAGCGTGGCCGACGTGTTCGCCGCCCGCGAAGGCGTGTGCCAGGACTTCGCCCGAATCGGCGCGGCGTGCCTGCGCGCGCAGGGCCTGGCCGCACGCTACGTCTCCGGCTATCTCGCCACCGACCCGCCGCCGGGCAAGGAACGCATGGTCGGCGTCGACGCCACGCACGCGTGGGCCGCGGTCTGGTTGCCCGGCGCCGACGACACCGATCGCACCGGCCGCTGGATCGCCTTCGACCCCACCAACGACCAGTTCGCCGACGAGCGGTACGTGACCGTGGCGTGGGGTCGCGATTACCAGGACGTTCCGCCGCTGCGTGGCATCATCTACACCGACGCGAAGCAGTCCACAATCAAGGTATCGGTCGATGTGGCCCCGGTGGAGGTGTAGTCCGTGCGTGATTTCGTCTGTCCGAACTGTGGCCAGCAGCTGGCTTTCGAGAACTCTGTCTGCCTGTCGTGCCGCAGCGCACTGGGTTTCAGCCTGGGGGAACGGGCGCTGGTGGTGATCGGTGACCCGCCGAGCGACGAGGCGATCGACCACGTGGCCGGCGTCGTCGACAGCGATCGCTTCCGCCTGTGCGACAACCTGCATGTGGCGCAGTGCAATTGGCTGGTCGACGGTGACGCGTCCGGTCCTGGCCTGTGCGTGTCGTGCAAGCTCACCAGGACCAGGCCCAACGACACCGACACCGACGGCCTCGCCGCGTTCGCCGAGGCCGAGACGGCCAAACGGCGACTGATCTTCGAGTTGGTCGAGCTCGGGCTGCCGATCGTCGGCCGCGACGAGGATCCCGAACACGGGCTGGCCTTCGATCTGCTGTCCAGCCGGACCGACGGCGTGCTCACCGGCCATATGGACGGCGTGGTCACCCTCGACCTGGCCGAGGCCGACGACCCGCACCGCGAGCAGTTGCGCATCGAGATGGCCGAGCCGTACCGCACGTTGCTCGGCCACTTCCGGCACGAGACCGGGCACTACTACTTCTCCGTGCTCGTCGCCGACGACGCTGCCCTGCAACGCTTTCGCGACCTGTTCGGCGATCCCTTCGCCGACTACCAGGCGGCACTGGACCGCCACTATTCCCAGGGTGCGCCCAGCGGCTGGAAACGCGACCACGTCTCCTCCTACGCCACGATGCACGCCGCCGAGGACTGGGCCGAGACCTTCGCCCACTACCTGCACATCCGCGACACCCTCGACACGGCGGCCGCCTTCGGACTCGCCCCGGCGGGCGCGACGCTGGACCGCCCACAGATCGGCCGCGCCGGGTTCGACAAGATCATCGAGCTCTGGCTGCCGCTGACCTGGTCGCTGAACATGGTCAACCGCTCGATGGGCCGCGACGACCTGTACCCCTTCGTGTTGCCGGAGCGGGTGCTGGAGAAGATGCGCTTCGTCCACGATCTGTGCACCGGCAGTCATGCCGCCGCTCCGGAGGCTGTCGTCTCGACGGGGTAATACCTTGTCGATTTCGCTGCGACGAACGTCACAGCTGGCTACGCTGCGAGATTGAGACCGGAGCGTCTCAATCCGGTCGGTACCTCGACCCGGACTGCTCGACGAGAAGTGTGTGGCTATGAACTCTCCACTGGTATCAGTCGGTCTGCCGTTGGCGCTGGCGGTGATCATGTTCGGCCTCGGGCTCTCGCTCACCGGCGCCGACTTCGCCCGCATCGCGAAGACGCCGCGCATCGTCGCCATCGCGCTGGTCTGCCAATTGCTGGTGCTACCGGTGGTCGCGTTCGGCCTGGTGCTGCTGTTCGACCTGACGCCGATTCTGGCGGTCGGCATGATGCTGCTCGCCGCCTCGCCCGGCGGGACGACAGCGAACCTGTTCAGCCATCTCTTCCGTGGTGACGTGGCGCTGAATGTGTCGCTGACCGCGGTCAATTCGATCATCGCGGTCGTCACCGTGCCGCTGGTGACCAACTTCGCCATCGGCTACTTCGAGCCGAGCGGCGAGGACGGTTCCGTCGGTTTGCAGCTGAGCAAGGTGATCCAGGTGTTCGCCATCGTGCTGGTTCCGGTCGGCCTCGGCATGCTGGTGCGCCGTTGGTCGGCGGAGTTCGCGGACCGGATGGACAAGCCGGTCCGCATCGGGTCGGCGATCACCTTGCTGCTGGTGATCGTCGGCACCATCGTCAGCGAGCGGGAGACCCTGACCGACTCGCTCGCCGACGTCGGCGCCATCACCGTCGTGTTCTGCCTGATCAGCCTGTCGGTCGGCTACTACCTGCCGCGCCTGCTCGGCGTCGCCGACCGCCAGGCCATCGCCTGCTCGTTCGAGGTCGGTATCCACAACAGCACCATCGCCATCACCATCGCGATCAGCGTGCTCGACAGCACCGAGCTGGCCGTTCCCGCAGCGGTCTACGGCGTGCTGATGTTCCCGCTCGCCGCGCTCGTCGGCTGGCTCATCACCCGCCGGCAGGTGAGCGTCGCCGTCTAGATCAGGCGTGCGCCGCGTAGATGTGGCGAGCCAATTCGTCTCGGAGGGCGCTGAACTCGGGGTCGGCACGGATCGTGGCGAAGTCGGCGCCCGCCTCGAAGGTGGGCGTGACATCGTGCACGATCCGGCCGGGCTCGGTGCCCATCACCAGGATTCGGGTGCCGAGGAGGATGGCTTCCTCGATGCCGTGGGTGACGAACAGCACCGTCTTGCGGCGATCGCGCCACAGGGTGAGCAGTTCGCGCTGGAGTCGTTCCCTGGTCAACGCGTCGAGGGCGCCGAATGGCTCGTCCATGAGCACGATGCCGGGATCGTTGATCAGCACGCGGGCGATCTGCGCGCGCTGCTGCTGGCCGCCGGAGAGCTCGTAGGGCTTGCGGTCGCCGAGCTGGTCGAGTCCGACCAGCTCCAGCAGCCGCTGCGCGTCGGCCCGCCGCGTCTGCTTCGACACCCCACGGACTTTCGGGCCGAACTCGACATTGCCGCGGACCGAGAGCCAGGGGTAGAGGTTGGCCTGCTGGAAGACCACGCCGCGGTCGGGATCGGGTCCGTCGACCACCCGATCGCCGACCCGCACCGCACCCGAGGTCGGTGGGAGGAATCCGGCGAGGATGTTGAGCAGGGTGGACTTGCCGCAGCCGGAAGGGCCGATGACGCAGACGAATTCGCCGGGTTCGATGGTGAGGTCGGTCGGCGCGAGCGCCACGACGTCGCCGTCGGGACCGGGGTAGCTCTTGCTCACCCCGGTCAACGTCACCCGCTCGGCATCGGCGGCCACCGGCCCCGCGGTCACGAGCCCGCGCCCGCCGCGGCAGTGGCGGAGATGCCGTCGCGGTACTGCTGATCGGTGCCGACCGCGGCGATGCCGCCCTGGCTCAACAGGAATCGCGCGGTACCGGCGAGGTCCGCGCCGAAGCCGCCACCCAGGTACTTCGCGCCTGCCTGCTCGGCGGCGGGCAGGTACTGGTAGCCCGCCAGCTGCGGAACGACCTTGTCGGGGGCGATACCGAGCTGCGCGCCGATCGACACCGCGGCCTCGGCCTGCTGGTTCTTCAGCTGACCGACGGCGTAGTCCTGCACCTTGGCCCAGGTCTTCGCGAACGCGGCGTTGTCGGCGAGGAATTTCTTGTCGGCGATCGCGACGTCGAAGGTCGGCGCACCGCCCGCCGCGGTCTCGGCACTACTGGTCAGCACCGTGCCGCCCGCCGCGGTGAGCTTGGACAGCGTCGGGTCCCAGACCCAGGCGGCATCGATCTGATTGCCTTGCCACGCACCGGGAATCGCATCGGGAGCGAGGTTGATCAGCTCCACCTTGCCGGTGAGACCGGCCTTGTCCAGCGCGGCGAGCAAGCTGTAGTGGGAGGTGGAGCCGAAGGGCGTGGCGACCTTCCTGCCCGCCAACCCGGCCAAGCTGGTGATCGACTTGTCCCGCACGACAAGCGATTCCGAGGTGCCGATCACATCGTGGATCCACACCACCTGCACGGGCAGGTTCAGCGGTGCGGACAGCGCCTTGGTCGCCGGGCTCGAACCGAGCGTGCCGATATCGAGTCCGCCCGCGCCGAAGGCCTGCACCACATCGGCGCCGGAGGAGAACTGGCTCCAGGTGATCTTCGCGTTCGGCAGGCACGCCTGCAGCAGGTTGCGGTCCTTCACCACCAGATCGCCGTTGGGGATGGCTTGGAAGCCGAGGCGAACGGTGCTGGTAACGCTCGGATCGGCGGCGAACGGGCAGCTCGCGGCCGCGCCGGTGTCCTCGCGCCCCGATTCCACGCAGCCCGCGGTGACAGCGACAACGGCGGAGAATGCGGCCGAGGTCGCGACGACCCTGCGCAGTGCGGTTTTCATACTTTGCCTTTCCAGGGAACAGCTCGGGCGCCGATGAACACGATCACCGCGTCCAGCAGCATCGCCGCCACGCCGATCACGATGATGCAGGCGATGGTGAGCGGCGTATTCAGTTGCGTGCCCGCGATATACGCGAGTCCGCCGATGCCGGGGATGCCGTTGTTGAGTTCGGCGGCCACGACCGTGGTCCAGGCGAAAGCCGTCGCGATGCGGATACCGCTGATCACGTTGGGCAGGGTCGCGGGGAGTACGACGAGGGAAATGACCTGTGCGCGACCGGCACCCAGTGAGCGCGCCGCGTTGAGGTAGTCCTGTTTCACGCCCAGTACGCCATCGAGCGTCGCGATGACGATCGGCGGGAACGCGGCGAGGAACAGCAGCCAGATCTTGGCGGTGTCGCCGATGCCGAACCACACGATGAGCAGACCGATGTAACCCAGCGGCGGCAGGGCGCGCAGAAAGTTCAGGATCGGCTCGGTGACCCACCGCACCGGCGCGACCATCCCCATCACGAACCCGACCAGCGGCCCGACCACGATCGCCGCACCCACCCCGATCGCGATCCGCTGGAGGCTGGCCAGCAGGTGTTCCCACAGGTAGTAGTTCTGCTCGCCGACCACGAACCGATCCACGCCGTCGGCGATCCGATGCGTGGAATTGGCGCGCACGAAGGCATCCCACACCGCCTTCGGCGACGGCAGATACAGCGGGTCGACCAATCCGGCGGCCGTCACCACCGTCCAGCCGGCCAGCACGACGCCGAGCGCCACCACCGCGGCCAGCACCGAACCACCCCGCCGAGGTGCCTTCGCAGTGCTCGGTTTCGCACCGGCCGCTTCGTCGGCGTCCACGGTCGACACCACTGCGGTCACCTCGGCACTCCTCACCTCCGGTGCCGGGCGGATTCGTCCAGCACTGCGAAGGGAGACGCTATCGGCGCAGGTAGCGGTTACGGGAGGTTAAAAGTCGCGATGAGCGGAAGTCCGCGCGGCGGCGTCGATCCGCTGTCGGGTCAGGCGCGCAGGCGTTCCTTGCGGAGGCGATCGACCTCGGGAAGGTCGAGGGGAGCCAGGTCGGTGCCGGGGATACCGAGGGCCTTGGCGATGAGGAGGTCGGCCAGCTCGGGGTTGCGGGCGAGCGCGGGACCGTGCAGATAGGTGCCGAAGACCGAGCCCTGGACCACGCCCTCGGTGCCGTCGCCCACGCCGTTGCCGACACCTCGGGTCACGCGGGCCAGCGGGGTGGCATCGGAGCCGAGAGTCGTGCCGCCCCGGTGGTTCTCGAAGCCGGTGAGGGGCGCTTTCAGGCCGGGAACCAGCGGCGTGGTGGTGACCTCACCGATGGCGCGCACCTTCTGCGGCGAGGTGGTGACGTCGAAAAGGCTGACGCCGTCGACCTTTTCGCCCGCCGAGGTCTCGTACCAGTTGCCGAGCACCTGGATGGCGGCGCAGATCGCGAGCACCGGTGCGCCCTTGGCGGCGGCCTGCTGGAGGCCGGGGTACTTCTGCAGGTGGCGGGTGGCCAGGCGCTGCGCGGAGTCCTCGGCGCCGCCGAGGGTGTAGATGTCGAAGGAATCCGGGACGGGATCGGCGAGGGTGATGTCGATGATCTCGGCGTCGTAGCCCCGCATCCGCAGGCGCTGGCGCAGGACCAGGGCATTGCCGCCGTCGCCGTAGGTGCCCATCACGTCGGGCAGCACGAGGCCGATACGAAGGGTTGACTCGCTCACTTGCGGGCCTCCAGGTCACGGTTGAGATCGCGGAACGCGGTGTAGTTGGCCAGCACCTCGACATGTCCGGGGGGACAGGAGGCGATGGCGCGCACGGGATCCGGGACGAGCGTGTGCTCGACACCCGCGTAGGTGAGGCGCACGGCGAGATCGGTGGCGCGCTCGCCCGAGGCGACCACCTGCACGCCCTCGAAGTGCTCGAACCGCACGTCCCACAGCCACGACAGGTCCTCGCCGTCGGGCACCTGACCGTTCACCGCGATCACCAGACCGGCCGAGGCCGGGTCGATCATCGACAGCGCTTCCTGCCAGCCCGCGGGGTTCTTGGCCAGCAGCAACCGCGCGTCGTGGTCGCCGACGGTGACGGTGCGGTAGCGGCCCGCGATCTCGCGCACAGTGCCGGTGGCATCGGTCGCCTTCGCGGGCTCGGCGCCCATCGCGACCGCCGCGGCCACCGCCTGCGCGGCATTGCCGCGATTCGCGCGACCCGGCAGCGCCAGATGCAGCGGAGCGCGGAAACCGTCAGGGCCGCACAGGTCTTCGCCCTCGAGCCACCACACCGGCTGCGGGCGATGGAAATCGGCACCGGTCGAGCGCCAGTTCTCGCCCTCCCAGACGATCGGCTCGCCGCTGCGCGGACAACTCGTCGCGTCGACGGCCCAGCCGCTGCCCGCCGACACCCACACCACATTCGGGTGGTCGTAGGCGATGGAGGCCACCAGCACGTCGTCACAGTTGGCGATGACGACCGTGTCGGGATGACGCAGGAGCCCGGCACGCAGCTTGCGTTCGATCATGTTGATCTCGCCGACCCGGTCGAGCTGGTCGCGGCTGAGGTTGAGCAGTACCACGGCGGCCGGATCCAGCGCGTCGCTCACGTGCGGCAGGTGCAGCTCGTCGACCTCGATCGCGGCCAGCGCCACACCCGGGTGCAGGCTGAGCGCGGCCACGATGCCCGCGTCCATATTGGCGCCGTCGGCCTGGGTGGCGACGTCGCCGAGCGTGCCGAGCGCGGCGGTCGTCATCCGGGTGGTGGTCGACTTACCGTTCGTGCCGGTGATCAGCACCGTTCGCCGACCGCGCCCGAGCTGCGTCATGATCGACGGATCGATCTTCAACGCGATCAGGCCGCCGATCATCGAACCCTTGCCGCGACCCGCCTTCTGCGAAGCCCACGACGCTGCCGCCGCTGCTCGCAAGGCCAAGCGCCCACGCACCGAGATGTCTGCCACGCCGCGAGTCTATGTGCGCGCCGTCCGGGCGCGCGTGCGGGAGCGGTGTGAGCTTGTCCGGGTCAGGTCGGTTCGTCGAAAAGGTTGGGCATGCCCTTGGCGTAGCGGTCGGCGTCGATGACGCGCAACGGCTCGAGTTCGGGGGTGCGGCGCAGCCGGAAACCACGGCAGCGCGGCGCAGGCGAGCCCGCCACGTCGAGCAGCGCGTTCACCGCCGCACGGGCCGACTCGTTGGCGCCCTCCATGGTCGCCAGGTCCACATCGGTGCGCACGTAGTCACCGGCGAGGAAGAGATTCTCGATCGACCCGTGCGCCTCGGGGCGGGCATCCCACGAGCCGGCGGTATTGATGAGCAACGGGTCGGCATTCGCGTTGTGACTGCCCTGCCAGGTGATTCCCGGATCGAGAAACCAGGAATGCACATCGGCGGGCCGGAGCAATTGTTCACGATCGTTGAGATGGCTGCTCAACTGTGCCCAGACTTCGCGGAAGATCTCCTCGTGGGTGCACGCGGTGGCGGGTTTGCCGTACAGCATTCCCGGCGAATTCCAGTCGGAGATATCGATCGAAAGGCAATCGGCCACCGTGCCGTCGCCGAAGGACGGCAGTTTATCGGTCCACAGCTGATTCTGGCTGATCGAGGTGAGTGACCACGGCGAATCGACATAGGCCGTGTGTCCGCGCGAAATATGCAGGGGCGCACGGAAATAGATCTGTATTCCGTTCATCCAGTCGACGAAGAGCCGCTCCGTCGCGGCGAGTTCGGGCGCCACGGCGAGTACCTGCGACGACCACAGTTTTCTCGCGTGTTCCACCGGCAGCGCCACCACGAAATAGTCGGCGTCGACGGTGCGCGCGCCTGTGGCGTCGGTGATCCGGGCCGCCCGGATCCGCCGGTCGCGTACCTCGAGTTCGCTGACCCGTGCGCCGAGTTCGAAACGCACGCCCAGCTCACGCAGGTGCCGCACCCACGGATCGATCCAGGCGGCGTTGGTCGTGTTGTTGAGCACGCGGTCGAGGCCGCCGTCGTTGCCGAGGCCGAGCGGGTTGCCGAGGAACTGTTCGCCCATGCTGCCGATGGTGCGGGTGCTGGCCAGGTTCTCCTTGGCGGCGACCATGATCGATGTCAGCGACCGGGACACGACCGCGCGGAATTCGTGCGAACGTTCGTGCCCGTGCACGAAGTCGTACCAGGAGGTGTGCTCCCACTGGCCGAAACGGCGGGCATCGCAGCTGGTGTTGAACACCATCAGCCGATTGGCGAAGAACAGGCCTTCCGCCGCCGACATCTTGGCGGTCGTGGCGATGGTGCCGGCCAGGGTTTCGCGGATCGAGTCCGGCGTCGCCTGCGCGGCGGTGAAGCTGTCGGGCAGGGCAAGGGTGATGTCGTCGCTGTCACGGCGGGAGAACCGGGCCTCCGGCACGGCGATGAGGTTGTTCCACACGCCGTCGGGATTGCCCGGATGCGGAATGCGGCGCATCGTGTCGGGCAGGTTCTGATAGAAGCCGGGGAAGAAACGGAACCCGTGCTCGCCGGGCAGATCGGGTCTGCCGTCGCGGCCGGTACCCGGCACCCCCACGCTGCGGGCCTTGCCACCCAGCGCGCGTGCCTCGTACACGGTGACCTCGAACCCGCGCTCGGCCAGTTCGTGCGCGGCCGTGAGCCCGGCGACACCGCCGCCCAGAACCGCTACCCGGCGCCCCGGCGGCGCGGCGAATCCCGGCGCTCCCGCCACGGCCCCCGCCGCTATCACCCCCGCTGCGACCGTGCCACGAAGAAGGTTCCTTCGCGAAACGGGCCACCGCTGTTCCGCCATACGCTGTTCAGCTGCCTTGCTCGAGTATTGCCTGGGATTTGCTACCACTCTAGAGCGCGGCGAAGACCTGGCTGTATCGACCTGTGCGTCGTTCGCGAGCTCAAAACCGACCGGTCGCACGGAAACACATCGGGCGACCGGTCACATGCTAGCCAGAGCTCGAGCGGTCGTGGGCTGAATTCGGGTTCAGGCTCGGGCCAATTCCGGGGTGGGGGCGGGCGATGGCGCCTTCGGAAGGCCCAGGCCGGTGGTTGCCGCGAAGGCGCCCGCGATCACGATCGCCCCGCCGATCAGCGCGGCCACCGACGGCTGTTCGTCGAGGACCACCCACGCCGCCGCGATGCCGACGACCGGCACGAGCAGCGACAACGGCGCCACGGTGCCCGCCGGATAGCGGCTCATCAGATAGGTCCACAGGCCCGAACCGCACACGGTCGCGAGGACGGCGATGTAGGCGACGGCGCCGAGTGCGGGCAGGCCGTCGGCGGAGAACGCGGCGCCGACCGCGCGGAAACCGGTGCCAGGCCCCTCGACAGCCATCGACAGCGCCAGCATCGGCACGACGGGAACCACCGACATCCACAGCGTCAGGTGCAGGGGGTTGTAGCCGGGGGAGTCGGCACCGGCCTGACGGGCGCCGATATTGCCGAACGCCCAGCCCAGGCCGCCCGCCAACGTCAGCAGGACCGGCAGCAGGGTGGCGTTGGCCAAGCGGTCGGCGCCGATGATGACCATGCCGAACACGGCCACCGCGAGTCCGGCGACCTGCACCGGCCGCAAGCGCTCGCGCAACAGCACCGCGCCCAGCATCACCGTGAACGGCGCCGAGGACTGCAGTACCAGTGAGGCGAGGCCGGTCGGCATGCCGGTGCGCATCGCCGTGAACAGGAACGCGAACTGCAGAATGCCGAAGCCGGTGCCGTAGAGCAGCAGCCAGCGGGTGCGCACGGCCGGACGTGGAATGAAGATCAGCACGGGGATCGCGATGACGGCGAAGCGCAGCGCGACGAAGAAAAAGGGCGGGAAGTGGTCGAGGCCGATGCGGATGGCCAGGAAGTTCAGGCCCCAGAGCACAACGACAGTCAGTCCGAGCAGGCGATCACGGGAGGTCACGCCCTTATCGTGCGGGCCGCTAAAGATCAGCACAATCGAATAAATGTGGAGGGATAACGTAGTTTTACTTCATGTTCTCGATCGAGCGACTGCGCATTCTGCGCGAGCTGGCCGACCGCGGCACAGTCGCCGCCGTCGCCGAGGTGCTGTCGATGACCCCGTCGGCGGTCTCGCAGCAGTTGAAGGTGCTGGCCAGAGAGGCCGGGGTCGCGCTGCTCGAACCGGACGGACGCCGGGTGCGGCTCACCGACGCGGGGCAGGCGCTGGTGCTCCGGGCCGACGACGTGCTCGCCGCGATGGACCGGGCCACCGCCGAGATGGCCCACTACCGGGGCTCACCGCGGGGTCAGGTGCGGGTGGCGTCGTTCCCGTCCGGTGCGGCACTGCTGTTGCCGCTCGTGCTCGCCACGCTGGCCACCAGCGGGGTCGAACTGGTCGCGGGCGACGAGGACCTCCCGCCGAGTGAGGCGTCGAAACTGCTGGCCGACTACGACATCGTGCTCACCCATCGCGACGAACGCGCGCCGTCGCTGACCGGGCCGAGATTGTCGGCTCGGGTGCTGATGCGTGAGCCCATCGATGTCGTTGTCGCACCGGATCATCCGCTGGCCGGGCGCTCGTCGGTGCGCCCGGAAGAACTCGCCGAGGAGACCTGGGTGAGCGTGCGCGGCGGGTTCCCGGTCGACGACGTACTCGAGTCCATCGCCACCGTCACCGGGGTACGGCCACGGATCGCGCAGCGGCTCAACGAGTTCCGGGTGATCGAAACGCTCGTGGTCTCCGGCTACGGCGTCGCGCTGATGCCGCGCTACGCCGTAGCCCACCCCGACTTGTCGGTGCTACCGCTGGCCGGAGTCCGCGCGGCTAGGGTCTACGAGATCATCACCCGCCCGCAGGCGCACCGCAGCCCCGCCATCGCGACGGTGCTCGACGCGTTCGAGGCCGCGGCGCGCGAGGTGATCGCGCGCTGACGGTGCTACCTCAGAACTGACCCGGCTGGTACTGCTGACCCGGGTAGGGCTGGCCCGGCTGATACGGCTGCTGCTGCTGCTGGTGCTGCTGACCGTGGTAGCTGAAGTCGTCGGCGACCATCGCGGCCAGTTCGAGCAGGGCCCGCCTGGTCGGCTTGCTGACCAGTTCGAGGTCGATCTCGGCGCCCTCGGCCAGGTGATCGTCGAACGGGACGATCTGCACGGCGCGGGTGCGGTCGAGGAACAGCTTGCGCAGCTGATCCAGGTCGACCGTGGAAGCGCCACGGCGAGAAGCGTTCACGACGACGACGGTGCGTTCGACCAGCTTGGAGTAGCCGTGGTGATCGAGCCAGTCCAGTGTCGCCGACGCGCTGCGCGCACCGTCGATCGCGGGGGAGGTGACCAGCACCAGCGAGCTCGCCATGTCCAGCACGCCCGACATCGCCGAGTGCATCAGGCCGGTGCCGCAGTCGGTGAGGATGATGTTGTAGAACGACTGCAGGATGCCGATGGCCTTGCGGTAGTCGGCCTCGCTGAAGGCCTCCGACACGGCCGGATCCTGTTCGGAGGCAAGCACTTCCAGTCGGCTCGGGGCCTGCGAGGTGTGTGCGCGGACATCCGAGTAGCGGGTGATCTGCTGGTCTTCGAGCAGATTGCGCACCGTCGAACGGGTCTGGCGCGGTACCCGGTGGGCGAGCGTGCCCAGGTCGGGGTTGGCATCGATGGCGATGACGCGGTCACCACGCTGGGATGCGAAGGTGGAGCCGAGACCGACCGTGGTGGTGGTCTTGCCGACACCGCCCTTGAGCGAGAGGATCGCGATCCGGTAATCGCCGCGCACGGGCTGGTTGACCCGTTCGCCGAGATCGCGGTAGACGACATCCGCCGCCGACTCACCCGGGTTGATCACACCGCCGGACACCTTGTGCACAGCCTTGCGCCACCCGCTGCGCGGCGACTTCCGCGCGCGCTTGAGCAGGTTCAGGTCGTTCACCGAATGGCCGGGCTGGCCCGGTGCCTGCATGTGCTGCGGCTGGAACGGCTGCTGCTGCTGGGGAGCCGGGCCGCCGCCCCACTGCTGACCCGGCGGGGGACCAGGCTGGCCGAGCTGGCCGGGGAACTGCCCGTGCTGACCGGGGAACTGTCCCTGATCGGGATGCTGGCCGGGAAACTGCCCCGGCTGTTCCGGCTGCTGACCGGGCGGCATCCCACCCTGCATCGGCTGCTGGTACATCGGCGGCGGCGGAGGCGCCCAGCTGTAGATGGGCTCGGACTGCGGGCCCTGCTCCTGGGCGGGGAACTGCTGCTGCTGTTCGGGACCGGGGTACGGCTGACCCTCCGCGCCGGGGTACTGCGGCGGCACGCCGGGCTGCGGCTGCTCGCCCGTCGCGTGCGGACCGGGGTAAGGCTGTTCGGCGCTCGGCTGACCAGGAAGCCACGGCTGCTCGCCCGGCTGACCCGGCCACGGCTGCTGCTCGGGGCCGTTCACCGGCGGCTGCCCGCCGTTGTTCTGGTACGGATCCGGCACCGAGTACGGCGCGCCCTGCGCGAACTGGCCCGGCGGCGCGAAACCGGCGGGCTGGTACACGGTCTGGTCGGCGAGGCCGGCCGCGCCGGGCTCGGCGACGGGCTGGTCACCGGTCGACGGCTCGACGGCGTCACCGGTCGGCTCGGCAGCGGTGTCGGCGGGCTCGATGTCGTCCTCGGTCGCGGTCTGCACACCGGAGGGACCGGACGCAGCTTCGGACACGTCAGCCGACGGACTCTGCAGCCACGGCGGCGAGGTCGGATTATGGTCGTTGTTGGTCACAGTTCCCCCACTTGCTCGCTGAACGAGCAGGAAAGCTCGGCGCTGAATATGCCCTAAAACGCTAACACGGAGGCAATTTTCGCGCGTCGGGGGCAGTAACTCCCATGCCCCAGAGCGAATTCGAATGCTCCCAGCTCAACCGGTATATCCGGAACGAGGCCGACCGGGCGAACCGAAGTTGTCCACAGGCCCGAGAATCTATCCACAGGCACAAAAGCGGCCGGGACCTCAGGTCCCGGCCGCCATAGAGCGAGCTACTGCGCCGCGCGGTTCACGGCCGAGACGACGGCTCGCAGCGAGGCGGTGGTGATCGAGGTGGCGATGCCGACGCCCCAGACGACCTTGTCGCCGATGGCTACCTCGACGTAAGCCGCGGCCTGGGCGTCGTCGCCCGCGGACATGGCGTGCTCGCTGTAGTCCAGGACGCGGACCTCGAAGCCCACGGTCGCGATCGCGTCGACGAACGCCGCCAGCGGGCCGTTGCCGGAACCGCTGATCTCCTGCTCGACGCCGTCGACCTTCACGGTGGCCACGATCGAGTCGACGCCGCCGTCGGTCTCGGCCGCGGTGACCTTCTGCTTGATCCGCTCGAGCGGCAGGATCGGGTTCAGGTACTCGGTGGCGAAGACGTCCCACATCTCCTTGGGCGTCACCTCGCCGCCCTCACCGTCGGTGATCGCCTGGATCGCCTGCGAGAACTCGATCTGCAGGCGACGCGGCAGCACCAGACCGTGATCGGTCTTCATGATGTAGGCCACGCCGCCCTTGCCCGACTGCGAGTTCACCCGGATCACGGCCTCGTAGGTGCGGCCGACATCCTTCGGGTCGATCGGCAGGTACGGGACCTCCCAGACGATGTCGGCCACATCGGCGCCCTGGGCGTCGGCGGCGGCCTTCATCGCGTCCAGGCCCTTGTTGATCGCGTCCTGGTGGCTGCCGGAGAAGGCGGTGTAGACCAGATCGCCGCCGTAGGGGTGACGCTCGGCGACGGCCAGCTGGTTGCAGTACTCCACCGTGCGACGGACCTCGTCGATATCGGAGAAGTTGATCTGCGGGTCGATGCCGCGCGAGAACATGTTCATGCCCAGGGTGACCAGGCAGACGTTGCCGGTGCGCTCACCGTTGCCGAACAGGCAGCCCTCGATGCGGTCGGCGCCGGCCTGGTAACCCAGCTCGGCGGCCGCGACGGCGGTGCCACGGTCGTTGTGCGGGTGCAGCGACAGCACGATCGAGTCGCGGCGGGCCAGGTTGCGGTGCATCCACTCGATCGAGTCGGCGTACACGTTCGGCGTGGCCATCTCGACGGTCGCGGGCAGGTTGATGATCAGCGGCTTGGCCGGGGTCGGCGCGATGATCTCGGAGACCGCGTCGCAGACCTCGCGGGCGTAGTCGAGCTCGGTGCCGGTGTAGGACTCCGGGCTGTACTCGTAGCGCCACTCGGTGTCGGGGTAGCGCTTCTCGATCTCCAGGCACAGCGACGCCGCGTCGGTGGCGATCTTCTTCACCGCGTCGCGCTCGGCGCGGAAGACCACGCGACGCTGCAGGATCGAGGTGGAGTTGTAGAAGTGCACGATCACGTTCGGTGCGCCCGCGCAGGCCTGGAAGGTGCGCTCGATCAGCTCGGGGCGGCACTGGGTGAGGACCTGGATGGTGACGTCGGCGGGGACCGCGCCGTCTTCGATGATCTCGCGGACGAAATCGAAGTCGGTCTGGCTCGCGGCCGGGAAACCGACCTCGATCTCCTTGTAGCCCATCCGCACCAGCAGGTCGAACATGCGGCGCTTGCGGGCCGGGCTCATCGGGTCGATCAGGGCCTGGTTGCCGTCGCGCAGGTCGACGGCGCACCACGCGGGGGCGCGATCGATGATCTTGTCCGGCCAGGTGCGGTCGGGCACCGTGATCGGCTCGACCTCTTCGGCGAAGGGGCGATACCGGAACGACGGCATCGAGGAGTTCTTCTGGGTGTTCCAGGCGGGCTGGTCGGCCGGTGCGGGTTTGCCGGGGGCCGAAATGGTGCGCGAAGCGGATACGAATGCGTCAGCCGAGGACATGCAAGTTTCTCCGTGGGTGTGATGGATTCCCGTGAATGGGAGCGGGTCGACCGGCGCGTTGGAACCCCGCGACGGGAGCCGGTCCGTATCAGGACCCGTCGCGGCGGCCGAGAAGAAGAGCCCGCTGCAGCATGATCCTCCGAGCTTACCGCGTGCCCACCCTTGCTCGTAAGCGACCCGGGCCAATTAGGTGAACCGAGTCCGCTGGCTTTCGCTCACCGGTTGACCAGTACGGTTTCCCCCATAACGCACGCTTGTACGGACCTTCGCGTCCGACGAGACGTACCAAAGGAATTCGCATGACTTGGTTACAACAGGTGGCCATCTTCGCCGCGGGCATCGCGGCGGGTGGCATCAATACGATCGTCGGATCGGGCACGCTGATCACCTTTCCCACGCTGCTCGCGTTCGGGTTGCCGCCGGTGACAGCGAATGTGTCGAACACGATCGGTCTAGTCCCCGGCTCGGTGAGCGGGGTGATCGGCTATCGGCGGGAACTGGAGGGGCAGCGGTCCCGACTGCTGCAGCTGGGCACCGCGTCGCTGCTGGGCGGCATCACCGGCGCGATCCTGCTGCTGACGATGCCCGCGGAGGCGTTCAAGGCGATCGTCCCCGTCCTCATCATCGTGGCGCTGATCCTGGTCGTCGTGCAGCCGCGACTGGCCGCGTGGGTGAAGCAGCGCAGGGCGAACGGTGCGTCGGCGGCGCCGGAACACGGCGGCCCGATTCTGCTGGTCGCGGTCTTCGCCACCGGCATCTACGGCGGCTACTTCGGGGCCGCCCAGGGCGTGCTGCTGATCGGTCTGCTCGGGGTGTTCGTGCACGAGGACATCCAGCGGCTCAACGGCGTGAAGAACGTGCTCGCGCTGATCGTCAACGGGGTGTCGGCGGTGATCTTCATCGCGATCGCGGAGGTGGATTGGCAGGTGGTCGCGTTGATCGCGGTCGGCTCGATCATCGGCGGGCAGCTCGGCGCGAAGGTCGGGCGGAAGTTACCGCCGAATGCGCTCAGAGGGGTGATCGTGGTTGTCGGCACGATCGCGGTGATCCGCCTGCTCACCAGCTGAGGTCCCACCCCGCACCACGCGTCGCCATGACATGTGACAAATACCCGTACGACCGGGCGATTGTCCGGTTTGCAAGGTATTCTTCGCGTCGGCCATGCGTGATGAGGGAGGTGGCCTGGTGCACAGACGTGCCTTTTTCAAGGCGGCGGGACTGGCGGCTGTTGCCGGTGCTGTGGGAACGACGCTGGCGAGCGTGCCCGCTTCGGCGGATCCGCGCGAGGCGATGTTCCAGTCCTGGGTGCCGGAGATCTTCGCGCCGATTCCGGACGCACCCGCCCACACGCAGGCCATCGTCATCGGATCCGGCTTCGGCGCCGCCGTGACGGCGCTGCGCCTGGCCGAGGCCGGGATCGCCAACACCGTGCTCGAGCGCGGTTCACACTGGCCCAACGACCCGTGGCGCGAGATCTTCACCGGCGACGATCTGCCCGACGGCCGCGGGTTCTGGCATCGCACCAGCTTCACCGGCGTCACCAAGGTGCCGATGAGTTTCAGCGCGTTCGGCGGGGTGCTGGATGTGACCGAATATTCCGGGCTCGACGTGTGGCGCGCCGCCGCAGTCGGTGGCGGTTCGGTGATCTTCAGCGGAGCGATGGTGGCTCCGCAACGCACACTGTTCGACCAGGTCTTCGGTGGCGTCGTCGATTACGGCGAGCTGGAAAGCGTCTACTACCCGCGGGTGCGCCAGATGCTGCGGCTCGACACGATGCCGGCCGACATCTACAACTCCTCGCCGTTCGCGCACTCGCGCGCCTGGGACGACCAGGTGCGCGCGGCCGGATACCAGCCGCTGCCCAACGACTCGATCTTCACCTGGGACGTGCTGCGCAGCGAGCTCGCGGGCACCTCCCGCGCCTCCGCCACCTCGGCCCGCTCGAACCTCGGCAACTCCAACGGCGCCAAGTTCGACCTCAACCAGAACTACCTGCGCTACGCCCGCGAGACCGGCAAGTCCCAGGTGTTCCCCGGCCACCGCGTCGACGCCATCGCCCAGGAGGCGAGCGGCCGGTTCGTGGTCGCCGTATCGAAGCTGGCCCCGACCGGTCAGGTGCTGAGCACCCGCAACCTGACCTGCGACAAGCTGTTCCTCGGCGCGGGCTCCATCGGTACTTCGGAGCTGCTGGTCCGCGCCCAGGCCACCGGCACGCTGCCCAACCTGAACGAGCACATCGGCGACGGCTTCGGCACCAACGGTGACGTGGTGCTGGCCCGCGGCGCGAGCGCTATCGCGGGCCAGGGCCAAGGTGTGCCGAGCGCCAGCCGGATCCACGACGAATCCAACGTGCCCCTCACCCTGGAGAACTGGTACATCCCCGGTATCCCGTTCGAGACCGGCGCGCTGGCCTCGCTCGGCATGGTCCTCGACCCGACCCGTGCCCGTTTCGGCTATCACACGGCGTCGGGCGGCGTCGGCCTGAACTGGTCGGCGGCCACGCAGCACGCGGTCGCCGCGGCGGCTCGCGTGGTCGACCACCGGATCGCCGAGCGCGCGGGCGCGGTCGCCGAATACGGCGCGCTGGGCTACGACGCCAACGCCCAGTTCACCGCGCACCCGCTCGGCGGCGCGGTCCTCGGCAAAGCCACCGACGCCTTCGGCCGCGTCCACGGACACCCCGGCCTCTATGTGATGGACGGTGCCGCGATTCCCGGCAGCACCGCGACGGTCAACCCGTCCCTGACCATCACCGCACTGGCGGAACGCAACATCGAGGCCGTCCTGCGCGGCTGAACACGCCACCGACCGGCGTCGGCAACTCCCCTCGCGGCGTCGGTCGACCAATTAGCGTGGGCAGCGATGTCAAGGCCGACCTACGCGGCGCCGACCGCCAGATATTCAGGAGCAACAGTGGCTTCACCGGGGATCGAACGGGTCGAGGCCCTGCCGGACGTGCGCTCGAAAACGCCGACCTTGCGTACCGACATCCTCATGCTGATCCTCGCGATCATCTCGGTGGTGCTGGTCGTGTGGATCACCTTCTTCGAGGTCAGCGGCCCGACGTACCACGCGATCGTCATCGTCGACACGTCGATCTGCGCGATCTTCCTCGTCGAGTTCATCTGGCGCTGGCGGCGGGCGGGGTGGCCGTGGTCGTTCCCGTTCATCTACTGGTACGAAGTGCTCGGCATGATCCCGGTGACCAGCCCGCTGTTCCGCAGTTTCCGGCTGCTGCGCATCGTGGTGATCTTGATCCGGCTGGGCCGGGTAGCCGACCGGGCGCTGGGGGAGCGGGTCACCGCGACGATCGTCAACCGGTTCGTCGGCACGATCGTCGACGTGATCAAGCGTCCGATGACGATCGCGATCCTCGACGAGGTCTCCAAGGTCCTGCGCGCGGGCCACTACACCCAGAACATCGCCGCCGCGCTGGAGGAGAACCACGCCGAGGTCGACCAGCTGATCATGGACCTGATCAAGAACGATCCGCAGACCGGCAAACTGCGCTACGTCCCGTTCCACGACGACATCATCCGGCTCGTCGCCGACACGGTCTACCGGATGCTGCGCCAGCTGCTCGACGACCCGCGCACCGACGAACTGGTCGCGGACATGCTGCGGGAGAACCTCGACCAGATCAACGACGCGGTGCGTGCCGGGGTGCGGGTCCCGCCCTCACACCGAGGGGCGACGCCCGCCGAGCACGGCGTGCGCCACCACCTCGGTCAGGTCAAGCGTGCCTGATCTGGTCGCGCGGCTGGGCGAAGCGCAGGGTCTCGAAGATCACCAGCACGGACAGCAGCGCGCACAGCAGGGTGAGCGAGGCGAGCGCGGGCAGGTGCGCGGCGAACGGGATGAGCGCGAACAGCAACGCGGCTACCACCAGGCGTTCGGTCGACAATGACTTGGTCGCATAGTATTTCGCGAACGTGATGCCGAGCAGGAACAGCGCGGGGCCACCGTAGAGCGCACCGAGCGGGATGCCGTACAGCGGATCGGTGAGCGTGTGGTGCGAGGAATCGCCGACGTAGTACAGCACCTTCTTCAAGCCGAGCGAGAGCCCGATGATGCCGACGATCATCGGGAAATGCCCGTACATGTAGGTGTTCTGGGCGATCTTGATCTGTCGCGCGTCCTTGGCATGGGCGAACGCGTGCTCGATCGAGATCGCGGCGACATCGAAGTACAGCCACCACAGCAGGCCGGATATGGCCAAGCCGAGCATCGAACCGAGCGTGATCGGCCAGGAGATGGGCAGTCCGGCCACTCCGATGCCGATCGAGACGATGGATTCGCCCAGCGCCACGATGATGATGAGCCCGTAGCGTTCGGAGTAGTGCTTGGCCGAGTTGAGGCGCCAGTCGGTGCCCGCCGCCCAGGTCCAGACCATGTCCCCGACGATCGCGGCGAGCCACAGCAGGATCTGGGTGAGACCGGTCGTCATCGCGGCGACGACCAGCAGTGTCGTTCCGACGGTGACCGAGCCGACCGCCCAGCGCAGCAACTGCCTGCGCAGCTGGGCATCCCCGGCGCTGATCGTCCAGAACACCACCACGTGCACCAGTCGCACGACCAGATAGGCCACCGCGAACACCAGCGGACCGAACCAGCCACCGGCCAGATCGCTGAAGGCCTCGGGAATGGTGAGCGCGGCCAGGAACGCACCGCCCATCGCGACGAACATCGCGACCCGCGTGATGCCCTCGTCGGCGCGCACCACATTGCCCAGCCACGAATACGCGATCCACAGCCACCACATCAGGGCCAGGACCAGCGTCGCACGCAGCATGTTCGCCGCGGTGGTGTCGTCGGCGGCCAGTGCGGTGACCATGGTGAACGCGAAGACGATCACCAGGTCGAAGAACAGCTCGAGCTGGGTCACCGAGTTCTCTTCGGTGACGGGCTGGAACCGGACCCGTCGATTTCCGATCATGGGGTCAATATTCGCACCCCGGGTCGCGATTCGCGGACTGAAGATCGACGACGCGGGGGTTCGGCGACGGCGCGAACTAGCCGGCCGCGAAGCCACCGACCTCTGGGTACCGCTCGGCGAAGTCGATGAAGTTCGCGACCGTCTCGTCGTGCAGTTTGCGCAGGCTTCGGTTGAACAGGATGCCCGGAATGGGCAGCGGAAGGGAGAGTTCTACGTGGTAGTCGACCTCGGTGCCCTCCGGGGTGTCGACCAGTTCGATCCAGCCGCCGCCCTTGGAACCGCGGCTGCTGTCGACCACCCGCCACTCGGACCGGTACTGCTCCCAGGAGTATTCGAGCACCTGGGCGTCGGAGTTACCCATGAAGTGGGCGGTGGCGAAAACTCGGCGCGGCCTGCCGTCGGCATCGCGCGGCCCGACCCGGACATCACTGAGCGAGGTCGACCACTCCGACATCAGGTCAACGGCCAGTAGTGCGTCCATCACTTGGTCGATCTCGGCGTCAACGGTGAATCGGATGTCGATCTTCGAGCGCATCTGTGTCTATCCTCCGAACCCCCGCAGCTTTCGCGCCCGATTGTGCACAGTGGTACCAGTGATCGTCAACACGTCTATGGTCTGGACAAATGACCGGGTCAGCTGCTTATCACACGCTCGACGGCCGTTTCGATCAGTGCCATGCTCTGCTCCTCGGTGAAGATTCCGGGCAGTGTGAGGTGTTCGACGATGAGCCAATTGAGCGCCAGATAGAGCAGTAGTACCGACTCCGCATCGCCGGGCAGGCCGGACGCCAGATGGTTGCGGACGTTGAAATCGATGTCGGCCCGGACGCGTTCGGTGAGCACCGTGCGCAGTTCGGGCCGCCGGGTTGCCTCGAGTCGTAGTTCGAGCAGCGCGAGATAGGCCTTGCGATGCGATTCGATGCGCCCGACCACCTCTTTCATCAGCGTGGTGATGTTGTCGATGTCCTTCGGGCCGTCGCTGACCAGGGCCATCGTCTCCTCGCTCGGCTGCACCACCTCGTAGAAGCGGACACCGGCCTGGGTGAGCAGTTCGTCGCGATTGGCGAAGTAGTTCGACGCGGTGCCCGCGGGGACGGCCGCCTGTTTGTCCACCGCGCGGAAGGTGAGGCCGCGGGCGCCCTCGTCGGCGAGGACCTCGATGGCCGCGTCGAGCAGGGCTTGCCGACGTTCGGGATTAGTTCGCACTTGACACCACTCCATCCGTAGTACTACGTTGAAACCACTTCAAACAGAGTACTACATCTGAGGCGGTAACCATGCGAAAGCTTGTCTACTACATCGGCGTCTCCCTGGACGGCTACATCGCGGGCTCCGGCGGCGAGGTCGACTTCTATCCGACACCGCAGAACTATGTGGAGTGGATGATGACGGAGTTTCCCGACGCCATCCCGACCCACCTGCGCGCGCAGTTCGGCATGGACCCCGACCTGCCTGCCAAGAACTGGGACACCGTGCTGATGGGGCGCGGCACCTACGTGCTGCCGGATGAGCACGTCGAGAGCCCGTTCTCGCACCTGAAGCAGTACGTCGTCTCGTCCACACTCGACCAGGCCGACCATCCCGGAGTCGAGATCGTCTCCGGTGATCCCCTCGAGCTGGTGCGCGAGCTCAAGCAGCGCGAGGGCGGCGACATCTGGCTGTGTGGCGGCGGGAAGCTGGCCGGGCAGCTGCTCGACGAGATCGACGCGATGATCATCAAGAGCTATCCGATCGTCGCGGGCGAGGGTGTCCCGGTCTTCACCGGCGTCTTCAAACCGACACAGTTCGTTCCGGTACAGCGCAAGGAATTCGACAACGGCACGCAGGTCACCTGGTTCGATCGCGCGTGAATTCCGTGGTTATCCACAGGTGACAAGCCTGTGTCGTTTTCCACAGGCAGGGCAGGTAGCAGCAAAACCGGTGGCCCGCGCCCGGTACTCTTGGTCGCTGATACCAACCTGACACTCGATCGTGAAGGACCTGCTGTGGCTCTCGTAGTTCAGAAGTACGGAGGATCCTCGGTGGCTACCGCCGAGCGGATCCGGCGCGTCGCTGAACGGATCGTGGAGACCAAGAAGCAGGGGCACGATGTAGTTGTCGTGTGCTCGGCGATGGGCGACACGACCGATGAGTTGCTCGATCTCGCGGAGCAGGTGGCCCCGGCGCCGCCTGCTCGCGAGATGGACATGCTGCTCACCTCGGGCGAGCGCATCTCGAATGCCTTGGTGGCCATGGCTATTCACACGCTCGGCGCCGAAGCTCGCTCGTTCACCGGCTCGCAGGCCGGGGTGATCACCACCGGCGCGCACGGCAACGCCAAGATCATCGACGTGACCCCGGGCCGCCTGCAGGAGGCGCTGGCCGAGGGGCAGATCGTGCTGGTGGCCGGCTTCCAGGGCGTGAGCCAGGACAGCAAGGACGTCACCACGCTGGGCCGCGGCGGCTCCGACACCACCGCCGTCGCGCTGGCCGCGGCGCTGAAAGCCGATGTCTGCGAGATCTACACCGACGTCGACGGCATCTTCTCCGCCGACCCGCGCATCGTCCCCGACGCCCAGAAGCTCGACAAGATCTCCTACGAGGAGATGCTCGAGATGGCGGCCTGCGGGTCGAAGGTGCTCATGCTGCGCTGCGTGGAGTACGCGCGCCGCTACAACGTTCCCGTTCATGTTCGGTCGTCCTACACCGACAAGATCGGCACCACTGTTTTCGGATCGATGGAGGACATTCCCGTGGAGCAGGCAATCCTGACCGGCGTCGCACACGACCGCAGCGAGGCCAAGGTGACCGTCGTCGCCCTGCCCGACGAGCCGGGCTACGCGGCCAAGGTGTTCCGCGCGGTGGCCGACGCCGAGATCAACATCGACATGGTGCTGCAGAACATCTCCAAGGTCGACACGGGCAAGACCGACATCACCTTCACCTGCCCCAAGACCGACCTGGTCCGCGCGGTGCAGAAGCTCACCGAGCGCCAGGACGAGATCGGCTTCGCCGAGATCCTCTCCGATGACCACATCGGCAAGGTCTCCCTGGTCGGCGCGGGGATGAAGTCGCACCCGGGCGTCACCGCCACCTTCTGTGAGGCGCTGGCCAACGCGGGCGTCAACATCGACCTGATCTCCACCTCGGAGATCCGGATCTCGGTGCTCGTGCGTGACACGGAACTGGATGAAGCGGTGCAGGTGTTGCACAAGGCATTCGATCTCGGCGGCGACGAAGCCGCTGTCGTCCACGGCGGAACGGGGCGTTAAGCAATGGGTGTACGTGTAGGTGTTGTCGGTGCGACCGGTCAGGTCGGCGCCGTCATGCGCAAGTTGCTCGAAGAGCGCAACTTCCCGGCCGACGAGGTGCGGTTCTTCGCCTCCTCGCGTTCGGCGGGCAAGACGCTGCCCTGGCGCGGCGGCGAGATCGTCGTCGAGGACACCGAGACGGCCGATCCGTCGGGCCTCGACATCGCGCTGTTCTCGGCCGGTGCCACCATGTCGCGTGTGCAGGCCCCGCGCTTCGCCGCGGCGGGCGTCACTGTGATCGACAATTCCTCGGCATGGCGCAAAGACCCCGATGTGCCGCTGGTGGTGTCGGAGGTCAACCCCGAGGCCACCCGCAACCTGCCCAAGGGCATCATCGCGAACCCGAACTGCACCACCATGGCCGCGATGCCGGTGCTCAAGCCGCTGCACGACGTGGCCGGTTTGCAGCGCCTGATCGTGTCGTCCTACCAGGCTGTATCCGGCTCCGGTCTGTCCGGTGTCGAGGAACTCGCCTCGCAGATCCGCGCGGTGTCCGCCGACGCGGAGCAGCTGGTGCACGACGGTTCGGCCGCCGAGTTCCCCGCGCCGAACAACTACGTCGCGCCGATCGCCTTCAACGTGATCCCGCTGGCCGGTGCGCTGGTCGACGACGGTTCCTTCGAGACCGACGAAGACCAGAAGCTGCGCAACGAGAGCCGCAAGATCCTGGGCCTGCCCGATCTGCTGGTGAGCGGCACCTGCGTGCGGGTCCCGGTCTTCACCGGGCACTCGTTGTCGATCAATGCCGAATTCGCCGAACCGATTTCGGTGCAGCAGGCCAAGGACCTGCTGGCCAAGGCGTCGGGCGTCCGTCTGGTCGACGTGCCGACCCCGCTGGCCGCCGCAGGCCAGGACGACTCCCTCGTCGGCCGCATCCGCCAGGATCCGGGCGTGCCGAGCGGTCGCGGTCTCGCGCTCTTCATCTCGGGCGACAACCTGCGAAAGGGCGCCGCGCTCAACACGATTCAGATCGCGGAGGTTCTGCTCGAGAACCGCTGATCACCCGTCGACGGCCGGGCCACCTTCGGGTGTGCCCGGCCTTTGTCGTTGTCAGGGCTCGACCCGGCGCAACCCGTCGACAATGACCGAGAAGGTGAGACGGCGCCGGCGATCGTCGGCGCCGCGGGTGGCGGCGAATCCCGCTTTCAGGATGAGCATCAGGTCGTCGACCTCCAGGTCCGGTCGGATCGCGCCCGCCTTTTGCGCCCGCACCAGCAGGATGCCGATCGCCGTACTCAGGTCGGCGGTAGGTCCTAGCGCGGCCAGCCGCTCCGAGCCGACCGCGTCGGCCAGATCGCGTTTCACGCCGTTCTCGCTACCGAGGAAGGCCAGGAATTCGAAGAAGGCGCTGCCCGCGTCGTCGGCGGTACCGAGTTCGCGCGCGTAGGCGGCGGCACGTTCGACTCGGTCGATGATCGCGGCGGTGAACAGCGCTTCCTTGGTCGGAAAATGCCGGTAGACGGTGCCCGCGCCGACGCCGGCGCGCCGGGCGATGTCGTCGAGGGGAACCGAAATCCCTTCGGCGGCAAAGGCTTCCTGGGCCGCGGCCAGCACCCGTTCGCGGTTGCGGCGGGCATCGGCGCGCAGCGGGCGTGGTTCATCGGTCACGGCTGTGATTGTATCGGCGGCCGTTGACAAGCGGGGCGAGCGTTCCGGATGATAAGCGGGTCCATCGTTCCGTTTCATCGAAAGGCTGCCGATGATCCCCACTCCGGTCCAGGTCGCCGAACGGCTCATGGCCGTTCTCCCCGCCCGCGACGCGGCCGCGTTCACCGAGTCGTTCGCCGCCGACGGCGTTTTCGAGCTGCCGTTCACGCCGCCGGGCGCACCAGCTCGGATCGAGGGCAGGGCAGCGATCCGCGCCGCACTGGAAGAGGCTTGGGCCGCCACGTCATCGGTCCGGATCCACGCGATTCATCCCCGTATCTACGCCACCGACGATCCGGAGACCGTGGTGGTCGAGACCGAGGTCGAGGTGACCAAGCCCGGGGCGGAGCGGATCCGAGTGCGCTCCGCCATCACGGTGATCCGGGTTCGGGAGGGGGAAGTGGTGCTGTTTCGCGACTACCTGGACTCGGGCCGACTCGCCGCGGCTGTGAACGGCTAGCGGATTCCCGGGGTGCGTGGGTCGTGGCCTACGCAGGCCAGGATGGCGCAGCCCGGTGGGATGCTGGCGAAGGGTGCGGCCAGGGGCTGGTTGAGGCAATCGAAGACGGTGCAGCCGGGGTAGGCGCCGGGGCCGATGCCGAATACGGCCAGCAGGATGTTGGCGTCGATGAGTTTGCCCGCGTCGAATTCCAGCGGGGGCTCCACGTACGGTTCGGCGATCGGCACCGCGGCGTCGGTGACGGCGGCGAACAGACGGCGGAAGAACTCGTGGGGCAGTTCTTCGGCGTGGGCGAGGATGCCGCTCGGGCCGTAGGCGGTCTGGTTGCCGAACGGGCCTGTCCACATCACCGTCATGTCCAGGCTCGGCAGGAAGAAGACGTTCTGCAGGCCGAGTCCGGACATGAAAAACGTGTCGGGGGGCAGGAAGTCGGGGGATTCGCTGCAATCGGCGCCCAGCCAGAACAGGTAGCCGTAGCAGCTGTTCGCCGCCGACGGTGTGCGGGCTTTGCGCAGATAGTCCGAGGAGATCACCCGGTCGGCGCCCCAGCGGCCGTCGTTCGAGACGAGCAGGCCGATCTTGGCCAGGTCGTTGGGCGGCAGCAGGAGATGGGCGTAGCCGTAGGTATGACCGGATCGGTCACTTGCCCAGTAATAGTCGCTGCGCGGGATGCCCAGCGGGTCGAACAATTCCCGCTGCGCGAACTGCTGTAGCGGTTCGCCGACGGCCAGCTCGATCACGTAGGACAGCAGATCGACATTGCGCTGGCTGTAGCTGAACGTGGTGCCGGGCGGATTGGTCAGCTGCACCGACAGCGCCTGCACCGCCGAGTGCGGGTCGATGGGGATCACCGCGGTGATGCCCTCGGACAGCACTCCCACCTGCATGCCGGAGGTCTCGGTGAGCAGGTTCTCGACGGTGATCGACCGGTGCGCCGCGTCGCCGAGTCCGGGCGGCAGGTAGCGGTCGATGGGGGCGGCGATATCGATTCTGCCTTCGTCGGAAGCGATTCCGGCCAGCATCGACACCACCGACTTGGTGACGCTCCAGACGTTCCACGGCGTATTGCCGGTCTCGTCGTTGCGCAGGCCCTCACCGACGAGACAGTTGTGCCGGAAGATCTGGACATTGAGCCGGTTGCGGGTGGCCGCGAACTGCAGTGCCGCTTCGATTTTCGCCGAATCCAGCCCCACCTGTTCGGGCTCGGCGCGCTCCAGGTCGCGACCCGAGGTCACCTCGCAGGTCGTACTCGGCGCGGCGTGCGCCGGAACGGCGAATAGGCACGCCGAGGCCAGCACCGCAGCGATCGTTCCCGCGAAAACGCCCGTGATGTGCCGCATGCGGGCGAGAGTAGCCCGTGCCGCGCACCGTAACCCGTATAGCGTGGCCGCTGAATCCCCTAATCACAGGCATGTTCACTTCCCCGCAACACTGCGAATCCCGTAGACCCCCGCGCCGGCCGCGAGGACCGTGAGTCCGGCCAGCACCGACTCGATCGGCAACGCGAACCCGACCACCACGCAACCCGCCGCTCCGAGCACCGGAACCCAGCGCTGCGGCCTGCCCTCGGCGGCGGTCAGCGTGGCCGCGGACAGGTTGGCGACGAGGTAATAGGCGAGCACGGCGAACGAGGAGAACCCGATCGCCGCGCGCAGATCCACCGTCGCCGCGAGCACCGCGACCACCACACCCACCGCGAGCTCGGCCCGATGCGGCACCGCGTATTTCGGATGGATCATCGCCAGTGCCCGCGGCAGATGCCCGTCGCGCGCCATCGCCAGTGCGGTCCGCGAGACCCCCAGGACCAACGCCATCAGCGAACCCGCCGCCGCCAGCACCGCACCCACCCGAACCACCGGCGCCAGCCATCCCGCCCCGGCCGCCTCGACCACCTGCGCGAGCGGATCACGCGCGGCCGCCAGCCCACCCGACCCCAACGTCAGCAACGCGGCCACCGCCACCAGCGCGTACACCGCCAATGCCACTGCCAGCGCCAGCATGATCGCCCGCGGAATGGTCCGCTCCGGCGCACGCACCTCCTCGCCGAGCGTGGCGATCCGCGCGTACCCGGCGAACGCGAAGAACAACAACCCCGCCGCCTGCAACACCCCGTACGGCCCGATCTCCTGGTCGAGAACCGATGCCCCCGAATGACTCCCACCGACTCCCACCACGACAACCGCCGCCAGCACCGCCAGCACCACGCCCACGATCACCCGCGAAGCCAGCGCGGACTTCTGCACCCCCACATAGTTGATCCCCGTCACCGCCACCACGGCCCCCACCGCCACCGCGTGCGCCTGCTCAGGCCACGCGTAACTCCCCACCGTCAACGCCATCGCCGCGCACGACGCCGTCTTGCCGACCACGAACCCCCACCCCGCCAGATACCCCCAGAACGCCCCCAGCCGTTCTCGCCCGTACACATACGTCCCCCCGGACACCGGATACAACGCAGCCAATCGCGCCGACGACATCGCATTGCAATAGGCGATAACCGCGGCCACCCCCAAGGCCACCAGCAACCAGGACCCACTCACCCCCGCCGCAGGGCCCAACGCCGCGAACACCCCGGCCCCCACCATCGCCCCCAACCCCACCACTACTGAATCCCCCAGCCCCAGCCCCCGCCGCAACTGCCCATCCGAAGTCATGCACCCATCCTCGAGCACGCGCGCGTGGCCCGCGACCCGGATACGGCAAACGCCGCCAGGTCGATGAGGGTGACCTGGCGGCGTTCGAGTCGATGGGCCGCCTCGAGGACGGCCCGTCAGGGTGCCGACGCCCCACAAGCGCCTCTCGGCGGGTGGTCGCTCGTAGCGACAAATGGGGTGAGGCCCGGGGCTGTTCGGACGTCGACAGTGAGTCCAACCGCTGCTGCCGGTGAACTATTCCGGCGGCTCGATGTGATCCACACAACGGCACGAGGCAGGTACGGCGATACGCGTACCTGCCTCGTCTCATGGGTGGGCGAAGGGCCTGATTCCGGGCTCTCTCGTGGACGGTGTCAGGGGATCAGAAGTTGCTGAACCAGTACAGAAGGCTTGCCAGCAACCAGACGATCGCGGTTTCCATGGTCGATCTCCTTGCGTCGGTACTTCTATCATCGCCGAAAACCCGACTTCGCCGACAAGTTGTTCTTAAGAAGCTCTAGAGACCGACACCGCATTGTTGCTTCAGACACCGGAACAACCGGGTCCGATCGGTCTCGAGGGGTGATCGGTCGGACCCGGCGGTGCAGACCAGAAGGTGGCTCTTCCAGACGCTGAAGACGCACTGCCGACGGTAACCACACCGACGGGCTGGGCCGAAGATGTTCCACGTTGTGTCGGTGAGTACGCGTGCCGGGCCGGTCGATCGAGGGGTGATCGGCCCGGGCGTTTGCGTATGGCCCGGATTCGGGTAAGTGTTGGGGGGTGGTCGAAATAGCGGAGCACTCCGACGCGCTCGACCGTGCCGAGGCGCGGCTGCGCGAAGAATTCGCGACGATGTTCGAGCTGGAGACGATCCATCGTTTCCTGCATTCCTCCTACGAGAATTTCGCTGCTCGGGCGACAGTGACCCTGTACTTACCGCTGCTGGCCGAGCGGTTCGGGCGCCAACGGTTGCAGGCGCTGGCCAAGATCGAGGGCAAGGTGGCCCGGCCGCGTCCGACGGTGCTGTTCCTGTGTACCCACAACGCGGGCCGGTCGCAGATGGCGCTCGGATTCTTCGAAGAGCTGGCGCTGGGCCGAGCGGTGGCCTGGTCGGGCGGGTCGGTGCCGAGTGGGCAGCTCAATCCGGCCGCGGTGGCGGTGATGGCGGAGGTCGACATCGACATCTCACGCGAGTATCCGAAACCGTGGACCGATGAGATCATCCGTGCCGCCGATGTGATCGTCACGATGGGCTGCGGTGATACCTGTCCGCTGGTGCCCGGGGTGCGCTACGTGGAGTGGATCATCGATGATCCGGCCGGCCTCGAGACCGAGCAGGTGCGGCCCATCCGCGACGACATCGGTCATCGCGTGACGGGCCTGCTCGCCGAGCTCGGCATCGACGTCACCGATCCCGTAGATACGCCACCCAGCTCCCGTACCGCGTGATGTCGGTGGCGGAGACGGCGGCGTCGTAGCTGCACGCGAAGCCGACCACCGCGCGCCCGTCGGAGAGATCGATACTGGTCAGGGCCATCGGCGGCGGTAGTTCGGCGAGGAATCGGCCGAGGCCCGCGGGGGAGACGAGGAACAGTTCGCCGAGGATCGGTGCGCCTTGTCCCTCACCGTGGCGGACCAGTCCGGGTTTGGCCGGGGTGGTGTCGAGGGCGGTCAGGCGATAGGCGTCGGAGGTGGCGATCTCGCCGGCGAAGCGGGCGCCGAGTTGTTCGAGTTGCCAGTGCAGCGGTTGGCCGCGCAGGTGGGCGCCGAACACGGCAAGGGGCACACCGGTTTCCACGAGCAGCGGCGCCGGGGTGCCGAGGATGCGCGCGGCGAGGTCGACCGCCGATTGGTCGGCGAACGCGGGGACTGCGATCGTGACGCCGAACGGCAGGTTGTCGGTGGTGGGCTTGCCGGGGATCGCGACGGCGGCGAGATCGAGGAGGTTGCAGAAATTCGTGTAGGTGCCCAGTCGGCGGTTGATCGCGAGCGGGTCGGCTTCCACTTCGGCGATCGACGGGTGTTCGGTGGTGGTGGGGAGTAGGAGGCCGTCGAAGCCGGTGAGCAGCGTTGTCGCGGTGGTGCGGGCTCGGGCCAGCGCGTCCAAGTCCTGCGCGAACGTGTGCGCGTCGAGTGCTCGTGCGGCGCTGATTATTCCGGCGACAGTGCGGTCGAGACCCGGTGCGCCCTTGTCGACGAACTCGCCGACCGCCGCGTACCGCTCGGCGACTATCGCGCCGTCGTAGAGCAGTCGGGCCGCGTCGAGAAGTGGCGAGATATCGATTTCGGTGAGGCGCAGGCCGTGATCACGCAGGGCCGCGACCGTTTCCGTGAACGCCGTTCGGTAGGCCGGGCTCAGCGGTTCGAGGTCTTCGGGCCGGGGGATGGCGATCTCGGGCTCGGCGGATGCCGCCATGCGGATGTCGGCGGGCCATTCGCGGCTGCGTGGGTCGCGAGAGTCCTTGCCCGCCATCGTCTTCACGGCGGTGACCGCCAGGTCCAGGTCGGCGGCGAAAATGGTGACCGCGTCATAGTCGGCGCAGGCGGGGACGACGCCGTGGGTGGGGATCACGCCGAGCGTGGCCTTGATGCCGACGATACCGTGCAGTGCGGCGGGTACGCGTCCCGAACCCGCTGTGTCGGTGCCGATGGCCAGGTCGGCGATGCCGAGCGCGACCGCCGCCGCGGAACCGGAACTCGAACCGCCGGAGATCAATTCGGGATGAAGAGCGTTGCGGACGGCGCCGTAGGGGCTGCGCGTGCCGACGAGCCCGGTGGCGAACTGGTCGAGGTTGGTCTTGCCGAGCACCAGTGCGCCCGCCGCGACCAGCCGCTGCACCGACGACGCAGTTTCCGTTGCCTCGTAAGCGAATTCAGGACAGGCGGCGGTGGTGGGCAAGCCGGCCACGTCGACGTTGTCTTTCACCGCGAGGAGCAGGCCCGCCAGCGGCAGCTGCTCGCCCGCGGCGACACGGCGTTCCAGGTCGACGGCTTCGGTCGTCAGCACCTCCTGGGAGCGCAGCGTGATCCAGACCTCGGGCCGATCCACCTCGGCGATTCGTGCGTAGGCGGCGGCGACCCGTGCGGTCGGGGTGGCAGACATAAACGCTCCTCTATTCACTCAGCGACATGGCGGCGACAGCACGCGAGATCCGCTCGAGCACCACATCCAGCGAATCGCCGATGTGGGTGTGCAAGAGCTGCTGGGCCAGTGTGAGATCACCGGCGAGGACGGCGTCGAGAATGCCGAGGTGCTCGCTGATCGTGGTCTCGATGCGGTTGTTGATCATGAAGTCGTACATGCGGACATGCCGGATCCGGGAGTTCACCGCCACCAGGGCGCGCACCATCTCGGCATTGCCCGCCGCGGTCAGCAGGGCGACGTGGAATTCCTCGTCGACGACGACGAAACCCGGCTCCTGGGCGGGCGGGTCGGCCTGTAGCGCCAGCCACTTCTGCCGCTCGGCGTGGAGCAGCGCGGTGTCGTGGGCGATCCGCGGATCCGCTCGTACCCGCGTCATGCCACCCAGTTCCAGGGTCAGCCGCAGCTCGTAGAGATCGCGAATCCGCGCCACACTCGGCCGCACCGGACTGAACCCGAACTCCTCGCGCTGCAACAGCCCGTCCGAGCAGAGCATGGTGAGTGCTTCCCGAACCGGCGTGCGGGAGATTCCGAACCTGGTCGACAGTTTGGGTTCGGTGAGCCGCTCCCCGAACCGGATGTCCCCGTTCATCAACTCCCCCCGCAACGTCGAGTACACGACGTCGCGCAACGGCCTTCCCGAGCCCTCGGCTGGTGCATCCACCCTTGTCGACATGGGTGTATACGCTATCGACCGCGAATTTCTATCAAGTGACAGAAAGTAAGCGGCAGGTTATCCCTTGCTCACACCGACACTCTCACCACGGGCAACCTCGCGTGGGGAGAACTTCTCAACCAACCCCGAACACGCAGGCAACCCCGTTCGCCATGGAGGCGCCCACACTCGACCACGAGCCCACCGCCGCGCTCCCACTCCGCTCACCCCGGAAGGGCGACCCCCATGTGCCCCACCATCCTGGCCCTCATCCTCAGCCTGATCTCCCTCACGGCCCTCACCATCTGCTGGCCGAACCCCCTCGACCGCAAACCCCCACAGACAAGCGAAGAGCCCCTGACCAGTGAACTGGTCAGGGGCTCTTCTGTGTCTCAACCAACACGTCGGGGTGACAGGATTTGAACCTGCGACCTCTTCGTCCCGAACGAAGCGCGCTACCAAGCTGCGCCACACCCCGTGAGGCGAACCTGAAGTAGCTTACAACGTGGGGTCGTGAAACGTTAAATTGGCTGGTCAGATGGGGGTTAGTCGAGGGATCTGATGGAGCTGAAGATGCGCTTGGCCTCGGCGGCGTCGATGGCGCCGGGAACGCCGGTGTCGGCGATCATGACCATGACGAAGCTGCCGTCCTTGGCGCCCTTGAAGGCGTAGGTGTAGACGGAGTAGGTGCCGGCGCAGCCGGGTTTGGGGGCGGGGACGGTGCCGGTGGTCTCGGTGAACATGCCCTCGGTTTTGCCGTCGATCGACTTCAGTGGCTGGGCGGGGCCGGGGGTGCCTTTCGAGCCCTGGTAGGCGAGGGGTGCGGCTTTGGTGCCGAGTTCGGCGCCCGCCGCGGCGTTGTCGGCGTTCTTGGAGCCGGTGAGCAGCGACATGGTGCGGGTGGAGTTCGGGCAGTAGTCGCGGCCGTCGGAGGCGTAGCCCTTGCCGATCACCGAGTCGCCCGGGGGTTCACCGACGCCGCCGATGGTGGTTTCGGTGGCGACCTTCCAGCCTGCCGGGACGTCGTAGGCGGCGCCACGGTCCGGGGAGGCGACTACCTGGTAGCCCTCGATCAGGGGTTTGCGATTCGATGCGGCGCCCGAGGGGGAGGGGGTGGTGGTGCTGGGTTTGGGCTTGCTCGAGGAGGCCGGTGCCGGGGTGGTGGACAGGGCGCTGACCATCGAAGGAGCGCCGCCCGCGGTGGTCGTCGGTGCGTCGTCGCCGCGGGTGAGCGCGACCGCGGTGATCGTGCCGCCGACCAGAAGTAGCGCCGCCACACCTGCCGCGGCCCAGATCGCGGCCTTGTTCCCGGATTTCTGGTTGGGCGGGAGCGGCTGGCCGTACGGCTGGATGCCCTGGTGATCCAGCGGGGGGATTTCGCCGTATTGCTGCGGTGCCTGCTGCTGCCAGCCTGGTGCGCCGACTCTGGTCGGGTCTGCCTGCCCGGCCGGCGTGCCCCACTGCTGCTGACCGGGCGGATTCGCCGGGGCGCCCCACTGGTGCTGCGCACCGGCCGAGGGACCGCCCCACTGCTGACCGGGAGGTACCGGCGCGCCCCACTGACCCGGAGGCTGTTGTCCGGCAGGCGGATTCATGCCCGGTTGCCACTGCTGATTCGAACCAGGGTGTCCGCCAGGAAAATTGGCGCCGGGAGTTACCGGTCCGCCCGGCTGCGGGGCCTCGGGGTGCCACTGCTGGCCAGGTTGTCCGGCGGGTGTATTCATGCCGGGCTGCCAAGGCTGATTCGAACCCGGCTGGCCCACAGGCGGATTCGCCCCGGGCCAGGGTGCCGGCTGGCGCAGTTGGGTGGGGTCGGCCTGTCCCGGCTGCGGAACCTGCTGTCCCGCAGCGGGATTACCGGAATCCTGCCAATCCTGCGGACCCGCCGGCGCCCACTGCGTGGGTTCGGGAAGCCCGGGTGGTGGCCCGGAGCCGTCCCAGCGCAGGGTCGGAGGGAGACCGGTGCTGCCCGGCGTCCACACCGCGGTGGGATCTGGTGCGCCCGGATTCGGCTGTTCCGCAGCCGGATCCGGCGAACCGGGCCGCTGCCACTGCTGGTCGGGCTGGTTCGGTGCGCCGGGCCCGCCGAATACGGTCGGGTCGTCGCGCCTGTCGTCGGATCCACTGCTCACGGTCGTCTCCTGATGACACCTCAATGACAATGTCGTTCGGAGCCAGACCCTAGCGGGCGACGGCCTCCGAGGTCGAAATGCCGAAGCCGGTGTCGGCGGACGGCCGCTTGGGCTGGGCGCCGACCAAGGTGAGCAGCGTGGCCTCGGGACGGCAGCAGAAGCGGTAGGGCGCCCACGGTGAGGTGCCGATGCCGGCCGAGACGTGCAGCTGGGTGTGCTCGCCCCACTGCGAGGCACCCTTCACCCGGGACTTGTCGATACCGCAGTTGGTGACCAGCGCGCCGTAACCGGGGACGACCAGCTGCCCACCGTGGGTGTGACCGGCCAGCACCAGGTCGTAGCCGTCTTCGGCGAAGCGGTCGAGCACGCGCGGCTCGGGCGAATGCGTGACACCGATGCTGAGCTGGGCCAGCTGGTTCGGTGCGCCCGCGACGGTGTCGTAACGGTCGCGCTGCAGGTGCGGGTCGTCGACGCCGGCACTGGCGATGCGGATGCCCGCCACCTCGAGGTCGCGCCGGGTGTGGGTCAGGTCGAGCCAGCCGCGCTCGGTGAATGCCGCGCGCAGGTCCTTCCACGGCAGCGGATCGCCGTAGACGCGACGGTGATCTTTCTTGAAATACTTCAGCGGATTCTTCGGCACCGGCGCGAAATAGTCATTCGAACCGAACACGAACAAGCCGGGTCGGGCCAGTAGCGCACCGAGGGATTGCACCACCGCGGGCACGGCCTTGGGATGGGAAAGATTGTCGCCGGTATTCACGACCAGGTCGGGTTCGAGGCGGTCGAGTTCGCGCAGCCACTGCTGTTTGAGCTGCTGGCCCGGCATCATGTGCAGGTCACTGACGTGCAGAATGCGCAACGTCGGCGAACCGGGCGCGAGCACCGGCATCGTGGCTTCGCGCAGGACGAACGCGTTCCGTTCGATCAGCGTGGCGTAGCCGATGCCTGCGACGGCGGCCCCGGCGGCTCCCAACGCGGTTCGGCGGACAGCGGACGTCGAGATAACGGGCATTTGCCCAGCATAGGCGACCCCCTCCCGGATCGGCGCGTGTGTTTCCGCACAAACGGTCTGGAATTTTCGCTGCGACGAAAATGTGATGGGACTCCACTGAGCGAACGACTACGGTAAACCGCATGTCGGAACTGAAAGCCAAGCTGCGCGCGGATATGACCACCGCGATGAAAGCCAAGGACAAACTGCGTCTCGCGACCCTGCGGATGCTGCTCGCCGCTATCCAGACTTCCGAGGTCTCCGGTACGGAGGCGCACGAACTCTCCGATGCCGATGTCGTGTCGCTCTTGCAGAAGGAAGCGAAGAAGCGCAACGAGGCGGCCGTGATCTACGAGCAGAACGGTCGCGGTGAACTGGCCGCGAACGAGCGGGCCGAAGAAGAGATCATCGAGGAGTACCTGCCGACCCAGCTCAACGACGCCGAGGTCGCGCAGGTCGCCGACACCGCGATCGCGGAGGTGGCCGAGCAGCTCGGTGAGCGTCCGGGAATGAAGCAGATGGGTCAGGTCATGAAGGCGGCCACCGCGCTGGCCGATGGCAAGGCCGACGGTTCGCGGCTCTCCGCCGCGGTCAAGGCCCGGCTGTAGAAACGAGCAAAGGCCGCCGTCCGAATCGGACGGCGGCCTTTGTCGTGTGACTAGCGCGGCACCGGGATGGGGATCGGTGGCAGGCGCGGAATCTGCGGCAGCCCCGGAATCACCGGTGCCGGCGCGGCGGGCGGGGGAGTCGTCGGCGCGGGCACCCGGACGGTGCCGTCACTGATGTAGATCGTGACCACCGAGCCCGGAATGGCCGAGCCGTTCGGCGAACTGCCCATCACCGTGCCCTTGGCCTGCGAACCGGCGCCCGTCACCGCGGAGACCTGGAAGCCTGCACCGGACAGGATCGAGGTGGCCTCGCCCTGCGACTTGCCCGCCACATCGGGGACCTGGGAGTTGTTCGCGCCGCGGACGTACTTGTCGTCCACCGGCGGCAGGCCCGGCGGCGGGAACCGGTCCATCAACGGCTTGATGGCGTTGAACCAGGTGCGGGCCGGTTCGTTACCACCGAACAGGCCGGAGGCATCGCTGGCGCCGCAGTTGCGCAGCGGGAACGAGCAGATCTCGCCGGGGGTCGGGCTGTCGCCGTAGACGTAGACCGACGAAGCCAGCGCGTTGGTGAAGCCGAGGAACGCCGAGGAGCGGTGGCTCTCGGTGGTGCCCGTCTTACCCGACATCGGTGCCGACCACCCGGCCGCGCGCGCGGCGCCCGCGGCGGTACCGCTGACGTCGTCCTTGCTCATCGCGTTGGCGAGGGTGTTGGCCAGACCCGGGTCGACCACCTGCTCACAGGCCTGCTGGGTGAGCGGAACGGTCTTGCCGCTGCGGTCGACGACCTCCTTGATCGGCGAGGGCGGGCACCACTTGCCGCCCGAGCCGAGCGTGGCGGCCACGTTCGTCAGTTCGAGCGGGTTGATCGCGAACGGGCCGAGGGTGAACGAGCCCATGTTGTTGTTCTTGATGTGGTCGGCCAGGCTCGAGTTGCCGTGCCCGGAGGTGCCGGGGTTGGTGTAGGACCGCATGCCCAGGCGCACGGCCATGTCCACCGCGGACGAGACGCCCACGTCCTGGATCATCTTCACGAAGGTGGTGTTGGGCGAGGTCGCCAGCGCGTCGGTCACCGACATCGACCCCGGGTAGTTGCCCGCGTTCTTGACACACCACGAGTCGGCCGGGCAGCCCGGCGAGTTCGAGTAGCCCATGCCCCTGGCGGCGTAGGTGCCGGGGACGTCCACCTGGGCGGCGATGCCGAGGCCCTTCTCCATCGCGGCGGCGGTGGTGAAGAGCTTGAAGATCGAGCCCGCGCCGTCACCGGCCATCGAGTACGGCTGGCCCAGCAGCGTCTCGTTGGCGTCGCGGTTGAGGCCGTACGTGCGGCTCGACGCCATCGCGAGGACAGGGTGCGAATCCTGACCGGGCGCGACCACCGACATCACCTCGGCGATGTTGTCGAGGTCGGGGTTGGCCTGCTCGTTCACCGAACGCTTCACCGATTCCTGCAGCACCGGATCGAGTGTGGTCTTGATCAGGTAGCCGCCCTTGTCGATCTGCTCGCGACTGATCCCGGCCTCGGCCAGGTACTGCAGCGCGTAGTCGCAGAAGAAGCCCTTGTCGTTGGCGGAGATGCACCCGCGCGGCAGGCCCTTGGGTTCGGGCAGCACGCCGAGCGGTTCGGCCTTGGCCTTGCGGAACTCCTCGGCGCGGTGCGGGATGTTCTGGATCAGCGTGTCGAGCACGGTGTTGCGGCGGTCGGTGACGCCGGCCACGTTGGTGTAGGGGTTCAGCTTGGAGCTGGACTGCACCATGCCCGCCAGCATCGCCGACTGGGTGATGCTGAGCTGGGACGCGTCGATACCGAAGTAGGTCTGCGCGGCATCCTGGATGCCGTAGGAACCGTTGCCGAAAGGCACCAGGTTCAGGTAGCGGGTGAGGATCTCGTCCTTGGACAGTTCGCGGTCCAGCGTGAGCGCCATCCGGATCTCGCGCAGCTTGCGCGCCGGTGTCGTCTCGATCGCGGCGCGGCGTTCGGCGTCGGTCTTGGCGACCACGAGCAGGTTGAAGTTCTTCACGTACTGCTGGTCCAGGGTCGACGCGCCCTGCTGCACGGCACCGGAGGAGGTGTTGGTGAGGAACGCGCGCAGCGTGCCCTGCCAGTCCACGCCCTTGTGGTCGGAGAAGCGCTTGTCCTCGATGGACACGATCGCCAGCTTCATGTTGTTGGAGATCTTGTCGCTCGGTACTTCGAAGCGGCGTTGCTCGTAGAGCCACGCCAGCGGCGACCCGTTCGCGTCGACCATCGTCGACACGGCGGGGACCGTGCCCTCCACCAGTTCGGCGGAGACATTGTCGACGGCGTCGGCGGCGCGGTTGGAGATGAATCCGAATCCACCGGCCAAGGGGAACAACAGCCCAGCGACAAGCACGGCGGCCAGCGCGCAGCTGCCGGCCAGCCTCGCGAGCGTTTGAGTGATCGGCACGATCCCAGACTAGAGGGTGGGGTGGTGAGGTTCACGGCTGTGCTGCTCGACGGGGAATGTCCGGGCGGTGCCAGGGGGGTTGCTCGGGCGTGTCAACAAAATGATCACATCGGCGTGTCGCGACCGGCCACGCCGGTGATCAGCACTACTGCGCGGTTCTGGCCCGATTTGAATGGACGCCCGTACCAAAAAATCGGGGGGCGGTCTTGCGTAACCGCCATACCTTTACCTAGATTGAGAACCCAGTGTGATAGAGCTAACACTCAAAGTGGAATGTGGTGCGGGACGCAGCGGTAGTTGGGTTGCTGTGATCCGCGCTCGCGATTCTGGAGCGCCGCACAACGGTGTTCGGACTGCAAAGGGGCACATCAAATGCACATCACAACCCCCATCGCTCGACTGGATGTAGAGCAGGCCGAGGCAAGGATCGCTTGGGTTGCCCAGGCGCGATGCAAGGAAGTGGACCCTGATCAGCTGTTCGTTCGCGGTGCGGCGCAGCGCAAGGCGGCAACGATCTGCCGTCACTGCCCAGTGCTGATGCAGTGTGGTGCCGACGCCCTCGACAATCGCGTCGAGTTCGGTGTGTGGGGCGGGATGACCGAGCGGCAGCGGCGTGCGCTGCTCAAACAGCATCCCGACGTGACGTCGTGGGCTGAATTCTTCAACGCCCAGCGCCAGCACCAGGTAGCTATCTAGCAGACGAGACCGGACCGTTATCACAAACGGCGCCGAGACCGCGTGGTTTGCGGAATCGGCGCCGTTGGTGAGTGTTACCGGATTGTGAGCTATAGCGGATTTGTCTGAATCGATCAGGCCGAAGCCGGGGTACCGGTCAGCTGATCGCCGACGGCGCGCAGTGCTTCGAGATCCGAGACCTCGAAGGGCAGCGCGGTCACCGAGACGATCTTCACCCGCGGGTGCGCACCGGTGAAGCGGTGCAGCAGCCGCCGCTCCCGCGCCGCCGTCGACACCCGATCGGCGTGGATGCGCAGCACCGACGCGGTCAGCGGGTTCGAATCAGCCAGCTGGTCGGCGGCAGTCAGCGCGTGGTCGCCCGACAGCTCCGACAACGCGGGATGGGTCCGGTTCAGCACCAGACCGGCCAGCGGCATCTTCTCGGTCGACAGCCGGTCGACGAAGAACGACGCCTCGCGCAACGCGTCCGGCTCTGGCGCGGCGACCACCAGGAAGTGGGTACCGGGCTTGGACAGCATCGCGAAGGTGCGCTCGGCCCGGTCCTGGAACCCACCGAACAGCGATTCCAGCGATTGCAGGAACGTCGAGGCATCCTTGAGCATCTGCCCGCCGACAATCGTCGACACCCCGCGCATCGCCAGGCTCATCGCCCCCGTGACGATCCGGCCGACGCCGCGCCCCGGCGCCATGATCAACCGGATCATCTTGCCGTTGAGGAAGGTGCCGAGCCGCTTGGGCGCGTCGAGGAAATCGAGCGCGTTGCGAGACGGGGGAGTGTCGACCACGATCAGGTCCCACTCCTTGCGCGCGGCCAGCTGGCCGAGCTTCTCCATCGCCATGTACTCCTGCGTGCCGCCGAACGACGACGCCACCGTCTGATAGATCGGGTTGGCGAAGATCTGCTCGGCCTTGTCCGCGCTGGTGTGCTCGAGCACCATGTCGTCGAAGGTGCGGCGCATGTTCAGCATCATCGCGTGCAGTTCACCGGGCACCTCGGGACCCAGCTCCACGCGCTGCGGGGTGTTGTCCAGTTCGGCCACGCCCAGCGACTGCGCCAGCCTGCGCGCCGGATCGATGGTCAGCACCACCACCTTGCGACCCGATTCGGCCGCCCGCAGCGCGATCGAGGCCGCGGTGGTGGTCTTACCGACGCCGCCGGACCCGCAGCACACGATCACGCGGGCACTCGGGTCGGCGATGATCTGCGAGACATCCAGCGCGGGCGGGGTGGAAACGTGCTCGCTCATCGGACTCCCTGCGCGGATAGCTGTTCGGCCAGTTCGTAGAGGCCACCCAGGTCGATGCCGTCGCCGAGGGCGGGCAGGGACAGCTGGGGGACGTCGATCTGCGCCAGTTCGGCGGCACTCGCGTTCTGTGCGGTCAGCACGATCGCATGGTCGACCGTTTCGGCGATCAGGCCGTCGAAGTCCGATTCGGACAGGGTGATGCCTGCCTTCGCCAGGTCGGCGGCGACCGCGGCGGTGTCGAGTTCGCCCGCCACGGCCGTGTCGCGCTGAGCCGGGGTGAGTTCGGCGGTGGCCGCCCGGTTGACGATCACCGTGCCGATCCGCAGATCGTCGGCGGTGAGCTCGGCGATCGCGTCGGCGGTCTCCTGCACCGGCAGCGCCTCGAGCAGCGTCACCAGGTGGATCATCGTCTGATCGGAATGCAGCAGGTTGGACACGCCCTCGGCCTGCGAGGCGATCGGGCCGCCCTTGGCGATCTCGGCCATGGCCGTGGTGACGTCGAGGAAGCCGGCGATCCGGCCGGTCGGCGGCGCGTCGACGACGATGTCGTCATAGGCGGGCTTGCCGTCCTTGCCGACCCTGACCACACACTCTTTGATCTTGCCGGTGAGGATCACGTCGCGCAGACCGGGCGCGATCGTGGTGACGAACTCGATGGCGCCCATCCGGCGCATCGCCCGCCCCGCGAAGCCGAGGTTGTAGAACATGTCGAGGTACTCGAGGAACGCGTACTCGATGTCCAGAGCCAGCGCCGTCACCTCGCCACCGCCGTCGGCGCTGGCGATATGGGTCTCGGTGGGCGGCAACGGTGGCCGATCGAACAACTGCGCGATGGACTGGCGACTCTCGACCTCGACCAGCAGCACTTTGCGTCCCCCCGCGGCGAGCGCGAGTGCGAGTGCGGCCGAAACGGTCGACTTGCCGGTGCCTCCCTTGCCGGTCACGTAGTGCAAGCGGGCCTTGGCCGCGCGCTGTGGCCATCCGGTCGACGGTTCGGGAACCGACGAAACCGGCTCTGCTGTTGGTGCTCCCACGCCGCCGAGCCTATAACCCGTTTCGCCCAGGCGTTCGGGGTGAGCCCTAAACTCACACCATGAGTGAAGTCACCCTGTGGGAGTACGCGACCGTGCCGCTGTTGACGCACGCGACCAAGCAGATCCTCGACCAGTGGGGGTCCGACGGCTGGGAGCTGGTCTCGGTGCTGCCCGGACCGACCGGCGAACAGCACGTCGCCTACCTGAAGCGGCAGAAGTAGCCGTGGCCACCGCGTGGAAGGACGCGCTCGACCGGCTCGGTGTCACGCTGCCGCCGGTCGCCGCTCCTGTCGCGGCCTACATTCCCGCCGTGCGCACCGGTTCGCTGGTGTACACCTCCGGCCAGCTGCCCTTCGTCGACGGTGAATTGTCGGCGGTCGGCAAGGTCGGGGCCGAGGTGGATGTGGAGCAGGCCAAGGAGGCCGCCCGGCTGTGCGCGTTGAACGCGCTCGCGGCCGTGCACGACCTGGTCGGGCTCGACCAAGTGGTGCGGATCGTGAAGGTCGTCGGATTCGTCGCCTCGGCGCCCGGATTCAGCGATCAGCCGATCGTGATCAACGGTGCGTCGGAGTTCCTCGGTGAGGTGTTCGGCGAGGCGGGCGTGCACGCGCGCTCGGCCGTCGGCGTCTCGGAACTGCCCAAGAACACGCCCGTCGAGGTGGAATTGATCGTCGAGGTCGGATAGGCAGCCGTCATGGCACTGGAACATCCCGCGTACAGCCAGGTCAGGCCGGTCACTGCGACGGCATCGGTACTACTGGCCGACAACCCCAATCAAATGACGCTCGACGGCACCAACACCTGGCTGCTGCGTGGCCCGGACAGCGATTCCTATGTGGTCGTCGATCCGGGACCGAAGGACAAGAAACACACCGCCGACATCGTCGAGGCCACCGGCGGCCGGATCGCGTTGACGCTGATCACCCATCACCACCACGATCACACCGGCGGCATCGATCACCTGGTGAAAGCCACCGGGACGCCGGTGCGATCGGTGGACCCGGCGTATCTGCGTGGCGCGGTCGTGCCGCTGGTGGACGGCGAGGTGATCGAGGCCGCCGGCCTGCGGATCACGGTGCTCGGTACGCCGGGACACACCACCGATTCGGTGAGCCTGCTGCTCGACGACGCGGTGCTCACCGGTGACACGGTCCTCGGCCGCGGCACCACGGTGCTCGAATCCGCGCCGGGTGCGCTGGCGAACTTCCTCGCGTCGCTGGAAAAGCTGCGTGAGCTGGGCGCGGGTAAGGCATTGCTGCCCGCGCACGGGCCCGACCACCCCGATGCTGCGCCGGTGGCGCAGTACTACCTCGACCACCGGCGTGAGCGGCTCGACCAGGTGCGGGCCGCGCTGGTCGAACTGGGTCCCGGCGCGGGCGCTCTCGCGGTGGTCCGCAAGGTGTACGCCGACGTGGACAAACGGCTGTGGCCCGCAGCGCGCAGTTCCGTGCAGGCACAGCTGGAATACCTGCGGGCCGAACAGAACTGAACACCGGTCGATCGCCGACGTGCTTGCCGTGTCGGCGATCGAGTGATGTCCGGCAGACAACGGCCGATGTCCCGGCACAACGAAACCGCGGTGGTGTGGACGAGGCCCTCTCCTCGTGAGCCCACACGCATCAACGGTCCCGTCATACCGGGACGGCAGGTGTTCGAACGTCAGCGAGCGCGACGTGCCAGACGCTCGGAATCCGAGATCAGCACGCTCTTGCCCTCGAGGCGCAGCCATCCGCGATGAGCGAAGTCGGCGAGCGCCTTGTTGACGGTTTCCCGGGAAGCACCGACCAGCTGGGCGATCTCTTCCTGGGTCAGGTCGTGGGTCACGCGCAGCGCGCCCGCTTCCTGGGTGCCGAAGCGCTGTGCGAGCTGCAGCAGCGCTTTGGCGACGCGACCTGGCACGTCGGTGAAGATCAGGTCGGCGAGGTTGTTGTTGGTGCGGCGAAGGCGTCGTGCCAGCACGCGCAGCAGCTGCTCAGCGATCTCAGGGCGCTGATCGATCCACGACTTGAGTGCGTCGCGGTCCATCGTCACGGCGCGGACCTCGGTGACCGTGGTTGCGGTCGAGGTACGCGGGCCCGGGTCGAAGATCGACAGTTCACCGAACATGTCGGACGGACCCATGATGGTCAGCAGGTTTTCCCTGCCGTCCGGGGACCGCCGGCCGATCTTCACCTTGCCCGTCGTGATGATGTACAGCCGATCGCCGGGTTCGCCCTCGTTGAAGATGACGTGGCCGCGCGGAAAATCTACGGGCTGCAGCTGCTTGGCGAGCGCGGCCACCGCGGTGGGCTCGACGCCTTGGAAGATGCCTGCTCTGGCGAGGGCCTCGTCCACGAATGTGCTCCTTATGGGATATGGCTTGCGAACCTGGTCGAGCGAATCGACCAACCGCGCAGTCTACGCGGCATTCCGGCACCGCAGTGACAGACACCACGTAAAGAGTGGATTGCGCGTTGAGAATCGATCGTTTAGCTCGCCCGTGCGACATCCAATTCGGAGGTACGGGAACGGCGCTTGCGCACGCGCGCCACGGCGGCGGGCAGGCCGAGCTTCGTCAGCTCTTTCACTTCGGCGTTGCTGGCGTTGTCCAGGTACTGCTGAACCTCTTCGTCGGGTTCGAGAAGCTTTCGGAGCCGATTCTCGACCCGCTCCATCCCCAGCGCGAACAGCATCAACAGCACTGGGAAGAGCACCACAGCGAGTCCTTGCATGACTGGCAGTAAACACGGTCCAGGTCTCAGATGGAACACAGCGGGCAAACTGGCCGGGCAATGTTGTCGTAGTGGTTCCGTATGGTGAAGCGGTGCCCGTTTCCCCTGCCCCCGCCGCCGCCGGCGATGCCGATCCGGCAGCGGATTCGGCCGCCGTACCCACCGGCATCTCGGCCGCTCGCAAACGCAAGAACCGTGCGATAGCTGCGGAAACGCGGATCGGACTGGTCCGGCGCGCCCGCCGGATGAACCGCACGCTCGCCGCGGCGTTCCCCGACGCGCACTGCGAGCTCGACTTCACCACGCCGCTGGAACTGGCTGTCGCGACGATCCTGTCCGCCCAGTGCACCGACGTCCGGGTGAACCTCACCACTCCCGCCCTGTTCGCGAAGTACCGCAGTGCCTACGACTACGCGCAGGCCAACCGGGTGGAGCTGGAGGAATACATCAGGCCCACCGGCTTCTACCGGAACAAGACCAGTTCACTGATCGGCCTCGGCCAGGCGCTGGTCGAAAAATACGACGGTGAATTGCCTCACACTCTGGACGAATTGGTGAAATTGCCCGGGATCGGGCGCAAGACGGCCAACGTCATCCTCGGCAACGCGTTCGATGTGCCCGGTATCACCGTCGACACCCATTTCGGCCGGTTGGTGCGTCGCTGGAAGTGGACCGACGAGGAGGATCCGGTCAAGGTCGAGCACGCGGTCGGCGCGCTGTTCGAGCGCAAGGACTGGACGATGCTCTCGCACCGGGTGATCTTCGAGGGGCGTCGGGTGTGCCATGCGCGCAAGCCGGCCTGCGGCGCGTGCATGCTCGCCGGCGACTGCCCGTCGTTCGGGCTCGGCCCCACCGACCCGGCGGTGGCCGCGGAGTTGGTGAAGGGCCCGGAGCGCGATCACCTGCTGAACATGGTCGGCCTGTGAGCGAAGCCTCGCTGCTACGGCGGCCCGCTGTGCGCTGGGTGCTCGCCGCGGTGATCCTGGTGGTCGCCGCCACGGTGGCGCTGTGGCCGCGTGAGGGTTCGCAGACCACCGGCGTCGTTGCGCAGACATCGCAACAGACATCGGGCGTGTCGGCCGAGGAACGAGCGGCGGCGGGGTCCCAACCCTGCCCGTCGCCCGCGTCCGCATCCGGATCGGGGCCGCTGGCCGGTCTTCAGGTGAGCTGTCTGGCGGACGGCGCGCCCGTCGATCTCGCCGCGGCGCTCGCTGGAAAGCCCGCGCTGCTCAACCTGTGGGCCTACTGGTGTGGACCCTGCGCCACCGAGTTGCCGCATCTACAGGAGTTCGCGCAGCGGGCGGGCTCGGCACTCACGGTCATGACCGTGCACAGCGATCCCGACGAGGCGAAGGCGCTGTCTCGGCTGACCGGACTCGGCATCACCCTGCCCGGCGTCGAGGATCCGCAGGCCGCCGTGCGCAGTGCGGTCGGTGCGCCCGCGGTGCTGCCCGTCTCGGTGCTCGTGCGGGCCGACGGCACCATCGCGAGCGTGGAGGTGCGTACGTTTGCCGACGTGGCCGACATCGCGGATACGGTATCCGCGAAGCTCGGGGTCACGGTATGACAGAGGACGTAACAGTGGCGTGTGGATCGAAGGCGATGGCGTGAACGATGTAGCGAGGCTCGACGATTCCGGCGTTCCCTCGTGGTTGCGCACCGCGATCAGATCCGGCGGCCCCGACGCCGACGACACGCTCGCTACTTCCCGCGCCCTGCGCCGGGCCATGTCGATCACCGGCAGGCCACGCCAGGCCGCTGTCCTCGTGCTGTTCGGCGGCTCGCCCGACGCCGATGAGTCGGTGCCAGGGGGCCTGCCCGCCGACGCCGACGTCCTGCTCACTCAGCGTGCCTCGACCATGCGCCAGCACCGCGGCCAGATCGCGTTCCCGGGCGGCGCCGAGGATCCCGGCGACGACGGCCCGGTCGGCACCGCCCTGCGCGAAGCCGCGGAGGAGACCGGACTCGACCCGGCCGGTGTCCAGCCGTTCGCGCTGCTGCCGAAACTGTTCGTTCCGCCGTCGAAATTCGACGTGACCCCGGTGCTCGGCTACTGGCGAGCACCCAGCGCGGTCCGCGTCGTCGATCAGGGCGAAACCGAGCGTGTCGTGCGTGTGCCGCTCACCGAATTGCTCGATCCGGCACACAGATTCATGGTGCGTGGCAGTCTCGGCTACCAGAGCCCCGCGTTCCAGGTCGACGGCATGCTGGTGTGGGGACTCACCGGCGGTATTCTCGCCGGCATCATCAAATCCGCTGGCTGGGAACGAAACTGGGATCGGGGCGACGTGCGTGACCTGGAGAGCTCGCTGGCTGCGGTCGGAATGACCCTGTGACCGCCTCGGTATGGCTCGACATCGCGGTGGTACTGATCGCGTTGGTCGCGGCGTCCACCGGCTGGCGGCAGGGCGCGGTGGCGTCGGCGCTGGCGTTCTTCGGCGTCGCGCTGGGCGCCGTCGCGGGCATTCTGATCGCACCGCACATTCTCAAGCACCTCAGTGAGGGTCGCAGCCGGGTACTCGGCGGCATCCTGCTGATCGTGCTGCTGGTGATCGTCGGTGAGGTGGCGGGCATGGTGCTCGGCCGGGCCGCGCGCACCAGCATCCGCCAACCGGTCGCCCGCAGCGTGGACAGTGTTGTCGGTGCCGTGTTGCAGGCGGTGACCGTGCTGGTCGCGGCCTGGTTGCTCGCGTTGCCGCTGGCCACCGCGTCCCAGCCCGCTGTCGCCGCCGCGATCAACGGGTCGAAGGTGCTCGCCGACGTCAATTCGGTCGCGCCGGACTGGTTGCGCAAGGTTCCCAACGAATTCTCCAAGCTGCTCGACACGTCGGGCTTGCCCGATGTGATCGGCCCGTTCGGCCGAGCGCCGATCGCCGCCGTCGAACCGCCGGATCCCTCGGTGCTGGCCAGCCCGGTTGCGGCGTCGCTGCAGCAGAGCGTGCTGCGTATCCGCGGCACCGCACCCAGTTGCCAGCGGGCGCTCGAAGGTTCCGGCTTCATCGTCGCGCCGGAACGCGTGATGACCAACGCGCACGTCGTGGCGGGCACCAACACCGTGTCGGTCGACACCGCGCGCGGTGCGCTCGACGCCACCGTGGTCCTGTTCGACCCGTCCAAGGACATCGCGGTCCTCGCCGTCCCCGGTCTGACCGCCCCCGTGCTGCCCCAGGCCCCTGAGCCCGCGAGTTCGGGCGAGAGCGCGATCGTGCTCGGTTACCCCGGTGGCGGCCCGTACACCGCCAGCGCGGCCCGTGTCCGCGAGACCCTCGACCTCACCGGCCCGACCATCCACCGCGACGGCACCGTCGAACGTGAGGTCTACACGGTGCGCGGTCAGGTCCGCGCGGGTAACTCCGGCGGCCCGCTGGTCGACGCCGAGGGCCAGCTCCTCGGCGTGGTCTTCGGCGCGGCGGTCACCGACGACGACACCGGCTACGTCCTCACCTTGCACGAGGTCGCGTCCGAACTGGCCGCAGCCGCCCCGAGCAGCACCCCCGTCAACACGGGCGCCTGCGTACTGAGCTGATCACAGACCCATTTCGAGCGCGCCGGCGCTCCGAAACTACGGCGAAACCAAGTCGTCGTGCGGCGGCGACCCGTTCACACCGTTCTGCTCGCGCCAGTGCGCGGTCAGCGCCTCGTTGACCCTGCTGGGGTTCTCCTGATGGGCGTAGTGCCCCGCACGCGGAATCGAGACCAGCGTCCGATGGGGTGATAACGACTCCCCGCGCCGGAACGTGGCGTCGAGCAGATACGAGTCGTGCTCGCCGCGCAGCATCAGCACCGGGATGTCGATCGGGGTGCGCATCGTGGCCATGAACCGCTTACCGTCCGGTCGCCACTGACTGCGAAACGCCCAGCGCTGATACTCCAGCGCACTGTGCGCGGCCCCTGGTATCCGGATGGCATGCCGCATCCGCGACGCGGTCTCGACGAATTCCGCAGTGCGCGACCAGGATTCACCGACCCGATCGTGCAGCAGGCGCTCCACCTCGGCGCCACCACGTCGGGTGAGCAGGTTTTCGGGATAGCGCGGCAGCTGATACCGCAGGAAATCGGGCAGCCAGGTCGCCCGTTGGGCCGGATCCCGCAGCACGGCGCTCTTGAGCGCGGCGGGATGCGGCGAGCTGACCAGCGCGATCGAGCGGACCAGTCGCGGATGCAGCACCGCGGTGGCCCAGCAGACCAGTCCGCCTTCAGCGTGGCCGACGAGCGTGGCCTCGGTGTGCCCGAGCGCCCGGACCAGGCCGGCGATGTCGCCTGCGAGGGTCCAGCCGTCGTAGCCACGCGGTGGTTTGTCGGTATCGCCGTAGCCGCGCAGGTCGACGGCGACGGTGCGATACCCGTGGCCGGCCAGCGCGGTCAGCTGATGCCGCCACGACCACCAGAAATCGGCGAAACCGTGCAGCAGCAGCACCAGGGGCGCCTCGGGGCGGTCCGCACCGTCGGTTTCGGCGACGTCTGCTTCGACGACGTGGAAGCGGATTCCGTTGGCGTGCACGTCCCGGTGGGTCCACGGTCCGTCGAAACGGACGCTGGAGGGATCCGGGAATGAATTGGACGACACGCCGATCGAGCCTAGTGGGCGGGTCCGGCTGTTGCGACCGGGCCCGCCCGGCGCGTCATCGGTTGCTCGACTTCTCCAGCGACGTGGCGCCCGCACCACTGGATCCGATGGCCGCGTGCGCGTCGGCCGCGTCGCGGTGGGTGAACGCGGCGGGCAGCACCTCGGCGGCCTGCTTGAGCGAACCGATCGTCTTCTCCGGCGCGCGCACCTTCCGTACCTTGAGCCAGCCGAGCAAGGCCAGCAGGACAGTGGTGAGCACCATCAGCAGGAACACGATCAGGAACGCGGCCCAGCGCCACAGCCACATGTCGAGCAGCTCGGCGAGGAAGAAGAAGAAAAAGAACGAGCTGAACAGCAGCACTGTCAGCGCGAGGATGAAGAAGACGCTGCCGGTGAGGCCCTTCTTGATCTCACCGGTGACCTCGGCCTTGGCCAGCGCCACCTCGGCGCGCACCAGTGTCGACATCTGCTCGGTGGCATCGCGCACGAGGCTGCCGATGCTCGCCGATCCGGGCGGATTGGCGTCGGTCAACGGGATCGAAGTGACCGTCCGACCGTCATTTCCGCCTTGGGTGTAACTCACTTCGTCGACCCTTCTCCCTGTGGTAACTGGTCTGCATCGCGGCGCGCCTGGTGCACACGTCCTCGGCGCAACAGTAGCGCCGATCCGATCAGCGATGCTGCCATCGAGGTCACCAGAACGGCGGCCTTGGCAAGATCGATGGCATCGTCGCCGACGTCGGCGAGCGCGAGTTCCGCCACGAGAAGGCTAACGGTGAACCCGATCGCGCCGAGTACCGACAGGGCGAACATGTCGCGATACTCCAGTCCGGCTGGGCGTTTCGCCCAGCCGAGTTTGATAACGACCCAGCTCACACCGAAGATTCCGATGGTTTTGCCGAGCAAGAGCCCGAGGATGATCGCCAGCGCGAGCCGGTCGGTGAACAGTGATCCGAACACCGCGCCGTCGAGCGGCACACCGGAGGCGAACAGCGCGAACACCGGTACGCAGAAGCCGGCCGAGATCGGTTGCACCACATGCTCGAGGTGCGTCGCGGGCGCGATCTTCTCGCCGGGATCCTTGCGGACCCTGGTGAGCAACCCGAGTGCGACGCCGGCCAGCGTCGGATGGATGCCCGCCTCGTGCAGCGCGTACCAGCACACGAGCGCGACCGGAATATAGAACAGCGGCGTGTGCAGGCGCAGCTTCTGGGCCAGTGCCCACACCCCGCAGCAGGCGAAGGCGGCGGCCAGCCACAGCAACGACAGCGAGGCGGTGAACAGCACCGCGATGAGAACGATGGCGAGCAGATCGTCGACCACGGCCAGGCTCAGCAGGAACACCCGCGCACTGGTGGGGATCCGCGAACCGGTCATCGCCAGGATCGCGAGCGCGAAGGCGATATCGGTGGCGACGGGAATGGCCCAGCCCTTGTCCATGCCGGGCACGCCGTGGCCCACCACCAGCGCGATCACGGCCGGGGTGATCACACCGCCCACCGCGGCGACGACCGGCAGCGCGGCCCGCTTCGGGTCGCGCAGCTCGCCGACGGCGAACTCGCGTTTGAGCTCGAGCCCGGCCACGAAGAAGAAGATCGCGAGCAGACCGTCCTTGGACCAGTCGGCCAGGGTGAGGTCGAGGTGCAGTGCGGGAATGTCGAGGTGGGTGTCGATCATCGTCTGGTAGCTCGCGCCCCACGGCGAGTTCACCCAGATCAGGGCCACCGCGGCAGCCACGAGCAGCAGCGCACCGCCGACGGTTTCGGTGCGGAGATAGCGGGTGAGCTCGGAGCGGACGCGCGTGATCAAGGGCAAGCCTTCCGGCAGAGGTCGACGGAACTGCGGGCGCTCATCGACTCGGATTCACGACCGCATGCCGACCAGACTTCCCGGCACACCTTTACTCGATCCTAACGGACCCGGCCGGTGACATCTGAGGTCACCGGCCGGTGCGCGTCAGTTGCTCCCGGTGCGAATGGCCTCGAAAACGCCCGGATCGACCAGCGTGGAGGTGTCGCCGAGCTCGCGCCCTTCGGCGACATCGCGCAGCAGCCTGCGCATGATCTTGCCGCTGCGGGTCTTGGGCAGTTCCGGCACGATGTGGATTTCGCGTGGCCGCGCGATCGGGCTGATCTCCTTGGACACCTGCGCCTTCAGCTCGGCGACCAGTTCGGGCCCGGCCGATGCCGCGGCCTCGCCGGTGAGGATCGTGAACGCGACGATCCCCTGTCCGGTGGTCGCGTCGGTGGCGCCGACCACCGCCGCTTCGGCGACGGCTGGATGCCCCACCAGCGCGGACTCGACCTCGGCGGTGGAGATGCGGTGTCCGGAGACGTTCATGACGTCGTCGACCCGGCCGAGCACCCACAGGTCGCCGTCGGCGTCGAGCTTGGCGCCGTCGCCCGCGAAGTACCATCCCTGCTCGGCGTAGCGCTCCCAGTAGGTGGCGCGGTAGCGATCCATATCGGCCCAGATGCCGCGCAGCATCGACGGCCACGGCTTGTCCAGCACGAGGTACCCGTTGGCCTCGGTTTCGCCGAGTTGCACCGGTTTGCCCTCTTCGTCGACGACCGTCGCGGAGATGCCGGGCAGCGGGCCCATCGCGGCGCCCGGTTTGGCCGCGGTGACGCCGGGCAGTGGCGCGATCATGATGGCGCCGGTCTCGGTCTGCCACCAGGTGTCGACGATGGGAGTCTTGTTCGCGCCGAAGACTTCCCGGTACCAGCGCCAGGCTTCGGGGTTGATGGGTTCGCCGACGGAGCCGAGCAGTCGCAGGGTGCTCAGGTCGTGGGCGTCGGGGATCTCCCGACCCCATTTCATGAAGGTGCGGATCAGGGTGGGTGCGGTGTAGTAGATGGTGACGCCGTACTTCTCGATGATCTGGAAGTGGCGGTGTTCGTCGGGGGAGTTGGGGGTGCCTTCGTAGACGACCTGGGTGGCGCGGTTGGCGAGGGGGCCGTAGACGATGTAGCTGTGTCCGGTGACCCAGCCGATGTCGGCGGTGCACCAGTAGACGTCGTCTCCGGCTTTGTGGTCGAAGACGTTGTGGTGGGTGTAGGCGGTTTGGGTGAGGTATCCGCCGGTGGTGTGCAGGATGCCCTTGGGTTTTCCGGTGGTGCCGGAGGTGTAGAGGATGAACAGCGGGTGCTCGGCGGGGAAGGGCTGCGCATCGTGTGAAGGTGAAGCGACGGCGACGGTTTCGTGCCACCACAGATCGCGACCGTCGGTCCACGGCACCTCCGTGCCGACCCGGCGCACCACGAGCACGTGCTCCACCGACGACGGCACGTCGCCCTTGGCGGCCAGCGCCTCGTCGACGGCCTCCTTGAGCGGTGCGGGCTTGCCGCGCCGCCACTGTCCGTCGGTGGTGATGATCAGTCGGGCCTCGGCGTCGTCGACCCGCTGGCGCAGCGCGCTCGGCGAGAAGCCCGCGAACACCACCGAGTGCGTGAGTCCCAGCCGCGCGCACGCCAGCATCGACACGATTGCCTCGGGCACCATCGGCATGTAGATCGCGACGCGATCGCCTGCCTCCAGTCCGAGCTCGGTCAGATAGTTCGCCGCTCGCGAGACCTCCTCCAGCAGTTCGCGGTAGGTGATGTCGCGCGAGTCGCCGGGCTCGCCTTCCCAGTGGATAGCGACCTGATCGCCGTGTCCGTCGATGACGTGGCGGTCGACGCAGTTGTAGGCGACGTTGAGCTCGCCGTCGCCGAACCAGCGCGCGACCGGCGCGTTGGTCCAGTCGAGTACTTCGGTGAAGGGTTTGTGCCAGTGCAGCCGGTTGGCCTGTTCGGCCCAGAAGCCGTCGCGGTCGGTCTCGCCACGGTCGTAGAGCGTGGCGTCCGCGTTGGCGGCGGCGGCGAATTCCGCACTGGGCGGAAACGAGTCCTGGTGTCCTGCAGCAGTTTCGGTCACGTCGGTTCAGCCTCACATGCCTGGTGCGGTCGGGTCGGTCGCCGGGGTGCGGCCCAGCTGTCTAGACAGTAGCCAACTGACCCGCGACGGCGTGTCCCGTTGTCGTGACGATGTTTCGCGGCGGTCAATAGGGCTAGTTCATCCGATGACTTCGCCGGACAGACCGGACGGTCGCGAGCTATCGTTTTTACTCAACGGTCCAGCTGAGCGTTCCCGATATTTGTTCATATTTTTCTGCCGAGAGCGAGGGGCTCGGCAATTTTTCCTGCGTTTCCAGCGAGTAACCGTACTGATACATGTGAACTGAAAATGGCTCGGATCGCTGAAAAATCCAGCCGGAGCCGCTAACCTCCGACCGTTAGCCACGGAATTGAACCGGGAGAGAGCGTTGAGATTCATCAGAGCGACCGCGCTGGTCGCGGCGGGACTGGCGGCCACAAGCCTCGGTCTCACCGCGTGCTCGTCCGACGACAGTGCTGATTCGAGCATCGTCACCACCAATGCGGGCGAGCCGCAGAATCCGTTGGTGCCCAGCAATACCAACGAGAACATGGGCGGCCGTGTCGTCGACCGTTTGTTCGCCGGGCTGAAGTACTACGACGCCAGCGGTGAGGCCCACGACGAGGTGGCCGAGAAGATCGAGACGGCTGATCGGAAGTCGTACAAGATCACTATCAAGCCGAATTGGAAGTTCACCGACGGCACCACGGTCACCGCGAAATCGTTCGTCGACGCGTGGAACTACGGCGCACTCGCCGACAACGCGCAGCTGCAGAGCTACGTGTACAGCCCGATTGCCGGGTTCGACGAGGTGAGTGCCGAGAATCCCACCGTCAAGACGATGTCGGGCTTGAAGGTTGTCGACGATCGCACCTTCACCGTCGAGTTGAAGTCGCCCTCGATCGACTTCGAGAGCGCGCTCGGCTACGCGCCGTTCTATCCGCTGCCCGATGCCGCTTTCAAGGATATGAAGGCGTTCGGTGAGAAGCCGATCGGCAACGGTCCCTACGCGTTCGGTTCGTGGGAACACAACGTGAAGATCGATCTCACGCCCAACCCGGACTATCCCGGTGGCCGCCCGGCCAAGAACAAGGGCCTGCGATTCGTGATGTACCAGTCCTACGACACCGCGTACGCGGATCTGCAGGCCGGAAATCTCGACACACTCGACACCATTCCCGACAGCGCGATCACCACGTACGAGAGCGATCTCGGCGACCGTGCCATCACCAAGCCGACCGCGCAGAACCAGCACATCGGCATCCAGACCACCGTGCCGCATTTCGGTGGCGAGGAAGGCATTCTGCGTCGCAAGGCCATCTCGATGGCGATCAATCGCCCGCAGATCATCGACAAGATCTTCAACGGCACGCGCACGCCGTCGCGCGACTTCACCGCCGCGACCCTGCCCGGCTACGACGCGAACCTGCCGGGTGCGGAAGTGTTCGATTACAACCCCGACCAGGCCAAGAAACTGTGGGCGCAGGCCGACGCGATGTCGCCGTGGTCGGGTCAGTACCAGATCACCTACAACAGCGACGGCGGCCACCAGGCCTGGATCGAAGCTGTCGCCAACAGCGTGAAGAACACCCTCGGTATCGACGCGGTCGCCAACCCGATGCCGACGTTCAAGAACATTCGCGACGCGGTGAACGCCAAGACGATCGGTACCGCGTTCCGCTATGGCTGGCAGGGCGACTACCCCACGATGATGCAGTTCCTCAGTTCGCAGTACTACAGCTTCTCCGAGACCAACAACGTCAACTACAACAATCCCGAGGTGGACCGGCTGTTCAACGCCGCCCTCGCCGCCCCGACACAGGCGGATTCCTACAAGCTGATCGCGCAAGCGCAGGCGATCATGATCAAGGAGATGGCGGACATCCCAGTGTTCGACTACGTCGCCAACGCGGGTCGCTCGGACAAGGTCACCAAGGCCGAGCTCACCTGGAACGGCCTGTTCGACTTCGAGAACATCGAGAAATAGAACTCGACAGCTGGGCCGGGCCACTGCGAAGTGGCTCGGCCCCGGTCGTTTTCGGAGGAAACGATGGCTTGGTACGTAGTTCGGCGTCTGCTCCAGATGATCCCGGTATTCCTGGGCGCGACGCTGCTCATCTATGCAATGGTCTTTCTGATTCCGGGTGACCCGATCAAGGCCCTGGCCGGCGAGAAACAGCTGACGCCGGCCGCTGAGGCGGTACTGCGCGCCCGGTATCACCTCGATCAGCCTTTCATCGTGCAGTACCTGCATTATTTGAAGGGAATTCTGACTTTAGATTTCGGCACCTCGTTCTCGGGTAGACCGGTTCGTGAAGAACTAGAACGCGCCTTCCCGATCACTATCAGGCTGGCATTTCTCGCCGTGTTCATCGAAGGTCTGTTCGGCATCTTGTTCGGCATGATCGCCGGGTTGCGAAAGGGCAAGCTCTTCGATTCGACCATGCTCATCGCGAGCCTGGTGATCATCGCTCTGCCGGTGTTCGTCGTCGGTTATCTCGCGCAATTCTTTCTGGGTGTGAAATGGGGGATCGCCCCGGTTACTGTCACGGGTAAAGCGAGCCTGAGCGAGTTGATCGTTCCCGCGTTCGTGCTCGGCTCGCTGTCGTTCGCCTATGTACTGCGGCTGACCCGAAACTCGGTGGCGGAGAACAAATCCGCCGACTTCGTTCGCACAGCGACGGCCAAAGGGCTCGGGCGCCGACGCGTGGTGAGCGTGCACATTCTGCGGAATTCGATGATCCCGGTCGTCACCTTTCTCGGCGCCGATTTCGGCGCGTTGATGGCGGGTGCGATCGTCACCGAGGGCATCTTCAACATTCCGGGCGTCGGCGGCACCATGTACCAGGCGATCATCCGCGGCGAGCCACCCACGGTGGTGTCGTTCGTGACGGTGCTGGTGGTGGTGTTCCTGATCGTCAACCTCGTGATCGACCTGCTCTACGCCGCACTGGACCCGAGGATCCGCTATGCATGACAAGCAACAGCATTTCGTGGCCCCCGCCGACGAGGTGGAGGTGCTCGCCACCGACCGTGTCCTGGACCAGGGCACCCCGACCAGCATCTGGGGCGACGCGTGGCGGCGGCTGCGCCGAAACCCCGTGTTCCTGGTCTCGGTGGTGTTGATCGTGTTCGTCATGCTCGTGGTGGTGTGGCCGTCGCTGTTCACCAGCCAGGACCCGCGGTTGTGCCTGGGGGAGTTCGGCATGGACGGCCCGCGCGAGGGTCATCCGTTCGGCTTCGACAAGCAGGGTTGTGATGTCTATGCCCGCACCGTCTACGGCGCGCGAGCGTCGGTGAGCGTCGGCATCGCATCGGCGATGCTGTTCCTGCTGGTAGGTGGCATCCTCGGCGCGATTTCCGGTTTCTACGGTGGGCTGCTCGACACGATCGTCTCGCGCATCGCCGAGATCTTCTACGCCATTCCGATGGTGCTGGCCGCGATCGTGCTGCTGCAGCTGCTGCGGCCCGCGGGGATCATGACGGTCGTCGCGATCCTGGTGGCCTTCACCTGGCCGCAGGCCGCGCGCATCACGCGTGGCGCGGTGATCGAGGCCAAGAACAGCGAATATGTCACCGCCGCGAAGGCGCTGGGCGTGTCGCGTCTCGGCACGCTGATGAAACACGTGCTGCCCAACTCGGCGAGTCCGCTGATCGTGGTCGCCACCATCTGGCTCGGCGTCTTCATCGTCACCGAGGCGACGCTGTCCTATCTCGGCGTCGGTCTGCCGCCGAGCATCGTGTCCTGGGGCGCCGATATCGACCGCGCCAAGACCGAGATCCGTACCTCGCCGATCCTGTTCTATCCGGCGACCGCGCTGGCCATCACCGTGCTGAGCTTCATCATGCTCGGCGACGCGGTGCGCGACGCGCTCGATCCGAAGGAGCGCACCCGATGAGCCTCGACAAATCCGCGCCCGAGCCCCTGCTCGAAATCCGGGACCTGGACGTCGGTTTCACCTCCGACGGTAAGGAGATCCCCGCCGTCCGCGGCGTGAGCCTCACCGTCTACCCCGGGCAAACCGTCGCCATCGTCGGCGAATCCGGCTCGGGCAAGTCCACCACCGCGCACGCCATCATCAACCTGCTGCCCGGCACCGGCAGGGTCACCGGCGGTTCGATCCTGTTCGACGGCAAGGACCTGACGAAAGCGTCGGAGAAGGAGATCGTCGCCATCCGCGGCAACGGCATCGGCCTGGTTCCACAGGACCCGATGTCGAACCTGAACCCGGTGTGGAAGATCGGCTTCCAGATCCGGGAAACCCTGGTGGCCAACGGTATCGCCACCGGCGCCGCGGCCCGCGAACGCGCGGTGGAACTGCTGGCCGAGGCGGGTATGTCCGATGCCGAACGCCGCGTGAACCAGTACCCGCACGAGTTCTCCGGTGGTATGCGCCAGCGCGCGCTCATCGCGATCGGCCTGTCGTGCAGGCCGAAACTGCTGATCGCCGACGAGCCGACTTCGGCGCTCGACGTCACGGTGCAACGCCAGATCCTCGGCCATCTCGAACAGCTCACCACCGAGCTGGGGACCGCGGTGCTGCTGATCACCCACGACCTCGGCCTCGCCGCGGAACGGGCCGAGCACCTGGTGGTGATGTATCGCGGCAAGGTGGTGGAATCCGGTCCCGCACTGCAGATTCTGCGCGATCCGCAGCATGCGTACACCAAGAAGCTGGTGAACTCGGCGCCGTCGCTGGCGGCATCGCGGATGTCGTCGTCGCGGCAGCGGGCCGAAGTGCGCGCGCAGGCTGTCGAAGTGGCTGTCGCCGAGAAGGCATCCGACGCAGTGCCCGACACCGTGCTCGATGTGCGAAACCTGTCCAAGGCGTTCAAGATTCGCGGCAAGCGGCCGTGGCTGTCCACGGACTTGGTGGCCGTCGACGAGGTGAGTTTCACGGTCTGTCGCGGCACCACCACCGCGATCGTCGGTGAGTCGGGATCCGGCAAGTCGACCATCGCGCAGATGGTGCTCGGCCTGCTCGAACCGACGTCGGGCACCGTGGAGTTCGACGGCAAGGACGTCGCGAAGCTCGACAGCAAGGGCGCGTTCGCCTTCCGGCGGCGGGTGCAGCCGATCTTCCAGAATCCCTACGGCTCGCTCGATCCGATGTACTCGATCTTCCGCACGATCGAGGAACCGCTGCGAGTGCACAAGATCGGTACTCCCGCCGAGCGCGAAGCGGTGGTGCGTGACCTGCTCGACAAGGTGTCGCTGCCTGCGTCGGTGCTGCGGCGCTATCCCAACGAGTTGTCGGGCGGGCAACGTCAGCGGGTGGCGATCGCCCGCGCGCTGGCCCTCTCGCCCGAGATGGTGGTCTGCGACGAGGCGGTCTCGGCGCTGGACGTCCTGGTCCAGGCTCAGATCCTCACCTTGCTCAACGACCTCCAGGCCGAGCTGGGGCTGACGTATTTGTTCATCACTCACGACCTGGCGGTTGTTCGGCAGATCGCGGACAACGTGTTGGTCATGCGCGAGGGGAAGGTGGTGGAGGCGGCCACAACGGACGAGGTGTTCGCATCTGCGCGCGAGGAGTACACACGGGCATTGCTCGAGGCGATTCCTGGTCGCGAGCTGCTCACGGGGTAAGGGTGCCGGCCGGGCTCTCGAAACTCTTCGAGAGCCCGGCTCATCGGCGTAGCGTGGATTCGTCCGAGGTGGTGCGGGTTGGATCGCGGGGTTGGAGACGCCGGTGGACCGAATCGATGCTGAACGGCTGGCCGAGCGGGAAGCGCGGCGGCGCAGGGCGGTGACCCCGGCAGCCAAGCGGCTCGCCGAGGTGCCGTGGCCGGATCGCAGCTGGCCGACGGTGCGCGGGTTGTATGTGACCGTGGGGGCCGCACTGTACGAGCGGTAACCTCCATGCCGTGACTGATCCGCTCCAGCCCCTGGTCGACCTGCCCGGCGTGCGCGAGGCCGCCGACAAGGCGCGCGACGCGCTCGCGGCCGTGCATCGGCACAAGTCGAACCGGCGTGGCTGGGCGACCACCGCCGCCGAAGCCGCCGTGCGGGCCGCCCGCTCCTCGGCGGCCATCGAAGGCGCGAGCACCGACCTGCCTGCCGACGGCCAGGTCAGTGACCCGGTGCTGGCCGGCGCGTTGCGGGTGGGTCAGGCGCTCGACGGCGACGCGCTCACCAATCTCGTCGGCACCTGGCGGCGCGCGCCCCTGCAGGCGCTGGCCCGGTTGCACCTGCTCGCCGCCGCCGACCTGGTGACCGACGGGCAGGAACTCGGTCGCCCGCGCTCGACTCCCGGCGTCGCCGAGCGGCTCGACATGCTCACGCAAACCGTCCAGTCGAGCAAGGCGCCCGCCCCGGTGATCGCGGCGATCGTGCACGGCGAGCTGCTGTCGTTGCGCCCGTTCGGCACCGGTGACGGTGTCGTCGCGCGCGCTGCCTCGCGACTGGTCGCGGTATCCAGCGGACTCGACCCGCACAGCCTCGGCGTGCCCGAAGTGTTCTGGCTGCGCCGCCGACAGGCCTACCTCGACGCGGCCGCCGGATTCGGCATGGGCACCGCGGAGGGCGTGGGTGGCTGGGTGCTGTTCTGCGCGGGCGCGTTGGAAGACGGGGCCCGCGAGGCGAACTCGATCGCCGACGCGGCGGCCGGCTGAACCGGCCGTACACATCGAAACGGGCGGCGTTGTCGATTGCTCGACCTCACCGCCCGCTAGCACGGAACACCCGGTTACCAAGCGTGCAGGGTGGGTTGTGTTCGGTGGCCTCGGCGATCATCCCAGCCCCGCCGGTTCATCCCCGCAACCTGTGCGAGGCGTTCGCCGACGTTGGCTCGAATTTCGCAGGCCCACAACTCTTTCGGCCTTGTCGCGGCGCGCTCCGCGTGGGTGCCTGGTGTCCGTGCTGGGAAGGGTGGGATGGGAGGCGAAACCTTCTCTTCCGGCTCCGTCTTGGCCTTCCGTCCTTCCGTGACTCCATTCTTACACTGTGATGGCACTCACATCAAGGGTTTCGTGGGCATAACCGAATCCCGATGAATTCGGCGTGTCACTCGGAGATTCGTGCTGCAAGCGGCCGGTCAGCGTCGTTTGCGGAGCAGTCGGTAGCTGATCGCGCCGGCGATGATCGCGCTCAGTCCGACGGCCGCCGTCGCGGCGACAGTGGTGGTCGACGGCGCCTGGAATCGTGACCACAGCGACACCGGGTTGGAGAACGTGAGCACCGGCCAGCCGCGGCTGGCCGCCTCCTTGCGCAGCGCGCGGTCGGGGTTCACCGCGGTCGGGTGGCCTACGGTGCTCAGCATCGGCACGTCGGTCACCGAGTCGGAGTAGGCGTAGCACCGCGACAGGTCGTAGCCCTGCTCGGCGGCGAGCTTCTCGATGGCGGCGACCTTGCCCTCGCCGTAGCAGTAGAACTCGATATCGCCGGTGTACTTGCCGTCCTCGACGACCATCCGGGTCGCCTCGGTGTGCGAGGCGCCGAGCACCTCAGCTATCGGTCCGACGATCTCCTCGCCGGAGGCCGAGACGATCACCACATCGTGGCCGCGGATCTTGTGATCGGCGATCAGATCGGCGGCCTCGGCGTAGATCAGCGGGTCGACCAGATCGTGAAGAGTCTCGGCCACAATGGTTTTCACCTGCTCCACATCCCAGCCCGCGCACATGTTGGCGAGGTTTGCCCGCATCCGTTCCATCTGGTCGTGATCTGCACCGGAAAGCAGGAACAAAAAGTGTGCGTAGCTGCTCTCCAACACGGCTCTGCGGTTGAGCAGACCCTGCGCGTAGAACGGTTTGCTGAAGACGAAAGCGCTCGACTTCGCGATCACCGTTTTGTCGAGGTCGAAGAACGCGGCGACGCGCCCGCCCGGCACCGGGGCTCGGCCCGTTTTGCCGAGACTTGTGTCCGTAGGCGAGGTCTGGTCGCGTTCTGGCGTCACGTCAACAGGATAGGCACGACCTGCGCGCACCGCAGGATCGACTGCCCGCACCGTGGAAAAGGGTTTGCCCCGGGGACGCCGGGCGGCGCGAATCGCCGAAGAATGTCGGCGAATGCTACTTGCGCCCGCGGCAGGGGGTGGGTGTAGTATTGCTGGCACCTGGACTTAGTCCAGGCGCGTTCAGCCCGACCCCCCGGGGCTGAACCCGACGGCCCCAGCCTCCTCCCCCCCGGCTGGGGCCGTCCTCTATTTTCAGGACGATCGTCAAAGTTCTCCACACCCCCGAGTTATCCACAATCGGTGTTTTCGGGGTGTTGATGAACTCCTCGCTCGGCAACGCTGAGTCGCATGAACCCAGTCCCGATGCGCGGTGGCCCGCCACAGATCGCGCCCGCTCTCGTGCTCGTGCGTGATGAACGGCTACGCGCGGAGGTGCGTCGAGTCGCGGCGGCCGCCGAGCGCGTCACCGAGGAACGGGTGATGCCGGTCGGCAGGCATGCGTGGGCCGGGTCAGGCATGGTCATCCTCGATACCGCCGCCGCTGTTGCCGCCGCCGTCGGCGGATTCCCGCGGCGGGCGGGCGTCGTCCTGGTCACCGAGGGGGAACCTGCCGTGCCCGACTGGCAAGCGGCGACGGCGGTGGGTGCCGAACGTGTTGTCGCATTGCCCACGGCGGCTGTCGCACTGGTCGAACAGTTCGCCGAACACGCCGAATCCCGCACGGGTGAAGGGATAGTCGTCGCGGTGGTCGGCGCGGGAGGAGGTGCCGGCGCATCCACGCTAGCCGCGGCGACCGCGCTGCGCGGGGCCGCGCGGCGGGTGCGTCACGACACGGTGCTGATCGACGGTGCCCCGCTCGACGGTGGGATAGATCTGGTCTTGGGCATGGAGAACGTGCCGGGCCTGCGCTGGCCGGACCTGATCATCGAGGACGGACGGGTGTCGGCTGCGGCGCTGCACAACGCGTTGCCCGTCGGGGCTCCCGGCTTGGCGGTGTTGTCCTGCGGCCGAGCGCGACCCGCCACCGGGGTGGGTCCGGGGCGATCACGGCCCGACTCGGCTTCCGTGGGGCACGCGTTCGTCGGGCTGGCGCCGGCGGCGGTCCGTGCGGTCATCGAATCAGGCAGGGACGCAGGAGATCTCGTGGTATGTGATGTGTCGTGCGAGCGTGGCCCGGCGGCCGACGCGATGCTCGACGCCGCCGATCTGGTCGTCCTCGTAGTACCGGCCCGACTGCGCTCCATCGCCGCGGCCGAAGTCGTCTCGGCCTATCTCGGAGAACGAAACCCCAACCGCGGCTTGGTCGTCCGTGGTCCCGCGCCCGGCGGACTGCGCGGCGCGGAAGTCGCCGAACTTCTCGGATTGCCCCTTCTCGCCGCGGTACGCGGGCAGGCCGGCCTCGCCTCCCGTCTCGAACGCGGTGGCCTGAGCGTCCGCCGGCGCGGCCCCCTGCGCGACGCCGCTGACGCCGTCCTCGCCATGGTCGGAGCCGAGGGATGACTACCCCCGTCAGCGCCCGGCGCTCCATCCGTCGTGCGGCCCTTCGGATGGACGGAGCCGGCGCGACATGACCTCCTTTGTGACCGTCGACCTCCTCGAACGCGTCCGTGAGCGCCTCGCCGAGCATCCGGGCGTGCCAGATGCCGCGCAGCTGGCGGCCGCGATCCGTACGGAAGCGGGCGGGGTGCTTGCCGACACCGATCTGCTCCGGGCCCTGCGCCTGTTGCAGACCGAGATGACCGGTGCGGGGCTGCTGGAGCCGTTGCTGCACGATCCTCGGGTCGCCGATGTACTCGTCACCGGGCCGGATGCGGTATGGGTGGACCGTGGCCGCGGCCTGGAGTTGACCGATGTCCGCTTCGCCGACGAAGCCGCTGTTCGCCGCCTCGCCCAGCGCTTGGCCTCGGCCGCGGGCCGCCGCCTCGACGACGCTCAACCCTGGGTCGACGGCAAACTCGCCGGAACCGAAGCCACGCTGGGCGACGCGTTCGGCGTTCGACTCCACGCGGTACTGGCCCCCGTCGCCCACGACGGCACATGCCTGTCCCTTCGCATCCTCCGCCCCGCGACCCAGGGCCTCGACGCGCTGGCGGCCGCCGGTTCGATTCCTCCGGACGCCCGTCGTCTGCTCGGCGACATCGTCCGCGCCCGCCTCGCGTTCCTGGTCGTGGGAGGTACCGGAGCGGGAAAGACTACTTTGCTCTCGGCCCTGCTCGCCGCCGTCGACCCGGCCGAACGAATCGTCTGCGTGGAGGACGCCGCCGAGCTCGCTCCGGTCCATCCACATGTTGTTCGGCTGGTTGCCAGGACGGCCAATGTCGAGGGGGTAGGCGCTGTTACGGTGCGCGACTTGGTCCGTCAGGCCCTGCGGATGCGCCCGGATCGCATCGTCGTCGGAGAGGTCCGTGGTGCCGAAGTCGTCGATCTCTTGACGGCCCTCAACACCGGCCACGACGGCGGTGCGGGGACCGTCCACGCCAACTCGCCTCAGGAAGTTCCGGCGCGCCTGGAGGCACTGGCGGCGCTCGGCGGGATGGACAGGGCGGCCCTGCACAGCCAGCTGGCTGCCGCCGTCCAGGTAGTCCTGCACGTTCGGCGCCGCTCCGACGGAACCCGTGCTCTCCACGAAATCGGGGTCCTGCACCGTGATTTCGAGGGAGTCCACATCACCCCCGCCTGGCGGGCGGACGACCACCCGACTCCCGCGACCGGCGAACTCCACCGGCTGCTCGAGGTGCGTCTCGGATGAGTAACTCGGTTGCGTATGCGGTGGTGGCTCCGGGGGATTCGTGTCGCCATGAGCGAATTACAGGGGCAGGGAACTGGCTTCACAGGTCTACGCGCTATTCCGGGCGGTGGTCGGTGGTCGGCGAGGCGGAGCGGCGATCGCCGCGGGTAGAGCTCGGAGCCGCCCCCGGCGAGTGTGGCGAACGAGATGCGGGTTTCGGTGTGGAGGAGGCGGCCTCATGGGTAGTGCGTTGCTCTGTTGCGCGATCGCGGTGCTGGTGCTGCCGGTGGCAGGCGGTCAACGACGGTTCACCCGGCTGTTCGCGCCGAGCGGGAGCACTGCGCGACAACGCGTGCCTGTGGAGTGGTGTGCAGGAATCTCGCTGGGGTGCACGGCGTTCATGTTCGGACCCGGCGTCGGGTCGGCCGCACTGATGCTGGGAACCACTGTGGCGGTCCGTCAACGGCGTGGTCGAGGTGACCGCGAATGGCGGCGCGAATGCGGCTACCTCCTGGCCGGCCTCGAAGCTGTGGTCGGGGAGCTCCGCGTGGGCGCCCACCCGAGCGCGGCGGCCGAATCCGCCGCAGCCGAGTCGCGCGGCGAAGCGGCGCGCGTACTGGCGATCAGTGCCGGCCGCAGCCGCCTCGGTGGTTCCGGAGCCGACGGTTGGGTCCAGCCGGATTCGATTGTCGCCGAGGAACTGTCGCGAGTCGCCGCAGCCTGGCGGGTGGCCGAAGAGCACGGCTTGGCGCTGGCGGAACTACTCGCCGCCGCCAGGTCCGACCTACTCGGACGCATCCGCTTTCGCGACCGCACCGAAGCCGCACTGGCCGGCGCCCGAGCATCGGCCACCGTCCTGGCCGGCCTTCCCCTGGTAGGCATCGGCCTGGGACAACTGATGGGAGCTGCCCCGCTCACCATCCTGTTCGCTGCTCCAGCCGGGGAACTACTTCTCCCGCTGGGCGCCGCCCTCGCCTGCTGTGGACTGCTGTGGACAGATGTCATCACCCGTAAGAGCACCGCCTGATCCGCACCGGACGGTGTCGAACGGACGGCGGTAGTGGACAACTCGTGTGGATGCCCTGTGGACAAATGTGCACCGCTGCAAGAGCACAGCGTCACTCGGTGTGCGTCACGGCCCGACGGCAGGGCGGGAGTAGTCGCCGAATGCCTGTGGACAGATGTGATCACCGAACAAGACCACGCGCTGATCGCGGTGCCCCGCGTGGGGCAGTTCGGATCGGGGTGTGGATGGGTGTGGACCGAACTTCGAGGAGGGGATTTGCTGTGCAGGGGATGGATGGTGCTGCTGCGCCGGGGGCGTTGCTGATCGCGGCCGTGGCGATTGTGTTGCTACCAGGGCGAGTGGCCGTCAGTCGACGGGTGCGTGCGCTCGGTCCGACGACGGCCGGCGTCTCCGGGACGGCAGGTGACACCGCGAAGGTCGACCCGCTCGGGTCGGCGTCCGCGTTCGATCTACTGGCCGCGTGTCTCCGAGCGGGACTGCCGATGGCCGCGGCCGCGCGAGCCAGCGCGCCGACAGCGCCGCCGGTTCTTCGGGCGGCATTGCTCAGGGCCGCAGACCTTCTCGCGCTGGGCGCCGACGCGGCCACGGCATGGGAACGGGCGGCCGCCGATGCGGTGGGGTCGGCGGGCGCCGATGACGTGGAGTCGCTGGCCAGGATGGCGCGTCGTTCGGCGCGCTCCGGCGCCTCGCTGGCCGCGGCAGTCGGCGAACTCGCCACGCAACGCCGCGAAGCCGTGGAGGACGCTGCCGTCGCGCGCGCCGAACGCGCCGGCGTGCTGATCGGTGGCCCGCTCGGCCTGTGCTTCCTGCCCGCTTTCGTCTGCCTCGGCATCGTGCCGGTCGTTATCGGCCTCGCCGACCGCGTGCTCGGCGGCGGTGGGCTGCTGTGACCGGTTGCGACGGGGCCACCGAAACTTCACCGCGCGGATCAGCCGCGCGGTGCAACCAGAGAGGGGATCACGATGACGTTCGCGCACGCGGTATACCTGGGGGCCCGCACTCGCATCACGCGTCTGCTGCTCGAGGACGACGGCATGTCCACGGCGGAGTACGCGATCGGCACTATCGCCGCGGCGGCCTTCGGAGCCGTGCTCTACGGGGTCGTCACCGGGGACAGCATTGTCAACGCGCTGACCGGCATCATCGACAAGGCACTCAACACGAGCGTGTAAACCGCTGCGACACCGGCACTCTCGGGGCCGACGCGGGTGCGGTGACGGTCGAGGCCGCCATCGCACTCGCGGCCCTGGTGTGCGCCGTAGCCCTGTGTGTCGGCGCACTGCTCGCAGGATCCACCCAGGTCCGCTGCACCGATGCTGCCCGCGAGACTGCCCGCCTCGCTGCCCGGGGTGACACCTCGCGCGCGATCACCGCGGGACGATCTGTCGCCCCATCGGGCGCGACCGTCGAACTCCGCACCGAAGGCGATCGGGTGGTCGCCACCGTCGCCGCGAACACCCCACTCCTGCCCGGCCTGCGCCTTCGCGCCGAAGCGGTGGCCGTCACCGAGCCGGGAGTGGATCCGTGACAGCGATGCGCAGGTGCCGGCGGAGGGAACGGCTCGAGAAGTGAAACCGTACGGGTCGAAGGACCGTAGGTCGTCGTGGTTCACGGCGGATGGAGGCGGGGCAACGGCGTTCGTGTGTGTGGCGTTGGCGGGGTTGATCTGCCTGACGTTGCTGGTGGGCCAGGTGGGTGTAGCGGTGGTGGCTCGGCATCGGGCGCAGGGGGCCGCGGATCTGGGCGCGCTGGCCGCGGCGGGTCTCTTGGCGGAGAGCGCGGAGACGGCATGTGGGGAGGCCGGGGAGATCGCCCGGCGGATGGGGGTTCGAGTACGGCGGTGCTCGGTCGCGCAGTGGGATGTTGTTGTAGATGTCGAGGTGAATGTGTCAGCGGGAGTGTTCGGTATGCGCACTGTGCAGGCTTCAGCACGGGCGGGTCCGGTGGAAGAGAATGAGTGACGCGCAAGTGTTATCACTGGCCGGTGGTTGTTCCGCGCCGAACCAATTCGAATTAACCGGAAGTGCTTATGCGCTATTTCATGCGCATTCTTTGATCTGGGCGAGAAAAAAATGAAAAAAACGATGTAATCGCGCCCGTGGCTCCAGTTGGCTATGTGCCAGTTAATAGAAGAGTGGTCCTTTTTATTCGGACACGGGGCGTCGGCTGACATATCGCTGCTGGTCAGCAGTAATTCGGACGAGTGACCAACATTCTTCGAGTGCGGTGTCTCGCCGGTCACGCCGCGAGCGTGCGGACATCATGAATCCGCAGGTAGCTCCCGATGAGCCCGCAGCTCGCCGAGAACGGCGGCCAGCAAGCGCGCGGCGGCGTCCTTGTCCAGGGGGTTGTTGCCGTTTCCGCACTTGGGCGATTGCACGCACGAGGGGCAGCCGTCCTGGCACGCGCAGCTGTGGATCACGCTCAGCGTGGCGGACAACCAGTCCGTGAGCTGGGCGAATCCGCGCTCGGCGAACCCGGCGCCACCGGGCTGGCCGTCGTAGACGAACACCGTCGGCGCGCCGGTATCGGGATGTTCGGCGATGGAGACACCGCCGATGTCCCACCGGTCGCAGCCCGCGACCAGCGGCAACATGCCGATGGCGGCGTGCTCGGCGGCGTGCAACGCGCCGGGAAGCTGTTCGTCGGAGATGTCCGCGGCGGCGAGCAGCCGGGGCGTGACGGTATACAGGACGGCCTTGGTGTGCAGGGTCTGCGCGGGCAGATCGAGCTCCACCTGGTCGAGCACCTCGCCGGTCACCAAGGTTCGCAGGTAGCCGACGACCTGGTTTGTCACCGCCACCTGCGCGGATGCGGCCGTGACCGCGCCGAGCACGCGCTCCTCGATCACCCCCTGAACGGTGATCGAGGTGATCTGCCGGGAACTGGTGGTGAAGCCGGGATCCACCTCGTTGACGAACGCGACACCACCCTCGAGGTCCAGTTCGTCGACCAGATAGGTCTCGCCCTGATGCAGATGGACAGCCCCCGTGTGCAGCGTGGCGGGTGCCCGGCCTGCGTCGGCGGTGCCGAGCAGGCGTCCGGTCTCGGCGTCGACGATCGCGACCGGCGAGCCGAGTCCACCGCGCACATCCACGTCGTCGTGCGGGTGGGTGTGCGCGGTGATGTGCCAGCGCGCACCCGCGCCGCGGGTGCCCGGCCTGCGCCGGATCAGGCCCTGATCGGCGAGGTCGGCGAGTACTTCGTCGGCTCTGAACTCGCTCGCCTCTTCGTCGGTGAGCGGCAGCTCCATCGCGGCGCACAGCAGTTGGGGGCCGAGGATGTAAGGGTTGTACGGGTCGGTGATGGTGGCCTCGATCGGCCGGTCGAGCAGCGCTCGCGGGTGGTGTACCAGGTAGGTGTCGAGCGGGTCGTCGGTAGCCACGAGCACCACCAGCGAACCCTGCGTCCGTCTGCCCGCCCGCCCGGCCTGCTGCCAGAACGAGGCGACCGTTCCGGGAAAACCGGCGATGACCACGGCGTCGAGGCCCGCGATGTCGACGCCTAGTTCGAGTGCGTTGGTACTCGCCGCGCCGAACAATGTCCCCTGCGACAGCGACTGCTCGAGCTCCCGCCGGTCCTCGGCCAGATAGCCCGCCCGGTAGGCGGCAACCCGTTCCTGCAGCTCGGGGGCGGTTTCCGCGAGGACGCGACGGGCATCGAGCGCGATCAGTTCGGCACCGCGCCGCGAGCGAACGAAGGTCAGTGTCCTGGCGCCCTCGGCCACCAGCGCCGCCATGATCTTGGCCGCCTCGCTGGTCGCGGTGCGCCGCACCGGTGCTCCGTTCTCACCGGCGCGCATCGCGCTCAGCGGCGGTTCCCACAGGGCGACGGTCCGGGCGCCGCGCGGCGACCCGTCCTGGGTGACAGCGGCCACCGGCGCCCCGATCAGCCTGCTCGCCGACGCGGCCGGATCGGCACTGGTCGCCGAGCACAGGATGAACACCGGGTCGGCGCCGTAGAACCGGGCGAGCCGACGCAGCCTTCGCAACACCAGCGCGACGTGCGAACCGAACACTCCTCTATATGCGTGGCATTCGTCGACCACCACATACCGCAGGTTGCGCAGCACCCGTGCCCAGCGCTGATGCGAACGGAGAATCCCGACGTGCAGCATGTCGGGATTGGTGAAGATCCAGCGGGCGTTGGCCCGCACCCACTGTCTGACCTCGGCGGGAGTGTCGCCGTCATAGCTCGCCGGATGCGCCTCTCGCAGCGGATTGTCGTGGATCAGGCTGCCGACGGCGCGGAGTTGATCGGCGCCGAGTGCCTTGGTGGGGGAGAGGTACAGCGCGGTGGCGCGGGGGTCGTCGTGCAGCGCGGTGAGCACCGGTAACTGGTAACCGAGCGATTTCCCGGACGCGGTTCCCGTGCTCACCACGACGTGGTTTCCGGTCGCCGCGAGATCGGCCGTGCGGGTCTGGTGTTCCCACGGCAGCGTGATCTCCTGCGCGTCCAGGGCTGTGACCAGCTCCGATGGCACCCATTCCGGCCACGCGGTGGTGTGTGCGCGCCGTGCGGGCAGCTCGGCGATGTGGGTCAACGGGTTGCCGCCGGCAGCCGCCTCGGTCAGGACACGATTGAGCAACGATCGCCCATAGCTCTCGCCCGTATCGTGCTCTCGGACCTCGGTCCGGTCTGTCGGATTCATCCAGTCCTTCTCTCACGCGACACGCGAAGTGTGAAACGTGTGTGTGCGACAACCACTACCTGGGATTTCGTAACCCAGTAGCGATCTGGGTCACAGCATGTTTGCTGGAAGCTCACTCGGTTATCAAGAAGCAAACAGACCGAAAGTACGGATACACCCAATCTGTCCCTTACCTGCACATTCGCAAGATCATGAATTTTGCAAATAGTCGGTAACTCGACTGTCGAATTGCGCAGAGACATGGTTCACTGGGTCTCGGTCGCAAGCTTCTGTGTTCGAGGGACGGATCCAAGGTCCAAACCATCAGCAGGATCGTTGTTGCGAACGCCGTGCTCAGGATTTCCTTGCAGGGGGACCAACAGTACAGCGGTCGGAACGGGCCCGGTGGACGAACCCAGTTGTCCGCCGTTTCCGGTAGAAAGAGAAGGAAACAGAATGGCACAGGGAACTGTGAAGTGGTTCAACGCGGAGAAGGGGTTCGGCTTCATCGCGCCCGAGGACGGCTCCGCTGACGTCTTCGTCCACTACTCGGAGATCCAGGGCACGGGCTTCCGTACCCTCGAGGAAAACCAGAAGGTCGAGTTCGAGGTAGGCCAGGGCACCAAGGGCCCGCAGGCCACCGGCGTTCGCGCGCTCTCCTGAGCTGCGGAACACAACAACGCCTCGTCCCCCTCCTCCGCATGCGGAGGAGGGGGACGAGTCATTTCCGGGTACCATCGCCCAGGACAGCGCCCGCGTCGTGAAACGCCGCAAATGCCTCTACCCCAAGTGCGCAGGGTATAAACGTCACTGGTGGTGATGTCCGAACGTCGCCGTCTGCCCCAGCCGCGCACCGAGCGGACCTCCCGACGCGCGGATCTAGAAGGAAGGTGTTCGCCGGTGGCAACACGAGACCGCAGTTCAGCCGACCAGGGCCGACCCCTGCGTCGTCTCGTGATCGTCGAGTCGCCGACCAAGGCCCGCAAGATCGCGCCCTACCTGGGTCGCAACTACACGGTCGAGGCCTCGGTGGGCCATATCCGCGACTTGCCGCGCGGTGCCGCCGACGTGCCCGCCAAATACAAGGGGCAAGCGTGGGCCCGCCTCGGTGTCGACGTCGATCACGACTTCGAGCCGATCTATGTGGTGAACCCGGATAAGAAGGCCAAGGTCGCCGAGCTCAAGAGCTTGCTGGCCGACGCCGACGAGCTCTACCTCGCCACCGACCCCGACCGTGAGGGCGAGGCCATCGCCTGGCACCTGCTCGAAACGCTCAAGCCGAAGGTCCCGGTTCGCCGGATGGTCTTCCACGAGATCACCGAGCCCGCCATCCTCGCGGCCGCCGCCGACACGCGCGAGCTCGACAACGATTTGGTCGACGCCCAGGAAACCCGTCGCATTCTGGACCGCCTCTACGGTTACGAGGTCTCCCCGGTGCTGTGGAAGAAGGTCATGCCGCGGCTGTCCGCCGGTCGCGTGCAGTCCGTCGCCACCCGGGTGATCGTGCAGCGTGAGCGCGAGCGCATCGCGTTCCGCTCCGCCGGGTACTGGGACATCGCCGCCAAGCTCGACGCGGGTCCCGACGAGAAGTCTGATTCGACCAACCCGCGCACGTTCGGCGCGCGCCTGGTGCAGGTCTCCGGCGACCGTGTGGCTTCCGGTCGTGACTTCGGTTCCGACGGTCAGCTCAAGTCGGCCACCGGTGTCGTCGTGCTCGACGAGGCCTATGCCCGCAGGCTGGCCGAGGCGCTGGACGGCGCCGCGCTCGAGGTCAGCTCGGCCGAGGCCAAGCCGTACACGCGCAAGCCGTACCCGCCGTTCATGACTTCCACGTTGCAGCAGGAAGCGGGCCGCAAGCTGCGGTTCACCTCCGAGCGCACGATGCGGGTCGCGCAGCGGTTGTACGAAAACGGCTACATCACCTACATGCGTACCGACTCCACGACGCTGTCGGAGTCGGCGATCGCGGCGGCTCGCTCGCAGGCGACCCAGCTCTACGGCGCGGAGTACGTCTCGCCGTCGCCACGCCAGTACACCCGCAAGGTCAAGAACGCGCAGGAGGCACACGAGGCGATCCGTCCCTCGGGTGACACCTTCATGACGCCCGGTCAGCTGGCCTCGAAGGTCGACAACGACGAGTTCAAGCTCTACGAGATGATCTGGCAGCGCACGGTCGCCTCGCAGATGGTCGACGCGCGCGGCACCACGCTGACCCTGCGCATCACCGGCACCGCGCGGACCGGCGAGGAGTGTGTGTTCTCGTCCTCGGGTCGCACCATCACCTTCGCCGGGTTCCTCAAGGCCTACGTCGAGAGCGTGGACGAGGAGGCGGGCGGCCAGTCCGACGACGCCGAATCCCGTTTGCCCGCACTGGAAGAGGGCCAGAGCGTCACGGCCGTCGAGCTCACTCCCGACGGCCACAGCACCAACCCGCCCGCCCGCTACACCGAAGCCTCGCTGATCAAGACGCTGGAAGACCTCGGCATCGGCCGCCCGTCGACCTACTCCTCGATCATCAAGACGATCCTCGATCGCGGGTACGTCTACAAGCGCGGCAGCGCGTTGGCCCCGGCGTGGGTGGCGTTCGCGGTGGTCGGCCTGCTCGAGGCCTACTTCGGTCGACTCGTCGACTTCGACTTCACCGCCGCGATGGAGGACGACCTCGACGCCATCGCCGGTGGACGCGAGCAACGCGGAAACTGGTTGTCCAGCTTCTACTTCGGTGGCGAATCCGGCGCCGAGGGTTCGGTCGCGCGGTCCGGTGGCCTCAAGAAGATGGTCTCCGTGCAGCTCGACGACATCGACGCGCGCGAAGTGAACTCGATCAAGATGTTCGTCGACGAAGAGGGCCGCGATGTCGTGGTCCGCGTCGGCCGCTTCGGTCCGTACCTGGAGCGGATGATCATCAATCCCGATGACCCCGAAGGGGATCGGATCTCGCAGCGGGCGAACCTGCCCGACGATCTGCCGCCCGACGAGCTGACGCCCGAGGTCGCCGAGAAGCTGTTCTCGACGCCGCAGGAGGGGCGCTCGCTCGGCGTCGACCCGGTGTCGGGGAACGAAATCGTCGCCAAGGAAGGACGTTTCGGCCCGTACGTCACCGAGGTGCTGCCGGAACCGCCCGCGCCCGAACCGGACGCGGCGCCCGCGAAGAAGACCAAGAAGGCCGCGGAGGTCAAGCCGCGCACCGGTTCGCTGTTCAAGTCGATGGACCTGGCCGAGATCACCCTCGACGACGCGCTGATGTTGCTCTCGCTGCCCCGCGTGGTCGGCAACGATCCCACCTCGGGTGAGGAGATCACCGCGCAGAACGGCCGCTACGGCCCGTACCTGAAGAAGGGTACGGATTCCCGTTCGCTGGCGACCGAGGATCAGTTGTTCTCGGTCACCCTCGAGGAGGCGCTGAAGCTCTACGCCGAGCCCAAGCGTCGCGGGCGTCAGGCCGCGGCTGCGGCACCGCTGCGTGAGCTGGGCAAGGACTCGGCGACCGACAAGCCGATGGTGATCAAGGACGGTCGTTTCGGTCCGTACGTCACAGACGGCGAGACCAACGCGAGCCTGCGCAAGGGTGACGAGGTCGAGTCGATCACCGACGAACGCGCGTCCGAACTGCTGGCCGATCGCCGGGCGCGTGGGCCGGTGAAGAAGGCGGCGAAGAAGACGACCGCGAAGAAGGCGGCCAAGAAGGCGCCCGCCAAGAAGGCTGCGGCGAAGTCGACCGCGACCAAGGCTGCCACCAAGACCACGGCCAAGAAGACGACCGCGAAGAAGACCGCAGCCAAGAAGGCTCCGGCGACGAAGGCCACAGCGAAATCTGCTGGGACAGAAGACGATTGAGCGAGCGGTGCGGGCCACTGAGGTGTGGTCCGCACTGTAGATCGTCCCGTTCGCGGGTGAATCCGTGCGCGCGCTGGTGCCGGAGCCCTGGCTACCGCATCAGCTGATCGTTGATGACCCAAGGCGTCCGGAAGTGTTGTCGGACCCCGCGGCTAGGGTGTAGCGCGTGGCAGGTGTCTTCGATCGACTGGTCGGCCAGGACGTGGTCGAGACCGAGCTGGCCGCTGCCGCGAAGGCGGCGCGGGCCGGTGTGGTCACCGGGGCGATGACGCATTCGTGGTTGTTCACCGGGCCTCCCGGTTCGGGGAGGTCTGTCGCGGCGCTGTGTTTCGCGGCGGCGCTGCAATGCACCGATCCCGAGACCGTCGGGTGCGGGCAGTGCCATGCCTGCACCACCACGATGGCCGGTACCCACGGTGACGTGCGGCGCATCATCCCCGAGGGGCTGAGCATCAGCACCAAGGAGATGCGGGCCATCGTGCAGATCGCGGCACGTCGCCCGAGCACCGGTCGCTGGCAGGTCGTGGTTGTCGAAGATGCCGACCGCCTCACCGAGGGGGCCGCCAACGCGCTGCTCAAGGTGGTCGAGGAACCGCCGGACCGCACTGTCTTCCTGCTGTGTGCTCCCACCGTCGACCCCGAGGACATCTCCGTCACCCTGCGCTCGCGGTGCAGGCACGTTCACCTCGTGACACCGACCGTTCCCGCGATCGCCCAGGTCCTGCGCGAGCGCGACCGACTCGACGCGAAGACCGCCGACTGGGCTGCTTCGATCAGCGGCGGCCATGTCGGTCGAGCCCGCCGCCTCGCCACCGACGAGGACTCTCGCCAGCGACGCAAGCGCGCCCTCGCTCTGGTCACCGCGACCGAGCGCCCCGGCGCCGCCTACGCCGCCGCCGACGAACTGGTGAAGTCAGCCGACGACGAAGCCAAACTGATGAGCGCCGATCGCGACGACCGCGAACGCGACGAACTCGCCACCGCTCTCGGCGCGGGTGGCACCGGCAAGGGCTCGGCGTCCGCCACCCGCGGTTCGGCGGGCGTTCTCAAAGACCTCGAACGCCGCCAGAAGTCCCGCGCCACCCGCACCGGCCGCGACGCACTCGATCGCGCCCTCATCGACATCGCCGGCATGTATCGCGACGCCCTGGCCATGCGATTCGCCGGCCGCGGCACCCCCATCACCCTCACCCACCCCGACATGGCCGACGAGATCACCGACCTCGCCACCAACGTCCGCCCCGAAGGCCTCCTCCGCAGCATCGACGCAGTCCTGGCCTGCCGCGAAGCCCTCGACCTCAACGTGAAACCTCGCTTCGCCATCGCCGCCATGACCGCCACCCTCATCACCGCCCGCACCACCTGACCACCCGTTTTCGCGTTCTACCCCTTCCCGCGATAGACTCGCGTCGCCGAAATGGCACGCCGCCTTAGCTCAGTCGGTAGAGCGCTTCACTCGTAATGAAAAGGTCGGGGGTTCGATTCCCCCAGGCGGCTCCAGTTCAGAGGCCCTTTCCGGTTCGCCGGGGAGGGCCTCTCTCGTTTCAGTGTGCCAACCGGCGGGAAATCCGTCCTGCGGCTCACCGGTTCAGAGCGGCCCCCGCCGCCTTCGATTCGTCCGCATGCGTGGCAATCGGGCGGTCGTCCGACACGCGACACCCAGCGCCAGGAACTCGGCGCGCTGCGCGTTCTCGAGCGCCGCGAGATGCGAGCCGACCCAACCGGTCCCGGGTCGTGGACGGAACAGACGCCTGGTATCTCGCGCAGCCTGCGCATCGACTGGTCAGTGTCCGTTCGGTCGAGATCGGGCACGTTGTGCGCCGTTGAAGCCGATCTCGCACGCGCATCTCGACGTCACCATTGCTGCTGTGCTCCGTTGTTGCAGGACCACACCTGGACCCGCCCGGTGAGCGTATGGCCGTTGGTGGTCAGCGCGTCCAGGCACAGGCGATCATTCAGGCCGTTGCGCAGGCTGTGGCTGGGCCCGGCGATCCACCGCTGCTGCGCGCCGCCGTTGCAGGCCCATACCTGGACGACTCCGGTGAGCGTGCGCCCGTCGCGGGTCAGCGCGTCCAGGCACAGGCGTTCATCGAGAGCGTTGCGCAGACTGCCGTTGGGCCCGGGAATCCACCGCTGCTGCGCTCCGTTGTTGCAGGCCCATACCTGGACGACTCCGGTGAGCGTGCGCCCGTCGCGGGTCAGCGCATCCAGACACACGCGTTCATTCAGGCCGTTGGGCATTGTGATGCCGGCCCCGGCCGAGCTGGCAGGCGCGAACACCATCATGGCCGCGGCAGCTACGACGGCCCCCCGGCCGAGCAGGCCGACGAGTCGTCGAGCCGAGCGCTCGGGCCGATTACGTCCCGCACGTACTACTCCGGCAGAAAGTGGATTCTTCACTGGTATTCCCTTCATGGCGCATTCGCCTATCGGTGCGAATTGCCTTGCTGCAGCGGATTTTTCCGACTTCGATGAGGGAAACGTAGCCAGCGCGGAATGTCGGATCCTTAATGAACGCTTTCGTACGAGGGTGCCTGGGCACGAGATGTCCCCGAGGTGCGAACATCCTCGGGGACGGTGAGTTACCCGCGGCACTGGTGCGGGCTGCGCCGCACAAGGGTGAGCAGACTCCGTCAGTTGAACTGGGACCGGCGGGCAAGGAACCGCATACCGTGGTGCACGGCGTGGGCCAAGCGGCCGACGACGCGTGCGACACCGCGCACCACGCGACCTCGAATTCGACCTATCGGGTCGTGGCTGAAACTAGCTCTGACCTGCTCAGCCTCGGTGGCCTTCGGCTCGCTGATCGTGTTCCGGATAGTGCACGAGCGGTGACCGGGAAGCCGGTCACGTCAGCTGCAAATCGTTGATCGACCCCTCGGCTGAAATGGACTCCCTACATCGCAGAAGAGGACTTCGAATATCGACAGCGGTGGTCTGCCCGGGCGACAACATGCCGAGGTTCCCGGCGCGGAACGGGTTGCGAAGGGGGTGTGGCGGCGGAGTTTGTGACCGGGCCGAGGGCTGCGGTAAAACATGTGCGACCGCACAGACGCGGTCGTCCGATCTTCACATCCGTTGTATGAGAGGACTTTTCAGCACATGGATCCAATTCTCGGTCAGATCTCGATCTTCACTTACGGCTGGACACCGCAGGGCTGGTACCCGTGCAATGGGGACATCCTGAAGGTCTCCGACCACCAGGCGCTGTTCAGCTTGATCGGCAACAAGTTCGGTGGCGACGGCAGGACGACCTTCGCCCTGCCGAACCTCAAGGCTGCCGGTGAGACGCTCGGCGACAATCTCCTCTACGCCATCGCCACCGAGGGCATCTACCCCCAGCGCCCGTAGACGCGAAGGTTTCAGCGGCGCGGGTACTGGCCGGCGACCGTTCTCTACATACCCACTGAATAGTGCAGGGCGGGTATCGGAAAGTTCCGGTGCCCGCCCTTGCTGTAGGTGAACCAGTCCTTGTACGCCGTGGGCTGGACGCGATAGCGGCATGGCCGGATGTGTGCCGATCGGGTGGTCTTCTTCGGTCTACGCTGTGCTGCAGCAGTTCAGTGTTGTGAACGGTAAGGATCGAAGCGTGCCCCCGCCCCCTCGTAGTCGCCGCCAGCCCACGCAGGATCGAGCCAAGGCGACGCGGAACCAGATCCTCGACGCCGCCGCGAAGTTGTTCGGGGAGCGCGGGATCACCGAGACCTCGACCAATCGGATCGCGGTGGCGGCCGGAGTCAGTATCGGTACGGTGTACCGCTATTTCAACGACCGCTCGCGAATGGTCGACGAGCTGCTGGACCGGCTGCTCACCGACATCGAAACGGCGTTCACCACCTCGATGTTCAGTCTCAGGGGCTTGTCCACCCAGGAGATTTTCACCGCGATCTTCGGTGTCATCACCGACGTATTGGTCGCCAATGCCGGGCTGCTGCGGGCCCTGATCGCGGGCGTGCAGTTCTACAGCAGCGGCCTTCCCGAGTTCGAGCCGCGGTTGCGGCTGATGATCAAGATGCTGGTGATCCAGATCCTGGGTCCAGGCGATGACCACAAATACGACGTGATGGCCTCGGTCGTGGTCAACACCGGATTCGCGGCGGTGCTGCGCGCCTCGGCCCTCGATGTCGATGGCAGCGAGCGCCGTGAACTCATCGCAGCCACCGCTGAGATGGTCGCGACGTGGTTCGACGAGCATCAGCTCCCGAACCGTGATCTCACCTGGTAGTCCGCTGGCAGGAACCTGACCTCGAAGTCGAACCCTCCGTCACCGGAGCCACGGCCGCGATTCCATGTTGCATAAATTTCTTTGCACAGATATTTGTGCAAAGAGTACGTTGTAACTATGGCCGACGAGGTACCGCCCCGAGAGATCACCGATCCCGCAGCGCTGCGCGCGCTCGCGCATCCCCTGCGTCAGCGCATCCTGCGCGCGCTCGCCGAGAACGGACCGGCCACCGCGACAGCATTGGGCGCTCGGCTGGGCGAGAACACCGGCGCGACCAGCTACCACCTGCGCCAACTCGCCGAACACGGCTTCATCGAAGAGGCGCCCGAACTGGCCAAGGGCAAGGAACGGTGGTGGCGTTCGCCGCCGAAGGACCTGCGCTACCGGATGGATCGCGAGCAGTCACCGGAGCTCCGCGAGTTGATGGAAGGTCTTGTCGCGCAGCACATCGCCGAAGACATCGAGATGTTCCAGCGCTTCCAGGCCGAGCGTGCCGAGCTGGGCGAGTGGGCCGACATGATGCCCTTCTCGCGTGGCGCGATCTACGCGACGCCGGCCGAACTCGAGGAATTCTTCGAGGACTACATGACGCTGCTCAAGCGTTTTCAGCAGTCTCACCCGCAGGATCGCCCGGGCGCCCGCCGTGTGCTGACGCGCTTCCTCGCCTTCCCCGCACCTCGCACGAACACCGCAAACTAGGACTTGGCGTGCTCTCTTTCTTCCGGCGAATCATCCTGCTCACCTTCATGATCACCGTCGTCACCGGATTTCCGGCGGCGCACGCGCAGAACACCACCACCGTCGACATCACCGTCACCCGCTCGGACGGCACGACCACCGCGGGCACCGTGCATGCTCCGGCGGGCGCGTCCGGCAGGCCGGGCGTCGTGCTCGTCCACGGATCGGGCGACGGCAGCGGCGAGCACTACGACCATGTCGCCGAGGCGTTCGCCCGCGCGGGCATCGTCGCGTTGCGCTACGACAAGCGCACCGAGGATTACACGCCGTCGCACCGTGACTACTCCCTCCTGGCCGACGACGCGCTGGCAGGCGTTGCCGCACTGCGGAATCGGCCCGAGGTGGACCCGGCGCGAGTGGGTCTGTGGGGCCTGTCGGAGGGCGGATGGGTCGCGCCCCTAGCCGCGTCGCGATCCGCCGACGCGGCGTTCTTGATCACGATCGGCGCGAATTCGGCCGCACCCGCCGCGCAACAGAACTGGGCGAACGAGACGCGGTTCGGCGCGGCGGGCGTGCGCGGTTCGATGGTTGATGTGCTGGCCCGCAACGGTATTCGTCAGCTGGTCGCGGCCGGTCAGTTCGCCCAAGCCGACTACGACCCGATCCCGGTGCTGGAGCGGATCACCCAGCCGGTCCTGGCGATCTGGGGTGATCTGGACCGTCTGACCCCACCCGGTGACAGTCTGCGCGGCTTCCAGACCGCCTTCGAGCATGCCGGAAAGACGAACTACACGCTGCGCACCCTCCCGAACGCCCAGCACGCCGGACAACCGACCACCGATGGCTTCGACAAACTTCCCGGTTTGGCGCCGGGATATGGCGAGCTCATGGGTGATTGGGTCAACGGGCTTCCCGGCGCCGCGACACCACCGACAACGGATCAACCTGCGGCACAGGGGCATTCGGTGCGGGCGCTGACTCCCGCCGCATGGTGGGAATCGACCGCGGTGCAGCTGACCTTGCTGTTCGGCATGATCCTGGCGCTGGGCGGCTACGCGTGCACCGGAACGGTCCGCTCCTGGCGACTGCCCGATCGGCTGCCGGCGCGAGTGTTGTTGTGTACGACGGTGATCGGCATCCTCGGCACGATCGTCCAGCTCGGCTACATCCTCACCACCCGCGCAACCTCGTTCGGCCCCTTGCTGTTCGGCCGAACCCTGCCCTGGCTGGCATTGCAGGTGATCGCCTTCGGGGCGGTGGTCGCGCTCGGTTTCGTGCTCGCCCGCGCCCGTCACACCCTCGCCGGTGCGAGCGCCGGAGCACGGACCCGATGGGTCCTCTTGGTCTGCGGTGGAACAGGTTTCGTGCTCTGGGCACTGTACTGGGGTCCGCTGCTCCCTTGAACCTACGAGAAAGGCCCCCGACGAGGTCGGGGGCCTTCTTCGCGGTTACTCCTGAGCCGATCGCCGTTGATCGGTCTCAGGAGAACTGGCTCGGGTCAGCGGGCAGCGACGTTGCGGCGGGTGGCCCGAGAGTTCATGGAACTGCGCAGGATCTGGTGCAGAACGGCGTCGAAGGCGTCGGTGTCTTCGACATTGCTGAGGTGGCCGTGCGGCAGCACGTGGAAATCGGCCAGATGGCCGGTGCGGCGCAGGGTGTCGACGATCGGGCGTGACAGGCGCTGCGGCAGCAGCCGGTCCCTGGCGCCGGCGATCACCGTGGTCGGGACGGTGAGGTTGGCGGTGCCCGCCGACAGATCCATGTCGGCCATCGCGGCAGCGTGGCGCCCGCGCGCGATCGGACGACAGGAGCGGATGATGCCCATCGCGAAGTCGACCTCGTCGGCAGTGGCCTCGGGGGTGAGAATGCGACTGCGCAGAACCTGCTGGGTGAGCCAGCCGCCGGGGATCGGTAGCGGCGCGAACAGCAGCGACTCGCTGACCGGCTGCGGCATCCGTACCGGTGCGCCGAGCAGCGTGACCGGGTATTGCGCGACGGTGAGCTGCTTGTTCAGCAGCGGCAGCATGTCGGTTTCCCAGCGGATCGCGGCATTGGCGGTGTTGGCGAGCAGCACGGCGGACGCGCGTCGGGAGACCTGTTCGGGGTGATGCTTGGCCCAGGCCTGAATGGTGAGCCCGCCCATGCTGTGCCCGGCCAGGACCGCTTTCTCGTCTTCGCGCAGCGTCGCGTCGAGGACGGCGGACAGGTCGTCGGCCAGGGTGTGTTCGCTGGGGGCGGCGGTGCCGAGGGTGGAGGCGCCGTGGCCGCGCTGGTCGTAGCTGACCACGCGGTACTCGCCGGCGAAGGCGGTGATCTGCGGGTTCCAGTATTCGATACTGCAGGCCCAGCCATGGATGAGGACCAGGGTGGGGGCGGTATCGGGACCGTAGACGTGGACCCGGAGCTGCGCGCCGTCCGCGGTGGTCACCGGGACGACCCGGTGCTCGACGGTGGGGGCGTTGAATTTCGCGGTGGCGAAACTGCGGGTACGCAGCCCGGCACGGAACTGTGCGGTCAGTGCGCCGGTCTCGAGGTGAGAGACCATGGATCGCGCTGCCGCGAGCGTCATCATCGACTTCGCAAGCATTGTCGGCACTCCTTTGTGTCGTAGGCCACCGTACAGTGCAAGCCAGGGTGCTAGCTAGTGTTAGCGGGTCACAGTGTCCCACTTGTTGTGAACTGGGTCACCGAGCGTGCTGACATTGTGAAATCGCCTGAAATCAGCGAAAAATTACACCGGATGGGCACGATCGGGCATCGGTCGCGCTGGCGGCGGCGGACGGCCGCCGCTACCGTATTGGAGTGGACAAAACGCACGTCACGGCCGAGTTTTCCGGCGCGGACCCGAACCGGGGTACCGCGCGCTCGACCTGGCAGCGGATGACGCCACCGCTGCTCGCCGCCGGTCTCGGCGTCGGCACGCTGGCCCTGCTGCATTTCCGTGACCCCCACATCGAGGGTTCCTACGGGCTGTGCCCGGTGTACGCGCTGTTCGGGGTGTACTGCCCCGGGTGCGGCGGCATGCGCGCGATGCACAATCTCACCGACGGCAACATCGTCGACTCGCTGCACAGCAATCTGCTGGCCCTGCCCCTGACCGTGGCCTTCGCGGTCTTCGTCATCGACTGGATCCTGCGCGCTCGTCGCGGACAGCGGTGGCGCGTGCCCGGGCTCAGCGCGGTGACCGTGTGGTCTTTCTTCGGCCTGCTCGCCCTCTATACCGTGCTCCGCAACACGCCATGGGGAACGTGGCTCACCCCCGTCTGACGCTGATTCGCGAGCTGATTACCGGGCACCCTGGAGATATGGGCGATTCACTGAAAGACAGAGTCCGGCGGAAGTTGCAGCGTCAGCTCGCCCAGGACGGACCCGACCCCGAGCAGGACGACGCCAGGACCATCTCGGTCGCCGACGATCTCGAGGCGCTGGAGATGGTGCAGGCCGACGATCCGCTCATCGAGGAATTGGCCCAGCGCTATCTGGTGTTCTGATGCGCCTGCCCGCCCAGCGGCGGTAGTTGCGGCAGCGGCTTGGTCCCGAGCCAGATCGCGAACAACCCACGCAACGGCGCCACGCTGTAATGACCGGCCAGGTCGACGAACTCCTCCGTAGTAATAGAGGAATGCAGGAAGCGCGCGGTCCATTCGCGAATCAGCTCGAAGAACAGATGGTCGCGTAGTTCCAGCCGCAGCGCGTGCAGGGTGAGCGCCCCGCGCTTGTAGACCCGGTCGTCGAACATGTCCTTGGGTCCGGGATCGCCGACGATGATGTCCTGCGGCTGACGCGCCAGGTTCGCGCGCGCCGCCCGCGCCAGCTGATCGGCGGTCGGTCCACCGGACGCTTCGGACCAGATCCATTCCGCGTAACAGGCGAAACCTTCGTGCAGCCAGATGTCCTGCCACCGCTTCAGCGTGAGGCTGTTGCCGAACCATTGATGCGCGAGTTCGTGTGCGACAAGACGTTCCGCGCCGCGCTTGCCATCGCAATGGTTGGCACCGAAGATCGAAATGCCCTGCGCCTCGATCGGGATGTCGAGCTCGTCGTCGGTGACGACCACGGAGTAGTCGTCGAACGGGTACGGCCCGAACCGCTCGGTGAACAAGGCCATCATCTCGGGCTGACGCGCGAAGTCGTGTTCGAAGCTCGCCCGTAACCGTGGCGGGATGACCGCGTGCATCGGTACGGGTTCACCGACGGCGCCGACCCGGTACTTGCGGTAGTTGCCGATCTGGATCGTCGCCAGATAGCTCGCCATCGGCTCGGCCATCTCGTACACCCAGGTGGTCTGGCTGGCCTTGGCCTGCTTACCGACCAGGGTGCCGTTGGCCAGCGCGTAGAACGGGCTGTCGGTGGTGATCGAAATCCGGTAGGAGGCTTTGGAACTCGGGTGGTCGTCACACGGGAACCAGGACGCGGCGCCGTTGGGCTGGCTCGCCACCAGCGCGCCCTCGGTGAGCTCTTCCCAGCCGACCTCGCCCCACGGGCCGCGCACCGGCTTGGGGGTGCCCGAGTAGTGGACGGTGATCTCGAGAACGCCACCGGCGGGGATCTTCTGCTGCGGCGTGAGCGCGAGCTTGCCCTGCTGATGGACGAATTTCACCGCCTTCGATCCGTTGACGAGAACCTTCGACACCATCAATGCCTGCGACATGTCGAGGGTGAACCACGGCCGCACCGCAGTGGTGACCGCGATGATCACCGCACGCCCGGCGAGCCGGTTGCTGGCGGGCCGGTAGCTCAGCTCCAGCTCGTAGCGGGACACGCGGTAGCCGCGATTGCCGTTCTGCGGCAGGTACGCGTCGATGGGGTCCTCGTAGAACTTGCTCCGCATCAGGCGGCTCCGCGCTGCCTCGACTCCCGCGTCGAGGCGGGATCGGTCCAGTGCGCGATGGGATTGCCCCACCAGCGAGTCGACGGCGGAACCACGTCGCCGCGCATGACGAGCGACGCCGGGCCGATGGTGGCGCCCGCCCCGATGTGGGCGGCGGGCAGGGCGACGCAGTGCGGGCCGAGGGTGGCGCCCGCATCGAGTGTCACGGTGTCCATGGACATGATGCGGTCGTGGAACAGGTGTGTCTGCACCACGCAGCCGCGCTCCACGGTCGCGCCGTCACCGAGTGTCACCAGGTCCGCCTCCGGTAGCCAGTAGGACTCGCACCATACCCCGCGGCCGATCTTGGCACCGAGTCCGCGAAGCCACAGATTCATGACGGGAGTACCCGTGGCGGCCCGCGCGAACCACGGCGCCGCGACGGTCTCGACGAAGGCGTCGGAGACCTCGTTGCGCCACACGAACGAGCTCCACAGCGGGTACTCCACCGCGCGAATCCGCCCGACGATCAACCACTTGGCGGCCACCGCGATGGCACCGGCGACAGCGCCCGCGGCCATCAGTACGAGACCTGAGACAAGAGCCGCGACAAGGTAATCGGTGTGCTGAGCGATCAACGCGAGTACGAGCAGCACGCTGAGACCGATGGCGAAGGTCACCATCACCGGGATCAACCGGCAGGTCTCCACGAAGGCACGGGCCAGCTTGAGCCGCAGCGGCGGATCGAACGTGCGCGAGGTGTCGCTGGATTCGGTCGCGCGACGAAGCCGCACCGGCGGGCTGCCCAGCCAGGACGAGCCTGCCTTGGCCTTGTTCGGCGCGGCCGAGAGCACCGCGACCAGACCGTTCTTGGGCACGCGCCGACCGGGCGCGGTCATCCCCGAATTGCCGAGGAAGGCGCGCTTGCCGACCTTGGACTCGCCGATGCGCAGCCAGCCGCCACCGAGCTCGTAGCTACCGATCATGGTGTCGTCGGCCAGGAACGCGCCGTCGGAGATCACAGTGAACTTGGGCAGCATCAGCACGGTCGACGCCTCGACGTTCTTGCCGATCTTCGCGCCGAGCAGGCGCAGCCAGACGGGGGTGAGCAGGCTGGCGTACAGCGGGAACAGGAACGTGCGGGCGGAATCGAGCAGGCGTTCGGTGGCCCACACCTGCCAGCCGGTCCGGCTGCGCACGGGGTGGTAGCCCTCGCGCAGACCGATGCTGAGCAGCCGCACCGCGAGCACGGTCGCCACGGCGTACACGCCGAGACTGAGCAGCGTGGCGAGCGGCAGGATGGCGAAACCGTGCAGGGCGGCGGCGCTGATCGTGGTCTCCTCGCGGACCCACCAGGCGATGAAAGTGCCGCCGACGGCCAGGCCGAACACGGGCATCGCGGCCAGCACCATCGACGACAGGCCGAACACGACCAGCCAGTGCCTGGCGCGTTCCGGGGAGTGGTCGGGCCAGCGGCGCGGTGCCTTCCCGGTCTTGGTGGCGGGCGAACCCGCCCATTCCTGTTCGCCCTTGACCTTGCCCGAGACGGCGGAGCCCGGGGCGATCTCGGCCTTCTTGCCGATCTTGGTGCCGGGCAGCAGGATCGAGCGGGCGCCGATCACCGCGCCGTCACCGATGGTGATACCGCCGATGTGCACGATGTCGCCGTCGACCCAGTAGCCGGACAGGTCGACCTCGGGTTCGACGCTGGCGCCGTCGCCGAGTTCGAGCATGCCGGTGACCGGCGGCAGGCTGTGCAGGTCGACGCCCTTGCCGATCTTGGCGCCGAGCGCGCGAGCGAACGGAACCATCAGCGGTGCGCCGGACAGGCTTTCGGCGCCACTGGCCTCGGACAGGCGTACGGCGGCCCATAGACGCAGGTGCACGGCCGAGCCGCGCGGGTAGGACCCGGGCCGAAGTCCGGCGAGCAGAATTCGGGCGCCCGCCACGCAGATCGTCATGCGGCCGATCGGCGAGATGAACAGCACGAACGCCAGCAGAATCCACCACCAGGACAGGCGTGGCAGCCACGGCAGCGAACCCGACCAGCCCGCGATGCCCGAGACCACGGTCAGCCACGTGACCCACTGCAACCCGGTGAGGGTGGTCAGCGGGATCGTGGCCAGCACCTGGGCGATCTGGGCGCGCACCGGCGTCGGCTGCACGACGCGCACGTCGACGGCCGCGACCGGTGCGCTGCCGTCGAGCAGTTCGACCAGCGAACCGAGCCGCGGGTGGTCGTAGAGATCGGCGACGGTGACGTGCGGGTACTGCTCGCGCAGCGCGCCGACGAGCTGCGCCGCCGACAGTGAGCCGCCGCCGAGATCGAAGAATTCCGCGTCGAGATCGGTGGGCTGGGTGCCGAGGATCGCGTCCCACAGGTTCGCCACCCACGCCGCGGTGCCGGACAGTCCCGTCTCGGGTTCGTCGGTCGACGGCAGCGGCCATGGCAGTGCGTCGCGGTCGACCTTGCCGGAGGTGCGGGTCGGCAGGTCGGCGACGACAGCCAGTCGCGGCACCAGCGGAGCCGGAAGTTGTTCGGCCAGAATCTCTCTGGCCTTCTTCACATCGAAATCAGGACCGGCGCCGGTGAGGTAGCCGACGAGAATCTTGTTGCCGGCCTTGGTGGTTCGAATCGCGGCAGCCGCGCCGCTGACACCCGGCAGATGCTGGAGCGCGTTGTCGAGCTCACCGAGTTCGATGCGGCGGCCACCGATCTTGATCTGGTCGTCGGCGCGGCCGAGGAAGATCAGGCCCTCGCGGTCGTTGCGGACCAGATCCCCACTGCGATAGGCGCGTTCCCACCCGAGGGAGGGCAGCGGCGCGTACTTCTCGGCGTCCTTGGCCGGATCGAGGTAGCGGGCCAGTCCGACGCCGCCGATCACGAGTTCACCGGTTTCGCCTTCGCCCACCGGGTTGCCTTGCGGGTCGACGACGGTGAGGTCCCAGCCGTCGAGCGGCAGGCCGATCCGGACGGGCATCTCGCCGGTGAGCAGCGCGGCACAGGCGACCACGGTCGCCTCGGTGGGCCCGTAGGTGTTCCACACTTCGCGGTCGGCGCCGGTCAGCCGTTCGGCCAGCTCCGGCGGTACCGCTTCGCCGCCGAAGATCAGCAGTCGCACCGATTCCAGCGCCTGGGCAGGCCAGGTCGCGGCCAGCGTCGGCACCGTGGAGACGATGCTGATCTCGCGGCGCATCAGCCATGGGCCGAGGTCGGCGCCGGTGCGCACCAGATCGCGCGGCGCCGGAACCAGGCAGGCGCCGTTGCGCCAGGCCAGCCACATTTCCTCGCAGGAGGCGTCGAAGGCCACCGACAGGCCGGCCAGGACCCGGTCGCCGGGGCCGATCGGGGCCTTTCGCAGGAAGAGCCGGGCCTCGGCGTCGACGAAGGCGGCGGCATTGCGATGGGTTACCGCAACCCCTTTCGGGGTGCCGGTGGAGCCGGAGGTGAAAATGATCCACGCGTCGTCGGCGGGGGTGGGCAGGGTGTTCCAGTCGTGGTCGCCGGTGGCCGTGGTGGCCGACTCGATGCCGTCGCCGGTGGCGATCGCGCTCACCCTCGCCTCGCCGAAGACGAGCCTGGCTCGCTCCTGCGGGTCGTCGGCGTCGACGGGCACGTAGGCGGCGCCGCAGTAGAGCACAGCCAGAATCGTCACGTACAGCGCGGCGGAGCCCGAGGGCATCCGCACGCCGACCCGGTCGCCCGGTCGTACGCCCGCCTCGGTGAGCTCGGCCATCCTGGCCTCGATCGTGGCGATCAGTTCCATGTAGCTGAGCACAACGGTGCCGTCGTCGATGGCCGGTGCGTCCGGGTGTGCGAGGGCGGTGCTGGTCAGGATGTCGACCAGGGTGCGCGGCGGCGCGGCGAGATCCGCGCGCAACAGCGGGTCGCGCAGGACCGCCGGTACCTCAGTGTGTGGCTCGAGCATCGTGCTCAGTCCACCTCTCATCGGTTGACCCCCATCGGTGGTGTCTGTTGTTTCATGAGCGGGTTACCGGAGGGCAAACAGGATGGTCACCAGATGCCAACGGTACTCGGTGCGGGTGTTGCCGGACGGCAGCGAAAGGCGTGCCGTCGGCGCTGTTCACGACGGTGATTCCGGCAATTCGCCGAGGGCGGTGACCGCCAGCCGGTGCAGCGTCCGCTGTTCGTCTTCATCCAGGCCGCTCAGCACGCGGGCGGTGGCCTCGGCGATCAGCTTGTCGGTGCGTTTGCACTGCTTGCGCCCGGCCTCGGTGATCCGCAGCCGGTATTTGCGGCGATCCTTGCCGTCGCGGGTGCGCTCTACCAGGTCGGCGCGTTCCAGCGCGTCGATCAGACGGACGACTTCACTGCGGTCGATACCCAGCGCGTCGCCCACCTTCTTCTGCGTCAGGTCGGCGTTTTCCTCGATGAAGGTGAGCACCCAGTGATCGCGCAACGGGACGCCGATCTCGGCGTGCAGCGCCTTGGTGAGCCGTCCGAGCGCGTACACCGGGTAGCGCGGAAGGCCGCGGACGGAGTTCGTGTTCGTGGACATGAGAGGGAACTCTAGCAAATAGTGGAGGTGCCCAATCATCTTGGGTGTCCATCATGGGGTGCATAGATGGTTGGAAACTGGGTGTGATCAGGCAACTCGGGGGCAATCGGTCAGGGGTAACCGACCACGTTGCGTGCGCGTGGCGAGCGCCCGGATTGATAGGTCTCGGCGCGGCGCCGGACCTGAGCGTGGATGCTCGATGCGGGATCGAGATCGGCGAGGTCGAACGAGATCTTGCCGCCGTGGTCGTGGTGGATGACCAGGGAATCGTCGAGGACGCGGTAGACCGCGCGAACCTCACCGTCGGCCCAGGCTGCGACGTACCGCACCGCGACAGCCCGGTGCAGCGCGAGTCGCCAGTACTTGCTGGTTCGCTCGCGCAATCGGTCGGCGTCGACGCCGTCGTACCAGCTGGGCTCCGTGATGTGCGAGGAGCTGCCCGCCTGTGCCCAACGGTCGGCGGCGCTCAGGTCGACCCACAGGATCTCGCCGTCGCCGACCTGGTGGCCCGCGCGGGTCACGCGGCGTGACGGCGGCCGCCGGGGCGGTTTGGCGCGGGTGCCGACGACGGTGACGGCGGGCGTGCCGGGCAGTCGCGTTGCCGGGTCCACGGGCTGGTAGCCGGGATTGTCCTCGCGGACGAAGCCGAGGACGCGGTCGAAGGCCGACAGGCCCGGTGCGGGGGCGCAACCGTCCAGGCACAGCAGAGTGCGGCCGAGCGCGAAGACGAGGTCCGCCGCGATCGAACCCCGCTTGTCCTCGTCGAACGCGCGGGTGAGGACCTGTGCGGGGACGATCACGATCGAGGTATCCGAGGGGCTGGTGTGCTCGGCGCAGCGGGTGAGGTGGCCGACGTGCGCCGACTCGGACTCGGCGTAGAACAGGTAGTACGCGGTGGCGCCGAAATGCGCTGCGGCGTCCTGTAGGTCGGCTCGCTGCGCGGAAGGTAGAGCAGCCGATTTGATCGGTTCACCTTGTCTGGCCCGCTTGGCCTGGATGAGTAACCGCACTTCGCTGGCACCTGAAGGGTCCTGCACGCTGTAGATGAAATCCGCACCGACTCCACGCCTGCCACGGGCCCGGTTGCCGCCCTCCTCCGGCCGGGTCAGCAGCCGGAGGCCACCCGATCCCGTCGCCTGCGTCGCCGACCCCCACGACGTGCACCGGCGCGGCGGCACGCAATCGGGGCACGGCGCGTCGATGCGGTAGTCGACCCCGGTGAGATGGCCGAGCAGGATCTCGGTGAACGTCTCCTCCTGCCACGGAAACAGCCGCGCGCCCAGGTGCTGCAGCCGGTATACGCTCTGACAACTCAGCCGCCGCGCCGCGATCGGGTCGACGAAGATCTCCGCTGGGAACTCAGACATCGAGTGGGATCTCGATCGTCGGGCGGAGCGCTTCGAGCTGGGTGACATAGGTGCTGAGCACCCGCTCGTACAGGTCGTCGACCTTGGCGTGGCGCACGGTGATCACCATCGAGTAGCGGATCGGCTGTGCGTTGACGGCGGGATGGCCCGATTCCCTGGCGGTGTGGTGGATGTCGAAGACCGGGTTGCGCAGGCTGTTGACGCGCTTGCTCCGCTCGGCGTGCAAGACGGTGTCCCACTTGTGGGAGTCACGGCGCAGCACGGCCTCGGGATCGAGTTCGGTCGCGCGGAAGAACGGGGCCGAATCCGGGTGGATTCTGGTCGGTTCGGCGAACCGCTCGTCATGCGGACGGAACGTGACATCGAGGCCGCTGCGGGTGTAGCTGCCCGGGTCGGCGGGGTCGACCGGGGTAGCGAAGACCAGGGTCGCCCGAATGCGGACCATCCCGGCGGGAAGCGCTGCGGGGAGCGGAATCCGGGCGCGCAGGTACTTCGCGGGGGTGAGCTCACCCTGATAGAGAACTCTGGCTTCGCCGTCGCCGCACAGAACCATGTCGGCCAGGGTGGCGGCGATACGGCCGTGTCCTGAGTCGGAATCCGGTGAACTGGTGCGTCTTTCGGCGGTGTGCACGAGCAGGGCCTTCAGGTCGAGCGCACCGAGTTTCGGGCCGAACAGGGTGCGGGCGCCCAGTGCGGCGCGCAGGGCCATCGGGGCGGCGAAGCTGGTGCCGGAGTCGGGAACAGCGGTGCCGTCCGGTTCGACGACGTGGAACGGTTCGTGATCGCTGCCGCCGAAGGCGAGCAGGTCGGGCTTCACGGTGCCGGGGGAGCGGCCCGGCCCGATCGCGGAGTACGGCGCGCGATTCCATTGCGCTCCCACCCGATCCGACGAACCGACCGCGAGCGCGTTGACGCTGTCGGCCGGAACCTGCACGCGCGCATTGCCACTCGGCTTGTCGGCCTCGCCGTTGTTGCCGACCGCGATGGTGGCCAGCGTGGTGCCGTCGCTCAGGTAGTCGTCCCAGAACGCGGTCCAGGCGTGCACTTCGTCGTCCTCGATGGGGAGTTCGGGCCCGATGCTGACATTGACGAACTCGTATTTGCGTTGGCGCAGAACGGTATCGATGCGCTCGATGGCCGAGTACAGCTCGCACTGGTCGTCGTCGGTGTCCTCGTCGAGCACCTGATAGTGGTCGATGTAGCCGTAGGGGACCGGGACCGGCTGGACAGGGTCCACGCTGCCGAACAGCAGCGCCGAGGTGACGCGGTGGCCGTGGTCGAGATAGGTGCGCTGCGGCGCGGCGCTGTCGGCGAAGGTGTGGGCGTCGACCCAGCGGGTCAGCGGGGTGCGTGCGGGGATGCCACCGTCGAAGACCGCGATGGTGAGTTCCCGGTCGGTCGGCTCGGCCGTCGGCAAGGCCGGGCGGAACGTCGACAGCGCTGTCCTGGTGGTGGTGTCGCGCCCGAGCTGGGTGCGCATGCGCGGCATGCGGCGGATCACCCTGGTGAAGGAGTAGCCGGCGAGCGCGGCGATGGCGGCGTGGGTTCCGGTGACGGGGACGAAGGCCAGACCACCGTTGTCGAGTCGGCGGTCGATGGCCACGTCGAGATCGAGATCGCGGGAGAAGTCGAGCAGACCCTGCAGGGCGATGTCGCGATCGGAGTGCAGCACCAATTCGGCGACGGTCTCCGAATTACGCGGTTGCGCTGCGAGTCTGAGCCTGTCGGCGGCATTGTTGAGCCGGAATTCCGCCAGGCTGACGATTCCGATCTCGGCGCCGCCCAGCGGTGTGTCGGCATTGATCCGCGCGGTGAGCAACTGCAGATTGACGCGGGTCGTCGCCAGGAACAGCAGGGTGCTCGCCCGTGGTCGGCCGTGCTCCGGCGCGATCGCCACCGGCCTGCTGCCCAGTGGATCCAACTGCATCGATGTGAGAAGTCGTGTGGGATAACCACTTTTGGACAGGTACTGCGGATGCAGAGTGACCGCCGTGACCGTCTCGTCCTCCGGGCAGGCCGTCTTCGGCAACGCGTCCGCACTCGAGGTGGCCGCGCTGAGCATCGGCGCGAGTCGGGCTCGCGCCTGCGCCACCGTGTACGGGGACTGCGGCGAGCCGCCCGATCTGCTGGGAGAGATGGGCGCGGTGAGTCGCTCACCGAAGCCGATCAGAAATCGCGGTCCCGCCACCGGTGAATCCCCCCAGCTGCCACGTTATTCCCGTCGATGCGTGAAACCACGAATGGTGTCGCGCGACACCCCCGTCAGCGCGCTGATCTGGCGCTGAGACAAGCCTGACACGCCCGTCAGCGTCTGTGCCAGCCGTAACCGATCCGTTTTGGGAAGTTCAGCTGCCAGTCGCGCGGAATGCTCGGCCATCAGCCCGGGCAGTAGCTGGTCCTCGAGCACGCAACGCCTGCGCAATCGCAACATCGCGCGCTCGATATCGTTGAACGACAAGCCCTTCGATGCCAGCGCCACCGCGTCCACCGCGCCGTCGGGCAGTGGCTGCCCGGCGAATCGGCGAATCGCCTCGCAGCGTTGCTCGGCCTCGGGCAGCGCGAACTCCACGCTCACATCGAAGCGCCGCCACACGGCCGGATCCAGCAGATCGGCGTGGTTGGTCGCGCCGATGACCAGGCCCCCGCCGGTCGGCCAGTCGTCGATCTGCTGGAGCAGCACCGTCACCAGTCGCTTCAACTCGCCCACATCGCGATCGTCGTCGCGACGCTTGGCGATGGCATCGAGCTCGTCGAGCAGCAGAACGCACGGCCGCTGCTTGGCGTAGTCGATGGCATGGCGCAGGTTGGTGCCGGTCTTGCCGAGCAGGCTGCTCATGATGGTCGCCAAGTCCAGGACCACCAGCGGCAGCGACAGTTGGTGGGCCAGCCAGGCCGCGGCCATCGTCTTGCCGACACCGGGCGGACCGACGAACAGCAAGCTGCCGGCCGGAGTCAGATCGGCGGCGGCCAGCCGGTCGGCCTGCCTGCGTTCGTCGACGATCTGGGTGAGCACGTCATAGGTTTCGGCGGCCAGGATCGGCACTTCGGCGGTGGAACCGGGCGGGATCACCCGCAGCAGCGGCAGTCGGCTGTCGCCGTCGACCGGAATCGGCGTATCCACTTCCGCGCGTAGGGGATTGGCGCGCGTGGGGTTCTGGCGCAGCAGGGCGATCAGCGCATCGGCCAGTTCGGGACTGGCATGCCGGTGGCGGCGCGCGGCCCGGCGCACGAACATCGCGACGTCCTGCTCGCGCCCGGCGAGCGCCAACCTGGCCAGGTGGACGAATTCGTCGGGTAGATCGGCGCTCACGTCCGCCGAAGTGGAGCTCAAGGCGTGTGACATGGTCTTCTTCCGATCAACTACGTGGACTATTTTCGCTTCACTCGATCGTACGGCGTCCATCACGGGCAAAGTTCACCCCTTGTGTACCGGTTTGACATCGGACCCCACCCGCAGCGCCACATTGATCTGCCGAGCCCTCAGCGCAGCGATTCCCTTCGTCGGATGCTAGTTCCGCCACGCCCCCTCATGGGCGATTCCCTTCGCGTCGGGCGTGCCTCGAAGCGTGCGGCTCGGTGCCTATGCGATGCCGAGCGTCCAGACCAGCGCCATGGTGAACGGGTGGCCGCGCAGGTCGGCCCATTTGGGTTTCGCCGCGAGCCAGGCGTCGTCCACCAGGGCCTCGGCCGCTTCGGTGAGGACCCAGCCCGCGTCGGTGCCCGCGGTGATGTGCTCGCTCAGCAGGTGCAGGTGGGTGCTGATCGCGATCGGATCGCCCCCAGCCGGGGTGTAGTGCGTCGGCATTCCGGTGACCATCATGAACTGTGGGTGGTAGCTGACGTGGGCGAACGTGGCTCCTGGGACAGCCAGCCGCGCGGCCTCGGTGTAGAACGGGCGCAGGTCCGGCAGGTGTTCGTCGATCAGCGAGGAGATCACGAGATCGTAAGTGCTGCTGGGTAATTCGGTGGCACACACGTCGGCCTTGGTGAGTGTGCGGTGTACACCGCGTACGCGGGCACGGGCCAGCATTCCCGCGCTCAGATCGACGCCGTCGATCTCGGCGCTACTGCGGCTGCGCAACCACGCGCCGGTTCGCCCCGTCCCGCAACCCAGGTCGACCGCCTGGCGCACTCCCGCCCAATCCGGGCGACGAAGCCGATCCAGCAGCGCCGAGTCCATCTCGTCCATCACGGTGCGCTCGTAGGTGTCGGCCCAGCCGTCGTAGCCGGTGGCGACATCGACGGTGGGGTAGTGGCGTCGGTCGAAATCGGCGAAGGCAGGCATCACCGGAGTGTCGCAAAGGAAAGCGCACGTGGACAACCGATTTCCCGCTGCGGGTCGCGACGGTCCGACCGCCGCGCCGAACCGGGAGATCTCGTGCGTGGCCGGGGTCGGCTCCGAGCGCGCCGGCGATCGGTGGTTGACAGGTCCGGTGGTCGTCTGTCACTCTCGTTGCAGGTCACGAGTACCAGCGTTCAGCCCCGGCTTGCTGGTCGGCAACCCTCCTCCGCGGTGGGGTGCTCCGGGTGACGACCAGGCTGACGTCCGAATTGGGCGCGGCAAGCGCGGGCCACCTCTTCAGGAGCGGGTCCCTGAGCCGACGGGATTTCGTCATGACTGCTGTAATCGACCCCACCTGTGCCATCGCCGCCGTTTCCGGTGCCGACCTGCAGGTTCCGCTCGTTCAGGGCGGTACCAGCTCCTACGCCAACTTCGACTACGCGGCGAGTGCGCCGGCGTTGAAGCAGGTCACCGACCGGATTTCGCAGTTGCTGCCGTTCTACGCCAGCGTGCACCGGGGCGCGGGATACGCCTCGCGGATCTCCACCGAGTGCTACGAGGCCTCGCGGGGGTCCGTTGCCCGGTTCCTCGACGCCGACGACGACCAGGTCGTGGTGTTCACGCGCAACACCACCGATTCGCTGAACCTGCTGGCCGGGTGCGTGCCGGGGGAGACCGTGGTACTCGATATCGAGCACCACGCCAACTTCCTGCCGTGGGCGAAGCACGGTCGTCGCGTCGTGCGGGCCGCCGCCACAGTCGAGGAGACGATTCAGCGTGTCGTCGCCGAGCTGTGCAGCAAGCCTGCCGCGCTGCTCGCGGTGACCGGCGCGTCCAACGTCACCGGTGAGGTGCTGCCGCTGGAACGGCTCGCGACCATCGCCCACCTCTGTGGTGCGCGCATCCTCGTCGACGCCGCGCAGCTGGCTCCGCATCGCCGGATCTCCCTGCGCGAAACCGGGATCGACTACCTCGCCTTCTCCGGGCACAAGCTGTACGCGCCGTTCGGTTCGGGTGTGCTCGTCGGCCGGCGCGACTGGCTGGACGAGGGTGAGCCCTACCTGGCCGGTGGTGGTGCGGTGCGCAATGTCGGTGTGACAGAGGTCGAATGGGCGTGCGCGCCGCAGCGGCACGAAGCCGGTTCGCCGAACGTCCTCGGCGCGGCCGCTATTGCTGCTGCCTGCGATGCGCTGGCTGCCATCGATCCCACCGAACTCGTCGCGCACGAGCGCTTTCTGGCCGACCGGCTGCGTGACGGCCTGTCCGCGATCCCCGGCGTCGACCTGGTCGGTATCTGGTCCGACAGCCCCGACTGTGTGGGCATCGTCGCCTTCACGATCGCCGATATCGCCCCTGGCAAAGTCGCCGCGTACCTCTCCGCCGAACACGCCATCGGCGTGCGCGACGGCCGCTTCTGCGCGCACCCCCTCCTCGCGAGCCTCGGCCTCGACGCCGCCCTCCGAGCCAGCATCGGCCTCGGCACCACCGCCGCCGATGTAGACCGCTTGATCAGCGCGGTAGCCACCCTGGTCAGCCAAGGCCCCGCCTGGAATTACGCCGCCACCGACGGGCACTGGAACCCGACCCCCGAAACCCGTCCCCTCAGCGCCTCTTCCCCCGAAGGCGCCGCCCCCTGCCTGATCGGCTGAACTCGTCACAGGCGAGATTCGCCGAACGTCGGCCGTCGAGACCTGCTCTCGGCGGCCGATATTCGTTTTCCGTCGAGTGGTATCCGTCCGAGAACCCGACGGACCGCTTCTCGGAAATTCCAGGTTTGGACTGCCTCTCAGCTGGGTAACGCCTGTCGAACCCGTCGCGATGAAGCCCCCGAGATTGCCCGACAATCAAAGGGGACACCGTGACTCGACCGACTCAGCCGCCCGACCCGTGGGCTCGTCCGCCCCGCCGACCCGAAAAGAAGCGGCGTTGGCCGTTGCTGGCCGGGATCGGAGTCGCCGGCGTGCTCGGTCTCTCGGTCGTCGCCGGTCTCAGTGACGACAACCCCTCACCGGCCGCGCGGACATCACCCACCTCGACCACCCGCGTCGTCGCATCATCGACCACGGCAAAGCCGTCGACGACCACCGCCGCCCCGACCACCACGACGTCCGCCGCCCCGACCACCACGATCGATCTCCCGCCGGCACCCATCGCACCCACCACCACGATCGCGGCGCCGGCTCCACCGCCGGTCATCGTCCCCGCGCCGACCACCACCGTCGACCTCCCCGCCCCGCGGGTGGCAGCCGTCCCGGAGCCCGAAGCGCCGGCGCCCGCCAGCGCCTATTACAAGAACTGTGACGCAGCCAGGGCTGCCGGTGCCGCCCCGATCCACATCGGTGAACCCGGCTACCGACCAGAGCTCGACCGGAACAAGGATGGAGTGGCCTGCGAGTAGGGGTAATCAGGTATCCATCGAACGAACGACGTCCCCGACGCTGACGTGCTGGGAAATCTCATCCGAGAAGGCGAACGAGAGTTCGCCTCTCGGGGAGCGACGGATTTCGAACGCTCGAAGGACTCCTCGAGCGATGACCTTGCCCGCCCGCCGAAGCTCGACAGCGCCGCCGACGTCGAAATTGCCGATCGCGTGGCCGACGACAAACGGGTCCGGTCTGAAGCTGACCGGGAAGATGCCGGTCACCCGAAACTCACTCATGGAGACAAGTTTCCGATCAGGTCAGTCGAGATCCGCGTCGAGGGCGTTCCAGGTTATGGTGACGTCGAGCGGATCGGTGATCGCGATCGCGGTGGGGCTGTGGGATCGGAAGCGGGTTTCGGTGGAGACGTAGACGCCCGCGGTGTTGAGACGGAGGATTTCGATGGACTTCACGCGGCCGTCGTTGTTCTCCATGCGGACGATCCAGTACTGCTCGATTCCCAGGCGGGCGTATTCCGCTCGTTTATCCACACAATCGGCGGTAACCGTCGCCGGTGATACCACTTCGACGACCAGCAGGGTGTCGCCTGCTGTCGGCTTGGTTTTCCACTTGTCGCGGGGGTCTTCGATGCAGCGGTACACAATGGCGTCGGGGCGGCGGAAGTTGAAGGGAACCTCCGAGACCAGCATGTCCAGTTCGCCGCTGGCCTTCAGGCAGGGCTGCCCGGTGGCGCGTTTCCGGATCGCTTCCCGCAGGGACTGTTTGATCACGTCGGCGCTGGCGATGTGATTCGGCGAAGGTGAGTCGCGATGCACCAGCAGGCCGTCTTTGACCTCGATTACCCGAGCGAGGTCTTCCGGCATCGCCAAATACGTGTCCAGGTCGATTCTCGGAACACCGGCGCGCAACCACGACCAGTCGTATTCCTCGCTCATCGGACCAACCTAGCTGTGGCAGGTGGGTCACCGGCCTACACAGACGCTCTGATCAGGTGTCGAGGGCGGTGGGGCGGTGGTATTTGCCGTTGTAGTAGAGCAACGGGGCTGCGGAGGGGGACTCTTCGGTTTGGTCGTGGACTCGGGTGACCAGGCCTACGGCGAGGGTGTGGTCGCCGAGGTCGATGAGTTTGTGGAGGGTGGTGCGCAGCCAGATCGGGGTGCCGTGCAGGACCGGTTCGCCGGTGTCGAGGGTGGTCCAGAGGGCGCGGTCGGTGAAGCGGTCGGCGGCGGTCCGAGAGAAGCGGTGGGCCAGGTGTTGTTGGTGTTCGCCCAGGAAATGGATCACCACCGAGTCCGCGGCTCGCAACGCGTCGATGCTCGATGAGGTGTGCGCGATGTTGAACGACACCAGTGGCGGTTCGAGCGACAGGGAAGCGAACGAGGTGGCCGTGAACCCCACCGGTCCGCTCTCGGCTCCGAGCGTCACCACCGTGACGCCGGCCGGATAGTGCCGCATAGAGGCCCGATACTGCTCAGCCGTTATCCCGCTCAGATCATCGGGAACTACCAGTCCGGTCTCAGAAGGTTGCACATCGCCCACCGCCCCCAACTTACGCCCGTCCGGCGCGCGTCCTCACGGTCGCTGTGTCCGTTTGATCCAACTCACACGGTCGGGATGGGAAGCCGAATTCAGTCGATATCAATCGGCAGCCCCGCGGTGATACGGATGATTTCGCGGAAGTTGGTGCGGAACACGGTGTTCGGGTGGCCGCCCGCTGCCCAGACTTCGGGGTGGGCGGCGAGGGCGGTGTCCACCCAGGTGGGGAGGTTGGTGGGGTGGCCGAGGGGGGCCGTGCCGTCGACGGGCTGGCCGGTGATGCGTTCGGCCAGGGCGGTGGGGGCGGGGGTGAGGGTGCCCTCGAGGCGTTTGCCGGTGCGGGCGAGGTCCACGTGGTGATGGTCGGCCACCAGGAGCAGGACGGGATCGTCGTCGAGGAGGAAGACCTGGGCGGTGAGGATCGCGGTGGGCTGGGCGCCCATGGCGCGGGCGGCGTCGGCCGCGGTGGGAGCCGGCGTCTCGGGGCAGACGATGACGCCGTGGTGCCCGCGGGCGATGAGAGTTTCCGCGACCCGGCATGCGACCGGCGGCAATGACGACCTGCGCATGTCATCCAGAGTAGGTCGATTGCGGGAAATATGCTGTGTAACTTGGAGTTCTGGCGAACTCGAGTTCGCGGCTGTGTTTGTTGGAGCGCTGGCGCGCTCGAGTTCGCGGCCCCGCCGGTCCCGTCGATCAGGTGCCGTTGCTTGCTCCTTCGTCGCCTACGCAACGGCACCTGAT
>NZ_JBSFTG010000014.1:0-79563 GCF_053590715.1 Nocardia sp. NPDC003183
GGCGGCCCGGCCGCGGACCGGCCACTTCGTGGCCGTCCCTCCCTAGGGGTCGGGAGTGCGGTGGCTGGGTTGGGTGGGTTGTTGAAGACGGGGACGGGCTGGGTGTGGCGGATCAGGTTGTGGCGGGGGCGGTTTCGATGCGGGGAGTGGGGGTTTTGGCTGCTACTACCGAGCGGTAGACGATGGCGCCGGTGGTGAGGATTACGGCTACCGACAAGGGGCCTGCCCAGAGTTGCCACCAGCTGCCGCCGGCTGGGGTGTAGACCTCGGGGCGGGGCCAGGCCAGGTTGATGACCATGGCGATGCCCCAGACGACGGCGAGGGCGTTGATGGGGATGCCGAGGCGGCCCAGGTGGAACAGGGTCTTGTCGTCGGGGGCGGGCAGGCCCTGGACGCGGCGCAGCAGCAGTGGCACGGTGACCAGGAGGTAGGCCAGGTACAGGCTGACGATGCAGACGCTGGCGAGGGTGGCGAAGATGGCGGGGTTGCCGAGGTTCAGGACCAGCAGGCCGATGCCGAGGGCGCCGATCGCGACGGCGGGCCACACGGGGGTGCCGAAGCGGGGGTGCACGGTGGAGAGGGCCTTCGCGAAGGGGAGTTTGCCGTCGCGGGCCATCGAGAACATCAGGCGTGAGCCGGCGGTCTGGATGGCGAGGGTGCACACGATCACCGCGACCGCGACACAGCCGAGCAGCACCGAACCGGCGGGGCTGTTGAGCTTCGAGGTGATGACGTAAGCCAGTCCACCGGTAGACAATTCGCCGTCGGACAGGCTCGGAGCCGCCATCAGCGCGCCGAGCAGCATGAGGCCACCGCCCAGCGCCGAGACCGCCAGCGCGAGCAGGATGGTGCGGGGAGCGACCTTGCGCGGGTTCTTGGTCTCCTCGGAAAGCTCACCGGCGGAATCGAATCCGACCATCACGTACGCGGCCATCAGGCCCGAGACCAGGAATGCCGCCCAATACGGGCCGGGGGAGGCCTGGTCGGTCTGGAACACCACATCGGGGCCGCGCTCGGTGTTGGCGAAGAACAGCGCGATGATCGCCAGCACACCGACGATCTCGACGGTGACACCGATCGAATTGATCTTCGACATCAGGTCGATGCCGATCACATTGATGGTGGTGGTGACGACGAGCAACACGCTGCCGAGCAGCACCGCGTTCATCGCGCCGTCGCGGGAGGTGAGCGCGGTGTCGGTGCCGATGAGCTGGAATCCGCTCCAGATCGAGGGCAGCACCACCTGGAGCGCGATGGCGGCCGCGGAGGCGGTCACGACCTGCGCGATCACCATCATCCAGCCGGCGAACCAGCCGATCAGCCCACCCGCCAGCCGCCGCGACCACTGATAGATACAGCCGGAGATCGGGTAGCGGGCGGCGAGCTCGGCGAAGTTCAGCGCGACCAGGAACTGGCCCGCGAACACCAGCGGCCACGTCCAGAAGAAGGCGGCGCCGCCGAACGAATAGCCGAAGCCGAAGAACTGGAAGATGGTGGTGAGGATGGAGACGAACGAGAAACCTGCCGCGAAGGACGCGTAGCGCCCCAGTTTGCGGTGCAGGACCGGCGTGTAGCCGAAGGCTGCCAGATCGGCGCTGTCGCGGCCGAGTTCGGGTGGGGCGGCGGGGGATTCGAATGTCGTGGCCATGTCGGAGTCCTTCAGCGGTTCGGCCAATATCTATCAGTCGATAGTTTTGCGCGCGCGATCGCTCGAACGGTGTCGTGCGTGTATCGACTGGACGCCCCGCGGTAACTTCTGCGTTGCGTGAGTTTCTGTCAAATGACAGAAATTCGACCGCTGGGCATTCCCGCCGGTGAGCTGCCCGCTGCGGTGCAGGTCGTGGCCCGATGACAGAATCTTCGGTGTGGCGAATCTCGGTCCCGGGCGTCCCCGGCTGGAACAGCGGCGCAGGCAGGGAACTACGCCGCGCGCGGAGATCCTCGACGCGGCGGCGGAGCTCTTCACCACCAAGGGGTACGCCAACACCTCGACGCGGGCAGTCGCCGACGCGGTCGGCATCCGACAGGCATCGCTGTATCACCACTTCGCCGCCAAGGACGACATCCTCGACGCACTACTGGCCGAAACAGTGGCGGGACCGGTCGAACTGGCGCAGCGGATGATGACCGAACCGGATGACGTGGCGACCCAGCTCTACGCGCTTGCCCTGTTCGACGTGCGCCAACTGCGGACGGCGCGGTGGAATCTGGGCGCGCTGTACCTGCTGCCGGAGTTGCGCACGGAACGCTTCGTCGCGTTCCGGCGACGACGTGACGAACTGCGCGGACACTACGAGCGTCTGGCCGCCGCGGCCTCGACGGCCGCGGGGGAATCCGACGACGCGCGGATCCTTCCGTTCCGGCTGGTGGAGACGGTGATCGCGATCAGGTACGACGAGGGGGCGGCGGGCGTGGACACCGAGCGCGTCATCCCGGACGCCGTGCTGCGCATCGTCGGCTACCCGGGCGACACGGGTACGGTGCGGGCATCGGCCGCGGCGCTCCTCGCACGGCTGGGCGAGATCGCTCCCGCCTGAGAGTCCGTACCCGGTGGGCGAGGAGCGCCGCGATACCTCAACTTCGGATGAACGCCAGGATGTCCTGGATGAGTTCCTGCTGATAGGCGCCGAAGACGCCGTGCGGTGCGCCCGCGTACACCTTCAATGTCCCGTTCTCGACGAGCTCGATCGACTTCAGTGCCGCATTCGCGATCGGCACGATCTGGTCGTCGTCGCCGTGCGCGATGAAGACCGGCACCTTCAGGGCCTTCAGATCCTCGGTGAAGTCGGTCGCGGAGAACGCGGCGACACACTCGTAGGCGGCCTGGATCCCCGCGAGCATGCCCTGGCGCCAGAAGTCGTCCTGCGCGCCCTTCGAGACGACGGCGCCCTCGCGGTTGAAGCCGAAGAACGAGGGGGCGAGCTCCTGATAGAAGCTGGAGCGGTCGCTGAGCACCCCGGCGCGGATATTGTCGAACACCTCCATCGGCAGGCCGTCGGGATAGGCCTCGGTGGCGACCATGATCGGTGGGACCGCGCCGATGGTGACGACCTTGGCGACCCGGTCCACACCGTGCTGGGCGGCGTAACGCACTACTTCGCCGCCTCCGGTCGAGTGCCCGACCATGATGACATCGCGCAGGTCGAGCGACTCGATCAGCTCGGCGAGATCGCGCGCGTAGGTGTCCATGTCGTTGCCCTGCCACGGCTGCGAGGAGCGGCCGTGACCGCGGCGGTCGTGCGCGATGACGCGGTAGCCCGCGTCGGCGAAGGTCTTGCGCTCCAGCGCCCACGCGTCGGAGCTCAGCGGCCAGCCGTGGCTGAACACCACAGGTCGTCCGGTGCCCCAATCGGAGAAATAGATCTCGGTGCCGTCGGTGGTGGTGAAGTAGGGCATTGTGCTGTGCTCCTGTCGGAGATGCGGACGAATAGGTTGCCCATAGTTGTCGAGCGCCGGTGCGCTGTCGCCCACCGGAACGGCCGAAGATCCCGCCATTCCGGCCGAGTATTAGATTTATCGGCATGTCCACACCCCGGAATCGCCTACGTCACAGTGCATCCAGTGGTACACGGCGTATCGGGTTTCTCCTGTTCGACGGGGTGAAGGCGCTCGACTACGTCGGTCCCGCAGAGGTATTCGTCGAGGCGAATCAGTTCGCCGATGCCTACGAGATCGTGCTGATCTCGCCCACGGGCGCACCGGTGCACAGCTCGGTGGGCCAGGGAGTTGCTGTGACGACTTCCGTGGCGGACGCGCCCCCGCTCGACACGCTCGTGGTGCCCGGCAGCGAAGTGCGCCCCGCCGAGTTCGTACGTCCCGATCTGGTCGAGGCCGCTAGCGTTCTCGCGGCGCGCAGTCGTCGGGTCGTTTCCATCTGCAGTGGCGCCTTCGTGCTGGCCGAACTCGGGATGCTGGACGGCCGAAGCGCGACCACGCACTGGAAATTCGCCGCCGAGCTCGCCCGCCGGTATCCCCGGATCGACGTGCAGGCGGACCGGATCTTCGTGCGGGACAACGACATCGCGACCTCGGCGGGCGTCGCGGCGGGCATCGACCTCGCGCTCGCGCTGGTGGCGGACGATCTGGGCAGCGACATCGCTCGCCAGGTCGCTCAGGGGCTTCTCGTCTATCTGCAGCGTTCCGGCGGGCAGACCCAGTTCTCGACGCCCATGCGCGCCGTCGCCCTGCCGCCCGGTCCGGTGCGCGTGGTCACCGACCTGATCGCCAGGGACCCCGCCGCGCGGCACAGCGTGGTGGACCTGGCGCGATACGTCAATGTGAGCGTCCGCCACCTCACCCGCCTGTTCACCGAGGAGACCGGGCTCAGCCCGGCCGAGTACGCGGCGAATGTGCGCTTCGATCTCGCCCGGGCCGAGCTCGAAGCCGGCAGTTCGGTGAGCCGGGCCGCCTCCGGCGCGGGTTTCGCCAGCGCCGAGGCGCTACGCCGGGCCTTTGTGACGCGGCTCGGGGTGTCGCCCTCGGACTACCGGCGCAGGTTCGAATCCGAGGCGAGTGCGTAGCGGGTCTCAGCGGGCGGTCGGCGGGGCGATCTGCCAGTGCTGGTTGAGCGCGCCCGCGATCTCGGGCAGCACGGTGATCGGGATTCGTTTGGCGCGCAGCATTTCCCGGATCTCGCTCACCTGTTCGCGCTTGCGCATGTCGTAGGCGCCGGTGACGGGGCGGATCACCGGGGGGATGGACAGCAGTACGAGCTCGTCGGCCGACTCGCCGTTCAGGTCGAGTGCCAGTGCCCAGCGGGCGTGCTCGTCGAGGGTGAAGCGGCCGGCGACGACACGGTCCCACGGCACGGTCGACGAGCGGAACGGGGTCCGCGCGTAGATGGCGTGCTCGTGCAGTTCGATGACATCACGGACGAACAGTGCGACACCCACCGCGAACCCGCCCACCGCCCCGACCAGCAGGCCGGTGATCACCCGGTTCACCCCGAACATCGCCAGGAACAACCCGACGACGCCCGTGGTGACCAGGACCGCGATCAAGCAATAGAACAGACTCCGCCTGGTGGACACCACACCGGCACGCACGACCGACATGCGGACCTCCCTCTCCAGCTCGCCGGGCCCGATGCTCGCGCCGATCGGCGAATCACGATTCGTGGCTCACCCTAGCGGTGCGCATCGCCGCGGACTCACGAGCCGAGCGACACCGCTGCCTCCGAGGTCTCGACGAGGAAGGTGAAGGTCTCCTGGAAGTACAGCTGCACCGTCTCGGCGTCGTGGCTGAGGTAGCCGATCGACAGGTCCTGGCCCAGCGCGAGCTCGAAGTCGCCGCCGCGGGTGGTGAGCGCGAAACCGCCGGAGATCGCCGGCGCCCAGATGATCTCGCCATCGATCAGCCGCTCGATGTGGGTCCGGATCGGGTGACCGTGATCGGAGGTCTCGCTGACCTGGGTGTACAGCTCGGCGCTGAGCACCACCGAATACGGGCCCTGCACGCCGGCCAGGCGCAGGCCGGTGAGGGCGTGCGAGATGGCATCGGGAATGTCGACGACGTTGCTCGGCAGCGCGACGGGGGAGTTCGAGGCGGCATCGCGGATCCCGGTGATGCCCGCGGCGGCGTAGCTCTCGAAGATCGCACGGTCTTCGGCGAAGGCGATCTTCTGCGCGGCGTCCTTGAGGTTGTCGAGGTCGGCGTCGCCCGCTCCGCGCTCGATGTCGTCGAGCTCGGAGCGTTGCAGGGTGAACGGCACCCGCAGCTCGATAACCGGCTGGATCAGGCGCTGATGAGCCTGCACGCCGTCGTCGGGCGAGGCGATCGAGGTGATCCGGCCGAGGTTGCGGGCCGAGAAGTCGAAACCGTGCGGTCCCGATACGTCGACGACCCGGCGACCGGCGATATTGCGCTTGAACGTGCGGGTCGCCTCCTCCTCGATCTGCGACCAGGCTTCGCCGGTGATCGGCGCGAGTTCGCGATGCAGGTTGTTCATTCAATTACTCCTTTTCATCGTGCCGATTGCGAGGGAGCCGTCCGAGCGAGCGGCTGCCGCCGCGTTCGCACGTTCGACGGGGACGATTTCGGGCAGTGTCGCCGGCTCGATCTCGGTGGCCGCCGTGTCGGGTGCGTCGGGCAGGTCATCGAGGAAATCCACGGTGGGCGTGAAGAAGAGCGTGCCGGTCACGGCGAAAGAGAAGTCGAGGATGCGGTCGTAGGCGGCCTCGTCGGTACCGAGGAACATCCGTTCGAGCATGCGTTCGGTGACGCTCGGGGTGGCGGCGTAGGCCACGTAGTAGGTGCCGAACTCGCCGGTGCCGATGGTGCCGAACGGCATATTGGCGCGCACGATCTGGCGTTCGGTGCCGTCGGCTTCGGTGATGGTGTTCACCGCGACGTGCGAGTCGGCGGGTTTCACGTCGTCGGGCAGTTCGTAGTCGGCGAGCTTGGTCCGCCCGATCACCCGCTCCTGTTCCTCGATCGACAGTGCGTTCCACTGGTCGAGCGGGTGGGTGTACTTCTGCACGACCACGTAGCTACCGCCGGTGAACTCGGGGTCCTCGTCGCCGATCAGCGCCGCCGAGGCCGCGCTCGGGCCCTCCGGGTTCTCGGTACCGTCGACGAAGCCGAGCAGGTCGCGCTGCTCGAAATAGCGAAAGCCGATCGTCTCGTCGACGATGGTCGCCGCGCCTTTGAGGCGAGCGCCGATCACCATGGCGAGTTCGAAGCACGGGCCCTGAGTTTCGCCTTTGATATGGAAGAACAGGTCGCCAGGGGTGGCCGGTGCGCTGTGGATCGGGCCGTTGTAACCCGGGAAATCGTGCAGCTCAGCGGGTTTCGGGCCGACGAAGAGCCGGTCCCAGGCCGCGGAGCCGATCGAGGTGACGCAGGTCAATCCTTCACCGGGCACCCGGAAACCGATCGAACGGCGCAATCCGGAGAGATCTGCCAAGAGGTCGCGGACCGCGGATTCGCCACCGGAGTCGATGGTGGCGACAAGGAAAATCGCGGACGGCGTGAGTGGATCGAGGATCGGCTGTGGCTCACCCATGGCGTCCACAGTACGGCTCCGTGCCGACAGGTTTGATCAACACCTCGCGGTGTCAAGCAATTCGGGCGATCGACCTGCTATTTCGCGACGGTCAGCAAAAATGTGACGTCGTCGACAGCTTTGACGCTGTGCCGGGCGCGCGGCACCACGATGAGATCGCCCGCCGAACCCTTCCACTCGTCGGTGCCCGCGATCAGCACCAGCGTGCCGGAGAGCACCTGGATGGTGGCATCGCCCGCATTGTCGTGTTCGGCCAGGCTCTGTCCCTCGGCGAGTGCGACGACCGTCTGGCGCAGCGCGTGGGTGTGGCCGCCGATGAGGGTTTGCGAACTCCGGCCGCTCGTCGACGTGGCCGCCAGCTTGAGCTGTTGACGGGCCACGGCGGTCAGCGATTTCTTGTCCATGGATCGGGCCTTTCGCAGGCATCTCGCGGGCAGGTCTTGCCAGGAGTATGCCCGACGGTGCCCACGCGTTCGGGCGTTTTGCCGCGACCGTTAGCTGCGTGTTGTCAGCCGCGGGTGTAGTGGCGAATGCGGTAGCGCAGACCGGTTTTCGAGGTCAGCCACGGGGTGTCGTCCGCATGCCATTCCGGGCCGATGACCGGGGCGAACGCATCGCCCGCCACGGTGGTGTCGACCTCGGTGACCAGCAGCGTCGTCGCCGAGGCCAGCGCGGCGCGGTAGATCTCGCCGCCGCCCGCCACCCAGGTGTCGGACTCGCCGGTCATCGTCAGCGCGTCGGGTACGGATGCGGCGCGTTCGGCACCGTCGGCCGCCCAATCAGTCTGGCGAGTGACTACGATGTTGCGGCGGCCGGACAGCGGACGAAAGCTCGCGGGCAGCGAATCCCACGTCCGTCTGCCCATGATCACCGGGTGCCCCATGGTGGTGTCGCGGAAATTCGCCATATCCTCGGGCACCCGCCACGGAATGGTGTTGTCGACACCGATCACCCGGTCGTTCGCCTGCGCCCAGATCAGGCCGATCCGCTTCACACCGCCACCGGCGCCTTGATGCCGGGGTGATGTTTGTAGTCGGACAGCTCGATGTCCTCGTAGGCGTAGTCGAACAGGCTCGTCGCCGGGCGCAGGCGCAGCGCCGGGAACGGGTAGGGCTCGCGGGTGAGCTGCTCGCGGACCTGGTCGAGGTGATTGTCGTAGATGTGCACGTCGCCGCCGGTCCAGATGAACTCGCCCGGCTCGAGCTCGGTCTGCTGGGCGACCATCAGCGTGAGCAGGGCGTAGCTGGCGATATTGAACGGCACACCGAGGAACAGGTCGGCGCTGCGCTGGTACAGCTGGCAGGACAGTTTGCCGTCGGCGACATAGAACTGGAAGAAGGCGTGGCAGGGGGCCAGCGCCATCTTGTCCAGGTCGGCCACGTTCCAGGCCGAGACGATCATCCGGCGCGAGTCGGGGTCGGTGCGCAGGGTGTGCAGCACCTGGGCGATCTGATCGATGTGGGTGCCGTCGGGGGTGGGCCACGAGCGCCACTGCACGCCGTAGACGGGGCCGAGCTCACCCTTGGCGTCGGCCCATTCGTCCCAGATGGTCACGCCGTGCTCACGCAGCCAGGAGACATTGGAGTCGCCGCGCAGGAACCACAGCAGCTCGTAGGCGATGGACTTCATGTGGACCCGCTTGGTGGTGATCAGCGGGAAGGACTCGGCCAGGTCGTAGCGCAGCTGGTGACCGAAGATGCTGCGGGTTCCGGTGCCGGTGCGATCGGCTTTTGGCGTGCCTCGCTCCAGCACGTGCCGGAGCAGATCCTCGTACTGCGTATCAGGGGTGGCCACGTCTCGCGATTCTACGGGGGTCGGCTCGGCGGATCGGCACCTGGCAAGCTCTTCGGCTATGCGCAAGCTCTACGTGATCGGCATCGGCGCCGGCGACCCCGACCAGGTGACGGTGCAGGCGATCAAGGCCATGCGAAAGGCCGAGGCCTTCTTCGTGATCGGCAAGGGCACCGAGAAACAGGAACTGGTCGACGTGCGTACCACGATCCTGGCCGAACACGTGGACACGCCGCATCGGATCATCGAGATCACCGATCCGCCGCGTGAGCGCACTCCCGCCGACTACGCCGGTGTCGTCGTGGATTGGCACGAACGGCGCTCCGAGCTCCTCGAAGCCGCGTTCGACCAGGTGGACGGCATCGGCGCGATCCTCGTGTGGGGAGATCCGGCGCTCTACGACAGCACCCTGCGCATGGTCGAGCACGTGCTGGGGCGCGGGCGCGCCGACTTCGACTACGAGGTGATCCCCGGCGTCACCAGCATCGCCGCGCTGGCCGCCCGGCACCGCATGGTGCTGCACCGGATCGGTGAGCCCGTCCATGTCACGACGGGGCGCAGACTGCGCGAAGAAGGGCTCGGACCCGGATCGACCGTGGTGATGCTGGACGGTGAATGCTCGTTCACCGAGGTTCGTGGCGACGACATCCATATCTGGTGGGGCGCCTACCTCGGCATGCCCGACGAAATCCTGATCGAAGGCGCTCTGCGCGAAGTCGAAAGCCGCATCGTGGCCCGCCGCGCGGAACTGCGCGCGGAAAAAGGCTGGATCATGGATGTCTATCTGCTCCGCGACGGATCCCGCGCCGACGCACGATGAATAGCTAAACTGGCAACCGTGCCCGAACTGCCGGAAATAGAGGCGTTGGCGCAGTTCCTTCGGGATCATGCCGTCGGCGCTGTGGTCGGCCGTGTGGACGTGGCGGCGTTGAGTGCGGTGAAGACGTTCGATCCGCCGGTCACCGCGTTGTCCGGCCGCGATGTCACCGGTGCGGGACGGTGGGGGAAATTCCTCGGAATGGATTGTGGCGGACTGTGGCTGATCACCCATTTGTCGCGCGGCGGATGGTTGCGCTGGGTCGATGAGCCGAATCCGTTGCCACCCAAGCCGGGCGGTAAGAGCCCGCTGGCGCTGCGCGTGCATTTCTTCACGCCCGAGGGCGCCACGCCCGCGATCGACCTGACCGAGGCGGGGACGAAGAAACGGCTGGCGGTGTATGTCGTCGAGGATCCGATGCTGGTGCCGGGGATCGCGCGGCTCGGACCCGACGCGCTCGGACTGACCGAGGACGAATTCGCCGCGCTGCTGAAAAGTACATCGCAGCGAATCAAGACCGCGATCGTGGATCAGACTCTGATCGCCGGAATCGGCAATGCCTATTCCGACGAGATTCTGCACACCGCGAAGATCTCCCCGTTCGCGAACACCAGAACGATGTCCGCGGAGAAGGTTTCGCACTTGTACACCGCGATGCGCACGGTGCTGCTCGACGCGGTCGATCGTTCGGTGGGACAGGACGCGGCCCGCTTGAAGGGCGAGAAGCGTTCGGGCATGCGGGTGCACGCCAGAACCGGCCAGGCGTGCCCGGTGTGCGGTGACACCGTGCGTGAGGTGTCCTACGCGGAGCGGTCCTTCCAGTACTGCGCCACCTGCCAGACCGGCGGCAAGGTGCTCGCCGACCGGCGGATGTCGCGGCTGCTCAAATAGTCTTCTCGCGCCAGGCTTCCAGCAGCCGGAGCCAGAATTCGCTGACGGCGGGGAAGGCGGGCACCGCGTTCCACAGCGTCTCCATGGGCACCCGTCCCACCACCGCGATGGTGGCCGCGTGCAACTGCTCGCCCATATCGGGGCCGACGAAGGTAGCACCGAGAATACGGTCGGCGGCGGTATCGATCACGAGTTTCGCGCGGCCGTGGAAGTCGTCACGCGAGAGCGCGGAACCCGCGACGGCGATGTCGAGCTCGACGGTGTCCACCGCGTGTCCGGCGGTGCGCGCCTCGTGTTCGGTGAGGCCCACGGAGGCGAGTTCCGGTGCGGTGTACACGACTTGGGGCACCTGCTGATGGTCGGCGCTCGCGGTGAACCGCGAGCCGTCGAGTGGCTTGCCCTCCGCGCGGGCGGCGATCACGTCACCGCACACCCTGGCCTGGTACTTGCCCATATGTGTCAGCGCCACACGATGATTCACGTCGCCGACGGCGTAGAGCCAGTCGCCGGACACCGCACGCGCGGTCAGCTGATCGTCGACCTCGACATAGCCGGCGGGCAGCCCCACCGCGTCGAGGCCGAGATTCGCGGTGGCGGGGCTGCGGCCGGTGGCGACGACGAGTTCGTCGACCTCGAGTTCGCCGTCGCCGAGCACCAGGGTGACCGGACCGCCGTGGAGGCGGCCGACGCCGGTGTCCTCGGGATCGCGGCGCGAGACCAGTAACGGCTCGGTGTGGAACCGCACCTCGACGATTCCGGTGTCACGCAAGCCCCGCAGCACCAGCTCGGACGCGAACGATTCGCTGCGCGGCAGCAGGCGGTCACCCCGGACCAGCAGGGTCACCTCCTCGGCGCCGAGTTCGGCCAGCCAGGTCGCCGTTTCGCAGGCGACGACACCGCCGCCGATGATGGCGACCCGGCGCGGGACGACGGTCAGGTTGGTGGCGTCGCGGGAGGTCCACGGCAGCGCCTCGCGCACGCCCTGAATGTCGGGGATGGTGGCGGTGGTGCCGGTCGCCAGGACGACGGCGTGCCGGGCCCGCAAGCGCTTCACGCCGTCGTCGGTGGTTACCTCGACGAGTCGTTCGCCGACCAGACGGCCGGCCCCGCGGACGGTGTCGATGCCGGTCGATTTCGCCCACTCGACCTGGGAACTGTCGTCGCGGTCGTGCACGAAGGCGTCGCGGCGGGCGAGGACGTCGGCCACCTGCGGGCCGCTCGCGCTCACCCCCGGCATCGCCTCGCCGAGGTCGAGTACAGCGCCGGGGCGCAGCAGTGCCTTGCTGGGAATGCACGCCCAGTAGCTGCATTCGCCGCCGAACAGTTCCCGCTCGACCAGGGCGGCGGTGCGGTCGCTGCCCGCGATGGCGTAGGCGGCGGCGTTCTCACCCGCCGGGCCCGCGCCGATGACGATGACGTCGTACTCGAGCTCGGTCACTGCAGATAGCCCTCGACCTCACGGGGGGAACGCAGCCCGGTGTCCTCGGGAGATTCGCCGGAGCCGCTGCGTGCGCGCCGCTGCCGCAACAGATCCCAGGCCTGATCGAGCATCACTTCCAGTTCGGCCAGCTGCTTGCGTTCGGCTACCGGGTCGATCTCGCCCGCGGTGGCCTTGGCTCGCAGCGAGTGCTCGTCGTCGACCAGCTGTTTGATCCGCGCCAGAATGTCCTGATCGGTCATGCTCTCACCACTTCGATAGTCGGAGGGGTCGTGCCGGTTCCTGGTCCATGCTACGACCGCGCGGGTCCGGCGGGGCGTGCTGCTTCGGCGAGGCAGCAGGCCGCGATGGGCATGGCGCGGGCGAGGTCGGTGCTGTTCAGCGCGGTATAGCCGATGGCGACGCCGAAGCGGTGTGGTACGCCGAGGTGGTGGCGGGCCAGACCGTCGAGCAGGACGCCGCGGGCGCGGGCGGCGTCGACGGCGTGGCGCTCGGCGGCGGGACCGGGGAGTTCGACGACGACGTGTGAGCCCGCGTCGTCGCCGATGACGGGGAGCCCGCGGCGGGTGAGCGCGTCGACGACCAGGGCGCGTCGTGGCGGGACGACTCTGCGGAGCCGGCGCAGGTGCCGGGACAGGTCGCCGTGGCGGGCGAATTCGCTGAGGATCCGTTGCCCGGCGGGGCTCGGGGAACTGCCGATCTCCGCGCGATGGGCCAGCACCGCGTCGGTGATGTCGGGGCGGGCGACGAGCCAGCCCACGCCGAGGGTGGTGGCGATGATCTTGCTGGTGGTGCCGAGATGGACGACGACATCCGGTGCCATCGCCGCGAGCAGTGGTAATGGTGCTGTGTCGTAACGCAATTCGCCGTCGTAGTCGTCTTCGATGATGAAAGCGCCCGTTCTTCTCGCGAATTCGATGAGCTCGACCCGGCGCGCCGCGGGCATCATCGCACCGATCGGGAACTGGTGTGCCGGTGTGCAATACACCGCGCGGACCCCGGGCGGAATCCGATCCACACACAAACCCCCGGCGTCGACGGGCACCGGCAGCACCTCGATGCCCACGGCTCGCAGCGCGCCGACGGCGCGTAGGTAGCCGGGATCCTCGATGGCGACGGTGTCGCCGGGGCGGAGCAGCGCGGTGGCGAGCTCACCCACCGCCGCGCTGGTACCGGCGGTGGCCAGCACCACCGATCCGGCGCCTGCCGCCAGTCCTCGATGGCGCAGGAGGTGATCGGCGACCGCCGCCCGGAAGTCCGGTTCGCCCGCACGGTTCTTGCGGGCCTCGGGAGCTTGGTCGCCGGCCGCCCGCCACGCGCGGCGCCAGGCGGCGGAGTCGACCGCTTCGGCGCACGGAGCGCCCGGACCCAGATCGAGCAGGCTCGCGTCGGGATCGGCACCGTGGCCCACGCCGGTGGACGGTGGCGCGGTGGCGGGGGCGGTGCTGAGGTAGGTGCCGGAGCCGTGTTTGCCGGTGAGCCAGCCTTCCGCGTGCAATTGGTCATAGGCGCCCGCCACCACCGCCCGGCTCACGCCGAGCCGTTGGGCCAGGGCGCGCGAGGACGGTAGACGGTCGCCGATGCGCAGCACCCGATCGGTCGCCGCGGCGCGCAGGGCATCGGCCACCTGCACCGACAGCGGTTCGGGGGCGGTGCGGTCGAGTGGGATCGGAAGGTCGTCGAGCATCGTCCACCTAGAATTGGCCTGTTGAAATTCTGTTGGATTGGACCTACGCGTAGTCCACTTCTTCGGCGAAGCTCATCTTATGAGCACGCACGACGTCAACCGCAACCCCCTGTCACCGACCCCGCGCACCACGCTGACACGCTCCAAGGAACGCGGCACCACCGACCGCGCGGCACTGGACGCGGTGCTCGACGCGGGCCTGGTCTGCCACCTCGGCGTGCTGCTCGGTGGCTCGCCCGTGGCGCTGCCCACCATCTACGGTCGCGTCGGCGACACCCTCTACCTGCACGGATCCACCGGCGCGGGCAATATGCGCGCCGCGATCGACACCGACATCTCCCTGACGGTGACCCACGTCGACGGGCTGGTGTACGCGCGCTCGGCCATGCACTTCTCGATGAACTACCGCTCCGCGGTGATCCGGGGCAGGGCGGTGCTGGTCACCGACGAGGCTGAGCGCGACAACGCGCTGCGGGTGATCGTCGAGCACGCCGCGCCCGGCGCCTGGGATCGGGTACGCCCGCCCAACCGCAAGGAAATGGCGGCGACGATGGTGCTCGCGCTCGACCTCACCGAGGCCTCGGTGAAGGTGCGCTCGGGCGGGCCGAACGACGACGAGGGCGACATCGCGACCGGCGGTGTGTGGGCGGGCGTATTGCCGCTGCGTCAGGTGTGGGGCGAGCCGATCCCGGCCGGCGACCTCGAACCCGGCATCGACGTGCCCGCTGACGTCAGCGCCCGGGTTACGCCGGTCGCGGTGCCCGCGCGTTGAGATCCGCGCGTCGGCGTCTATTTGCCGGACGCTCCGAGAGTCATCAGATCCTTGGCCGAGACCTCGGGTAGGTATGCCTTCGTCAGAGCGATGCCGATGCGGGGCAGGTCTGCCTCGTCGCGGTAGCACAGGTACACCGGCTCGTGGCGGGGCTGGAACTTGGCCTTGAACGTATGCAGTGACCGGAAGCCGTAATACGGCTCCATCGCGGCGCCGAGCCCTTCGAGCAGACGGTCGATGGGCTCGGCACCGTCGGTCCTCGCACTGCGCGCCAACGGTGCCCCCGAGAGCGAAACGATCTCGGCGCCTTCCCCTTTGAACACCTGGCAGGACGAGGCGATGAGAAATTCCACCACCGGCCGGAAACCGCCGGGGCGCCTGCGCATCACGTCGAGGGTCCAGCCGCGGATCTCGTCGCCGGGGCCGTAGACGGGCAACCACGAGGTGACGCCGTGCACGCTGCCCTTGGCGTCGACGGCCAGCCCCACCCGCACGGCCGGGTCGAGTGCCTCCTCCACGCCGCCGAGGGTGAATCCCATTTCGGGCAGCCCCTTTTCGCCCACCCACTCCTCGGAGATGGCGCGCACCTGGGCGATCACCGCGAACGGTTCGTCGGCCAGCTCGACGAGCCGGAACTCGATGCCCTCCTTGTTCGCCTTGTTGATCGCGGAGCGGATGTCCTGCCACGCCTTGCCCTTGAACTCGAGCTGCGGCAGGTCGACGATGGTGTCCTCGGCGATCTGCACACTGCGCCAGCCGAGTTCGCCCGCGATCTCGGCGACCGCCTCGGTGGTGGAGAACAGGCACGGGACGAGTCCGTCGGCTTCGCAGCGATCGGTGAACCCGGCGATGGTGGCGGGGAGGAGATCCGCGGGGCCGATCGGATCGGTGAGCACGATGACAGCGCCCGCGTGACGCTGGTAGGCGACGCAGCGTTCACCGTCGGCGGCGAACCAGTATTTGTTCTCCGGCCAGGTCGTCATCCACGACATGGTGCTGCCGCCGTAGCGGGCGAGCAAGGCGCGCACCGCATGTCCGGGATCGGTGCCGGTGAGTGCGCCGTCGGTGATCTTGCGCCGCACGGGCACCCGGAACGCGCCGCGGCCGCTGTAGAGCAGCGCCACCTCGACCGCCCACAGCAGACCTGTTCCGAAGGTCACCGCGCCTTCGGTCTCGAAGTCGGTGCCGATGGCCACGCCGAGCAGCACCAGCGTGAACACCACGTGCAGCAGGCCGTAGGCGAGAGTGCCCCACCACGCCCAGTGCCTGCCTTTCCGCAGTTGCTCGGCCACCACCGTGATCACCACCACGGTCAGGATCGTGCTCCACAGCGAGCCGCGTTCGTTCTCGGTGGGACCGAGCAGGCTGTTGCCGGGGAAGAAGTACACCGCCACCGAGGCCGTCGCGATCACCAGCAGGCCGATGAAGGCCAGCATGCGAACCTCACGTCGGGTGCGGGGCCAGAAGCCGTGTTCGGTGCGGCTGAACAGCTTTTCGCCCGCGGGCAGCCAGACGGCGATCGCGATGAGATGCATGAGATCGGCGAAGGTCGACTCGAACAGGAACGTGAGCGCCACGTGCGCCATCAGCACAGCGCGTACCCGCAGGCGCCACGGCGACCGCAGCGTTGCCGAGACCGCGGCCAGCGCCGAGAACGCGGCCGTGGTGAATCCGACATCGCGGACCTCGGAAAGCCGGTCGGCCCAACCGAGATGGGTGTGGGCCAGCAGCCCCACCGTCACCGACGCGCCGAGAATGCCGATCAGCTGGCCCGACAGACAGACCAGTGCGGTGCGCACGGTGCCGAGCCGCCACTCCGTCCAACCGACCGCCGCCGCGAAAATGATTGCCATGCAGAAGTATTGGAAGGGGGTGAGTCCGAAGAACCAGCCGGACAGCGGCGTCCACCACTTGCCCTCGGTGAGCGGCGGCCAGCCGTAGGCGATATCGGGATACCAGGATCGCTCGTCGAGCCTGCGCCACAGACCACCGCCGGCGATGCCGAGGATCGCGACCACGACGAGGAAGCCGAGGGTGAACGGCATCCGGCGGATCACAGTGTGCGCCATGGTGACGCCGCGCGAGGGCGCCGATTCGGGGGCAGCCGCGTTGTCGTTCATAGAACCACCCTTTGCTGCGAGTGCGCCGCACCGGCGCGGTGAGGTCGTCTGTGTACCGTATGTCATCGCGGTCGTACCAGGACCGCGATGCGCGCGCCAGGGCAGTCGAGGTGGCATCTGTGGAGGTCAGAGATGACGCGAATCACCGATCTGTCGTTGCTCACCGGATGGTTGCCGGTGGCGTTGACGGTCCTCGGCGCCCTGGGTGCGGTCTGGTTGCTGTTACCTCGTGTACGACGATATGTCACGACGATCATGCCGATCGTGGTGCTGGCCGCGGTGGTGCTCACCGTGGCGCTGTACTTGTTCGTGGAGGAGGTGTGGCGGCCCTTTCCCGATCCGATCGCCGTGTCGGTGTACGTGCTGATCGGGATCGCGGTGGCCGCAGTGCTGTTGGTGGTGCCGCGAATCCTGGTGCGCCGGACGGTGTGGACCGGCGTGGTGACTGTGCTCGCGGCCGTGGCGGTGCTGGTGGCGGTGGGAGTCAGGATCAACCTGGAGTACGCGTCGTATCCGACGGTGGGTGCGGCGCTCGGGGTCGAACAGATCGACCGGGTCGACGCGCGTGAGCTGACCCGGCGCGAGCAGGTGATCAGCGCGCGTCCGCTCGAGCCGGCCTGGCCCGCGCCCGGTGGATTGCCCGACGGCGGGCGAGTTCTGACCGCGACGGTGCCGCCGACAGCGTCCGGATTCACCGCGCGCGATGCCCAGATCTATCTGCCGCCCGCCTATTTCGCGGATCCACGTCCGCTGCTGCCGGTGCTGGTATTGCTCGCCGGTGAGCCGGGTGCGCCGCAGGACTGGTTCGTCGGTGGGCAGCTGGTCGAGACCATGGATTCGTTCGCCCGCGCGCACAACGGGCTCGCACCGGTCGTCGTGGTGGCCGACGGGACCGGCTCCCAGCTGGCGAACCCGCTGTGCCTGGACTCGAAACTCGGCAATGTCGCCACGTACCTGGCTGTCGACGTGCCGAACTGGACGCGAGCGAATCTGCAGATCGACCCGGATCCGCGTTCCTGGGCGGTGGGCGGACTCTCCTACGGCGGCACCTGCGCACTGCAACTCGCCACCAATTACCCCGCCGTCTATCCCACCTTCCTCGACATGTCGGGTGAGGACGAGCCGACCCTGGGGGACCGTCAGCGCACGGTGGACGCCGCGTTCGGTGGGGATACCGCGGCGCTGCTGCGGGTCAACCCGCTCGATCTGCTGCGGACGCGGGCGTATCCGGACTCCGCCGGCGCGTTCGTGGTCGGCGCCGATGACGAGACGTACCGGCCGCAGGTGGAGCGGATGTATCAGGCGGCGAAGGACGCGGGGATGGACGTGCGGTTACGGATTCTGCCCGGCGGACACAGCTTCGCGCTGTGGGAGTTCGGGCTGCGTGATCAGCTGCCGTGGCTGGCTACCCGGCTCGGCCTGACACCCTGATCGGCGACGGATTCCGCGAGGGTCCCCGGAGTACAGTTCGACGCATGTCCGAGGCGAAAACCCCAGGTACGGACGTTGGTGGCCCGCCCGCCGAGCAGCAGATCGCCGAGGCCGCGCTCGCCATCGTCGACGCGGACGGCGCGGGGGCCCTGTCCGTCGGTGCGGTGGCGCGACGGCTCGGGGTCGACGCGGACGCTGTGCACGCCCGCGTCGGTGGGTTGGACGGCCTCGAACGCGCGGTGATCGACAACGTGCTGTCGTCGGTGGCGCTCGGGCCGCTCTCCGACGACGGTGTGGAGTGGACCGCGGCGGTGATCCAGTTCGCGCTCGGCATGCGCGCTCGGCTCTTCGACCACCCCGCCGTGGCGGAGTTGATCATGTCGGGGCCGATGGACAGTCCGTCGGCCGATGGACCGGTGGCACGGGATATGACCGAGTCGCTGTTCGTCTGCCTCGCCCGCGGCGGCCTCCAGGCGCCCATCCGTGCGCACGGGGTCTACGCGGTATTCGTGTACGTGCTCGGTTCGATCGCCCTCGACGTGGCGGAAACCGACGGAAAGCCGCCGCTGCCAGGCGAATCGGAGCGGATCGCGGCCCGCCGCGCGGCGCTGCGAGACCTGGATCCAACCAGGTGGCCGCGCACCGCGGCGCACCTGGAGGAGATCGCCGCCTGGACCTCCGTGGATCAGTTCGTCTGGGGGCTTCGTGTGCTGCTCGTCGGGATGACGGCGACCTGACGCGCGAACGCGCCGCGGCCGAGCAGAGCCGCGAAGGCCAGCAGCCACCCACTCCACAACACGTAGCCGAGGAAGTTGACGACGGCGGCGGGCTCGATGCCGAGCGGGATGACGACGCCGGTCGCGATGGCGGCGGCGCTGGTGTAGCCGAGTGCGGCGAACCACCGCGGGGTGCGCAGGGCCGCGATGACCAGCGCGGTCCAGATCGCGGTGAGGGTGTAACCGGCGGTTTCGCCCAGGAGGGTGCCGAGCAGGGTGTGCTGTCGTTCGAAGGTGTCCGCGTCGGTCAGGGTGGGGACCAGTAGCGGCCAGCGCAGCAGGCCGATGGTTTGCACGAGGGCGGCGGCGATGCCGGCTCGCACCGCCCAGCGCATCGTGGGGGAGTCGTCCAGGCGCCCGATCAGAACGGACAACGGGACGAAAGCGCACGCCGCGGCCGCGAGGAGGGCGAACAGCGTGACGATCGTGGCTTGCTCGGCCCGGAATCGGGCGAGGACCTCGGTGGCGGGCAATTGCAGGACGTCGGGGTAGTCGAACGTCATCCCGAGGCCGACGAAGGCGAGGTTCATCAGGATCGGGGCGCCGATCAGCAGCGTGATGGTGGTCCATGGCTTGTTGTGCACGAGAATCCATTCTGGCTGTACGGGGTACAGGTAGCTGTACGGGGTACAGTCCACCGCATGTCGAAGGCGAAGTCAACAGGTGGCGGCGCGGCGCGGCCGGCGCGGCGCTCGTTCACCGAAGAGCAGGTGGTGGACATCGCGCTACAGCTCCTCGACGAGGGCGGGACCGGGGCGCTGTCGATCCGGGCGGTGGCGGGCAAGCTCGGGGTGAATCCCAATGCCGTGTACACCTACGTGGCGAGCCGGGCCGATCTGGAGCGCGCCGTGATCGAACGCGTGCTCTCGGCGGTTGCCCTCGAACCCCTGCGCGACCCCGGCGTGGAGTGGGCCGACGCGGTGATCCAGTTCGCGCGCGGCCTGCGCGCGGAGCTGCTCGCGCATCCGGCGGTCGCGCTGTTGATGATGTCGGGGCCGATGGACGGGCCGTCGGCGAGCGATGTCGGCGAGGCGTTGTTCGGGTGCCTGGCTCGAGGCGGTTTGTCCGAGGCGAGGCAGGCGAACGGTGTGTACTCGCTGATCGTGCAGGTGCTCGGCGGCATCGCGCTCACGGTCGCCGAGACCGACGGAAAGCCGCCGCTCACTCCGGAATCCGAGCGGGTCGCGCAACGTCGCGAGGGGCTGGCCCTGCTCGACGGCGACCGCTGGCCACGCTCGGCGGCACAGGTCGACGCGATGGCAGCGTGGAACTCCGAGGATCAGTTCGTGTGGGGGCTGCGTGCCTTGCTCACGGGGATAGCTGTCGGCTGACTACCAGGGCGCGGGATGTAATCCCGTTGCCGCACAGGCCTTGTCGACGGCGTCGGGCAGGGAATCGCTGTCGGCGGCGAGGCTGACCAGGGCGAGTGTGTAGGTATCGCCGAGGTGGGAGAGGTAGCCCGCGAGCTGGGTGCGGGGGAAGGCGGTGATGCCGGGATGGATCGCGCGGGCGGCCACCCGGGTGCAGTCGTGCGGGCCGACTCTTCGCACCGCGTCGGGCAGGGTTCCGATGTTGGAGCACAGGATGTCTCGCTCGCCCGCGCCCTTGCTGAGGGTGTAGGCCCAGCGGTCGGGGATCACCTGGAGGATCTCCTCGGGCAGGCCCGCGGGGCTGGACATTCGGTGCTGATAGGCGGACCTCGCCTTGTCGCGAATGGTCGCGGGAGTGTCGACGCGGTGGATGGCGATCTCGGTCACCGCGAGATCGTTGTCGACTCGGGGTTCCTCGCGCGTGTCGACGGGCAGGCTCGCGGTGATGATCGGGTTCGGGAAGCCGTTCTGCCACAGGATGTTCGCGATCAAGTGGATGAACAGGCTGTTCGGGGTCCCGCCGAGGGTGCTCGCGGTGGCGTCCCAGTGGGCGGCATCGAAGGTCAGCAGGAGGGGGCGCAGGTGTCGGTCGCCGGTCGAACCGGGATTCGCCGGCGCAGCGCTGCTGGAGGCCGACTCGCGCGGAACGTGGTCCGTGGTCGGTCGGGCCGACCGCCGGGGGAACCTGCGTAGCAGCGCCCGGGTCGTGCCGCCGAAGATGGTCACCCACTGGGAGACCGCATCCGCCCACTCCGACGACGTTGTCCGGTATCGCGTTTCGCTGGTGGGCGCTATGCCGATCGAGGCGTGCGCCGGATCGAGCGAGCGCAGCGCGGCGGTGACAGCGTGGATCAGGCCACGGGCGTCGGCCAGGACATGCGAACAGGTCAGGGCGACAACGGTTCCGCCGTCGTCGAGGCGGGCAGCGGACAGGCGCCAGCCGGGCGCGAACTCGGGGTCCAGATCGGTGCCGAGGCTGTCGGCCCATGGCAGGACCGCGTGGGCGGGGAGTGGGCCGATACCGCGACCGGAATCGTGGTGGGCGATCGGCATTGCCGGCCAGCCGGTCTCGGAGATCGCGGTCCGGTTCGGGAGGAGGTCGAGGGGGTGGGCGCTGGTGTTGGGCTGCCAGCCTCTGCGGGCGCCCGGAACCCGGGAGCCGACCACCCTGCGGCCGAGCCTGCCCAGCCGCAAGTGATCGTGAATCGCTTGCAACAGCGCGGGTTCCATCGCATCGGGAGTACGCCACAGACCCTGTAGCGCGATGGGCGTGCCCATCCCGCGGTGGGTCCGCAGGAAGATCTCGTCGACGACCGTGAGGCGGTCCATCAGCGGTGGTCGGCGCTACCGTGCCTGCCCTCACCCGCAGCGAAGCGGGCGGCGCCGTCGAGTGCGCCGCCGGTCAGCGCGGTCATGCCGTGCCGGAATTCGACGCGCAGCGCCTCCTCCTCGGTGTGTCCGTACTGGTCGTACAGGGCGGCGCGGTCGGTGCGCAGACAGGTCTGGGGGAGCGCGGCGAGCTGGGCGGCCAGTTGCTCTGCCGCGCGGCGGGCGTCGCCGGTGGGCACGACCCGGGTGACCAGGCCCATCTGTAGCGCCTCGGGCGCGCTCACCGGGCGGCCGGTGAGGATCATGTCGAGTGCGCGACCTTCGCCGACGATGCGCGGGAGGCGCACGGTGCCGCCGTCGATCAGCGGGACGCCCCAGCGGCGGCAGAAGACGCCGAAGATGGAGTCCTGCTCGGCGATTCGCAGATCACACCACAGGGCCAGTTCGAGCCCGCCCGCCACGGCGTACCCGGACACCGCCGCGATCACCGGCTTGGACAGGCGCAGCCGGGTCGGGCCCATCGGGCCGTCACCGTCCTCGGTGGCCTGATTGCTGTTCTCGGTGCCCAGAGCTTTGAGGTCGGCGCCGGAGCAGAAGGTGCCGTGTTCGCCCCACAGCACGGCGACCGAGGAGGTGGGGTCGGCGTCGAACGCGCGGAACGCCTCCACCAGCGCGCGAGCGGTCGGGCCGTCCACCGCGTTGCGGGCGTGTGGGCGATCCAGGATCACCGTCGTGACCGGGCCCGCGTGTTCGACGCGCACCGAATTCGCCGGACCGGATGCGCTGGTTTCGGCGGGTGAACCTGTTTCCATTCCTCGACCATACGGCCACGGTGCCCCTTGTGTGAAGAGGTGAATCAATGGTTCACTTCTTCACATGGTGTACCGCAGGACCCCGGCCGTACAGGCCCGGCTCGACGCGCAACGGGCGTTGATCGTGCACGGCGCCACCCGCGTGCTCTCCCGTGACGGGTTCGCCGGGCTGTCGATGGCGGCGGTCGCGGCGGAGGCCGGCATCGCGACCGGCACCGTGTACAAGCAGTTCGAGAACAAGGCCGAATTGGTCGCGGCGGTCTTCGAGACGGTCGTCGCCCGCGAGGTCGACGCGGTCCGGGCCGCGGTGGCCGAGGGTGACGTGGTGGGGCGGGTCACCGCCGCGGTGGAGACCTTCGCCGGGCGCGCGATGAAGAATCCGAAACTTGCCTACGTGCTGCTGGCCGAGCCCGTCGACGCCGCCGTCGACGCGCAGCGGCTGGAATTCCGGCGGGCGTTCGCCGCGTCGTTCGAGACCGCGATCGCACACGGTGTCGCCGAAGGCCGCTTGCCTGCCCAGGAATCGAGCCTCACCGCCGCCGCCCTCGTCGGCGCGATCGGTGAGGTGCTGGTCGGCCCGCTGGCCGCCGCGCCGCACGCCGAGACCGTCATCCCCGAATTGGTCGCTTTCGCCGTGCGCGCACTCGGTGCGCGCCCGGAAACGTTGTAGTCGAAGGAGTTACCGGATATGCCGACCCACGAAGTCTTCAACCAGGCGCCACCACTGATCCCCTTCGATGCCGCGCGCAACCCCGCGCTGCTGGAAGGTCTGCACCGCGAAGGCGCGGGCTGGGCCGAAGCCGAAGTGCGCGAACTCGGCGCGCTGGCAGGCGGTTTCGCGGCGCAGGAGTGGGGCAGACTCGCCAACGAGTACCCGCCGGTGCTGCACACCCACGACCGGTGGGGCAATCGTGTCGACGAGGTGGAATTCCACCCGCACTGGCACGACCTGATGAATGTCGCGGTGACACATGGGCTGCACGGTTCGCCGTGGCTGGACGAGCGGCCCGGCGCGCACACCGCGCGCGCCGCCAAGTTCTACACCTGGGGCGCCGCCGACGCCGGACACATGTGCCCGATCTCGATGACCTACGCGGTGGTGCCCGCGCTGCGCCACAACCCCGAACTGGCGGCCCGCTTCGAGCCGCTGCTCGGCTCGCGCACCTACGATTTCGGCTTGCGTGAACCATCGACCAAGGCCGGTCTCATCGCGGGCATGTCGATGACGGAGAAGCAGGGCGGCTCCGACGTCCGGGCCAACACCACCACTGCCACACCACAACCCGATGGCTCGTACCGCATCGTCGGGCACAAGTGGTTCACCTCGGCGCCCATGTCGGATATGTTCCTCACGCTCGCGCAGGCCCCGGGCGGCCTGTCGTGTTTCCTGCTGCCCCGGGTACTGCCCGACGGCACCCGCAACCCCCTCCGCATCCAGCGGCTGAAAGACAAGCTGGGCAACAAGTCCAACGCGTCCTCGGAGCTCGAATACGAGAACGCCACCGGCTGGCTCGTCGGCGCCGAGGGGGCAGGCGTGAAGACGATCATCGAGATGGTCAACATGACCCGTCTCGACTGCGTGATCGGCTCGGCCACCGGCATGCGGCTCGGCGCGGTCACCGCGATCCACCACGCCCGCCACCGAAAAGCCTTCGGCGCCGAGCTGATCGACCAGCCCGCCATGCGCAATGTGCTGGCCGACCTTGTCATCGAATCGGATGCCGCGACCACGGTGATGATGCGACTGGCCGGGGCCACCGACCGTGCGGGCAGCGATCCGGCCGAGGCCGCGCTGCGCCGGATCGCGCTCGCCATCACCAAGTACTGGGTCTGCAAGCGTGCTCCCGCCCACGCCGCCGAAGCACTGGAATGCCTGGGCGGCAACGGCTATGCCGAGGAGTCGGGCATGCCGCGGCTGTATCGCGAGGCGCCGCTGATGTCGATCTGGGAAGGGTCGGGCAATGTGGCGGCGCTGGACGCGTTGCGCGCCATGGGACGTCAGCCCGAGACGGTCGAGGCCTATTTCGCCGAGGTCGGACTCGCCCGCGGCGCCGATGCGCGCCTCGACGACGCGATCGACCGGGTGGGCAAGGAACTCACGGACCTGTCCGATATCGAATATCGTGCCCGCCGCGTCGTGGAACTGATGGCACTCGTCCTGCAGGGCGCACAGTTGGTGCGGCACGGGCATCCCGCCGTCGCGGATGCCTTCTGCGCCACCCGACTCGGCGCCGACTGGGGCATCGCCTTCGGCACGCTGCCCGTCGGCGTCGACACCGGTGCGATCCTCGAGCGAGGCTTCGTCGACGTTCGCTGAGTCCGTCTTGTCATCGCGTGCTGCCACCCGGTGCGTAGGGTAGGCCCGTGACCTGGGCGAACGAGGTGCTGTCGGTGGGCGAACTGGCGCAACGGGTCCCGGTGCGTCATGAGCGGTTTCTGCTGGGGATCGCCGGGCCGCCGGGAGCCGGGAAATCGACACTGGCGCAGCGGCTTCGCGTCGAGCTGTGCCGGTCAGGGCGGCCCGCGGCGGTGGCGCCGATGGATGGCTATCACCTGCGAAACGAGGTGTTGCGGGCGCGGAACGCCCTGGCGCGCAAGGGTGAGCCGGATACCTTCGATGCGGGCGGGTTCGTCGCGGATCTGCGGTTGCTGCGGGAAGCGCCGGTCGGAGCGCCGGTGCCGTGGCCGCTGTTCGATCGCGCGATCGACGAGCCGACCGATGGCGGTGTTGTCGTGTGTGACGAGCGGGTGGTCGTCATCGAGGGCAACTATCTGCTGCTGACCGAGACCGAGGCACCGGGTTGGGCGGATGTCCGCGGGCTGCTCGACGCGTGCTGGTACCTGGACGCGCCGCGGCAGGTGCTCACCGAACGACTCATGGACCGGCACACCGCGGGCGGGCGAACACCGGACCAGGCGCAGGAGAAGGTGCTGGGGAGCGATCTGCGCAACGCCGATCTCATCGCGGCGAGCAGGAACCGCGCTGACCACGTGTTGACCGCGGTGGGGGACGGCTATCGCGTGACCTGATTCGTGTCGAACGGCGCGTGTGGCACGGAAATCGGCAGCTTCGGGGCAATCATGGAGTGATGACGCGAGGTCGGCGGTTCCCCGGGCATGCGATGCGCAACGGCGCGGCGGCGTTGTGCGCGGTGCTGTTGTACTACAGCGTGCCGGTGGGCTGGATGTTCGAGCTCGACGCGTGGCCGGGGCGGTTGGTAGGGGTGGTCCTCTTCGCCGGCGGGATCGCGGGGCTGGGCTGGCTGGTCTGGCGGCGGATCGACAACTATCTGCGGGAGCCGACCGCCGCGGGAGCACAGGTCGACGGATTGCTGCTGCTCGTATGCATCGTCGGTGTGGTGTTCGCCCTGTTCTACTACCGCTTGCAGCAGCTTCATCCGGATCAGTTCGCCGGGCTCGAAACTCGCACCGACGCACTGTATTACACGCTCGTCACCCTCGGCACCGTCGGATTCGGCGACGTGCACGCCGTCGGTCAGGCCGCGCGCATCGCCACGATGGTGCAGATCGTGTTCGACCTGGTGGTGCTCGGCACCCTGCTCACCATCATCACTACCAGCGTGACCGGCCGGATCCAGGCCGCGACCCGTGCCGCGCACAAGGTCAGCGGCGATGCGCCCGATACCACTCGATGAGCTCGTCGGTCGACGAATCGCCCACCGACACCGGCTTTTCCGGTCCGCTCAGCAGCGGCATCAGGGCGAGCGCCTGCTGCTTGCCCAGCTCGACACCCCACTGGTCGAAACTGTCGACACCCCAGATGATGCCCTCGACGAACACCTGGTGCTCGTAGAGCGCGATCAGCTGACCCAGCGCCGACGGCGTGAGCTCCGCCGCCAGGATCGTGGTGCTGGGCCGATTGCCCGGCATCACCTTGTGCGGCACCAGTTCCGGGTCGGTGCCCTCGGCGCGGATCTCCTCGGCGGTCTTGCCGAACGCCAGCACCTTCGACTGCGCGAACAGGTTGCTGATCAGGATGTCCTGCATGCTGCCGGTGCCGTCGCGGGTCGGCAGGTCGTCGGTGGACCTGGCGAAGCCGAGGAAATCGGCGGGGATCAGGCGGGTGCCCTGGTGGAGGAGCTGGTAAAAGGCGTGCTGGCCGTTGGTACCCGGCTCGCCCCAGAAGATCTCGCCGGTCGACGAGGTGACCGGGGTGCCGTCGGCGCGGACCGACTTGCCGTTGGACTCCATCGTCAATTGCTGGAGGTAGGCGGGGAATCGGGCCATGTCATTCGAATAGGGCAGGACCACACGGGATTCCGCGCCGAAGAAATTCGAGTACCAGACACCGAGCATCGCCAGCAGGACCGGCGCGTTCTCCGCCAGCGGCGCGGTGGCGAAATGCTTGTCTATGGCGTGCATTCCGCTGAGGAATTCCGCGAACTGCTCTTTGCCGATGGTCACCATCACCGAGAGGCCGATCGCCGAATCCACCGAGTAACGGCCGCCGACCCAATCCCAGAAGCCGAACATGTGCGCGGTGTCGATGCCGAAGGCAGCCACGCGTTCCGCGTTCGTCGACACCGCGACGAAATGCTTGGCGACCGCTTCCTCACCGAGCGCGTCGACCAGCCAGCGGCGCGCGGCGGTGGCGTTGGTGAGGGTTTCCAGCGTGGAGAACGTCTTGGACGCGACAATGAACAAGGTGGTGGCCGGGTCGAGGCCGGTGAGCTTGGCGACCAGATCGGCCGGGTCGACATTCGAGACGAAACGGGCGCCGATGCCCGCGTCGACGTAGTGGCGCAGTGCGCGATACACCATGTCGGGGCCCAGATCCGAGCCACCGATGCCGATATTGACGATGGTCTCGATGCGTTCGCCGGTCGCGCCGCGCCACACGCCCGAGCGCACGGAATCAGCGAATTCGCCCATCCGCCGCAGGACGTCGTGCACTTCTGCATCGGCGTCGGTGCCGTCGATGCAGAGCTGGTCGCCGACCGGTAGGCGCAGGGCGATATGGCCGACCGCGCGATCCTCGGAGGTGTTGATGTGCTGGCCCGCGTACATCGCGTCGCGGCGTTGCGGCACACCCGCCGTGTGCGCGAGATCGACGAGCAGGCGCAGGGTTTCGCGGGTCACGCGATGTTTGCTGTAGTCGATGTGCAGGTCCGCCACCTGCATCGTCAGCTCGCGACCGCGTGCCGGGTCATCGGCGAACAGCTGCCTCAGGTGCATCGGCGCAACGGTGCGGTGATTGCTGTGCAGTGCCTGCCAGGCCGCCGACGCGGTGATGTCGCTGCTGCTCACGAGCCGAGGGTACCGCGTTACCGGCGGGCAGGCGCGCGGGTGTCGACGACCCCGACAAGCCACCGGTACGGTCTGGGAGTGTGCCGGGCACGAGGCCCCACCGCCTCCCACTGCCGCGCACGCGACGCAGGGCCGAGAGCTGCCAGTCGAGCTCCCGGACGACGCGCTACATTCTCGGAGAGGCGGGACAGTGTCTGAACGCGATGTACTCGAATTCGTACCCAAGGGTTTGTGGATCGGCTCCGGGCCCGTCGACGCCACCGGGGGTGGCACTTTCGACGTACACAATCCGGCCGATGGGACGGTGATCGCGCAGGTCGCCGACGCGACTCCCGAGGACGCGATGCGGGCGCTGGACGCGGCAGTCGCGGCGGGACCGGCGTGGGCGGCGACGCCGTCGCGGGAGCGGGGCGAGATCCTGCGGACGGTGTTCGAGCAGCTCACCGCGCGAGCGGAGGAATTCGCGCTGCTGATGACGCTCGAGATGGGCAAGGCACTGTCGGAGAGCCGCAACGAGGTGCGCTACGGCGCCGAGTTCTTCCGCTGGAACAGCGAAGAGGCCGTGCGGATCCACGGGCGGTATCTGAACGCGCCGTCGGGAACCGGGCGGATCATGGTCGCCAAGCAGCCGGTGGGTCCGTGCCTGGCGATCACGCCGTGGAATTTCCCGCTGGCCATGGGCACCCGCAAGATCGGGCCCGCGCTGGCGGCGGGCTGCACGATGATCGTCAAGCCCGCCTCGGCGACGCCGCTGACCATGCTGGCGCTGGCCGAGCTCTGTAGCGAGGCAGGCCTGCCCGACGGGGTGCTGTCGGTGATCACCACCCAGCGTTCCGGGGCCGTCACGGGCCCGCTGATCGACGATCCGCGGCTGCGCAAGCTCACCTTCACCGGCTCCACCGAAGTCGGTAAGAAGCTCGTTGCGGCGTCCGCGAACCGGCTGCTGCGCACGTCCATGGAATTGGGCGGCAACGCGCCGTTCGTCGTGTTCGACGATGCCGATATCGACGCCGCCGTGGCCGGTGCGATGCAGGCGAAGCTGCGCAACGGCGGCGAAGCCTGCACCGCCGCCAACCGGTTCTACGTCCAGCGCGGTGTGGTCGCCGAGTTCACCGAGAAGTTCGTCGCCGCGATGGCAGACACCGTCGTGATGGGCCCCGGCACCGACGCCGCGACCACCCTCGGCCCATTGGTGAGCGAGGATCAGCGCGAGATCGTGAGCGACCTGGTCGACGATGCTGTCGCCGTGGGCGCGCGAGCGTTGATCGGCGGCAAGGTTCCCGGCGGTCCAGGGTGGTATTACCCCGCCACGATCCTGGGCGATGTCCCGCCGTCCGCCCGCATCCTGCGCGAGGAAGTGTTCGGTCCGGTCGCCCCGATCGTCGCGTTCGACACCGACGAGGAGGGCGTCGCCGCCGCGAACGACACCGAATACGGTCTGGTCAGCTACGTGTTCACCCGAGATCTCGACCGTGCGCTGCGCATCTCGGAGGCGATGGAGAGCGGCATGGTGGGCGTGAACCGTGGCGTCATCTCCGACCCCGCCGCCCCGTTCGGCGGCGTCAAGGAATCGGGCTTCGGTCGCGAGGGCGGCACCGAGGGCATCGAGGAATACCTGAACACCAAATACATCGCCCTGACCTGAGCCGGACAGAAAAATAACCGCCCCGGGGATGGTGTCGCACCCGGGGCGGCTTTTCGGAAGCGGCGAACTGGCTGGTCCGCCGCATGGTTTGTGGTCTGGGGGCTAGCGGCCGAGACGGCCGCGGCCGAGGCGGAGCAGGAGCATGGCGAGGGTGTGGCCCTCCTGGCCCAGCTCACTGAAGCGCTCGAGAACTTTCATCTCACGGCTGTGGACCAGGCGCGTACCACCGGAGGCCATCCGGGTGCGGCCGATGATCCGGGAGATCTCGCTGCGGCGTTTGATCGCGGCGAGGATCGTGGCATCGAGCTGATCGATCTCGAGGCGGAGCTTGTCGATCTCAGCTTCGGACTGCGGCAAGGCCGAATCGGAGCCGGTGGTCGTAGCAGGGGTGCTCATCATTCATCTCCTCGTGTCAGAACTTGGATCGGTCAAACCGAACGGCCTGTTACCCGATCTGTTCCGTCACCCTGAAACTTTTCCCGATGGGCAGTACTGGATCCCCCCGGGAGTGCGCGATCAGTACTCCCCGCCACGATATCGGATCGGCTGCCGACCCGGACATGCGGAGAAGCGCTGACCATGTGGCTCAGTCTGCCACGGGGCGCTAGGTAGGCAAAACAGTTCTGTTTGTGAATTCGCTGAGAACGTTCACCAAGCGTCGCCCGCGTCGACCTGGCCGGGTTCACCGGAAGTTTGCCCGGCTGTCGCTGTCCGGTCATCGTGGTAGCGGCAGTTCGCGGCTTGTCGGTGCCCGCCGGTAGCGTGGACACACGATGGATATCACGGTCGCTCCCCACGCCTCAGCCACCGATCCCAGCGAACCCGCGCCCGCGGCGAAGGGTGCCGTGCCAGCGCCTCGGGACGGGGGTGGCACCGGCGTGTCCGCGCTGGCTCAGGCGGCGGCGAGAAACAGCGCCGACCAGTCACAGCGTCGTCAGGAGCGGGAACAACAGCGCGCCGAGGAGATCGAGCGTCTGCTCGACGGGCTCAACCCGCCCCAGCGTGCCGCGGTGATGCACGCGGGCTCCCCATTGCTGATCGTGGCGGGCGCGGGCTCGGGCAAGACCGCCGTGCTCACCCGCCGGATCGCCTATCTGCTCGCGGCGCGCGGCGTCCGCACCGGGGAGATCCTGGCCATCACCTTCACCAACAAGGCCGCCGCCGAGATGCGGGAACGGGTCGCCGGGCTGGTCGGTCCGCGGGCGGCCAGCATGTGGGTGTCGACCTTCCATTCCAGCTGTGTGCGCATTCTGCGGATGCAGGCGGCCCTGCTGCCCGGCCTGAATTCGAATTTCTCGATCTACGACGCCGACGATTCTCGTCGGTTGCTCACGATGATCAGTCGCGATTTCGAGATCGATACGAAGAAGTATTCGGCGCGTTTGCTGTCGACCGCCATTTCGAATCTGAAGAACGAACTGATCGGTCCGGAAAAGGCCGCCGCCGACGCCGAAGCCGACGACACCGAACTGCCCGCGCTGGTCGCCCGAGTCTACGCCGAGTACCAACGGCGACTGCGCACGGCCAACGCGATGGACTTCGACGATCTGATCGGCGAGACGGTGGCCCTGCTGCAGAACCATCCCCAGGTCGCCGAGTACTACCGGCGCCGGTTCCGGCACGTGCTGGTCGACGAGTACCAGGACACTAACCACGCCCAGTATGTGCTGGTGCGTGAGCTGGTGGGGCACCACAGTACGGCGCAGGAGCAGGCGGTCGAGCCGAGCGAGCTGTGTGTGGTCGGCGACGCCGATCAGTCCATCTACGCGTTCCGTGGCGCCACCATCCGCAACATCGAGGAATTCGAACGCGACTTCCCGGACGCGGAAACCATTCTGCTGGAACAGAACTACCGCTCCACCCAGCACATTCTGTCCGCCGCCAATGCGGTGATCGCGCGCAACGAGGGCAGGCGCGAGAAGAAACTGTGGACCGATTCCGGCGAAGGTGAACTGATCACCGGCTACGTCGCCGACAACGAGCACGACGAAGCGTCCTTCGTCGCCAAGGAGATCGATCGGCTCGTCGACACGGGCGAGGCCAACTACGGCGACGTGGCGGTGTTCTATCGCACCAACAACAATTCGCGTGCGCTGGAAGAGATCTTCATCCGCATGGGCCTGCCGTACAAGGTCGTCGGTGGTGTGCGGTTCTACGAGCGCAAAGAAGTGCGCGACGTGGTTGCCTACCTGCGCGTGCTGGAGAATCCCGAAGACGCGGTGAGTGTGCGCCGCGTTCTCAACACTCCACGTCGCGGGATCGGCGATCGTGCGGAGGCGTGCGTGGCAGTGCATGCCGAACAGCGCGGTATCGGTTTCGCCGCGGCGCTGCGTGATGCCGCCGAAGGCAAAGTCGCCCTGCTGAATACCCGCGCGCAGCGGGCCATCGCGGGATTCCTCGATCTGCTCGACGAGATCCGGGTGGCCGGAAAACGGGCCGACAGCGACTATCCCGATGTGGGCAATGTCGTCGAGGCGGTGCTCGACCGCACCGGATATCGCGGTGAATTGGAAGCCTCCGACGATCCGCAGGACGGTGCGCGGCTCGACAACCTCAACGAATTGGTCAGCGTCGCACGCGAATTCAGTTCCGAGGCATTCAACAACGCCGAGGCCGCCCGTGAGGAAGGGCTGGTGCCGGAGGCGGGCGACGGCGAACCCGAGCCAGGGTCGCTGGCTGCGTTCCTCGAGCGGGTGTCGCTGGTCGCCGATACGGATCAGATCCCCGATGAGGGCACCGGCGTGGTCACCATGATGACGCTGCACACAGCCAAGGGGCTGGAATTCCCGGTGGTCTTCGTGACCGGCTGGGAGGACGGGCAATTCCCGCACATGCGGGCGCTGGGGGACCCGAACGAGCTGGCCGAGGAACGTCGTCTGGCCTACGTGGGGATCACGCGGGCTCGCCAGCGGCTCTATCTCTCGCGCGCTGTGGTGCGGTCGGGCTGGGGGCAGCCGGTGTCGAACCCGGAATCCCGTTTCCTGCAGGAGATCCCGCAGCATCTGCTGGATTGGCGCAGATTGGAGCCGGTTGTCTCGCCGGTGCAGCGCGGGCGGCGCCGGGGTGAGGACAGCGGGTTCGATCGGGATTGGACCAGTGGGAGCGGCTGGGATCAGCGGCCGGGTGTGCGTGGTGGATCCGGCGAGCGCCGGCCCGCGCCGGGCGGGGCGGTGAAGCGGAACAACACCGAACTGGTTCTTGCCGTGGGGGATCGGGTTACCGATGACAAGTACGGGTTGGGGCGGGTTGTGGCCGCCGATGGGGTGGGGCCGTTGGCTACGGTGACCATCGACTTCGGGTCGGCGGGCAAGATTCGGCTGATTCCGCAGTTCAGCCGGACGATTGTGAAGTTGTGATGGTGGACCCCCGCCCACGCTCCCGGCATGCGGAGCGTGGGCGCAGGTCGGGTCAGTGGGGCAACAGGTCTGTCAGGGCCTCGTCGAGGGTGGGGTAGCGGAAGTCGAAGCCGGCCTTGTGGAGGACTTCGGAGGTGGCGTGGCGGCCGGTGAGGCCGAGTGCTGGGTCGGTGCGGAGGAAGACGGCGCCGACGGTGAGCACGGCCTTCGGCGTGGGGGGTGATGGGGGGCGGTGCAGGATTCGGCGGAGGGTGGCCATGAGTTCGGTGTTGCGGACCGGGAATTCGGTGGCGGCCACGAGGATGCCGTCGGGGAGGGTGACGGAGGGGTCGAGGCCGAGGGAAGCGCGGACGATGGCCAGCCAGTCCTCGATGTGGATCCAGCTGAACCATTGATCGCCGGGGCCTACGCGGCCGCCGAGACCTGCCTTGGTGAGCTGGCCCAGGCGTTTGAGGGCGGGGGCGTCGGGGTCGAGGACGATGGAGGTGCGCAGGATCGTCCAGTGGTCGGCGCGAGCGGGGTCGAACGCCTCCTCCCATGGCTGGGCGACGCCGGTCATCTGCGGGAGGCCGACGGGCAGGGGAGTTGTTTCGGTGCACCGGGTTTCGCCCGCGTCGGACCAGATGGCCGTAGTGCTCGCCTGGACCCAGTAGTCGACGGGGGTGTCGCGCAGGCGGGCCGCAGCGACGAGAGCAGTGGTGGAATCGACTCGGCTGGAGCGCAATTCGGCGACATTGCGTTCGGTCGGCCTGCAGTCGACCAGTTTCCCGGCGAGGTTGATCACCGCGAGACGACCTGGTTCGCGCAGTTCGGCGGACCAGGAGCCGACCGAGCGGCCGTCCCACTCGGTCTGGCGGAACGGCAGATCCGGGTTGCGGCGGCGGGTCAGCAGGGTGACACGTTGTCCGCGGCAGGTCAGATCGGCGGCGATCTGGAGACCGAGCGCGCCGGTGCCACCGGCGATGACGACATTCAGCGCGTCGTCGACGGGAGCCAGTCCGGCCAGCCGGGCCAGCCGCGAGAAGTTCACGCGCGCATCGGTTTCGATGAACGGACGGACTACGGTGCGCGCCGCGGCGGCGGAAGGGCCGGTGAACCGCAGTTCCTGGGTGATCTCGGTGCCGCCGTCGCGCGGAGTCAACCGCCAGGTGAGGTGCATGGTGCCCGCGGGTTCGGGCTGCTCGATGCCGAGCTCACGATTCGGTTCGAACACGGTGACAGTGAACGGTTCCGCGAACCGCCCGTGAATTCGCGCGGAGACCTTGCCATCGGGGAGATAGTCGCCGGTGGCGCCGACGGCAACCGGCCCGTGCATCCGCACCGACCGCACCCCGGGGTTCCACTCCGGCCACTGCTCGAGATCCCCGAGCACCCCCCACACCAATTCCGGTGCGAGCCCGATGAACTGCGTGTACTTCGTCGTACCAGCCATAGCCGAAACGCTAACCCCGCCACCTGCTCAGGGGAAGCGTGCCGCTGGTCACGCAACAAGACCGTCCGCAAGCTGCCTCGATTACGCAACAGCCGGGCGAACGAAAGATGATCGGTCGTTTTCACCGACCACGCGTCGGCATCCCGACGGCAGTCACAGCAAGCCGACCAGTACTGAGGTCCGGCCTGAATTCATGGGAAGGCGGACCTGTTCTTGCCGGTGATCACTAATCGCGCTGAGCGCCGAGGCTGATGCCGCGGGTGGCCAGCCACGGGACCGGATCGATCTTGTCGGTGCCGTTGAGCCAGACCTCGAAGTGGCAGTGCGGGCCGGTGGAGAATCCGCGGTTGCCCATCGTGGCGATCTGGTCGCCCGCCATCACGCGCTCGCCCTGCGAGACCGTGGCGGTGTCGATGTGGCCGTAGATGGTGACGGTGCCGTCGTCGTGCAGGACACGGACCCACATGCCGAAACCGGACGCCGGGCCCGCTTCGATGATGGTGCCGTCGGCGACCGCGTAGATCGGGGTGCCGATCGGTCCCGCGACGTCGATGCCGAGGTGCTGGACGCCCCAGCGGGCGCCGAAACCGGAGGTGTAGTTGCCCGCGGCGAACTTGGTGAACAGGGGCCGCAGCTTGGCGGATTCCTGGGCGGCGAGGTCTTCGGCGAACTTGGCGCCCTTGGCCAGGATGTCGTCGAAGTGGTTCTTGTCGGCGATGGTGGTGGCGTCGAGTACCTGGGGTGCCGCGCCGGTGCCCGGGTCGCCGACGTCAGCCGTGCTCATGGACTGGGCGGCGATCTCGTGGACCTGACCCGCTGCCTCGTAATCGATACCGTGCGCGGGCTGGCCCGGATCGGCCATGGCCGCCTGACCTGCGGCGACAACCGCACCGGCGGCGACGGCGATGACCGCGGCGCGGCCCTTCAGGGCGGCGGGCGGTGCGGGGACGCGGTGTGCGCCACCACGCCGTTCGGCGCGGCGCGGCGCGGGGGATTCTTCCGCGGTGGTCTCTTCGGCCGCGGGCGCCCAGTCGGTGCCGTACGTGCCGGTGTCATAGGACTCGTCCGCGGTCCATTCGTCCTCGGCGGGCGTCCACGCCGCGTCGTCGGACCACGAGTTCTGGTCGCGCCACGCGTCGTCGGTCTGCGGCCATGCGGCGGCGGGAGCCCGGCGGGCCTGCGGATGCGACGTGTATTCGTCGGCGTACCGGTAACGGTGGCCGGAGTTGGTGCGATTTTCGACTGGAAGGGTGGAGCGGTGGTTCATCGGCCGTGCCGATTCGCCAGCTGTTCCAAGCGAGTACTGAAGTACCTCAAGCTTGTCGTCCTCCTCAGTCCTGACTTGCCAGTCGTGACCTGGTTGTCGTGACCTGGTTGTGACTTCGACCGCATTGACGGTAACGAAGCGATTGCAGAGTGGCAAGCGCTGGTTGAAAACCTACACGCGTGTGTGACATTCGTCACCGTAACGCCATGGAATATCTCACCGTTTTCCGGCATCTCGGGTGAGGTCTGTCGACGACATAACGTAGTAGATGCCGGGGGGTTCCGGTTTTAGGCGGCCCGACCTGCCAAGGCGTTGTGAAACATCCAAAAACTACTCGCCAGTAGCCTTGGCCAGCGGTTTTCCGGGGCTCCCGTTATGGGTCGTGACCTGCGCCACTTACTATGAACGTGGTCGTTTACCCCTCCCCGTGACTAGCTACAGTCCGATCCGACCCGCTACCGACGTCGGGCCGCCAACAAAGACGTTGTCATAGCAACGCAGACGAGACGGTGAGTACATGGATCTCTTCGAATATCAGGCGAAGGAGCTCTTCGTTAAGCACGGAGTGCCTTCGTCCGAGGGTCGTGTTTGCGACACGGCCGAAGAAGCACGCGCCATTGCCGAGGAAATCGGCAAGCCCGTGATGGTCAAGGCGCAGGTCAAGGTGGGCGGCCGCGGCAAGGCTGGCGGCGTCAAGTACGCGGCCACCCCGGAAGACGCGTTCACGCACGCGCAGAACATCCTCGGCCTCGACATCAAGGGCCACATCGTCAAGAAGCTCCTGGTCGCCGAGGCCAAGGACATCGCGGAGGAGTACTACATCTCCTTCCTGCTCGACCGCTCCAACCGCACCTACCTGGCCATGTGTTCGGTCGAGGGCGGCATGGAGATCGAAGAGGTCGCGGAGAAGACTCCCGAGCGCCTCGCCAAGATCGCCGTCGACGCCGTCAAGGGTGTCGACCTGGCCTTCGCCCGTGAGATCGCGGAGAAGGGCCACCTGCCCGCCGACGTGCTCGACGCCGCGGCCGTGACCATCCAGAAGCTGTGGGAGGTCTTCGTCAACGAGGACACCACCCTGGTCGAGGTCAACCCGCTGGTGCGCACTCCCAACGACGAGATCCTCGCCCTCGACGGCAAGGTCACCCTGGACGAGAACGCCGAGTACCGGCATCCCAACCACCTCGAGTTCGCCGACGTCGACGCGACCGACCCGCTCGAGCTCAAGGCCAAGGAAAACGACCTCAACTACGTCAAGCTCGACGGTGAGGTCGGCATCATCGGCAACGGCGCCGGTCTGGTCATGTCCACCCTGGACGTCGTCGCGTACGCCGGTGAGAACCACGGCGGCGTGAAGCCGGCCAACTTCCTCGACATCGGCGGCGGCGCTTCGGCTTCCGTGATGGCCGCGGGCCTGGACGTCATCCTGGGCGACGCGCAGGTCAAGAGCGTGTTCGTCAACGTCTTCGGTGGCATCACCGCCTGTGACGCGGTCGCCAACGGCATCGTGGGCGCCCTCGAGGTGCTCGGTGACGCGGCCACCAAGCCGCTGGTCGTTCGTCTGGACGGCAACAACGTCGTAGAGGGTCGCCGCATCCTCGCCGAGGCCAACCACCCGCTGGTGACGCTGGCCCAGACCATGGACGAGGGCGCCGACAAGGCCGCCGAACTCGCCTTCAGCGCCAAGTAAGGAACAGCGAACATGTCCATCTTCCTGAACAAGGACAACAAGGTCATCGTCCAGGGCATCACCGGCGGCGAGGGCACCAAGCACACCGCGCTGATGCTGAAGGCGGGCACCAACGTCGTCGGCGGCGTGAACGCGCGCAAGGCCGGCACCACGGTCAAGCACACCGACAAAGACGGCAACGAGATCGAGCTGCCCGTGTTCGCCTCCGTCGCCGAGGCGATCGAGAAGACCGGCGCCGACACCTCCATCGCGTTCGTGCCGCCCGCCTTCTCCAAGGACGCCATCATCGAGGCCATCGACGCGGAGATCCCGCTGCTGGTGGTCATCACCGAGGGCATCCCGGTGCAGGACTCCGCCTTCGCGTGGGCCTACAACGTCGAAAAGGGCGAGAAGACCCGCATCATCGGCCCGAACTGCCCCGGCATCATCACCCCCGGCGAGGCGCTGGTCGGCATCACCCCGAACAACATCACCGGCAAGGGCCCGATCGGCCTGGTGTCGAAGTCGGGCACCCTGACCTACCAGATGATGTACGAGCTGCGTGATTTCGGTTTCTCGACCGCGATCGGCATCGGCGGCGACCCGGTCATCGGCACCACCCACATCGACGCCATCGAGGCGTTCGAGAAGGACCCCGAGACCAAGATCATCGTCATGATCGGCGAGATCGGTGGCGACGCCGAAGAACGCGCGGCCGCGTACATCAAGGCCAACGTGACCAAGCCGGTCGTCGGCTACGTCGCCGGTTTCACCGCGCCCGAGGGTAAGACCATGGGCCACGCAGGCGCCATCGTCTCCAGTGGTGGCGGCACCGCGCAGGCCAAGCAGGAAGCGCTCGAGGCCGCAGGCGTGAAGGTCGGCAAGACGCCGTCCGCCACCGCCGCGCTCGCTCGCGAGATCCTGGAGAAGGCGTCCATCGCTTCTGCGTGATCTGAAATCTCACACTGTCGAAGGCCGCCTTCAGGTTTAACCTGGGCGGCCTTCGTCGATTCATCCACAGGCGGTGGTTTATCCACAGCCTGCATCGGTAGGTGATGACCGGGGCCGTGGCGTGCAGTAGCGTCAGGTATCGGATCAGGCACCAGTCAGTTCGACGCGACCGATGCGCACGACTCGACAAGGAGACGACGAGACATGTCATACCCGACCGGGGGCTCCGGGTACAACACACCCGCGACACCCGCCGCGCCTCAGGGCCCGAGTACCGGAGCCGCCGCGGCTTCGCCATCGACCGCGACCGGTTCGGATGGCAAAGGACTGCCGTTCATCCTGACCGCGGCCGCCGCCGGACTCGGCGTCGTCACCTTCCTCCTCGGCTTCGCGCCGTATGTCGGCTTCACCGCGCTGCGTGAGACCACCACCGGCAGCATGTTCGAGTCGAGCAGCGGCGCCCTCGCGACGCTGATCCTGGCCGCCGCCTTGCTGGCCGGGCTGTCGTTGCTACCCAAGCAGAACGTTCTCGGCGTCGCCGCGGCACTGGCCGTGGCCTCGTTCCTCGGCGTCGTGGTCTCGCTGATCAGCGTGGGCGAGGGCATGGAACTGCAGTGGGGCGCGTTCGCGGTGGCCGCGTTCTCGTTCATCGTCGCCGTGCTGCTGGTGCTGGCATTGCTGTTCGGGCTCGGCATCATCAAGGTGCCGGCGCCGAAACCGGCCCAGCCGCAACAGCAGCAGAACCAGTACGGCCAGTACGCCCAGCAGGGTTACGGCCAGCAGGGCTACGGCCAGAGCACCGGCCAGCAGCCCTACGGGCAGACCGGTTACGGCCAGGCCCAGACCGGTGGGCAGTACCCGACGCAGTCGCCGTCGCCGTACGGCCAGCAGAGCCAGCCGTCGGTGCCGCAGGCGCAGCAGCCGACCTACGGCCAGCCGGGCCAGCAGTCCTACGGTCAGCCGGCACAGCAGTCGCCGTACGGCCAGCAGTACGGTGCCCCGCAGGCGCAGCAGCAGCCCTCGCCGTATGGTGCGGCGCCGCAGGCACAGCCGCGTCCCGACGAGAGCGCGACGCAGACGTTCGGCGGGCAGCAGCAGGGCCAGCCGTTCGGTGCGCCGACCTACGGTGGCGCACAGCCGTCGTCGCCCGGTCAGCCGCAGCCGTTCGGTGGCGAGCAGACCGCCGACCCGGCGGCCGATGCGACCACCGCGTTCCGTCCGAACGACGACAACAAGTAAAACCGACGGCTGCCGCACGGTGGTTCAGGTTCGATCGCGAGCCCACAGGTACGCCTGTGGGCTCGCGGCGCGCCTGACCCGCGGCCGCCGGGGAAGCTGCCACGCTGAATTGTCATGAGCTCCCGTAACGCCCTCGTGCGCCGGACCTCCGGGTCACGCGGCACCGGGGAGACAGTCGCCGCATCACCGCCCGGGCAGGAGCCCGGCTGGTGGTCGCTCTCGCCCGAGCGGGCGCGAACCCTGCTGCTGGTCGCGGCGAGGCCGACGATCACCGCCTTGGCGGCGACGGTGCTGCTCGTCCTCGTGGTCATGCTCACCACCGGCACCGATCTCACCAGTGCGCCCGCCGCGGTCGCCGCGACGTGGCTTGCCGCCCACCAGGTTCCGCTCACGGTCGGCAGGACGACCCTCGGCCTGCTGCCGCTGGCGCCGACGGCCGTGCTGGTCTGGCTGGCCGCCCGCGAATGCGCGCGGGCCGTTCCGAACCGCCCGACTCCCGTCGAGCTGGGCTGGTTGACCGGTGCCGTGCTGGCCGGACCGCTGCTGATGACAGCCGTCTGCCTCGCGGTCACCGGCGATGCCGCGGGTGTCACCCCGCTCGAATCCTCGGGTCCGATCGCGGCGTTCGGCTGGGTGTTCGTGCTGTATCTGTTCGCGGCCGCCGCCGGGATCGCCGGCCGGGCGTGGAGTTCGGTGTGCGCGCTGGTGCCGATCGAGATCCCGGAATGGGCGGTCCTCGGCGCCCGCGCGGCGCGTCGCACCGTGTTGCGCATGCTCGGCTGCGCCGTGCTGGCCACCGTGATCTCCTTCTTCGCGCATCTGTCCCGGCTCGACGGTGCCTTCCAGCAGGCCCACAACGTCACCGACGTGCTGGGTATGACCTTGCTTTCCCTGCTCTATCTGCCGAATGTGGTGATCGGCGCGGCGGGGATCCTCAGCGGCGCCGCGGTGCTGTTCGGAGCGGGCTCGGTCGGGCTGTTCGGCGTGACCGGCGGGCACATGCCGGTGCTGCCCGCGCTGATCCCCGTGCCGGAAGGCCCCGCGTCCCCGTGGTGGGCGGCGCTGCTGCTGGTCCCGCTCGCCGTCGGCGTGCTCGGCGGGATCGAACTCGGCCGCACCAGCGATGACCGGCCCGGCGCGCCGTGGGCGACGCTCACCTGCGCCGCGCTGTCCACGCTGACGTTCCTGATGCTCGCGATCCTCGGCAGCGGTCAGCTCGGCGCCGTCGGGTGGGTGGGCGTCGATCTGCTGATGCTGGTCGTGCTGATGGTCACCTGGTTCGGTTTCGGCGGCTTCGTCGGCATGGTGTTCGCCCGCCGCTTCCTGGCACCGACCGCGCCGGCCGAGGTGTACGACGACTACGACGACGCAGACGACTACGAGGACTACGACTACTACGACGAGGACGAGTACGACGACGAGGACGACGATCCCGACGAGTACGCCGATGCTGTCGAATACGACGATCCCGCAGTCGAAGTCGACGGCGAACTGGTCGAGGACTTCGACGACGACCTCGAAGTGAGCATCGCCGCGCCCGGCTCGACCGACGAGCCCGCCGACGACATCGTCGACGTCGAAGTGGTCGAGTCGGACCTGCCGGACGAGGACAAGACCCCCGGTCGCTAAGCTCGACCCGGCGCCTGTCGCCATCGCCGCCGCCCGATCACACGCAGGAGTAGAGCGCTGACGTCCTCGTTTGCCCCGTGGAAGCCCGCCAGAACACCGGCCACCGTCGTCGTTCTGGCCTCGGGCACCGGCTCGCTGCTCAACGCACTGCTGGCCGCCGCACGCGAGCCCGGCTACCCGGCGCAGATCGTGGCCGTCGGTGTCGACCGGGACTGCCCGGCCACCGCGCACGCCGAGGCCGCCGGTGTGCCGCACTTCAAGGTGGGGCTCAAAGACTATTCCGACCGGGACGCCTGGAACGTCGCCCTCACCGAGGCCGTCGACGCGCACAAGCCCGATCTGGTGGTCCTGGCCGGCTTCATGAAAATCCTCGGCCCCGCGTTCATGGAACGTTTCGGCGGTCGTCTCATCAACACCCATCCCGCGCTGCTGCCGTCGTTCCCCGGCGCGCACGGGGTGCGTGACGCGCTCGCCTACGGCGTCAAGGTCACCGGCTGCACCGTGCACCTGGTCGACGCGGGCGTGGACACCGGCCCGGTCCTCGCGCAGGAAGCGGTCGCCGTGATGCCCGGCGACGACGAGGACACGCTGCAGGAGCGCATCAAGGTTGTCGAGCGACGGTTACTGGCGGAGGTCATCGCCGCCGTCGCGACGCGAGGCATTGTCTCCGACGGACGAAAGGCAGAAATACCAGTGAGCGAGCACGCCGGTGAGTGAACGTAAGGCGATCCAGAGGGCGCTGGTGAGCGTCTACGACAAGACCGGGCTCGTCGAGCTCGCCACCGGGCTGCACGCGGCCGGTGTGGAGCTGGTGTCGACGGGGTCAACCGCGGGCAAGATCGCCGAGGCCGGGATTCCGGTCACCAAGGTCGAGGATCTGACCGGGTTCCCGGAGACCCTTGACGGCCGGGTCAAGACGCTGCATCCGCGCGTGCACGCGGGCATCCTGGCCGACACCCGTCGTGCCGAGCATGTCGAGCAGCTCGTGGAACTCGGTGTCGAGGCGTTCCAGCTGGTGGTGGTGAACCTGTACCCGTTCACCCAGACCGTGGCCAGTGGCGCGAGCGTGGACGAGTGCGTCGAGCAGATCGATATCGGCGGGCCGTCGATGGTGCGTGCCGCGGCGAAGAATCACCCGTCGGTGGGTGTGGTCGTCGACGTCACCGACTACGACGACGTGCTCGCCGCGGTGAAGTCCGGCGGGTTCACCCTCGCCGAGCGGACCGCGCTGGCCGCCAAGGCCTTCCAGCACACCGCGAGCTACGACGTGGCCGTCGCGAGCTGGATGGGCTCGGTCGCCGTGCCCGCCGTCGCCGAGGAGACCGAGCAGTTCCCCGGCTGGGTCGCCGGTTCGTGGGAGCGCGCCGCGGTGCTGCGCTACGGCGAGAACCCGCACCAGGCCGCCGCGCTGTACACCAGCAACGACGGCACGGTCGGGATCGCGCAGGCGAAGCAGTTGCACGGCAAGGAGATGTCGTACAACAACTACACCGACGGTGACGCCGCCTGGCGGGCCGCGTTCGACTTCGACGAGCCCGCGGTCGCGGTGATCAAGCACGCCAACCCGTGTGGCATCGCCGTGGCGGGCGATATCGCCGAGGCGCACCGCAAGGCGCATGCCACCGACCCGGTGAGTGCCTACGGTGGCGTGATCGCGGCCAACCGTGAGGTGAGCGTCGAGATGGCCGAGCAGGTCGCCGAGATCTTCACCGAGGTGATCATCGCCCCCGGGTACGCGGCCGGTGCCGTGGAAGTGTTGCAGCGCAAGAAGAACGTGCGCGTGCTGGTGGCCGACGCGCCGCAGCGCAAGGGCGTGGAGCTGCGCCCGATCAGCGGCGGTGCGCTGCTGCAGGACCGCGACGTTCTCGATGCCGAGGGCGATGATCCGGTCAACTGGACTCTCGCCGCGGGCGACCCGGCCGACGTCACCACCCTGGCCGACCTCGAATTCGCCTGGCGCGCATGCCGTTCGGTGAAGTCGAACGCGATCCTGCTCGCCGAGGACGGCGCCGCGGTCGGCGTCGGCATGGGCCAGGTCAACCGTGTCGATTCCTGCAAGCTCGCCGTCGAGCGCGCGGGTGAGCGTGCGAAGGGTTCCGTCGCCGCCTCCGACGCCTTCTTCCCGTTCTCGGACGGGCCGGAGATCCTGGTGGCCGCGGGTGTTCGCGCGATCGTGCAGCCCGGCGGTTCGATCCGCGACAAGGACACCATCGAACTCTGCAAGGAAGCCGGCGTCACCCTGTACCTGACGGGCGCACGTCACTTCGCTCACTGAGTCCGAACCCGAAACGGGTGCCGCGCCGAATCCTCGGTGCGGCACCCGTTTCGGCTATCCGGCGTCGACTACCTCGCGGCTGCCCAGCGGGGAACTCAAGGGGATTTCCAAGGTGCCGAAGACGGCGTTCATGGTGCACATCTTGTTCACGGAGTCCGCTCGGGTCCCGGAGCGCAGGGATACGGTGACCACCTCGGCGGTTTCGGTGACGGAGGCGTCCACGGCGTAGCACTCGGGGTTGCCGGTCTGGAAGTTGACGCTGATCTTGTTCTCGCTCAGCCGGTTCCAGGACGTGAACGGGATCGGGTGCGGGTTGACGAGGGTGGGATCCGCGGTGAAGGGCTGCCCGATGCCGGGGTTCGGGTCTTCGGGCCGGGTGTTCGTGGTCGACGTATTCGGTTGGGGCGCAGCATCATCCGAGGATCCGCAGGCGGTGAGCGGTGCGATCAGCACGGCCACGGCTGCCGCGGCGGCGGTGTAGCGCGACATCGTTCTCATGGTGTCGACCCTAGACGGCGCGGCCCGGCCGTGAACTTTCCGCGAACCCTGCGCATAACTCCTCCATTTCCCGGCCGCGGCGACTACATTCGGCTTCGATGCGGCTCTGCGGCAATCGGCCGGCATCTTCTGTTGGGCTGAAGCAATTGGCGATCTTCGAAAGGAACAACGTGGCCGACACGCTGCGCGTAGGCGAAGAACTGGGACTGGGGCAGTCCCTGACCGGCGGTGCGTACACCCTGGCTCTGCAGCCGGATGGCAACCTGGTGCTGACCGAGCCCGACGGCAATGTCGTCTGGGCCGCCATGACGCACGGGCAGGACGCGCAGCGCGCGGCCCTGCAGCACGACGGCGACTTCGTCGTCTACAGCGGTGGCGGCGCGCGTATCTGGGCGACCGACACCAGCGGCAAGAACGTCGAGAAGCTGGTCGTGCAGCCCGACCGCAACGTGGTGCTCTACGGCACCGACGGCTCGGTCGCGTGGGCCACCGCCACCAATACCGACAACCCGCTGCCCGCGCCGGAGCCGGTCGCGGCGGCCCCGATCGCCGAGGAGGTCCCGCCGCCGCCGGCCGCGCAGACCTACACGGTCGAGTCGGGCGACACCCTGTGGGCGATCTCGGAGCGCTTCTACGGTGACGGCAACCGCTACCAGGAGATCGCCGCGGCCTCCGGTATCGACAATCCGGATCTGATCAACGCCGGTCAGGTACTGACCATCCCGTAAGGCGCAGACGAAAGTGGCCCCGAGGCAACAGCTTCGGGGCCATTCTCGTGTTCACGGCGCTACTTGGTGGTGGTGAACGGCAGCAACGCCATCTCGCGCGCGTTCTTCACCGCGACGGCGACCTGACGCTGCTGCTGCGGGGTCAGGCCGGTGACGCGGCGGCTGCGGATCTTGCCGCGATCGGAGATGAAGGTCCGCAGCAGGTTGACGTCTTTGTAGTCGACGTACTCGATGCCCGCGGCGATCAGCGGATTCTTCTTCGGCTTACGCCCCTGGTCGGCGCGTGCCTTCTTGGACGGTGCTCGCTTCACTGCCATGGGATATTCCTTCTCACGAATCAGTTTGGGGAGTCTCTACCAGCTCGATTTGTGGACCCCGGGAAGCTCACCCCGATGGGCCATCTCGCGCACACGAACACGGGAGAGGCCGAACTTGCGGAGATAGCCGCGTGGGCGGCCGTCAGCAGCGTCCCGATTGCGCAATCGTACCGGACTGGCATTGCGTGGCTGGTTGCGCAGTTCGGCCTGGGCGGCCGAGCGTTCGGCCTCGCCGGTGCTCGGCTTGCGGATGATCTCCTTGAGCTCGGCGCGCCGGGCCGCGAACCGTTCGACGATCTCGCGCCGCTGCTCGTTGCGGGCGATCTTGGATTTCTTCGCCATCAGCGCTCTTCCCGGAAGTCGACGTGGCGGCGCACGACGGGGTCGTACTTGCGCAGAACCAGCCGGTCGGGGTCGTTGCGGCGGTTCTTGCGGGTGACGTAGGTGAAGCCGGTGTCCGCGCTGGACTTCAGCTTGACGATCGGCCGGATATCGGTCGCTTTCGAGGCCATGTTCAGCTCCTAGATCTTGTCCCCACGAGCGCGGATGCGGGCCACCACGGCCTCGATCCCGTCGCGGTCGATGGTCTTGATGCCCTTGGTGGAGACCGTCAGCGTGATGCGGCGGCCCTCGCTGGGCAGGTAGTAGGTCTTGTGCTGGATGTTGGGGTTCCAGCGTCGGTTGGTGCGCCGGTGCGAGTGGGAGACGGCTTTTCCGAAGCCGGGCTTGCGACCGGTGACCTGGCAGTGGGCCGACATGCGACCTCCTTCCATGGTTATGACAACCATTTTCGACAACGATTATTCCGCACTGTACAGTCGCCGTGAGGTAAATGAAAATCATTGTCGAAAGGGGTATCGGGTGCTGGACCAGTCAGACCGGAGAACGCCCGTGGTGCTGCTGGCCGGCTTCTCCGGACCCGCCATGGGCGGCGTCGAGCACATCGCGGCGACGCTGAGCGAGGACGCGGGCACCGTGGTGGTGCATCACGACCTCGCCGAGCTACGTGAAGGCGTGGTGCGGCGCACGGTGCGGACCGCGGGCAACGTGAGCACCACGGTGCTCGAACTGGCGCACGGGTGCGTGTCGTGCACGTTGCGCGCCGATCTGCTGCCGATGCTGTGCACGCTCGCCACCCGCGATCACGTCGAGCGGATCGTGCTCGCGCTGGATCCCGGCATCGAGGCGGAGGCGCTGTGCCACGCGATCGAGCATGTCGAGGTCAGCGGGGTGGCCGATCGTGTCGACGGGCCCGCGGGCCGCAGCGTGCGGATCGAAGCCGTGCTGACCTGCCTGGACGGGCAGCAGTGGCTCGCCGATGCCACCGGTGACGAGGTGCTGGCCGATCGCGGGCTCGCCTCGGCCGACGACGAGCGCACGGTCGCGCAGGTGGCTGTCGGCCAGGTCGACTTCGCCGACGCGCTGGTGGTACTCACCGCGGGCGCCGACGCGCTCGATCACGAGCGGCTGGCAGCCGTGCTCGCCCGCCTCGCACCCGCGGCGCCGGTCGCCTGGCTGCCCGACCTGTCCGGCTTCGACGCCATCGAGATCGGTGCGCTGCTGACCCGCGTGCCCGCGGACTCACGCCGGGGCCGGATCTTCGACGCGCACGCACCGCTGCTGCGGGGACAGCCGCCGCTGAGCACCGACTGCGGCGTCTCGATCGTCGAATTCGCCGCGCGCAGGCCGTTTCATCCCGAGCGGCTGCACGAAGCCCTCGACGTACTCCTCGACGGCGTGGTCACCGCCCGCGGCCGGATCTGGCTGGCGACCCAGCCCGACCACGTGGTCTGGCTCGAGTCGGCCGGTGGCGGGCTGCGGGTCGGCGGCGCCGGTCGCTGGCTGGCCGCGATGAGCGCCGAGGAACAGGCCGGCGCCGACCCGGATCGGCGGGCGATGGGCGCGCTGGGCTGGGACGAGCGATTCGGCGATCGCGATGTGTCGCTGGTGATCCTGGCTCACGACGCGGACCCCGCCGAGATCCGGCACGCCCTGCACTGGGCGCTGGTCGAGGACGACGAACTGCTGCTCGTCGACCGGGCGCCGGAACGAGTCGCGTTGTGGGAGGACCCCTTCGGCGACTGGCATCAAGATCCCTGCGCCGATCCCACCGAGGCAACGGCCTCGGCGAGCGAGCGCACAAACCCGAGAGGAGAAACGGCATGAAAGCGGACATCCACCCCGACTACCACCCCGTCGTGTTCGAGGACGCGAGCACCGGCAAGCAGTTCCTGACCAGGTCGACCGCGAACAGCGACCGCACGATCGAATGGGCCGACGGGAACACCTACCCGCTCATGCTGGTCGACGTGACCTCGGATTCGCACCCGTTCTGGACGGGCACCGCCCGCAACCTCGACACCCAGGGCCGGGTCGAGAAGTTCGAGCGCAAGTACGGAAAGCGCTCGCGCGCAGGCAAGGAAGGCTGAATCATGGCGGTCCCCAAGCGCAGAATGTCGCGCTCGAACACCCGAAGCAGACGCGCGCAGTGGAAAGCGGAAGTCCCGCAGCTGGTCCCGGTGACAGTGGGCGGTGTCGAGTACCGAGTGCCACGCCGTATCGTCAACGCCGTCCGCAAGGGCATGATCGACCCCGCCCGGCTCTGACGCCGACGACAACGGCCTGCCGGAACCGCCCGGCAGGCCGTTGCCTGTCTCTACCGCCCTGGGTTTGCGGCCCGCGTCATCCTTCTCGTTCGGCCAGCGCTACGAGGGTCGCGGCGAGCTGGAAGAACTTGTTGTTGCCCAGGTCGGCGATGGTCTTGATCTTCAGCGCCTCGAGCAGTTGCTTGTCGTGCGCCTCGGTGAGGCCGGCCAGCGCCGACGGGGGCGCGGCGAGAATTTCGGCGAGCGTCTTGTTCTCGAATTCCTTGTCGAGGACTTTGTCGAGCACCACGTTGACGGCCATGCGAACTCCTTCGAACGAACCTTGGATGTGCCGGGCGAGACGGATGCGCCCATCAGCGACCATAACTCGGTTGGCGCACCAGGTGGTGGGCTTCCGGGGGCTCGGCGGTTCGTTCTGCCCTGCCATCTGTCCAGGGGACTTACTGCGGTGCTGTTCTGCCTGTTCAGGGCCCTAGGGGAGGGTGTGGGGCAACCGCCCCGTTAACCGTGTGATGCATGCCACTTGGCAGGAACGCGCGCAAGGGCTTGCGGGGTATTTGCTGACGGTCGAATTACCAACTCTCGGTTTGTTTTTCGCCACAAGAAAATTCCCGAACCACTGATGCGGAGTCCCTCACAGGTATGTACTCTCGTGCGGGAGGGCGGGTTCCCCGAGTATGGGGAACCCGCTCATCGCCACTTCAGAGGCGGTTTTCGCGGCAGTTCGCCGCAGGTTGCGAGAGCTCGGATCAGCGGGGCGGAAGACCGGAAATATTCCGACAAACCGGACGTTAGCTGGTTGCGGTCAACGGGCCGGAACGGGCTGACGCACCGGGACCGCGACATCGCGTCGATCCGGCGCCACCAGCACCGCGGTGATCGGCACGGTCAGGCCGAGCGCACCGATCACGAACATCGGGAACACCAGGTCGAACAGTGGCATCCCGGCCGGTGTCCGGATACCCGGATCGATCGAGAAGCTCAGCGCGGCGATGGCCGTGTAATACACCGCCGCGACGCCGAGCGCGAACAGCACCGACACCAGCACCCGCATCGGCACCCGCCGGACCACCTGCGATACCCACAGGGTCGCGGTGCACAGCGCCATCGACACCAGCACCGACACCCCGATGAGGCCGAGTGACTCGTCGACGGTGCCCTGCACGGCGAGCGCGTCGAGGGTCAGATAGGTCGACAGTCCGATGCTCAACCCCATCGTCAGCCCACCGATGATCAGCCGCGGCACCTGGGGGGTCCGGCCACTGATCAGCAATCCGGCCAGGACGCCGACCACCGCGATGGCCAGTGCCGCCGCACCGAGCGCGACGTTGTAGCGCATCGTGCTGTCGTTCACCCGCATCGCCAGCAGCGCGACGGAATTCGCCAGCCACAGCCCGACCCCGCCGAGCGAGACCGCGGCCATCGTCAGCCAGATCAGCCGGAACCGGATCGAGTACTTCGCATGCCGGATACAGGCGAACGCCACCAGCGCGCCGAGCGCCGACAGGTCCAACGCGAGCCACGCGATCCCGGTGCCGTGCGCGAATGTCTCGGCACCGGTCGCGGCGAGCAGATCAGGCACGCCTGCCCGCTCCTTCGAACTGCTGCGGCTCGAGCTGGGCGATGGCGTATTCGGTCACCGCCGCCAGTGCCTGACGGACCTCGACGGCATTGCGCGCGTCGATGTCGACGATCGGGATGCCCTCGCGCACCGAGAGCGCTTCGCGCAGTTCGGCGATGGGGAAGCGCGGAGCGTTGGGGAAGCGGTTCACCGCGATCAGGAACGGCAGTCCACGCGCCTCGAAGAAGTCGACGGCGGCGAAACTGTCTTCCAGCCTGCGGGTGTCGATCAGCACCACCGCGCCGATGGCGCCCCGGATCAGGTCGTCCCACATGAACCAGAAGCGCTTCTGGCCCGGGGTGCCGAACAGGTAGAGCACCAGGTTGCCGGGCAGCACGATGCGCCCGAAGTCCATGGCCACGGTGGTGGTTTCTTTTTCCGGCGTCTCGGCGAGATCGTCGATGCCGTCGGAGAAATGGGTCACCATCGCCTCGGTGCGCAGCGGCACGATCTCCGACACCGCACCGACGAAAGTCGTTTTACCGGCGCCGAATCCGCCCGCTACGACGATCTTGGTCGACGCGACCCGTTGTTCTTGTGCCGGCGGGCGCATGCCATCAGAGGCCACGGAGTCCACGCAAAGTCCTCTCCATCAGTGATCGGCGTTCGTCGTAGCTCGCCTGTTCGGTCAGCGTCGAATGCACTCGAAGAATCCCGCCCACTACGAGATCACCGATCATCACCCGGACCATACCCAGTGGGCGACCAAGGTATGCGGCAATCTCGACGACAGAAAGCCGATGTGTGGCAAGACGCACGATTTCGATCCGCAAATCGCCTGCGGACCAGTCGTTGTGCGCTGTATAAGATACCGTCTCGACGACCGCCTCCAAGGGCAGCGCGATCGCGGGCTCGGTGCGGCCGGAGGTCAGGGCATAGGGCCTGACCCGGGTAGTCGGCCGGTGATCGGATCCGTAAGGGCTCGACATCTCACCTCAGCCGGCGGAGCGGGCGGTGGCGGTAACCGCCGAGCCCACCCGGTCGACGAGCAACGCCATCTCGTAGCCGATGCGGCCGATGTCGTGGCTCTTGTTGGCCAGAACCGCCAGGTGCGAACCGTTTCCGACGCTCATCACCAGCAGATAGCCCCGCTGCATCTCCACGATCGACTGCATCACCTTGCCGCCGTCGAACAGGTGCGCGGCACCCATCGACAGGCTGGCCAGACCGGCGGTGACCGCGGCCAATTGCTCGGCGCGGTCGGCGGGTAGATGCGGACTGGTCGCCTGGAGCAGTCCGTCGGCCGAGACGAGCACCGCGTGTGAGACGCCGGGTACGTCGCGGGTGAAGCGGGCGACCAACCAGTTCAGATTCTCGTCTGTGGGGTGCGCGTTGCTCATTCGAGGCCTCCGTCGTTGTACTGGATCTCGGCACGGCCGCTGCGGACGCCGCTGAGATGTCTGGTCAGGTTGTTGCGGATCTCCTCGGGGTCGCGAGCGCCCGCTTCCTCCGCGGGGGTGAGCCCACCGGGGACGAGCTGAGCGCCCGGCTTGCGGATCGGCAGCCCGCCGCTCGTTCGCGAGGACGTAGGTGGATGGTCCGCCTCGGCGGCGGCCGACCAGCCCGCGTCGCCGGGGGCGCTCCACGACGCGCCGTTGCCGTTACCGGATTCGGTGGGGGCCGAGGCGGGTTCGACGAGCCACTCCGAGACCATCCGCTGGTAGATCGGGGTCGGCGCCGGGCCGGAGACCGGCTGTAAACGGGTGCTCGTCGTCGGCATCGGGTCGACGTCGAGGGGACGCGGCGCGGGTTGCGGCTCCTGGGGCGCGGCCGGTGCGGACGACGCGGCGAGCTCGGCCAGCGCGTTCGCGGGGATGCGCTGCGGCAGGCCGAACGGCGACGAGTCGGGAGCGGGCGCCGCCGGATCGGTCGTCACCGGGAGATCGTCGGTGTCGTGATCGTGCTCGGCCCACATGCCCGCCGGTGCCGCGTCCTCGTCGGGTTCGACGATGGCCGGTTCCGGCGGGGGCGCCGGTACCGCGGCCGGAACACGTTGCGGGAGACCGACACTGGTGAGTGGGTTCTTGGGCGCGCTCGCGCCGTTGGCCGGGACGAGCGGATTCGGATCCGCGAACGTCGGCAGCGCGGGAAGCGGTGAGGCGGGCAGGTCGAGATCGGTCACGGCGTCGAGCGAGACCAAGGGGCGCGGTCCGGTCGGCATGATCGGATTCGGGCCGGTGATGTCGGCCGGAGTCAGCGCGTACGGGCCGATCCCGGCGGGGACGATCGGATTCGGCCCGGTGGCCGGACCCGACGACATGGGCGGCGACGGCGCGACGAGCGCACTGGGCAGATGCACGCTGGCCGTGATGCCGGGCTGCGGGGCCGCACCGCTGGTACGGCGCAGGCTGACCGTGATGGTGTGCCGCTTGGCGAGCCTGCCGACCACGAAAAGACCCATGCGACGGGCGGTTTCGATGGTCACCTCACCACCGGAGGCGAGCCGGTCGTTGGTCGTCTGCAGATCCTCGGCCGACATGCCGAGGCCGCGGTCGGTGATCTCGATCAGATAGCCGCTGTCGACCGCCCGGCCGACGATGACCGCCACCGATGTACTCGGCGGGGAGTAGCGCAGGGCGTTGTCGATGAGCTCGGCGAGCAGGTGCTCGATATCGACCGCGGACTCACCGGCCACGACGCCGTCGGGCACATTGCCGATCTCGACCCGCTGGTAGTCCTCCACCTGCGAGACCGCGCTCCACAGCATGTCCGACAGCGGCACCGGCGGCAGATGACCGCGGCGCAGCACGGTGCCCGCGAGCACCAGCAGGTTGTCGCCGTTGCGGCGCATGCGGGTGGCGAGGTGGTCGAGGCGGAACAGCGTCTGCAGGCGCGAGGGGTTGTCCTCGTCGTGCTCGAGTTCCTCGATGAGCGCGAGCTGCTGCTCCACCAGCGACTGGCTGCGCCGCGACAGCGTCTCGAACATGTTGCCGATCTGCAGGCGCAGGCGGGCCTGATCGCCCGCCAGATTCAGCGCCTGCTCGTGGATCTCGTCGACGGCACGGGCCAGCTGACCGATCTCGTCGGTGGAGTGCACACCCACCGGCATGATCTCCGGCGTCGCGCCGCCGCTGCGGACCACGGCCAGCTCGTCGGGCAGCTTCACATGCGCGACCTCGAGCGCGTCGCGGCGCAGCCTGCGCACCGGCACCACCAGGGTGCGGGCCACGGCCAGCGCGAGCGCCAGGCCCGCCAGCAGCATGCCGAGCACCAGGGTGGTCTCGCGCAGGGCGCCGGTCTGTGCCGTCGCGGTGTTGCTGTCGAGAGTGTGGTCGATGTTGTCGAGCAGCGCGGAGATCGTGGAGGCGTAGGTGTCGGCGCTCACCTGGAGCGTGTTGAGTACCGCCGCGTTGGTGGTCGGATCACCGCTGTTCTGGCTGAACACACTGATCCGGGTCTGCACCGCGTCGAGCAGCGCGGCCATGCTGCCCGCCTGGTCGGGCAAGACCATCGCGTAGGTCTTGATCATGTTCGATTCGGAGCCGAGCTCGACGAGCATCTTCGCTCGCGCGCTCTGGCTGCGACCGGATTCGGGCGAGACGACCAGCGTGCGCTCGCGGGTGAGCACCCGGCGGGCCTGGTGCAGCGCGGCCAGCTGGAGGAAGTAGCGCTGCACGACGAAGTCCTGGACCTGCGGGGTCTTGGACAGCGCCTTTCCGATCCGTTCGCCGATCTCGTCGGTCTGCTCGCCGACCATCGCCGGGGACCCGCCGCGCACGGTATTGCGCAGGGTGGCGCCGGTGGTGGTGGCCGCGGTGAGTTCACTGGCGACGACAGGGTCGATGCGGGCCGAGCGCAGCGCGCTCTGCACCTCGGCGAGCGCCTGGTCGTAGGTGGTGAGCGCGGCGTCGGTCTGAGGGTCGGCGATCGCACCCCAGTTGGCCGTCGCGGCGACGGCGAGTTGTTCGGTGGCGGTGGCGAATTTGACGACGGGACGGATGACGGTGGCCTGTTCGGTGGCCGCGCCCAGCTGCGTCATCGTCTGCAGTTCGTTGTTGATCCGCAGCACGGCGAAGGTGGTCGCGAGCATCACCGGCAGCACCAGCACCACACCGACCTTGCGCGTAACCGACCAGTTGGACAGGCTGAATTGCCAGGAGCGCGATGCAGGTTCCATCCGCGTGCGTTGCCTCTGCTTCCACGTGTGACCCCGGCCCGCGCGGGGAGGTCGCGGAGCGATGCGAGCGCAGAACCAACTGGAGGTCTTCTTTTACCGCAGGAAAGATACCGTGCCGAGTGGGCATCGGCAATCCGGGCCACACGGTCTGTAATTCGCCGAATATGCGCTGACACAACGACGATTCGTTCGGGTTTGTCAAGACCTACAACATACCTCCGGCGAGAACACGACGTTCGGCGCGCCGAGGCCTCTCAGTACGTTCTCAGTCGGTCACGGCAAACTACAGCACATGCGCATTCTGGTAGTCGACGACGATCGCGCGGTGCGGGAATCACTGCGCCGGTCACTGAGCTTCAACGGCTACACCGTCGACCTCGCTGTCGACGGTCTGGACGCACTCGAGAAAGTGACCGCGGCCAGGCCCGATGCGCTGGTTCTCGACGTCATGATGCCGCGCCTGGACGGACTCGAAGTGTGCCGAAGGCTGCGCAGTACGGGCGACGATCTGCCGATTCTCGTTTTGACCGCGCGCGATTCGGTGTCCGAACGAGTGGCCGGCCTCGACGCGGGCGCCGACGATTATTTGCCGAAACCTTTCGCGTTGGAGGAATTGCTGGCGCGTTTACGGGCGTTGCTGCGTCGTCGAACGCCCGATCCCGGTGAAGCGTCGGAGGCGATGGTGTTCGCTGACTTGTCGCTGGATCCGGTCACCCGCGAGGTTTCGCGCGGCGAACGCGCGATCAGTCTGACGCGTACCGAGTTCTCGTTGCTCGAGATGTTGATGGCCAATCCGCGCCGAGTGCTCACTCGCGGACGAATCCTCGAAGAGGTCTGGGGCTACGACTTTCCGACCTCCGGCAACGCGCTGGAGGTCTATATCGGCTATTTGCGCCGCAAGACCGAGGCCGACGGCGAGGAACGACTGATCCACACCGTGCGTGGCGTCGGCTACGTGCTGCGCGAGACCCCTCCGTAGGCGGGCGAGATGGCACACAAGGAACCCGCGGTCGCCGTTCTCGGCAGGCCGCTGGACGCGAGCGAGATGCGTCCGCCTACCCCGCTCACCCGCTCGGTGTCCCTGCGCTGGCGGGTGACGCTGCTGGCCGCGTCGGTGGTGCTGATCGCGGTCGCGGTCACCTCGATCGCCGCCTACGCGATGGTGGCGCGCGCGCTCTACGCCGACGTCGACGCCCAGCTCGAGGCCCGCGCGGCGACGATGATCAACAACAATTTCGAGACCGCCGGTTTCCAGTCGATCGTGCTGGCCGGGCTGTTCTCCAACGATGTCGGCGTCGCGCTGATCTATGCCGGTCACAAGCCGTATATGCCACCCCAGCAGACGATTCCACCGGTCGGCGCCCAGGAGCTCGCGGTGGCCGACGGCAAGATCAATTCCTCGCTGCGCACCGTCGGTGACCAGCGGGTACTCGCCGCGCGTACGCACAGCGGCGCGACGCTGATCATCTCGCAGAAGCTCTACCGCACCCGCGAGGTGCTCGATCAGCTGGCGTGGCTGCTGTTCGTGGTCGGCGCGTGCGGTGTCGTGCTCGCCGCCGCCGCCGGAACCGCGGTGGGCCGCACCGGTCTGCGCCCGATCGCCCGGCTCACCGCGGCCACCGAGCGCGTCGCCCGCACCGACGACCTGACGCCGATCCCGGTGACCGGCGACGACGAATTGGCCAGACTCACCGAGAGTTTCAACACGATGCTGCGGGCGCTGACCGAATCACGCGATCGTCAGCGCCGGCTCGTCGCCGACGCGGGCCACGAACTGCGGACGCCGCTCACCTCGCTGCGCACCAATATGGAGCTGCTCATCGCCTCGGGCAGGCCGGGCGCGCCCCGGCTGCCCGACGAGGACATGGCCGAATTGCGTGCCGATGTGGTCGCCCAGATCGGTGAGCTGTCGACGCTGGTCGGCGACCTGGTCGACCTGGCCCGTGAGGATGCTCCCGAAACCGTGTACGAGCGGGTGGATCTCGGCGAGGTGGCCGAGCGTGCGCTCGAGCGTGCGCGCCGCAGACGGGTGGGGATCACCTTCGTGGCCGATCTGGCGCCCTGGTTCGTCTACGGGCACGAGGCGGGGCTGGAACGGGCCGTCCTCAACGTCCTCGACAACGCGGCGAAGTGGAGTCCGCCCGACGCGGTCGTCCGGATCACCATGCGCCCGGCCGGCCCCGGACTGCTCGAACTGGCCGTCGGCGACGCTGGCCCCGGCATCCCCACCGGCGAACGCGAACTGGTCTTCGAACGCTTCTACCGCACGACCGCCTCGCGCTCGATGCCCGGTTCCGGACTCGGGCTGGCCATCGTCAAGCAGGTGGTGACCAAACACGGCGGCACCATCGCGGTGGACACCTCCGATCGGGGCGGCGCGCTGGTACGCATCGTGTTGCCGGGGGAGGCGCCGATCGTTCTCGACGAGTCCGACGCCGGGTGATCGCCGTCAGTCACGGCGAACTGATAGTCCGATCTCAGGCGCCTCTCAGTAGCCGTCAGGAAGCTGGTCAGCAAGCGTGAGGAGACAGACACCATGACCGACGATCCCCAGCACCCCGCTGACCGGCCCGCCGCTACCGGACCGGGCGACACGGGCCATCCCACCGAGTCGGGGCTACCGGCCGGGCACCAGGGGCAGGCGCCGGGCTTCGGCGACCAGCCGCGCTACGGCGAGCATGCCGGACCGGCTCCCTTCGGCGACCAGCCGCGCTACAGCGACCAGCCCCATGGCGAGCCTGCACCCTTCGGCGGGCAGGCGCCCTACGGCGGACAGCAGGCCCACAGCGACCATGCGCCCTTCGGGAATCCCGCGCCGCACACCGCCCCCATGGCGTTCGGTGGCCCGCCGTCGCAGGGGGGTCAGCCGTCGCACGGTGCGCAGCCCCAGGCATTCGGTCCCGCGCCGACTCCGCAGCGAAAGCCCCTGCGGCTCGGCCTGATCGCCGGTGCGACGGCGCTGGCTCTGGTCAGCGGTGGTGTCGGTGGTGTCGTCGGAGTGCTCGCCACCGACTCGGGTTCCGCGCCGGTGACCAATGCGCTCGAGGCGCCGAAGCCCGCGGTCAACAACGTCGCCAACGCGCCCGCCGGGTCCACCCAGGCGGTGGCGCAGCGGGTGTTGCCCAGTGTCGTGATGATCAAGGTCGCGGGTAATCGCGCGTCCGGCGAGGGTTCCGGGGTGGTGCTGTCCACGGACGGTTTGATCCTCACCAACAATCACGTCGCCGCGGGCGCGGGTGCCTCGGCGAAGATGGAGGTGGTGTTCAGCGACGGCAGCACCGCGCCCGCCACGATGATCGGCGCGGATCCGGTCTCCGACCTGGCTGTCATCAAGGTCAGCGGCAAGACCGGGCTCACGCCGATCGAACTCGGCACCTCCGACGGTTTGGCCGTGGGTCAGCCGGTGATCGCGATCGGCTCGCCGCTCGGCCTCGCGGGCACGGTCACCACCGGCATCGTCTCGGCCCTCAACCGCCCGGTCTCGACCAGCGGCGAGGGCACGCCGAGCCAGGTGAACCCGGTGATCGACGCGATCCAGACCGACGCGGCGATCAACCCGGGCAACTCCGGCGGCGCGCTGGTCGACGGACAGGGCAAGCTGATCGGCATCAACACCGCCATCGCCAGCCTCGGCGGCGAGGCGGCGGGCGGCACCCAGAGCGGTTCGATCGGCCTCGGCTTCGCGATCCCGGTGGATCAGGCGCGCCGGGTCGCCGACGAACTGATCAAGACCGGCCATGCCACCTACGCCCAGATCGGCATCAAACTGCGCCCGCAGGACACCGCCGCACGCGTACTCGAGGCCACTCCCGACGGCCCTGCCGCCAAGGCAGGCATCCCCGCGGGAGCCGTCATCACCCGCCTCGACGACCGCCCCATCGACTCCGGCGACGCGCTGATCGCCGCCGTCCGCTCACACCAGCCAGGAGACAAGGTGAAGGTGACTTACACCGACGAACAGGGCGGTAACTCCAAGACCGTCGAGGTCACGCTCACCGCCGCGGCGGCGGAAGGCGGCCGATGATGCGTTCGAACGCAAACCTGTCGTGCGTAGGCGCTACGGTGATGACCATGGACATCGATGCTCCCGTGGCAGGGCGCGCACTGGTTGTTGTCGTCGACGATCGGACGGCTCATGGCGGCGTGGATTCGCTCGGCCCGCTCGTCACCGAATTGCTCAACGAGGCCGGGTTCCTCGTCGACGCCTCGGTGACGGTGCAAGCCGAGGAGGTCGAGATCCGCAACGCGCTCAACACTGCGGTGATCGGCGGCGTCGACCTGGTGATCTCGGTCGGCGGCACCGGCATGTCGCCGCGCGACATCACCCCCGAAGCCACCACCCAGGTGCTCGACCGTGAACTGCCCGGCATCACCGAGGCATTGCGCGCGTCCGGCCGGGTGGCGGGCTCGCTCGACGCCGGTCTGTCCCGCGGCGTGGCAGGCATCTCCGGCAGCACCCTGGTGGTGAACCTGCCCGGCACGCGCGCGTCGGTCCGCGACGGCATGGCCACCCTCGGTCCGCTGGCCAGCAAGGTGATCGGCGAACTGTCCGGTCTGGACGAATGACATCCGACCCGCACGACGCGGTTTCCGGCCCCGATGATCGGGGCCGGAAACAGGCTGCGGCGGAGGAGCTGCGACGGAAAGCGGCCGAGGCGGCGCGACTGGCGAGAATCTTCGGCGATGTTCTCCCGGAGACCACCGGCGACGAACGCGGCGAGCGATCACGGGGCTCCGGTACCGACGATTGGTTACGGTCGCAAGTTCCACCGCACCACGGGTGATCAGCCCGTTATCTACGTAGCCGCTACGTAATAAGCCGCCTTGGAATTGCCGATTACGGCATGAACGCACACTGCGGACAAATACTCGAGACCACGCGAAAGCGTGGTCTTTTGTCGTTCGACGACCCAGATCGTTACCCGGGGCCATCTCCTGTCAAGGTGTCATGACAGGAGCCTTCGCGACTGCATCAATGCACGTCAAGGCATGTGGCGATGTACGAATGTGTGCCGTGCTTCACAGTGAAATTTACGAACTCTTTCGTTGCCGAATCCGTGTAACGGCGTTTAATGTTCGCCATCGAGCCACCAACTATCGGTCCCCGCAGTACTCCCACCTCTGTGCGTTGAACCACCCGGTGGAACCCTGGCTCGGGTTCGCCACACCGGCCCCGGCCGTATCGTCGAAATAACAGTTAGTTACGTAACGGCAACAAAGGGGCGACACACTGATCTGGGCCCTGTGAGGTCCATTTGTCCGGCTTCGAAAGTCGAAGCCGGCTGTTAGACACCTGATGAGGGGAAGTATGAGCGAGAACCGCACCACCGGTGTGCGCCGTGGCGTCCGTGCCGCGGGCGTCGGCGCTGCCGCGGCCGCCGTGGCCTTGGGCCTGCTGTCGACCGGTGCCGCCAATGCCGATACCTTCGTGCCGTTGCCGGACGGCCAGAAGGTCAGCCCTGCTGGCGTGACCATCACCCGCACCCACGAGTCCGCACTGATCTCGCCGTCGATGGCCGCCAACGGCGCGGGTCGCGTCGTCTGGGTCTCGGGCACCGCGGTCGCCGAGGTCAACGAGACCCCCGAGGGCGAGGTCGGCCCCTGGAACGGCCCGACCGGTCGTCCCGGCTCGAACAACTCGTCGACGCACGGCACCTCCCAGCTGAACACCGGCTACATCGTCGGTTGCCAGGTGAGCATCGCCGATGACGCCATCGGCGCCGGTGTCTCCGGCGGAATCAGCACCGGCGGCGTGACCGCGGGCGGCTCGATCGGCGTCAACCTCGGCCCCGGTGAAGTGAAGTTCGTGCAGATCAGCTCGAAGGACATCCTGAAGGCCGGTACCTACGCGATCGATTACCAGGACGCGGAAATCGAGATCCAGGGCTGCGCCGGCTACGCGCAGGCCCGGGCGTACACCGTCGTCGAGGTCATCGGCGACAACTACTCGAAGACCACCCTGTACGGCATGCCGTTCAGCATCGGCTGACGTTCTTCGATCCGGCACGAATCTTCTTCTCGCTGCGGCGAACTCAATCCTCGAGGGACAAATCCTATGATCAACCGTAAGTTCATGGCGAAGGTGGCGGGCGTCAGCGCTGCGGCCACCGTGGCCGTCGGCCTGTTCTCGACGGGCGCGGCCAATGCCGATACCTTCGTTCCCCTGCCGGGTGGACACATCACCAAGACGCTGTCCGACGGCACCGTCGTCGACATCTCCCTTGTCGGTGAGTCGGCCCTGATCAGCCCGTCCATGGGTTCCACTCCGGTGCACCGCAACTCGTGGGTCTCCGGTAGCGCTCAGGTCACCGTTTCCGACGGCGGCTCCGGCAAGATCTACCCGGGCTACACCGTGGGTTGCCAGGTCAACATCTCGGGTGGCGGCGTCTCCGGCGGCGGCGAAGCCGCGATCGACCAGGACGGCAACGGCTCCGGTGGCATCACCACCGGCGGCGAGCTCTCGCTCGGCCCCGGCCAGTCGTCCTCGTTCTACATTCTCGACCGCGAGCAGGCCGACGACTTCGGCAGCGAATCGCACAGCAAGAGCAACAAGTTCAAGAACGGCTCCGGCTCGGTGACCTGGTCCGACACCACCATCGGCCTGAGCGGCTGCGCCGGCTACGCGCAGGCGCGTGCCTTCGTGTCCGTCGAGGTCGAGACCGACAACGTCATCTCCTGGGTGACCCTGTGGGGCGCTCCGTTCAGCCTCGGCTGATCTGTTCGTATCCCGCACTCGAAACGGGCCGGTCGCTATGCGACCGGCCCGTTTTGTTGTGCGCTCACCCTTGTATCGCTGGACATTACGAGTCAGTCTCACTATGTTGAACCCGAATCAACTGCCCCGGCAGTCGAAATCATCTTGCGTTTTCGTTCGCCGATCGGCTGAGAGTCGCGCCGATCCGGTGACGACCAGCTTCTCGATCCACCTCCCGGCAGGGCGCATCTGTCCTGTTGCCAGCGGTGCCTGTCCTGCGTGACACACCCCAGCTGGGTCCGGGCGCAACACAGATATCGACCTCGATGGTCGAGGTCGGATTTGCGTATACCTCGAGGGGAAGAATGAGCGAGAACCGCACCAACCGCGGGCGTCGCGGCGCGTGGAGCGCGGGCGCCGCAGTGGCCGTGACGATCGGCCTGTTGTCGGCCGGTGCTGCCAACGCGGACACCTTCGTACCGCTGCCGGACGGCCAGAAGCTGGGCCCCGGTGTCACTTTGAGTCGCACCGGCGAGCATGCCGTGGTATCCCCGTCGCTGGCCGCCAACGGTGCTGGTCGTGTCGTGTGGGTGTCGGGCAATGCCCGCGCCGATGTGCAGGTCACGCCGGAGGGCGAGGTCGGGCCGTACAACGGACCGACGAACCGTTCCGGCTCCAATAATTCTTCGACGCATGGTGCCTCGCAGCTGAATACGGGTTACATGGTGGGTTGCCAGGTGAGCATCGGTGACGACGCGATCGCTGCCGGATTGGCCGGTGGAGTATCGACCCTCGGCGCCTCCGCCGGTGGTGCGATCGGCCTTCATCTCGGCCCTGGTCAGGTCGCCTTCGTGCAGATCGACGCCAAGGACATTCTGAAGCCCGGCGTCTATTCGGTGGAATACCAGGACGCGGAGATAGATATCCAGGGTTGCGCGGGCTACGCACAGGCCCGGTCCTACTCGGTGGTCGAGATCATCGGTGACAACTACTCCAAGACCACGCTGTACGGAGCGCCGTTCAGCATCGGCTGATCATCGGCCGAATCGAAACTCTTTCTCGTTCACACGAATTCACCCTCGAGGGGTCACTGTGATGATCAACCGTAAGAGCATGGCGCGCGTAGCCGGATTCGCGGCGGCGGCGACCGTGGCATTGGGTTTGCTGTCCACAGGTGCGGCGAACGCCGACACCTTCGTTCCGCTGCCGGGCGGCCACATCACCAAGACGCTGTCCGACGGCACTGTCGTGGACATCAGCCTGGTCGGCGAGTCCGCCAATATCAATCCGTCCATGGGGTCCACCCCGGCGCATCGCAACGCCTGGGTTTCCGGTAGCGCGCAGGTCTCGGTGTCCGGTGACGGCGGTGGCAAGATCTTCCCCGGTTACACCGTGGGTTGCCAGGTCAACATCGCCGGCGGTGATGCGCTCGGAGACAGTGGAGCCGAGGTGGTGGAGGGCGTGGGCTTCGGCGAGGTGAACACCGGCGGCGAGCTCACCGTCGGACCCGGCCAGGCGAAGTCCTTCTACGTTCTCGATCTCGAAATGCCCGACGACTACGGCAACGAATCCCACAAGACCCGCAATGCCTTCAAGGGTGGGTCGGGCTCGGTGACCTGGGCCGACGAGACCATCGGCCTGTCCGGCTGTGGTGGTTACGCCCAGGCTCGTTCCTTCGTGAGTGTCGAGGTGGAGACCGACAACGTCATCAGCTGGGTGACCCTCTGGGGCGCGCCGTTCAGCCTCGGCTGAGCGAACACAACAACGAGTTCGGGTCCTGCACACCGCGGTGTGCAGGACCCGAACTCGTTGTGGCAGTGAGGAATCAGTAGGCGTTGTCGCCGTCGGTGTGTTGCGCCGGCTCGGCCCGGAGGCCGTGTTTGCCGTTCGAGCGACCGCGCTGCTCGGCCAGCAGATCCCTGATCTGGATGAGGAGCTCGTTCTCGGTGAGTTCCTCGTCGGCCTGGGAGAACCGCTTCTTCATCCTGGTCGCGGGCACCACCAGGATGAAGTACAGGATCGCGGCGACCAGCAGGAAGTTGATCGCCGCGGTGATGATCGGCCCGATCTCGATGAAGGTGGCCGGCTTGTCCGCGACGAGCTGGAAGCCCAGCCCCATCTCGTTCGATCCGCCGAACAGCGCGAGCAAAGGATTGATGATTCCCTCGCTGAACGCGGTGACGATCGCGACGAACGCTGTGCCGATGACGACGGCGACCGCCAGGTCGACCACGTTGCCGCGGAGTAGGAAGTCTCTGAAACCTTTGAGCATTGCCGATGTCTCCTTCGTACAGGAGCCGGCCCGGGGCGCTGCGCTCCATATCGAATGCTGCGAAACGGTGTGCTTGGTTCCTGTGTGATGCTAACGAGAGTTCGGGCAAATTTCTCGCGAACTACACCGTGGGGCGACCGGCGAGGCGTCAGTGGAAGACGACAGTCAGTGCCGTCCGCAGCGACGCACCGGCCACGGCGGCGGCGTATGCGGTATCCAGCGCGAGCAGGACCACCCGTTCCGCGCCGCGCCGATCACCCGTCGCGGTGACGAGTACCACCGCGGCGTCGGTGGCCAGCGTCCGCGCGGGCTTGGTGGCACCTGGCGCGCCGGCATCCTCCACGCCGACGACATCGACCCGGTCGCCCGCCCGCAACACATCAGCCACCGCGGCATCGGCCAGCCGGATCGGCACGATCCGCGCATCGGCGCTGCCCGCGGCCGCGGCGGCCAACCGGGGGCCGACGACGCGCAGATCGGTGAAGGTCTCCCCGGCATGCATGGCGCCGGTCAGCGTCGCGCCGAGCAGGGGAGCGGTTTCGCTGACGGAACCTCTTGGCAGCGAACGCGATTCGTGATGGTCCACACGCAGATCGTCGGCGGTGAGTAACCGGCCGGGCGCGAGATCGCGGGCGGCGACCACCACCGCGACCCTGGCTCCACCGGGGTCGCCACGCACGAACAGTACGACGGCGGCTACGGCGAGAACGGCGGCGGCGATCCGGCGGACGAGCAACGCGTCGGCCCAGGCCGGACGATTACCGAGGGCGAAGCGCCAGGAGCTGCCACGTCCCAGATCGGCGAGACTGCGAGTCATGGGCGAAAGCGTAGAGCCGCGGGCCTGCGGAAAAGTCGCTGAAAGCCCCGCCTGTGGATAACCGCGGGGCTGTGGACAACTGCCGAAAAGTCAGCTGGCGGCGGCCGGAGTGGAGCTGGTCGACGCGCTCGACGACGAATCTCCGTTGCCGCCGGATCCGCTGCCGCTCGACCCGTTGCTGCTGGTGCTCTCGGACGAGGTCTTCGCCGGTTCGCTCGCGGTGGACGCGCCGCCACGGCTGTCGGTGCGGTAGAAACCGCTGCCCTTGAACACGATGCCAACCGAGTTGAACAGCTTGCGCAGCTTCCCGGAGCACTGCGGGCATACCGTCAGTGTGTCGTCGGAGAAGGACTGAACGATGTCGAAGCGGTTGTCACACTCGGTGCACGCGTACGAATAAGTTGGCACAGGATCCTCCGCAAGTCTCTCGTCGATCTAGCACTCTACCGCCGACACTGCCAACGTCGCGAATCGCCGTTTCATTCCGGCGAAACGGGGAGGTCGCGGCCCAGCTGTTCCAGTCCACCGCCCGGGGTGAGCACCCAGCCCATTCGCCGATCGTGCGGTTCCTCGGGAAGCCGGTCGACCAGTTCATTATCCCGGACAACAGCGATGAGGCGGACGTCCGCCCGTGCGGCGCCCAGCGTGCGGTCGTAGTACCCGGCACCGCGTCCGAGCCGTACCCCGCGCCGATCGACGGCGAGGGCCGGAACCAGGATCGTCGCGGCGTCGGCCACCACCGAGGGGGGCAAGGTCTCGCCGGCCGGTTCGAGCAGGCCGTAGCGGGCCTTGCGCAGTGAATCCGCGCCCTCGTAGCGCGCCCAGCTCAGTGGACCCGGCTCGCCGGTCACCGGCAGCAACACCGTGGCGCCACGCTCGCGCAGCGCGTCGAGCATGCGTAGATCGCCGGGTTCGCCGCGGACCGGAACGTAGGCGCACACGATGTCATCGTCGGTGGCCAGCCCCGCTGCCGAGGCGGCGAGCGCTGCCGCGTCGACGGCGTGTTCGGCGGAGCCCACCTGTGCGCGAGTGGCCAGGATCTCGCCGCGCCACGCATATTTGGTGCGCTCACCGGGCATATCCACAGCGACCACCATAGTCTGCACAGGCGCGCGTCGATCCGATGTCTTGCGCGCACGGCCGAGCCGACGGCGGACGCCTAAGCTCTTGCCGACGCCGGATCGTCGCGGAGAGGCGATCGGACGGCACTGAATGGATAGGGTATGCGCATGACAGACAAGACTTCCGGTTTCCGCACTGCGGTGGTACCCGCGGCCGGACTCGGGACGCGATTTCTGCCTGCCACCAAGACGGTGCCCAAGGAATTGCTGCCGGTAGTCGACACCCCTGGCATCGAGCTGGTCGCCGCGGAAGCCGCCGATTCCGGCGCCGACCGCCTGGTGATCGTGACCTCGCCGGGCAAGGACGGCGTCGTCGCCCACTTCGTCGAAGACCTGGTGCTGGAGAGCACCCTGGCCGAGCGCGGAAAGTTCGCGCTGCTCGAGAAGGTGCGCAAGGCGCCGGGCCTGCTCGACGTGACCTCGGTCGTGCAGGAGGAACCGCTCGGCCTCGGCCACGCGGTCGCCCAGGCCGAAGCCGTGCTCGATGACGACGAACTGGCCGTCGCCGTCCTGCTGCCCGACGATCTGGTGCTGCCGTGTGGCGTGCTCGAGACGATGAGCCGGGTGCGCCGTGAGCGTGGCGGTTCGGTGCTGTGTGCCATCGATGTGCCGAAGTCCCAGGTCAGCGCCTACGGCGTCTTCGACGTCGAGGAATGCGCCGACAATGCCGAGACCGACGTGCTGCGCGTGAAGGGCATGGTCGAGAAGCCCGATCTCGCCGACGCGCCGTCGACCCTGGCCGCCGCCGGTCGCTATCTGCTCGACCGGGTGATCTTCGACGCACTGCGCCGGATCACGCCGGGCGCGGGCGGGGAACTGCAGCTCACCGACGCCATCGCGCTGTTGATCGCCGAGGGTCATCCGGTGCATGTGGTGGTCCACCGTGGGTCGCGCCACGACTTGGGCAACCCGGGCGGTTATCTTCGAGCTGCTGTGGATTTCGCCCTCGAGCGGGACGAATACGGCCCGCAGTTGCGCGAGTGGCTGAAGTTCCGGCTCAGCCCGGAGTGGGATCCACAGTCGCCCGTCGCCTAAACGCGGTAGATACGCCGCCGCCATAGATTCAGGAGCTCGATGCGCTCGGTTGAGGATCAGCTGATCAAGGTCACCGCGGCTGCGGTCGCACCCCGGCCGGTCCGGGTGGCGATATCCGAAGCCCAGGGTTTGCTCTGCGCGGAAGACATCGTCACCGAACGGCCGCTGCCCGGCTTCGATCAGGCCGCCATCGACGGATACGCGGTGCGCAGCGTCGATGTCACCGCCGCGGGCGTCGATGTGCGCGACGAGGAGGGCGAGCTGATCGACCTCACCCTGCCGGTGGTCGGTGAAGTGGTGGCCGGTTCGCGTCAGCCCATCCGGTTGCAGCCGCGCCAGACCGTGCGGGTCGATACCGGCGCACCGATGCCGACCCTGGCCGACGCGGTGCTGCCCGTCGACTTCACCGATGGTGGGCGGGCCAGGATCAAGGTTTTCGAGCCGGTTCGCTCGGGCGACTACGTGCGTCGCGTCGGCGACGACGTGCAGCCCGGTGACGTGGCCGTGCGCGCGGGCACGATCATCGGCGCGGCCCAGGTGGGGCTGCTCGCCGCGGTCGGCCAGGACAAGGTGCTCGTGCACCCGCGCCCCCGGCTGTCGGTGATCTCGATCGGCGGCGAGCTGATCGACATCGACCGCACCCCGGGCCCCGGGCAGGTCTACGACGTGAACTCCTATGCGCTGGCCGCGGCCGCGCGCGACGCGGGCGCCGATGTGAACCGGGTCGGCATCGTGAGCGCCGATCCGCGCCGGCTCCGCGATGTGGTCGAAGGCCAGCTGGTGCGCTCGGAGGTCGTGGTGATCGCGGGTGCGGTCGGCGGCTGGGCCTCGGATCAGGTACGCGAGGCCCTCGACGGGCTCGGCGAGCTGGAGGTCGACCGGGTGGCGATGCACCCGGGCTCGGTGCAGGGTTTCGGACGGCTCGGGCGCGACGAGGTGCCCACCTTCCTGTTGCCCGCGAATCCGGTGAGCGCGCTGGTGGTGTTCGAGGTGATGGTCCGTCCGCTGATCCGGATCGCGCTCGGCCGTCGTCAGCCGATGCGGCGGATCGTGAGCGCGCGCACCATCACTCCCATCACCTCGATGCCGGGCCGCAAGGGCTATCTGCGCGCGCAACTGCTGCGCGACGAGGCAACCGGTGACTATCTGGTGCAGCCGCTCGGCAACAGCAACGCGGGCTCCTCGCACCTGCTGGCGACCCTCGCCGAGGCCAACAGCCTGATCGTGGTGGAACCCGACGACACCGATTTCCGTACCGGTGACGAAGTGCAGGTCGCGTTCTTGGCGCAGCGCGGCTGACCAGTGGACTCCATGAACGTATTCCGGGCCGGACAGCATCCCGGCTGGCCCGCCCGGCTCGGTCCGGTGATGGTGGCAGGCGGCAGGGTGACGCTGCGGCCGGTGCGCTTTCGCGATGCCGCCGCGTGGAGCCGGATCCGGCTGCGCGACCGTGACCACCTGGAGCGCTGGGAGCCGACCGGGCGCGGCAGCTGGGAGGCGCGCAATCACGCGTCCAACTGGCCGTCGCTGTGGACGAGTTTGAAGGCCGAGGCCCGGCGCGGGGCGATGATCCCGCTGGTCATCGAGGTCGACGGGCAGTTCAGCGGTCAGCTGACCATCGGCAATATCGTGCGCGGGGCGCTGCGGTCGGGCTGGATCGGGTACTGGGTGGCCAAGGATCTCGGCGGCCAGGGTGTGGCGACGGCCGCGCTCGCGCTCGGGCTCGACCACTGCTTCGGGCCGGTCGGTCTGCATCGCGTCGAGGCGACCGTGCGACCGGAAAACCATGCCAGCCAGGCGGTTCTTCGCAATGTCGGTTTCCGGGAAGAGGGCCTGCTGCGCCGCTACCTCGATGTCGACGGTGCGTGGCGCGATCATCTTCTGGTCGGGCTGACCGTCGAAGAGGTTATGGGCACTGTGGTGGATCGCCTGGTCAGGGAGGGTCGGGCGGCGCTGCCGTGAAATTTCTGTTACTCATGTGGCAGGTGTGCACGGCGCGCCTGCCACACGGGCGCGTCTGCCCGAATTAACCTACGGACGTCAGTGGTGCGTCCACAGATGGACAACACGTAGGTGGGGACGGGAGGTGATGACCGCGATGCCGAATTCGATCCTGTGGATCGGACTGGTTGTGCTGTGGGTCTTCGTCCTGTTCCCGATCCTGGCGGACCGGCATCCCCGGATCCGCCGCACCACCGATGCCGCGCTCGCCACACGCGTGCTGCACCGTGGCGGGGCCGAACGACGGATCCGCATCGGCGCGGCAGGCGGTCACGAGAGTGACCCCGATTATCGACCCCGTGTGCTGCGTAAGCGCTCCCACCGAACTGATTCGGAGGATCGGATGACGACCGAAGAGCCCGTCACCGAAGACGACGACGAAAAACTGACCCCCGCAGCCGAACTCGAGGCAGCGGTTGCCGAGGTGGCCACCGACGATATCGGCGAGGCCACCGCGACAGCCGATCTCGACGACGACGAGACGGCAGACGTTGCGGCGCAACCGCTCTCGGCGGAAGCTTTCGAGGAACCACCCGTCGCCGCGCGCATCCCACCCGCGCCGCCGGCCCGGCTGGACGACCTCGTGGCCGAGGACGACGCCGAATTCGACGATGACGACGACTTCACCCCGTCGCGCCGTGGTCGCGGTGGCTACGACCCCGAGGCTGATGCCATCGCCCGCGCCGCCCGCTACAGCTTCCGTCAGCGCGCGGTCATGGGGCTGGTCATCGGCCTGATCCTGTTCGCCGCGTTCGGGCTGCTGCTCAACTCGATGTTCTGGTGGGCGTTCGGGCTGTCGGCTGCCGTACTCACGGGCTACCTCGCGTACCTGCGCAAGCAGGTCCACGTGGAGGAGGAGATCCGCCGCAGGCGCGCTGCCCGCCTGGTCCGTGGCAAGCGCCACGAGGCCGCTGAAGTCACCCCGGAGGCGGCCACCACCCGTCGCACGATGGACCGTGACACCGCACGCGCCCTGCGCCGCCGCTCCACCCTGCTCGACACCGACGACGAGGATCCGAGGTTCGAGTTCCTCGAGATCTTCGATCCGGCCACCTCTCGCGCGCTCCGCAACCGGGTCGAAGACCTCGGTCAAGCCGTCGGCGAGTAGCTGGTAGTAACCACGCAAAACAGCAGGTCAGAGTGCCGATTCGGTATCGGGGCGCAACCCCTGATACAGTGTCACAGCGCGGTTCACCAGAGCCGCACGGGGCTATAGCGCAGTTGGTAGCGCGTCTCGTTCGCATCGAGAAGGTCAGGGGTTCGATTCCCCTTAGCTCCACCCCAGAAGGGCCCGGTCACTGACCGGGCCCTTTCTCTGTATCGGGCCGATGTCGGCTGTCGTGCCCTTGCGGCACGCACCTTAGACTCGACAGCGATCGAATGCATGCCCCCAATTGTTTTGGCATGATTCGTCGATTGAATAAATACTGGCGAGTAATAGTCTTTTCAATTTCCTTCATTCTGAAAGCTTCACTTTGCTGTGCAGCAGAATTCACTTATTCGCAAACTGCTTAAACCGTTAGCTCGGTCACATCGGTAACGCTGCCCAGGTAGTAGCCGATACACCGAAAATGGCTATTACTGTGCACGTCAGCGCATTTGCGGACCCTGCTGAATAGCAGTAACGTTTCGGTAAATCACATGATCCGCGCAGGACCGCGAGCGCCCGCGCTCACCAAGTTCGCTGCCGGGGAGGAATCGTTTCACCAGCGAACAGATGTGGCGCCACCACGGGAGGGGGCGTCGAACGCGTCTGTTGGAAAGCATCAGAGGCAGTTCATGACAGCGGTCATCGAGGCTCGCACCGAGCCCGAAGAAATACCGAATACCCATCCGTCGTTCGCTTTTCGTGGCGTCGCGCTGATCGCTTCGATCGCCGCGATCGCGCTGACCGCGACGGCAGGCCGTTACGACTACTTCGGTGACGAACTCTATTTCCTGTCCGCCGGAAGGCGACTCGACTACACCTATGCCGATCAGGGCGTGGTGGTGCCCGTGTTCGCTTGGCTCGCGGACCAGCTCGCACCGGGATCGGTGACGGCACTGCGCTTCCCGGCCGTCGTGATGTGCGTGTGCGCGGTCGTGGTGGCGGCACTGATCGCCTACGAACTGCGCGGCAGCCACCGTGTCCAGATGCTCGCCGCGGCCGCGTACGCGTTGTCGGGACTGGCGGCCAACCAGGTCGTATTGAGCACGTTCTCCTTCGACGCCACCCTCACGGCCGTGATCACCTGGCTGTTCATTCGCTGGGTTCGTACTCGCCAGGACTGGCTGATCGTCGTGGCCGGATTGGTTGCCGCCCTGGATATGCAGGTGAAGTGGATGATCCCCATCGTCTGGGCGTGCCTCGGCACCGCGGTCATCCTGTGCGGCCCCCGCGACGTCCTGCGCCGTCCCGCGCTGTGGGTGGCGACCGGCATCCTCGCAGCGTCCCTGATTCCGATTCTTTACTGGCAGTCACAACACAATTGGCCACAGCTGGCCATGGGTGCGGTCATCGGCGCCGAGCAGGACGCCACCGGCTACGGCCCGGTGGGATTCCTTCCGCAGTTCCCCATTTTGGCGGGCATCATGGGCACATTGTTGCTCGCTGTCGGATTCTGGGCGGCCTTCAAACAGGAGTCGCTACGCCCGTATCGATTTATCGCGGTGGCACTTGTGATCATGACCGCATTTGTCATGATCACGCATGGGCGGCCGTATTACCCCGGGGGCCTTTTTCCCGCCATGTTCGCCTTCGGGGCCGTCGGTCTCTGGCAGTACGACCGGAAACGGTGGATGAATGTGGCGCTGGTTCCGATCGCCGCAATCTCGGTGCTGACAACCATTGTCACACTCACGGTGATACCCCTCGCGCCCAGTTGGCGTACGCAGGCCGAGGATGCGATCGACCTCGGACTCAAGACGGCATTCTTCGGAAACACCAATTGGTCGTCGATGGTCTCCGCCGTCAATGACGGCTACCGCACGCTGACGCCGGCGGAAAAGGCCGGTGCCGTCATCGTCGCGCAGGGCTATCCGCAGGCGGGCGCGGTCGAGCAGTTCGGCAGGCAGTACGGCTTGCCTGCCACGTACAGCCCGAGCCGTGGCTTCGGCTTCTTCGGCCCGCCGCCGGACTCGGCGACGTCGGTGGTCTACGTCGGACTCGACACCGCCGAACACGACCTGCGTACCCGTTTCACCGAGGTGGAGCGCGTCGTCCACCTCGACGACCCCCTCGGTACCCCCGGCATCGACCGGATGACCGCCGTCTGGGTCTGCAAAGGCCCGAGGCAGCAGTGGTCGACCATGTGGGATTCCATGACCACGCTGTATTTCGATCTCGGCCTCTGGCGAGACGATCGGACCACCACCCGACCCACGCACTGAGCGAGGACGATACGAACGAACCCCCGGCCGCGAATGCGGCCGGGGGTTCGTCGTTCGAGCGGGAGCGGGTCAGTTCTTGACCAGCTCCGGTGCACCCACGTCGTCCTGCACGGGCGCGGCGTGCGGGTCGGTTGCCGCGCGGTTGGGCAGCAGGACCGCCATCGCGATCACGACCAGCGCCAGGACGGCCGAGATCAAGAAGGCCAGGCGCATGCCGTCGAGGGTGGCCACGGCAGGCGGGGTGCCCTCCTCGATGAGCGAGGTGCTGCGGGCCGACATGACCGTGACCACCAGCGCGGTGCCGAAGGCCGCCGCCACCTGCTGGATGGTGCCCAGCATCGAGCTGCCGTGCGAGTACAGGTGCATCGGCAGCGCGCCGAGGCCGAGGGTGAACACCGGAGTGAACGTCGCGGCCAGCGACACCATCAGCAAAATGTGCAGACCGAGCAGCTGCCAGTACGGCATGTCCATCGAGATCTGGGTGAAACCGGCCAGCGAGGCGGCGATACCGATCGAGCCGGGGATCACCAGCGCCCGACCGCCGAACTTGTCGAACAGCTTGCCCACGGTCGGACCGAGCAGACCCATCGCCAGACCACCCGGCATCACCAGCAGGCCGGTCTCCAGCGGGCTCAGACCGCGCAGGTTCTGCAGGTACAGCGGCAGCAGGATCATCGAGCCCATCATCGCCAGGAACGCGACCGACATCAGGACCAGCGCCTTGGTGTAGGTGCCCTGCAGCAGGACCCGCAGATCCAGCAGCGGGGTTCCGTTGCGCTGCAAGCTGACCTGGCGCAGCGCGAACGCCGCGATCAGCGCGACGCCACCGGCGGTGATCAGAACCGCGGTGGAGTAGCTGTCACCGTGGAACTTGCTCAGCCCGAACACCAGCCCACCGAAGCCGAGGGCCGCCAGTGCCACACTGGGGAGATCGAGCGTGCCCGGCTGCGGCTCGCCGACGTTCTCCAGCTGACGCAGACCCAGCCAGGTGACCAGACCGGCGATCGGCAGCATCACCACGAACAGCAGTCGCCAGGAGTCGATTCCCGGGATGGCGATCTGCAGGATCAGGCCCGAGATCACCGGGCCCATGGCAGGCGCGACCGAGATGGCCAGGGTGACGTTGCCCATCACACGGCCACGGTCCTGCTCCGCCACCACGGTCATCAGGGTGGTCATCAGCAGCGGCATCATCACCGCGGTGCCACCGGCCTGGATGACGCGGCCGATCAGCAGCACCGCGAACGTCGGCGCGAGTGCCGAGATCACGGTGCCTGCGATGAACACGCCCATCGCGGCCGCATAGGCCTGACGGGTGGTGACCCGCTGCAGGAACCAGCCCGTGGTGGGAATGATGGCGGCCATCGTGAGCATGAACGCGGTGGAGACCCACTGCGCGGCGACCTCGGTGACATGGAGATCGCTCATCAACCGCGGGATCGCGTTGATCATGATGGTTTCGTTGAGGATGACGACGAAGGTCGCGAGCACCAGCACGCGGATGACGGTCGGTGTCTTGCCCTTCGTCGTCGGCGTGGATAGATCGGCTGGCATCGGGGTAACCTCCGGAAAACATGGGGAAACGGCGGGGCGTGAGCTGTGGCCCGATGCCGAGTCGACGACGTCCCGGCACCACAAGAGAAGAGACGGATTCGGTCGGTCCAACTCATCGGGCGCCGGTCAGTATTCCGGGCGGGTACGACACAAATCACCTGGTTTTTCGGATTCGCGCCGACAGGGGCGTATCGAAAGGTGCAGGTCCCGGGGATATCGAAGCTGGTCTCACGCTGGATCGTGAGCCTGGTCACTGCCCGATCTCGGCCGACGGCGCGCCGGTGTGTTCGGCGGAGTGGACCCCGAGATGCGGGGTATACCGGTTAGGTGACTGCGTCGAGAACCTGGCTTGCTGTGGTGTGCGCGATTGTTGCCGCTCTCGGGGGTGCGAAGGCATCGGCCGATCCGGGGGCGTATGTGGCGGGGGAGGCGCCGCTGGGTGGCAGGTCCGCTCAGATCGATGTGTACTCGCCCGCGATGGGGCGGGTGATCCAGAACAACGTGATCAAGGCGGCGGGGGCCGGGGCTCCCACGCTGTATCTGCTCACCGGGGCCGGTGGTGGGGTGGACGGGATCTCGTGGTGGGACGACACCGACGTGCGCAGCTTCTTCGCCGACAAGTTCGTGAACGTGGTGATGCCGGTCGGTGGGGCGTTCACGTTGTACACCGACTGGATTTCCGATGATCCGGGGGTCGGCCGGGTGCGGTGGGAGACGTATCTGACGCAGGAGCTGCCCGGGGTTATCGATGGTGCGCTGGAGACGAGTGGGCGCAATGCCATCGCCGGGGTGTCGATGAGCGCGTCGTCGGCGCTGGATCTGGCGATTCAGAGTGGATCACGGTTTGCCGCGGTGGCGGCGCTGAGCGGTTGCCCGTGGGCTTCGGATCCGATGGGGATCGCGATGGCCAGCGCGCAGGCGGTGCGTGGTGGGGGGAATCCGGGGAATATGTGGGGGATTCCCGGTGGGCCGGGGTGGCGGGAGCATGACGTCTTCGCCAACGCGGGGCGGCTCGCGGGGAAGACCATTTTCCTGTCTGCGGCTACGGGGTTTCCCGGTGCGCAGGATCGGGGGTTGCCGATGCCGCCGATCGAAGCTCTCGCGGGGGCGTGTACGGCTGCGTTCGCCGGGCGGTTGGGGCAGTTGGGGATACCGGCTGTGCATGTGCACCGGGCGACCGGGTCTCATACGTGGGGGCAGTTCCAGGCTGACCTGCATGAGGCTTGGCCGCATTTGGCCAGGGCTATCGGGTGAGGGGTTCCAGCACGAGGAGTGGCACCGGGACGGGTGAGAGGTAGCGCCGTGTGGTTATTGAACGCGGGGACTGGGCGGTGTGGTCGGGAGTGTGGGGGTTGAGTTCGGTGGGGTGGGTATCACGGTGACCAGTCGGGGGGTCGAGGCTTCGGGTTCGAGGGTTTCGGGCAGGGTTCTCTGGCGGGTTCTGCGGAACCACCACTGCAGCAACGCGATGCCGATCAGGGCCAGTAGGGCTGTGGTGAGGCTGATGGGTAGGCCGGGTGGGCGCCAGGTGACGGTGAGGGTCGCGTTGTGGGTGCCGGGTGGGATGTCGACCGCTACGAAGGTGCCTGCTACTGCTCGGATGGGGATTTCGCTGTTGCCGAGGGTGGCTGTGTAGCCGGGCCAGGCCAGGCGGGACAGCACGATTCGGCCGCCGGTGCCGGAGGAGACGGTGGCGCGGTTGGTGAGGCCTGCCTCGGGCATGACGGTGGCGTGTACGCCGGATTCGTGGGCGATCAGGTCGCCGGGGGAGGGTAGGGGGTTGACTCGCTCGAGGACCCAGATCTGGTGTTCGTGACCGGGGTAGTGGACGAACTTCCAGCCCGCGGGGGCGGGCTCGGTTCCGGCATGGGGATACTGACTGCGTTGCAGGACAATGCGATCCAGGCGCATCAGATCGACGATCGGTGTGTCGGTCGACGGCTCGACGGCGAAGACCCTCCGGTAAGCGTCAGGGCAGGTGCCGCCGTCCCAGGCCATGCACAGCAAGCCCGCGAAGGCGGCGTGCCCGACGGGCGTGTACCCGTTCACGTATCGCAATCCGAGGTTCTTGGCGTAGCTGCCCAGCGCGATGGAGCCGTAAGTGCCTGCGAGCGTGCGCTCTTCGTCGCGCACCATGATCCGGTCCGCCAATTGCAGTGTGCGACCGCCGAAATCGGGGAACGCGGCGGTCATGTCCGAGCGCTGTTCGGCGAATCCGTACGACATCGGAGTCCGGGGCGCCGACGCCACCTGGACGAACGCGATCGGGAAGGTCGTGGCGATGGTCAGCGCGGCCGCGGCGGCGATCCCGCGCGTGCGCGCCAGCCACACCACCCCGGCCCCGAGCCCGACCACCACGAACACGGCGAGGGCGTGGCGTTCGACGAGTTTCGGTGCGGCGGAGAACGATCGGATGAACAGCAACGCGATCAGCGCACCCGCCGCGGCGTACCGTCGCCGCGACGCGGTGAAATCGCCGTAGCGACTGATCAGCACGCACACCAGCACCAGCAGCGCGATCGCGAGCATCGGCAACACGCGCGCCGGCCACCGGAGCGGACCGATCGCTCCCGGCCCCGCCGTCCACATCAGGGTCGCCACCGCGAACAGTGCGATGCCGCTCCACGAGGCGGCATGACGTGCCGCGGACTTCCAATCGATGAAGGCGAGCGCGGGAATCACGAACCACGCGATGTAGACCATCGGTAGCGGCTGCACATGCCCCCACCACGCGGTGAACGCGGGGACGGTGCTCGGCAGGCTCGCGTTGAGCGATTCCGACCACGGGACGGTCAGGAACGGGTCGTTGTGGATGGTGGAGACGTCGCCGCGCCAGGTGGCCTGCGAGGACAGCAGGATCGGCAGGTTGGCGATCATGGACGCGAGCACCGCGAGCCCGGACGCGGTGAGCAGTCGCACGACCGGGGCCCACCTGCGCTGGTACAGGTATTCGCCCGCGGCGACGGTGGCGATCATCAAGCCGGATTCGACTGCGGGAAACGCGTATTGGATGGTCAGCGCCAGATACAGGAACACGAACAGCGGGATCGGCCCGGTGCGGCCTCGCGCGTAGAGGACCGCGGAGGCCCAGGCGTGCACCAGCCAGGCGGTGCCGGTCTGCGAAGTGAACCAGCTGGCCTCGTCGAAGAACAGGAACCATCCGCTGAACGGAAACGCCACGCCCGCGACCGCGGCCCATGGCGCGCGGGCGCCGTAGGCCAGGCAGATGCGGAAGACGCCGAGTGCGGCGATCGCGGAGAACACGAACTTCACCGCGGTCGCGTACAGCGCGAGATTGTCGAACGAGGGCGCCAGCAGGTACACCAGCAGCTGCGCGGGGTTGTAGAGCCCGGCTTCCTCGAGGCTGTAGTTGCCCGCCATCCATTCCCACGGCACCATCGCCGGGAACCGCCCCGCCCGCAATTCGGTACCGAGCAACTGCCACATCGGCACGTATTGCGCCTCGGTGTCGTCGGTATAGAAGTGCCGCGAATCCCCCAGCAGCACAGCGAGATACCCGAGGAGGACCGCGGCGATGACGACCCCGGCCCACCGCACGACTTGTTTTCGCGGTTCGAGCTCCGCGCGTACCCACACGAGCGCGGGAGCTTAGAGCATGGAGATGAATCGAACAATAGCGCCGGGTATCCGTACGGAAGTGGTGGACGTTTGTCCAGCTCAGATATGGTTAGGGTGGGGTTTGATAGCATGGCGCAACCTGAGCAGGACCCTTCGAGAGAGTCGTCAATTGCAGTTCGAAATCGTCGAGCGGGACGAGACCTGGGTGGCCGGTCTTCCGGTTCGCAGTCCCAAACGCGCACTCGGTGAGCTCCGCGACCGTGACCTCGAAACGGCATGGTCGGCGGTTCTGCATCAGGATCTCGGCGGGCCTCTGGCCAGCGCCTATACCGACTACACCGGTGAGCTGAGTACGTACAACACCCAGATCGTGGGCTACCGGTGCGAGTCGCTCGATCAGGTCACTCGCGGACATCTGGCGGCCCGGTTGCCGCGCGGCACCTACGCGCGCTTCTCCTCGGTCGGTAATTTCCCGCAGGTGATGACGGATCTGTGGACCCAGATCGCCTACGCCGAGGAGCACAACCAGATCAAGCGCACCTTCACCGGCGATTTCGAGTGCTACCCGCACGCCTACAAGATCGACCTGTACCTGGCGGTCGACCCACGATGACCTATTCGATCGTGGTCCGTGGCGCGGCGCTGTACGGCGGCCTGGCGGTGCCGAAGGTGCACCCGAGCTTCAAGGTGAGCAACAGCGACCTGATCGAGTTCCTCAAGGACCGGCTGCGCGACCGCCCCGGCGGCGGCGAACCGCTGCACACGGTCTACGTGCCCGACCCGGCGGGCAACTGGAACGCGCTGGTGGCACGCGAATACGCGACTCCGGACGACGTGCCGGTCGGCGATCTCATGCTGCGAGTTCCCAAGGGTATCTACGCCCGTTTCGCGCCCAACGGCGACTATCACGACCCGGTGGAAGACGTCTGGGCCCAGGTCGACGACGCGACGGCGTCGGCCGAGATCTCCCGCGCCTACCGCGAGGAGATCGAAGTGTGGCACGGTCCCGACACGGTGGAATTGTTCGTGTCGATCACGGTTGATAGCTGAAAGTTAGCCGAATTCGAACCGATCGGTCTTGACTCGACCGCCTCTCGCGCATTCACCCGTTCTGACCTGGGATTATTTCAACTGGCTCAGAAGGTTACCGGAAAATTAGCCACTCGTATGGTGCATTCCTGCCGAATGACGGATACTGCGTAGGAAATCTTTGGCTGGTCGGACAAAGCCGACGTGGGTGTAGGTACGGAGTTGTATGAGGGTGTCGGCTCACACCGGCTCGGATCCCCGGGTGGTCGGTGCGAATGCGGGCGGGTTGCGGTACCTCGACAGCAGCTCTGGATGCCATGTCCGCATCTGTTCACCAGCGGAAGATCCGGCACTGTGGGATCGGTATCTCGAGGGTGCGCTGAATGGTTACCGGCACTACGGAGTTCAGGACGCGCTCGATGTCGAGACCCTCGCCGACGGCCGTTCGACGTCGCTGTTCCTCGTCGCGATCGATCCGGACGGGTCGGTGGTGGCCGGCCTGCGCGCGCACGGGCCGCATGCGACCGCTGACGACATCCCCGGATTCCACCCATGGCTCGGCACTCCAGGCGAGGCCGCGTTGCGCGCCTCCGTCGACGCCAAGGTGCCGCACGGAGTCGTCGAATCCAAGGGCGGGTGGTCGATACGGTCGGTCCCGCGCAGGCCGGAGCTCGGCGCGTTGGTGGCCCGCGGCGTCGTCCACGTCACCTGGCTGCTCGACGTGCGGTACGGGTTCGGCGTCAGCCCCCTGCATCAGCTCGAGTCCTACCGATCGAGTGGGGCACGCCAGGATCCCGGCATTCCCGCCGTGTCCTACCCGGACGAGCGGTACACCACCGTGCCGGTGTGGTGGGATCTGTCCGATCTGTCGGCGGCGACACCGACACAGCGCGATCTGATCGACGTCGAGCGCGCGCAACTGCTCGAAGTGCGACGCCCATGATCCGAGACCTCGCGCCCACCGACGTCTTCCGCGCGTCGGTGCTCGATGACGCGGTCCCCGCCGACGCGGCCGAGCTGGCACGCCTGCGGGAGCTTCCCGGTATCTCGGTGAGTGATCTGCGTCCCGCGATGCGATCGGAACTGGCCCGGCTCAAAGCCGCGCCCGACGCGGACCCGGCCGACGATCGCTGGGTGTACTACCCGTGGCGCCGCGCGCTGGTCGCCATCGTCGGCGCCACCGCGTTTCGCGCTGTTCGGCAGGACCGCAACCGGAACAAGCTGACCATCGCCGAGCAACGACAGCTGCGCGGCCAGGCGGTCGGCGTCATCGGGCAGAGCGCGGGGCACGAGATCGCCTACGTCGCCGCGCTGGAAGGCGCCTGCGGGCTGCTGCGGATCGCCGACTTCGACACCGTCGAGCTGTCGAATCTGAATCGGATTCCCGGTGGGCTGTTCGACATCGGGCTCAACAAGTGTGTCGTCACCGGCCGGCGGATCGCCGAACTCGACCCGTATCTGCCCGTCGAGATCTTCCCGGCGGGCGTCGACGAGTCCTCGATGGACGAATTCCTGACCGGGCTGTCGGTGGTGGTCGAGGTCTGCGATTCCCTCGACGTGAAACTCGCCGCCCGCGAGGCGGCCAGGCGGCACCGCATCCCGGTGCTGATGGAGACCAATGATCGAGGTCTGTTCGATGTCGAGCGATTCGATCTCGAACCCGATCGGCCGCCGTTCCACGGCCTGCTCGGCGCGACGACGAGAGCTGATCTGCGCGGCTTGTCGAACCGCGACAAGGCTCCGCACGTGATGCGGATCCTCGACCCGGATCAGCTCTCGGCCCGGCTCGCCGCCAGCCTCACCGAAATCGACGAGACGGTCACCACGTGGCCCCAGCTCGGCAGCGATGTGGGGCTCGGCGCTGCCATCATCGCCACGGCGGTGCGCCGGATCGGCCTCGATCAGGCGCTGCCGTCCGGGCGAATTCGCGTCGACCTCGAGCGCGAGCTCGACAGCCTCGGCGAGCCCGATCGAGGTGACCGCGGATTCACGGCCGACGCCGTACCGCTCGACGAGCTCGACGAGCCGCACACATCGATCGCCCGCATCCTGCACGGCATCGAACGCGCGCCGTCGGGTGGCAACGCGCAGCCGTGGGTGGTGCGCGTCGACGGTTCCGCCGTGCATCTCGCGGTCGACCCGGCGCGTACCTCCGGGATGGATATCGGATTCCGTGGCAGCGCGGTGGCTCTCGGCGCGGCCCTCTACAACGCCCGCGTCGCCGCCGCAGCTCAGGGTTTGCTGGGGACGCACGAGATCGTGCTCGGCGGTATGGCCCCCGTGTCGGCGGTGCTGCACCTCGGTGCGCGGGCCGACCCGGAACTGGCCGCCGATTACCCTGGAATGCTGACCCGTGCCACCAACCGGCACCTCGGCGACGGGCGCACCTTGACGCCGGAAGTGCTTGATGCACTGGCTGTTTCGGCTGCGGCGGAAGGCGCGTTCGTGCGCGGGGTCACCGATCGCGCCGGGCTCGGCGAGGTCGCCGAACTCCTCGCCGAATCCGACCGCGTCCGCTACCTGACGCCCCGGCTGCACGCGGAGATGTTCGGTGAATTGCGCTGGCCCGCTGACGATTTACGAACCGGGCTCGACCTGCGAACCATGGAGCTGGCCTCCGACGAGTACGCCAAACTGGCCATCGGCGGGCGTGCCGATGTGATGGCCTACCTGCGGAACTGGTCCGGCGGCGCGGCGCTGGGCGACTACGCGCGCCAGCGGATTTCGTCCGGCTCGGCGCTGATCGCGGTCACCTGCCCAGCCGGCGCCGACGCCGATCTGGCCGATTATGTGCGTGGCGGTTCCGCCGTCGAGCGCGTGTGGATTGCCGCGCAGAAGCTGGGCCTCGCGGTCCAGCCGATGTCCCCGGTTTTCCTCTACGTCCGTGACGACAACGATTTGCGCAACGTATCCGCAGGATTCACAGATACACTGGCCTCGATCCACAAACGGTTCTCCGCACTGATGGGAATTCCCGGGCACGAGACGGTCACGGCAGTATTACGACTGAGCTATGCGCCCGCGCCGACAGTACGGAGCGCCAGGCTCCCGGTACTCGGTTCAGGGAACTGACAGATAGCACGATCGGAGAAACGGTGCCTCGGCGAAACCTCGACTCGTTGGTGACGCAGGTCGCCTCGGAGTCGATGGGCGTCGACGCCACGACCATGGTCGTGGCCAGCGAGCGCGTGCTCGCGAGCCTGGTGGACTACTTCGACGTCGAGTTCGCCTATCTGCGCC
>NZ_JBSFTG010000014.1:79662-197116 GCF_053590715.1 Nocardia sp. NPDC003183
TGATGGGCGTCGACGCCACGACCATGGTCGTGGCCAGCGAGCGCGTGCTCGCGAGCCTGGTGGACTACTTCGACGTCGAGTTCGCCTATCTGCGCCACACCGTGCGTGAGCAGCGCCAGACCGTGCTGATCGCCGAGTGGCCGCGCCGGCCCTACGTGCCCGACCCCGACCCCTTACGCGTCATCGACTTCGCCGAGGCCGACTCGTTGTTCCTGGCCAGCGAGAACGCCGTCGAGCCGATCATCGTCAGCCGAGGCGACGAATACCCCGACTACCAGGAGATGATCAGGCAGACCACCGGCATGCCCTCAATGGTGACCGCCTGCGTTCCCCTGGTCTCGCGCGGGGTGTCCATCGGCGCGCTCGGTTTCGTCCGGCGCGGTGACCGGGCGTGGACCACCCGCGAGGTCAATGTACTCAAGGCGATCGCGGCCCTGTTCGCCCAGCTACAGGCCAGAGTGGAGGCCGAGGACCGGCTGCGCTACATCGCCTCGCACGACGATCTCACCGGCTTGGCCAACCGGCGCGCGCTGCTCGAGCACATGGAGGAACGGCTCGCGCCGGGGAACGAGGGTCCGGTCGCGACCTTCTTCCTCGACCTCGATCGGCTCAAAGCGCTCAACGACTTCCTCGGTCACAACGCGGGCGACAATTTCATCCGCACGCTCGCGGCCAGGTTGCGCAAGAACTTCGCCCCCGAGGACATGATCGCGCGCCTGGGCGGCGACGAGTTCGTCATCGTGCCCGCGAAGACGATGGACGCGGTGGCCGCCGAACTGGAGGCGAACCGGATCCAGGAGCTGGTCGGGCGCCGGGTCTCGGTCGGGCAGGAATCGGTGAGCCGCGGCGTCAGCGTCGGCGTGGCGCTCGGTGTGCCCGGCGAGACGACGGTGTCGGACGTGCTGCGCCGTGCCGACCACGCGTTGCTCTCGGCGAAATCCGGTGGTGGCAACGGGATCGCGGTGTTCACCGACGCCATGCGGGTCCAGTTCGAGTTACAGGACGACGTCGAGGTCAACCTGCGCAGCGCGGTGTCCGACGGGTCGATGGTGCTGCACTATCAGCCCGAGGTCGACCTGCGCACCGGACGCATCGTGGCGCTGGAAGCGCTGGTGCGCTGGCAGCACCCCACGCGCGGACTTCTGCCGCCCGGCGCGTTCGTCGCCGTCGCCGAGGCCACCAACCTGGCGGGCGAACTCGGCCGGTGGGTGATCCGGTCGGCTTGTTCGCAATTCGCCGACTGGCGCCGCCGCGGGCTGGCCGCCAATGTGGTGATCCGGATCAATGTGTCCCCGGTCCAGCTGGTGAGCGCCGATTTCGTCGAGCGCATCGAGGACATTCTCCGCCTGTACGGCATCGACGGCAGTTCCGTCTGCCTGGAGATCACCGAGCACGTCGTCGTGCAGGACCTCGTGCGAACCAGACTCACCCTGCGCGGCCTGAAACGGATGGGCGTGCAGATCGCCATCGACGATTTCGGTACCGGCTACAGCTCGCTCTCCCATCTCAAGGCGCTGCCCGTCGACGCCGTGAAGATCGACCGCGGTTTCGTGCAGCGGCTCGGCGACAGCGACGACGACCTGGCGATCGTGAAGTCGATCATCGGGCTGGCCGGGTCGTTCGGCCTCGGCGTGGTGGGCGAAGGAGTGGAGACGCCGATGGCGGCCAGGACGCTGGTCGGTCTCGGCTGCTACCGCGCGCAGGGGTTCCTCATCGCCAGGCCGATGCCGGGTGAGGAAGTCGAGGCGCACCTGCGCGAAGGACGTATCCCGCTCGACCTCGACCTGCCGCGCGCGGGTCGTGGCGTGGCGTCGAGCTGAATCGCGGCGATGCCGTCCGACGATTGGCTCCTGGTGGAGACCCTTCTCCCCGGTGGTGAGCCGACGGTGGTCGCCGCGGGCGCGCACCCGAGGCACTGGTCCGGGCTCGGCTCGCTGCGTCGGGTTCTCGGCCCGTCCCGCGCGCGGATCGCGGCAGAGGCGGTGCGGCGCTGCCACGCGGACGGGCACGCGCAGCGCCTGGTCGAGGCGGACACGCTGGTGGTGACCGAGCCGGTGCCGTGCGCTTACGGCGGCGTCCACGGGGTACGGCTGTGGGCCGGAGCCGTCGATACCCCGATCCCGCCACCGCGCCGAGTCGCCGCCTGGGACTGGGATGCCGACACCGAGCTCGCCCATCACGGACCCGGCCTGGAGGAACTCGTCTTCGCCAGGGACCCCGAACAGGTCCGGGTGATCCGCACGCCGCCCGAGGCATTCGGCCGGATGGCGCGCTTCGACGGGCGCATCGAGTACTTCGCGATGGTCGCGCGCATCGACGACGGTGGCCTGTGGCAGGGCGAGGTCGACATGGCGGGCGACGACGACGAGGTCCGCCACTTCCAGATGATCACCAGGGCGGTACCCGCGCAACGCCGGATCAGCGCGCTGATGCACGCCATCCCCGAGCTCGATTCCGCCCAGCCCGCGGCCGATCCCGATACGGCCATGTTGCGCGCCGTTTCGCAGAGCAGCGGTGTGGGTGTCGGCATCATCGAGCTGACCAGCGCCCTGATCTACGAATGGGCCGGACCACCGCTGCCCCCGCTGGATCGCTGGCTGGTGGAGCGACCCGTCATCGATCCTGATGATCTCGCCACGTTGCGGGGCGCCTGCCGCGACCTGGCCCGCACTCCGGGTACCGGCAGGCGACTGGCGCTGCGGGTGCGGTTCGCGGTCGGGGAGTGGATCACCGCGCAGGCCGAACTGGTGGCCATGGGTACGGGGCACGGGCTGCTGCGGGTGTGGTCGGCCGGTGACGGCTCGCTCGTCGCGCACTGAGCCGCATCTTTCGACGCTGTTCACCTCCCGTTCCTCGGGCAGGACCCGGAGGTAACCCGCGCGGCGCGACGATCGGCGTGTGCGCATCGTGCAGCTTGCCAATTTCTATGGCCCGCGATCGGGTGGGTTGCGCACTGCCCTGCACCACCTCGGTGAGGGCTATGTGGCGGCGGGGCACGAAGTGGTGCTGATCGTGCCGGGGTCGCGGCGTTCGGAAGAGGTTCTGCCCACCGGTGCGTTGCGAATTACTTTGCCCGCGTTGGGAATTCCGTGGACAGGTGGGTATCGCGCGGCGGATCCGCGGCGGGTGGCCGACGTGTTGTCCGGGTTGTCGCCGGACGTGCTCGAGGTGTCGGACCGGCTCACGCTGCGCGGTTTCGGCCGGTGGGCGGGGCGGCGCGGGGTGGCGAGCGTGATGATCTCGCACGAGCGCCTCGACCGGCTGCTCGGCCAGTTCCTGCCCGGACCCGCCGCGCGCCGCTGCGCCGACGTGGCCAACCGGCGCACGGCAGCCGACTACGACATGGTCGTGTGCACCACCGACTTCGCGCGGGAGGAATTCCTGCGGATCGGTGCGCCGAACGTGGAACTGGTCCCGCTCGGGGTCGACCTCGATCTGTTCAGTCCACGACGCCGTGACTCCGGCTTGCGCGCCGATCTCGGCGTCGCCGGGCATCCGATGCTGGTGCATTGCGGTCGGCTGTCGGTGGAGAAGCGTGTCGACCGCAGTATCGAGGCGGTCGGCGCCCTGCATCGCGCCGGCGTACCCGCCCGGCTGGTCGTCGCAGGCGACGGGCCGCGGCGCGAATCGCTCGAACGCCGCGCCCGCACCCTGCCCGCCCTGCCCGGTGGCGAGCCCGCGGTCCACTTCACCGGCTTCATCAACGAACGCGCGATGGTGGCGAAACTCCTGGCCACCGCGGATGTTTCACTGGCGCCGGGCCCGCACGAGACCTTCGGCCTCGCTGCTCTGGAGGCCTTGGCCGCGGGCACTCCGGTCGTGGCGAGCCGCTCGTCCGCCCTCGCCGATATCGTCACCGCCGAATGCGGGGCTATCGCCGCCGATCGGCCCCGTGCCTTCGCGCAGGCTGTCACCGATGTCTTGGCCATGCCCACCTCCGGCCGCCGTCGAGCTGCCCGCTCGCGCGCCGAGCAATTCGGCTGGCCCCGCGCGGTCGCGGGAATGCTCGCGGTGCTGGGTCGCTGATCGGGCAGGCTCGGCGTTCGGGCTCAGCTCTCCGAGCGGGCCGCCAGGACGGCGTCGTAGAGCTCGCGGCGGGAGGCGCCCCGGCCTGCGGAGACTTCGGCGCAGGCGTCCTTGAGCCGCATGCCGCCTGCCACCAGTGTCTCGACCTCGTCGACCAGTTCGGCGGGCTCGGCCGAAACCGGTTGGGAGCCTTCGAGAACCACGGTGATCTCGCCGCGGGCGCCATCGGCGGACCAGGCGGCCAGTTCGCCGAGCGTGCCGCGGACGACCTCCTCGTAGGTTTTGGTGAGTTCGCGGCAGATGGCGGCGCGACGATCGGGGCCGAGGACCGAGACCGCGTCGGCCATACAGTCGGCCAGGCGGTGGGGTGCTTCGAAGAAGACGATGGCACGCTGTTCGGAGGCCAAGGTACGCAACCACTCTCGGCGCTGGCCGCCCTTGCGCGGGGCGAAGCCGTCGAAACAGAAGCGTTCCACCGGGAGACCGGACAGGGCCAGCGCGGTGGTGACCGCCGAGGGGCCGGGCAGGCAGGTGACCGGGAGATCACGGTCGACGGCGGCGGCGACCAGGCGGTAGCCGGGGTCGCTCACCGACGGCATGCCGGCGTCGGTGACCAGCAGGACTGTCAGACCGCTCGCGATGTCGTCGAGCAAGGCGGGGATACGGGCGGCTTCCACATGGTCGTAGAAGCTGACGATGCGGCCGGTGATCTCGACGCCGAGTGCCTTCGCGAGCGATTTCGTGCGGCGGGTGTCCTCGGCCGCGACCACGTCGGCCGAACCGAGCGCGTCGCGCAGTCGCTGCGAGGCGTCGCCGATGTCGCCCATGGGGGTTGCCGCTAAGACCAACACAGTGTTGTCCGACCTCTCCGGTAAGTTCTCCCCGCAGGCGATCGAGTGCGGCGAGCAGTGCGGCCAGGCGGTATTCGGTCGCCCGGAAGCCGCGTGCGTAGATGGCGCGTGTTCATTCTGTCAGGCGGGGGAGCCGCGCCCGAGGGCGCGTAGGTGGGGAAACGAGGGGGCACAAGTGTCGGGTCGGACTTCGTGGGTGGCACCGCCTACGATCGGGGCGTGATCCCGGTGACCGATGAGCGCGCGATGCCTCCGTCGCGTCCCGTGTCGGCGTCGGTCAGTCCCGCGCCGCTGCGCCCGGCCCCCGATTTCGGTCCGCTCGACACCGCGCGCGGCTGGCTGGTCACCGCGGTGCTCACCGTCATCGCCGCGCTGACCAGGTTCATCAACCTGAACTATCCGACCGACGCGCGCACTCCCGTCTTCGACGAAAAGCATTACGCCCCACAGGCCTGGCAGATGGTCACCGGCGGCGGCGTGGAGGACAACCCCGCCTACGGCCTGGTCGTGCACCCACCCGTCGGCAAGCAGTTCATCGCCCTCAGTGAGGCGATCTTCGGCTACAACGCGTGGGGCTGGCGTGGCACGGCGGCGCTGGCGGGCACGATCCTGGTGCTGCTCGTGGTGCGGATCGTGCGCCGGATGGCCCGCTCGACGCTGATCGGCGCGTTCGCGGGTGTGCTGCTCATCGCCGAGAGCCTGACCTTCGTCTCCTCGCGCATCGGCATGCTCGACATCTTCATGTCGCTGCTGGTCACCGCGGCGTTCGGCTGTCTGATAGTCGACCGCGACGAAATGCGCGAGCGGATGGCTCGCGCGGATCTGGCCGGGCGGGTCGGCGTCTCGGACTGGGGTCCGCGGCTGGGCGTGCGCTGGTGGCGGTTCGGCGCGGGCGTGCTGCTCGGGCTCGCGTGCGGCACCAAGTGGTCGGGCATCTACTACATCATGTTCTTCGGCCTGCTCAGCGTGGCCTTCGACGTGAGCGCGCGCCGCGCGTACGGGGTGCGCAAACCGTGGCTGGGCGCGATGGTGCGCGACGTGGGGCCCGCGCTATACGCGCTGGTGGTGATTCCGCTGGTGGTGTACCTGTCCTCGTATTGGGCGTGGTTCGCCAGCGAGAACGGGGTGTTCCGGTACGCGGTGGGCAATCAGGTCGGCAGCGGTGGCGCGTTCGCGTTCCTGCCCGACGCGCTGCGCTCGCTCTGGTACTACCAGGGCGAGACCCTCGACTTCCATTCCAGTCTCACCAATTCGGCGGGCAACCACCATCCGTGGGAGTCCAAGCCGTGGACCTGGCCGATGGGCCTGCGCCCGATGCTCTACTACTACGCCGACGGCACCGTCACCGGTTGCGGCGAAGCGCAGTGCGTGAAGGCCGTGATGGCCGTCGGCACGCCCGCGCTGTGGTGGCTGGCGCTGCCGCTGATCGGCTGGATGGTGTGGCGTTCGGCGGTGCGCCGCGACTGGCGTTACGCGGCGGTGCTGGTGGGCTACGGCGCGGGGCTGCTGCCGTGGTTCCTGACGCTGGACCGCCAGATGTACTTCTTCTACGCGGTGGTGCTCGCGCCGTTCCTGGTGATGGGGATGGCGCTGGCACTCGGCGACATCCTCGGGTCGGCGAGACCCGCCGGGATACCGCGCAGTCCGACGGGTACCTATCTTCCCGCCCCGGTGAACGAGCGGTACGCGCTCGGCTTGCTGATCGTCAGCATCTATCTGGGCTTGGTGATCGCGAACTTCGTCTGGCTGTGGCCGATCCTCACGGGTCAGGCGATCACGCCGCAGAACTGGCAGGACCACCTCTGGCTGCCGAGCTGGCGGTAGCGCCGGGGGGAGTCAGTCCAGGGCGCGGTGGACGAAGGCGATCGCGTCGGCGTCGTCGAGTCCGAGCCGCCGGACCGTGGTCACGTAGTCGACGGCGGCCCGGCTGGCGATATCGCGGGTGGGGTCGCCGGAGGAGGCGATGAAAGAGCCTTGGCGGCCACGGGTTTCGAGCACGCCGTCGGACTCCAGTTCGCGGTAGGCGCGGGCGACGGTGTTGGGGGCGATGCCGAGATCGGCGGCCAGCGCGCGGACCGTGGGGATCTTGGTGCCCGCGGGGAGGGTGCCCGCGCGGACCTGCTCGATCACGGCCATGCGCAGCTGCTCGTAGGGCGGCTGCGAGGAATCGGTGGACAGCTCGACGTGGAACACGATGCTCACACCTCGTCTCGGGACAGCGGGCAGGACATACAGCGCGGACCGCCGCGGCCGGAGCCCAGCTCCGAACCGCTGATGGTGACCACCTCGATACCCGCCTCGGTCAGGCGCGAGTTGGTCATCTCGTTGCGTTCGTAGGCCACGACCACGCCGGGCGCGAGGGCGAGGGTGTTGTTGCCGTCGTCCCACTGTTCGCGTTCGGCGTCGGGCCCCTCGCGGCCGGTGTCGATCACGCGCAGCTTCGGAATGCCCATCGCCGCCGCGGCGGCGGGCAGGAACGGTTCGGGTCCGGTGATGCTGATGCGCTCGAGGTCACCGCGTCCGGAGAAGCCGTCCTCGCGGCGGATGGTGAACGCCTCCAACGATTTCCGCACGCCCGGATACATCACCACCGCGTCGGTGTCGACCATGGTGCAGACCGTGTCGAGGTGCATGGTGGCCCGGTTCTGCGCGATCGGCACCACCAGCACGGTGTGCGCGAGCTCGTCGTCGAACAGGCTGCGCGCCAGCGCTTCCGCGCCCGCGGGGGTCGTTCGCTCGCCGACACCCACGGCGACAACACCTTTGGCGAGCAGCAGCACATCGCCGCCTTCGATCGGCGCGGTGTGTGACTCGTAGGCCCGGCGCACGCCGAGGAAACGTGGATGGAACGCGTAGACGAGGTCGGTGATGGAGGTCTCGCGGCTGCGGGCGGGCAGGGCCAGCGAGGTGATCGCGACCTTCGGGCCGACCCAGAACGAGGAATCGCGGGTGAACAGCAGATTCGGGAGCGGATCGACGACGAAATCGCCGCCGTGGTGCATGCGCCGCACCAGCGAGGTGGCGTCGGGGCCGAACGGCAGCTCGTCGAAGGTCATTCCGGCCATCAGGATGTCGGCGAGCGCGGGGGCGTCGAATTTGCGCAGTTCGGCGGCGAGCTGGTCGGCCAGGCCGTGGCCGAGCCTGCGCGCGTCGACTGCCGCCGAGATGCCCTGGATCCTGGCTGCCCCACTGGCGCTGAGGGTTTCGGTCAGCAGGTCTGCCAGTAACAGCACCTCTACGCCGCGCTCGCGCAGTACGGTGGCGAAGGCGTCGTGTTCGGCTTGTGCGCGCTCGACCCAGGGGATGCCGTCGAACAGCAGCTGATCGTTGTTGCTCGGGGTGAGTCGGCGTAGTTCTGCGCCGGGGCGGTGCAGCAGCACCGTCCGTAGCTGGCCGACCTCGGAGGTGACGGTCAGGCGCGAGTCGGGGGCGGTTCCCATCTGCAAACCGTAATGCGAGGACCGCGTGTCTGCGAGCTGCAACGCGCTGGGTTCGGCCGCGGCTGCTCGTCGGTGACCGCCGCTCGGGCGCGTGTTCCGCCCATTTTTCGTACACGACACGAATACCTGAAGTATTGTTTAGGTGGTAGTGGGAGGAGCTATAGATGACGATGGCCGATTGGCAAACGAAGGAGCTGACCCCCGGGCAGCTATCCGATCGTAGTGGAGTTGCAGTGTCCGCGTTGCACTTCTACGAACGCGAAGGTCTCATATCGAGCCGTCGAACCAGTGGCAATCAACGTCGATATTCTCGCGAGACCTTGCGCCGGGTCGCCTTCATCCGTATCTCGCAGCGGGTCGGTATCCCACTCAGTGAGATTCGCTCGGCCTTGGACCGGCTCCCCGAGGGGCGCACCCCGACTCGTCGCGACTGGGAGAACCTGTCGACCACCTGGCGTGAGGATCTCGACGACCGCATCACCCAGCTCGTGCGCCTGCGCGACAATCTGACCGGCTGCATCGGCTGCGGCTGCCTGTCGCTCGGCTCGTGCAAACTCGTCAACGAGCACGACCGGCTCGGTGCGGAGGGTCCTGGTGCGCGCGTGCTCGATGTCCAGGTGAACTGCCCGCCGAAATCCGGCTGCGTATAGCTCTTGTCGGACGCCTCGGGCATCATCGCGGGTATGACTTCTCTGGATGCCAAGGCGAAGACTCTGCTCGAACTGCACCGTCCGGGAAATCCGGTGGTGCTGCCGACCGTCTGGGACGCATGGTCGGCGAATGTCGCTGTGGCGGCCGGTTTTTCGGGCCTGACCATGGGCAGCCACCCGGTCGCCGACTCGATCGGCCGCGCCGACGGTGAGGGGATGAGTTTCGACGAACTCCTGGCCCGCGTCACCCAGGTCACCGCCTCGGTCGAGGTCCCGGTCTCGGTCGACATCGAATCCGGCTACGGCCTCGAACCGCTGCAACTGATCGACGGCCTGCTCGCCGCGGGCGCCGTCGGCCTCAATATCGAGGACACGGTGCACAGCGAGGGCAAGCGTCTGCGTTCGCCCGCCGAACACGCCGACCTGGTCCGCGGCCTGCGCGAAGCCGCCGACGCGGCGGGCGTGCACGTTGTGGTCAACGCCCGCACCGACCTGTTCGTGCGCCAGGACGGCGACGAGGCCGACCGCCTCGACCGTGCCATCGCCCGCCTGACCCTGGCTGCCGAAGCGGGTGCCGACGTTCTCTACCCGGTGGGCAAGCACGCCGATGCCGACCTGCGCCGGCTCACCACCGAGCTGCCGCTGCCGGTCAACGCGATCGGCCAACCGGGTAGCCCGGCCAAGGACTACTTCGCCGGCCTCGGCGTCGCCCGCATCAGCTTCGGCCCGTTCCTTCAGGCCGCATTGGGCGCCGAGGCGACCAACCTGCTGGCTGCCTGGAAATAGCCGCTAGGCCTTACCTTCGACCTCCGCGGCGACGCCGTTGAGGATCAGTTCCAGGCCGAAGACGAAGTCGCCGTCCGCCGGATCGTCGGGCGGCGACTGGAACAGCGGTGAGGCGAACAGCGCGGCCGCCTGCGGGAGCGTGTGGGGATCGACCAGCCGGGCCAGCGCCGCGCCGTAGTGCTGGTTGACGTCGGCCTCGTCCAGGCCGGTGCCCTGCCTGGCGTCCGTCAATTGCTGGGTGAGCAGACTCGATTGCCGCACATGCATGTCCACCAGCATCACGATGCCCACTTTGGTCGCCCAATCGAGCTCGGTCGCGGCGAGGGCGCGCAGCGCGGCGTCCAGCCAACCGATCGCGTGGGGTCCACGCGGTGGTCCGCTGATCGGCAGTTGCGCGTGCCACGGGTGCGCGAGTAGGACCCCGCGAAGGGCGTGCGCCCATCGGCGCAGTCCGGCGCGCCACTGTCCGGGGTCGGAACTGATGTCCGGTGCGGGGCCGAGTGCGAGATCGGACATCAACTCGAACAGTTCGTTCTTCGAGCCGACGTGGCGATAGAGCGCCATCTTCGTGAAGCCGAGGGTCGAGGCGACTTCGGCCAGGGTCACCGCCCCGATGCCGCGCCGGTCGGCCAGCTCCACCGCGGCGCGCACGACGCGCTCGACGTCGAGCTCCGCCGGTCGGCCGAGCCGCGCTCGATCCGGTAGTCGCCAGAGTCTGCTCAGGTCGGCGGGCACCGGCTCGTCGGTCATCGCGGAGACTTCCTCCTGGGTTCGGGCAGCGTCGGTCGGCTGCGGGCACATACTATCCACGCGATTACTATCCTTGAGATAGTATCCCAGGGATAATTAGTGCTGCCGCTATCCGAGAGGTTGGCAACCCGCATGACCGATCAACTGGTCGCCCCCAGACCGCGAGTGCACGACGTCGACGCGCTGCGCGGCTTCGCGCTCTTCGGCATCTTCGTCGTCAACATCACCTTCATGGCCTCGGGATATCCCGGCAATCTGGTCATCGATCCCGCCTTCACCTCGCCCCTCGACGACGCTGTGCGCGGCCTGTCGTCGGTGTTCGTCGACATGAAGTTCTATGTGCTGTTCTCGTTCCTGTTCGGCTACAGCTTCACGTTGCAGATGGAATCGGCGGCCGCCGCCGCAGTGGCCTTCGAACCGCGCATGCTGCGCCGGATCGCGGGGCTGTTCGTGCTCGGCGTGCTGCACATCGTCTTCCTGTACGGCGGCGACGTGCTGACCACTTACGCGCTGGCCTGCCTGGTGCTGTTCTGGATGCGGCGATGCCGGGATCGGACGGCGCTGCGGGTGGCCGCCGCGTTGTACGGCGTCGTGCTGGCGAGCCTGCTGCTGAGCGGGCTTTTCCTCGACACCGCGAGCTTCTTGCCCGCGCCGGAGGTGGCGCACGCGAACGCCGAACAGGCCACCTCGGCGATGCTGGGCGGCTGGGGCGACATCATCGGCCAGCACCTCGACGGATTGGTGTTGCTGATCCTGCAGGCGGTCAGTCTGCAGGGCCCCACCGCGCTGGCGATGTTCCTGCTCGGCATGGTCGCGGGTCGCCGGCAACTGTTCGCGCGGGTCCGCGGCGACGAACCGATCCTGCGGCGAATCCAGTGGGTCGGCTTTCCGGTGGGATTGGCGGGCAGCACGGTGTACACGCTCGGCGGGGGTACCGGGCACACGCTCGCGGTCGCCGTCAGCGTCGCCACCGCACCGTTGCTCGCTGCCGCCTACGTCGCGACGTTGCTGCGCTTGATGCACAGTCCGCGTACCGCGTGGATCCGCTCAGCGCTCGCGCCGGCGGGACAGATCGCGTTGACCAACTACCTGGGGCAATCCGCGATCGGCCTGGTGATCTTCACCGGCGTGGGATTCGGTGCGGCCGGTAGCTTGTCGCCGTTGGCGACGATGGCGCTGGCGCTGCTCGTTTTCCTGGCGCAACTCTGGGTGAGCGCGCTGTGGTTGCGCCGGCATCGATACGGCCCCGCCGAATGGATCCTGCGATGGGTGACCATCGGTCGCAGACCGGCCTGGCGACCGCTGCCGACCGCGGTGGGCTGAGGTACCCGGCGATTCCGAACGGTGGCGCACCGCGAAAGGCCGTGCGCCACCGTTCGTTCGACTATTCCTTGGGCTCGACGTAGCGCGGGAAGACCGGCTCCGGCGCGGGCAGGTCGAGACCGGGAGCCAGGGGAGTGGCGATGTCGGCGAAGGTGCGGCCTTCCTGGGCGAGCAGGTCCAGGATCTTGGCCGCGGAGCCCGGCATCACCGGTTGGACCAGGATGGCGACGATGCGGACCACCTCGAGGGTGACGTAGAGGACCGTCGCCATGCGGGCCAGGTCTTCTGCGGTGCCCGACTTGCGCAGTGCCCAGGGGGCATTGGCGGAGAAGTAGCGATTGGTTTCGCCGAGGGTGAGCCAGATGGCTTCCAGGGCGAGGTGCATCTGCTGGACGTCGAACTCGGCGCGGCATTTGGCGAGCAGCCCGTTCGCGCGGTCGAGCAGCGCACGGTCTTCGTCGGTGAACTCGCCGGGCGTGGGGGACTTGGCGTCGCAGTTCTTGTTGACCATGGTCAGGCTGCGCTGGACCAGGTTGCCGAACTCGTTGGCCAGGTCGGCGTTGATGCGGCCCGCGATGGCGTCGTTGCTGTAGCTGCCGTCCTGGCCGTAGGAGATCTCGCGCAGCAGGAAGAACCGCACCTGGTCGAGGCCGTAGGTGGACACCAGCGAGAGCGGGTCGACGACATTGCCCGTCGACTTCGACATCTTCTCGCCCTTGTTGTACAAGAACCCGTGCACGAACACCCGGTCGGGGAGTGCGATCCCGGCCGACATCAGGAACGCGGGCCAGTACACCGTGTGGAACTTGGTGATGTCCTTGCCGATGATGTGCAGGTTGGCGGGCCAGAACTTCTCGAACGCGGCGGAGTCGGTGTTCGGAAAGCCCACGCCGGTCAAGTAATTCGTGAGCGCGTCGACCCACACGTACATCACGTGGTCGGGCGCGCCGGGGACCGGAACACCCCAGTCGAAGGTGGTGCGGGAGATCGACAGGTCCTTCAGCCCGGACTTGACGTAGCTGACGATCTCGTTGCGCCGCGTCGAGGGTGCGATGAACTCGGGCCGCTCCTCGTAGAGGGCGAGGAGCTTGTCCTGATACTCCGAGAGCTTGAAGAAGTAGTTCGACTCCTCGGACCAGGTGACCGGGGTCTTGGTCTCGGTGGACTCGCGGGTGCCGTCGGCGAGGAGGGTGGTCTCGTCCTCGTTGTAGAAGGCCTCGTCGCGCACCGAGTACCAACCCGAGTAGTTGTCGAGGTAGATGTCGCCATTGGCGAGCATCCGTTCCCAGATGGCGACGCTCGCGGCCATGTGGTCGTCATCGGTGGTGCGGATGAAGCGGTCGAACGAGATGTCGAGCGCCTTGTCCATCGCCTCGAAGACGTCGGAATTGCGGGCCGCGAGCTCCTGCACCGGGATGCCTTCGGTGGCGGCGGTCTGCTGCATCTTCTGACCGTGCTCGTCGGTGCCGGTCATGAAGAACACGTCGTAACCGTCGAGTCGCTTGAAGCGGGCGATCGCGTCGGTGGAGATGTACTCGTACGCGTGGCCCATATGCGGCACACCGTTGGGGTACGCGATGGCCGTCGTGACGTAGAAGGCGGGCGCCTCGGCGCCTTCGGCTGCACTCATGATGGGCACTACTCTAATCCGGGTGGCAAACACGAATCGTCCGGCTCCGCCTGTTCCGCCGCCGCTCGCGCCCCTGATCGACGCGCATACCCACCTCGATGCCTGTGGCGCAACCGATGCCGCGTCGACCTCGGCCATCGTCGACCGGGCCGCCTCGGCCGGTGTCGGGCACGTGGTGACCGTTGCCGACGATCTCGCCGCCGCGCAGTGGGCCGTGCGGGCCGCGAACTGGGATCCGCGGGTGTACGCCGCTGTCGCGTTGCATCCCACCCGGGCCAACGCCCTCGACGACACGGCGAAGACCGAGCTCGAGCACCTCGCCACCGACCCGCGCGTGGTCGCGGTCGGTGAGACCGGCCTCGACTACTACTGGCCGGGCAAGCTCGACGGCTGCGCCGACATCGAAACCCAGATCGAGGGTTTCCGCTGGCACATCGACCTGGCCAAACGCGTGCGCAAACCGCTGATGATCCACAACCGCGAAGCCGACCACGACCTGCTCACGGTGCTGCTCGACGAGGGTGCGCCGGACACGGTGATCTTCCACTGCTTCTCCTCGGACGCCACGATGGCCGAGGCGTGCGTGGCGGAGGGGTACGTGCTGAGCTTCTCGGGCACGGTGAGTTTCAAGAACGCACACGAATTGCGCGAGGCCGCCAAGCTGGTGCCCGACGACCAGATCCTGGTGGAAACCGATGCGCCGTATCTGACACCGCACCCGTATCGCGGTGCGCCGAACGAGTCGTACTGCCTGCCGTACACCGTCCGCGCGCTCGCCGAAGTGCGGGAACAGGACCCGCAGACGCTGGCCGAGATCACCACCGCCAACGCGCGCAGGCTGTATCGGATTCGGTAGTCCGTTTCGCCGGATCGACAGGGGGCTGGACATTAAACGTGAGTCGGCTCACATTCCTTCGCTGACATCGTTATCTACCAGCGCGGTCTATATCGAATTGTGATCTACGATCCCGCTGTTCGGGCGGCCTGGTGTTGTCTACCGCGCACCGCGTCGTTATCGTCCTGTAATCATGTCAGCTTTTGCGCGGATCAACTCGTCACGTTCACCGCTGCTGTTCGCAGCGGTGGCGGCCATGCTGCTGATTCTTCTCGTCGGCGCCTCGCTGGCCATCGTGAACCACAAGACGGTCGCGATCGTCATCGACGGCGAACGGACCGAGCTCTCGACGATGTCGCGCGACGTGCGCGCCATCCTGGCCGACGCGGGCTACGAGATCGCCGAACACGACGAGGTGATCCCCGCCGCGAGCGCCAAAGTCGGCGACGGCGCCACCATCACCTTCAACCGGGGCCGCGAGATCACCGTCACCGTCGACGGTGTCGAGCGCAAGGTGTGGACCACCGGCACCACCGCGGGCGACGCGCTGGCATCGATGCAGATCCCGTCCGACACCCACGTGTTGCCCTCGCGCACCGAGAAACTGCCCCTCGCGGGTGCGGCGCTGAGTGTGTATACCCCGCGCACCATCGCGCTGGTCGACGGTGGCGCAGCCCCGGTCGATGTGCGCCTCGCCGCCGCGACCATCGGTGAATTCCTCACGGCCGCGGGCGTTCCGTTGAAGGACGAGGACTTCACCGAGCCCGCCGCCACGACCCCCCTCGCCGAGGGCATGCAGGTCGTCGTCACCCGGCAGCGCACCGAACAGCGCACCGAGACCCTGCCGCTCGATCCCACCGAAACGGTGATCGAGGACGTGACCATGAACATGAGCCGCACCGTGGTGGAGAACCCGGGGATGCCCGGTCTGCACGAGGCGACGTTCGCGGTGAAGATGGTGAACGGCGTCGAAGCCTCACGCGTGCAGGTGCATTCGAATGTGATCACGCCCGCGCAGAACAAGACGATCCGCAAGGGCGCCAAGCCGGGGACCGAGGTTCCGCCGGTGCGTGACGGTGCGGTGTGGGATGCGCTGGCCAAGTGTGAGTCGACGGGGAACTGGGCGATCAACACCGGCAACGGGTACTACGGCGGTATCCAGTTCGATCAGAGCACCTGGGAACGCCAGGGTGGCTTGAAGTACGCACCGCGCGCCGACCTGGCCAGCCGCGAAGAGCAGATCGCGATCGCCGAGGTGACGCGGGCACGTCAGGGCTGGGGCGCCTGGCCCGCGTGCACCGGACGCCTGGGAATCAGCTGATTTCGCAAGAACAGTAGGTAACTCCCAGCCACCTCCACTCCGGCGTGGGGCCGAGAACTGGCACTCGGGCTCCGGGCGACACGCTGGACACGCGCAGAGGCGGAACAGCCCAGCCTGTTAGCGTGCTCTCGTTTCGCCGGGTCTGCTGTGCTCGTGCGGCGGAGTCGGGTCGGTGACGAGTCGACGGGTGGTTGTGATGCGTAGGGTTTCGGCCTGGAGGCGTTCGGTGGCCGCGGCGGTTCTGTCGGCGGGGGTCGGGGTGTGTGTGCCGCTGCCGGTGGCGCATGCGCAGGCTCCGGGGACTGTTATCGCGGTTGTTCCGCAGGGGGATGGATTCCACGGGATGTCGGGGGCTCAGGTCATCGACTACTGGACGCGCGGGGTGGGCGGTGTGTCGCAGCCCGCCAGCGGTGCGCTGTATTTGCCGAGTGGTGTTGCGCCTGCGGGTGGTTGGCCTGTTGTCACTTATGACCACGGGACTACCGGGCTCGGGGCGGGGTGTGGGGGACAGTCGGATCCGGCGGGGGCACCGTGGCCGGAATCGCAAGTGGGGCAGGATGTTTTCCTGCGGTATCTGGTGTCGAAAGGGTTCGCTGTCGTCGCGCCGGATTATCTGGGGCTCGGCAGGTTCGATACCGGTCCGCATCCGTATCTCGGCATCGACACCGAGGCCACTGCCACCATCGACATGCTCCGGGCCGCGCATTCTGTGCGCGATGATCTCTCGCCGGTGTGGGTGGCGACGGGGATGTCGCAGGGCGGGCAGGCCGCGCTCGGCACCGCGCACCGGCAGGCCAGTTACGCGCCGGAGCTGGACTTCCGCGGGACCATCGCGATCGACCCGGAATCGGACGTGGAGAAGGTGGCCACGCTGCTCGGGCCGGGCAATCCCGATCGCCTCAGCGGCGGGATTCTGGGGTTCTCGGCCAGCATCCTGGCCGGACTGCGCGCTGCGCGCCCGGACGCGCAGGTCGACAGCTATCTCAGCCCGCTCGGCCGCCAGGTCCTCGACGAGATCGGCGCCCTGTGCTCGGACGCCATCGACGACCGGGTCGCTGATCTGACGCTGGGCGCGATGCTCAGCCGCTCCCTCGGCGACGAGCCGCTGCGGTCGGTGATGGCCGACTACATGACCGTGCCGACCAGCGGTTACGACGCGCCGATCCTGCTGCTGGTCAACGCCACCGACCGCACGGTGCCCTCGCCACTGCACGCGGCACTGGCCGCCCAGTTCACCGCGGGCGGCGTGAACTACACACCGGTGGTCGGGACGGGCAGTCACTGCGAGCTGAATCCCGCGATGTGGTCCGCGATCGATGAGTTCCTCGCCCGGGTGCGCTGATCGCCTGCCGCTCTCCGGCACTGCCCATCGGTCTGCATGGATGCCGTTTGCTCCAGGGCCCGGCCCGCCCTGATCTGTACACTCGTCCAAGATCGTGATCGCCTGGTAGGGAGACTGAGTTGTGCTGAACAACCCGATTCGCGCGACCGTCGTCGCCACGCTGGTCGCGAGTGCGCTGACCGCGGCCGGATTCGCTCCGGCCGCCGCGGAGGCGCCCGGTTCGCTCATCTCGCTGCAGGCCGAACCCGCGGGCTGGCACGGGCTCGACCGTGGCTCGTCGGTCGAGTACTGGATGACCGACTCGGCCGGCGTCCAGCGCCCGGCCAGCGGCGCGATGTTCCTGCCCGAAGGTGACGCACCGGTCGGCGGCTGGCCGATCCTGGCATACGACCACGGCACCTCGGGCTCCGGCCCGGGTTGCGGTGGTCAGGCCGATCCGGAGACCGCGCCCTTCCAACAGCAGCGCGGGGGGGAGGACCGGCTGCTGAAGCGGTTCGTCGACCAGGGCTTCGCCGTCGTCGCGCCCGATTACCTCGGCCTCGGCCGATTCGACACCGGCCCGCACCCGTACCTCGAGGTGCGCAGCGAGGCAACTGCGACGATCGATCTGGTCCGTGCTGCCCGCGCCGCCAACCACGACCTCTCGCGCACCTGGAGCGTGCTCGGCGTTTCACAGGGTGGCCACGCGGCGCTGAGCGCGGCGCACGTGCAGGCTGAGTACGCCCCTGAGCTCGACTTCCGTGGTGTCGCCGCGATCGACCCAGCCTCGGACGTGGAGAAGATCCTGCCGTTCGTCAGCCCGACGACGCCGATGGTGCCGGGGCTTTCCAGCGCCACCACCTCCTTCATCGTCAGCATCCTGGCCGGTCTGCGCGCCACTGACCCCGCGCTCGACATCGACTCCTACCTGACTCCGCGCGGCAAGGAAATTGTCGACGCCGCGGGCAGCCAGTGCCTGGACGAGATCCTTGCGTCGACCAAGGGCGTCACCTCCGCCGACCTGCTGGCCCGCCCGCTCGCTCCGCTGCGCGATCCGCTCGCGGCCTACATGATGCTGCCGACCAGCGGTTACGATGCCCCGATCCTGTTGTCCATGAACGTCGCCGACATGGTCGTGCCGTCGCCGCTGCACGCGGCGCTGGTCGCCCAGTTCGCGGCCAACGGCGTCGACCAGCAGGTGGTCCTCGGCAACGGCCAGCACGGCTCGGTCTCGCCCGAGCAGCTCGCCGCCATCGACGGTTTCCTCGCGCGCGCCAACGCCGCCCCGACACAGCGCTGAGCTGCCCGATCAACGAGGTTGGTAGGTTCTAGCAGTGTCCGAACCAGAGAATTCCGCTCGAGGTAGCCGTGCCGCCTTGCTCGGTCCCGCCGAGGTGCGGACCCTGGCCGAGCGTTTCGGTGTCCGACCCACCAAGCAGCTCGGACAGAATTTCGTGCACGACGGCAATACCGTGCGGCGCATCGTATCCGCGGCGGGTGTCGGCGCGGGTGACACCGTGCTCGAGGTCGGCCCGGGTCTCGGCTCGCTGACCTTGGCGCTGCTCGACGTGGTCGACCAGGTGGTCGCCGTCGAAATCGACCCCGTGCTCGCGAACTATCTGCCCGAAACCGTCGCCGATCGCGCGCCGGGCCTGGTCGAGCGTCTGCGCGTGGTCGAGGCAGACGCGCTGCGGGTGCGTCCGGAGCAGTTGCCCGCCGTACCGACCGCGCTGGTGGCGAACCTGCCGTACAACGTGGCCGTGCCGGTGCTGTTGCACCTGCTCGCGACGTTGCCCAGCATCATGGTGTCGCTGGTGATGGTCCAGGCGGAAGTGGCCGACCGGCTTGCCGCCGAGCCGGGGAACCGGGTGTACGGGGTGCCGAGTGTCAAGGCGGGTTTCTTCGGAAAGGTCCGGCGGGCCGGTCACGTGGGGACGCAGGTCTTCTGGCCGGTGCCGCGCGTCGAATCGGGTCTGGTGCGGATCGACCGATACGCCGAAGCGCCGTGGCCGATGGACGACGCGCATCGCAGGCGGGTGTTCGAGGTGATCGACGCGGCGTTCGCGCAGCGGCGAAAGACGTTGCGGGCGGCGCTGTCCGGGTGGGCGGGCTCGCCTGCCGAGGCCGAGCGCCGACTCGTCGCCGCCGGGATCGATCCGACGGCACGGGGCGAGACCCTGGAGACGTCGGCGTTCGTCCGGTTGGCTGCGACGACCTGATCGGCGCGAGCGGTACGCCCGCGCGGCGAATCGTGGGCTCCCGCAGGAGAACCCGCAGTACACCGGCCGTTCACCGGCGCGGGTTGTGGTGCCCCTGTGAAAGCAATTGTGGACAACCGGTTTTCGCGGCACTCGGAGTTGATCATGATCGGCGGGTGGCGCTCCCGGTGGAACCCGGAAATTTGTGTCGCACCACGTCGGGGGAAAGATGTGGATGACGTTGTGGATGATTCGTGACGCGTCCTGACGTGGGTGAACCCACGGTGAACGGGGGCGTTGTCGCGAACCGGGTCGATGCTGGGCGAGCTGGACGCGCGCGGCGCCTGCTCGCCCAGCACAGGTGGAGTCAGGCGCTCAGCGCGTAGCCCGCTTCGTCGACCGCGGCGGCAACATCGGCGTCGGCCAGTTCGCCCGAGCTGTCGACGCGAACGAGGCCGCTGGCGAGGTCGACCTCCACGCCGGTGACGCCATCGATCTTGCCGATCTCCTGCTTGACCGAGCTCACGCAGTGTCCGCAGGTCATCCCCGTGACGGTGTAGGTGGTGGTGGCCATGGCCGGCTCCTTCGCTCTTCCAACATACGGTCCAGGGGTATGTCCCCGACACGAACGAACATACCCCCCAAGGGTACCTGGCGCAACCCCTCGGCCGAGTGCCGGGCATTCGGCGTGCGTACTAGTCGGTGGAACCTATTACGCTGGGGAATCGTGCTGTCAGTTGTGCCCAGCCCGGTCGTCGTGCGAGCTCCGTCGAAGGTGAACCTGCATCTCGGAGTCGCTGATCTGCGCCCGGACGGATACCACGACCTGACCACCGTGTTCCAAGCATTGTCCCTCGCCGACGACCTCCGTCTGGCCCCCTCTGCCTCGCTCTCCGTGCGGGTGAGCGGCGAAGGCGCCGCCGAGGTGCCCACCGATCGCACCAACCTGGTCTGGAAGGCCGCGGTCCGCCTGGCGCATCTGGCGGGCCGTGCCCCGCTGGTCGAGATCGCGATCACCAAAGGCATCCCGGTGGCCGGTGGTATGGCGGGCGGCAGCGCCGACGCGGCCGCGACCCTGGTCGGGCTGAACGAGCTGTGGGACCTCGGCCTGACCCGTGAGGAACTGTCCACGATCGCCGCGGAACTCGGCAGCGACGTCCCGTTCTCCCTGCACGGTGGCACCGCACTGGGCACCGGCCGCGGCGAACGCCTGCTTCCGGTGCTGTCGCGCAACACCTTTCACTGGGTCCTCGCGCTGGCCAAGGACGGTCTGTCCACCCCCTCGGTCTTTCGCGAACTCGACCGGCTACGCGCCGAAGGGGAGCCGCCGCGCCTGGGTGATCCCCAGCAACTCATGCAGGCACTGGCCGCCGGCGACCCGCACACCCTCGCGCCGCTACTCGGCAACGACCTCCAAGCCGCGGCACTCTCCCTGAAACCGGAACTGCGCCGCACGCTGCGCGCGGGCGTCGGCGCGGGCGCCCTGGCCGGGCTGGTCTCGGGGTCGGGGCCCACGTGCGCGTTCCTCTGCGAATCGGAGGAGGCCGCGATCGGTGTCGCCGCGGAGCTGGCAGGCGCGGGCGTGTGCCGCAGCGTGCGCACGGCCACCGGTCCTGTTCAGGGCGCCCGCGTGCTCGACATCGAGGCACACTCCAAACGCTGACGACCACCAGCTCAGTCCGGCCGCCGCGGTGCCGGTCAGAGCGACCGGCGGCGTCCACTATGATCGCAATCAACAGATCTCGCACGAACATGGGTAATTCACCGGGAACGGGCCAACTGGTCCAGCAATCCCCCCGTCGGACGCCGACGCACCGCAACCCCGCACCTATGTCTGGCCTGAAGTCGCGGAGAGGCGGCAATGCCCAACCTGATCAACCTGGAACAGGTCTCCAAGAGCTTCGGCGTCAAGCCGTTGCTGGATGACGTCTCCCTCGGAATTCACGCGGGGGAACGGATCGGGGTGGTGGGCCTCAACGGTGGCGGTAAGACCACGCTGCTCGAGGTCCTGACCGGACTGGAGCCGCCCGACAAGGGCCGGGTGAGCCGAGTGGGCGGGCTGCGGATGGCCGTGGTCACCCAGCGCGGCGTGCTGCCCGAGGGCGCCAGCATCGGTTCGATCGTGTTCGCCGGGCTGTCCGACGACCTGTCGACCGCCGACATCGCCGACCACCAGTGGGCCGCCGACTCGCGCGTGCGCTCGATCCTCGAAGGCATCGGCATCGCCGATCTGGGCCTGGACACCCTCGTCACGAACCTCTCCGGTGGCGAACGCCGCCGCGTCGCCCTGGCGGCGGCGCTGGTGCGCGACCTGGACCTGCTGGTCCTCGACGAGCCGACCAACCACCTCGACATCGAGGGTGTGCAGTGGCTGGCCGAACACCTGGTCGCCCGGCGCACCGCGCTCGTCGTCGTGACCCACGATCGCTGGTTCCTCGACACCGTCGCCAACCGCACCTGGGAGGTCGTCGGCGGCAAGGTGGAGACCTACGAGGGCGGCTACGGCGACTGGATCTTCGCCCGCGCCGAACGCGCACGTCAGGCCGACGCCTCGGAGTCGCGCAGACAGAACCTGGCCCGCAAGGAGCTGGCCTGGCTGCGGCGCGGCGCCAAGGCCCGCACCTCCAAGCCGCGCTATCGCGTCGAGGCCGCCGAGGCACTGATCGCCGATGTGCCCGCGCCGCGCGACTCGGTCTCGCTGGCCGCGTTCGCCCGCAAGCGCCTGGGCCGCGTGGTGATCGAACTCGAGGATGCCGCCCTCACCACCCCCGACGGCCGGGTGCTGGTCGACGACCTCACCTGGCGACTCGCGCCGGGCGAGCGGGTCGGCCTGGTCGGTGTGAACGGGTCGGGCAAGACCACGCTGCTGCGCGCGCTGGCCGGGGAGACCGAACCCGCCAAGGGCAAGCGGATCCAGGGCCAGACCGTGCAGATCGGCTGGCTGCGGCAGGAACTCGACGACCTGCCCACCGATATGCGAGTGCTGGAGGCCGTGCAGCAGGTCGCACAGCGAATCATGCTCGGCGACAAGGAGATCTCGGCCGGTCAGCTCGCCGAACGGCTCGGTTTCACCCCGGCCCGCCAGCGCACCCCGGTCGGTGACCTCTCCGGTGGTGAACGCCGTCGCCTGCAGCTCACCCGCATCCTGATGGCCGAACCGAACGTGCTGCTGCTCGACGAGCCGACCAACGACCTCGACATCGACACCCTGCAGCAGCTCGAGGATCTGCTCGACAACTGGGCGGGCACGCTGGTGGTCATCAGTCACGACCGCTACCTGGTTGAGCGCATCTGTGACTCCACCTGGGCCCTGTTCGGCGACGGCAAACTCACCAACCTGCCCGGCGGCATCGATTCCTACCTCGCCAAGCGCGCCACCATGGCAGGCAACGCCAAGCCGCTCACCGCGAAGACCGGTGGCACCTCGACGGATTCGTCCGACCGCCGCGCCGCCCGCAAGGAACTGTCGAAGGTCGAACGCAGCATCGCCAAACTCGACGAGCGCGAACAGAAACTCCATGCCGCCCTCGCCGACGCCGCGACAGACCCGGACAAGCTGGTCAAGCTGGGAGCCGAGCTGAAGGAAGTTGTCGCCGAAAAAGAAGCGGCGGAAGAGCGCTGGATGGAATTGGCAGAAGCCGCCGACCAGTGATCTCGCACGCACATGGGTAGCTCCCGGGGTACGGGCTGACTCGGCGGGAGTCCTGCTGTCAGCCGCCGACGCTCCGTGACCGCGCACTCGAGTCCGGCCCGAAGTCGCGGGGAGGCGGACCAGTGGTTTCGCGGCCGTCGTTGATGACGACCGGTAAACACGTCTGGACGAAGTCGGCGCCGAATTCGGTGAGCAGGATGCTGCGGTAGCTCACCTTCGTACCGAAACCAGGGCGCTTCAACGCCTCCCGCACCTGCTCCTGGGCCTCGATGACCTGGTAGCGGTGCGGGTTGCCGACGGGTTCGCGGGTGGACTCGATGAGCCCGAGCCTGCGCAGGTTGGGCAGGTACTGCGGCACCCGGTTCGGAAACCGCAGGCCGGCGTGGTCGCCCAGCATCGTCAGTCCACTGATCAACCGCTCGCCACCGAACGCCCGCTGCCGCCCGGTGCGCACATCGATGGCGGGCTGCGGCCCGTCGACGTGCAGGAAGCGCAGGATCCGTGCCTCGTCCGGCGTGATCTCGGCGAGAATCCCGGGATAGGCCGGATGGGTGTCGGGCTGTGCGGCGGTGGTGCTGGCGGACAGCCGCAGTAGTTCGGCGCCCTGCTCACGCAGAGTCGGCGTGCCGTCCTCGTGGTGGTGTTCGGCGCCCGTCGGCAGGCCGAGGGCGTGCCGGAGCCGGTCGCGCACTTCGGTTTCCGCTTCGGCGAGCACCTCGTTGGGCGGGTTGCCCGCCATGCTGCCGCGCAACACCGTGACGGTCACCCCGAGCGCGGTGTCCAGGGTCCACAGCGTCATTCCCGAGGCGGCGGTCAGCGCGACGCGCGCCACCCCGGTCGCAGCCCGAACCGTGCGCACCGGTGAGACGGGCAGCAGGCCACGCCTGTCGGGGGATACCTCGAGCGGCGGTACCGATCGTCGCACCATGTCGGTGGACGGGGTCCCGTCGTCTACATCCATGTCGTCGCTACTCCTGTTCCGAAGACCAGGATGTGAGCGTATCCGGCGAGCAGTCCCAGCGCGCCGCCATGGACAAAAAGCAACCATTCGTCCTGTTTGATCGCCGAGCGCAGCATGTCCACGAAGTCATGGGGAGAAAGTGCGGACATTTGCCGGGCGATGTAATCGTTGACCTGCCTGCTCTGCTGAGCATTGAACGCGGGGTCGGCGAACGCCATGGGCGCGATCGTCATGGCTTGCGTGGTGAGAGTTGTTTGCAGCGAGTCGTATTCGCGGCTGCCGAGCATGAATTTCACCGCGGGCCGCGCGGGCCCGAGCGCACGGTCGGCGGCCGGGCGCAGGGTGTCCTCGAGCATCTGCAGGGTCCGGTCCGAGCGCGGTCCGTTGAGCAGTTCGTCGCCGATGTTGGCCACCGTGACGACCTCGGTGGACACCAATGCCGCGTAACCCGCGGTGATTTCGGGCTGGCGCTTGATCAGCAAACCCTGCCGCCACGGGCACCACCACTTCGGTGTGGCGGGCGCGAAGATCATGTTGATCCCGATCCAGTTCACCACCCAGCCGATGATGATCCCGCCGACCGGCAGCACGACCAGCGCCGAGAGCCCGGTGGTGTGCAGTGCCAGCACCAGCAGCAGGCCGCAGGGTGCGCCGAAGTAGAAGCCGAAGTTCTGCATGAACCGAAGCTCTTTGGCGCCGAGTACCTGGAACAGCTGGTTGAGCAATTGGGGTCGGGCCTGGAAGTAGCGGATCACCATCTGCTTCACATCTAGCAGTTGATCGATATTGGCGCCGAGTTCCATGGTGAGGTCGCGCAGGATCTCCGGCAGTTGCGAACGCACCCGCTGATGGATCATCTCCCTGACTTGAACAGGCAGGTTGTACCAGAGCTGGGGATGCTCGCGGCGCAAGATCACCTCGACGATGTCGCGGATCTGCGCGTCGGCCACCTCGGCCAGATGTTCGGCCAGCTTCTCCGGGTCGAGCTCGCGATAGAAGTCGGCGACGCTGCCCAGCTTGGACAGGCCCTTGTCGACCGCGATGCTGGCCATCTTGTCGGCACGCGAGGGCACGATGCCCTGCCAGCCGATCCGGCCGTCATAGCTGAGCAGCGGCAATACCTGGATCCGCTTGGGCAGATAAGGGAAGACCGCGCGCAGACCGGGCAGTCGGAATCCGTGGAATTTGATCGGCTGGAACAGCATGAGAATGCCGGACCAGTTGGTTATGTAACCGATAATTCCTGTGAAAAGAGGAATGGTCAGAATTTCTAGCAGGAGTGTCGGGTGTAACCCGAACACACTCTCCAACACGACACGCCCTCCTGCCGATACCCGGTGACCACCGCCTCACCGAGAACCAAAAATTTATCACCCCCGCGGCGAGGTGACCCTACTGTGAGATGAGGAACTGGGTCCATTCGTCGTGTGTCAGGCCACAGGGTAGTGTCTGAGACATCAGTCACAGAACCTGTCCCGAATGACGTACTCGTCTTGGCGAGTCGGACACAATGACCACCACTACCTTTCGTGACAGGCCACAAATACCGTGCAGAGGGGACGCGCGGTAGGTGGTGGCACTGTTCACATGGCGAGACTTCGGAGTAGGACGTGACAGACGACAGGACCGGACAGGACCTGGCCCGTGCCGGTACCCGCGCCGTCGAGCGCAGCTCGGACGTCGAGCAGCGACAGATCAGTAATGAAGCACGGCTGATCCGTGGCGTCTTCCGCGCCGCCGGATTGGCCGCCGGTACCGCGGTGCGCGGCAGCCAATGGGCTGTCGGCACCACCTACGAGGTCACCAAGGAGCTGGCGCAGGCGGCGCTGGACGGCGAATCCTCCGCCGATATCGCCGAGCGCACCGGCAATGCCCTGCGCTCCATCGCGCGCAGCGCACTCGGCGTCACCGAGGGGTCGGTGCGCGAGATCGTCAGCTATGTGCCGACGCCGAACGGCTCGTCGCAGCAGGCCATCACCGTCGGCCCGTACCTGCGCTCGGCCACTACCGATGACCTGCGGCGACGCGGCGACGCGCTGTTGGCCCGCTCGGCCGACGTGTACTTCACCGAGGACGTGCACCCGGCCTACGACCGCATCCTCGACGAGGTCGCTCCCGACGAGGCCCGCATCCTGCGATTCATGGCCCTCAACGGTCCGCAACCCTCGGTCGACGTGCGCACCAACCGCCCGCTCGGCATCGGCTCGGAGCTGGTGCAGGGCGACCTCACCTCGGTCCCCGAACAGGCGGGCGTGCGCTACCCGGACCGCGCTCGGTCCTACCTGATCAATCTCAACCGCCTCGGCCTCACGCTCACCTCCGACGATCCGGTGGTGCTGAGCCGGTACATGGTGCTGGAAGTACAGCCCGTCGTGGAACACGCGCTCAAGAAGGCGGGCCGCGCGCCCAAGATCGTGCGCAAGAGCCTGCGTCTGTCGGAATTCGGCGAGGATTTCTGCCGCACCTGCTTCACCATCGGGTAGCTCAGACAGCCGGGCAGGCCGGCGCCGGAGGTCACACTCCGGTTTCGGCAGTGATAGCGATCTGATACAGAACGGGCGGCGAGCCGTTTCTGGTGGGATCGTGGAGAAATGGAGCAGGGCCCGGAATCACCGAACGTGCACGTCGACGAACCTGTCGCGGCCGCGTGGGCAGGGCCTGCGCCGGTGCTGCCCGGCGAGGACGAGCCGTTGGTCGCCGGGTCGGACTCGGGGGAGGCATGGATGGTGACAGCGCCGTCGGACGACGACGAACAGCCCGCATCCATCGAGCGCCCGCCGGACGACCCCGACGATCGCATCGCGATCAGCAGGCTGAAATACCGCTATCTGCGCAGCCTGGACACCAAATCGTGGGACGAGTTCGCCGACACCCTGGTTCCCGAGGCGACCGCCACCTATAGCGAGTATCTGCAGTTCGAGTCGCGCGAGGCCTTCCTGGCCTTCCTGCGCAACACCCTCGGACCGCACGTGATCACCGAGCATCGCTGCGACCACCCCGAGATCGATGTCGACGGCGACACCGCCTCCGGCACCTGGTACCTGGCCGACACGGTGATCATTCCCGAACACAACATGTGTCTGCGCGGCGCAGCCTTCTATACCGACAGCTATGTGCGCTGCGAGGACGGGCACTGGCGCATCTCGCACACCGGGTACGAGCGCACCTACGAAGTAGTGCTCTCGCTCAGCGATCTGCCCAGCCTGCGGCTCACCGCGAGCCGCTGGGGAATGATCGCCCAGGAGAACCACATCTCCTCGGTGGAACGCAATCCCGGGCCTGCCGCCTGAACCTCCGGCCCAGACAGCGTCAGTCCGCGGTCGCGACCAGCGGTTCCAGCGTGAGTTTCGGGTGTTCCTTCTCGATGTACTGCAGCCGCCACTTGTCGCTGAACAGCGCCAGGATCACGCCGTCGGTGCGGGTGAACACCTCGACCCCGCGCTGGCGATCCAGCTCGGGCGCCGACTCCGCGTCGGTGCGCCGTGCCAGCGTGAAGGGCAGGAAATCCAGCTGGGTCTCGACGTTGAACTCGCCCTGCATCCGTGCGGTGACCACCTCGAACTGCATCGGACCGACCGCGGCCAGCACCGGGGTGGCGTCACCGCGCGCGTCGTTGCGCAGCACCTGCACCACGCCCTCGGAATCGAGCTGGTCGATGGCCTTGCGGAACTGCTTGTACTTGCCCGCGCTCTGCGCGCGCAGCGTCGCGAAATGCTCGGGGGCGAAGCTCGGGATCGGTGGGTACTCCACCTTCTTCTCGACGAACAACGTGTGACCCGGCGCGAGCGCGGTGGCGTTGACCAGGCCGACCACATCGCCGGGGTAGGCCGTGTCGACCGTGGTGCGCTCGCGGCCGAAGACCGTCAGCGCGTATTTGGTGGCGAACGGGCGACCGGTCTGCGCGTGGGTCACCACCATGCCGCGCTCGAATTCGCCGGAGACGATCCGCATGAACGCCAACCGGTCGCGGTGGGCGGTGTCCATGCCCGCTTGCACCTTGAACACCACCGCGCTGAACGGGTCACCGGTCGTGCGTTCCTTGCCCGTCACGTCCTCGCGTGAGCCGGGCGCGGGCGCGAGCTGCACCAGCGTCTCGAGCAGTTGGCGCACACCGAAGTTCAGCATGGCCGAGGCGTAGATCACCGGCGAGGTCTGGCCCGCCAGGAACATCTCCTGATCGTGGTCCTGCCCGGTCGCCGAGAGCAGTTCGCTCTCCTCGGCCGCGGTCGTCCACGCCTCACCTTCGCGGGCTTCGGCTTCGTCGGCGGTCAGGTACTCCTCGGGTGCGATGGTCGCGCCACCGGCGGTGCGGGTGAAGTGGATGTACTCGGCGGCCTCGCCTTCCGGTCCGCGACGCAGCAGGCCGCGGAAATCGCCCGCGATGCCGACCGGCAGGAACAGCGGTGTGGGGGTGAGGCCGATCCGCTCGCTGATCTCGTCGAGCAGTTCGAGCGGGGCCTGACCCGGCCGGTCCCACTTGTTGATCACGGTGATCACCGGGATGCCGCGGTGGCGACACACCTGGAACAGCTTGAGCGTCTGTGGCTCGAGGCCCTTGGCCGCGTCGATCAGCATCACCGCCGCGTCGACGGCGGTGAGCACCCGGTAGGTGTCCTCGGAGAAATCGGAGTGGCCGGGGGTGTCGACGAGGTTGATCACATTGTCGATATCGGACCCGGCGGCGCGGTAGTTGAACTGCAGCGCGGTCGAACTGACCGAGATACCGCGCGCCTTCTCCATTTCCATCCAGTCCGACACCGTCGACTTGCGACCGGCCTTACCGTGGATGGCGCCCGCCTCGGAGATCATCCTGGCGTGCAGGGCCAGCGCTTCGGTGAGCGTCGATTTACCCGCGTCGGGGTGCGAGATCACGGCGAACGTGCGCCGACGGGCCACCTCGGCGGGTAACCCGCGGGGGGTGGGGGCGACGTTCTCTCCGGACTCGGACAAAGGGGAGCCTTTCGGTGGGGGCAGCCTTTCCAGGGTACGAGGGGCTGAAGGGGTGGTCACAGGGGGGATCAATTGTTCGGTAGTCCCAGGAGGTTTGACGCTGTGTTTTTTGGAGCGCTGGCGCGCTCGAGTCGCGGCCCCTGGGGGCCGCCGGTTAGCCACCGGGGCTTGCTCCTTCGTCGCGTACGCCCCGGCGGCTGACCGGCGACCCGGCCGCGACCGGCCACTTTGTGGCCGCTGCTCCCTATGGGTCGCAGGTGGGGGTTCGGAGTGCGGTCATGGCGGTTTCAGATCGCGGATTGCTATGCGGTATGGTTGGCGGGTTGTCTCGGCGAGGGTGAGTGCCCGTTTGGTGCGCACACCGTGATCGACGCGGCTCGGCTGAGTTTGTTTGGGCCGTCCTCGTTCGTTCTTTCGTCCGACGAGTAGACCTTGACCCCGGAGTTGGGTCACCCATGACCAGCCGTAGGAGCGCATTCAGTATGTCCGACGCCAATCTGATCGAAGCTGCCGTCCGCACCGAATTCGGTAAGGGTGCCGCCCGCCGCACCCGTCGCGACGGCAACGTGCCCGCCGTGCTGTACGGCCACCACGCCGAGCCGCAGCACCTGTCGCTGAACGCCAAGGCGTTCGCCGCGATCCTGCGCCTGCACGGCACCAACGCCATCCTGAACCTGCAGATCGACGGCCAGCCGCAGCTGGCGATGACCAAGTCGGTCGTCGTGCACCCGATCCGTCGCTACATCGAGCACGCCGACCTGCTGATCGTCAAGCGTGGCGAGCGCGTCACCACCGACGTCAACGTCGTCGTCACCGGCGAGGCCGCTTCCGGCACCCTGATCACCCAGGAAGCCAACACCCTGTCGATCGAGGCCGACGCGATGAAGCTCCCCGAGACCATCGAGGTTTCGGTCGAGGGCATCGAGGCGGGCACCCAGATCCTGGCCGGCTCCATCGCGCTGCCCGCCGGTGTCACCCTGGCCGGCGACCCGGAGTCGCTGATCGTCAACGTGATCGAAGCGCCGTCGGCCGCCAAGCTGGACGAAGAGGGCGAAGGCGCCGAGGCCGAGACCGCGGAGACCGCTCCCGAGTCCGAGTAAGACTGCGCTACGGTTCGGCCTGTGACCGAATCTTCCGGGCCCGCGCTCGTAGTCGGACTGGGTAACCCAGGCCCCGAGTACGAGCGCACCCGCCACAATGTGGGCTTCCTGGTCGCCGATGTGCTCGCCGAGCGCGTCGGCGGCCGTTTTGCCGTGCACAAGAAGTCCGGTGCCGATCTGCTCCAGGCGCGATTGGACGGGCGTCAGATCCTCATCGCGAAGCCGCGCACCTATATGAATCTGTCCGGGCGGCCGGTAGCCGCGCTGGCGAAGTTCTTCTCGGTGCCGGTGGACCAGGTGATCGTGATCCACGACGAGCTGGATCTGCCGTTCGGGACGCTCAAGCTCAAGCAGGGCGGCGGCGAGGGTGGTCACAACGGGCTGCGGTCTATCTCGCAGGCGTTGACCACCAAGGAATATCTACGGACCAGGATCGGGATCGGGCGCCCGCCCGGTCGACAGGATCCGGCCGACTACGTCCTCAAGCCCTTCGCCGCGCCGGAGCGCAAAGAGGTTCCGGTGATCGTGGAGCAGGCCGCCGACGCGGTGGAGCTGCTGCTGAAGGTCGGGCTGGAAGCAGCCCAGAACAACCTGCATTGAGACACTCGGCGCGCCAAGGCACTTGGCGCGCCGAGTTCGTTCTCAGCGCAGGTGCACCGCGGTGGCCGAGCGGCGGAGTTTGCCCGAGGAGGTCTTCGGGAGAGCTCCGGGGCCGAGCACGGCCACGGTGCGCGGGCGCGAGCCCACTTCGGCGAAGACCTCGTGGACGATCTCGCGCTCGATGCGCTTCACCTCGTCGGCCTCCTGGTAGTCGTTGGATTCGACCACCACCGCGAAGCTTTCGCGTTTCTCCCCCGCGTCGAGGCGCACCGCGACCGCGTTGCCGGGGCGCACGCCCGGTACGCGCAGTGCGGCTCGTTCGATGTCGGTGGGATAGATGTTGCGCCCGCCCATGATGATGACGTCCTTCATGCGCCCACACACCACCATCAGGCCGTCTTCGGTGAAGTAGCCGATATCGCCGGTGTCGAGCCAGCCGTCGGCGTCCTTGGCGGGGCGGAAGCCGTCGACGGTGACATAGCCCGAAGTGACAGCGGGGCCGCGCAATTCGATGACGCCGACCGAGCGGACCGGCAGCGGCTGACGTTCGGCGTCGACGACGCGCCCCTCCAGATCGTCGACCAGGTGCCCCAGCGTGGGCAGCCTGCGCGGGGTGCCGTGGTGGCCGTCCTCGGCGATCGGTACCGCCTTGCCGACGACCTCGAGCAGGTCGGCATCGATCACGTCGAGCACCTGCCCGTTGCCGGGGTCGGGAATCGAGACGGCCAGGGTGGTCTCGGCCATGCCGTACACCGGCGTGAGTGCCATCGGGCTGAGCCCGAACTGGTCGCCCGCCGCCGCGAGGGCGATCATGGTGTCGGGATCGACCGGTTCGGCGCCGTTCCACATGTAACGCACGCTGGACAGATCCAGGGAGCCCGGTTCGGCCTGACGCAGGCGCCGGGCCAGCAGGGAGTACGCGAAATTCGGCGCGGCGGTGACAGTTCCGCGATACTTGTCGATCAGCTCGGCCCACAGCAGTGGCCTGGCAAGGAAGTCCAGTGGCGTCACGCACACCACCTCTGCGCCGAATTGCATAGGTACGCTAAGGAATCCGACCATTCCCATGTCGTGGAACAGCGGCAGCCAGCTGATCATCACGTCGTCGTCGAGCTGGAATTTGACCCGGTTGAACATCGCGTACGCGTTGGTGTTGAAGTTGCCGTGGGTGATCCGGACGGCCTTGGGGGATCCGGTCGAACCGGACGTCAACTGCTGCAACGCGATATCGCCCTCGGTGGTCGGCACCGGATCGGTATCGGCACCTCGGTGCAGGTCCTCGACCGGCACCACGATGATTCCGCGTTCCCGCAGCACCGGCTCGGCCGCCGCGAACGGCGCGCCGAGTACGACAGCCTTCGCGTCGATCATGTGCAGCACCGTTTCGGTGTCACGCACCCAGACCGCGAGGTCGGTGCGTGGCGTCGGTTGATGCAGCATGGTGATGGAAGCGCCACGCATCCAGATGGCCTGGCAGGCAGGCGCGATGTCGACCGGCAGGCCGGCCAGCACGCCGACGGCGTCGCCGTGCCCGATCCCGGCGTCCGCGAGACCACCCGCCATCCGCCGCGCCTGCCTATGAATGTCCCCCCAGGTCTGCCGCAGTGGTGCCTCCGGCTCTCCGGTGACCAGCCCCTTGGAGCTGGTCAACGCTGTGCCAAACATTTCGTCGGTGAACCTGCTCAACGTCGGTCTCCCTTTACGCCAACGATCGGTTACGGCCGTGCTCTGCACTCCCAACAAGAAATCCCGCCCCGCCCCACGCGTGTTAACCCGGGCTGACGCCCCAGCACCCCTGCTGTTGCGCCCTAGCCAGCGAAGGTGGCTGCGTAGCGGTCTACGTATGGTCTACCCGATAGCGTGGCAATTTCCCGCATCAGCAGGTCGGTTGCCGCTCTGACCTGGGCGTGATGAACAGCTGTGGGATAGTGCCGCGCGGGGTGGACGGTGATGCGTACCTTGGTGAAACGCAACAGTTTCCGACCGCGAGGATTCATGCGATCGGTACCGTCCAGGACCACGGGCACCACCGGTGCCCCGGTGGCCATGGCAACGCGCAGCGCCCCGGTGCGACCACGATAGACCCTGCCATCCCGTGACCGTGTGCCCTCCGGGTGAATTGCCCAGGCGCCGCCGCCGTCGAGGATCGCGGTGGCCGCCGCGAGCGCGTCGGCGGCCGCGTCGCCGCCGGTGCGGTCCACCGGTACCTGGCCCGCGGCGGTGAAGAACCAGCGTTTGCATCGCCCACGCAACCCCGTGCCGGCGAAGTACTCCTGCTTCGCCAGGAACGTGAGCGGCCGCGGGATCACCAGGGCCAGGTAGAGCGAGTCGATGAAGGCCAGGTGATTGGCCGCGATGATCACCGGGCCGGTGCGTGGAATGTGCTCCAGCCCTTCGACGTGCGGGCGGCCGAGCAGGCGCAGTGCCGGGCCGATGAGGACGTATTTGCACAGCAGGTACCACATGGGCAGACCCTTCGTAGACAGTGTCTACGCAGACTAGTAGACACTGTCTACGCAGGCGACCGCGAAGGTCTGTGAACGGGTGTGCAGAATTGCCGGTATGCCTGAATCGTTGCGCGAGCGCCTGGTCGACGTCGGTGTCGATCTGCTCGAAACCGACGGCTTCGGCGCACTCGGGCTGCGTGCGATCGCGCGGGCCGCCGGCGTCTCCCACGGCGCGCCGCGGCGGTGGTTTCCCACGCACGCGGCGCTGCTCGCGGCGATCGCGGCGCGCGGATTCGGGGAGCTGATCGAGCGGTTCTCGATGCTCGCCACGATCGACGACCCGCGTGAACGGTTACGTCGAATGGCCGTTGACTACGTGGATTTCGCGGTGTCGCGGCCCGAGATGTTCACGCTGATGTTCCGCCACGATCTGCTGGCGGGCTCCGGCGAGAATCTGCGGGCGACGACGCGGCCGCTGTACGGGCAGGTGGTGGAGTTGGTCGCGGCGGTGGCGCCGGAGTCGGCGCCGCAGCGCGCGCTGGCCCTGTGGACCAATGTGCACGGTTTGGCGACGATCGCCGTCAACCGGACGCTGGAGATCGTTGCCCCCGACCAGGACCCGCGGGTGCTCGTGGACCGGATCGTCCGCGAGCACCTCGCGGGACTCAGCGGGTGAGGTCGGCCAGCGTCGCGACGAAGCGGTCCAGGTCGGCCGGGCTGACGAAATAGTGCGGGGAGGCCCGCAGCACGGCGGGCAGGGTGCGCTCGGACATGTCGAGCAGGGTGGAGCCCGCGTGACTGACGGTGACGGTGATCGCGTGCTCGGCGAGCCGATCGCGCAGCTGTTCGGGATCGTGGCCGTCGGCGGTGAACGAGACGATGCCGCTGTGCTCGGTGCCCAGATCGCGCACGGTCACGCCGGGCAGTTCCGGCAGGGTCTTGCGCAGGAACTCGGCGCGGGTGGCCACGGCCGCGTAGACCTCGTCGGGTCCCTGCTCGAGCAGGTAGTCGACGGCGGCGCCGAGACCGAGGCGGGCGGCGACACCGCACTCCCAGAATTCGAACCGGGCCGCGTCGTCGGCCAGACGATATTCGCCGGGACTTACCCACGCGGCACTGTGCAGGTCGAGGCGGGCCGGTTCCATGGTCTGCGCCAATTCGGAACGGACATACAGGAAGCCGGTGCCCCGGGGGCCGCGCAACCACTTTCGACCGGTCGTCGACATGGCGTCGACCCCGAGTTCGATGACGTCGATGGGCAGCTGGCCGGTCGACTGGCAGGCGTCGAGCAGTACCAGCGCACCGGCTTCGTGGGCGATTCGGGTGGCTTCGGCGACCGGGTTCACGAGGCCGCCGTTGGTCGGGGCGTGTTGCAGCGAAACCAGCCGCACGCGTTCGTCGAGCATGTCGGCGAGCGCGTCGGTGTCGAGGCGGCCGGTGTCGTCGCTGGGAATGCGCTCGACCACCGCACCGGTGTGCTTCGCGCGCTGGAGTGCGGCGATCGCGTTGCTGGCGTAGTCGGCGCCGGAGATCAGGATCCGGTCGCCGGGGCGCAGTGGTACCGAATAGGCGAAATCGGCCCATGACCGGGACGCACTGTCGCTGAGGGCGATGGTTCCGGGCGTGGCGCCGATGAGCGTGGCGATCGAGGTCTTCACCGCGGCGAGATCGCCCAGACGCTCATTTGCCGCCCGATAGCCACCGATCTCCGCTTCGCGGTGTAAATGGGTGATCATCGTGTCGAGGACGATCTTCGGCGGCAGCGACGATCCGGCGCTGTCGAGGAAGACCTGACCGTTGGCAAGTCCTGCGGTGTCGGCTCTGATCGCGGCGAGGTCAAGCATGGTGACGACGATAGCGCCCCGAGTCGTTCCCCTTTTGGTCACTTTTTCTGTCGGTGGACCTCGCTACTCTGGAATGAGCGAAACGCAGGTTCCCCGGCAGCACGCAGCACGTGGAGGTTGGTATGGCGGTCACCCTGGAACGTTCGTCGTGGCCCGATTATGCCCCCGACCAGGGCGAAATGTCGTCGAGGGCGGCGGCGGAGGCCTATGTCGGCGGCGTCTGTTTCAAGCTCGGTCCACCTGCGCTGATCGGCGCCGAACTGGAGTGGCTCACCGCTGGTCCCACCGGTTCGCGGCCCTCGCTCGACCAGCTGGCAGCGGCCCTCGGGCCGCATGCACCGACCTCCCTCGCCCCCGCTTCCGCCGCGGTTCCCCTGCCCGGCGGGAGCCTGGTCACCGTCGAACCCGGTGGTCAGATAGAACTTTCCAGCGCACCGTTCGCTGATCCGGCCGCGCTGACGCAGCATCTACGCGCTGATGCGGCCCGTTTGCGGGACCTGCTCGCCGCCCAGGAGATCAGTATCTTCGCCGCCGCCGCCGACGCGGGCCGTCCCGCCGAGCGCCTGCTCCGCTTGCCCCGCTACGCGGCGATGGAACGTCATTTCGACGGCGTCGGCCCCTTCGGCACCCTCATGATGTGCAACACCGCCGCCACGCAGGTCAGCGTGGACGCCGGCGCCGATCCCGCCGAGGTGCGGGCGCGCTGGACCGCCCTCTACGTCCTCGGCCCCACCCTCATCGCCGCCTTCGCCTGCTCACCGCGCCTGCACGGCGTACCGCGCGGCGACTGGGCGTCTCAGCGAATGCGCACCTGGTTGCGCCTCGACCCTGCCCGTTCCAGACCCCCGGTGGCCGACTGGGCGGACCCGATCACCTCGTATGCCCACTGGGCTCTCGACGTGCCGCTGCTGTGTGTGCGCTGCACCGATGTCGATGCCGACTGGTCCCCGCCTCCCGGCGCCACCTTCGCCGATTGGCTGTCGGGCGCCCTCGACGACGAAGTGGGCCGCCGCCCGACCCGCGCCGATCTGGACTACCACCTGACCACCCTCTTTCCCCCGGTCCGAGCGTCCGGTCACCTCGAGGTCCGCTACCTCGACACCCAGCCCGGTGAAGCGTGGACCACCCCGATCCACCTGTTCGACGCGCTGCTGTCGACCCCCGCTGTCGTCGCCGAGGCGACAGCCCTCGCCGCGCCCACCGCGGGGGAGTGGTTGACGTCGGCGCGTTGCGGCCTGCTCGACCCACACTTGCGCCGCGCTGCGGTAGACGTGCTCGACCTGGCCGCCGCGCATGCGCGAACACCCTCCGCTGCCGCGGAATTGGCCGCCGCGGCCCGCCGATGTAGTGCGGGCCGCAGTCCACTCGCCGAGGTCGACTCGGCACGCAACGGCGCGGGCGGGTCGTGATGATCTCGCCGGCCGCGCGTGGTCGGCATGCCGCTGTCCTTCTGTCCGAAGTCGTTGTCGACCTGCCTGTTTCGGAGCTCTCGTGACTCTTTCCGCCCCCGCCGACCACAGTGACCGCGACCGGACGCGTGCCCGCATCGCCGAGGTCCTGTCGCGTGCTCGCCGCCGCACCGCCCTGCTCACCGAGAGCGTGGACGAAGCCGATCTCGTCGCGCAGCATTCGCCGCTGATGTCGCCGCTGGTCTGGGACCTGGCGCATATCGGGAACCAGGAAGAGCTGTGGCTGGTGCGCGATGTCGGAGGCCGCGACGCGGTGCGGGCCGATATCGACGAGCTCTACGACGCGTTCAAGCACGCCAGGTCGAACCGGCCCGCGTTGCCGCTGCTCAACCCCGAGCAGGCGCGCGGCTACGTCGGCTCGGTGCGCGAAAAGGTCCTCGACGTCCTCGATTCCAGTGATCTGGCCGGTAATCCGCTGGTGGACAACGGTTTCGCGTTCGGCATGATCGCTCAGCACGAACAGCAGCACGACGAGACCATGCTCGCCACCCATCAATTGCGAATCGGCGCGCCGGTCCTGTCAGCGCCGCCCGCTCCGGTCGCCCAGGCGTCCGCAGGTGGCGAAATCATCCTTCCCGCAGGTGAATTCCTGATGGGGACCTCGGCCGATCCCTGGGCGCTGGACAACGAACGCCCCGCCCATCCGGTGCACGTCGACGGCTTCGCGATCGATGTCGCGCCGGTGACCAACGGGCAGTTTCTCGCCTTCCTCGACGACGGGGGCTACGACCGGTCCGAGCTGTGGTCGGAGCGCGGCTGGGCGCACCGCGGGGAGGCAGGCCTGGTCGCTCCGCAGTTCTGGGAGCGCGACGGTGACGGGTGGACGCGCACGGCATTCGGCGTCCGCACCCCGCTGCGGCTCGATCAGCCGGTGGTGCATGTGTGCTGGTTCGAGGCCGAGGCCTTCGCGCGATGGGCGGGCAAGCGCTTGCCGACCGAGGCCGAATGGGAGAAGGCGGCCCGCTTCGACCCGGAAACCGGTGCGTCGCGGCGCTATCCGTGGGGCGAGGACCAACCGGACGCGCACCTGGCCAATCTCGGCCAGCGACATTTGGAACCAGCCGAGATCGGCGCCTATCCGGCCGGTGCGTCGGCCACCGGCGTGCACCAGCTCATCGGCGATGTCTGGGAATGGTGCTCCTCGGGTTTCGAGGCCTACCCCGGGTTCCGCGCGTTCCCCTACCGCGAATACTCGGAGGTCTTCTTCGGCGGTGACTACCGCATCCTGCGCGGCGGATCCTTCGGCACCGACGAGGTCGCCTGCCGTGCCACCTTCCGCAACTGGGATCACCCGATCCGGCGGCAGATCTTCGCCGGGTTCCGGCTCGCCCGAGATCTGCGCGAGGACGAACTCTGATGTGTAGGCACCTCGGTTACGTCGGCCCGCCGGTGGGGATCGGCGAGCTGATTCTGCGCGGCCCCCACTCGCTCTACAGCCAGTCCTGGGCGCCGGTCGACATGCGCGCGGGCGGCACCATCAACGCCGACGGCTTCGGCGTGGCCTGGTGGCGCCGCGCCGATGTGGGAACGGAGGGTGCCCGCGACGCGGTGACCCGCTACCGCAACCACGCCCCGATCTGGACCGACCCCGCCGTCGCCGAAGTGCTCGGGCAGCTCGAATCCCGGTCGGTCGTCGCCGCCGTCCGCTCGGCCACCGTCGGCATGCCGGTGGAGCGTTGCGCCTGCGCGCCCTTCACCGACGAACACTGGGCCTTCAGCCACAACGGCGTCGTGCCGGACTGGCGAACCACGCTCGTCGCCGTCGTCGCCGATCTGCGCGAAGTCTGCACCACCGCAACGCTGTTCGATTCACCCGCGGTGCTGCTGCAGGCGGAGGCGCTCACCGATTCCGCCGCACTGTGGGTGCTGCTGCGCGGCCTGCTCGGGGAGATCGACCCCGCCGGTCCCGTCACTTCCCCGGCCGACGCCCTACAGCTGCTGGTCGCGACCGTTCTCCGGTATCAGCCGAGCGCTCGCCTGAACCTGTTGCTCGGCAACGGAATCCAGCTGTGGGGCACCACCTGCTGGCATGCGCTGTCGGTGCTCGTCACCGACGACTACGCCGTGCTCTCGTCCGAACCCTACGACGCGGACCCACGCTGGCAATCCGTCGTCGACCACCAACTGGTCACCGCCACACCCGGCCACTGCACCATCACCGCACTCGAACTCCCCGCTACCGAAAGGGTCCGTTCATGACCGCGCCGCTGCTGGACATCCACCTCACCGACGACGATCTCACCGCGGCCTTGCGCACCGACGCCCGCACCGGTCTCACCGCCGACCCGAAGTCGCTGCCGCCCAAGTGGTTCTACGACGCACGCGGGAGCGAGCTCTTCGAGCGGATCACCGAACTGCCCGAGTACTACCCGACCCGCACCGAGCGAGCCCTGCTCGAGCGGGTCGTCGGCGAGATCGCCGCGGCCGCTCGCGCCGAGGTGCTGGTGGAGCTCGGCTCGGGCTCGGCCGCCAAGACCCGTCTGCTGCTGGATGCGCTCACCGCCGAAGGTTCGCTGAAAACCTATGTTCCGCAGGATGTCTCGGCCTCGGCACTACGCGGCGCGGCCGACGAGATCGCAGCCGAGTACCCGAACCTGTCCGTGCACGGCGTGGTCAGCGACTTCACCGACACCCTGCACAACCTGCCCCGCGGTGGCCGCCGCATGATCGCCTTCCTCGGCGGCACCATCGGCAACCTGGTCCCCGCCGAGCGCGCCGAATTCCTGGCGGGCATCAACGAGGTCCTCGAACCCGGCGAGCTGCTGCTGCTCGGCGCGGGCCTGGTCATCGACCCGGCGATCCTGGTCCCCGCCTACGACGACGCCGCGGGCGTCACCGCCGAATTCAACCGCAATGTCCTGCACGTCCTCAACCACCGTCTCGACGCCGATTTCGTCCCCGAGAAATTCGACCACGTCGCCCTCTGGGACGCCGAGAACGAGTGGATCGAAATGCGCCTGCGCGCCACCGAGGCGATGACGGCCACCGTCGCCGGTCTGAACCTCACCGTCGACTTCGCCGCGGGCGAAGAGATGCGCACCGAGATCTCCGCCAAGTTCCGCCCCGATTCCCTCGCCGCCGAACTGCACCGAGCCGGCTTCACCCCCACCCACACCTGGACCGACCCCGACAACCGCTTCATCTTGTCTCTGTCCGAACGCCGCTGAGTCCTGGCTTCGGGGCGGGCCGAGCGCGCCGGCGGTCAGGTCAGGAGGGCGGCAACCGAGCCGTCACGCAGCGGGGTGTGTCGGCGGTGATGTCATGGAGCGGGACGGGTGGTCAGAGGTCGAGTTCGTCGGCGAGGTATTCGCCGCTGGTGAGGTTCTCGTCGCCCTCCAGGTCCTTTTCGACGCCTTCCTCGCCGTTGACGGCGTCGTCGTCGAAGAGGGCGCCGTCGACATCGTCGTCGCCGACTACGCGCATCGCGCTTTCCTCGGCGGGGCGTTCGTCCTCTTCCATCGCCTCCCGGCGGGACCCGCGCTCGGTGTACTCCTCGGAGATTTCCTCGTTGATGCCGAGGAAGCCGTCGGCGTCGGCTTCGTGATTGCGGATCACATAGTCGGCGGGCGGGTCTTCCACATAGCGTTCGTATTCGACGATGTCGTCGGCTTGATCGTCGTCGCCCATGTCCATGTCCAACGGTTCACGGCTCATGGTCTCCAGTATCGGCCTCCGACGGCCGTCCGTCACGAACCACGCCCGGGCCGGGCGGTCGTCGGCTACGGGCGTCTGGCGCTGGTGTCCTCCGGGACGCCGTGGAGGACGGCGGCGAACCATTCGACGAGCGGCCGCAGGTCGTTCCAGGCGCGGCGGATCTCGGTGGCCGCGGCCGGGGTGGTGAGCCACTCCGGTGCGCCGAACTCGCGGTGCACGGTCAGGGACTTGTGGCGCAGCAGGTCGATGCGTGGATGGTCGATGGCGTAGCCCTTCGGCTTGGTTTTGAGCTTGTCGCCGCCGAGAGTGAAACCGGCTGCCGTCGTCGCGGCCAGGATCTTCTCCAGTTCCGCGCCGCGCACCTCGTCGTCGATCGTGGCCCGCAGGACAGCCAAGGCGGTGGGCGAGGGCCGGAAGCAGCCGCCCGCGACGAACAATCCCGCCGCCCCGATCTGCACGTACCAGCCGACGCCGGGCGACACACCCGCCACCGCGCCCTGGTGGGTTTTGTAGGGCAGTTTGTCGGCCGAGAATCGGACGTCACGGTAGGGCCGAAAGATCTTGGCCTGTCCGAATTCCGCCGCCAGTTCGGCGGCGAGCGCGACCATCGGTGCGCGCACGGCCTCGTCGTAGAGGTGTTTGTGCGCGTTCCAGAAGGCCTTCGAGTTGTCGGCCTCCAGGTCTTCGTAGAAGTCGAGTCCGGCGAGCGGGAATCCGGTGAAAGCGTCCATCGGTGCGGCGTTTCTCAGTTCTGTTCGGGGACGGGGGCGGCGTGGCGATCGAGCCGGCTACCCCTACCAGTATCGCCCGCCGAGGCTCACAGACCGCCGATCAGTGCCACGAACACGAGCACCAGAACCGCGGCCAACGCCGCGATGGCCCCGTTGGCGATCGCCGCCCACTTGCCCATCGGCTCACCCTTGGCATGTCCGACCAGCCCGAGCACGACTCCCGTCGGCGCGGTGACGAGCACCGGCAGCCCGCACAGCATCACCCCGCCGAGCACCGACGCCGCGACACAACAGAAGCTGATGATCGACCACACCGGCGTGCTGTCGCGGTAGCCGTACCCCGGCGGAGGCGGCGACGGGAACTGCCCCGGGTATTGCGGCGCTCCGTAAGGAGCCCGACCAGGCGGCGGATAGCCCGAAGCGGGATATATCGGCGCGGCATTGCCGACAGCGGGATACCCGGGCGCGGGAAACATCGGCCCCGGCGGTGGCGGCGGATACGGCGGCAACTCGACAGCCGGATTCGCGACCCCAGCCCAGGGCTGAGCGGCGGGCGGTGGGGGATACGACGTCGCGTCGTCAGGGGTTACCGGATCGGCGATCCCACCCCATGGTTCCCCGCCCACCGGATCAGCCACCTCCGGCGCGTCCTGCACCCGCGGCACACCCTGATCCTTACCGAGTTCGACCCGCCGCTCCGGCTCAGTCCCCATGCCGCCCCCTGTCACGTCCCGAATTACAGGACCACCATGCACCAAAGACCAGCCGGTGCGCCATTGTCCGAGGACAAACGCACCGACTGGTCTCGAGAGAACATGGGTAACTCACCGGGCACGAGCTAACCCTCAACCTCTGAAGGCTTGCCGCGTCCCCACCCCACCCCGCGCCTCAGTCTGGCCAAAAGTCGCGGGGAGGCGGTTAGGCGTTGCCGTTGAACAGGCCCGTGACCGAGCCGTTCTCGAAGACCTCGCGGATGGTGCGGGCCAGCAGCGGCGCGATCGACAGCACGGTCAGCGTCGGGAACTTCTTGTCCTCGCTGATCGGCAGCGTGTTGGTGATGACGACTTCCCTGGCGCCACAGTTGGCGAGGCGCTCGGCGGCCGGATCGCTGAGCACACCGTGGGTGGCCGCGATGATGACGTCGCCCGCGCCGGCTTCCTTGAGGACCTTCACCGCACCGGCGATGGTGCCACCGGTGTCGATCATGTCGTCGATCAGCACACAGGTGCGGCCTTCGACGTCACCGACGACGCGGTTGGACTTCACCTGGTTGGGCACCAGCGGGTCGCGGGTCTTGTGGATGAACGCCAGCGGCGTGCCACCGAGCGCGTCGGCCCACTTCTCGGCGACCTTCACGCGGCCCGCGTCGGGGGAGACCACCGCGAGGTTGTCCGACGGGTAGTTGGTGCGGATGTAGTCCGACAGCTGCACCAGCGCGTGCATGTGATCGACGGGGCCGTCGAAGAAGCCCTGGATCTGGTCGGTGTGTAGGTCGACGCTGATGATGCGATCGGCGCCCGCGGTCTTGAGCAGGTCGGCGACCAGGCGGGCCGAGATCGGCTCGCGGCCGCGGTGCTTCTTGTCCTGGCGCGCGTACGGGTAGAACGGCAGCACCGCGGTGATCCGCTTGGCCGAACCGCGCTTGAGCGCGTCGATCATGATGAGCTGTTCCATCAGCCACTGGTTGAGCGGCGCGGGGAAGCTCTGCAGCACGAAGGCATCGGAACCGCGGACCGACTCCTCGAACCGGACGAAGATCTCACCGTTGGCGAAGTCACGCGCGGTCTGCGGGGTGATGTCGACGTCGAGTTCCTTGGCGACCTGCTCGGCCAGCTCAGGATGTGACCGGCCGGCGAAGAGCATCAAGTTCTTCTGGTTGTCGATCGAGAACGCGGTCACTGCTGGTTGCCATCCTTTTGCTCGATTGTCTTCGAAGACGTCTCGTCTGCCGCGATGGCTTCCGCCGCCGCGCGCGCCGCAGCGGTTCCTGGACGGTAGCGCTGCACCCAGTTTTCAAAAGTGCGCTGTGGCCCACCCGACACAGCAAGTGCACCCGGTGGAACGCTTCTGCGCAGTACAGTACCCGCACCCGTATAGGCGCCGTCACCCACGGTGACCGGCGCGATGAACATGGTGTCGCTACCTGTTCGCACGTGGGAACCAACCACGGTGTGGTGCTTGTTCACTCCGTCATAGTTCACAAAAACGCTGGAAGCGCCGATGTTGCTGTGCTCGCCGATCGTCGCGTCGCCGACGTAGGTGAGGTGGGGCACCTTCGAGTGCGCGCCGATCGAGGCGTTCTTGGTCTCGACGAACGCGCCGAGTTTGCCTTCCTCGCCCACGACGGTGCCGGGGCGGAGGTAGCTGAACGGGCCGATGGACGCGCCGTCGCCGATCTGAGCGTGCGTTCCGTGCGTTCGGATCACACTCGCGCCGACTCCGACGAGCACGTCGGTGAGCGTGGTGTCGGGCCCGATCTCGGCGTCCTCGCCGATCTCGGTGCTGCCGAAGAGCTGGGTACCGGGCCGCAGCACGGCGTCGCGCCCGATCCGCACACTCGCGTCGATCCAGGTGGTCGCCGGGTCGATGATGGTGACGCCCGCGCGCATGTGGCGTTCGAGAATGTAGCGATTGAGGGTGGCGCCCGCCTGGGACAGCTGCACCCGGTCGTTCACGCCGGTGACCTTGTTCGAGTCGACCAGTCGCGCGCCGTGCACGGGGCGACCGGCCTCGCGGGCCAGTCGAAGCACGTCGGTGAGGTAGAGCTCGTGCTGGGCGTTGGCGGTGGACAGCCGCCCGATCATGGTGCGCAGTACCGACGCGTCGAACGCGTAGACGCCGGAGTTGACCTCTTTGATCTTGGCCTGTTCGGGGGTGGCGTCGGCGTGCTCGACGATCTCGGCGAGCTGGCCGTCGTCGTCGCGCACGATCCGGCCGTAACCGTTGGCGTCGTCGGGCACGAAGGTCAGCACCGTCACGGCGGGCCGTTCGGCGTAGCTGCGGTGCTCGTCGAGCAGCGCGGACAGCGTGTGCCCGTCGAGCAGCGGCACATCGGCCGAGGTGACGAGAAGGTCGCCGTCGAAGTCCGCGGGGATCGAACCCAGTGCGCACTGCACCGCGTGTCCGGTTCCGAGCTGCTGCTCCTGCACCGCGCACACGATCTCGCGGCCGAGTTCCTTACCCACGTCCGCGACGGCGGCTCCGACCTTGTCCCGGTCGTGCCCGACAACGGTGATCAGGTGGGTCGGATCGATCTCGACGGCGGCGTGCAGCGCGTGCGAGAGCATCGACCGTCCTGCTAACGGGTGCAGCACTTTCGGAGTCTTCGACCGCATTCGCGTTCCAGCACCTGCTGCGAGAACGACGACGGCGGTCTGCGGTGGCATGGATCTCCCTCGGCTGCCTGTCAGCGAGTGCTGTGGCGGGTTCGGTCGGTAGATGGTGCGGGCCGACGATACGTCACTGTGTGTCCGTGTGCTCCGCCGCCAGGACTCGAACCTGAACTATCTGAACCAAAATCAGAGGTGCTGCCATTACACTACGGCGGATCGCCACACCAGTGGGCTCTCGGAGCCCACCACTGTGCTACGGCACGCCAGTGATCCTCGCACACGATCCCGCCCTCGGGCGAATCTTGTGTACGCCTGTCGCGTCCGTGCTCGGATGCCGTTGTTAGCCTTCTGGAACGCACGTACTGATTTCTCGTGAGTCGAAACGCGGAGAGGCGGGGGCACGCATGTCGTCCAGTGAGCCGGGGCGGGCCACCAGGCCCAGGATGACGGGTACGCAGCGCAGGCAGCAGCTGATCGAGATCGGTCGCGCCTTGTTCGCGGAGCGGGGGTACGACGCGACATCGATCGAGGAGATCGCGCAGCGAGCGCAGGTGTCGAAGCCGGTGGTCTACGAGCATTTCGGTGGCAAGGAGGGCCTCTACGCGGTGGTCGTCGATCGCGAGATGTCGATGTTGCTGGAAATGGTCACCTCCTCGCTCACCCGCAATCGATCGCGGGTGCGATTAGAGCAGGTGGCGCTGGCCTTGCTCACCTACATCGAGGAGCGGACCGACGGTTTTCGGATCCTGGTCCGCGACCAGCCCGCCGCCAACTCCGACGGGCGCTACTCGAGCCTGCTCAACGAGGCCGTGAATCAGGTGGCCCATCTGCTCGCCGGTGATTTCGGCCGTCGCGATCTCGATACCAGCCTCGCCCCGCTCTATGCCCAGGCTCTGGTCGGCATGGTCTCGACCACCGCCACGTGGTGGCTCGACGAGCGCACCCCGCCCAAAGAGGTGGTCGCGGCGCACCTGGTCAACCTGTGTTGGAACGGTTTGAGTCATTTGGAAGCCGAACCGGGGCTCAGCTCCGAATGGAATACGGGGACTACGCCGACCAGCGGTGGGGTAACCGGACGTTAGCGCAAGCAACGTGGACCGAATCCATGATTCGGCTGCCACTTTGCCGCCTGGTGGTACGGTTCACCCATCCTTTTGGGTGCTGCCGGGCGGTATGTCGAGCAAATTTCGGGATGTCGGTCTACTTCAGGATGGCTGGATTATTGGATGACAGGCGGATCTGATGGCTAGGCAAGCACGCGCGGAGATCACCCGCGACTCCGTCCTTGCTGGCGCTGCCGATGTCTTTCTCCGTTTGGGCTACGCCAACGCGAGCCTCAGCGAAATCATCGCGCAGTCCAATGTGACCAAGGGCGCCTTGTACTTTCACTTCGGCTCCAAGGAGGAGCTGGCCAGGGCGGTGGTCGATCAGGGCAACGAGCGCCTGACCGGATCCTGTCAGGGTTTCTTCGATTCCCGGGTGCCCGCGCTGGAGGCGGCCGTCGGGATCACCTATGTGGTGGCCGATCTGTCGATGAACGATCCGATGGTGGGCGCGATGCTCAAGCTCACCCACCAGATCGGTGACTATCGCGGCGCGCAGGGCGACAACATCGCCAAGACCTGGGGCGAGACCTACCGGTTGCTGTCGGAGCGGGCCATCGCCCAGGGCGACCTGATCGCCGACCTCGATCCCGAGGTGGTCGGTGTGCTGCTCCAGGAACTGACCGCGGGCGTGCACATCGTCGCGGTCGGCACCGAGTCGATGGAGCAGATGGCGGCGCGGATGGAACGGGCCTGGTACTTCCTGCTGCCCTCGCTGGTGCCGCCGGAGAAGCTGTCGTACTTCCGGGAGTTCGCGGCGCGCAGGCTGCGCCGCTACGTCGTCTAGTAGTTCACACGCTGCGGTCGGTGGCGAGCACCGTCCGCACGTCGGCCTCGGGTCCGGTCGGGGTGATCCGGACTTCGTCGCGGCCGAAGGCGTGCAGGAGCAGCTCCGACGGCGTGCCGGTGAGCACCACTTCGGCGCCGTCGCCACGGTGCGCCGTGATCCGGGCTCCCTGCGGCGTCGCGAGGACAACCGGAACCGGCGACTTGCGGTAGGCCGCGCGTGCGACGGTGCGCAGTGCGGTCCACAGTCGGTCCTCGTCGCGCGCCGCCAATTGCCTTGGCTCCCAGCCCGGTTCGGACCTGCGCACGTCTTCGTGGTGGACGAACATCTCGCTGAGATTGGCCACCGCGTCGACCGGGCGCAACGGCGACCACCACGGCGGGCCGGTGCGGACGAGCTCGAGCAGTTCGGCGAACGGCCGCTGCGCGATCTGGGCCTGCTTGGCCTCCAGGTAGCCGGCCATCGGCCGGAAGACGATGCCCACCGACGCGTCGGGCCTGCGTTCGCGGACCACCAGGTGGGCCGCGAGGTCGTGCACCGTCCAGGTGCCGCACAGGGTCGGCGCGGCAGGGCCGGCCTCGGTCATCGTTTCCACGAGGGCGTGGCGTTCACGTCGAGCCAGACTCACGCCTCGACCCTACGCGTATCGCGACATCCAGGGCGCCGAGCCTGTCGACAAGCAGCCGCCTCCCGAGCGATCCCGGGCCTGTAGCGCGTCAGCCGCCGTTCATCCACCGTCGCTTGAGGTTCCAATGGTTGGCCCACCACGCCTGTTCCGCCGCGGGGTCAGAGCCTGCCGCCGGGGGTGGTGATTCTCCCGGGAACAGCCCTTGCGGACCTGGGGCGCCGACCTTTGCCGGGGTCGCAGCGGCACTCGGTGCGGCCGCTTCCGGTGTGTCCGCCGGTTCGGGGGAGTCTGTGGGACCGGCTTCGGGTGCCGGAACCCAGGTGGGCGGTTCTGGATCACGAGGCCCGGCGGTGGTGGGGGCCGTAGCAGCTGACGGCGGCGCTGGAGCGGGAGCCTGCGGTGAGCGGTTCGGCGCCGCTGCCGGAGCAGGTGTCACAGGTTGGGTTCGATCTTGCGGCGAGGCCGGAAGCGAGGCATCAGGGATTGTCTCGACAGTGGCAGGCGCTGACGGCGACGGTGGAGCGAGGCTGGTCGTGCCAGGGGAACCCGCGTTCATGGCAGGCGAGTTCTCCTCCAGTGCCTGCGACGCGGCGAATCCGGCGACGCCGAGAAAGGCCGCGAGGGCCGCCGCGGTCAGCAGTAGCCGCCGGTGGCGGCGAGGCGCCTGCGGTGGTTCGGCGAGTTGCTTGCGCACCTGGCCGGCGGCGATCAGCGCGGCTGCGCGCGCCGTCGCCTGCGCGAAGTCCGGGACGAGGACCACGCGCGCGGTGAGTTCGTAGCGCAGGGCGCCCGCGATCTCGGGATCAGCGGCCGACGAACCACAGAGGGCCACCGCGTCGGGGTGCGCCGGGATCGACGCCAGCACCGACCGCACGCGACCGATCGTCTCGGTCATCGCGTCGGTATCGAACGATTCCGCGAGACCGTCGGCCGAGGCGCCCTCGGCAATACCGGTGGTCCAGGCGTCCGAGGCCAGGATCTGCCGACGATCCGGTCCGACCACGACGGCGGTCGCGGCGTGATCGGCGAGGTCTAGCAGCACCACGGTCCCGAACTCATCGAGTTCCGGCATGTCACCGACCAGCGCGAACAGTGCCGATCGGGTCGAAACCAGCGATGATGTGTGCCACGGGCCGGCCGCGAGCTCCGAGACGATCTGTTGCCGGTCCTGCGCAGTGTGATACGCCACGGCGACATCCGCGATCACCGGGGCTGCCTCGGCGAGGGCGTCGAGTGCGTGGACGATCGAGCCCCCGTCTTCGACACGCTGCTCGACCGACTGAAGGACCTCGGATTTCTTCCCCGGTGCGTTGGACAGGAGCACCCCCCTGACGACAGTGCGTTCCGCTGATATTCCGACTGTGGTCGTCATAGATCACCCACTCGATAGACGTATAGCTTTCGGAGATTCGTGGTGGGCGCGCTCGGTGATTGGTCGATGTTCCGACTGTGATGTCTCTCACGGGGCATCCGTCGCTCCTGAGTCGGCTCACACCCGGGGTCAGCCGCGGGCCGACCCCCGGGAATCACTCATCTAGACTTCGAGACGGGCTGCCTCGCCTATCCCGTCTGCGTATTCAGGAGCGAACAATGTCCTCCCTTCGTCCTCCGCTCGCCGGTCTGGCCGAAGTGGTCGCGGGTGACGCCGCGCTGCGGACGGTCACCGATCTGGTCGGCAAATCCGGGGTGGAATTGGTCGCGCCGTCGGCCGTGCGGCCGTTCGTCGCCGCGACGATCGCCGATCAGCGTCCCCTGGTGGTGGTGACCGCCACCGGTCGTGAGGCCGACGATCTGACCGTGGAACTCACCGAGATGCTCGGCCCGTCGGTCGCCATGTTCCCGTCCTGGGAGACCCTGCCGCACGAACGCCTCTCGCCCGGCCCCGACACGGTCGGGCGCAGGCTCGAGGTACTACGCAGGCTGGCCCATCCCGAAGACCCCGTCTACCCCGAACCGCTGCGGGTGGTGGTCACCACGGTGCGTTCGCTGATGCAGCCGATGACGGCCGGGCTCGGCGATATCGAGCCGGTGGTGCTGCGGGTCGGCGGCGAACACGATTTCGACGAATTGCTCACTCGCCTGGTGGAATTCGCGTACACCCGCGTCGACATGGTCGGCAAGCGCGGCGAGTTCGCGGTGCGTGGCGGCATCCTCGATCTGTTCGCGCCGACGGCGGATCATCCGGTGCGCGTGGAGTTCTGGGGCGACGAGGTGACCGAGATCCGCCCGTTCTCGGTCGCCGATCAGCGATCGCTCACCGAGAGCACCGTCGAGATGGTGGTCGCGCCGCCGTGTCGCGAGTTGCTGCTCACCACGCCGGTGCGCGAGCGCGCCACCGCGGTCGCCGCCGACAACGAGGCCGACGCCTCCCTGGTCGAGATGCTGAACAAGATCGCCGAGGGCATCCCCGTCGACGGCATGGAGGCCCTGCTGCCGGTCCTCGCGCCGGGCAAGCTCAGCCTGCTCACCGAGGCGCTGCCCGGGGGCACCCAGTTGCTGCTGTGCGACCCGGAGAAGATCCGTACCCGCGCAGCCGATCTCGTGCGCACCGGCGAGGAGTTCCTCGAAGCCTCGTGGACCGCCGCCTCGTTCGGTAGCGACGCGCCGCTGGGCGCCAACGGCCTCGACCTGGCTGCCTCCGGCTACCGCAGCCTGCCCGAATTGCACACCAGCGCGGACGAACTCGGCCTGCCGTGGTGGACGCTGAGCCCGCTCAGCTCCGGCGACCCGATCGAGGTGAACCTGCCGGTGGCCGCCGGGCCCACCGCCCGCGGGTCCGACGAACTGGTCGCCACCATCTTCGCGTCGCTGCGCGCGCATGTCGCCACCGGCGGTCGCGCGGTCGTCGTGGTCACCGGTCACGGTACGGCGCAGCGTGTACTGGAACGGCTCGGCGAGGCCGAAGTGCCCGCCGCGCTGCTGCCCGCCGGTGGGGTGCCGGAGCCGGGAGTGGTGGGCGTGCTGTGTGGTTCGCTGCACGACGGGCTGATCTTCGACGATGCCGGACTGGTGGTCGTCGCCGAGTCCGATCTCACCGGCAACCGGGTCACCGCGCCCACCGAGGGCAAGCGGCTGCCCGCCAAGCGCCGCAACCAGGTCGACCCGCTCGCCCTCACCTCGGGCGACATGGTGGTGCACGACCAGCACGGCATCGGCCGGTTCGTCGAGATGATCGAGCGCACCATCGGCGGCGCGCGCCGCGAGTACCTGGTGATCGAATACGCGCCGAGCAAGCGCGGCCAGCCCGGCGACCGCCTGTTCGTGCCGATGGAATCGCTGGACCAGCTCTCCCGCTACGTCGGCGGCGAACTGCCGAGCCTGTCCAAGCTCGGCGGCTCCGACTGGGCGAACACGAAACGCAAGGCGCGCAAGGCCGTTCGCGAGATCGCGGGTGAGCTCGTGCAGCTCTACGCCGCGCGCCAGGCCGCGCCGGGTCACGCCTTCGCCCCGGACACCCCGTGGCAGCAGGAGATGGAGGACGCGTTCGCGTTCACCGAGACCGTCGACCAGATGACCGCCATCACCGACGTGAAGTCGGACATGGAGAAGGCGGTGCCGATGGACCGCGTGGTCTGCGGCGACGTGGGCTACGGCAAGACCGAGATCGCCGTGCGGGCCGCGTTCAAGGCGGTGCAGGACGGCAAGCAGGTCGCCGTGCTGGTGCCCACCACGCTGCTCGCCCAGCAGCACCTACAGACCTTCACCGAACGCGTCGCCGGCTTCCCGGTGACGGTGAAGGGGCTGTCCCGGTTCACCGATGCCTCCGACTCCAAGGAGATCCTGGCCGGGCTGGCCGACGGCTCGGTCGACATCGTGGTCGGCACCCACCGGCTGCTGCAGACCGGTGTGCGCTGGAAGGACCTCGGCCTGGTGGTGGTCGACGAGGAACAGCGCTTCGGTGTGGAGCACAAGGAACACATCAAGGCGCTGCGCACCCACGTCGACGTGCTCACCATGTCGGCCACTCCGATCCCGCGCACCCTGGAGATGAGCCTGGCAGGCATCCGCGAGATGTCGACCATCCTCACCCCGCCCGAGGAGCGTCATCCGGTGCTCACCTATGTGGGCGCCTACAACGACAAGCAGGTCACCGCCGCCATCCGCCGCGAGCTGATGCGCGACGGTCAGGTGTTCTACGTGCACAACCGGGTGTCCTCGATCGACAAGGCCGCCAAGAAGATTCGCGATCTGGTGCCCGAGGCGCGCGTCGTCGTCGCGCACGGTCAGATGAACGAGGACCAGCTCGAGAAGACCGTGCAGGGATTCTGGGAGCGCGAATACGACGTGCTCGTGTGCACCACGATCATCGAGACCGGCCTCGACATCTCCAACGCGAACACGCTGATCGTGGAACGTGCCGATTCCCTCGGCCTTTCGCAGCTGCACCAGTTGCGTGGTCGTGTCGGTCGTTCCCGTGAGCGCGGCTACGCGTACTTCCTGTATCCGCCGGAGAAGCCGCTCACCGAGACCGCCTACGACCGCCTGGCCACCATCGCGCAGAACTCCGATCTGGGTGCGGGTATGGCCGTGGCGATGAAGGACCTCGAGATCCGCGGCGCGGGCAATGTGCTCGGCGCCGAACAGTCCGGTCATGTCGCCGGTGTCGGCTTCGACCTGTACGTGCGACTGGTCGGCGAGGCCGTGGAGGCCTACCGCGCGGCCGCCGACGGCAAGCCGATCGTTACCGAGGAGAACAAGGAGGTGCGCATCGATCTGCCCGTCGACGCGCACATCCCGCCCGACTACATCGCCAGCGACCGGCTGCGGCTCGAGGGCTATCGCAAACTCGCCTCCGCCCAGGACGATTCGGCCCTGGCCGCGGTCGTCGAGGAGCTCGTCGACCGCTACGGCCCGCTGCCGGTGGAGGTCGGGCGACTGGTGGCGGTGGCCAAGCTGCGCCTGCTGGCGCGCGAGTACGACGTGTCCGAGATCGTGGTCACCGGCTCGTCGCTGAAGATCGCGCCGCTGAATCTTCCTGATTCCAAACAGCTTCGGCTCAAGCGGATCTACCCCGCGGCCAACTATCGCCCGGCGAGCGGGCTGATCACCTTGCCGCTGCCGCGGATCACCGACAGCGTCGGCGCCGACCGGGTGCGCGACGTGGCAGTGCTGCAATTCGTCGCCGATCTGCTGCTGGTGCTGGACGGTAAACCCCAGGGGATGGTGGATCTTTCGGTGCCGACAGAAGCCGCGGCGGCGCGATGAGCCAGGAGACGTCCCAGGAACAGGCCGACACCGCGGTCGTCGCCGCGGGACTGTCCGACGCCGTCGAGGTGATGGATCGCCTCTGGCATTTCGGCGGCTGGGAGCGCACCCAAACCCACGATTCGCTGCGCCCCTATCTCCTCGAGGAGACCTACGAACTCCTCGACGCCATCCAGGCCGGCGACGCCGAAACCATCAAGGAAGAACTCGGCGACCTGCTGTTGCAGGTGCTGTTCCACTCCCGAATCGCCGAACACGCGGGCGAGTTCACCGTCGACGACGTGGCGGCGACCCTGGTCGGCAAACTCGTCCATCGCAGTCCCTACCTCACCGATGCCGATTTCTCCTCGGGTACCTCGGTGGCCGCCAAGATCGCGGCGCAGGAAAAGGCGTGGGAGGAGCGCAAATCCGCGGAGAAATCCCGGCGCTCCTGCCTCGACGGCATCGCCATGGCCCAGCCCGCTCTCGCTCTCGCCGAGAAGATCCGCACCCGCAGCGCCAACGCGGGCCTGCCCGCCGACCTCGTCCCGGACACCCTGCGCGTGGTGGAACTGGGCGGCCCGGATTCGGCCGAGGAACGGCTCCGCACAGCGGCCGTCGACTTCGCGACCGCCATCCGCGCCGCCGAAGACGCCGCCGAAGCCGAACGAGGCGCTCGGTCCCCGCTCGGCGCGGATGACTGGCATACCTTCTGGCCGCGCTGAGCATCACGCGCAGACGGCCTCGGCTACCGCTGAGCTAACGATGCTCCGTGGGTGGGTGGACGGCGTCGGCGGCTGAGACGTTGCTGAGATCTTGTGGACAATCGTGCGCGCGCCAGCGGGCAAGGGCCACACAGCTTTAGACTCGAAGCAGCTCGCCGTCCGCGGCGGGGCAGGGGTCCGGCGATCGTCGAGGTGAGGTTGATGGGTACAGAGGTAGATCCGGCAGGACAGGATGTGATGGCCGACCATCCTGAGCTGGACGTGTTGCCGGTATGGCCGCAGGAAACCATCGCGGTGCTGGTGACCACCGACGCGGGGCCGCACGCGATCCCGGTGTCGTGGCCGGTGCGCGCGGACGACCGGCGGATTCTCCTCAGTTTGAAGTCCGATCGTGGCTCGCTGGCACGGTTGCGGGCGCAGCCGGAGGTGGCGTTGCTGATTCTGGGCGGCGGCAATGTGGCGCTGTGTGCGCGCGGCCGGGCGACGGTCATCGCCGAACAGATGCCGTCGGCGCCGGATTACACCGCGGTGCAGCTGGACGTCGACGTGATCGACGACCACCGGCAGTCCGCGTTCGCCGTCGACCGTGGCATCCAGCGCACCGTCCTCGACGACACCGAATTGCGGGCGCTGGAGGGTCGGGTCGAGACCCTGCGATCCTGGGCCGACAACGGGCCCGCAGCGTAAGTTCCTCTACGGCACACCATCTGGACAGAAGGGTTTTCATGAGCGTCACACTCGCCAAGGGCGGCAATGTCTCGCTGTCGAAGCAGACCGACAACCTCACCAAGGTGGCGGTCGGTCTCGGCTGGGACGTGCGTACCACCACCGGTGCCGACCACGACCTGGACGCCAGCGCGTTGGCGACCGGCACTAACCTGAAAGTGCTCTCGGACCAGCACTTCGTCTTCTACAACAACCTGCGCTCGCCGGAAGGCACCATCGAGCACACCGGTGACAACCTGACCGGTGAGGGCGACGGGGACGACGAGATCATCAACGTCGATCTGGCCGCCACCCCGCCGACGATCACCAACATCTTCTTCCCGGTGTCGATCCACGACGCCCAGGCCCGTGGCCAGTCGTTCGGCCAGATCCGCAACGCCTACATCCGCGTCACCGACGCGAACACCGGCGTGGAACTGGCGCGCTACGACCTGTCCGAGGACGCGTCCACGGAGACCGCGATGGTGTTCGGCGAGCTCTACCGCCACAACAGCGAATGGAAGTTCCGCGCGGTCGGCCAGGGTTACGCCTCGGGCCTGGCGGGCATCGCCCGCGACTACGGCGTGAATCTCTGACCAACCACGACAGGAAGGCGGGCGACCGAGTGTCGCCCGCCTTCGTCGTGCTCGCTGTCATCGCGATTGCGTGACCGGCACCCGTCGTGGCGGGACCACGCCCGCCTGATCGAGCAGCGCGAAGTACTTGCGCAGCATCAGTACGGCGGTGGTGGCCAGGCCGGCCGTCAAGCCCCACCAGACCCCGGCCGCGCCCAGATGCAGCGGAAAGGCGAGCAGCAGCGCTGCGGGCAGGCCCACGCCCCAGTAACCGACCAGTGACAGCCGGAAGCCCGCGGAGGTCTCCTTCAGACCACGCAGGAGCCCGGTGCCGATGTTCTGGGCGGCGTCGAAGAATTGCAGCACGATGCCGATGAGCAACAGGGTGTGCGCGATGGCGACGGTGCCGGTGTCGGTGGTATCGAGGAACGGTGCGAGCACGATGTCCGGGGCGAGCACGTAGACAGCGCCGGTGACGATCGCGATCACCGCGGCCATCCGCAGCGCCAGCCAGGCCAGCGCGCGCGCGTGCCCGAACTCATCGCGCGCGACCGCATCGCTCACCAGGATCGACGCCCCGTGGGACAGCCCGATCGCCATCTGGAACACGATGTAGATGATCTGGTAGACCACATTGTGCGCGGCCAGCGCGGCCGGCCCGAAACTGCCCATCACCAGCGCGAGCACCGAGAACATGCCCGCTTCCGAACCGTAGGTGAGCGCGATCGGCGTGCCGAGGCGCAGTTCTTCGCGCACGGTCGCCCAGCGCACCGGCCACGGCGTCGAGGGCAGGGTGCGGCCGAGTTGCTCGTCGCGGCGCACCATCGCCCAGAACACCCCGAAGGTGATCAGGAAGACCAGCGAGGTCGCGATGCCGACACCGGTCAGGCCCATCGCCGGAATGCCGGCCCAGCCGTGGATGAAGGCCAGTGCCAGCACCAGATTCAAGGCCACCGAACCGAGCGTGACCAGCAGCAACGCCTGGGGCCGCTGCATGCCGACGGTGTACTGGCGCAGCACCTGGAACCACAGACACGGCAGTAACCCTGGCGCGAGGGCGATCATCATCGGCCGCGCCGCGTCGAGCACACCGGCATCCTGGCCGAGCCACGGCAGTACCCACCCGAGCCCGATCAGCAGCGCGCCGCCGAGCAGTCCGGCGATCGTCGCGATGACGAATGCCGCCCGGACCACCGCGCGCACTTCGTCGTCGGCCGAACCGCCGCGCTTCCCGGCCGCGCCGAGCGCGCCCGCGATCTGATTCCCGGTGCCGGTGATCAGCCCGACGCACATCGTGCGGATCTGGTTGAACAGCACCAGCGCCAGCCCGCCCGCGGCGACCTCGCGCACACCGAGGGTGCCCATCAGCGCGAGATTGGTCGTCGAGACCGCGATCTGCGCCAGTTGGGTGAGCGCGATCGGCGTCGCCAGCCTGGCCAGCGCGCTGCTATCGGTCGCCCTGCCGTTCACCCACCCGCTCCGTGGTTCGTCTCGCGCGCGATCGCGCTCACCTGACCTCCATCAATTCGTCCTGGCGCCGCAGCGGTGAATAGCGGCGCAGCAGGGTGGTCACTTCCGCTTCGGCGGCGGGATCGAGCAGGTCGCGGGCGCTCATCCAGTCGTCGTCGAACACGGTGTCGAGATACTTCTCGCCACCATCACACACGATGGTCACCACGGTGGACCCGGCCGGGAACTCCTCGAGCCGCGCCAAGGCATTGTGCACCGAACCGCCCGCCGAACCACCGATCAACAGACCGTGTGTCCTGGCGACGGCGCGGGTGGTGGCGAAGGCATCGACGTCGCTCACCTTCACACCCTCGTCGAGCAGGGCGTAGTCGACGGCGGTGCCGATGGTCGCGCCAGGTGGGGTGCCGGTGCCCGACTGCCAGTACGGTCCGCCCTCGCCGCCGAAGGCGATGGATCCGACCGGCTCGATCCCGATCACCCGGGCGGGCAGGCCGAGGTCGCGCAGCCGGGTGGCGGTGCCGAACAGGGAGCCGCCGGTGCCGACCGCGGAGAGCAGGATGTCGACCCGTTCGACCTCGGCCAGCAATTCCTCCGCTACGGCGTAGTAGCCGACGGCGTTGGCGTCGTTGTTGTGCTGTTCGGTGAAGTACGCGTCGTCGCGGGCAGCCGCCATGGCCTCGGCGAGGTCTTCCCGGGCCGAGGTGGCCAGCTCGTCGTCACCGTCGTCGGCGACGAACACCAGGTCGGTGCCCATGGCTCGCATCGCGCGCAACTTGTCCTTACAGGCGTGGTTGTCGACCACGGCGGTGAATCGATAGCCACGTTCGGCCGCGACCACCGCCAAGCCGAGTCCGGTGTTGCCGGACGTCGACTCGATGATATGCCCGCCATCGCGCAGCAAACCTCGCCGCTCCGCGTCGAGCACCATCGAACGGGCCATTCTGATCTTGGCGGCACCGGTCGGATTGAACTGCTCGAGCTTGAGCAGCAGCCGCGTGCCGGTGTCGGTGACGGCGAGTTCGAACAGGGGCGTGCGGCCGATCAGGTCCGTCACGCGCGTGACGAGAGCCATGGGTTGTTCCTCCATCGGATCGAGAGCTCGGGTGGATCAGCGGGCAGTGCTGTCCAGGCTCCAGCGCAGTCGGTCCGCGCCTGGGCGCAACACCACCTTCGGCGGGAGCGGGAGTTCGTGGAACGGGGACTCGTTGGAGTCCATCTGATACCCGGCGGTGTTCGGGTAGACGAGCAGGTCGCCGGTTCGTGCGCGGCGGGGCAGCGGGATGCGCCGTCTGCTGAGCAGGTCGGACTCCAGACAGGTGGTGGCGCCGACGCAGGTGGGGGTGAGGTGGCCGGCGCTTTCGGGCCACAGCACGGGATCGGGCAGGTATTCACTGTCGAACCACTGTTCGGACAGGCTGAGACTGGTGCCGTCGACGGTGAGGATGTCGTACGGGCTTCCCTGTGCGGTCCGGGTTTTCACGCCCTGGACCCGGAAGACGGAACTTCCCGCCTGGTCGAGCAGGGCCCGGCCGGGCTCGACCGCGAGCCGTATTCCGTTGTCGCGCAACAGTCCGGCGAGGTCGTTGTGGGAGAGAACGGCGTCGAGCATGACCGCGCCGGGAGCCGGGAAGTGATAGGGGTAGTAGTCGCCGGGCGGATTCGTGTGGAACCACTTGTCGCTGAGGGTGTTCTGGAACTCGGTCCACGCCGAGGCATCGAGATAGTCGACGCCGAACCCGCCACCGATCGAGATCGTGTCCGCCCGATGGCCGTTGGCTCGTGCGCGCCTGCAGTGCCCGACCAGCGCGGCCGCCTGTTCGGAGCGGGCGACAGCGTCATAGCCGGACAGGTGGAAACTGAAGCCCGACAGCGTGATCGGTGCACCGATGGCCTGGATCGCTTGTTCGAGCTCCATCGGGTCGAGCCCGAAGCGGCTGGTCGAGCCCTCCGGCAGTACCCGGAGCAGCACTCGCACCGGCAGTTCGAGCGCGGCGAGCCGGTCGAGTTCGTCGAGCGCGTCGATCGCGATCAACGACCCGTGCCGAGCCGCCAGCCACAGCAGCTCGTCGGACTTCGCGGGCCCGGTGACCATCAGGTCCTCGCCGCGCACCCCCTGCCCCAGCGCCGCGACGAGTTCGCCGGTGCTGGCGACATCGATCCCCGCCCCGCTCTCCGCGCACGCCCGAGCCACGCACGCCGCCTTGTTCGCCTTCTTCCCGAAGTAGACGAACCCGTCGACGTCTGCCTCGGTGAAGACCGACTGAAACGCCCGGATATTCACCGCGACGCGCTCGGGGAACAGCACATGAAACGGTCCACCGACCGCGTCGGCGATCTCGCGGAGCAGGCGGGGATCGGCGAGCAGCCGCTGTTGCGCCACGTCGGTGTGAGCGGGCATCGGCGGTGCGCAGTGCGTCGGCCGGTCGGTGGTCGCCGTCGGCGCCCGGTCGACGACGCGGTCCTCGATGTGCGGCGGGCTCGGCGGAACCCGCGCGTCGGATCGCGGCGCGGCCCGCGGGGCGCTGTCCCCGGTGACCCCGGGCTGCGCACCCGTCAGTCCCACAGCGGCACCTCCGTGCCACGTCCTTCGGCGATCGCCCTGGCAGCCAGTGCGTGCGCGACCGCGATATCGGTGAGCACCAGTCCGCTGTTGTAGACGAAGATCTTCTCGTCCTCGGTCCGGCGGGCCACGGCGCTGCGGGTGAGCACTTGCGGCAGTTCGGCATCCACCGAACGCAGCGTTCCGTCGGGTCCGGCCATGTCGGTGCCCGTCAGTGCCATCTGCGCCGCGCTGGTGGCGACGACCCGATCGGCCTCGACCAGCGTCGACGGCGCCAGACCGTAGCCCACCAGCACCGCCACCGAACCCGGTGCCAGATGCGAGGATTCCAGGGCTACCTCGGTGCCGGGTCCGGCCGTGGCCAGCACCACATCGGCGGAGGCCGCCGCCGCGTACGGGTCGTCGACCACGTCGAGCAGCGCGTGGGGCGCCGCGTCGGCCAGGTGCGAGTGCACGGCGGCCAGTCCCTCGGGATGAGTGCCGTACACCATCAGCTTGCGCAACTGCGGGTTCGCGGCGAGCAAGTGCGGCAGCGCATTACGTCCCTGGGTCCCGGTGCCGATGAGCAGCACGCTCTCCGCCCCGCGCCGCACCGTCTCGCGCACCAGCAGTGCCGACACGGCGGGCGTACGCAACGCGCCGACCCGCGCGCAGTCCATCATCGCGATGGGGGCGCCGGTGGTGTCGTCGTAGAGCGTGATGGTCGTGTAGTACCGCTTGGTGCTGCGGTCGTGACCGGGGTCGAATTTGTAGGAGGTCTTCATGGCCACCACGCGCCGGCGCCCGTCGCGGCCCAGCATGGCGTAGGACACCGACGAGCCGCCGGGGTCCGCGACGCTCAGCTTGCGTGGATTGTCGGATTCGCCCGCCGCGAAGGCGAGATAGGCCTCCTCGACGGCGCGCACCACTTCGGCGGGGCTGATCGGTACGTCGGCCAGGTCGCTGCGGGAGAGGACGCGCAGCCCGATCCCACGGTCACGGTTGTTCAACGGATCCTCGTTCATCTGCCATGCCCCGCTCTGCTGTCCGATCAGCGGTCGCCCGGAACGGCGCGACCACACGTTGGCCATACCCATTCTCGGACGACTCCTGCGCGCGCCGACGGCGTTCGGGCAGTCGGACGTTGATGCGTTTGAGCCAGCGGTCGGTGCCGTCGTAGCGCGCGCGGAACGGAACGCGCCCGTGCACGGCCACGTCGTTGTCCACCAGCAAGAGCTCGCCGGGGGCCAGCGCGGGGGCGTGGCTGACCCTGGCGAGTTCGGCGGTGAGCCTGGCGTAGGCGGCGCGGAAGACTTCGTCCGCATCGTCGATCGGGGTGTAGGCGGGATCGTAACGTGCTGTGACAGCGTTGTTTTCGTCGAGCCACAGCGTCGGCAACGGTGCGAGCTGATCGAAACCGGTGCCGTAGGAGACATCGGGCAGGATCGGCAGCGTGGGGGTGGTGAGGGTGCGCAGGTCCTCGCCGGACAGGCGCACTTCGCGCACCGAGGAGACCGTGGTGGCGACCCGGTCGGGGTTGCGCAGGCAGGCCAGCATGAGCAGGTTCGCGCGCTGAGCGTGGAAGGCATCCTCGGTGTGCGGGCTGAGCAGGGTGGAACTGCTCGCGCCCGACTGCTCGTCCTCGTGGCCCGCGGCAGGCACGATGTTGTTGACCAGCCTGCCGTTCTGCTGGCCCTGCCAGCCGAACGGCTCACCGGCACAACGCCCGAGCAGCAACATCACGATGTCGAGTTCGAGCGATCCGGGATGCGCGTGCTCGGCCGCGGCCTGCCAGTGCTGCGGGGTGGGACCGAAATCGGCGTCGTCGACCGGTAACCCGCGCACCACGGTCGCGCCCGCGGCGGTGGCGGGCGGTCGAACGGCGTGGCGCAGGCTGTCGGGCAGGTCGCCGACGCGCTCGGTGATCCGGGCGATCAACGCGGGATCGTGCAGGGTCGTGGTGTGTGGTGCGTCACCTAATCGGTGGCGAATATCTGTCGCGAGCGATCGGAGCGCCGTCGCGGCGTCGGGATCGAGCTCGCGGTATTCGATGTCGTGCTGGTGAATCGTCATACGTTCGGAGAGAACGCTTTTCACCGGTTTCCCTTCTTCGCATCGGTCGAAAGCGGGTGAACTTCAGGCTCGATGTGCGAAGGTAGTGCCTGTCGTGTGATTAGGCAAGACTTACCTAATGCGTCGGCGAGGGAAATAGCCGATCCATATAACGTAGCTTCCTACCCGAGTTGGCGAAGTGAGCGCTGACCGGGGTGTCGCGGGTCGCTGCGGTTCGGTGACGGTCGAAGTGAAGCTCACCACTCGGAACCTCTTTTAGGCTAGCCTCGCCTAGTTTGCGGCGTCGGGAAAGGGGTTTCGGCGCACGCGGTTCGAGGAGGCAACACGATGGGTTTCACTCGCAGGCAGCTCTTCCAATCCGGCGTCGGCGTCACCGCACTACTACTCGCGGCGGCATGCGGCACCGATGATCGGTCCGCCACCGCGCAGCGCGGTGGCACGCTGCGAGTCGGCGCGCTCGGCACGGCCGCTCGCAGCGAACGCGACCCGCACGCCAACCTCAGCAACGACAGCGACTTCCTCATCGCCTCGCTCGTCTACGACGCGCTCACTGTTCCCGGCGCGGATCCGACCGTCGCCCCGCGCCTCGCCTCGCGCTGGGAGCCCAGCGCGGACAACCGCAGCTGGACCTTCACCATCGCCGACGGCGCGACCTTCCACAACGGTGCGCCGGTGACCGCCGGCGACGTGGTGTGGTCGATGCGACGCCTGCGCTCGGTCGGTGGCGCGTCGAAGATGCCGGTGGCCGAGAACGACATCGTCGCCGACGGTCCGAACCGCGTCGTGTTCACCATGCCCGCACCCAATACCCAACTGCCGCTGCTGCTTCGGCTGATGACCTTCACTGTGCCGAAGGACACCACCGACTTCACCGCCGCGATCGGCACCGGCCCGTTCCGGCTCGAGTCCTACCAGGGCGGCAACGCCCGGCTGGTGCGCAACGAGCGCTGGCACGGCACCCCGCCACTGCTCGACGCCATCGAGGTGACGATGTTCGACAGCGTCACCGCTCTGGGCAACGCGGCGCTGGGCGGGCAGATCGACCTCGCTTCCAATGTGGGCGCGATCGCAGGCCGCACCGCCGCGGGACGCGGCGACCTGCAGGTGATCCGGCGCGCCGACGACACCATGCTCGGCGTGGCGATGCGTGCCGCCGACGGCCCGTTCGCCGATGCCAGGGTGCGCACGGCGTTGCGTCTCGGTGTCGACCGGACCGCGCTGGTCAACCAGGTGCACTCCGGCTACGGCACCGTCGCCGCCGACGTTCTCGGCACCGCCGACCCGCTCTACGACACCACGCTGCGCCGCGACCGCGACGTCGAACGCGCGAAAACCCTGCTGCGCGAAGCCGGGTTCGACACCGGCCGCAGCTACCCGTTCGTGACGAAGGCCGAAGTTCCGGGCGAGGTCGAATCGGCGAAGGTGATCGCCACCCAGCTCGCCGAGATCGGCGTCCGGCTCGACGTGCAGGTGGTCGAATCGGCCGCGTTCTACGACCAGACCTGGCTCAACGCACCGCTGTACACGGTGTCGTGGGGGACCAACGACTCGGTGCTGTTCCTGGCCGACAAGCTGATGACCTCGGGCACCAACCGCAACGAAACCGCCTTCCGTGACCCGGAATTCGATACCGCCGACGCCAAAGCCCTTGCCGCGTCCGGCGAGGACTACACGCGTGCGGTGCGCGAATTGCAGCGCATCGAGTTCGAGCGTGGCGGCTATCTGGTGTGGGGCATGGCCGACGGTGTCGACATCGCCGCGTCGACGGTGCGTGATCTGCCGACGCTCGGCGGTTTCGCGCGCGTCCAGCTGGAACGTGCCTGGCTGGCGTGAATGTCATGAAAACCTTTGCCCTGCCGATGGTGCGGCGGATCGTGCTCCTGGTGACCCTGCTGGCCATCGTGTACGTCGCGGTGGATCTGCTGCCGGGCAACGCGGCGCGGGCGGCGCTCGGCAGGGACGCGGATCCGGCCGCGCTGGCGGCGAAGGAGCACGAGCTCGGCCTGGATCGCGCGCTGCCGGTGCAGTTCCTGGACTGGATCTGCGGGGTACTCACCGGAGACTTCGGGCAGACCGCCCGCGGGAATTCGATCGGTGCGCTGCTGGCCGACAAGTTCCCGCAGACTCTGCTGCTCGGGGGGATCGCGTTGCTGCTGACCATCGCGGTGTCGCTGGGGCTCGGCTGCTGGTGGGCGATGCGTCCGACCGCGCTCGGGGCGCGAATTCTGCAGCCCGTCAGCACGGTTGCCGTGGCGGTACCGGAGTTCGTCGGTGGCACGATGCTGATCCTGGTGTTCTCCCTGGCCACCGGATGGCTTCCGGCCGTGACCATTACCGGCCGATCCGGCTTTCCCGTCGGCCCCGAGATGCTGGTGCTTCCGGTGCTGGCGCTGGCGATTCCGCAGATCGGCTGGAACGCCCGAGTCGTGCGCTCGGCGCTGCTCGATGTCGCCGCGGCCGCGCATGTGGAAAGTGCTGTGCTGGAAGGGCTGCCGACACGCACGATTCTCTTCCGGCACATGCTGCCGTTCGCGGCGCCGACCATCGTCGCCGGATACGCCACCTCTGTCGGGATGCTGTTCGGCGGTGCGCTGGTGGTCGAGACGCTCTTCAACTATCCCGGTGTCGGCGCCGTTCTCGCCGGGTCCGTCGCCGACCGTGACTCCACCATGGTCGCCGCGGTGGTCGCCCTGACGGCGATCGTCATCATGGCGTTGCTCGCGATCGCCGACATCGTCCGGGCGTGGGCGTCGAGGAGTGCGCGATGAGCAAGCCCAACGCGGAAGGCCGAGCGGTGGTGTCCAAGTGGGGCGCCTACTCGGTGGCGGCCGGTGTGGGACTGGTTGTGCTGCTCGCGGCGGCCGGGCCGCTCTTCGCGCCCTACCCGGGGGACACAGCCGTCGGGATGCCGTTCGCGCAGCCGGGTGGGGGAGCGTTGCTCGGGACGGATCGGCTCGGCCGGGATGTGTTCAGCCATCTGCTCACCGGCGGCACGCAGCTGCTGGCCGTCGCCGCGGTGATCGCGGTGGCGGTGACCGTGCTGTCGGCCGTCCTCGGCGCGATCGCCGCCGTGCGCCCGCGTGCGGGCAAGATCATCGAACTCTGCGGCGATCTGGTGATCCTGCTGCCCGCGGTCCTGGGCATCCTGCTGGTGCTCACCGCATGGCCCCAGGGTGGTGTCACCGCGCTGATCGCGGTGTCGCTGCTCTTCGGAGTTCCCTACTGCGCCAGGATCTTCGCGGCGTCCGCCTCGACCATCGCGGCCTCCGGCTACGTCGAAGCCGCCGTTGCCAGCGGAGAATCCCTGTCCCACCTGGTCTTCCGCGAAATCCTGCCCAACCTGCGCGCCGTCTTCACCACCCAGCTCGGCCTGCGCTTCGTCGTCGCCGTGTATCTCGTCAGCACCATCGCCTTCCTCGGCGTCTCCGCGCTCGATCCCGACAACTGGGCGATCATGGTCCGAGACAATGCCTCCGGGCTGCTCCTGAATCCCTGGGCGGTGCTGGCACCGAGCGCTGCCATCGCCATCGTGGCGGTCGGTGTGAATCTGGTGGTGACCAGTGGGCCCAGGACCCGCCAGACCTCGAAAACCGCATCGGATGCGGTCGCCGCGGCCGGGGTTGCGCCGGCTGGCGCTGGATGCGGGATCTCGGTGGTGGATTCGGGGGATGCGGTGGCGGTGGACGCGTTCAGCGTTGTCGCTGACAGCGGGGCGGTATTGCTGGCGCCGTTGTCGTTTCGGCTGAAGTCGGGGACGGTCACCGCGCTCACCGGTGCATCGGGTGCGGGGAAGTCGACGGCGATGCGTGCGCTGCTCGGACATCTACCCGCCGGCGCTCGCGGGCAGGGCGCCGTGCTTGTCGCGGGACAGGATGTGTTCGCGCTCGACGCGGGCGCGCTGCGCGCATTCCGTCGTGAACAGATCGCCTACGTCGGCCAGGATCCCGGCTCCGAGCTCAACCCGCTGCTTCGCGTCCGGGCAGTCCTGGCCGAGGCGGCGCCCGGCACCTCCGACGCCGACCGCCTCGCCGTCCTCGCGCAAGTGGGTCTCGATCCCACCCATCTCCGCCGTCGCTGCGCCCGCCTCTCGGGCGGGCAGCAACGCCGTGTCGCCCTGGCCCGAGCCATTCTCCGCCGCCCCCGGATCCTCGTCCTCGACGAACCACTCGCAGGTCTCCACAGCACTCTCCGCACCGAAATAGCCCAGCTGATCGCGACTCTCGCCACCGAGAACCGCACGGCCGTCCTGCTCTCCGGCCACGACACCGACGCGATCAACGTCATCGCCGACTCCGTGATCGAGCTCGATCCACCCGGTGATCGGCCGGTGAATGTCGCTGCCGTGGTGACTGATCCGGTGCGCGCCGAACACCTGGCCGACGAGCGCTCGGGGGCGACCGGCCGTCGACCCGTCGATCCGGCGGCCGAGGGCGCGGGGAGCGAGACAGCATCTCGAACGAACGGCTCGGCGGGCGCCGACGAGGTGATCGCCTTGCAGGCCACATCGATCAACGCCGACGCGGGCGGCCACAGGGTGCTCGAGAACGTCGGTTTCAGCCTGTCCCCGGGCGCGGCCCTTGCTGTCGTAGGGCCGTCCGGGGCGGGTAAGACCACGCTCGCGCGGGTGATCGCGGGTTTGCACCCCGACGCCGGCGGATCGCTGGATGTGGGTGGTGTGCGCGTTCCGGTGGGAAGCGGGCGCCGGATCAGGGTCGGCGCCAACGGGATCCAACTCGTCACCCAGAACCCGCGCGCGGCGCTGAACCCGCGCCGCACCGTCGAGCAGACCCTGGCACGCCCGTTGCGCCGCATCGCGCGAGTCACCGGACCCGAAATCCGCACCCGCGTCAGCGCTCTGCTCGCCGCGGTCGACCTCCCCGCCGACCTCGCCGGCCGCCGGCCCCATCAACTCTCCGGTGGTCAACGTCAACGAGTGGCTCTGGCCCGCGCCCTCGCCGCCGACCCGGCCGTCCTGATCTGCGACGAGATCACCACCGCCCTCGACACCGAAACCGCCACGGCCATCATGTCCCTGCTCGACCGTCTCCGCGCCGACCGTGCCACCGCGATCATTCTGATCAGCCACGACATGACCCTGGTCCGCGGCCACTGCACCGATCTCCTCGTTCTCGATCAGGGCCGAGTAGTCGAAACAGGCACCCCGGAAACAGTTCTCACCACCCCGACCCACCGGGCCACCGCGGCGCTTCTCGGCTGATACCGCCCTCGTCGAACCAGCCAGCCGTGACCTGTAACTCGTCCGTAGCCGGCCAACCGCCGGATTCACGGGGAGCTGAGAAGTGGCTGTGAGATGTGCGCAAAGCGCGCTGGATCTGGATGATTGAACAGATGTCAGTGCAGAAGGTCGGCGTGGCCGCCGCAGTCGCGATCAGCGCCCTGTTAGCGGGGTGCAGTTCGCTCGCGTCGATCCCCGATGACATGCCGCCGGGGCCGGGGGTCGCGCTGCCGCTGATCGATGTCGACGCACCCGGCCGCGCGGCCGAACAGCTACGCGGCTGGGCCGACGAGCAGTCCGACGCGATCGGCATCCAACCGGTCGCGCTCGAGGCCTACGGCTACGCCGCCGCCGTGCTGGCGAAGTCGAAGCCCGAATGCGGAATCGCCTGGACCACCATCGCCGGCATCGCCAGCGTGGAGAGTGGACACGGCACCCATCGCGGTGCCGGCGTCGACGCCGACGGGACCGTGCGCCCGGCGATCATCGGCGTCGCCCTCGACGGCACCCGAGGCAACGCCGACATCCGCGACACCGACGGCGGCAGCCTCGACGGCGACACCACCTACGACCGCGCCGTCGGCCCGCTGCAGTTCATTCCCGAAACCTGGAAGCGCTGGGGTGTCGACGCCAACGGCGACGGCGTGGCCGATCCGCAGAACATCGATGACGCCGCCCTCACCGCCGCCCGCTACCTCTGCACCCGCGGCGGCGATCTGACCTCGGCCGACGGCTGGCAGCGCGCCCTGTTCGCCTACAACCAGTCGAACAAGTACATGCACGTGGTGCGCGATCGCGCCGCCATATACAGCATCGGCCGCCGCGTGTAGTTGCCCATGGCCCGGAGTGCCGGTTACTCCACACTCCGCCGAGACGATAGGCTCGGCACCGCACGGCCCTTCCCGTGATACCTACCGTGCCTTCCGTCGTAAGGAGCAGTTTTCGTGGCCATTATCGAACAGGTCGGAGCTCGCGAGATTCTGGATTCGCGCGGCAATCCCACCGTCGAGGTCGAGATCGCCCTCGACGACGGCACCCTGACCAGGGCAGACGTACCTTCCGGTGCGTCCACCGGCGAGCACGAGGCCGTCGAGCTGCGTGACGGCGGCGACCGCTACGGCGGCAAGGGTGTGACCAAGGCCGTCGAGGGTGTTCTCGACGAGATCGCGCCCGCCATCATCGGCCTCGACGCCGTGGAGCAGCGCACCGTCGACCAGGTCCTGCTGGACCTGGACGGCACCCCCGACAAGTCCCGCCTCGGCGCGAACGCCCTGCTGGGTGTGTCGCTGGCCGTGGCCCGCGGTGCCGCCGAGTCCTCGGGTCTCGAGCTGTTTCGCTACCTGGGCGGCCCGAACGCCCACGTGCTGCCGGTCCCGATGATGAACATCCTCAACGGTGGCGCGCACGCCGACACCGGCGTGGACGTGCAGGAATTCATGGTCGCCCCGATCGGCGCGCCCACCTTCCGCGAGGCACTGCGCTGGGGCACCGAGGTGTACCACTCGCTCAAGGCCGTGCTGAAGGAGAAGGGCCTGTCCACCGGCCTCGGTGACGAGGGCGGCTTCGCCCCCGACGTCGCGGGCACCGTGGAGGCGCTCGACCTGATCAGCGTCGCCATCGAGCGCGCGGGCTACAAGCTCGGCACCGATGTGGCGCTGGCGCTCGACGTGGCCGCCACCGAGTTCCACACCGAGGGCGAGGGCTACAAGTTCGAGGGCAAGATCCGCACGGCCGCCGAGATGGGCGAGTTCTACGCGGACCTGCTCACCCGGTACCCGCTGGTCTCCATCGAGGACCCGCTGTCGGAAGACGACTGGGACGGCTGGGTCGCACTGACCGACGCCATCGGCGACAAGGTGCAGCTGGTCGGCGACGACCTGTTCGTCACCAACCCCGAGCGCCTCGAAGAGGGCATCGCCAAGGGCGCGGCCAACGCGCTGCTGGTGAAGGTCAACCAGATCGGCACGCTGACCGAGACCCTCGACGCTGTCGAGCTGGCGCACCGCAACGGTTACAAGACCATGATGTCGCACCGTTCGGGCGAGACCGAGGACACCACCATCGCCGATCTCGCGGTCGCCGTCGGTTCGGGCCAGATCAAGACCGGTGCTCCCGCGCGTTCCGAGCGGGTCGCCAAGTACAACCAGCTGCTGCGCATCGAGGACGCCCTCGGTGATTCGGCACGCTACGCGGGTGACGTGGCGTTCCCGCGTTTCACCGGCGAATTCTGAAAGCAGTACAGGGGCGGTAGCGAATGACCGAGCGACGTGCGCGTGGAACCAGTCCTGGTGGACGAGGCGACAGGCGCACGTCGCGGGCCGCGCGCTCGCGCCCCCGTCTGGACACGCCGAGCCGCCCCGCCGCGGCCAAACGTCCCACCCGCCGCCGCCCGGATTCGGCCACCTCGCGCAAGCCCAGCGGCAAGCTCGAGCGCAGCGAACACACCATTCTCGGTCTCTCGACCGGTAAAGCGGTGATCCTGGCGGCGGTGCTGTGCGGCCTCGCGCTGACCTTGGCCGTGCCCACGCGCACCTATTTCAGCCAGCGCGCCGAGGCCGTGGCACTGGCCAAACAGCGGACCGAGCTCGAAGCCGACCTGGCGGGCTTGCGCGATCGTCGTGCGCAACAACAGGATCCGGCCTACATCCGTTCCGAGGCGCGTGATCGTCTGCGCTTGGTGATGCCCGGCGAAACCCCCTACATCGTGCAGATTCCCGGCATCGAAGCACCAGCGCCGCCGCCGATGAGCACCCGCACCGCGGCGCCCGACCCCTGGTACACCGACCTGTGGCGCAGCATCTCCGAACCAGCCCCGGAAGGACCACGGTGACGACACCGAACGCCGACGACCTCGAGATCATCGCGAAGCAGTTGGGCCGCGAGCCTCGCGGAGTGCTCGAAGTCGCCTACCGCACCCCCGACGGCCTGCCCGCCGTGGTGAAGACCGCGCCCCGCCTGCCCGATGGCACCCCGTTCCCCACGCTCTACTACCTGACCGATCCCCGGCTCACCGCCGAGGCGAGCAGGCAGGAGTCGGCCGGTGTGATGCGCGAGATGACCGAACGCCTCGCCACCGACCCCGAACTGGCCGCCGCCTACCGTCGCGCGCACGAGAGCTACCTGGCCGAACGCAACGAGATCGAGTCCCTCGGCACCGATTTCACCGGTGGCGGCATGCCCGACCGGGTGAAGTGCCTGCACGTGCTGATCGCGCACTCCCTCGCCAAGGGGCCCGGTCTGAACCCCTTCGGTGACGAGGCCGTCGCGCTGGCCGCCGCCGCGGGCTTCCGCGGGACCGCGATCCCCGCCGACTGGCCCGCCGCACCTGACGAACAGGCATAATCGCGGGCAGTGCCCGAACGTGGGTCGAGACCTCTGGAGGACACCATGAGTGAGCGCATCGCCGCAGTCGACTGCGGCACCAACTCGATCCGCCTGCTGATCGCCGAGGTCGGGGCCGACGGCGGCCTCACCGACGTGCACCGGGAGATGCGCATCGTGCGGCTCGGTCAGGGTGTGGACGCCACCGGACGCCTCGCGCCCGAAGCCATCGAACGCACCCGCCTCGCCCTGGCCGATTACGTGGATGTGATGGTGGCGCAGGGTGTCTCACGCGTCCGCATGGTCGCCACCTCCGCCACCCGCGATGCCGCCAATCGCGACGATTTCTTCTCGATGACCCGCACCGAACTCGGCCGCGTCGTGCCCGACGCGGTCGCCGAGGTGATCACCGGCGACGAGGAAGCGCGACTGTCCTTCGCCGGTGCCGTCGGTGAATTGTCCGCTGATGCGGGACCTTTCGTCGTGGTCGACCTCGGCGGCGGCTCGACCGAACTGGTCGTCGGCGACGAGAACGGTGTCCAGGCAGCCTATTCCGCGGATATCGGCTGTGTCCGCATCACCGAACGCTGCCTGGCGGGCAACCCGCCGACCGCCGACCAGGTCTCTGCCGCAAGAGAATTCGCCCAGCAGAAGCTCGATGAGGCCTTCGCGAAGGTCCCCGTCGACAAGGTGCACACCTGGGTCGGGGTGGCGGGCACGATGACCACGATCACCGCCGTCGCCCTCGACCTGCCCGAATACGACTCCGCGCGGGTGCATCTCACCCGACTGAGCCTCGCCGAGGTGCACCAGGTGTGCGACCGCCTGATCGGCATGAACCACGACGAACGCGCCGCCCTCGGCCCGATGCATCCCGGCCGGGTCGATGTGATCGGCGGCGGCGCGGTGATCACCGAAGTGCTGGCCGACGAATTGGCAGGCCGCGCGGGAGTTTCCGAACTCGTCGTCAGCGAGCACGACATCCTCGACGGTATCGCCATGTCGATCCTCGACGCGCCCGCCTGACTTCCGGCTCCCCGACGAGCGCAATCGCACCGGGTTCGGGTCCGCGGGTGTACGCGACCCGGGTCAGGTGTCCGAGGCTGCGAGCGTCTCGGCTTCGGCCCGGAGTTCGGCCGCCTCGGCGGTCCGCTCCAATGCCGTCAATCCGGCGGTCTGGGTGGTCAGCGCGGTAACGAGCGACGCCTTCAATCCCTGCCCGAGCAACTGAACCGCGACCGCCTGCTGCTTCGTCGCGGTTTTCGCCCTCGGCCGGGTGGCTTTCGCGACCAGCGCCGGAAACCGCTTGTCGAAGCGGCGGACGAGTTGACGACGCAGGTCGATCTCTTCGGCCCGTAGCTCGACGGCTTCGCGCTTACGGCGGAGTTCGTCGAGGTAGAACGCCTCCTCGTAGAGCGACTGCGCCAAGTCGAGCATCTTCGCGTGTCGCAGCGGCCCGCTGACCAGCCCGCGGCGTGCCGCCGACGATTCCGCCGCGTGCAGCAGGGCCAAGTCGCTGTGGGCGCTGATCCAATAGCGGCGCGCCATCCTGGCGTGGTATGCACCGAGCTTGTCGTTGATCCCGTGCGCCCCGATCACGAACGGCGGCGGCCGGAGCCCGAGCGTGGGCCCCGAGGCATGCATCGACGACCGATCGATACGCGGCGTCTGCTCCGGATGCGCCGACGCGAGCTCCTGTTCGACGTGCCGCAGCGCGGTCCCGTGGGCGAGCAGCCAGCCGTCGGCCACCTCGGAGGCGACCGCCAGATAGGTCACCGCGCCGAGGAACAGCGCCCCGGCTGCGGCGACCGGCCAGGTCCACCCCGAGGGCGACAGCTTCCACACCGATATCGCCACCGCGTCCGCAACAGCGACCGATACGAAGAACCATCCGGCGAAGCGGGTTCCGCGAGCGGACAGGGTGGCCAGTGCCATCCACACGATGCCCCGGCCGACACCCGTGAACCCGATGCCGGGTATCACCAGGACTATCAGCCAGGCTTCCTCGCCGGTCCACAACCACAGCGGCCCCGCGATCGACCAGGCGAGTAGTGCCCAGATGAACGCGGCTCCCCAGCTACCGAAATCCTCCCCATCCATGCCGCGATGTTCGCAGGTGCCGCCGACAGAAAGCTTGCCGGATTCTTGGAATCCGCCGGTTCAGCTGCCGGTGCGCTCGCGATGCCGGCACCCGGGCCAGCAGCACGGCCGCCGCTGACCTTCCTCCAGTTCCTCCTGGGTGCGCCGAATCCGCCGTGCGCGGGTCGCGTCCTGCTTGGCGTCCTCGACCCAGCAGATGAACTCGTTGCGGGCCAGCGGCGTGATGTCCTGCCAGGCGCCCAGCGCTACCGAGTTGGCGAGCAGCGCAGCACGCAGATCAGCCGGCAACTCGTGCACAACGCCCCCGGGTACCTGTCGACTGCTCATCGGTCCACGGTAGCGCGCGAGCGTTCGACCTGCGGGTATCCCGAGCTTCATCAGCGGTGCTAGACAAAACAGAGCATATGTCTCATGATGAAGTCATGAGTACAACGATGTCTCATTCGGTGCGGTTCGAACTTCGCTCCGGAGACACTTGGCGCGATCCCTGGTCCATGTATTCCGCACTGCGTGATCACGACCCTGTTCACCGAGTGATCCCCGTGGGGCAGGAGGACAACGACTTCTACGTGCTGTCCCGGCATGCCGACGTGTGGATGGCGGCGCGCGACCCCGCGACCTTCTCCTCCGCGTCGGGGCTGACCGTCGACTACGTCGACCTGGTCGCCGCCGGGTTCGGCGCCGTCAAGCCGTTCGTCTTCATGGACCCGCCGGAGCACACCGATTTCCGGCGTCGGGTGTCGCCGGGATTCACTCCGCGCCAAGTGAATTCGGTCGAGCCCGCAGTGCGCAGATTCATCGTCGAACGCATCGAGAGACTGCGCGCGGCGGGCGAGGGCGACATCGTCAAGGACCTGTTCAAGCCGCTGCCCACCATGGTCGTCGCCCATTATCTCGGTGTGCCGGAACAGGATCACGAGAAATTCGACGCGTGGACCGAGAATATCGTCGGCGGCGCGGTCGCGGGGGCCGGGCTTGCCGCGGGCGACCAGAACGCCTTCACCGCGGTGGGCGAAATGGTCGGCTATTTCGGTGAATTGATCGCCCGCCGCCGCGTCGAACCGGGCGACGACACCATCTCGCACCTGCTGGCCTCCGGTCTCGGCGCCGACGGCGACAACGAGGGCCTGGTCGCGATCCTCGGCTTCGCGTTCACGATGATCACCGGCGGCAACGACACCACCACCGGCAATCTCGGCGGTGCGGTCCAGCTGCTCACCGCCGCCCCCGACCAGCGACAGCTGCTCATCGACGATCCCTCGCTCATCCCGGACTCCATCGAGGAGTTCCTGCGGATGACCTCACCGGTGCAGGGCCTGGCACGCACCACCACCCGCGATGTCGAACTGCACGACACCATCATCCCGGAGGGCCGCCGCGTGCTGCTCCTCTACGGTTCGGGCAACCGCGACGAACGCGAATTCGGGCCCACCGCAGGCGAACTCGATATCCGCCGCGACCCCAAGCGCATCCTCAGCTTCAGTCACGGCCACCACCACTGCCTCGGCGCGGCGGCCGCCCGTATGCAGGCGCGCGTCGCGCTCGAGGAACTGCTCACCCGCTGCCCCGGCTTCACCGTCGACCTCGACGCGGTGCAGTGGTCGCAGGGCAACTACGTGCGCTGGCCGGTCTCGGTGCCGTTCCGCGCGCAGGGCCCGGCATGAGCGGTCGGCGCCCGGAGGCGGTAGCCCGCGTAACCACGCAGGGCGCCCGAGCATGCCGCGGGGAAACAGCATGAGCGGTGACTGGCTGGGCGCCGATCGGGCGGACCTGGCCGCCGAGCGCATCATCGACGCGGCCGCCGAACTGTTCGCCGAACACGGGGTGGCCGCGGTCGGCATGGCCGAAATCGCCAAGGCCGCCGGGTGCTCGCGCGCCACGCTGTATCGCTACTTCGACAACCGGCACGCGGTGCGTCTGGCATTCGTGCACCGCGAGACCCGCCGCATCGTCGCCCAGCTCGACGAGCGGTTCCGCGACATCGCCGACCCGGGCGAACGCATCATCGCCGCGATGCTCGGCGCGGTCGAAGAAGTCCGCGCCAACCCGCTGCTCATCGCGTGGTTCCGGCCCGCCGACTCCGGCACGGCGGGCCGCATCAGCCAGGACTCCGACGTCATCGAATCGCTGGCCGCCACCATCTTCGCCCCCACGGACCTGACCGACCCGGAACGGAGCCGCCTGGCCCGCTGGCTCACCCGCATCATTGTCTCGCTGCTGTCGGCTCCCGGCCGCGATGCCGCCGACGAACGCGCCATGCTCGAAGAATTCGTCGCCCCGGTCATCAGCCGTACGTTCGTCGCACCGAATTAGAACGTGTTCTATATTCGAGGGAAAGTTCCGGCGATCCCTCGGGAGTCCAGATATGTACCAGTGGTCAGACGAAGACCTGATGTTCCGCGACGCTGTGCGCGGCTTCATCGCCAAGGAGGTCACCCCGCACGTCGACCAGCTGGAGAGCGGTGCGCTGCCGCCGTTCGACATCATCCGCAAGCTGTACGCCACCTTCGGGCTCGACGAGATGGCGCGCGACGGCCTCGAGAAGGCGCTCGCCCGCGAAGAGGCGGGTACCACCGGCTCGGGTAAGCCGGGCGGCGGTTTCAGCGGCGCGGGCAGCATGGGTGTGGTCCTCAACAGTGAGCTCGCCGGCGTGAGCCTGGGTCTGGTGGCCTCCATGGGCGTGAGCCTCGGTCTCGCCGTGGGCACCATCCGCAGCCGCGGCACCCTCGCGCAGAAGAAGCGCTGGCTGCCCGAACTGGTCACCATGGCGAAGGTCGGCGCCTGGGCCATCACCGAACCCGATTCGGGCTCGGACGCGTTCGGCGGCATGAAGTCCTACGTCCGCCGCGACGGCGAGGACTACATCCTCAACGGCCGCAAGACGTTCATCACCAACGGTCCCCACGCCGATGTCACCATCGTCTACGCCAAGCTCGACGAAGAGGACGGCACCGACCGCCGCGACCGCAAGGTGCTGACGTTCGTGCTGGACAAGGGCATGCCCGGTTTCGTGCAGAGTCCCGCGTTCAAGAAGATGGGCATGAACTCCTCGCCCACGGGCGAGCTGTTCTTCGAGAACGTCCGCATCACCCCGGACCGGTTGCTCGGCGAAACCGAGAACCCGGCCAAGGGCGACGGAAAAGACAGCGCCAAGGAATCTTTCGCGGCCGAACGCATCGGCATCGCCTCCCTCGCACTGGGCATCATCAACGAATGTCACCGCCTGTGTGTGGATTACGCCAAGTCCCGCACGTTGTGGGGCAAGGAGATCGCGCAGTTCCAGCTCATCCAGCTGAAGCTCGCCGAGATGGAGATCGCGCGAATCAATGTGCAGAACATGGTGTTCAACGCCATCGAGCGCACCGCCGCGGGTGACAAGGTGACCCTCGCCGAGGCCTCGGCGATGAAGCTCTACTCCTCCCGCGCCGCCACCGAGGTCGCGATGGAGGCCGTGCAGCTGTTCGGCGGCAACGGGTACATGGCCGAGTACAAGGTCGAACAGCTGGCCCGTGACGCCAAGTCGCTGATGATCTACGCGGGCAGCAACGAAATCCAGGTCACCCACATCGCCAAGGGCCTGATCGCCGGGTAGTACGCGGCGGCCCGCGTTCGCGGCACGCTCCGGCTTCGGAGCGTGCCGTCCGTTTCGCGGCGGGCTGTCCTGCAGTGGGGCCTATTTTCGGCTATTCGCGCAGGTAGTCCGCTCGTATACTGATGAAGGTGCAAACCCACCGGAATGCTCTCGCCGGCGCCGTGGTGGTCGCCGCCGCGGTCGTCACCCTGGCGCCGTCGTCTTCGGCCACCCCGTCCTCCGGCGTGACCGTCGAACCGCTGGTCCAGGTCGATGTCAGCGCGTTCAGCCCCTTCGCCTCGTTGCCGAGCACGTTCACCTTCCGGCGGATCACCATCGCCCCCGGGGGCACGCTCGGGTGGCATTACCACGACGGCACTGTTCTCGCCGTGATCACCGCGGGCCAGGTGACCCGATACGAGGCGGATTGCGTACCGACGACGTACTCCGCCGGCGAGGGCCTGTCCGAGACCGTCGGCCCGGACCACGTCCATGTGGGCCGCAACCTCGGCGACCGGCCCGCCGAGCTGTACGTCGCCTATCTCAACCGCGCGAACGAACCGCTCTTCGTGGACGCCCCTGCCCCGGACTGCCCGTAGCCGCTACTCGGGGCTCAGGTGGTCAGGCACGCTCCGGCGCCGCCCGCGGCGAACGTCTCGGTGCCGCAATAGGCGGTTTCCGGGTAGTACGGGCCCATCGTGGCGGCCGGGTCGGCGCCGGAGTCCTGGGACGCCTGGATCGAATTCGGATAGAACGCCGGGCTCGGGGTCATGTTCCGCAGGAACAGGACCTTGTCCACGTCGGTGCTGCCCCAGGGAATCACCGTCACGCTCGGGTCGAGGTTCGCGGGCACGTCCGCGGGTGCGGCGACCACATAGGTGTAGTAGCCGGACGCGTCGATCGCGGTCTGGAAGTCGGCCGCGCAGGCGACAACGGGGTAGGGCGAGCGCAGGTCGTTCTGGCACATCGACCAATACCGCACCTGCTGGTTCGGATCGGTAGGCGATTGTCCCGCACGGGTATTCGGGAATATCGGGGCCTTACCGCGCACCACCAGCAGGCGTCCCGGCTGATAGCTGATCCGCGTTCCGATGTACTTGTTGTCGCCGTTCGGGAAGAGCCCGGAGGTGCTCGCCGGGTTCCCGAACGTCGCCTCCGGTGTGTTGCCGGGGAACGCGCCCGAGGCGGCCTGGGCGATCGCGCGATCGAAGGCGGCCTTGGCGGCGTCAGCGACCGGGCCGGTGTAGGTGGCCGGGTCGAAGGGCTGCGCGCACGGCTGGGCCGGAGCGTCGGAGCCCGCGATCGAGAGCTTCACATCGGGCAGCGCGACGCCGCCGCTGAGCGAAGCCGGATCGGTCGGAACATAGACACGGACGATGACGAAGCCGATCGGTGTGCTCTGCCCACTCGCGACAGCCTGGATCTCGTTGCGGCTGTGATCGGCCGGCCCGTTGACCAACGTGGCATGCCAGCGCTGCTGCGCGGCGGGCAGCGACGCGGCGGCGGCATCGACGAACGGGTTGGCGCTGCCCGGGTCGGCGACGATCTGGTCGTCGCGCAAGGTGTCCACGGTGTCGAGGTCGGTCCCATAGGTGTTCAACGAGAAATACCGGGCGGCCGGATAGGTACCGGACAACTCGATCGAGTCACCCGGTCCCAGCGCGTAGGGCATCAGCCAATACGTCGAATTCGCATCGGGGAACGCCATATTCAGCACGGTGCTGTTGGACATGAACCGCCACGCGCACAGCGGCGAGTCCGGCGGGTCCGCGGAGGCGGGCGCGGCGAACCCCACCGCGGCCAGCACCGTTGCCACCACACAACCGACGCGAACGATCAAAGCCCCAACCGAATGCATGACGATCCCCTCGCTGCGCTCGAACTGGCGAACTGTCGAAGAATCCCGCGCGTCCACGTCACCGTGGTCGGCTCGCGATCACCGTAGTGCACTGCATGGCAGTGAACGCCCACGGGCTACTCGTATCCCCAACTCGCGTCCTACCCAGGCGCGGCCGTCGGCGTCTGGTATTCGCCGTTTACGGGGCCTGCCGTGGTTCCGGCATCGCGCACGCCAGCCCGTCGGCCATCCCAGTCGGCTGCACACCGAGACCTTGGTTGAGCCGAGCCCGCTGGTTCTCCCATGCGATGCTCGCCGCCAACTCGGCCAGCTGTGCCTTCGACAGATGGGTGAGCAGAGTTTCGCGCAATTCCTCGATATCGACCGCCGGTGTCACCGTCATCGCCTCCGCGAACGCGATCACCAGCTTCTCCAGCTCGGTGTAGGCATCACTGGTCCGATACCGAGGCAGATCGACGAGCTGCTGCTCGGTCAGCCCCGACGTATGCGCCAGGGCGGACCCGATATCGAGACAGAACTGACAGGCCACCAGCCCCGCCGTCTTGAGCTCGGCCAACTCCTTGAGCCGAGGATCGAGCTTGTTGCTGAACAACAACGCCGTCTCATAGGTCAGCGTCGCCGCCGCGATCTGCGGCCGCCGCCCGAGCCACCCCACCAGATCCCCCCGATGACGCCGAGCCTGCCCCAGCACCTTGACGTATCCCCGAACCCGCGTGACCACCCGCATCGATAACACCCCTTCGTGCCGACGATTTCCCTGCAAATGAACCTACGCCGGGACCCCACCGAACCCCAGGGTGATCCTCCTCGCTTCCAGGCGGGGGAGAGGGGCGAAACGCCCACCGAAAGACGCCGCGACCCAGCGCCATGGGTCATGCTGAGTGCCCCCACAGGGACTCGAACCCTGACTGTGCGGTGTTGGGTTCGGGATTTTTCGGTGTTAACGGCCGATCCCGGTAAGTCACGGCAAGCGATTTACCTGCGTCCATGTGAAATTGCTACGCACGTTCGGTCATGTTCGGTCATGGACGATCACCGCGAATTCTTGGTGCAAATTTGGGATGGGTCAAATCCGTTGCCGCAATCGGGGTCTGGTATCGGTCGTGAAGGCACCCCGTACATCCGCGTGGATGGGTGTCAACACCGGTGCCGTCGCCGATTGGGTCACTGTCGTAGGCCCGTGCCTCGTCTGGATCTGCCAACATGTGCAACGAGAAAACGCTTAGGCGTAGTTGATGACTACTCAATCTGAACTCGTTCGCGAACCGATGAGTGGGGGTCAGGGGTTCGAGTCCCCTTAGCTCCACAGAAATAGCAGGTTAGGCCCGGTCTGAGACCGGGCCTAACCTGTTATTGTGTCTAGCCCCCCGTTTACCCCCCGTTTGGCCTTAGATGCTGTTTGCCGGTGCTGTTTACGCGGGCGGAGTTGTCTCCTATATCCACCGCGATTGGGCTGTCACGTTCGGTAGCAAAGTGCTTTGACCAACCGCCATGGAAGCCGGGCGGTTGCGATGGAACAGTCGATGAGCGGTGCTCGTGCTTTGTCGGCTGTCGAGCAGCCATGACAGAAGTCGGGGAAGCGCTCAAACGGGTTCGTATCCAAGCTGTTCGGCACATGGCGGAGTGTGAGCGGAACGAGCTGATCATGCAGGAAGACGGCGCAGGCCCACTGCCAGCTGGGCGCATTGTGAGCTGAGAGATGCTCGATCGAGCAGTTGGGATCCGCGCCGCACCGAAGGGGGATGCGGGCTTGGTACCGACTGGGTATCGGCCTTTCGAGCTCCGGGCGGTACCGGCCCGTTGGGTGCTTGCAGGCCACTATGGTGGCGGATGTGGTGGCTACCGATGCAAGTTTGATGGAACGGCCCGCATTGGCAGCGTTCAGCGAAGCTCTTCCAGAGGCCGCTGAGAGTGCGTGGTTTGCGCCGGTGGACATAGGGGCTGTGCTAGAAGTGCCGTCTCAGCGGCCAGTTTGCACGCCTCAGTTCGAGGCGCGTGCGGAAGCGGCGCTCAGCTCCACGTTGAGGGAGGTGGCTGCGCGTCTTCCGGGAGCTCACCGCGGCGTGGTTGCGATCGGTGAGTACCGGGGTCCCTGGGGCGTGCCTGACTTGGTCGCGTTTACCCCCGCGCGGATTGGTCAGCGGCTGAGCTGCGGCGTTCCTCCGCTTTTGTCGCAACATGACTGCCGCCTCGTGGCAGCGGCCGGGCGGTGGATGGAACCGGCCACGTTGGCGGCGGTTGCAGGGGTGTCGTCCAGTGTTGCTGATCGCTATATGCGTCGATTGGTTGGGATCGGGGCGCTCGAGGTGCGGCGCGGTCGTCTGAAGCGCCATCGGGGGATGGTTACCCTGGGTCGGCACTGGGCGATCGAGGCCAAGGTCGATGACTGGCGAGCAGGGCTGGCTCAAGCGCACCGCTATCGTTTGTGGGCAGACGGAGCGGTTCTCGTGCTAGGGCGGGCCAGGGTGCCTGTGGAAGTGATCGCGGAACAAGCGCGGCACTATCGAGTCGGTTTGGTCGTCGAGGGTGCCTGGGTGACGCGCCCGATCTTGGTACCGCCTGATAATGCCACCCGGTTGCACGCATCCGAGCACATCCTGGCGGCTCTGGTGGGTGAAATGCGGCCTTCTCGCCCATGAGTGATTAGCGCTCGGCTCGAACGTACGCATCGAATCCGCTACGCAATCCATCCAGCCAGGCGGCCTGCTCCTTGCGTCCAATTTCCTGTGCTCCCAGGGCGACTGTGTGCTCCCAGGCCAAGGCTGCGCCGTCGAACATTCGTTGCACAGTAGCGACGCGGTCGGTGTGCTGTTTGGAATCGAGCACGGTGCGCATTTGCTCCTGGAGAAAGCGTAGGTGCTGAACGCGGTGCCCTCGCATGTCACTGGGTATGGGTGCGCCCCATCGCATCGCTTCGCTGAAGGTCGGCGCGAGATCCTGGAGTGCGCGTGCGGCGGTTACCGTGCATCGCGCGAGCAGCCCGGGGTGCGGGCTGTAGTTGATGTTCCGCCCGCCGCCTTCGGTGTCCCTGAACGATTCTGGGCTGCAGGTTCGTTGGCCTTGGTCCCAGCCGGTGCCGACAGTGTCTGCGCCAGCAACTGTCGAGACGATCCCTAGGTGGTCTGTGTATGCCGCGATCACTCGACTGCGAATTGTGAGTGAGTGAATCGTGCGGAGCCAGCCAGCGATGGCAGCGGTGTCGGTCAGGTCGGTTGGATAGCCAGTGCGATCGCGGACAGGCACGATGTAGAGGGCAGGCGCGCGCAGGCGCGCGATACGCCCGATGTACGTATCGAGGGCCGGACCGGCACGCCAGAAGCTGTTCGTGCCGGAGATTGTGAGAATGCTGGTCGGTTGTTGCCGCTTACTCTCTGCGGCAAGCTCTCTCGCCAGCTCCGCTGCTGAGCTGGTCGGGGTGTCGACGCAGACAGTCGGTGCCAGGTAGGGCACGCCCAGTCCTGCCTGTATCGCAAACACTGCGCGTACGTGATCGGCAATTGCTCCGGCATCGTCCAGGTTGCCACGCTCGTAGTGTGGCCAGAGCGGCCACTGGCCATAGAAGTCCCAGTGGTCTGTGCCGGGCAGGGTTGCGGCCCAGGTAGCCGAGTCGAAGAGGATCTCTGGATCATTGCTGAACAATGAAGCGGCATCGCGCAACTGGGTGACGACAGCATTGGCTGACGGATGGTAGGGGACGGTGGTCGGAGGCGTCGTGAACGGGCTGAGGATCGCCCCGTCGGCGACGCCCTCAGTCAGTGCTTCCTTCAGCCAGCTGAGATGAGCCCCCCGTCGGCCGTCATGGAGGAGGACCGTCACGACGGCGCACCTACTCCGAGTTCTTCGAGCAGTTCGGCAGCATCGATGTATCTCCGGGCTGGTTGGCGGTCCAGGCAGCGATCGATCACCCCGGCGAAGACGTCATCGAGATCAGGGCGAAGGCTCTTGACCGGTGCGGGTTGCTGTTCTCGAAGGCGTCGGAAGTAGTCCTCCTCATTCCCTTTGGGATCCACTGGAAGCTGGCCGGTGAGGACGAAGTAACCCAGGATGCCAACCCCGTAGATATCCGAATATGGTTCCGGGGTCCCGCCGGTCACCTGCTCGGGACTGCGGAAGCCTGGGGTGCCTGGCTGGTAGAGGCCGGTAAGCGACAACTCGGCGAGATGTCGAGCAAGCCCTGGGTCAAGCAGAGTCCATGTTCCGTCTTCGCGTCGGCGCACGTTGCCGGGGCTAAGGTCGCGATGAACGACCTCGTTCTCGTGTAGATGATTCAGCGCCTGCCCAAGGCCGACGACAAGGTCGAGAGCCTCGTCCTGCGTCCAGTTTCCGATTGGAAGCTCGCGGAGATCGTGGCCATCGAGAAGCTCCTCCAGCCAGCCGACGGCGGTTGGTTGTTCCGGATCGCCAACTGTCACCAGCCCGCTGCGCAGCGCGACAATTCGACGCCCTGCGGTAGCGGATACTTTGCCGAGGACGCCTACCTCGCGCTTTGCTCGTTCGAGCACGAGCGCTTGATGGGGCGGTAGGACTTCGACGGCCTTCACCACGACGTCCTCGGTGCCGCGGCGGGCGACAAATACTCGCTTCTGCCCACCATCTCGTAGCGGACGCAGGTCCGTAGCCCCCAGCGCTGCGGCCACATCTTCGTAAAACGCGCTCAACCCCAAACCCTCCCGTATGCCTGGTAATCACCAGCCATACAGGTATACGCCACTCGGTGACTGATTTCGAGCACAATTATCCATCAAAATCTCAAGTTGCTCGTTGGTCGCGCGCCCAGAACCCCTGCTTCTCAGGCTCGGTGAAGGGACAGTCGACCAAGATCTGTTCTGGCCGCCGCGGCGAGGCCGCTCGGAATGAGTCCGGCCGGCGAGCTCACAGGCTCTCACGCCGGGTCGGCTACTAGCAGTGAGCGGTCTTACCTGGCCAGTCCTAGCCGATGCGACACCCGGCTGTCAGATGGCCGTCAAGGGTGGGCCGCGCGGCTGAGTGATCGTCGTCCTGGCGATGTCCATAGCCACCGGGCCTAACCATCGCGGTGACCGGTGTTGCGGGCCACCGCCCTTAAGTACCACCTCCACGCGCGCGGCCGCGTACCCGGTCTTCAGGTGGCCGAGGTGTTGCGCCAGTTCATTTCTACCAATTGCCCGGGGGTGGGGGGCGGCGGCTTGCTAAAGAAAAGATTGGCCTCGAACTGTGATTCGAGTGAACGCTCGTCGAGCGCGTACTCGAAGATCCCTCTGGCGACCAGATCCCGCTGGTCTGATATCCAGCGATCCAGTTGGGAGAATTGGGTCAGTGATATCCGGTAATTCCCATCTTCTTCGGGGACCAAGATTTTCTGGGTTGATTCCCTGTAGTTGATGGGATTGGGCTGCTCACCGGAGTCGACCTGGCGTGGCTCGATGATGAGCGACAATCGAGCTTGTCGCGCAGGTAGCGGGCCAAAGTTGCGTATTTGCAAACGCAGCCCTGGATTTCCGTCATGATCTCGAACAAACTCGAACGCGAAAAGGCCAACCCAGGGGCGCATACGATCGCGAATCTCGGCCTGGAGCACGCGGCCTTGCCGTCGCGTCTCTCTGAATGAGATCCACGCGACCGTGATCGCGGCTATTGCGAAGGTCGCTGCTCCGGCCGTGGCGACCGCCTCGACGGTGGCGGGGTTATTGCCCCAGCTATCCATTTGGTCCCCCTTGGAGCCTGATCGGTTCGACAACCACTGTAGCGATATGCCAAGGCGTGAGGGTAAAGTGGCTGCTCGCGCCGCGCACGGTCATCGTTAGAGCGGACGTTCTGAGCCGGGCGACTCGCCTTGGGCCCCTTAAAGACACGGTTCGTGACGGGCGGAGCGGGACGCTCAGCGCGATGGAACATGACGCTCGGCTGGGCCCAATCAAGATCACGTCGCAGGTTCGCGCCCTCGGCAGGACACGCAAACATGGGCAACCGGAAAACGCCTGGTCATCGCGGATTCCTATCCGATCTGACGATGCCGGTCCGCCGGTACGGACTGGTTCCTGGTCCCATCTGGGATGTGCCCACGGCGGGGCACATCCAAAGATGGGAACGTGGCTGACGGGGCCTATCGAGTGGGCGGCTGATGATCGAAGCCGCGTACCCGCCATAAGCAGCTGAGGTGGCATCGATGAGTCGTTCGTCGGGCCCGTCGAGGAATCGGTGCCATCCACTTCCTCGGGCCGCAGGGCGAGAGTGTCCTTGTCGAGCACGACTGGAGCCACCAGCTCAGCCAGCAGCCATGTGGCGGCGGTCTTCCCGCGCGGGGACACCGCACACGACGGTCATCCGATCAGCGGGGATCGATGAGGGAGTCCAGTAGTACGCCCATGAGCCCGGCCTCTTGTCCTTGGCTGCTCATCATGTCGCGTGCGGTTTGCTCGACGATGCCACCGTCGAGCAGTTGCTCGACGGCTTGGGCTATCTGAATACCGCCGTAGTGGTGGCGCTGTATCAGGCGCAGGAAGAGCACATTCGTGTCCTGGCCGCGGGCGGCGGCGAGGGCGTCGAGTTCCTGTTGTGTCGCCATGCCGGGCATCGGGGTGTCGTGCGAGGTGATGTCGGCGACGGGTGCGCTGTGCCGGTGGGTTCCGGGGCGATGCATCCAGGACATCGGTGTCGGGTTGACGGCGGGTTGACCTGCCAGCCTCAGCCAGCCCGTCAGCTGGCCGATCTCGCCGCGCTGCACCGTGTCGATGCGGCGGGCGAGTGCCGTGACCGCGGGTGCGACGCCGGGGTCGAGGCGCGAGATCATGACCAGGGCCTGACTGTGATGACCGAGCATGTCCTGGGCGAACCCGACCTCGATGGGGGTGAGTACGGGTTCGGCGGGGGTGTGGTCGTCGACGAGCAGCGGCCCGCGCCGCCGCACCGATGACGAGTAGCAGGACAGCCACGCCAGCAAGTCCGGTCGCGGTCACCCAGCCTCGGAGGCTCATGAGCCGATGGTTGTCTGCTGGTCGGCGGGTGGGGTATAGACCGTGGGGTCGAGTGCCAGCGTGGAGTAGGTGTTGTCGTTGCACCTGACCCACAGCTGGGTTCCCTGCCAGTGCGGCGGGGATGTGCGCCAGTCGCTGGACATGTCACCGAAGACCAGCTGGCCGGAGCGCGAGCTCAGTGCCTGTCCTGGGTCGAACACGCCGCTGGTGATTGCCTGCATCAGCGCGTTCGCGCCGAGGATGGGCGCGCCGATGACCGACATCGTCTTGTGTGCGGAGTTGACGATCTGGTCGGCGTCGTTCTTGTGTGCGGGCGGGTTGTAGTAGCCGATCTCTGTGACCTGGAATGGATCCCTGACATCGAAGACCCGGATACCGGAGCCGAACCACGCGCAGGCCAGGGCTGTCGGATTCGCGGGGCGATCGGCGGTGCAGTAGTGGGGGTCATAGGAGAAGATGGACCCGCCTATGCTCGAGGCCAGTGCGGTGTCGAGGTTCTCGGGGAGATTGATCTCGAGTTTGATCGAGTCGGCCACTCGCGGGCGAGTCTCGTCGGAGATATCGATGAGTTTGACTCCGCTGCTGCCCGCTTCGTCGGGGGCGAACAGATACGGTGTGCCGCTGTAGGTCACCGGGATGGCGTGCCGGGTGGCCCAGCCGTCGGTCCAGGTGGTCTCCGGCAGAACCGGGACCACCGGGTCGGGATCACGACGCTGCACCGCGGAGATGTCCATGATGGTGACTCCGCCCATGTTGTTGGTGAGGTAGAGGCGGTTGCCGTCGGGACTGAATCCCATGCCGTGCATGGAGGGGCCGGGCAGGCCCTGCCAGATGACTCGCGGCTGGGCGGGATCATGCAGATCGATGGCACCATAAAGCCCGCGCCGAAGGCAAAGCCTTCATCTACGACGGCACCGTCTACGCCGTGACGACCGAACCAGCACGGTGCGCCGAAGCCGCGATCTTCCAACTCCGCCGATTTGACAGCCAACTGCGGCGTATGAAAGCTTCGACTTGTGACCCGCTCGATCCCGAAATTCGGGGCCGAGACACAGCGCTGACTTATACTTCAGCCAAGATCGAATCTATGATCGAGGAAATGGCACTCCTTCACAAGCTAGGGTTCTCCACAACCTCGCCACAATTGGTCGAATTGCTCGGCGAACCGTGCTGACACCCGTGACAGGGGATAGCGCTCAATATCCATATCGCTATGCAGTCACGATGCGGTGAAGTCGGTCAGCTACTGACACCATAATTAACCAAGAAACGGTCGGCTTCTTCGTAAAGTTGGGTATCAGTGTCGCTCCGGCTCATCTTTGCGAGCCGGAGCGACATCGTTTCATGCAGTCCCGTGTTCGTCGCGGTAGGCAGCACCACTGTCAACGCACGTGCCGGCGCCTGCTGGGGATACTTTCGACCGCGCCTTCCTTGTGCCACCGGTGCACGGTCCGGGAGCTGGCCGTCAGGTGCGACCTCGATGGCGTGCCGCCCCGGGCATCGTCGACCGAACAGTATCTATTGTGTGTCGCTGAGCCCGTGTCGGCCTCAGCTGGTTGAGATGTGCTGAGGCTGGCTTGGTTTGGGCTATCGGGGCCAATAGGTGCAGTATTTCAATGCGGCAGAACAACATCGATCCATCGCCCGGCAGGGCGAGGTAGCCTGCCGACGATCGCGAGAGACGTTCGTTCTGGAGCTGCAGAATAATCGGGACAGTCCTCGGCGGCCTCGCCTCCTCCGACATACAGTGAAATTGTTGCGCGTATGTTGTTGTGCCTCGACGAGATCGGTGACGACGGCATTGCCAGGAGGAAGTAGGGTCAGTCGACGAGCGAGGGAGGTGTCATGTCTGACCGATCAGGGATCGAGTGGACCGAGGCAACGTGGAACCCGGTGACGGGATGCGATCGCGTGTCGGCGGGATGCGACAACTGCTATGCCCTCGCATTGGCGAAGCGTCTGAAGTCGATGGGAGCAGAGAAGTACCAGAACGATGGTGATCCTCGAACCTCAGGTCCGGGGTTCGGCGTCACAATCCATCCGCAAGCTCTCGACATACCGCGGCGATGGCGTTCGCCCCGAACGGTGTTCGTCAACTCGATGTCGGACCTGTTCCACGCCAGAGTGCCGATCGGATTCGTTCGTGATGTCTTCGACGTGATGCGAGATACGCCGCAACATACCTATCAGATCCTGACTAAAAGGTCTGTCCGCCTTCGCAAAGTCGCTGACCGCATCGATTGGCCAGCCAACGTATGGATGGGTGTGTCTGTAGAGGATTCGGCCTCGCTGAGTCGGGTCAACGACCTGCGCGAGGTACCGGCTTCAGTACGTTTCATATCGTGTGAGCCGCTTCTTGGACCGCTAGCAGGTCTCGACCTCGATCAGATCAGCTGGGTCATCGTCGGAGGCGAGTCTGGAACCGGTCATCGCCAGATTGATCCTGACTGGGTTCGTGAGATCCGAGATATCTGTCTCGATGTGCGCGTCCCCTTCTTCTTCAAGCAATGGGGTGGACGCACTCCGAAGACGCACGGCCGGGAACTCGATGGAATCATTTGGGGGCAGATGCCACAGCTTCACGTTCAACGCGTTGGTTGAAGCCGTGCAGAGACCGGGCGGATGCGCGTTCCGCGGTCGGTGTCGAATCACTGCTCGCGCCGTGGTGCCGACCGCGAGGTGGTTCGGGTCTTAATACCCCGAACGAGCCGGCTGCCTGATGGGTATGCTCGGTCTGGGTAGGTATTGGATCAAGTCGACTACTTGCGCCCGCGGAGGCTGATGGGGCGGTGATTGGACTAGGGGAGGATCATGCCAGTCAACGGGCCGGTGCCATGGGAGCGTGTCGAGCACACCGCTGCGAAGCATGACATCTATCGACGGTATCTTGAGCGTTGGTTCCCGATAATTCTCAGCGAAAAAGGGTGGGACCGTGCGACCTACGCTGAGGGCTTTTCGGGGCCTGGCGTCTACGATAAAGGTGAGGACGGATCGCCGATCATAGCGATACGTGCATTCGCCGACAAGGTTTCTAAACCCTCGAAGAGTGCCTCGTTTTTGTTCGTTGACGACGACACGCGTTGTGTCGAAATGCTGCGAGACCGGCTCAAGCAAGCTTTTCCTCAGCGCCCAAGGCCGGAGGATGAGATGCCGGTTAAGGTCACCCACGGAAAATGCGAAGAGGTGTTGGAGCGGCAGCTTGACGATCTCGGGGCATGGGGTGATCCGATACTGGCAGTGCTCGATTCCTGGGGAAACGCGCCTGTCCCGTATCGGTTTCTCGAGCGCCTAGCGGAAAACAAGGGGTCGGAGGTGATTGTCACGTTCAAGCCACACTACTTCGTCAGATTCGTCGACGGCCTCGGGGAAGATGCTGGCGATGTCTTCGGTGGCGACGAGACCTGGAGGCAAGCGAGCACAGTCGACAGCAGCAAGAAGCGTCAGTTCATTCTGAACTGCTACAGATCTGCCCTGAAAAATGCGGGCTTCAAATACCTGCTCGACTTCGAACTGATCGATAGTCGCGGTGACGTCCTATACCTGGTATTCGGTACCAATCACGGGCTCGGGGTGTCCAAAATGAAGGATAGTCTGTGGGAAGTCGACAAGGCGTTCGGAGTGGGATTTCGCGACCCGCGCGACGAACAACTGGAAACATTGTTCGACTTCGACGATCCGCAACTCGCCCCGCTGTCAAGGCTCCTCAATTCCCGGCTGGACCAGGTCCGGCGAGCGCGCGTCGAAGACCTCCGGCAGTACACGCTGTTCAACACCGTCTTCAGGCCTGAACACGTCATCCGCGCATTGAAACCACTGATCAACTCGGGCTCCGTTCAGCTGGAGGGTAGTGGCCGCCAAGTTCGTCGAGCATCATTCGTTCGCGTACCGTAACGAGGCGCGTGGCCACGGATACATCAGATGCACACGTTGCCGTGCTGCGGCGGAGCGGACCCACTGGGCTGAGGTCTGGTGCGAACCGTGATCTCAGTCAAGAGAGATGCTGGTTGAGTCTTCCGCCCGGACCCACCACTCCGGACCACGTCGGAGAAGTTCGGCACGCGCGCGTACCATCGAAATTTGCTCCCCCCCCCCCCCTCGAAGATTGACGTTTGTCTGGATCGCTGCAGGCGATGACGTCGGTAGCGCAGTGTAGGGATCCCGACCGCGACTCCGTCGGCGACTGCCGAGCTTGCCATCAGCAGGGCCGTGTCCTCCATGTTGCGGAGAGCGGCCCACCCGCCGACCGCCAACAGTACCTCGCGACGCCACATCGCCCCCGCGGGATGGACGGGGACGTGGTATTGGGTGTCGTTGGTAATCCACTCGTCGACGAGTGCGCCTCGTGGCAGCACTCCGGGGCAGAATCCGATCGGAACCTCGACGGTGGCGCCCGAGTCGTGGACATCGCTGGCAATCCCGACCGCGAACCCGGCACGAGGATGATGTGTGAGGGCATCGGACAATGCCGCAAGTGCGTCCGGCTCGAGTGCGTCGTCGGCATCGAGGTTCTGAACCAGTGGTTCTTCGATGCGGCCGAGTGCAATGTTGCGAGTAGTCGCCGGGCCTTCACGAGTGCCGTTGAACGCCAGACGTACTCGAACGTCGCCGAGCGCGTCACAGGTGCTGAGCGCGGCGAGCACGTCCGGGCTGCGGGGGCCGTCGACTTGCAGGGTCCAGACCCAATCGGTCCGGGTCTGGGCATGCAGGGAATTCCACGCTGTGCCGAGGTAGCGGGCATATCCGGCGTGAACGGCCGTCAGCACCGCTATCGTCATGCAGGGCAGTGTGCCATCTCGACGTCGGAGCGAGAACTGTGGTAGTCAGTGACCTTGATCATTCGGATGTGATGAAGGACAGGGGATCTCATGGATCACACAGTGCTCGAGGCGGCCTTGGCCGGGCTGGCAGCCACCGATTCCCGTGAGCTGGACCGCGACTGCGACCGGATCGCGCAGCAGTACCTTGCCCAGGGCGTCGAGCCTCAGTTCGATCTGGGGTCCGCGGACTTCGCTTCCGACCCTCGCCTGATCTGCGCCGACCGGTACTGGTTTCACCGCTTCCACGCCGAACCCACGCTACGCACCGCGGTCGACTGCGCAGGATGGCTCGGCGAACACGCCACGGTCGTCGTGGCGGACAGGGTGCGCGAGAAGTGGGCGATGGGTTACGCGTTCGTCACCCGGAGTTCGGTTGAGACGGCCTTCGAGATCGCTGATGCGACAGGTGACATCGTCGCCTCCGACGACAGCAGTTGCCGCCGCGCCTACTTCGCCACCCTGTATCACGCCGGGAAGCTGCGGGCTAACTTCCACTTCGACGAACTGGCGGCCTTTCTGGAATCCTCGCCGCTGGCCTTGGCGATCGGGAACCATCGGCGATCACCGCTGTTTCGCGCGCTGCAGGCGTTCGCTGCTTTCGGCAGTCGTAGGATTACGCACGAGCATGCGTGTCGGCTGTTCGACGAAGTGTGGCGCGATCCCGGGCGGACCTACGCTGCCATCGATGTCGCGCTCAACGGATTGGCGATCAGTGTCGATTTCGACGGGCACGGTGTGATGCTGCGCGATCATGCCAACGAAGTCGTTGCCGACTATCCCGATGACCACTTGTTCCGTTTCCGGCTCGCGACCGGACAATGGCTCACCGGCGAGCTCGATGCGGCCATGAGCAGTATCGATACGGCGCTGGCCCTTCTTCCGGCCACGGGCATGCGGGTCAGCCACAAGCTGTTCCAGAATCAGTACACGACGCGCAAGGAAGCGATCCGGGTGGCTCAGGTCGCTGCCCGCCGCGCCGACGCCGAACTCGATCGTGCCCAACGCATCGAGGCTGACATCACCTCGCTGGCAGAAACGGTGCGTGGCTCGGTTATCCGGGCGGTCGAGCTGGTGTCGGTGTTCGCCGCCGTGATCGCCTTCGCAGTAGGGTCGCTCAACGTCTCCCTCAACGGCAACCTCGGACTCGCCGGCCGCTTGTGGATCATCGCGGGCTTGGGCGGCGGTCTGGCGATCTTCGCGCTGCTTGTGGTCGGCGGAACATGGTTGATCGCCGGACGGCTGTCCGCGCGTGCCGACCGCGCTCACCGGTAGCTTGCGCAATCGGGCCGCGTAGCTCCCAGCCGTGTGGGGTGACGCCGCGCGGTATCGGTGGTGCGACGAATGCTGGGCGAGCAACCATCAGCCCGGGAGCCCGGTTCGTCGTGGACCGTTCGTGCTAGCGTCAACCTGTTCACAGCGAGCACCTTCAGGGGAGGGGCGATCGAGTGCAGGGCGGGGCCTGATGGACATGGTTCTGATCTTGGTGGTCGTCGAGTGATCTCGGTCAGCGGGCTACCGCTCACAGTGGGGGGTGTGACCGCTGGGACCGTGTTCGGGACCCGGGGGCCTGGTGCTCCTGATCCGGCACGTGCGTATGACGCGGTACTTCGCCAGCGACGCCTTTCTCGCTCACAGGTCCGCGATCGCCGCGTTCGTCATAGACCACAACGAGCTCGCCCGCTACATCGCTGAGATACGTCGTCGGGGCACGTTCGCGCTCGGGGGGGGGTCTACCAGCGGCAGGCACGCGCACCTGGCGGCTCTCCAGAACACCAGCCGACACAAGTACCGCCGCGACCGAAACATCGCCACCTATCAGACGCCGTACGTGCACAACTGCTCATTGAGGTCGCCCGCAACGCGAGCGCCGACCCGATCAAATACGTGATGAAGTACTTCAACATCAAGGCCGCCGAGACCGACTTGGCCGATGTCGAGAACCTGGGCGATGGGATCACTCGCTTCGAAGATGCCGTCACCAACCTCAGGTGGCGCGAGGCCGGTATCACTCAGTCGGTCAATCCACCCACGTTCATCACGAAGCACTACGCGGGCGAGTTCATGGCCCAGGTCGGGGTCGAACTGTCGCCGATCACCGTGCCATGTCCGGTGTATGTGTTCGAGTACGTCAGTGCTGGTGGGAACAGCTCACAGCGCGCGATCGTGATGCTCGATCGGGAGTCGATCGACGCGATGATCGAAACGATGTCGCAGAGGATCAAGTTTCGTAAGAGCGTGGCCGGCCAGCGGATGCTGATGACTTCGAAACTGCGGTCGATGATCAAGGCGCGTGATAACTACACCTGTTGGTACTGCTCGGTTTCGCTCGTTGACGAGCCGCACTTGTTGCACGAGGTAGACCACATCGTTCCGGTGTCCAAGGGCGGGCTGACAGCGCCGGAGAACCTGCAGACCTTGTGCTGGCGGTGCAACCGCGCCAAGTCGAACAAGCTGATGCCCAGCTGATCTTCAGCCCGGAGATAGGTGTGCTGGCCCTGGTTCGGCGCCCTCGTTCCTGGGGCCCGCGCTACTGGTGGTCGTGGTCTTTCCGGCGGACCGTGAGGGCCTGGCGGATCAGTTCGCGCGCACTGTCTCCAGCCTCGGCTGTTTCGCTGAGGAGCCGAAACCCCTTCTCGTAGCGTGAGGTATCGCCGGGGTCGGTGATCGAAGAGACTTCGGTCAGTAGTTCAACACCGACATGGATGGTGTCACTGCCGCCGTAGATCGCGAAGCTGGTGGTCAGCACGCGTGGGTAGGCGGTTCGGGGGACGATTCCGAGTTCCAGCCACGGCTGTTGCGTGTCGTCGAGGAGTTGCTCGAGTTGCTCGATCATGACCTCGTCGTCACCGAAGCTGGAATACAGGGCCTGTTCACCGAGGATGAAATGGCAGCGGGGCGCGTTGTTGTCGAGCACGGCGGTGCGGCGCTTCACCCGTTCATCGACTGCAGCGTCGACCTCTTCTTCGCCGGCTTCGAAGGCGATCACCGTCTGCAGGATGGCGGTGGCATAGGCTCTGGTTTGCAACAAGCCGGGGATCACATCGGATTCGTAGCCGCGGATCTGTTCAACGGATGCTTCCATCCGGCCGACGTCCTGCTGCAGGCGCCGAGCGGTGACCCGCCGCAGTTCGAGGTAGTCGGCATCGATATTGCGCACCGTCGCCAACAGGTCGGGTATCTGGCGGGCCGAATCGGTGATGGTGCACCAGGTGTGGATGTCGGCAGAGGTCGGTACTTGCTTGCCGTGTTCGAAGCGGCTGACTTTCGAGTTGTTCCAGCCCGCTTGCTGTGCGAGGTCGCGGCCGGTGAGCTTCGCGGCGAGGCGAAGCCCACGCAGCCGCAATCCCAGTGCCTGACGTGCTTCCTGAACAGTGCCCACGCCTGCCGACGATAGTCTGTCGATACCGAAATGACCGGCAGCGGTTACACCTGAACAGGTTGTGGGGCCAGCGGTTGTTCGTCCGGGCGGATGACCAGCGTTCGCGGGACCTCGATGCATTGCTCGTGGTCGGGAACGGCGAGGCCTGCCAGCAGGTGCGGATCGGTGACCGGTGTGCCCCAGACTCGGAAGGTTCCTTTGCCGGTGTCTTCGAGGCGAACGCCGAGGCAGGTGCCGACTTCGAGGTAGGTCAGTAGCTCGTGCGGGATCTCGATGACTCCTGCCCCTGCGTCGGCGATCTTCCAGCCTTGAACCAGGTAGGTGTCGTGGTCGGTGGCGTACAGCGTCGGTGATTGCCCCTGCCGTGAGCTGGTGCCGAGGTATCGGTGCCTCATGGCGACTCCCCCTGTGATCTGAAGTTGAATGTTGGCGTCGATATTGGATCATGAGCGCATCTCAGGTCAAGCAAAGATTTCCATGACTGTGCAAATAGTTGCAAATTGTGGTGTGCTGTAGATGAGTCGCTCAGTCTCGCACGAGGATCCGGCCTGCCGGGGCGCCTCTTGTGCCTGATGTGGGCGATCGGCATCGCGGAACCGGCACAGTCTCGGGACCGGGGGAGAGGTAGGGATGTACGCGTTCGTTAGTCTGCGGCGGGTCTGGTGCGCCGGAGCCTGGACGGTGATAGCCACGGCCGTTCTGCTCGTGGGATCGCTCGCGTTTCTGTGGGACCCGACGGCAAACGGGGAGGCCGGTGACCGTGCCTCGTCGGACGATCTGACACCGCTCGCCGCGCAGGAGTTCTCCGTCGAAGCCGAATGCTGGTGGGCGCTACGGCGAGCCGGGCACCAACTCGGTGTGACCGCAGCGTGCACGTTCGTCGATGGCCGAGGCTGGGTGGTCGAGATCTGGTGACGCCGCTGGTTACACACTCACCTGAATCCCGCGCTCGTTCTTGGCGGTCGAGCACGAACGCGCATACCTGCGCCTTCGGCCACGCCGAGTGCCGGTCCATTGGCGGACGACTCGATCACACCCGGTGTCTCAGGGACTCAAGGCCCAGCGACAAGGACCTGTAGAAAGTTGGGGAGCTACCTTGGTTTTCAAGGCTGAATTCGCACGAATCCGTCAACTCGCCGAATCCGTCGACGACCTCGCAACCCACATCGAGGCGCTCGAAATCGACTCGCCGAGCGCTATGCTCACCGAGGCGCTACGCGGATCCGCATTGCCCGCTGTGTGCGGCGACCTACGTGACCACGTCGAGAGTGTTCGACATCGAGCTGCGCGACACGCTCGGTATGTCTCGGCCAAGATCGCAGCCCACGCAGATGAACTCGAGGCGATTCACGAAGGATTCGTGCTGTCTCGCGAAGCGCTGCTGAGCCATGGGCACGAGGTGAGGTGATGCCGATGATGCTCCCGCAGGTGCGGCAGTGGCAGCTCGACCGGCTCCACGAATGGGCATCAGAACTGGAGAACGTGGTTCACAGCCACGCCGGACTGATCAACCGCACCGCGGGCGCCTTTGCAGACCTCGACCAGTTCTGGGTCAGCAGGAGCGCGGACGCGGTCGTGGACTGGATGAGAGCCGAGAAAGGCTCGGGTGCTCGCCTCGCGTCCAAGGTCGGTGCCTTCGCCGCAACACTTCGTACCGGGGCCGTTCGGGTGGCCCGAGCACGCGGACGCCTACTAGGCGTCGTCGCCGAGACCGAGGCTGAGGGATGCTTCGGTATCGGCGACGAGGCGGTCAGGTATTCCGTTGATCCAGACTGGCGCGTTCGCACCCATCACACCGAAGTGCACTCCGTGCCCGCGCATGTACTCGAGCGAATCGAGCTCGACGTCCATTGTCGGCAGGTCCGGGTCAATGATGCGTACACCGCCTTCGCCAAGGAACTCGACGCACTGACTCAAGTGCTCACCGTCCTCGCAACCGCGATCACCCCACCGCCGCAAACACCCTCCCATCCGGTCACCGGAGCGCCGGATTCGTAGGGGGCCGGCGTGGGGGCATCGCAAGATCGCGGCACTGATGCGCGCTGACGGCCACGAGGTCTCCACCTCGACTGTGCAGCGGGCACTGCGGCGGCGTGGACTGTTGCTGCCGCAAGGGTATCGAGCGGACCGCAATTCGTGGGCGATGTTGCGGCGCAAGGTGTTCCATGATCCACCGACCCAGCGCAATCGAGTGTGGCAAACCGATTTCAGCGAATTCGAAACCACCGGTGGCGGTATCTGCGCGGTGATCGACTACGCGACGAAATACTGCCTGGCCATTACCGTGACCCCGACGGCCCGCGGTGCAGACGCGCTGGCCTGTCTGCGACTCGCGGTCGCGGAGGCCGAACAGATGCTCGAGCTGGACGACCTGCATGCCGATCGTGGGCTGTCCGAGGTTATCGGGCCGGGCGGGGAGGTGCTCGGTATGGCGCCCGCGCCGATCGCGGTGGTGTCGGACAACGGCCCGTGCTTTCGCGGGGAGGTGTTCAAGTCCGCGTTCGCCGGGCCGGATCCGCTGCTACGCCACGTCCGCACCCGCGTGCGGTCGCCCCAGACGAACGGTGTGATCGAACGGTTCTTCGGCACCTTGAAATACGAGCATCTGTTCCGTGGTGTGATCGCCGACGGCGATGCCCTCGACATGGAGGTTCACCGTTTCCGGATCATCTACAACACGATCAGGCCGCACCAGGCGATCGACGACCGAACACCTAGTTCCGCCCTCATCGGCTGCGAGCAGCGAAAAATGGAGCGATAAGCGGCATCACAGTGCATCGGGCTGTGGAAATCGTGTGCGGAGCTGGGGCCGTTACGTCCCGAGTGGGGTGCTGCGACTCGCTCGGCAACCACTTCGGGGGGCGATCCTGTTACCTTTTGCGGACCGCACTCGTCATAGAAGCGACGACCGATTACGGACGGTCTCACATCTACGACCGAAGTGGAGCAGCCGATGCTGACCAACATCATGTACGTGACGATCTACGTCACCGATCAAGACCGCGCGCTGGAGTTCTACACCGAAGGCCTTGGCTTGGACAAGCGGATCGACTTCCCTGGGCCCGATGGGCGTTTCCTCACCGTAGGAATCGCCGATAGCCCGGTGCAGATCATTCTGTGGCCACAATCGGCGGACGGGCCGGTGGTTGGGACCCGAAACGGTGCGCCGGGCCCGCTGATTCTCGAGTCCGATTATCTGCGAAAGGATTTCGAAGTGTTCCGCGGTCGTGGAGTGACCTTCGTGGAATCCGAGCCCGAGGAATATCCGTTCGGGATTCGGGTCGAGGCCACAGACCCAGACGGCAATCGGATCTCGCTGCGGGAGCAGCGTAAGCCGTGACCGACCACCCATTCGGCCTGGTGGCCGAGACGTTCGAGGCCCAGCGCGATCGGCTGCGCACCGTCGCCTATCGCGTGCTGGGCTCGCACGCCGATGCCGAGGACGTGGTCCAGGAAGCGTGGCTGCGCTTGATCCGTCAAGACACAGCCGCGATTGACAACCTGGCGGGCTGGCTGACCACCGTGGTCGGCCGAGTCAGCCTGGATCTGCTGCGCTCTCGCCAAGCCCGCCCCGAAACCGGATATGGGCAGGAGTTTCCGGGGTTCGTGGTAACGCCCAACGACGGCCCCACACCGGATGACCAAGTCGCGCTAGCAGATTCGGTTGGGCTCGCCCTGCTTGTCGTGCTCGATACGCTTACCCCGAGCGAGCGCCTGGCGTTCGTCCTCCACGATATGTTCGCGGTCTCGTTCGCCGAAATCGGGCAGATCCTGGGCAAATCCGCCGACGCCAGCAAAATGATCGCCAGTCGCGCCCGCCGCAAGGTTCAAGCCACGGAACGTCGAGCGGGGCCCGGGCGTGAGCACCACGAGGTCGTCCAAGCCTTCCGCGCCGCAGCCCTAGTCGGTGACTTCGAAGCGCTCCTGCGCGTCCTCGACCCGCAAGTGAAGTTGACTGTCGACACTGCCGACGGTGTGGTCGTCGCCCTGGGCGCGACCGCGGTTGCCTCTGGCGCTCGCATGTTCTCCGGCGAGGTTGCTCGACAACGACCAGTGCTGGTCAACGGTATCCCTGGCCACATGTCGTGGCGTGCTGACGGAACCCCGCTCTCGGTCATCGCCTTCACCGTCACCGATGACCGGATCGCCGCGCTTCACATCGTGATCGACCCGGCCAAACTTGCCTCGATCCGGTTGCCCGAGCCGACCTGAACCGGTGCCGTCAGCGTTGACACGGCCCGCGCATGCGAGTGCCCCCTGTGCGGGCCGGTAGAGCAGCACTGTCTTCGGCATGAGGGTGCGTTCGGTCAGGCGTCAGATGCTCACCGCAAGTTGACCTTCCGGCGCCCCGCACTGCGGGGCGAGGTGCCCGAGGCGGGCGACCGGTGGCGGCGCGGCCCGGCGACCACCAGGACCATCAGCGGCATGTATTCCCCGCAGCGCGATACCGACGAGCACATCGCTGTCGAGTCGCTGTTCGGTGCATTCCAAGTTCTCGTGCACGTCCGGGAGACATCGCCGGTGCGATGGCTGTACCTCGATCACTGAGCCTGAACACGCGATATCGGCTCCCCGCCATCGCGGCTTCGACGCCGGTCAGCCCGGATCCACCGCGAACTCCGGGCCCGCGCCTAGCGCCATACCGCCTGCTCGGCGCCGACAAGCTAATACTCCTCGACATCGACTCCCTGCAGCGCCGCTCATCGGCATTACCGAGTGTGCTCAGGCGATCTCACCAACCGTGGCGTTAATCATCTGACCAGCCAACTCCTGCCAAGATCTTGACTCAAGACAGCGGGGCACAACGAAGACGGGAACACTTTTTGGGGACTAGGTAGTGGACATCCGTCGTACTACGCGCACAGGCGGTGTCAGAAGGTGTTCCCAAACTGGCGGGCCGAACTCAGGCGGAAACCGTGACCGGTCGTCGTCGTTGATTTGCTCCCAGTAGAGGCGGGCCAGTTCGAGAGTGTTCCTGGTTTGTGGCTCGCCTTTCAGGAGCGACATGTCAGCACGGAATCCGGGCTGCTCTACGTCGATCTCCCAGATCGTTCCCATCTGCTCAGACTCCGCAAACCGTCTTGCCTCATCGAGTCGCTCGAAGGCGAACACGGATCGAAGGTGGGAAGGAGCTTGAGGGTATCCATGGAAACGAACGAACTCCCAGAGCAGCTCGAGACCTGTGTCCTGATTGATTGCACCGAGCTGCTGTCCCTGCGAATCCTCAAACTTGAACTGAAACTGGCCGTTGAGGTACGACTGGCCATGTCCGGACAACCCACCGGCGAACCACGTCGGCGACGAATGGGTGGAGAGCTCGAAAATGCCCTCTTCGCGAAGCCTGTTCGCTCGGTCGACATGGAAGTAGGTCGGCACATGCGCAGGCTACGCCGCGACACCGACAGGAATAGTGACTGCGCCCCGGCCCGAAGGAAAAGGGCCTGGGCGCTTTTCGTACCGCACCGTCGAGGTTAGTTCCGGTAGAACCTCCAAGGCGTAGACATCACTGCGGCCCACATTGAGATGGCCAGCTCGATGTCGGCGGTGGTCACACCAACGAAGGTTGCGACGCTCGGTGTTTCGGACAGCTCTGAGTCCAGGTTCGTGTCGGGCGGTCGTGCTACCGTCAGGCTGCTCACCGCGAGCACCTTCAGGGGAGGGGTGATCGAGTGCGATCTGTCGCGGGCCTGGTCGAAAATCTGCTGACCCGGTTGGTTGTCAAGTGATAGCGGCGAACTGGCAACTACTGTTGTGTGCAGCGATCGGCGTTGCTGTGGTGTTCGGGCCGTGGGGTCTGGTGCTACTGATCCGGCGCATGCGGATGACGCGGTACTTTGCCAGCGAGGAGTTTCTGGCCCACAAGGCCGCGGTCGCCTCGTTCGTCGCTGATCACAACGAGCTTGCACACTACGTCGCTGAAATTCGCAGCCGTGGCACGTTCGGGCTCGGTGGGTCCTTCAGTGGAGCACAAGCACACCTGGCGGCTTTCCAGAACACCAGCCGATACAAATACCGCCGCGACCGCAACATCGCCACGTATCAGACGCCGTTCGTGCACAACTGTTCATTGCAGGTCGCTCGTAACGCGAGCGCCGACCCGGTCAAGTACGTCATGAAGTACTTCAACATCAAGGCAACCGAGACCGACCTGGCCGATGTAGAGAACCTAGGCGATGGCATCACTCGCCTCGAAGATGCCGTAACCAACCTCGGGCAGCGCGAGGCCAGCATCACCCGGTCGGTCAATCCGCCCAAGTTCATCATGAAGCACTACGTGGGCGAGTTCATGAAGCAGGTCGGGGTCGAGTTGTCGCCGATCATCGTGCCTTATCCGGTGTACGTGTTCGAGTACGTCAGCGCTGGCGGGAATAGCTCGCAGCGTACGGTCGTCATCCTCAATCGGGAGACGATCGACGCGATGATCGAGACGATGTCGCAGAGGATCAGGTTCCGTAAGAGCGTGGCTGGTCAGCGGGCGCTGATGACCTCGAGACTGCGGTGGATGATCAAGGCGCGTGACAACCATACTTGCAGGTATTGCTCTGTTTCGGTCGCAGCTGAGCCTCACCTACTGCTTGAAGTGGACCACATTATTCCCCTGTCCAAGGGCGGGCTGACAGTGCCTGAGAACCTTCAGGCATTGTGCTGGCGGTGCAACCGTGCCAAGTCCAACAAGGTCATTTCCGACTGATCAATGACCGATGCGACGTCGTCCTAACACGAGTGTGACCTGATGAGCACATCGAAGGTAGGTGCACCATCCCAGGTTGGCGTGAGAGTGCCGACCCTGCTCCATCCCCACTTTCGGTAAGCGCTGTATGCGCGTGGGTTTTCGGGGTCAACGAGCAGTGTCGCTCGCTCTTCGGGACGTTGACTGAGGATTTCGTCGTGAAGGGCGTGGGCGATTCCGCGCCCGGTGTGGGTCTGGTCGACCATGATCTCGCTCAACGCGAAGGTGCGCTTGCCGGTCTCGTGAGTGAATTCGTCGTGGTCGAGCACGGCATCGTCGAGTTCGAGCCCGGTCCACCACGCGGTTCCCGATGGTAGGGGCCAGCCCCAGGTTTGGCCGATCGCGAGGTCGCTGAGTGTGACGATGACGAGGTCGAATCCGCTGGCACGGTCGGGGTCGGTGTAGGCGTCGAAACGATGCATGAACGACTCTGGCGACTCGAACAGGTCACCAGAGTCGATCGCCGTTGTGTAGGAGCGGCGGTAGATGCCTTCGACGGTTTCGCGTTGCTCGCGGGCGGATGCAGCGCCGTGGTGGTGAAAGTGCAAGTCGGTCACGGGGTGAGAGCTTTCTGGGCGATCTTGTCGTAGCGGTGTGCAAACTCCTCGGCCATTCTGCCGTGACTGCGGAGTGGAGCGAGCACACGCAGAGTCCGGGTCGATCCGACTTCTTCCAGCGTGGCGAGTACTGGCTCTGCTTCGGCAAGCGCGCCGCGCAGGTCGCCGACAGCCACGCGGGTCGCTGCGTACCACGCGCGGGTGTTGGCCTCGTTGCGCACGCCTTGGCCTTCCAGCGCACGCTCGTAGAGATCCAACGCCGCGCGATGGTCGCCGAGATCACCGTAGGCCCTTGCTTCGTGCCCGGCGAGTTCGATCGGATCGACGAATCGCAGCCAGCGGGGGCAGTGAGTGAGGAGTTCGGAATTCAACGCGGTGTCCATAGCCGCGTGAGCGTGATTCATCGCGGTACGGAAGTCGGCATGGCTTCCGATGCGCGCCCAGGCTTGTGCCTGCCGTACCGCGATAAGTGCGTGGATGCGGCCGGGCTTCCACGGCTGTGCGATCTGTGCGGCCCGGTTGACGTTCTGCAGCGCCAGATACGGATTGCCTGCCCCTTGCCGTGACAGCGAGATCTCCAGGGTGGCAGCGTTGAGGAGCGAGTGCACTGCCAGATCATCGTCGCCCGACCGTGCCGACAACTCCAACGCCTCCCGGTAACAGGCGCGAGCGAGGTCGTGATGTTCGGAGTCATAGGCCACCCAGCCCGCGATGACTGCCACATTACCAACCGCACTGGCAGCTGCCGTAGCGGTCGCGGGATCGCACTGCGCGGAGTCGAGTTGGCCGCGGGCCTGCAACAAGGTGGTGTGAGCTTCTCGGACGAGCCCGGCACCACCTTCTCGCTGATCGCGCTGATCGATCTCCTCCGCGAAAGTCAGCCAGCCACGAACCTCGGCGAGACCGAGCCGTTTCCCCGACGCGAGAGGTTGTTGGCGTAGCCGTTTGGCCGATGCGAGAGGTTGTTGAGGTAGCCCAGCCATCGTTCCCGTCAGAGCGATGGCACTCAACGCACCGACCCCGAATTGTCTGCGGTTCACCTCATCCTCTCCTTCGGCCTCGGCTCGGCACTCGCTCATCTCCTGGGGTCGTGTGGTGAGGTCAGGGACACCGCTAACCGGTCGGCTTGGGCTGTCGGCATGGTCGGTGGACCTGGCCAGTGCGGGCAAGTGGGTCTGACGGGATGTTGCCGAGTGGCGACTGCGCCAAACAGATTCGCCTTCGGCCACGATCTGTTCGAACCTCGTTCGGTCTTCCGCGGTCGCGTGTTGCCGGTAGGCGGTATCCAGGATCTCTTGCGTCAGAGGTCGGGGTTTGACCGTGCTCAGACCTGATCGCCAATTGTTGACCGTGGTCGTCTCGACACCCAGCAGCGCGGCAAACTCTCGGGTCGACTTACGCATCGCCTCTTGCAGCGCAGCCGCGTCGAAACCGGTCCAACCCCGCCCTCGTATCATCGCCATTTCCTATAGTCAGCATCTGGCCTGGGAACGCAAACGATACGCCAAACAGTACCCACCGACGGGCGATCGCTGGATGGTTGTGGCAGGTGAAGATGGCTCGAAACCCGCTATCCGGCAACAGAGTTTCTCTCGACCGGGAGGGCCCGTCACCGTTTCCGGCAACTGCCGGGCGGCAGAATCGAGTGCCCAACCGGTCGAGTACGGCCGCCAACCCCGGCCGTCAGTGACGAGCCTACGACTCGGCTATCAGTGCCCCGGATCTCGTCATGGCGACGAGTAATCAGTCGAACATGGTTGGCAGATCTGGTTTGTTCCAGTGTTCGTGGAGAAGTCGGATTTGGGTGTCGAGTACACGGGTGGTCGACAGCTCGGGCAGGTTGTCGATGTCGAACCAGCCGATTTCCATTGTCTCGACGGGGCTGGGTTGCCCGTGGGAGATGGTCTCGCACAAGAAGAACAGCTTGTACACGTGATAAGGGAAGGCGGGCTGGTGACCTTGCACGTCCCGGTCGTGCAGGGCCACGAGCTTGCTGGCGCGCACCGTGATTCCGGATTCTTCCTCGACTTCGCGTTCGACTGCGAGCGAGGGAGGTTCGAGTACATCGCACCAGCCGCCGGGCAAAGTCCACCTCTCGTCGCTGCGGTCGCGGATGAGCAGGATGCGGCCCTGGTCATCGAAGACGCCGCCTCGGACGTCGACTTTGGGTGTCATGTATCCCTTTTCGAGGAACACGTTCTTCTGCAGGTCCTCGACGGTGCTGTTGCTGATAAGGGCGAGCAGGTCTGCGGCGATCTGTTCGGCCTGTTCGTAGCGTTGCCGGTCGAAGACGTCGGTGGCGAAGACGAGGCCGTTGTGTGCGAGGGCGGCCAGGGCGATGGCGTGGTGCCGGATCTGGGCCTCAGTGGTGGGTTGAGCGTTGTCCATTCGGGTCCTTCGGTCTGGGCGGCGTTGTCGCGGTGGCAGTTCGACCTTGGTCAGGGGTTCATGCGGTAGGTCGTGGACTGGCGTGGGGCGAATCCGAGCCGCTGGTAGAGCTGGTTGGCTGCGGTTTTCGTCGGAGTCGACGTGAGGTCGACTGTGCGCGCTCCGTGGTCCTTCGCGATGGCGAGCGCAGCGGTGGTCAGGGCTCGTCCGGCACCGAGGCCCCGCGCGACTCGGTCGACGACGACATCTTCAATACGTGCTCGCAGCCCGGTGGGGATCGTGTACATGACCAGTGTCAGCGCGCCGACGATCGTTCCGTCGACCCGTGCGGTGAGCAGCCGCGTCGACGGGGAATCGATGACCGCCTCCAAGCGCTCACGGGTCAAAAGTGCTGCGGTGGTGGATAGTTGAGGTAGGAGAGCTGTCAGCGAGGCCAAGGTCTCGTCGTCTACCTCGGTAACGATGTCGATCACAACCGCCTCGTGTGTCTGCGACACGTTGGGTTCCTCCTGTGTTGCGTCACGGACTCGACGTTTCGAGCAGCCGAAAAATATAGGGCTGGAACAGTTTTCGATCTAACCACCGGGATCTGCCACACGTGGCGACGGTGGCGGCGGCACCAGCGTATCCCGTGGGTTGTCCGGTGGACCTGTAGCGGACACGAGCTCCCTTCGCGCGGCTTGTCAGCACACTGTCTCCTGATTCGGTCAGTGCTCCCGCGCGGCGGCGGTCTGGGCCGGTTGGGCGAGTCGGTGTACCGCTGTGCGCAGGTCGGTGTCGGCGGCGTTGAAGATCGCGCTGCCCGCGACGAGTGTGTCGGCTCCGGCGGCGATTATCTGGGGTGCGGTGATGGTGGTAATGCCACCGTCGGCGACGAGTTCGACGGTATCGAGGTGTTGGTTGTGCAAGGCGGTGCGCAGGGTGCGGATCTTGTTCGGGACGGTGGGATCGAAGGTGCTGGTGCCGGGGCGGCTGGTCATGAGGACGACGAAGTCCAGGCGTGCGAGGTAGGGGTCGAGGAGTTCGAGGCCGAGGTCGGGGTTGAGGACCAGCCCTTTGCGAATGCCAGCCTCGTGGAGTGTGTCGAGGGCGGTGCCGATGTCGGTGGCGGCGTCGATGTGGAAGCTGATCCGGTCGGCTCCGATGGTGATGAGGTCGTCGATGTAGCGCTCGGGTTGCAGGGTCTGTACGTGGACATCGAGGGACAGGGTTGTGTGCTGGCGGATGGCGGCGACGGTGCGCTGGCCGAAGCTGATCGCGGGGGTGTAGTGACCGTCCATGATGTCGAGGTGCAGGTATTTGGCGGTGCTGGCCGCGACACCGTCGATGGCCTCGCGCAGCGCGAGGGGGTCGGCGCCGATCAGCGCCGGGGCGATGGACACGTTCATGCGAGGGCCTCCTGGGAGTCGGTGATTGCGGTGGTCAGGCGGTCACAGACGAAGTCGACCTCTGCTGGTGACAAGTCCGGTCGGATCGGCAAGCACAACGTGCTGGTTGCCTGGTTCTCGGCGTGTGGGTACTTCCCGTCGAACCCATAGCGGGCGAAGGCGGGTTGGTGGTGGATGGGGACGGGGTAGCGGACGACGGCGTCGATGCCGTCCGAGCGCAGCTGTGCGAGAACGGCATCGCGATGAGGCACCGCGACCTGATACAGGTGGTAAACGTGGTCGCCGGGCTCTTCCGATGGCGGTGGCGTTGTGATGGCGGGATGTGTGAGGGCGTGGCGGTAGCGGGCCGCGATGGCACGGCGTTCGGCGTTCCAGGTGTCGAGATGATCGAGTTTGGCGTCGAGGACGATGGCCTGGATGGCGTCGAGTTTGGAGTTCGCCCCGAGCGCGACGTGGTTGTCCTGCCCGTCCTGTCCGAGGCCGCGCAACGTCCTGACTGTGTGCGCGATTACGGGGCTGTTGGTCACGAGGGCTCCGGCGTCACCAGCCGCGGCGAGGTTCTTGCTCGGGTGGAAGCTGAAGGCGGCGGCAGCACCGAAGGTGCCGACCCGCTGGTGGTTCCAGGTGGCTCCGACTGCTTGGGCGCAGTCCTCGACAAGGGGGATCTGGTGGCGGGCGGCGATGGCGGTGACTCGGTTCATGTCCAGGCTGCGGCCGAACAGGTGGACTACGAGGATGGCCTTGGTGCGCGGCCCGCACGCTGCGTCGAGCGCGTCGAGATCCATCAGATAGGTATCGGGTTCGCAGTCGACGAGCACCACCCTCGCCCCGACAGTGGTGATTGCCAGGGCTGTGGCGTGGAAGGTGTTGGCGACGGTGACGACCTCGTCGCCCGGTCCGATGCCGAGCGCGGTCAAGGCGAAAGTCAGTGCGTCGGTGCCGCTGTTGACTCCGATCGCGTGGGTAGCGCCGAGGTAATCGGCGAATCGGTGCTCGAAGTGGGCGACGGTATCGCCGAGGATGTAGTCGCCGGTGGCCAGCGTGTGCCTGATTTTCTCGGTGGTGGCGGTCAGGTCTGTGAACTGGGAGAGGTGGTTGTAGCGGGGGACCTTCATCGCGACTCCGACAGGTGGAAGGGGCGGATCTGCACGATTGTTTTGCCGAGGTCGCTGCGGGCCGCGGTGGCGGTGAGGTGGTCGGCAGCGGCGTCGAGTTTGAGGAGTTGAGTGGTGAGTCGCTTGACGCACAACGATGGTGACCACCCGTTATCGGCGCTGCGCCGCAACAGGTTCAGGGCGGTCTGGAAGTCGGCGGCGGTGGCCCCGTGGGTGCCCGCGAGGTAGCGCCGCCCGCTCGACCACGCGAATTCGCCGACATCTTCGGTGCGGCGCAGTCGGTCGACGTCGATGCCGGCGAGTTGGTCACCGGGTTGTGTGCCTGCGAAGACGAGCAGCAGTCCGTCGTCGGCGAGCATGTCCGAGCATGTCTCCAGCACGTGCGGTGTGGCGGCGGCGGTGGCCACGACGATTCGCTGAAACGGTGGACGGTGCCGGTTGGAGTCGAAGACCCGCGAGGGCAGAGCGCGGCGGCGGCGCAGGAACCCGATACGCGGTTTGCTGGGGTTGAGCAGGACACTCTGGTAGCCGGTGGCGGTGAGGACGGCACTGATCAGGGCCCCGGCCATCCCCGCACCGAACACCGCGATCACCGTCTCCGGCGCCAGGCCGAGGTCGGCGGTGACGGCGTGCAGCCGGGTGACGCAGTGCACCGCGCACGCCAGCGGTTCAGTGAACACGGCCACCCGGTCGGTGATCCCTTCCGGGACCGGGACCAGCGCGGCACGCAACTGGTGGGGGTCACCGCTGAGTTCGACCAGTTCGCCGAATCCTGATGTCCGGTGAGCCAGCGTGGGGTGCGGATCGAACACCACTGTGCGCCCTCGCAGGTCGGCCAGGGCCGGGGTGGTGTCGAGGACGCTGCCGACGATCTCGTGGCCGAAGTCGCAGCGCCCGAACCGGACACCGCTGATCTCGCGCAGGTCCGAGCGGCAGACGCCGACCGCTCGGGGGGCTAGCACCACACGGTCGGTGGCAAGCCCGTAGGGCTGCCCGGCCACCGTTGCGGTGGTGAGGAAGGCGGCGTGGTCGCGGTGCTCGATACGCCGATAGGTTGTTGCGACGGGAGCGGTCATCGGATCACCTCCAGGTGTTCGGCCACGGTGGTCGTCAGGTCGGCCTCGCGCGCGGGCCCGGACATGGTCAGGTCGACGACGACCTTGACGTGTTCGCCGAAAGGTCGTTCGCCTCGGGCCATCGACGGGATCCGCAGGGCGGCTTCTTCGAGCGAGATCACGTGGCTGATGAGCTTGCCGAATCGGTGGGGAGCTGCGAGCAGATGTTGTTGGGCTCGGTCGAGGTGGGCGCGTGATGTTCCCCGATGCCCGGTCACCCGTATTCGCTTGCCAGGCTTGGTGAACACTTGGGCGTAGTCGGTATTCGGGGTTTGCCCGCAGACGTTGGAGCGGCGTACCGCTGACAAGTCGATGCCGGGCAGCGCGGGGTGCTGGAGTCCGGTGGGGATGCCACCGAACAGGTCGAGCACGCCTTTGTCGCGGAGGTTGACAGTGGCCGCGCCGATGGCGGTGACGGTGGCCCCGCGGGGCAGGCACACGAGGGCACCGTCGACGCTGGCTGGTGGTATCCGGTCGGTGAGGGTGCTCGCGGTCAGCACGCCGAGTTGGTCGATGTAGCGCAGTCGCCCTCGCCGCGGGTGAACGATCTGCATCCGGTACCCGAGATCCTCGCCCAGCATTGCCGCCAGCAGGGCTGCTGAACCGCTGCCGAAGACCGCGACTTTCGCGGCCGGGCGCAGCAGCGGGCTCATCAGCTCCCAGGCGTAGAGGGCGGTGGCGGTGGGTTCGACCAGCGCACCGAGGTCGACCGGGAGTCCCTCGTGCGCGGGCACAACCCGGCACGGGAGTGTGGTGGGCACGTAGTCGCGCAGGATGCCGTCGTAGCTGTGCCCCAGGATCACGTCTTGGTTGGTCGGGTCGACGGGATTGAAGATCTCGCAGGTTCGTTCGTCCGGAGACAGGGCCAGACCTTCGTGCCCGAGGATCGTGGCGCGGTCGGACCGCGCGCCGCGTTGCATCTGCAGGTCAGTGCCGCAGATGCCTACCCGAAGAACACGGCGGATCGTGGCTTGTTCGGGGATACCGGGTAGAGGCGTGCGCCGCAGGTGCAGGTCATCGCCGCTGCGCACCAGGGCTCGGTTGACGGCGGTGGTGTCGGCGGTGGTCATGCGGTGCACAGTTCGGTGTGGAACGGGCGCACCGTTTCGGCGGCGGTGGACAGCTCGGTCGCAGTGATGTCCTGGGCGAAGATCGCGGTGCCGATCTTGGTGAGCAGCGGAAGGTTCTGGTTGCCGTCGCGGTGGCGGATCGAGTCCGACAGCCCCGCGCGCAGCATCTCGTCGGTGATGCAGGTGTGGCTCAGCGGAAGTCCGACGCGGGCCATCAGTGTCAGGATTCGGCTCAGGCATTCGTCGTCGATGAGTTGGCGCTGGTGGGCGAGCACGCACGACAGCGCGATGTCGATGGCGACGGCTTCCCCGTGATACAGCTTCGGTTTCGCCGCCAGCTCGAACGAGGGACTGAAGGTGTGGCCGAAGTCGGGCAGTCGGGCGAGGTTGTCCTCCCACAGGTTCGGTTCCAGCTCCTCGACGATCGCGGTGATCGCGGCGTCGATGATGGGGCCGCTGACTGTCGTGTTGGCTGCGAAACCGGGAGCGGTGGTCCATTCCCGCTCGATGCGGTCGAACAGCCCGCTGTCTTTGACCAGTGCGATCTTGAGGATCTCGGCCATCCCGTTGGATATCTGACGGTCGGGCAACGTCGACAGGAAGCTCGGGTCGACGAGGGTCTCGCTCGAGGCGTAGTAGGTGCCGAGCCGGTTCTTGCGGCCGTTGAAGTTGATCCCGGTCTTGACGCCCACGGCAGCGTCGACCATCCCTAACAAGGTGGTCGGTACTCGGACATAAGGCACGCCTCGGCGGTAGATGCTCGCGGCGAAGCCGACCACGTCGGTCAGGACTCCACCGCCGACTGCGACGACGGCATCGCGGCGCCGGCTGAGTCCGAACTTGTCGTACTCGCGGACGATCCGGCTCACTGTCTCGGAGTTCTTGGTGCGCTCGGTCGTTTCGATCGGCACGACGGTGCACAGTGAGCTGTAGGTGTCGAAGTAGGCGAGGATCTTGTCGCCGAAAAAGCTCATGACCGTCGAGTCGACGAAGACCAGCGTGCGGCGATTGCCGATGCCCACGGCGTCGGCCAGGTCGTTGTTGTCGGGGTCGAGGCAGTCTCGTGTTCGTCGGATTCGGTAGCACATCGTTTGTGTCGCAGCGATGCCCCAGATGCGGTCCATGTCAGTAGTTCCTTCCCCCGGGCCGGGCGGTTGCTGGTAGCGATTGCGCGCGAGCGAAAAGCCCTGCTCCGCGCAGTGGATCGAGCCCATCGGATTCCAGCCGCGAAATGCGGTCGCGAAAGACGGTGGGCTGGTGAGTGGAGACGAGGTACAGGCCGTCAGCTTCCAGGCAGCGGTACATGCTGTTCATGTAGTGATCGGCGAGCGTGTCGACCACCCCGCCGGACAAGAACACGTGCTCGATGCGGGCATCGATGGTCAGCAGGTACAGCAGTGCTCGCGCCAGCGGGGCGGTCACCGAGTCGAGAAACGTTGTGGCGTAAGAATTGCTGTTCTCCAGCGCAGAGCACAGGCGAGCCAGTGGTGATGGTTCGGTGGTCGCGTCCGCGCCCAGGATGCTCGCCAGCTGCGCGAGCTGCCGGTCGATCGCCTTGCCCGCCGAGATGGCCGAGACGTGTCCGACAGCGCCGCAATCGCACACCGGCGGATCGGTCGACAGCGTTGCGGTGACCGCTGCTGGCAGATGACCGATTTCGCCCTGAATCCCGTGCACCGGGTCCAAGACCACCTCGCCGGATTCCACGTCGATGGTGCGCGCGGCGATACCGCTGCTGACTGTCACCGCCGCAACAGTTTTCACGCCCATCGCACGGACCTCGGGCCTGTTTGCGATGGCCATCGCGAGACTTGTCACGTCGTTGACCACCCACCACCGGGCTCGTGATTCGTTCTCCCGCAGCATGACTTGCAGATCGAAGGGGTCTGCGCTGTCACCCCACAGCGGTGCACTGGCCAGGATCTGTCCGGTGTGACCGTTGGTGGCGGCACCGATCGAGATCCCCACATCCGCGACGCGGGGATGGATTTCGAGAAGTCGACGGGTTTGGGCGAGAAGAAATTGCACCATCAGCTCGCGCAGTGTGGCGGTATTGCTCCCGGTACCGGCCTTGGTCACTGCCGGGTGCCGGTCGTGATCGGTGAGCACACCGGATGGGGACACGACCGCGCACCGCCACCACGTCCCGCCGAGATCGAACACGATCACCGGGCGGCCATCGCCAGCTACGTTCCTCATTCTCACGCCTGGCCTGGGTGGGCGGCGGCGTCGGCCAGGACATAACCGTCCTCACCGAGCACGACAGCGGCTGGCACCGGAGCAGCGCCGATGGCGGGTGTGAGGACTTTCGCCAGTGCCGCACTCTTACCGGATCCGGTGGCCAGCAGGATTCGAGTCGGCACGGCCCGCAGATAGTTCAGCCCGAGGCTGACTCGCGGCTCGCCTTGGTAGGTCGTGGCAACCACCCGCTGAAGAGGGGCTTCGTAGAGAGTGTGGTCGAAGATCGAGGCGGTATGGCCGTCGGTTCCCAAACCGAGCACCGCGATGTCGGGTACGCCCTCGGCGCGCAGTCGCGAAAGTTGATCGTCATACCCCGCAGCGGTCTCCTGGCTGTCCCCACCCACCCGAACCGGGCACCAGATAGCGCGATGACCCGGCCCGCTCAGACCCAGAGCCGTCTCTATCGACCCAGCGGATCGATCGGTTGGCTGCGGTGTCATCCGCTCGTCTGTCTGAACGAAAACGACTTTGGCCCAATCGATATTGAGCCTGCTCAGCTCGCGATAGGTCGAGACCGGTGTCGTTCCACCGGCCACCGCGATGAGGCATTCGCCCGATGCGTCGATTGCCGAATAAATATGTGTGGCAATCAGATCGGCTGCTGCCGAGGCCAGATCAGCGGGTGTTTCGTGGACCGTGCATGTCAGCGGCATGGGTACCTCCTGGGTGTCGAGACGTAGCGGTGACGAAGATCGAAATCGACTGCGTTATCCGGTTGGACGGTCGTCGGCGGTGCGGGTGGCTATCAGTTCCCGCAAGGTCGCGATGCTGGTCGCGTCGTGGGGAGCCAGGGTGTGGGTGCTGAGCTGGGTGGCGGTAATCAACTCCGCACCGAGCAGCTGGTCCACGAGCTGGGCGAGTTCTTCAGATGTGGGCAGGTGGTGCTCATGCCAAACCAGCCACCCCATCGGGCCGTCGGCGCTCCTGGGTGGGGGTGGCCCACCAGCGACAAGCTTGTCGACAAGTGCGGTCATTCCCGCGCGGCGCGCGAAACCCAGCTGCCCGTAGTACCACTGCTGCTCGGTGCCTTCGCTGTCGTCGCTGTCGTCGCGATCCCATGCCATCGGTTCGGGTCCTGTTCTCTACTACTGTCGTTGGCCGATTGCGGTGTAAGCGGCCAGGTCCCAAGCGACGGGGTGTAGAGGCCGCAGGGTGTCGTGGTCGGTATCGGTAGGCCGCCACCGGTGCGGTGCGATCAATCCGGGATCGGTGAGCCGGTAGGGGGCCAGCATCGTGGTGATCGTGTCGCGGTCGCGCGGGTGAAAGGTGATGCCCGCGTTGCCCAGAGCTGCGACGGCGCTGCTGATGTCGTCTTCGGCGATGTCGGCGGTGATGTGGCTGAACACGATCCAGGTTCCGGGCCGGAGCTGGCGAGTCAGGGCGTCGAGGACGGCGGGGGCGTCGGCGAGGAGTTCAGCGGTCCCGGACAGGCAGACCACCATCGGTGCGGTGGAGTCCATGACCGCGGTGATCTCAGCGAGGACAGCGGCGGTGTCGGTGAGGTCGATCTTGGCGACGGCGTTGTTCGGTTCGGTCAGCAGGGCACGGGAGTGGTTGGTAGCGAGGAGGTCGTTGTCGATGTAGAGGACGCGGGTGGTGTCACTTGCGTGGTTGGCGATCTCACCGAGGTCGGGGTGCAGCGGGAGTCCGCATCCAAGTTCGACCACCTGGGTCACCTGATGCGTGTGGGTGAGGTATTCGACCGCGCGCCGGGCGAAGCGACGCGCTTCGGCCATGGCGGTCGCGAGCTGGCTGTCCATAAGGGGCTTGGCGATCACATGATCGAGCTCGTAGTGGTCTTTGCCGCCCAGCAACGCATTGCACACACGGGCGGTGTTGGGTCGGCTGGTGTCCAGCACTGTCTCGTTGGGGGTTGTCATGTCCTGTCCTCGCCGGAGGGTGCCGCGAAGCACCGAACAGACTTCCCGGCCACCGTGACAAGGAATTGCGGCGTCGGGGTGTTGCTGGGGCTCGCGGGCGGTCGGATGGTTCAGATGCCGGACTCGGTGTGGCCGGCCAGCGCGCGGGCCAGGATGGCGTGTGCTTCCTCGCCGTAGACGGCCGTGGTGGCGAGCAGGTCGAAGGTTCGTTCGACCAGCTCGACGGTGTCGGTGTCCTCGAACGGATCGGTGATTGGCTGGTTGTCGGAGTCGGTGGCGGTGCTGAAGTCGAAACTGTCTGCTGGGGCGAGGAATTCGGCATTGAGCGCGATGATGCCGATGCGGACATGTGCGCGAGCGGTCACGATGTTCATCAGGTGGCGGATCTGGGTAGTCATCACCTCGCAGCTGCCGACGGTGACTCGCAGCGCGGCCTCGTCGATGAGCATGTGGAACTCGTACCCGGGCAGGTCGAGAACGGTCTGGCGTTGCAGACGCGCGAGCGCAAGCTCCTCGCTGTCGTCGGCCATGCCCATCACGGCCGAGCATCTGTCGAAGAACGCACGGGCGTAGTCGTGGGTCTGCAACAGCCCCGGGAGGAGTTTGGTGCTGTAGGAGCGCTGATGGATGGTGTCGGACTCGCTGGCGATCAGGAAGCGCTGCAACGTTTCCGGCCTGCCATCAGTGGTGTCGTACCGGCTCGTGTTGACCATGGTTCTAACCTCTCCAAGTAGTTTCGTTGGTTGAGATTCGGTGGAGGGTTCCACCGGGTGTGGTTCGTGTGGGTCGGGTAGGCGTCCCCGGAGGCCGGGAGGTTCGGCGGCCTCCGGGAACGTTCCCCACCCTCGGAGGCCGACCGGCTCGGGGGGTCGCCGGATTCCGTCCGAGGTATTCAGGTGGTCTGTGTGCCCGGCCCCGAGTCAGGCCAGGGTGATCTCGCTGATCAGAGTCGCCCCGTCGACGGTGCGGGTGGTCACGGTCTGCCGGGCGACCCAAGGCCCGGTGCCGGGCCGGAACTCGGCCACGGTCACCGCCCACCGCACCGACTCACCGCTGGTGTTCAACGGCGAGATACTCACGCAGTGGCGAGTGTCGGCGGGCACGGCATCGATGCCCGTCTGCAACCGGTCGCCAGTGGTGATCGATGAGTCCGAAGTCAGGAACCGGCGCGCGTGCTCGACGGATCGGTCCACGTAGTAGGCGTGATTGAACCCCAGGATCGCGGTCGGGCCGCTGGTGGTGTCTCCCGGACCGGAACCGGTGACGACGTCGAGTTCGGCGGTTTCCGCGCAAGCGAAACCGGTCGGCTGCGCGCCCCCGTCCGGGGCCGTCACTACCGCGACCACTGCCAGTGCTGCGAGCCCGGCCAGCACCCCAGTCGCTATCCATCGGTGGCGGTGTGAGCGCGCGGTGGAGGAGACGTTTGTCGTGTCGAACTGTGCGTACATGGCGTTCTCGGTTCCCTTCGGTGGATCTCGGAGGTCGGGTGGCCCCGGTAGTCGCCGGGAATCGACTCCGGGGCCGCCTCGGCGCGGGGCAAAACCTGGGTGAGCTGCGTCCGGTCTCACCAGGCCGTCGCGCCAAGGTCATTCGGGTGGTCGGAAGGTGCGCTGTGCGGGGGTCAGGGCTGGAGGAAAAGGCGCTCGTTAGGCAGGCGGGGCAATCCGGCACAGTGGCCGGGATAGACGGCGACAGTGCCGGGGCGGCGGGCGGCCACATCACAGACGAACACCAACGCGGCCGTCAGGCACGCGGCGAAATACACGCGCACACCGGACAATTCGACCGAAAGGCGAATATCTGGTTCGTCAGGACGAGGTGACCGGCCGCCGTTGTTCATCGGGGGGTCTGCCTCAAGATCGATAACGCGCACCCGATCACCACCGCCCCCGAGGGGCGAAAAGCGCTGGTGGCCGGAGACACCCACGTGCGAACAATCAGCGGGTCCGCCACCGGGGACGGCAACGCGATGTCGCCGTCGCGGATTACCACCACTCGCGCCTTCCACAAGCGAGCGACCTCGGCGGGGTCACCGATCGGCCGAATATCGGACCGGACGAGGAATGTCCACATTTCCGCGCGCGGGTGGCCGACGATCGACAACGGCGCGATACCGCGAAGGTCGAGACTGGTCTTGACCCGCTGGGCGAGTTCGGTCGGCATCATCACCGCCCCGACAAACCCGGCCCGCATCGTGATCCGCCCTGTTGCCGGATCGACCACGGTGGGCAGCGAGCACATGCTCCGGTAGAACTGGCAGCGTGAGTGGGGGGATTCGGTCCATGCCCTGGGTGTGCTGGTCTGGGTCATCGCAACTGTCCAGTCGGCGCGGTCACGGCCGTTGTGTCGGCGGCTTCGGTTCTGGTTACAGCGGGCGCAGTCGTGAGAAACCCGGCTTGCGTCATCGCCTCGAGCGCTCTGACAAGCTCGGCGCGCGATTGGTTGTGGGTGGCCTCGGCCGCAACGACAGTGTCGGCGGAAGCGATCGGGCTGGCGCCCAAGGACTGGTCACGCCTCACCGCGGGCTGGGTGTTCAGCTCGTCCGAATGTGTCATGCGCGGGCCTTCCTGGTGACGCGTCCAAAGCAACGAGGTGCACCCGTTCGGCAGTTTTGCCATGGATTTTCCGAAGCGGGTTCTGGTGTCAATCGTTGCCCGTCAACAGCATTGGCAGGAACCGCACAGTGGTGGCGTAGCGTGGGCGTACCGTAGGCATTTCCCAGTTCAGGAGCTGGAAGTAGGGGGCCGCATGATACGAGGGCGGGAATGGACCGGCTTCGAAGCTGCCGCGCTGCAAGAGGCGATGAGACAGCCGATCCGCCAGTTCGCCGCGATGCTCGGCGTCGAGACCACCACGATCAACAACTGGCGGTCGGGACTGAGCGCGGTCAAACCCCGCTCCGAAAAGCAGGAGATCCTCGACACCACCTACGCGAAACGCACGACGCCAGAAGACCGCGAACGATTCGACCAGATCGTCGCCGAAGGCGAAACCGCCTGGAGAGAGCGACACTCGAAACAGGCGCGACGACATGGTGCCGCCTCGACCACGGTTGGACCGATCACCAGCGAACCGAGCGTCGAACGAACCGAGGCGGTGTTCGCGGGCGCATCTGATCGAGGATCGACCGCAGCGGAGCCACCGCAGGCCGAGGCCGACGACTTCTCGGCACTGGTGAGCGACATCGAGACCGCCTTCTGGGCCGCAGGCAACGTCACCGACACCGGACCGTTGCGCCCGATCTCCGCGCTCCTTGCCGCCACACGGTCGGTTACGCGACTCAACATGGCCGGCGAGTACACCACTTTCGCGCTGCTGGTCGGGCCGTTGATCACCGACCTCTACCGGCACGCACACGAAAGCCGTGGTGGTGACCAGCGCACCGCCTGGGACGCATTGACACAGGTCGCTTTCGACACATCGGTGGTGATGCGCGCCCGAGGACACCTCGCGCTGGCTTGGTCAGCCGCGCGGGCCGCCGAAGACGCCGCTCGCACGATCGAGAGTCGGCCGGGGATCGCGGCTGCGGCGTTTGTCAGCAGCCAGGTCCTACTGGCGCGACCGATGTCGTTGAAGGCCGCGCTGGATCGCGCGGAAAGCACTGCGGCCGTGGTCGGATCACGAGCACAGACCGCCAACGATGTGCAGACGGTCGGGATGCTGCACTTGCAGGCATCGTTGGCGACAGCGGCGACCGGCGGCGATCCCCGCGATCACCTGGAACACGCGGCCGAGTACGCCGCACGGCTCGACCGCTCCATCCCGACCGACCACTCGACCGTCATTGCCAACACCACCTTCGGCTCGTCGAACGTGGCGCTGTGGAAGATGTCGGTCGCCATGGAAGCAGATGAGCCAGATACCGTGCTCGACCTGGCAAGGAAGCTCAAACCGCAGACATTGCCGACCCCGGGCCGGGCCGCCCAGTACTGGGTCGAGGTCGGACGTGCAGCGGCGTCACGTCGTGCCCATGCGATCGCCCTGGATGCGTTCTTGCGAGCTGAAAGCATTGCGCCAGAACATGTCCGGAACATGGACACCGTGCAGGAGGCAGTCGCTCAGATGATGCGAGAGGCCACGCGCAGCCTCACCGCGGGCGACCTGGGCAACCTTGCCCACCGTGTAGGCGTAGCGGTGGTCTAGCCCGGACAGCGCCTGGTCAGGCTGCCATGATGGGCTCATGACTGAGCGAACTCGGGTGCTGTATGCGATCGTGACCGGCGCGTCACCAGCTGACACAGTCGGCGAACTGATCGAACTCGCCCAAGCTGACGGCTGGGACGTGTGCGTCGTCGCCTCGCCCAACGGTGTCCGCTTCCTCGACCTCGAAGCACTGGCAGCGCAGACCGGTCACCCGGTGCGCTGGGAGTTCAAACAACCGGGAACCGAGGACCTCCTGCCGCCCGCCGACGCGATCATCGCCGCACCATTGACCACGAACTCGATGGCCAAATGGGCCACCGGCATCGGCGACACATTGCCGCTCGCCCTGCTGGTAGAGGCTGTCGGTGCCGGGCTTCCCGTCGTGGCGATCCCGCACGCGAAGCAGGAGCAAATGAACTTCCCGGCCGTACGCCAGGCACGCGAACGGCTTGCGGAGTGGGGCGTTCGATTCGTGCGTATCACCGAGGACTCCGACTCCGGCCCCCTTCCGTGGACGTCGGCGCTGAGCGCGCTACGAGAACCTCTGATCGCTGCGGGACCCGCTACCGTCTGCGAGAATCGGTGAACATGGCTAAGACACAGGCAGGACTGATTGTCTGGGATGTTGACGGCACCCTGATCCCAGCGGACTTGCGGTGGCTACGGCGAGCCGTCGCTCGCACCTACGGCATCGAAGAGTCTGCGGTCGTCTTCCCCGCTGCGCGGGTGCACGGCTACACCGATGAGTCCATCGTCGTGGATACGGCAATCACCTCGGGCGTCGCCAGTGAGGCGGCCGAGGAGGGCTTCAGTCGGTACGCCGACGTCCTGATGGAGGTCATGTCGCAAGGCGAGGCCGAACTCGCCCGCGACCAGGCTGCTTACCCCGGTGCGACTCACACGATCGCCACCTTGGCCGAGCACGGATACGTCCAGACTGCACTCACCGGAAACCTGCGGGTGTCGGCTGAATTCAAACTCGCCGTGGCGGGCCTCGACGCTCACCTGGACCTCGACATCGGCGCGTTCGGCTCAGATTCGAGGGAACGATTCGACCTGCCCGCGTTCGTCGCCGACCGGTTTCGGGCCAAGTACGGGCATCCGATCGAGCCGACGCGAACTGTCATCATCGGTGACGCGCCAAACGATATCGCTACTGCTCGACACGCAGGATTCGGAGTTGTTGCTGTCGCTCACAGGCTGACCCCCGAAGAGTTGGCAGGGCACTCACCAGATGCGATCGTGAACGAGCTGGACTCGGACAAGGTGTTGGAGGCCGTCCGTTCAGCGCAAGCGATCCAGTCGACTGTGAGGATCGATCGCTAGGCGTTGATGCTGCGTACTCGCTCCATCAACGCGAGGACCGGCCGTTCGTTCTGCCAAGGAGCGATCCTCTCGATGGCTCGTTGTGCGCGTTCGAGTCCGCGATGGTTGCCCATGGTCGCCAGCGCTTGGTACGTCTCGCCGAGAACGTGGCAGCCTTCGTCGAGTTCACCCGATAGGGAATAGGCGCTGGCGAGATCAACGCGAGCGGCCAGGGCAACGTTGGGGCTGTCCATCTCGGGCGAGCTCAACGCCTTGTTGAGCGCGGTGATCGCGCGTTTGGGTTGGCCGAGGAGCAGTTGGCATGTCCCGACGTAGACCTGGATGCGCGTGGTGTTCCAGTCACTGAACAGCCCGGAGCGGTCGTTCTCGTCGATATCCTCGGCGGCGCGTTGTGCGCGAGTCAGTGCTTCTTCGCATTCGTCCCGCAGGTCGAGCACTGCGTAGGCTTGTGCTTGTTCGGCGCCGATTCTGGCTCGCGCGGCAGGTGGTAAGTAATCGGAGACGCCAGCGGCCTCTTTGAGTATCCGGAGTCCGATGACGACGTCGCCATCGGAACTGATCAACGTTGCCGCATCCGAGCGAAGGTTGCTTTCGAAGATGCGCGCGATCCCGCCCATTGTCTTGTCCTGGAGTTGGTCGGCGAGTTTTCGGGCGAACGCGCAATGAGTCAGTGCCATCGGCCGGTCACCGATGGCGCTCCACACCCGGCTCGCCACCACGGATGTCTCGCCCAGCAGGGCCCCGGCGCGCTGCTTGATGCGGTCGTCGGTCGCAGCCCGGAACAAGGAGGCGACAGCGTCTCGGTGGGCTTCGATCGGCCCGATCAGCGCATCAGGTGCGATGCTTTGGCGCTGGCCTGCCAGTAGATTGGTGACGGCGGCAAAGCTACCGAGAGAACCTTCCGACGGCGCCAGCGAGCGCATCAGCGACGAGGCCGCGCTGCCGTCGAACACCTCGATCGCTTCCCGATCGCTCTGCACTGGCAGGGAGCTCCCTGTTGAACTGGCTGCGAGAGCAACACTCGGCGGTTTGGCGGACCCTCGTGCGGTCGAGGGATGTCGGGCTCTCCATGCGGCCTCGCCTTCCCCAACGATGTTGTCGAACCGCGCCCTGTCCTCGGGAGTGGCACGCTGTCCGTAGGTAGTGTCCAAGATCGCTTGTGTTGCGGGGCGAAGTGTCACCGAGCTCAGCCGCGAACGCCAGTTGTTGACCGTTGTCGTCTCGACACCCAGTAGCGCGGCGAACTCTCGTACCGACCTGCGCATCCCTACCTGCAGCGCGACCGCTTCGAAGCCGGTCCATTCCCGCGCTCGTATCACCGCCGCCCCTACTTTCCAGCGTGTGGTCTGGGGAGCATTCACGTTACCGCACTACGGCCGACCGTTGCCGCTGTCATTGGCTGTCGGATGTGAGTCGAAATCCGATACCAACGTTCGCATTTTCGGCAATCGCCCCGCTGAACACGATGTGACAGAAGCAGACCGCGCGGTTAGACCCCTCCGGCATTTGTCGAACAGGTCTCACCGCGCGAGGCAGCGTTGCTCGGACCGGTGGACGTCTCAACAGGCGATCGCGCATGGGTTGTAGGTGCCATGGACGATGAAGAGTTTGGAGCATGTTCCGTACTCGTTGACTTCGAGGTTGAGCGAGAGCGGTCTGTTCATGCCCGGTACGCGCAGGCGCATCGGTGCTGCGCGAGGCCAGGTGTAGGCGACTTGCATGGGGCTGCCCTCCCAGGCGTTACGGAAGGCGAGGTCTGTGCGCAGTGTTTCGAACAGCTCTTGTGCCCGGGGATCGTCGCGGTAGCGGCCGAGCACGACGCGCAGGTGCCTGACGAGGTCGAGCAGTTCGCCGTGCCAGCCGTAGACACGGTCGCGAGCGATGGGGGTGAGCATCCACCGCATGATGTTGTAGTCGACCGCGGCGAGGCCGGGCATCATCCGGTGCAGTACCTGGTTGGCGAGCAGAACGGTCAGGAGTGGATCAATGTAGGCGCCGAGGATCTCGCGCTGGTCGAGCCAGTCGAGGTGGGGTTGGACCCCGTGGTTGACGAGGCGGCGGCGTAGCTCGTCGGTGGGCTCGAGACTGCCGGAGGGTTGCAGCAGGTCTTCGAGGTGTCGGCATGGGTCTTGATCGAGGCCGAAGAACTCGACGAGTTTGTCGAACACGGCGGTGCCGGGCGTTTTGCGTTGCCCGATGAGCTGGTTGAGGTAGGAACTGCTGAATCCTGCTTTTTGAGCGGTGGATTCGCGGGATAGGTTGCGGTTGTGGCGCAGGTATTCCACCGAGTCGTGGAAGTCGGGCATCCCGGGTAGCAGAGGCGGGTTGAACATGTCACCGGTCTCGTCTCTGCGGCGGGATGAGCACGACGTCGCGGCCGACGCACGGCCCGGGTTTGTACTCACGATGGCTGGTGCGGGTGAAGGGTGCGGTCATGGCGTGCTCCTTGGTCGGTGTTCGGTTGTCCTGCTTGGTGTTCGGTGAGGCGGGCGGTGTTGTGCGGGGTGTCAGGGGGTGTCAGGGCTGGGGCGGTGGGTCGTACGGGTCGCGGTAGCTGATCAAGAATCGGAGATCATGGGTGCCGTCGGAGCCGAGGTGTCTGCGGC